>CAJTUK010000003.1 GCA_910579525.1 uncultured Christensenella sp. | reverse complement strand
CGCCCCAGTCAAACTGCCCACCTGACAATGTCCCAAACCCGGTTTACGGCGTCCGGTTAGAACCGCAGCAATCAAAGAGTGGTATCCCAACGGCCGCTCCATAGCCCCCGAAAGGGCTATCTCATAGCGTCCCACCTATCCTGTGCATTAATTGCCGAGATTCAATATCAAGTTACAGTAAAGCTCTACGGGGTCTTTCCGTCCAGTCGCGGGTTAATACGCATCTTCACGTATACTACAATTTCGCCGGGCCTCCTGTTGAGACAGTGCCCAAGTCGTTACTCCATTCGTGCGGGTCGGAACTTACCCGACAAGGAATTTCGCTACCTTAGGACCGTTATAGTTACGGCCGCCGTTCACCGGGGCTTAAGTTCATCGCTTCGCTTGCGCTAACGAATCCCCTTAACCTTCCGGCACTGGGCAGGAGTCAGCTCCTATACTTCATCTTACGATTTAGCAGAAACCTGTGTTTTTGATAAACAGTCGCTTGGGCCTCTTCACTGCGACCAACCTTTCAGTTGGTTCCCCTTCTCCCGAAGTTACGGGGTCATTTTGCCGAGTTCCTTAACAAGAGTTCTCCCGTTCGTCTTAGAATTTTCTTCTCGTCTACCTGTGTCGGTTTGCGGTACGGGTACCTTATAAAATTTAGCAGCTTTTCTCGCCGGTGCAGATTCATGCGCTTCGTATTCCCTAGTCCACTCCCCGTCACGGCTCAGGCTTACGACATACGTACTTCACTATATGCCACCCTAACCGCTTGGACGCGCTTTTCCATCCGCGCGCTCGCACTATCTCTCCGTGTCACTGCTTCATTAACTTATTCGGTAGTACAGGAATTTCAACCTGTTGTCCATCATCTACGCCTTTCGGCCTCGACTTAGGTCCCGACTTACCCTGGGCGGACGAACCTTCCCCAGGAAACCTCAGACTTTCGACGGCGGAGTTTCTCGCTCCGCTCTCGCTACTTATGCCGGCATTCTCTCTTCCCGCTCCTCCACCGCTCCTTACGGTACGGCTTCTGCGGCGCGGGCATGCTCCTCTACCAATGTACTTTGTGTACATTCCCAGGCTTCGGTGTCGTGTTTCAGCCCCGGACATTTTCGGCGCAGGACCTCTCGACTAGTGAGCTATTACGCACTCTTTGAATGTGTGGCTGCTTCTGAGCCAACATCCTAGCTGTCTTAGAGATCCCACATCCTTTTCCACTTAACACGCACTCTGGGACCTTAGCCGTGGGTCTGGGCTCTTTCCCTTTTGACTGCCCAACTTATCTCGTGCAGTCTGACTCCCATATGCTGCCAGCATGGCATTCGGAGTTTGATGACCTTCGGTAGGCTTTGACGCCCCCTAGGGTATTCAGTGCTCTACCTCCATCTGGCCTTCTATGAGGCTAGCCCTAAAGCTATTTCGAGGAGAACCAGCTATATCCCGGTTCGTTTGGAATTTCTCCGCTATCCACAAGTCATCCCCGACTATTTCAACAGGCGTGGGTTCGGTCCTCCACAACGTTTTACCATTGCTTCAACCTGCTCATGGATAGATCACCTGGTTTCGGGTCTACGACAACGTACTTCGCGCCCTATTCAGACTCGCTTTCGCTTCGGCTCCGAGACTTTATCTCTTAACCTCGCACGTCATCGTAACTCGCCGGCCCATTCTACAAAAGGTACGACATCAGACTGGTTGCCCGTAGTCCTCTGTCTGCTTGTAAGCACACGGTTTCAGGTTCTCTTTCACTCCCCTCCCGGGGTTCTTTTCACCTTTCCCTCACGGTACTGTTCGCTATCGGTCACATGGTCGTATTTAGCCTTATGGGATGGTCCCCACATGTTCCGTCAGAATTCCTCGTGTTCCGACGTACTCGTTGTATCCTACTAAAAATCATTTCGCCTACAAGCCTGTCACTTTCTTTCGGGCGGCTTTCCAACCGTCTTCGACTATGATTTCTTCGCTTTATGATACCAAGAAGGTATTTCTACCTCCTCTTCGGGCTCCTCCGTTTTCGCTCGCCACTACTCGCGGAATCGTTTTTACTTTCTTTTCCTCCGGGTACTAAGATGTTTCAGTTCCCCGGGTTCCCCTCGTATACCTATGCATTCAGTATACGATAACGTACCTCTCGGCACGCTGAGTTCCCTCATTCGGATATCTGCGGATCTCCGGATATTTGCTCCTCCCCGCAGCTTTTCGCAGCTTGTCACGTCCTTCTTCGGCGCCATGTACCAAGGCATCCTCCGTATGCTCTTTGTAGCTTGATCTTTCTCGATATTAGCATTTCTCGCTTTCTTTCTACTCGTCTACAAAAATTCTACACTTCTAACTCTTTCTCTCGACTAATATTCATACAGTTCAAAGTCGCAAAATTGCTTTCTTTTACTTCACTTTTCGTATTAACCTATTAATCTTTTTCTTCGTTAAAATTGCCTTTTCTTCTTTACTTTCTTCTTCCTTTCTCTATGCAGTTGTCAAGCTTCGCATGCTGGATTGCTTTACCGTACTCTTCAAATGAAGCTTGCGGTACGTCAATCTTCGCAAGTTTTTCAAAAGAAAAACATCGCTGTCAAACCGACAGCTTTTATATCTTATCAAAGTAAAACAATATTGTCAAGCATTTTTATAAAATTATTTTTTATTTTTTAATTTGCTTTTTTATAAAAGTTTGCGACGCAACAAGCGTTTTTAAAAACAAAAACCCCGCCTGCAATTAAACGCAGACGGGTATTTATTATATTATGTATAATGTAATTTTTACAGTTCTTAAACTATATTATTTAATAATTGCGCAAAACGTTTCAGATTGCCAACGTCGGTAAAGTTTGTATCGCCTATTATAACCGCGCCGTCGAAATTTAAAGATTTCAAGTTTTTGATAATCTTTTCATAACCTCCGAAATCGGCGCCGTTTAAGTAAATATGCGACATTCCCCCCGTACTATAGTTTAAATACGAAGAATACGGCGTTGCCGCGCGTTTAGCGGGCTTATCCGTATTTGCCGTGCAAAGATTCACGTCGAATCGGGCGCAAAAGTTGCGTATTTCGCCTATATATGCGTCCCAATTTTCAACTTCGTTCTTTTTTACGCCCAAAGAATAGTTCTTTGCGCCGAAAAGTTGCGCCGAACGCATAACCTGATCGAGCCAGTAAAATCCGTCGCCGCGCACCCTGCGGCTATCGCAAAAGAGTTGCGGCTCGAAATTGTACGGCGCAACCCGTATGGAATACGCTTCGGTTCCGCCGAGATTTGACGCAAACTTTTTTGCAAACTCCGGGCGGTATTCGTAAAAAGTTTTCAAATATATTTCACAGGTTTCAACGCCCGCCTCTTTTAACAGAGTGAGCGCTTCTTCCGTTTCGTATTTTGACAGAGTTGCGGTAGATATGCCTGTTTTCATAAATCGATTATATCACACCGCTTATAAAAAAGCAATATCATTTATTTAACTTCGAGTTCTTTAAATTGAGATTAATCGATATTATATAAAACCAACCGCCCCGCGCGATATCGCGCGGGGCGGTTGGTTAATTTACTCCCGAAACAAATTGCGAGAGTGAATACGTTATATCGCGGTTGGCTATATTCGATATCGGCGCGAGGGGAAATCCGCTGCTGTTTTGAGAGGCGCTTTCCGCCGTTGCCCCCGCAGTATGTGCGAAATACTCTTCTTTTTCAACCTGTGGCTCCGTAAATCCGCCCGTAAGTCCGCGTACGGCGGTGAGCACCTGCGAAATTTCTTCCGCGCTTTTAAGCGCCTCTTTTACCTCGGTTCCTCCGAACGTTTCGAGCATTGGCTTAACCTCTTCTATGAGGTTCTGCGCCCCCGATTTGCCTCCGTATAACAGCAGTGCGAGTATAATGAAAAGTTGCATAAAAAAATTCCCCTGCATATTTTGATAATAACATTATATGCGGAGAAGCTATGAAAGATTTTAAAAGTTATTCCGACCAACAACCAGATAAAAAACCCGAAGGCGCAAACAATGTGCAGACGGGCGCGTACAATAACACCGTAGAGCTTGCAAAAATTTTATCCAAGGCGATGAACGGAAAAAGCGAGGGGCAAATTTTGAATACCATAATTTCAGAAGCTGAACGCGGCAAACGCGAGGGTACGCTGACAAACGCTGACCTCGATAATTTTTACGCCGCGCTCTCTCCCCTTTTAGACGGGTTCAAAAAGCGCAAACTGCGCGAAGTTATTACAAAACTTAAAAGTATTTGAGGCATATTCCCGCACCGATTTAAATTTTTTCCGTTACGGACAGGTATTTGAATCCGCCGTCGGGCAAAATAACCGCGGCTGTTTTGCCTTGCGATTTTTTACCCTTACATACTTCCGCCGCGGCGTGCAGAACCGCGCCCGAAGAAATGCCCGCGAATACGCCTTCCGTTTGGGCAAGCGAGCGCATTTTTTGGAGCGCCGACAAAAACGGGACGCGTACGACGCTATCGTAAGGTTTATCTTTTAGCAGTTCGGGAACAAACCCCGCGCCTATACCCTGAATACCGTGCGGCGCGCCTTTTCCGCCCGAAAGCACGGGAGAGGCGGACGGTTCGACCGCAAATATTTTTATTAAAGGATTTTTTTCTTTGAAATATTTATAACAGCCCGCAAGCGTCCCGCCCGTTCCCGCGCCGATAAAAAGAAAATCAATTTCACCGTTCAGATCGTTCCAGATTTCCGGCGCGGTGGTCATATAATGGGCGCGAGCGTTTTCCGTATTGGAAAACTGACCGAGAATTACTCCGTTTTTCATTTTCGAACGGAGTTTTTCTGCTGTTTCGGCGGCTCCCTTCATTCCGTTTTCGGGGTCCGTCAAAACAACTTCGGCGCCGAAATATTTAAGAATTTTTTTCCTTTCTTCGCTCATATCCGCGGGCATAACTATTACGGCGCGCAATCCGCGCACCGCGCAGAGCGCGGCGAGCGATATACCGAAGTTGCCCGAAGTCGGTTCGATTATAACCGAACTTTTATTAATTTTGCCCTCCGCTTCGGCGCGGACAAGCATACGGGCGGCGGCTCGGTCTTTGACCGAACCGCTCGGATTGTAAAATTCGAGTTTTCCGAATAATCTGCAAGTTATGCCGGATTTGCACGAAAACCTTTTAAGTTCCAGAAGCGGAGTATTACCAGCGAGCTCTTCGATATTGCCGAATATTGACATCAGCCTCCCCTTTTTGCCAACTCTTCCACTGCGGAAACGAATTTATCGCACTCCGCCAAAGTATTGAAAGGCGACACCGAAGCGCGGACGAGCCCGTCGCTGCCCAGCGCCTCGTGCATCTTGGGAGCACAGTGCAAACCGCCGCGCACGCACACGGAAAATTCCTCCGAAAGTGTGAAAGCGGCAAGCTCCGACTGCATATTTTCGAGCGAAAACGCCACAATTCCGACAGAATTGGGCTTTGAAATTACACGGCAACCATTGATTTTTGACAGGTTTTCACACAATTTCACACAAATCCGACGCACTTTTTCTTCGTTTCCTTCCATGGTTTGGCGCAAATAAAGCACCCCTTCGCCGAGAGAAACTATGGCCGGATAGGAGAGCGTTCCGCTCTCGAGCGCGTCGGGATAAAAGTCGGGCATGTTGAGATTATAACTCTCGCTGCCCGTACCGCCGAAAAGCACGGGCGAGGGATTCATTCTCTCCGAAAACAACAGGGCGCCGCTGCCCTGAATTGCGAGCATGCCTTTATGTCCGGCGACCGCGAGCGCGTCTATTCCGTACTTCTTCATATCTATTTTTATGTGTCCGCACGCCTGTGCGCCGTCACAGATCAAAAGCGGGTTTTCCCCCACCGCTTTGCGGAGCAAAGTTATATCGGGCGCGGCGCCCGTGACGTTAGAAGCGAGAGTTATAATCACCGCTCTGGTTTTCGGAGTTACGAGTTTTGAAAGGGCGTTAAGGTCGATTTCGTTATCGCCGTCCAACGGGGCGTAGCTCACCTTTACACCCTTGCCTTTGAGACGTTCGAGAGGACGGAGTACCGAGTTGTGCTCGGCGACCGTAGTAACCACTTCGTCGCCCGATTGGAGGACGCCCATAATCGCTATATTCAAAGCCTCGGTGCAGTTCTTGGTAAAGATAACTCTGTCGTAACTGTATCCGCCGAAAAAGTCGCACAAGAGTTTACGCACGGAATAGACCCGTTCGAGACAGGCGAGCGAAAGTTTGTGACCGCTTCTGCCGGGATTGGCGCAGAATTCGAGCGCCGCCGCAGACGCCGTGATTACCCCGTCGGGCTTGAACCCGCCCGTAGCCGCGTTATCGAAATATATCATAATTTTATTCTCCGACATATTATGTTAATACAATATTATATACTAAGGTGAACTTAAATTATGACAGAATTACTTGCCGTTTTCCGTTCGCGAGCGCAAGCCGCCGACTGTAACTCGCGGTTGAGAATAAACGGAGTTCCTTCTAATCTTATAAACACGCCCAAAGAGGCGGGAATCGGGTGCGGGCTGTCCGTTAAAATACCCCAGAATATGGCAACGCGCGCGAAAGGCATAGTATTGCAACAGCACTATTCGGCTTTTTACGGGTTTTATGCAATGAAAACGCTGTACGGGAGAACGTTTTTCGGCAGAATTTAGGTCATTTTATTGATTTTAAGCCGCTTTTGTGATAAAATCTGTTTATGGACAACACGAAAGTAAAAGGCGTTTTAGACGAACTTGCGAGGCTGTACCCCGACGCGGTGCCCGCGCTTAAATTCAACTCGGCTTACGAACTGCTGGTAGCGGTAATTTTATCGGCGCAGTGCACCGACGAGCGCGTGAATAAAGTGACGGCGGTGCTGTTTGAAAAACATAACACGCCCGAAAAAATGATAACTTTAACGCAGGAAGAACTTGAAAAGTTTATATTTTCCTGCGGATTTTACCGTAATAAGGCGGCGCACATACTTTCGGCGTCGCGCGATATACTGGACAAGTTCGGCGGGGAAGTGCCGTCTACCCTTGAAGAGATGAGAACACTTGCAGGGGTAGGACAAAAGACGGCGAACGTGGTTTATTCCGTTTGGTTCGGCGGCGACGCCATTGCCGTAGACACGCATGTCTTCCGCGTTTCGAACAGGTTAGGGATTTCGGAGGGCAAGACCCCTGCGAAAGTTGAAGAGGGATTGTGCGCGGTTATACCGAAAGAGCTTTGGTCGAAGGCGCACCACTACCTGATTTATCACGGGCGGCGGGTGTGTCACTCGCAAAAACCCGACTGTACAAGCTGTACGCTGAAAGAGTTTTGTAAGTTTTATAATAAATAATAAAAGCCGCCCCGCAAAATTTTGCGGGGCGGCTTGATTATTATATGTCTATGTTTTTTATGTATAAAAGGATTTCTTCTATGTTTGAAATTGTTACTTTAAGCGCTTTTTCTATCGACTGATATTCGGCTGCGCGCTCTTCTTCCGGATTCTTTTCCTGCCACATGGCGCAATTGTTTTGTTCGAGAAATTTGGTAGTGTTCTTTTTAGGTATTGCTGCCTGTGAACACGTTCCGTTTGCAACCGCTTTAAAACGTAATTTAAATTTATAATAGTAATGGTTAAAAAATTTACAAGTATAACAAGAATTAAATTTTTCCATAGTTTTTACCTTAAAATGTACATTTTCTGTACATTTTATTTAATTATAGTACAGATTATGTACAATGTCAATATGAACATAGGTAAAAAATTAAAAGAATTGCGAATTTGTGAAAATCTCACACAAGAACAGCTGGCGGAAAAATTGAATATCAGCCGTGTTAATTATACAAGATACGAGACAGATGCGGCAAAACCAGACTATGAAACATTATTGAATATAGCAAACTTTTACAATATTTCACTTGATGAGCTTTTTGGAAGGAACAATTAGAAATTTACAACAATATTTTTATACCGAAACAGTATGAAAGCCCCCGCGGGCATAAGCCCGCGGGGGCTGTTCTTTTTTAATATTTAACCTATGGCGAAACCGAGCAAGACTGTGAACACTATGAACAGAACAAACAGCCAGAAAAACAGGATTAGCGAGCTTAAAACTATGCCCGTTATGCCTAATCCTTTGCCTTTGCCGCCGGTTTTTGATTTGACCGTGCCTATTATGCTAAAATTGAGCCCGAGCACGGAAAAGATTAAGCAGGTGAACACATAACTGCCGAAGCCGCTCAAAAACATATTGGGGTCCACGTAATGATAGTCGCAAACGGAGTATATGACGGTTATGACTGCGGAAACGAGCGCGAACACGAAGCCGGCGACGGCGAAGCCGTTGGTCTTTTTTACGGGGGCGTGGCGGGGCGCGTAATACTGCGGGTTGGCGGGTGTTTGCGCGGGGCGGGGCGGGGCGCCTATGGTTGAGTTTTGGCTCTCCCGAACTTTTGCGCCGCAATGGCAACAGAATGACGAATCGTTATCTATCGATTTACCGCAATGAGTGCAAAACATAAATTCCCTCCTGTTTTATTACGTAAAATATTGCCCTTTTACGATATCAATATACTCTGTGAGGCGGAATTTGTCAACGGATTTTTGCGCGCTGCGTTACGGGATAGTTGACTATTGAATGATTTGCAGTGAAAAATATAGAGCGCCCGAAAAACGGGCGCTCTTCTGCGATAGTATATAAATTAAATTAAAGAACCTTAACGATGGTGCCGGAACCTACCGTTCTGCCGCCTTCACGGATAGCGAAGCGGAGCTTTTCTTCAACTGCAACGGGTTTGATGAGCTCAACGGAGATTTCTACGTTGTCGCCGGGCATAACCATTTCTACGCCTGCGGGAAGCTCGATCGAACCGGTAACGTCGGTAGTTCTGATGAAGAACTGGGGACGATAGTGATTGAAGAAAGGAGTGTGACGGCCGCCTTCGTCTGCTTTAAGAACGTAAACCTGAGCGGTAAACTTGGTAGCGGTTTTAACCGAACCGGGTTTAGCGAGAACCTGTCCCTTTTCGATACCCTTTCTGTCGATACCGCGGAGAAGCGCGCCTACGTTGAAGCCTGCGATAGCTTCGTCAACGCTCTTGTGGAACATTTCGAGACCGGTGATGGTCGTGGAAACGGGTTTTTCGATAAGTCCTACGATTTCGGCAGGATCGCCTACGTGAGCGGTACCTCTTTCAACTCTTCCGGTTGCAACGGTGCCGCGGCCGGAAATGGTGAACACGTCTTCTACGGGAAGAAGGAAGGGTTTAGCCGTATCTCTTTCGGGCGTAGGAATGAAGCTGTCGATGGTGTCCATGAGCTTAAGAATGCACTGGCACTCGGGAGCAGCAAGAACTTCTGCGTCGGAAGCGCCGGAAGAAGCCTTTTCCAATGCTTTGAGAGCAGAACCTCTGATGATGGGGCAATCTTTGAATCCTTGAGCTTCAAGGGTGTCGGTGATTTCCATTTCTACGAGCTCGAGGAGTTCGGGGTCGTCCATCTGGTCGCACTTGTTAAGGAAAACGACGATATAAGGAACGCCTACCTGACGGGAAAGCAGAATGTGCTCTCTGGTCTGGGGCATGGGACCGTCGGTTGCTGCAACTACGAGGATTGCGCCGTCCATCTGTGCAGCGCCGGTGATCATGTTTTTAACGTAGTCTGCGTGTCCCGGGCAGTCAACGTGAGCGTAGTGACGCTTTTCGGTCTGATACTCTACGTGAGCGGTGTTAATTGTTATACCACGAGCCTTCTCTTCGGGAGCCTTATCGATCTCGTCGTATTTCATTTTCTCTGCCTGACCTTTGCACGCCATTACCATAGTGATAGCTGCGGTCAGAGTGGTCTTGCCGTGGTCAACGTGGCCGATTGTGCCGATGTTAACGTGGGGCTTGCTGTTGTCGTACTTAGCCTTTGCCATTTTTGTTTCTCCTAAAATATTTTTTTATAAAAATGATAACTTCCGTACCTTGCGGCACGTCGCAGCTATCTATCATTATTGCTGCAATTTCGCGCTTTTTTCAGGCGCCGACTTTATTATATATGAAAAATATAAAAAAGACAATTATTTAACGTGATTATTTTTACTTTTTTTGCCGTTTAAGGTTGAAAACGGAAGTAAAATAACCGCTTTTTAAGCGTAAATCACGCGGATTTGCCGGATTCCTCGACTTCGCTCGGAATGACGACGTTAAAATGATTTAGTGTGCAAAATTTGAAGACGCGAGCAAGACAAGGCAAGCGAGCACTTTCAAGGGGAGCGTACTTTGCGTACGTGACCCGAAGAAAAGCGAAGCTTAACACAGTATTGCGAAGCATATACAAATTTTTAATTCTTAAATCTAAACCGGTAAAAATTTGAAGACGCGAGCAAGACAAGGCAAGCGAGCATTTTCAAAGGGAGCGTACTTTGCGTACGTGACCCGAAGAAAAGCGGAGCTTAACACAGTATTGCGAAGCATATACAAATTTTTAATTCTTCTTTGCTCTTTCCCCGATTACTTTTTCAGCTACCGACTTGGGAACTTCGGCATAGTGATCGAACTGCATGGTGAACTGTCCGCGTCCCTGCGTTCTCGAACGGAGGTCGGTTGCATAACCGAACATTTCGGAAAGGGGAACTTCGGCGTCTACTACCTTTGCGCCCGCTCTGTCGTCCGTGGAAACTATAGTTCCGCGGCGTGCGGTTACGTTGCCCATGATATCGCCGAAATAGTCGTCGGGAGTGATGACTTCGACTTTCATGATAGGTTCGAGAAGAACGGCCTTAGCCTTTGCCATACCGTCTTTAAAGCCCATGGAGCCGGCAATCTGGAACGCCATTTCGGAAGAGTCGACTTCGTGGTAGCTTCCGTCGTAAACCTGAATTTTAAAGTCTACTACCTCGTATCCTGCGAGGAAGCCGTTTTTAGCCGCGCCGCGGATACCCTTGTCTATAGCGGGAATATATTCTTTGGGAATAGAGCCGCCGACCGTGAGGTCTTCGAACACATAGCCCGAACCGGGTTCGCCGGGGATTAAGTGAAGTTTACAGTGACCGTACTGACCTTTACCGCCGGACTGACGCTTGTACATACCTTCGCAGTCGACTGCCTGACGGATAGTTTCGCGGTAAGCAACCTGAGGAGCGCCGACGTTTGCTTCAACCTTGAATTCGCGCAGAAGTCTGTCTACGATAATGTCGAGGTGAAGTTCGCCCATACCCGCTATGATGGTCTGACCCGTTTCCTGATCCGTATAGGTTTTGAAGGTGGGGTCTTCTTCGGCGAGTTTTACGAGCGCCATGGTCATCTTTTCCTGTCCCGCTTTGGTTTTGGGCTCGATCGAGAGCTGAATAACGGGGTCGGAGAAAGTCATCTGTTCCAAAACGATGGGGTGCTTCTCGTCGCAGAGAGTATCGCCTGTGCCGGTGTCTTTGAGCCCGACTATGGCGCAGATATCGCCCGAGTAAATTTTGGGGATTTCCATACGGGTGTTAGCGTGCATCTGCACGAGCCTGCCCACGCGCTCTTTTTTGCCTTTTGACGAGTTGTAAACGTAGGAACCGCTTTCGAGCACGCCCGAATACGCTCTGAAATAAGCGAGGCGGCCTACGAACGGGTCGGTTGCGATTTTGAACGCGAGACCTGCGAAGGGTTCTTCGTCGGAGGTCTTTCTGATTTCTTCTTCGTTGGTGTCGGGGTTGACGCCCGTTACGTGAGCTACGTCTACGGGGGAAGGAAGGAAGTCTATAACCGCATCGAGGAGCATCTGAACGCCCTTGTTTTTATAGGAAGAACCGCAGAGCACGGGGGTGCACTTCATGGCGATGGTTGCCTTTCTTAATCCCCTGCGGATTTCGTCGGGGGTGAGTTCCATAGTTTCGAGGAACTTTTCCATAAGTTCGTCGTCGCCTTCGGCCGCAGCTTCCATAACGGCCATATGAGCTTCTTCCGCCGCGTCTTTAAGGTCTGCGGGGATTTCGTCTCTGTGGTATTGCTTTCCGTCGTCGCTGTCGTAAATTTCGGCGTTCATTTCGATAAGGTCTACTATACCTTTGAACGTTTCTTCCTTACCGATGGGCAATTCGATGGGCACGGGGTTGGCGGAAAGCCTTTCCCTCATCATATTTACCGCTCTTTTGAAGTCTGCGCCGTTGATGTCCATTTTGTTGACGTAAGCTATGCGGGGTACCGCGTACTTGTCCGCCTGACGCCAAACGGTTTCGGACTGGGGTTCTACGCCGCCCTTCGCGCAGAAGGTTGCGACCGCGCCGTCGAGTACGCGGAGCGAGCGCTCTACTTCTACGGTGAAGTCAACGTGACCCGGAGTGTCTATAATGTTGATTCTGCACTCTTCTTTTTTGGGCTGACCCGTCCTTGTCCAGTGGCAGGTGGTTGCGGCGGAAGTAATGGTGATTCCGCGCTCCTGTTCCTGCGCCATCCAGTCCATGGTAGCGGTGCCGTCGTGCGTTTCGCCTATTTTGTGGTTTACGCCGGTGTAGTACAGAATTCTTTCGGTAGTAGTGGTTTTACCTGCGTCGATATGCGCCATTATACCGATATTTCTGGTATGCAATAAATCGTAATCTCTTGCCATAATATCTCCCGATTAGAAACGGAAGTGAGCGAACGCTTTGTTCGCCTCCGCCATTCTGTGCGTGTCTTCTTTCTTTTTGACCGCGCCGCCAGCGTTGTTGTACGCGTCAATAAGTTCTGCGGCAAGTTTAGCGCTCATTTCGCGCTCGCTTCTCTTTCTCGTAGCGATTACGAGCCAGCGGATTGCAAGGGTCTGGCGCCTTTCGGGTCTGATTTCGATGGGGACCTGATAGTTGGCGCCGCCGACGCGCCTTGCCTTTACTTCGAGTACGGGCATAATGTTGTTCATAGCCTGTTCGAAGATTTCCATAGCGTCTTTGCCGAGTTTTTCGCTCATAATGTTAAAAGCGTCGTAAACGATGTTTTGTGCCGTTCCGCGCTTGCCGTCGTACATAATCTGGTTGACGAGTTTTGTTACAACCTTGGAATTATACACGGGATCGGGTAATACGTCCCTCTTGGGAACGCCGCCTCTTCTGGGCATAATGTTATCCTCCTATTTTTATGGTTTTAGGGTAATTTTACCTTAAATAAGCTGTTGCTTGCCTGATACGTTCACAAAAACCTCGGCTATGCTTGCGCCGAAATTTATTTGAAAGTAGCGGTAGCAAATCTTCTCCGTGCTGTGTTGTTTAAAACTGTTTAGGTGCTAGCAAGACAAGGCAAGCGAGCATTTTCAAGGGGAGCGTACTTTGCGTACGTGACCCGAAGAAAAGCGGAGCTTAACACAGTATTGCGAAGCATATAAACGGTTTTGGGCACGAATACTGCCTACTCTTAATCGGTGCAAAGGGTGAAATATTCCGAAACAAGTAGGGTGTTATTGGTTTGCGAAATTGCGTAATACGCGATTGTTAAAAAATAATCAAAAACAAGCAAGACAAGGCAAGCGAGCGTTTTAAGCGGGCTTGACAAAGCATAACGAAGTTTATAATTATTTTTTAGGCTTTTTAGCGCCGTAACGCGAACGAGCTTGCATACGCTTTGAAACGCCTGCGGTATCGAGTGCGCCGCGGATAATGTGATAACGAACGCCGGGCAAGTCTTTAACACGGCCGCCTCTGATTAAAACGGACGAGTGTTCCTGAAGGTTGTGTCCTTCGCCGGGGATATAGACGGTACCTTCCTGCTTGTTCGTAAGTCTCACTCTCGCAATCTTTCTTATAGCCGAGTTGGGCTTTTTGGGCGTGGTAGTCGTAACCGAAAGGCATACGCCGCGCTTTTGAGGGCAGTTGTCCAGAATGGGCGACTTGCTCTTGTAAACCTGTTTTTCTCTGCCGTTTCTTATAAGCTGATTGATAGTGGGCATGTTTTACCTCCTTGTATTATTGAATATTTCACTCTTCCGCATACCCTTAAACGCGGAGGAAGTGTAAGCCTTTTTACAAAAAAATTCAGCACGCTACGAAAGCGTGCTTTAAAATTTTAACAAAACAAAATCAGATTGTCAAATAAATTACCGACGTTTTTTACTATAATATAATAAAATTGAGCGTTGCGGTCAGTTAAGAGCTACGGAAGCGAGGCGTTCGTACTTTTCGTAGGCGATTTTTTTGAGTTCGGACGTATCGAACGCGCCCGAAAACGCGTCGTCCGACACCGATTTAGCCAGAAATACCGTTTCTACGGGGAAACGCAGGTTTTTTATTTCGTTCAAAAGTCTGCCGCTCTGGCGGGTGCCGAGAAATTCGCCGCCGCCGCGTATACGCAAATCTTCTTCGGCTATTTTAAAGCCGTCGGAACAGTTTTTGATTACCGAGAGGCGCTCTCGCGCTTCTTCTCCGTCCGACCCCGACAAGAGGAAGCAATAGCTCTTTTTGTCTCCCCTGCCCACTCTGCCGCGGAGTTGGTGGAGCTGCGACAGCCCGAAACGCTCGGCGTTGTAAATAATCATGACGGTTGCGTCCGGCACGTCTACGCCTACCTCTATGACGGTGGTAGTTACAAGGCAGTCGAACAGCTTGTTTTTGAACGCGGACATTATTTTGTTTTTTTCTTCGTCTTTCATTCTGCCGTGTAACAGCCCGACGCGGACGGTGGGCATTTTGCTCTTTAACTCCTCGTAGAGTTCGGTAACGGACATGACGGTGCCCTCGTCGTCGCCTTCGATTTTGGGACATACGAAATACGTCTGGTTGCCGAGCTTTGCCTGTTCGGCAACGTAGCGGAGCATATCTGCATATTTGCGGTTAGGCACGATTGACGTGGATATATCCTGCCGCGAACGCGGTTTATCTTTGACGGTGACGACGTCCAAATCGCCGTAAAAAATGAGAGAAAGCGTGCGGGGTATCGGGGTTGCGGACATTATGAGGACGTCGCACCCCTCGCCCTTTTCCACGAGAGAGGAGCGTTGCGCGACGCCGAAACGGTGTTGTTCGTCGCAGACCGCGAACGCGAGGTTTTTGAAAGTAACGTTATCCTGTATAACCGCGTGCGTGCCGCAGACTATATTTATTTCTCCCGAAGCGAGCCCCGCTTTTATCGCCTTTTTTTCAGCGTACGGGGTAGAGCCCGTGAGAACTTTTACGCTATATTCGGGAAAAGTTTTTTTAATCAGCTCCGCGTTTTGCCTTGCGAGGACTTCGGTAGGGGCGAGCATTGCGCCCTGATAGCCCGACTTCACCGCCATATACAGCCCCGTGAGCGCCACTGCGGTTTTGCCGCAACCAACGTCGCCCTGCAACAGCATATTCATGCGCCGAGGGGAATTGATAGCGGAATATATCTCGTTTACCGCGTTTTTCTGTCCCTCGGTAAACTCGAATTTAAAGCGCGAAACAAAGGAGCGGATATCTTCGAGAGTGACGGAATAGCGGCGTGTGCGCACCTCGTCACGGCCGCCCTTAATAACTTTAAAGGCGGAAATGAGCAGGAAGTATTCTTCGAGCGCAATTCTTTCAGAGCCGCGCAAAATATCCTCGCGCGAGGACGGACAATGAACCTTTTTATATGCTTCGTTAAGGGGCAAAAGATTGTATTTTTTTTGTAAAGGTGCGGGGATATGGCTGAAATAACGCGTTTTTTCAAGCGCCTGCCTGACGGCGTAGCGCACAACGCCCTGCGTTAAATTGCCCGCGAGCGAATACACCGGAACTATGCCTTTCAGCCCGTAATTTTTATCCGCGCTTTCAAACGAGGGGTTTATCATTTTACAGCCCATACCGTATTTGTTTTGCACTCTGCCGTAAAACAGATACTCGCCTCTTTTGAGTTTGCCCCCGACATATAGCTGATTGAACCATATTGCGGTAAATACGCCGCCTCCCTGCGTGCACATGGCTTTGACGTAAGGACGGCGCGCGGTGCGGTTGATTTCTACGTTTAACACCTCGCACTTGGTGAGTATGTAGTCGTTGTGATAGGCTTGGCTCAACGGGGTGATTTTGCGCAAATCGAGATAATCGCGCGGGTAGTGGCGCACGAGCTCTTCAACGGTATATATATTGAGTTTGTTTAAATCCTTTTCCCTTGTTTCGGAAACGAACTTTAAAGACGTGAGCTCCATAAGCGTAATAAAAATGCGGGACTTTCGCCCCGCGGGAATAATAATTTTTGTATTTTTTAATAAAGCCGAAGCGCATTTTCGCCGCGTTCTGGATTGCCGCGGTGAAGCACGAGCGGAGTTTGACGCAGTATTGCGACGCTTTACGTTATTTACTCCAAAGAAACCATGTAGTAATATACGGGCTGTCCGCCGAAATGGAAGTCTACGTCGCAGTCGGGGTATTGCTCCGAAAGTTTGCCTGCGAGAGCTTCCGCTTCCTCTTCCTTTACTCCGTCGCCGTAGTAGAGAGTTATCATTTCGTGCTCGTCGTTTTTAAGCGACTTTATGAGCTTTATGGTGGTTTCTTCTATATTGTCGCCCTTGGCGAGAATGCGCTTGTTGTCAAGCCCTATGATATCGCCTTCTTTGAGCTTGAAGCCGTTCATCGTTGTTTCGCGCACGGCGTAAGTTACCTGACCCGAAGCGACGTTGTCTATTGCGTGGGTCATATTCGTCTTGTTTTCGGGCACGGACGCCTCGGGGTCGAAAACAAGCGCGGCGGCAAAGCCCTGCGGCACGTTTTTTGTGGGGATAACATGGATAGTGCGGTTGTTGACGAGACCTTTAGCCTGTTCCGCCGCAAGGATTACGTTGGAGTTGTTGGGGAACACGAAAACGTTTGCCGCGTTGATTTTTTGAACGGCGTCCGCAATATCCTGTGCGGAGGGGTTCATTGTCTGCCCGCCCTCTATTACTCTGTCGCACATTAAGTCTTTGAAAATCTCTTCGAGACCCTTGCCCGCGCAGATTGCGAGCATACCCATGTCCTTCTTTTCGGCTTCGAGCTTTGCTTTGAGCGCGCGGTTCTCTTCGAGCATATTTTCGATTTTTATTCTGTCGAGCTCGCCGAGTTCGAGCGCGAGCGAAAGCGCCACGCCGGGGGTGTTGGTGTGAACGTGGACTTTGATAAGTTCCAGATCGCCTATGCAGATTACGCTGTCGCCTATGTGCATAAGTTTTTCTTTGAGCTTGTCTATATCCGCAAGCGTGGTCACGGGCTTAATATTAATAATAAAGAACTCGGTGCAATAGGCGAATTCTATTTCGCCCAAGTCGAGGTTGATAATATCGGAGTTGTCGCCGAAGACGTCTTCGTCAGCCTTTTTACCCTCCTGCGCTTCGGTAGGGATATCGTCAAGGTCGCTCTCTTCACCCGAAAGTGCGGCGAGGAACCCGCGCATAATCGTCATTAAGCCGACGCCGCCCGAATCCACTACGCCCGCCTTTTTTAAAACTGGAAGAAGTTCGGGGGTTTTTGCCAGAGCTTCGTCGCCGACTTCTATAAGGGCGGTTAAAAAGGGAACGAAATCCTTATGCTTGCTTGCGAGCTTGCCGGCGCTTTCCGCCATAAGTCTTACTACGGTTAAAATAGTGCCTTCTTTGGGAATAGAGACGGCGCCGTATGCGACTTTTGAGCCTGCTTCCATAGCGCGGGCAAAGGTTTTTGTGTCGAACGCGTCTTTTGTGTCGCGTATTACCGAGCATATCCCGCGGAAAATCTGGGAGGAAATAACCCCCGAGTTACCGCGCGCGCCTTTAAGGGCGCCCTTGGAAACGGCGTCGCAGATTTCCTGAAAGCGGTTTGAAGAGCATGCGTTAAGCTCCTTTACCGCCGACTGCATGGTGAGCGACATGTTCGTTCCCGTATCGCCGTCGGGCACGGGGAACACGTTGAGCGCGTCCACTTTTGCCCTGTTTATTTCAAGCATCCTCGCACCGGAAGTTACCATTTTGCGGAATTCGGTGCTGTTGACTGTTTTCTGCATATGACCTCTTAATTAAAATCGTTATCCAACCCGCGTTTAAGCGGAAGCGTGTGTTATTTTTGCCGCGGAATTTGCGGCGGGCGAAAAAAAGCAAAACAAAAGTAAAGCTGCTGTTACAACTTTACTCCTACTATATTTACGTTCACGGTGTCCACTATCATGCCCGTGAACCTTTCTACTTTGTATTTTACGCTTTCTTTTAAAGATTCCGCAACGGCGTTTATGGAAACACCGTATTTGACTATTACGTTTAAATCGATAAAAATTCTGTCTCCGTCCGTGACTACCTTTATGCCCCTGCCGTCGGGCTGTTTTTTGATGAGCTCGGTGAGGGATTCGGTAATCCGCCTTGAAACGGTGTCTACGATACCGTAACATTCCAGCGCGGCGTTTTTAGCCACCTTTGCGATGGCTGAATCGGAAATTGAAATTTTACCGTATACGTTGCTGGTGTTTACCGACATTTTGTTACTCCGTTTTATTTGCGGCGGACCGCAGTTTCAATAATATTTTAAACTATATAAATATATTTTGCAAGTTTTTTTTAAAAGTTAAGCCCGAATTTTTGATTTTGCGGCGGGGGATATTAAAAATATTATGAGATTTCTCTACATTATTTTGAGATTTCTCTAAAAAATTAAACTTTAAAGTCAAAATCGATTGATTTTTTTTAAAAGTCGTGTTATATTATACGAAGCCGATTGAACGAACCGGCTTTATTTAACATTGAAACGAACCCACGGAGGTATGAATATGTCGAGAGTTTGCACGGTATGCGGAAAAGGTCAGACGACGGGAAATAACGTGAGCCACTCCAAAAGGAGAACGAGAAGAACGTTTAAAGCGAACGTTCAGAAAGTAACTTACACGGGAAGCGACGGAAAACCCGTGACGGGCTACGTTTGCACGAGGTGCCTTAAATCAGTAGAAAGAGCGTAAATTGAATTTACGTAATTTTGTTATGAAAAATTAACCCCCGCTTTTTGAGCGGGGGTTTTGTTTTGCGTTTGCCGCGCTTTTTAATACGGTTGTTTGGAACGGTGCGGCATAGCAGCCGAATGTTTTTGCGCGGGTGTTTTGCGAGCGAAAAAAATCAGTCGAATTGTTTGAAAACCCCGTAAAAGTTTTTATACGCGATTTTTTCGAGCACGCGGAATGAAAATCTGCCGCTCAAATAATCGAGCAATGCGGGCATTTTAAGGCAATTTTCGAGTTGCGGCGAGGGCGGAATTCCGTCGAAATCGGAACCGAACGCGGGGATATCCTCGCCTCCGACTTTTATAACGTGTTCAAGATGTTTGCAAACGCCCGAAAACCCCTCTTCTCCCAGAAAATCTTTGTGAAAATTTATGCCGACCAAGCCGCCGCAGTCGGCTATTTTTTTTATTTGAGCGTCGGTTAAGTTGCGTCCGACTCCGCAAACTTTGCGCGCGTTCGAGTGGCTTGCGACTACGGGGATTTTTCTGTTTTGCAGAATTTCGTCGACGCCGCCGTCGGACAGATGGGATACGTCTATAATAATTTTAAGCCCGTCGAGCTTATCAACCGCTTGCCTGCCGAGTTTTGTAAGCCCGCGGGATTCACTTTTATACGGTGAGGGAACGCCGTTTTTTAAAACGAGGTTGGGGCGGGCGTAGTCGTTGGGGGTGTTCCACACGAGGCTCGCCATTTTTACGCCCTCGGCTTTAAGAAAGCCGAACGACGAAATATCGCCTTGGGTAAAGCCCAAATTTTCAACCGTCAAGATTGCCGCAAGTTTTTGTTCGCGCTCCGCGCGCAATAAATCGCCAGAGGTTTTTGCCTGTAAAACAATATCCCCGTGCTTTTCGAGCATCCGCCCGAAAAACGCGAGGTGTTTTAAAAACTCTTCTTTCGCGCCCGAACCGTTCGTGAAAATCGCAAAGCACTGTGCTTTACAACCCGAGCGGGCAAGCCTTTTTATATCCGTTTGTAATCCGCACTCCGCAAGATTGCCGCCGCCGAGACGGCAGACGGTTAGCGTGTCGCAGTGCATATCGGCATAGTTCATTTGCGCAATATCAGCCTTAAAATTTTGCGCACGGGTTTAGGCGGTTTAACGCATATAACTGTCATATGTTACCCCCGAATTAAGTCTTATACCATTATACGCGTCAACCCGTAAAAAGGTTAATCGGCTTTGAGATTGCGGATTGCCCCCCGCATATCGGGCGCTTTAAACACCGCGGAACCGGCGACGAGCACGTTTGCCCCCGCCTGCCTGATAATTTTTGCGTTATCTTCCGTAACGCCGCCGTCGATTTCGATATCGAGGTCGGGTCTGCCGATAGTTACGGCATATTCCCGCGCCTTTTTGACTTTTTCGAGAACTTCGGGGATGAATTTCTGACCGCCGTAGCCGGGGAACACAGACATTAAGAGCACCATGTCGCAGAGAGGAAACACGGGAAAGATATTTTCGACGGGGACGTCGGGATTGACCACCGCGCCGCATTTTACGCCGTAAGATTTTATGAGTTCGAGCGTTTCTTCGAGATACGACGGGGATATTTTGTTGCACGCGCCGTAGTGCACCGTTATGATATCCGCGCCCGCTTCGGCAAAAAATTTAACCTGCGTTTTGGGGTGTTCTATCATTAAATGACAGTCGAGCGCGAGTTTTGTAAGCGGACGTATATTTTTAATCATTTGACCGCCGAACGTTATGGGCTCGACGAAACTTCCGTCCATTACGTCGCAGTGAATCAAATCCGCGCCGGACTGTTCTAATTTTTTGATTGTTTCGCCCATGACGGAGAAATCCGCGGACAAGATAGAAGGTGCGATTTTTGTAGTCATAGTAATATCCTCAATTTGGTTAATATGATTATTTTTCCGATTCTTCGATTGCGGGAGTATCGAGATAGGCGGCGCGGAGCTGACCGCATGCACCGCCGATATCGGAACCTATTTGCCGGCGCAAAGTTGCGGAGAGACCACCCTTTTCCAAAAGCCCCAGAAAGCGGTAGGCTTCTTTTTCGGTTATTGATTTCAAATCCCTTTCCTTTACTTCGTTAAGACGAATCAAATTCACGTGGCAGGGCTTGCCCTTCAAGAGGTTTATCAGCCCTTCGGCGTGTTCTTTGCCGCAGTTTTCGCCCGCTATGAGGGAGTACTCGAAAATATATCTCCTGCCCGTCTTTTCAAAGTAAAAATTGCAGGCTTTTAAAATTTCCGCAATGGAATATTTTTTTGCCACGGGCATAGTGCGGGCGCGGCCTTCGTCGGTTGTCTGATGCAGGGATATGGTTAGGTTTACGGGTAAATTTTCGTTTGCGAGGTCGTAAATTTTGGGCACCAGACCGCACGTTGAAAGGGATATATTGCGGGGGGAAATATTAATTCCGCCCTCCGCGGAGACGTTTTTCAAAAACGAAACAACGTTGTCGTAATTATCGAGAGGTTCGCCGCTGCCCATTAAAACTATGTTGGTTACGGCGCGTTTTTTGAGAGTTCCGCCGTGAACGGCGTTGACCTTTAACACCTGCGAGAGAATTTCGCCCGGGGTTAGATTTCTTATGAGTCCGTTTAACGTGCTGGCGCAGAATTTGCAACCCATACGGCAACCCGCCTGCGTTGAAACGCACTGCGTGTAACCGTATTTGTATTTCATTAAAACGCCCTCTATTACGTTGCCGTCCGCGAGCGAAAACAGATATTTTTCCGTGCCGTCCTGCGAATAAAAGGTTTTGAGTATTTTGACGGGCTCGTCCTCGTATTCTTCCAAAAGTTTTTGGCGCAACTCGGGGGAAACGTTTATTTCGGATATTTTTTTGCCGAGCGCGAGTCCCTCGCGAAGCTGGCTTGCGCGGAACTTTTTTTCCCCTAGGGAGATTATTAAGTTTTCGAGCTGTTCGAAGTTTAAATCCTGTAAAATCTTTTTCATTTTATGAGTTCGCGCAGTTCCTCAAACATAATTTGCATTGCCTCTTCCGAAGGCAGGTGACCCGAATTTTTAAGCACCCTGACCGAAACGAGAGGGTTTTGGGAGTTGTTTACGGCCTTTACCGCCGCGGAAGTCAGCGCGGCGAGGTCGGTATCGCCCTGTAAAATGCGGTAAGGTATTTTAACTTCCGCAAAGCAACCCGAAAGATTTATTTTAATGAGCTCGCCCCACAGACTGTCGTTTTTGAGATATCCGTTTTTAACTATTGCCGCGAAGTCTTTGAACTTGTAATCGGGACTGCTCAACAGCCCCTTTATTACGCCCTTTATTTCGGCGGGGCGGGAATTTTTGTTATCGTAGCCGTCGGTATATTTTTTAATGAGTTTTGTAAGCCCCGCAAGCGATTTTTTTAAAGTTTTCGGGTCGGCGCCGGCGCCCGCTGCTATGATTTTACGCGCTTTGCTGCTTATTTTCAAAGGCGCGGAATCGAACGCGGCGGAGACTTCTTCATTGAAAAACAAATCAGAGACTATCTGCCCGAACACGAGGACGCCGTTTAAAAGCTCCGGAATGCGGACGGCGGTTTTAAGCGCGAGCACGCTGCCCCAGCTTATCCCCAAAAGATAGACCTTGTTTTGAGGAAAGCGGGTTTTTATTTCTTTTACCAAATCGCACGTCATTTGCACGAAGTTTTCGATTGTGACGCCGTTACCGAGCTTGCAGTTGTTTATTCCGCAACCGAGCTGATCCCAATAGACCATAACCGCGCTGTCGGTGAGTTGGGGAAACAGTCCGCGGCACCCCACCGAAAAGGGCGCGGGCGTACCCGGTCCGCCGTGCAGGGCAATCACGACGGGAAGGTTTTTACTCTTGCCTTCCACCGCTATTTTTTGCAAGCTGCCGCCGAGATTTAACGTTGTTACCTCGGAGACCTCGCAGCTTTTTATGTAATTTTTTCTGTCTTTATTCATGATTGTTTCCCCTTAATAAACGCCGCGACGAAAAATCCCGCGCCGAGCGAGATATGCGGCAGAAACTGCAACCCGTAGCCCGTTGCCCTGTGCGAGAGAGGCGAATCGAGCTTGATTAAAGTATATTCGGGGTGCAATTCGAGAAAATCGTGCGCCGTGCTGTCGTTTTCTTCGGGAAGAACGGAACACGTGGAGTAATATAAAACGCCCCCTTGCTTGACGTAGCGGGAACAGTTTTTAAGTATTTTAAGTTGAAGAGCGCAAAGGTCGGCGATATCGCTTTCCTTGCGGAACAGCTTTATATCCGGATTTTCGTTTATCACTCCCGTGCCCGAACAGGGGGCGTCGCAGAGCACCGCGTCGAACGCGTTTTCGTATTCTGGATTAAAAACGGCGGAATCCGCCTGAACCGCGGAAACGTTTGTTACACCCATGCGGGAGCAGTATTGCTCTATTAGCCCGACGCGGTGGGAGTGAAGCTCGCACGCGGTAATTTCTTTGAATTTTTGCGAGAGCAAGACGGATTTGCCGCCCGGGGCGGAACACGCGTCTAAAAGACTGCCGCCTCCGCCTATTATATCGCAGATCGCGACCGAGCCGACGGACTGAAACGTATAGTCGCCTTCGAAAAAGCCTCCGTCGCGAACGAAGTTTTCGAATATAAAGACATTTTTAAACGGCGTGGGAGAATGGGGTTTTTGAATATAATTTTCTTCTCCGCGCACGAACCGCACGCATACGCCCTTTGACGGCGCGGACAATATGTCAGCCGCTTCGCTCTTGTACGAGCGCTTTATTTTTTTTGCGAGCCACGCGGGAGCGCTTGACGAAACCGCAAGGGCTTCGACCCCGTTTTGCGGAAGGGGAGGTATATTATAGGAGCGCAGGAAAGCGTTTACAAATCCCGCCGCGCCCTCTTTGCCCAGCTTTTTTATAAGCTCAACGGCGTAATCCACCACCATATAATCGCGCTTTTGCATAAATTCAAGCATATAGAGCGCGATTTTAAGTAGTATTTTTACCGACGTTTTGGGCTGTTTTTTAACGTTTGCCCCTATAATATGCTCTAAATAACAGTCTTTTTCGAGCACGCCGTAGCATATTTTTACGGTGCGCGCCTTGTTCAGTGGCTCTATTACCGTTTCCGCAATGGCTTGTTTTAAGTATTTGCCCCCTATATATACCTTTGCCAACACAAAATAGGGGTCGCAGAGAGGATTAGTCAAGTATGTCGCCCGCCTTTATCTTTCTGCCGTTAGCAAAGTCGCTGGCGCGCATTTTTTTGCCGCCGGCAGGCTGGAGTTCGGTTATTAATACCGAGCCGCCCGCGCAACCGACCGCCACGCCGCGCTTATCGGCAAACAATACTTCGCCGCACTTGCCGACTATATCTCCGTTATGCTCCGCATTCAAAATATTGAGTTGCTGTCCGTTTAAAAAACAGTACGCCGCGGGATCCGGACTGAACGCTTTTATTTTGTTGCAGACTTCGTTATGCGGGCGGGTGAAATCCAGCTTGCAATCGGATTTGGTAACCTTTTTACAAAAAGTCGCCTTTGCCTCGTCCTGCATTAACAGCTGTGAATCGCCGCTTTCTAAAAGCTCCACCGCTTCTAACGCCGCATCCGCGCCGAGGACGGACAGCCTTTGAGTGAGTTCGCCGCAGGTGGCTCCGTTTATTGCGCACCTTTTTACGAGGAGCATTGCGCCCGTGTCGAGAGACAGCTCCGTTTTCATGACGGTTACTCCCGTATACTCCTCGCCCGCAAGTATTGCCGAACTGATCGGGGACGCTCCCCTGAAAAGAGGCAAAAGCGATGCGTGTATGTTCCACACTCCGCACGGGAAACAGTTTAAAACTTCCTGCGTTAAAAGCTGACCGTAGGCGCACGTTATCATAATATCGGCGCCCAACGATTTGAGCGTTTCGACCTCGTTTTTGATTTTGGCAAAATCGTATACGGGCAAGCCGAGTTTTTGAGCCGCCGTTTTCACCGCGGTGGGCGCGAGTATTTTTTTGCGTCCTGCGGGCTTATCGGGTTGAGTTATAACCGCCGCGACTTGCTTTTTGCCATGCACGAGTTTTTCGAGCGCGGGCACGGCGAACTGCGGAGAACCTGCGAAAACTATTTTCATTTTAATCCTCCGGAGGCAGGTCGTATACCTCTTCCGCCTTGTCTATATACAGCACGCCGTCGAGATGGTCGAGTTCGTGGCAGACCGCGCGGGCAAAAAAACCCTCGGCGGTGAGTTTATGCTTTTTTCCGAAACGGTCGAAATACTCCGCTTTTACGCGCATAGGTCTTTTTACCGTGCCCTGCCTGCCTTTGACGGAGAGGCAACCCTCCGGTCCGCACTGCTCGCCTTTGGTTGCGACGATTACCGGATTTATGAGCTCGAAATAGCCCTCGTCAACGTCGATAACCACCGCGCGGATTGACAAGCCGATTTGGGGCGCGGCGAGCCCCGCTCCGTGTTCGGCGCGGACGGTGTCGCGCATGTCGTTTAAAATTGCGTGCAGTTCTTTATTGAAATTTTTGACGGGAGCGCACGCTTTTCTTAAAACGGGGTCGCCGTTTTGAACTACGTATTGTATAGCCATTAATAACCTCACGATAAATTTGCGGGATTTTCTTCTACGTACACGAGAACGTCGGCATCGGAAAATTCAGCCGCAAAGCCGTAAATTTTATTTAAATACTTGTCCGATTTGAGACGCATGAGCACCTGAAAGCGAAACTTTTCCTGTAATTTTTTTATGGGCGAGCGCATTTTGTTTAAAAACACGAACTCCGCCTCGTCCTCTTTTTTGAGTTCTTCTATTGCAAAATAGACCTTTTTTAACGCTTCGAGCGATTTTTCTTCGTCGGAGCCCGTAACCATCACCCTGCACACGAGCGCGAAAGGCGGGTAAAAAGTAGCTTCGCGCAGGCGGATTTCGTTTTGAAAAAAGCCCTCGTAGTCGTAGTTTACGGCGTAACGCAGGATATAATTTTCAGGACAATAGGTCTGCAAAACCACCTTTCCGCTCTCGCCGGCGCGGCCGCTTCTGCCCGCGACCTGAGTTATAAGCTGAAAGGTGCGTTCACCGCTGCGGTAGTCTTCGAACTGTAAACTCATATCTGCGTCGAGTATGCCCACGAGCGTGACGGAAGGGAAATCGTGACCCTTTGCCACCATTTGGGTGCCGACGAGTATATCCGCTTCTTTTTTGGCAAACTTGCTCAATATTTTATAGTGACCGTCTTTGCCGGAAACGGTGTCGACGTCCATTCTCAATATGCGCGCTTCGGGAAAGAGCGCGCCCAAGTCGGAAACCACGCGCTGTGTACCCGTGCCGCTGTAACGTATATGCACGCCGCCGCACTCGGGACAAGCCGAAAGCATTTTGTATTTTGCACCGCAGTAGTGACACTTTAAACAGTCGTCTTCACTGTGATACGTAAGCGTGACGTCGCAGTGTTCGCACTTGGCGACGTAGCCGCAGTCGCGGCAGATAACCTTTTGGGAATAGCCGCGGCGGTTTAAAAATATTATTGCCTGATTGCCGCTTTTGAGAGTGTTTTCGAGTTCGAAGCGGAGAGAGGAAGAAAACGACGAGGAATTGCCGCGCTGCGCCTCTTTACGCATGTCGGCTATTGTAATTTCCGGCAGGGGGCGTTTGTTTATGCGGTCGGGCAGGGTGATCAGATTGTACTCGCCCGACTTTGCCTTTGCGTAGCTCTCTACCGACGGGGTGGCGCTGCCCAGAACGAGTTTGCAACCGTTGTATTCGGCTCGGAGCTTTGCCACCTCCACCGTGGAATAGCGGGGCGCGCTCTCCGAAGAGTACGAGCCGTCGTGCTCTTCGTCCACTATTATGACGCCGATGTTTTCAAGCGGGGCGAATACCGCGCTCCTCGCGCCCACGGCTATTTTTGCTTCGCCCGAGCGCAGGCGCCACCATTCGTCGAACTTTTCGCCCGCCGACAGACCGCTGTGCATTATAGCCGCCTGACCGCTGAACCTTGCGCGCAACTGGGCGAGCATTTGAGGGGTGAGCGAAATTTCGGGAACGAGGAATATTGCAGTGCGGCCTTTTTTTATTTCTTCCGCGATGAGGTGGAGATATATTTCCGTTTTTCCGCTGCCCGTTACCCCGTGAATAAGGTGTACGGTTTTGGGGACGTTTTGCACCGAACGCACCGCTTCCGTCTGCGCGGCGGTCAAGGACTTTTCGGCGCCGCCGCCGGAGACTTCGGCGAAGGGGTTGCGGTTTGTCTTGACTTTATAGACTTCTATAGCGCCCTTTTCTTCGAGCGCGTTTACGGCGCCCCTGCCGAATTTTTGGCACAGAGCGGTATAGTCGCAGTCGCCGTTTTGTTGCAAAAAGTCCAAAGCGCCGCGCTGTTTGGCGGCGTTTTTGGGAACAGATACCGATATATCTTTGACTTTTGCGAATTTTTTATAGACTTCGCGCACTTTGCCGAGGCGCATTTCGGACGGCAAAAACAGCCGCAGAGCCGCGGCTTTGGGAACTTTATAGCGCGAAGAAACGCGCTCCATCAGCGAAAAACATTCGGGGACGAGCGCAGGCAATTCGTCGAATACTTGAGTTACGGGTTTGATTTTTTCGGGCGGGAAGGACGGCGTTTGAGAAACGCCCGTGACGAACCCGTCTAAAACTCTGCCGCCGAAGGGCACCTTTACGCGGCAACCCTCTTTAACCCAATCCGGACAGGAGTATTCGAATATTTTGTCCACTTGGCTGTGGGCTATGTCTACTATGACTTGTGCGTACACTTATATGAAAATCAGTCCTTTACGCACTTGACTTTGCCGCTTGCGATTTCACGGCTGGCTATGGCGAGTTCTTTTAAAACCTCGCCGCCTCTGGGTGCGGAGGAAGCCTGTTCTATTATCTGCCTCGCCCTTTTTGCGGCGACTACGCAAAGGCAATAGCGCGAAACGGGCTGCCCGTCCGTGCCGAGCTGTTCTATAAGTAAATCTACGGGAGGCGTGTTAATCATTGCCTTATCTCCTTTTCTTTTAAAATGATATTTTCTATATTTTCGACGCACTCGCAGAGCGAGTCGTTGATTACCGAATAATCGTAAAACTCTTTTTTAGAGAGTTCGTATTCCATGCGCTTTACGCGCTCTTCTATCTTTTCCGCGCTTTCCGACCCGCGTTTTAAAAGTCGGGCGCGGAGTTCGTTAGCGCTTGGCGGCAAAATCATTACGAGCAGGGCGTCGGGGTAGGACTCTTTTACTTTGAGCGCGCCGTCCACCTCGATTTCGAGAATTACGTCACGCGTTTTCAGGGTTTCTTCCACGAATTTTTTCGGCGTGCCGTAATAATTGCCGAAGTGCTCGTTATATTCTAAAAAACCGCCCTCTTTTATACCGCTTTCGAATTCGCCCTTTGTAACGAAGAAATAGGACTTGCCGTCGACTTCGCCCTCGCGCGGGGCGCGGGTGGTACAGGAAACGGAGAGCGCGCGATTGCCGTTTTTTAAAAGTTTTTTGACTACGGTGCCCTTACCGACGCCCGACGGACCGGAAAAAACGATTAACAGATTTTTTTGCATATCTCCTTACTCCACGTTCTGGACTTGTTCGCGCACCTTTTCTATCTCGTTTTTCAACGCGAGACCCAAGCGGGTTACCTCTACGTCGTTGGATTTGGAACAGATGGTGTTGGCTTCGCGGTTGAACTCCTGAACGAGGAAGTCGAGCTTCCTGCCCACGAGTTTTTCTTTGCAGATTTGCCTGAACTGTACGATATGGGAACGGAGGCGGGTAAGCTCTTCGTCTATGTTGCTCTTATCGGAAAACACGCAGACTTCGGTAAGCAGCCTGCCCTCGTCCACTTCGACGCCGTCTAAAATCTTTTTAATTCTGGCTTCGAGTTTTTGCCTGTAATTTTCGGCCACGAGCGGGGCGCGCTCTTCGACGCTTTTTACGAGCCCTTCTATAACGAGCATACGTGAGAGCATGTCGGCTTTGAGCTTTTCGCCCTCCGTTTCGCGCATGGCGTTGAGCTTGTCCAGCGCGGATTCCAACGCGGATTCCAACGCGGAAACGAGCTCTTCGTCGGCGGCGGACGCGTCTTCGGTTTTTAACACTTCGGGATAGCGCAAAACGCTTGTGAGGGTTAAATCGTTTTCAAGTTCGGGTAAAAGTTTTTCGAGCCGTTGAGCGGCGTTGAAATATGCTTTTGCGACGGCTTCGTCCAAAGTTAAGGTTTTTTCTTTTTCGCGCTTGTCGGTAAACGAAACATAGACGTCGGCGTGACCGCGCGTGAGCTTGCCGCGAATTATACCGCGGATATTTTCTTCATACGCGTTAAAGACGCGCGGACACTTTAAGACTGCGTCGAGATAGCGGTTGTTCACCGTTTTTATCTCGACGGTGAGCTCTACGCCGCCCGCTTTGTATTCTCCTCTGCCGTACCCCGTCATGCTGTACATCTGAAAACCTCTAACGTAATTTTTATACAAAAATAATTATAGCAAACTATTTTTTAAATTTCAAGCAATAGAGGGAAATTTTGAAATTATTATAATAAAGTTACGAGGTGCACGTTTTTGTGCGGCACGAGGCGACCGTAAATAGTTTTTAAGGTTAATAGTCCGCTTTGGAATCCGAATTAATGCCCTTGCGGCGGGTTGTTACCACCCTGTAACGGTTTTGAGGACTCACTTCGAAAACGGTTGTGTTTTGCGTGGAAGACGCGATTGCCCCCGATATATCGGCGAAATACGCGGTTTTGCCCGCAACCATAATAACGGGCACGCCGTACAGATAGGAATATGCGCGAATCAAGAGCGGCGGGATAACGTCGCGCAGCTGCTCCGCGAGAACGACTATTACGTTGCAGCCGCAATCGGTGAGACTTTTTACGTTTTCGGGAAAAAACAGGTCGTTTTCTATGCACACCCCCACTCCGCAACCGTTGACTTTATAGAGACCAAGCGAGGCGCCGCTTTTATAATCTTCGCCGTCGAGGACGCGGGTCATATCCGCTATACCCAAAAGTTTGCCTCTGTCGGCAACCGCCGCGGACTTGCGGAATAGCCCGCGGCTGACAGTTTTGCATGCGAACACTCCGCCGCAGGAACAGTTTTTTGTAAGGCGCGCCGCCTCTTCGAATTTTTCGGTTTCGCCGCGCAGCTCGCTCTCATAGTCGGCTTCGCCCAGAACGTCGAAGCCGAAAAGGGCGACGTCGCAGTCGGGCAGGGTTATTTCGTCGACGTTTCCTTCCGTTATCACGCAAAATATCATACCGTACATTTTATTAAAATTGTTTAAAATATGTTAAAAAAGTTTTATTGCGGAAATGCGGCGCATAAAATATTTTTAAAGTTACGAAAAAAAGAGGTATCAGCGTGAAAAAAATAATTGCCGTTTTACTCATTATATGCTGCGCGGGCGCCGCGTGTGCGGTTTCGGCGTGCGCTCCGCAAAAGGACGACGGTTCGAGCTACGATATTTACGCGAGCTACGACGAAGAGAACGGAACTTTGACGGGCACGACGGAGTTTTCGTTTTATAACGACACTCAAAACGAAATAGGCGATTTGAAATTCAACCTTTACGGAAACGCTTTCAGAGAGGGCGCGAGCGTAAAGCCCGTTTCCGACGCTTATAAAAACCGCGCGTATTACGCGGGAGAGAGTTACGGAAAAATGGAAGTTACGGAAGTTGAGAACTGCGCGGGCTGGGAGATAGCCGGCGAGGACGAAAACATTTTGACAGTGACGCTGTTGACCCCCGTATATCCCGAAGAAACCGCGGTTGTGAAGATAAGTTACTCGCTTACGCTCGCGAAAGTGAACCACCGCACGGGAATAACGGCGCACACCGTTAATTTAGGAAACTTTTACCCCATTTTATGCGCGTATTCGCAGGAAGGATTTGTAGAGTGCCCCTATTACAGTTGCGGCGACCCCTTCCTTTCCGACTGTGCCGATTACAGCGTTACTTTGGATTTGCCCGCGGAATATGTTGCGGCTTCGAGCGGTAAAGCCCTTTCCGAAAACGAAGCGGACGGCAGAAAAAAGTGCTCTTATACGCTGGAAAACGCGAGAGACTTCGCCTTTGTTATTTCAAAAGAATTTAAAGTTTTGTCCGAGAACGTGAACGGCGTTACGGTAAGTTATTATTACATATCCGACGCGAACGCGCAAACAGGACTTAACGCGGCGGTTGAGAGCTTTAAGTATTTTTGTTCGGCGTACGGGCAGTACGTTTACCCCACCCTTTCGGTGGTGCAGACGGGATTTTGTTACGGCGGTATGGAATACCCCGCGCTCACTATGATAGCCGACGGGCTTGACAGCGACAACACCGTTTATACCATAGTGCACGAAAACGCGCACCAGTGGTGGTACGCTATGGTTGGAAGCGACCAGCTGAACGACGCCTGGCAGGACGAGGGGCTTGCGGAGTACTCCACCCTCTCGTTTTTTGAAAACAACCCCGCTTACGGATTCACGAGGAAGGGAATAGTCAACTCGGCGACCACCTATTACAGAGCGTTTTTCAAGGTGTTCAACCAGCTGAACGGCACGACCGACACGCGTATGCACAGGCACTTGAAGGATTATTCGGGCGAGCTCGAGTACAACAACATAGCTTACAACAAGGGGCTTATTCTCTTCGATATGCTGCGCAACACCGTGGGCGACGACGACTTTAACGCCGGACTTAAAAAATACTTTGCCGAAAACTGCGGAAAAACGGCAACGCCCGACGATTTGATTGCCTGCTTTATAGGAAGCGGGGACGTAGAGGGATTGTTCTCTTCTTTTATAGAAGGAAAGATATTGATATAATACAGGTTTAAAAAGATATCGGTAAGCGCCCCGCCGAACGGCGGGGCGCTTTTATTTTTTATATTGACATAATTTGACATTTATGATATTATAGAGTAGGCAACAACATTTTAAAAGGAGAAGTTTATGACAACGAACAAATTCGACGAAACGCTCGTACTCGCCGAAAACGGAGACGCATACGCGCAATATCAAATTGCGGTATGCTATGCACAAGGCGAATGGGGCGCGGAACAGGACTTTGACAAAGCCGCATACTGGTATGAAAAATCGGCAAGCGGCGGAGAGATCGCGGCGGTTTACGAATACGGGCTGTGCTTTTTAAACGGCTGGGGGGTTGAGCAAGACCTTGACAAAGCGTTTGCGCTTATAAGAAAGGCGGCGGACGCGGGCTACGGCTACGCAATACTTAACATAGGCGCAAATTACTACGACGGCGAACTTGAACAGAATTACGTTGAGGCGTTCAAGTGGTTTACAAAGGCGGCTAACCGCGAAGACAAAAGGGTTGTAGCCGACGCGAAAACGTATCTGGCGATTATGTACGACGACGGACTCGGCATTGCGCAAAACAGGGTGAAAGGATTTAAGCTGATAAGCGAAGTTTTTGCCGAATCCGACGAGTCTGCGGGAATAAATAGCGAACTCGCGCAAGGGGTCATGGGACTGCATTACCACAAGGGCTGGGGCACTGCGGTTGACTTTAAGAAGGCGAGATACTGGTATAATCTGGCAAAGGAAAACGGCAACGAAAACGTTGACAATTACATTGCAGAGCTTGACGAGGACGAAAGAAACGCCGCAAGAGGAAATTATTCCGCTCCTTCGGCGAATTCGGGAATTAACTGGGGCGTAGCCATTCTTCTTTTGCTTATATTCTTCCCCGCGGGAATTATATATATTATAGTTAAGAGCGGAAATTCCGGCGTTTCTTTGAATAGCGGTTATTCGTCGACCTCTTCCTCCGCCGACTTCGGCGCCGACGGAGCGAAAAGCAAAGCCGAACCCGAGCTTGTTATCTACGGCGGCGGTTACGGCGAAACTTACACGGTGAACGGCTACGGCGACATTGTAGACCGCGGAGGCTCGCGCACGGGGTTCAGACTGCGCGGGAGCGATATTTTGAGAGATTCCGATTCGCGGACGATAGGCTGGCTGCACTCGCCCTCTTCGGTTGATTACGCAAACGATTACGACGGCCCACAACCTTTTATGCGCTGGGAAAAGAAATAAATTTTAATCCCTCCCCTGTGGAATTATTCCGCGGGGGAATTTTTTTTAACTATTAGTTGCAAATTAAAATATAATGTGTTATAGTGGTTGTAATATTTTTTCGGGAGCAGATAATGGACGTTCCGGACAGTTGTTGCAATTTAATTTTAAGAAACTAATTCCGTATGCGGGCGTTTTTCGTGCACGGAATTAATTCCGTGCATTTTTTTATTGAGGAAACGCTTATGGTCAAGTTTTTTATTTCCCTTGAAAACGGGAAGCTCGAAAAGACGGATATTTTCCGTAACTCGTGCTGGGTGGACATGGTAAACCCCACCGACGACGAGTGCGAGGACGTGGCTAAACTTTCGGGAGTGCCCGAGGATATGATTAAAGCCGCGCTGGACGAAGAGGAACGCGCGCGTTCGGAGTTTGACGAGGGGTGCAGCATGTTCGTAGTGGACTGCCCCATTCTGGAAGAGAGCGCCAACGGTGACGTTTATACCACCCTTCCCCTATCTATAATATATAACAAGCGGTGTATTATAACCGTCAGTTTGAAGGGCAACACCGTGTTGAAGGACTTTATTACGGGCAGGGAAAAGATTTTTTGCGACAAGCCCGTACACTTTGCGCTCACGTTTATGCTGGACAACGCGAAACGGTTTTTGTATTGTCTTAAACAGATAGACCGCAAAAACCACCGCATACAGAACGAGGCGGGCAAGACGATGAAAAACGCGGAAATTATTCAGCTTTTGGATTTGCAGAACTCGCTGGTGTACTTTTCCACCTCTTTGAATTCTAACGAGAGGGTGCACGAAAAACTGTCTAAAATGGAGGCCGTTTCCACTCGCGAAGATTATCAGGACCTGTACGAGGACGTGAGCATAGAAAACAAGCAGGCGATAGAGACCTGTAACATTTACAAAAATATTTTGAGCGTTACCATGGACGCTTACGGCTCGGTAATTTCAAACAATTCCAACGACACGATGCGCAAGCTGACGATTATAACGATTTTGCTTGCGGTACCCACGATGATTGCGGGGTTCTGGGGAATGAATATGCCGGTACCCGGCGAAAACGGAGTTACTTTTTGGGAAACAGGGTGGTTTTGGCTGGTTATCGGGGCTACCGCCGTTATTACCGCGGCACTGGCGATACTCATAATTAAGGGCAATCCTTTTGAAAAACTGCAACGCTTACGCAAAAAGCGCAAAAAAGACAAAAAGAACTTAAAGGACAAAAACTGAAATGCCAATACTGCAATACCGCTGTAAAAACTGCGGAAAAGAGTTTGAAGAGTTGGTTAAGAGCGCGCAGACGGAGGTTTTTTGCCCCGATTGCGGAAAGACGGCGGAACGGTGCTATTCCGGCGCAATGTTTTCTTCTACGGGAAAGCAGGTTAAAAAGTGCTCCGGCAACTGCAAAACCTGCGGCGGATGCGGTTGAAACGTAGAATATAATTTAAATTGAAAGACGGTTTACAGCCGTCTTTTTTTGTTGCGCTTTTAAAAACTTACGCAAGAATGAGAATTTGAGAAAAATTTTTTTGTTTTGCCGTTTAAACTTTTTTTTAAGGGCAATAACGGAAGTATACGAATTTAAGGAGAGCCGCAGAAAGGTAAAAATATGAAAACGTTGAAACTCGTATTCGTTATTATAGCCTCCGCCGTAGTTATGACGGGCGTGGGCGTACTGCCGCAACGCCTGTGCTTCGAGGGCGGCAGCGGTTATACCTTTTATTGCGGAACGAGTTCGCAGGATTGTAAGGTGGTTAAAGCCGACAAAAGCCCGAAAACGGCAAAAATATTTTTGAAAAACGTTTGCGGGGAAAGCTGCGAATATCAAAATCTTGACATCGAAAGTTTTTTGAAACAATACGACGGGGAAATATTGTTTAAAGAAGAGCTTTCCGACAGCGTTAATTATTACTGCCGCGCCGATTTACCCTATTTTGTAGAGCTGCGCGGCGAAAGAATAAACCTGCATATCTGTGTGCGGGACGATACGGCGATAGTGGCCTCCCCCATTATTTTCGGCGGCTACTGATATTTAAAGCCGAAAGGCGGTCAAAAAATAAAAGGAGATAAAAAATGAAAAACAACGAAAAGAACAAACCCACTAAAAAGAAAATTATAACGTATTACCTCGTTTTGGCGGCTTGCCTTCTGGTAATCGCCGGCATCACCGTAGGCGTGGTATTTGCGGTGCGCGGAAACAACGTTGACAACGGACCCGTTATCGACAACCCCGACGATAACAATCCGAACAACCCCGATAAACCAGACAAACCCGACGACGGCGACCACGTTGACACCTCTACCAAGTACGAATTTATAGTACCCGTAAAGACGGTTAACCTCACACAGGCGCACGTGTTCGCTCACGATAAAACGCTTGACAGATATTGTTTGCACGAGGGAATGGACTTCGGGTGCGAAGCGGGCTCGGAAGTTTTAGCCGCGGTTGACGGAAAAATCAAGAGCGTTGTGACCGACGACAGACTTTACGGCGGAGTGGTAACGATAGAGCACGCAAACGGAATTGTAACCGTTTATAAATACGTGGAACCTGCGGAAAACCTTAAAGAAGGAACGGAAATTTCCCGCGGGGACGTTATTGGCAAAGTGTTGAAGGCTACCGGCGCGGAAAACGCCAGCGGCGACCACCTGCACTTTGAAGTGTATGAAAATAATATTATGCAGGACCCCGACAAATATCTCAATATTATTTCAAAATAACCCTATCCCCCATACTTTATAAAAACCGCCCCTTTAAACCGAGTTTTCAGGGGCGGTTTTTAAGTATTTTTTTAACCGATGAAAGATATTCCAAACAAAATTTAACACAATTAACAAATAAAGCGACGCCTTTGATAAAATTAACAATTTTTTGTTAATTTTGTTATTTTTTATCAAAAAATTTAGAGACAATCGTTAAATTCACAAAAATTATCGATATTAACATAAATTAGTGTTAGAAACTAACAAAAATTAAATTTAAAAAATTTTTGCAAATGTTATTGACTAACAAAAATACAAATGCTATACTGCAACTGCAATCAGGAAGAAGGCAGTAAACGAAGCGGATTTAAAAGAGAAAAAACACCTGACCGCCGCAATTGAAAAAACTTTTTTCGAAAGCGAAAAACAAAAACGTTATTACTCACAAGGAGGTTGTGATATGAATATTTATGAAGAGTTGAACGAGCTTGACGTTAAAGTAGAAAACCTCGGGTTTTCTTGTCTTGACTACGTTGCTTTAAACTGCGCAAGATAATTTTTGACCAACTTAAGACAATAAGGGAAATGATAGAAATAAAAAATAAAAACGGAGATATTGAAATGTTTAACCAGATGTTCAGAGACGAAGAAGAAAACCAGACGAGAAACCTTCTTTTCTACGCTTGCCTTTTCAATACTATGCGCGGCGGTTTCTAAACCGAACTACGCAGACAAGGCAACACTAAAAACCAAAATACGGCGCCGAGGCTATGCTTCGGCGCTTTTTCATTGCCCGAGAAGTTCAGGCGTGAGTCCGGCGTAGTTTATAACCGCCATGCCTTCGAACCCCTGCACGGGTGCGGCGAGATAGTCGTTTACGCATTTTATATTTACTCCGCGGGCGAGAGCGGACGACTTTATGTCTTCGTCCGTGAGTCCTTTAAATTTTGCGGTAAGATGCAGACCGCTGCCCGTATCGCCGAAAAAAGATACGCCCGTAAGCCTGTCCAACAACAACTTGCGCACGCCGCGGTAGTAGTTTTTCAGTCTTGATACGTGCCTCTCGAAGTATCCGCCTTCGAGCATTTTAGCAAGGGCTTTTTGTTCGAACAGAGGCACGGAGTTTGCGCTTGACGAAAACAACTCGACATACCTTTTATAGAGTTCGGGCGGCAAAATCATATAGCCTAACCTCATAGAAGGCGCAAGGCTCTTTGAAAAAGTGTTCAAATAAATTACCTTTTCGGGGCACAGGCTGAAAAGGCTTTGCAACGGTTTGCCCGTTAAGCGGAACTCGCTGTCGTAATCGTCCTCTATAATATACCCGCCGAAAGCGTGCGCCCACTCAACAAGTTCCGCCCGAACGGATACGGGCATGACCGCGCCCGTAGGGAACTGGTGGGACGGCGAAACGTGCGCCGCGCTCGCCCCGCTGATTTTTAAAGCGGAAACGTCCATCCCCCTCTCCCCGACGGTTACAGGCGTCCATTTTGCGCCGTTGAGCGAATATGTGAACGGAATTTTGAGATAGCAGGGATTTTCCACCGCGAAAACCGTATCGCGCCCGAGAAGCTGGACTATTACCCCGTAAAGGTATTCCGCGCCCGCGCCCACGACTACGTAACGCGGGTCGGCGTCTATGCCGCGGGAACGGTAAAGATAATTTGAAATAGCCTCTTTCAGTTCGCGGTCGCCCGAACACGGAACGCGCTCCAAAAGGTGCTCGCCGCAATCAGCAAGCACGCCGCGCATAAGTCTTGCCCAAGTTGAAAACGGGAACATATCAGGGGGGATAGTGCCTTTTGTGAGGTCGCAACGGAAGGCGGGCTTGTCTTCTTCCTCTTCCGTTTTGACGGACGGGCGCGGCGCCCTGCCGGTAAGGGAATTTACCTCTTCGACAAAGTAGCCGCGGCGCTCTTCCGCACGGATATATCCCTCGGCTTCGAGCTGTTCGTAAGCGAGCTGGACGGTGACCACGCTGACGCCCGCGTCACGCGAGAGGGCGCGCTTTGAAGGGAGCTTTTCTCCCTTTTTTATTTTGCCGCGCAGAATCTCGGCGCGGAGCGTTTTATAGAGAGTGTAGTATTTGTTTTTGCAGTCGGCATCGAAATCGAACATAATAATCTGGTATTAAAAAATAGTTTTGTTTTGGTTACAATAATAATACCACTCCGTGATATAATAGTCAACGGAATAAATTTTACGAGGCTGAAAAAATGAAGAACAAGACGGCTTTTTTTACCACTAAATGGATAGCGTACACCGCCGTTATGACCGCGCTGGTGGTTGCGACAAACTTTATACCCGCGATACCTACGCCCGCGGGTAGAATTTATTGGGTAGACGGCGTTGTTTTGATCGCCGCGTTTTTGTTGGATCCGTTAGCCGCGTTTATTGCCGGAGGAATAGGCTCGCTTTTGTACGACGTTTTTATGTCGCCGGAAATGATGATCCCCTCCCTGTTTATACACGGATTGCAGGGCGCGGCAGTTTCGGCGCTGATTAACTTTGTTTTGCCTGAAAAGTTTAAAAAGTACGAGTGGGCGAAAGCGACGGTGTTTTCGCTTGCCGGCGCGGTTATAGTGGTTTTGGGATACTTTGCATACCGCTGCCTGACAAGAGGCACGCCCGTTGCCGTTGCGAGCATACCTAGGAATATTATTCAGGAGGCCATAGGCATAGGCATAGCGGTTACGCTGTGTTACGCGACCACGTTTAAAAGACAGCTTGAAAAAAACAACCTGTTGCCGGATTTTAGAAGAGAAATTTTGAACGAGAGAAAGAAAAAGTCCGCGCCGGATGAGAACGCCGAAGACGGCGGAGAAAAAACAACGTAAGAAATACGCCCGCAAAATATTGCGGGCGTATTGATTTTTTGCGGATTTACTGCTAAAATAAATCAGAGAGATTACAAAGGAAAAACACAAATGCCCGAAATAATAAATCTGTTTGCATCTAATTTGTCTTTATTTTTAAATACGCTGGAATTGATTGCGCTTGCGGCGTCGGCGATAACCTTTTTTATACTTATGTTCAACAAATACAATAAAGGGTTAAAAGCAGTACTGTCGCCTTGCGGACTCGGCGTTTGGGCGAGGTTGAAAGTTCTTTTTATTTGCCGCAAATCCGTATTGAAAAAAAGGGCGTTTATCGAATTCGCCATATTGAAGACGCAGGGATACAGCACCGTTTCCGGCGAATGGAAAACCATAATAAACGAATTTAAAACGTTTTATAACGAAAACCGTTCAGAACTGGTTTATTCCATACCGAACTGCACGGTTTTATTGGGGAAAAATTTTTCTTGTGCGACAGAGAGATATTTTAATTATATAAACGACAAAAAAGTTAAAAAGACGTTCGGGATAAGGGAGAGCGTAACGGGCTGGGTGATAAAAATACGAATCGAGGAGGCTTATGCCACTCCTTCCTGCCTTTTGACAGGGTTGCTTTCGAAATACGAAGAAAACTGGGAAGAATTTATTAAGCGTTACGTTTCCACCGCGTACATATCGGAAAACGTTTCCGACCCCTCTGTAAGCATTTTAACGAGCGAGTTGTACTTCACTTTTGACTGGCTGTTATGGGGACCCAGTTACGAGCTGGATTACAGAAATTGTTGGGCGGGATTATGCCAGATTTCTTACGGCGACGAGAGCAACTCGCTCCCCGCCGTTGCCGACATGAATTCCGACGTAATGGAACGGCTGCGGGAAAAGTTTGACGCAAACGAAGAGCGACGGTATGGAGCGCTGTTGACCACGGACATTACAATTTACGAAAAGAAGGCTTATTATAAAAAAATACGGGAATTTACAAACCCCGAAAACCTTTATTTTTATGATAAAACCGAAAACGGCGAATTTTCGTTTGCGGCGCAGATAGACGAATACTCTCCCTGCATGAACTTTAAAGCAAAAAAATATTATTGCACCGCTTACGTATGGTTGTTATTCGAAATCGAGGACGATTCTTCGCCCGAATTCCACCCCGAAAAGTGCGTGGCGTTTTTTGAACACGCAAATCTCACCGATAAAAACGCGTATAACTTTTTAATAAAAACACTGATAGACAAGAGTTTAAAACACTTTGAAGAAATTTTGTCAAAACCGGAATTCGCCGGACGCCGATACAGATTCGTAACGGCTTTTAACGATAAAATTGCCGCCGAGTGCAAAGAGATTTATTCTAAAATTGTCGCGTCGGGCAGTAGTTTGGGCGATATGATAGAAAAACACATAATAATGGAATCGAAGCGGCCGCCTTTTATCGTATTTTCTTCGTTTGATAACTTTTTTGCACAGTCGAATAAACTCGATTTTGTACACGTTAAAGCGGAAGAAAAAAATTCGATATCCGACCTTGCGGCGTTTTACACAGACGTTTATCTGGAATGTTTTACCGACGAAAACGAGAGGGAATCTTTTGACAATATTATGTGGTATTTAAAACACGGTGAAAATCACCCCGAATACGTTTATCACATATTAGTTGCAAAAGACGAAAACGGCAGCGTAGTGGGCGGCGCGATTTTTGATTATTTCAAAAAAACGAACAGCGCGGTAATAGAGTTTATTGCGGTTAAGCCTAACTTGCAGGCTTGCGGAAAAGGTACCGCGATTTATAAACAGGTTCTTGCCATGCTGTCTTACGACGCCAATAAAAACAAATTCAAAAACGTGGAAAATATTTTTTGCGAAGCGGAAACTCCGGAAAAGAACATTGCTCCCGACAAAAAATATTTAAATTTTTGGCATAAAAACAACTTTAAACGTCTTGAATTCGGTTACGTGCAACCCGCTCTTTCTACATACCAAAAACCGGTTGAAGACATGTGGCTGACTGTTACCGCTCCTAAACAGACCGGTGAGTTCCAAAAAGACAAGCTCTTGAAATTTTTGCAGTGCTATATGAAATACTGTATGCGGATTGACGAGCCCGAAAAAAACGAACATTATAAAAAGATGAAACTTGAAATCGAAAACAAAAATTCGGTTTTGCTAAAAAACATAATATAAATATTACAACCGCGGGCGCCCGTTAAGGCGCCCGCGGTAATTTTTTAAAGCCGTTCTGCGATTTTTTGTAAAAACTGCTCGGTGTTAAGTTTTACGGGCGTTATCCCCTCGCGGTTGAACAGCGGCACAAGATCGCCCGTCATAAAGCCGCTCTCTATTGTTTTAAGCGTTGCGATTTCAAGCCGTGAAGCGAAATCCGCAAGGGCGGCGTTACCGTCGAACTCGCCCCTCTTTTTGAGCGCTCCCGTCCACGCCCACAACGTTGCCACGGGGTTGGTGGACGTTTCTTCTCCGCGGAGGTGCGCGTAATAGTGCCGCGTGACCGTGCCGTGAGCCGCCTCGAACTCGTATTTGCCGTCCGGCGAGACGAGCACGCTGCTCATCATGCCGAGCGAACCGTAAGCGGAGGCTATCATGTCGCTCATGACGTCGCCGTCGTAGTTTTTACACGCCCACAGTATGCCGCCGTCGCTCCGAACGACGCGAGCGACCGCGTCGTCTATTAGCGTGTAGAGAAAATATATTCCCGCTTCTTCAAACTTTTTTGCGTATTCCGCGTTATAAATTTCGTTGAAAATATCTTTAAAGCGGTGATCGTAAGTTTTTGAAACGGTATCCTTTGCTCCGAACCACAGGGGGATTTTTCTTTCGAGCGCGTAGCCCATACAACAGCGCGCGAAGGAGCGAACAGAATCGTCGGTATTGTGCACGCCCTGCACCACGCCCCCGCCGTTTTCGAAACAGTGAACGGGTACGCGGCGGACTTCTTTACCGTTCTTTTCCGCGATAATGTAAGTTTTTTCGCCTTGCTCCGCTTTAAACTCCGCGTTGGAATAAATATCGCCGTAAGCGTGGCGGGCGATTACCACGGGTTTTTTCCAGCATCTGACGAACGGCTCGATACCTTTGACGATTATAGGCTCGCGGAAAACCGTTCCGTCTAAAATCGATCTTATAGTGCCGTTCGGGCTCTTCCACATTTGTTTAAGGTTATACTCCTCCACGCGGCCGGCGTTGGGGGTTATGGTTGCACACTTTACCGCCACGCCGTGTTTTTTTACGGCGCGAGCCGCCTCAACCGTAACTTCGTCGTGCGTGGCGTCGCGGTTTTTAAGACCCAAATCGTAATATTCGGTACAAAGTTCGACATAAGGCAAAAGCAGTATTTTTTTGATTTTGCGCCAGACGACGCGCGTCATTTCGTCGCCGTCCATTTCCACTACGGGCGCGGACATCTTTATTTTTTCCATAGTAAAAATTATAACTTATTTACGGCCGAGTTTACAAGCGTTTACGGAAATATTTTCGAGTATGCCCGTCTTTACGAGCTTTTTACCGCGCGCCGAACGAAAATCGGATTCGGCTTGTTCCAAAACGGCTTTTAAAACGCTTGCGAAATCTTTGAACCCTGCGGACAGCAGATAATAAGACAGCGATCCGGGGACGGTGTTGACTTCGCTGACGTACACCTCGCCGCGCGAAATTATAAAATCGAAGCGTACTATGCCGCGCATATTGAGTTTTTTATAGATTGACCCCGTAATATCCTTTATTTCCTGCGAAAGCTCCAAAGATATATCCGCGGGAAAGACACTTTTTCCGCCGCCCTTATACTTATCTTCGTACGTGTATATCCCGCCCGACGAGAGCGCGTGTTCGCACTCCGAAACGGTTATTTTACCTTCCGAGAAGTACGCCGCGCAGTTGATTTCTATTCTGTCCGGCAAATATTTCTCCACTATTGCCGCGTCGTCGTAGATAAAGGCTGTTTCCAGCGCGGAGGCGAGTTCCTCTTTTCCGTCCGCCTTTTCCACCCCTATGCTCGAACCGAGCTTTACCGGCTTAACTATTACGGGAAACTCGGGCATATCCGCGGGGCAACCGCCGCCGTCCGCGCGCACGTACGCGTATTTTGCCGTTTTTACGCCGAGCGCGGACAAAACGAGTTTGGTAAAATATTTGTCCATAAAAGCCGAGCTTTCGAAAATGCCGGCGCTTGCGAGCGGCAGGTTGCACGCCTCGCATAGTCCGCAAATCCCTCCCCCCTCGCCGTAGCCTCCGTGGCAACAGTTGAGCGCCGAGGTTACGGGATAAAACTTTTTAGGTTTACCGCGCTTGTTTAAGGAGTATATCCCTCCCTGCGCAAAGAGCGCGCGCGGGAACGACTCGTATTTATCGGAAGAAAAGTTTTTGATATCGCCGAGCCCGTCGCCCATGAAGAATTCGCCTTTTTGCGATATGTATACGGGGATAACGCCGTATCCCGCGCCCTTTAAGACATTCACCGCCATGGTGCCTGTGATAACGGAAATTTCGTTTTCGTTGGAAACTCCGCCGAAAATAACAGCTACGTTTTTAGACATAAAAAATCACCTCCGCAAAATTTTTCCGCTTCGGTGTTTTTGACGTTTTGTCTTAAAGTATTACAGTTTTTTGGGGTTGATTGAGGTTTACCGCGGGATTTGCCGGACACCCGAACGTGCTTTTACAGTGCGGTTGACAGCTTGAAAAGGCGGCGAGGAAAGTTAGTAATAATCCGGCAAGTCGTTTAAAAAGAGAACCGTGTCTCCCTCTTTTATAATATTTTTGAGTTCTTCCTGCGCGGCGGGCAAGCCCAGCACCGTTTTGATTTTTTCGGGGTCGCCGCCGTTTTCGACGTAACCGTCTTTGACCGACTCCACGAGTCTTTCGCCGACGAGAATTACGAAGTCGAGCCCGACGAGGCGGGCGCCGAGCATATAATTTTCGCTTTTTTCCAGCACGCCGAGTTCCACAAGCCCCGGCGTTACTACTATTTTTCTGCCGCCGAAACTGCGCAGGACTTCGAGAGCCGCCGCCGCGCCTTTGACGTTGGAGTTGTAGCCGTCGTCCAGAATTTTTACCCCGCCAGATTCTATCAATTGCAGACGGTGTTCTATATAATCCAGCCCCTCGACCGCGGACGCGATTTCTTCGGCGGACATACCGAGAGCAAACGCCACGCAAGCCGCGAGCGCTATATTGTCCACCGCGTGCCTGCCCAAAAGTTTGGTGTGCGCCTCGACGCTTTTGCCGCCCAGATTCAATGTGAAAACGCTGCCGTCGCAACCGCAGGAAATATCGGTAATACAGTCGGAGCGAAGTTTGTCGCAGGGATATTCTTCGAACATTTCGAAACAGTCGGAAGCGATAACTGCGGTTTTGCAACCGTTTAAAATTTCGCCCTTGGCTTTTATAATATTTTCAACCGAGCCGAAGCTTTCGAGATGCTGGGGGCAAATGCCCGTAATCACGGCATACTCGGGGGGACAAATGCCGCAGAGTTCGGCTATATCGCCCAAATGACGAGCGCCCATTTCGGCAACGAACACATCATAATCTTCAAGATTAGAGTTGTTTATGGCGAGCGCGAGCCCCATGGGAGTGTTGTGGGAACGCGGCGTTGAGAGCACGCGGTACTTTTTACCCAATATGTCGGCAAGTATCTTTTTTGTGCTTGTTTTGCCGTAACTGCCTGTTATACCTATTATTTTTATATCGGAGTCCGCCAGCTTCTTTTTCGCCTTTTTTACGAAACCGCGGTTGTGAGGGACTTCGTAAATTTTGCAAAGTAAGTTTGCGAGCAACACGAGGGGTATCATAGTTAAAGGAAACAGCGACAGCGGCACGTAGCGGAGCGAGGAGAACACGGCGCTGCCCCAGACGTGAGCGCCGAAGTTTAAAAGCGCGACCGCAAAGTAAACGATGATAGCCGTTATAAGCGTTAAGACCGTGTAGAGCCTTTTGAGACGGGGCGTAAACGTGAGCGGCACGCGCAGAGCGACTTTATTATCCGCCCAGATATAGAGCGGTAAAAAGATAAGATAGCCCGCAAGCCCGATAACCGCTGCATATTCGCCCGCGAACGAAAAGCACAAGCCCAGCACCGCCGACGAAAGCGCGCACAAAAGCATAAGGAGCAAATGGCGGGAAATCGCCATATTGTCCTTTTTGTTCGCCCAATTAAAGAACTTTTTACCGCTGTAACCCACCGACTGCAATATACCCAAGAGACGGTAGCAACAGCCCGACAGGAGCAACGAGAATATGACCGCGACTATAATACATTCAACGGTTTTTGGGATTGAAATAAATATGCCCATAATTAACCCAGAAAGCCGATTATTTTATGGTTGAAAACTTCGGGATTTTCCGAAAAACAGAAGTGCCCGCCCTCTACCAATTCGAGACGGCTGTGTTGTATAAGACTATTGAAAATTTTCCCCTCTTCTTCCGCGGGGGTAACGGTATCGTTTCTGCCGTAGATAAGCAGAGTTTCGTTTTTTATTTTTTCAGCGCAGGCGCGCAAATCTTCGTTGACAATCTTTTTATAACTCTCTTTCATAAGAGGCGAAAGCGCGCGGTATTCTGCGCTTCCGTAATGCCTTTCCGCAAACTTCGGAAAGAACTTTTTAACCCTGCGGTAAGCCTTTACTTTGCGCATATATTCGGGGGAACGGGGTTTTACGAGCCCCGCGCCGCCGGTTATTACGAGCCTTGCGCAACCGCCGCCCTTATCCGCTAAAAGTTTGAAGGCAACCCTTGCGCCGAAAGAGTGGGCTATTATATGCGGGCGGCAAAGCCCGACCTTATCCATAAACTTTATCAGCCACTCCGCGTAGTCGCCCACGGACCAGGGAGAATCGGTGCACTCGCTTGCGCCGAAACACGGGAAGTCGGGTGCGGTGACTTTGAAAAACTTTTTTAAAAATACCGTCTGATAATAAAAACTTTCTTTTTTAGAGCCGTAGCCGTGCAGGAGCAGAACGTCTTTGCCCGACCCCGCGCTTTCGTATGAAACGAATTTACCGTCTATTAAAATTTTAAAGCTCCTTTGCCATAACGAGGCAATCTTCGCCGTCGGAATAATATCGAGTGCGCGCGTAAACGCCTTTAAACCCGTTTTTGAGATACAGGCACATTGCGGGGACGTTGGAAACGCGAACCTCCAAAAACACTTTTTTTGCGCCACCGGCTTTTGCTTTAAAGCAGAGTTCTTTTAAAAGGGCGCCGCCCACTCCGCTGCGGCGGTACGGCTCGGTGACGGCTACGTTTTCTATATCCGCCGTATCCGCGGCGACGGTTACGCCGCCGTAGCCGATGATTTCGCCGCCGTCTTCGGCTATAACTCCGCTGAAACTATCGGACCCGAAACTCGACGCAAGCATTTTGAAAGACCACGGTTCTTCGGGGAAACACTCCTCTTCTATTTGTGAAATGCGCAGAATATCCTTATAGACCCACTCTCTTATTTGCATCGAAATTCTCCTCCGCCTGACTCTTGCGAACGTAAAGCGCGTGCACAGAGTTTGAAATTTTCGCTCTTTCGCAGGCTTTTAAAAGACAGTTTTGCGGGGCGAGTTTTTTATAGTTTGAAAAAGGCAAATCTTCGAAGCCGTAAAGCTCGCCGCCGTGAGAGATAATTTCCTCCTGGGAAACGTATTTGGGCTCAAACGAAATTTCGCCGTTATGATAACCGCAAACGTAATAGTGCGAGTGCGCGGCGTCTATGACCACGCGGAAATTTCCGCTGTTGACATTATACGCTATGAGCTCGAAAGCTGTTACGGGTTTTATCGGTTTGCCAGCGGCAAGCGCCAGACCCTTTATTGCCGAAACACCTATTCTTATGCCCGTAAACGACCCCGGACCGGTAACAACCGCCAGATAGCCGCAGTTTTGCAACGTGAGCCCCGCCTCTTCGAGAGTTTTATCGATTTCCGCCATAAGAATTACGGAGTGTTTCATGGCGCACTCGGGCAGATGGCGGATTACCGTATTTTCGCCGTTTTTTGCCAGCACCGTGAGGTAGCGCGAAGAAGTGTCTACCGCAAGAAAATTATTATTCATAAAATAATTTTTCTTTCCTCCCCGCCCGTTTTTTCTATGGTGACTGTTTTACAATTATCGGGCAGAACCGAAGAAATGTTTTCCGCCCATTCTATCACGCACACGCCGCCGGCGTAAAAATAGTCGCAAAGCCCCAAAGCTTCGGCTTGTCCGCCGTCTTTCAAACGGTAACAATCGAAGTGATAGAGTTTGCCGCCGTAGTCGTTCATATACGCGTAGGTGGGGCTTAACACCTCTTCTTCTACGCCCAGACCGCGCGCCACGCCCTTGCAAAACACCGTTTTGCCCGCGCCCATTTCTCCGTTAAGAAGCACAACGTCGCCGCTTTTTAAAGTTTTTGCATACTCCTCGCCGCAAGCCTGCGTTTGGCGAGGACCGCGTGAAATAAAGACCGCCATACGGATACATTATAATCCGTACGGCGGTTTTTTGCAACTTTTTTATTTTGTAAGTTTTTCTACGTTAATTTTATATTTGCTGTTATCGGCAAAATCGACTGTTATTTCGGCGTCTTGCAATACGAATCTGCAAACGAAAAGGTCTTCTAAACAGAGTGCAACTTCTCTTGCTAAATCTTCCGCACTGAAAGTTTTAGAGCGTTTTGCACAACTGATTTCAACGTCTGTAAATACATGATTGTTTGATAACATAAATTTACCTCTTTATTTCCCTGCGCGCTTGGGTTTATGGTTCCAGTATACATCCTAAATGTGCCCAACGCAAGCGTTTTGTGCAAGTTTAGACCATAATGTTTATTGAATTATGCGAAAGGAATGTAATATTTTGTCGAATTTTTCTGAAAGTTTAGCGGAACTTATGAGCGAAAACGGTTTTACGAGCCAAAGTCTTGCGGACGGATTGGCAATCGAACGCTCGACTATCAGCCGATATTTGCGCGACGAAAAGATGCCGTCTTTTGAAAACCTTGTTGCTCTTGCGCAAAAGTTTAATTGCTCAACAGATTATTTGCTTGGACTGACAGACAAAAAGTATACGCAAAACTTTTTGCCTTGCCCGCCGTTCAGCAAAAGATTAGGCGAACTTTTGGATTATTTTGAGATTTCACAATATAAGCTCGAAAAAGACACCGAAATTGCGCATTCTGTTTTCGGGTATTGGAAAACGGGTAAAACTTTACCTTCCGCAAATAATTTAATAAAAATTGCAAAAGCTCTTAACTGCTCCGTCGATTTTGTTTTGGGCAGAACAAAAGAATAATGATTTTACAAAACTTTGGGGAAAATTTAAAAAAGAGCTGATTGACGAAAAACAAATCACCGTTGAAGAGTTTGCCCGTTCAGTGGATATAGCTTATTCCGAAGTTTACAGATATTTGCGTAAAGAGTATTTGCCGCATTTGACCGCAATAATCAAAATTGCAGACACGTATAACTGTTCGGTAGATTATTTGTTGGGATTTGTCGCATTTGACGAGAATAGCGGTTTTAAGAAAACTCCCGATTTTGCAACGCGATTTAAAGAAATTTTGCGCGAAAGGAATTTGAAGCGTTACCGCATACACGTTGATACGGGATTATCTTTAAATTGCCTTGACAGTTGGTATAACGGAAAATTTACGCCTTCGGTTGATAATTTGATACGTTTAAAGAACTATTTGAAATGTTCGCTTGATTATATTCTCGGAAGGGAGTAATTTAATTTTTATGTACTTGTCAATGTTTGCCGAAAGGTTAAAAGAGCTGATGTTTGATAACGGCGAAATGACGGCAAAAGCGTTAGCCGCCGAACTGGGCTTGCCGCCTCCGACGATTACGCGTTACCGCAAGGCGCATAATTTACCGTCGGTTAAAAATTTGATATTGCTTGCAGATTATTTCGGTTGCTCCACCGACTTTTTGCTCGGTAAAGAAGCAGACGGTAAAAATCTGATTTTTAAGACCTGCCCTCCGTTTTCCGAACGCATAGTATTTTTAGCAAAACAGCTTTGCAAAAATTATTGCGAATTTTATAACAAGGCGGAAATTCCGGAAAGTACGTTTTTTGAATGGAAAAACGGTGAGAGCGAACCTACTCTTGACAGTGTAATAAGAATTGCGGAACATTTCGATTGCCGAATAGATTATATTCTCGGAAGAGAGTAATTGAATTTTTATGTACTTATCGAATTTTGGGGAAAACTTTTACGAATTGATTTTGGATAATAAACTAACGCCGAAAACTTTTGCCGAAAGCACGGGCATAGATCTTTCGTTAGTTTATAAATACAGCCGCAAAGAAATTTTGCCGACGTTGCCGAATCTGATAACAATTTGCGATTATTTTAACTGTTCGGCGGATTATATTTTGGGTTTAACAAAAGAAAATCCTGAAATCAACTTTAAAAGTGCGCCTCCGTTTTATGTCAGTTTCAGAAAATTGCTTGACGAAAACAGGCTGACGCGATACAAATTTATGAAACAAATCCGTTTACGCGAAATCCGTTTTGCGAAACAGAGCGTTGACGATTGGTTCAACGGAAAACGTTACCCTACCGTTGACAATGCGATAATTTTAGCCAAATTTTTTAATACTTCGCTCGATTATATTTTAGGCAGAGAGTAAAAGTTACCCGCCCGCGCTTAAATAAGCGCGGGCGGGGTTAATTTTATTAAAGGTTATTTTTTGATTCGGCTTCACGTTTGAGCTGTTTTTTGCGCATGCGCTCGAACTTTTCGTGAGTGACTTTAATCAGCCGCGAGAGAGGCTTATAGAGAAGCAACACCGCCACCGTTACGAGCACGGTTTTAACGAGGTTGAAAAGCACCGCCCAATACCATACGGTCAAATAGTAGTTCATACCGTCGAGCCACGTTTCTACGCCGGGGAAGTGGAACGTGAGCAAAAAGAACGGGAACGTGAGCAGATAATTGACGGGAATAGACCAAATCGCCTGCAAAAGACAACAGCCGCCGAGAATTGCAAGCACTGATTTTATGCCCTTGAATTTTTTGTAAAGTATAGAGGGCACGAGCACGTAGGGCAACATAATCAAAATGTTGGCAAGTTCGCCTACGCCCGACGTCGACGAGAAAGTGAGCGCGTGGATAAGCTCTTTAAGCACCCCTACTACCACGCCCGCCACCGGTCCGAGCGAAAAGCCCGCAACGAGAACGAACGAATTTGAAAAGTCAACTTTTAAAAAGGGGACCGCGGGGATAAGCGAAAATTCGAGGTACGGCAGATATAAGACGTAAGACAGAGCGGTAAACAGCGCCATATACGCTATGCGAGTTGCCGTGAAGTAATTTTTGAGCCGTTCGCCAAAGCCGACTTTTTTGCCGACGGCGTTTACGCCGCGCATTTGCGCGTTATCTTCCGTCGCCCCGTTTACGGATTGCAGTTCCGCAGTTTGTTCCTCTCCGCTTTGCGAGGCGGAGAGCCCGTTTGTTTGTTCCATAACAAAAAACTCCTTAAAAATTTATTTTTAAAGTTGTTCTTTGTAATTAAAAACGCCCCGAAAAATCGGGGCGCGCCAAAACGAAAAACGCTTTAAATTCTTTTATCATCCGGACTTTACCGTCGGTACGGGAATTGCACCCGTTCGGAGCCTTGCGGCTTTCGCAGACTATACTGCCGGTGGGGAATTTCACCCCGCCCCAAAGAATAACTTTAAATTGTAGTTTAATTATATAGCGCAATAACGGCGCTGTCAAGCGTTTGAAAGAGTGTGCGCGGCAATTTAACGCTTTTTGAATAGAGAAACACGACCGCGCCGACAACCCGAAACACCGCCACCGCAGTATTTTGACGGCATAGACGCTGTCCACGGGTTTAGGGAGTGGTGTAATTGAGTATTTTTATCGCTTTTAATACATGCTCTTCTTCGAGCCCGAGTCCGAAGTTGGGATTGGTTTTTACAAAGTTATCGGAAAGCGAGCCCCAGCCGAAGCGGTAATCGTCTATGATAACAAAACTTTCGATATTATGAGGAGTTTCTTCAAGCCATGTTTTAATCTCTTCGCTACGGTCGGCGCAGATACCGAGAAAGGGCGTTTTATCGAAAATTTCGAGCCCGAACTTTGAGAACGTTTGATTTATATAAACGCCGTCTTCGCGGCATATATCGGGGTCTTTTTCCCAATCTTCGCGCCAAGTAGAGCTCAAAACTATTTTCGCGCCCGTTTCTTCCACTATTCTTTTAACCAACGGCAGGCGTGTTTCGTCGATGTTTGTTTGCGCGTTAATATCCCTTTTTTTATCGTATGCGCGGGAGTTGAGCACCCCGTCTATATCGAGAAAAATTACTTTCATTAAACCTCTTATTCACAGATAAACAGCACGCCGAGGGTGTTTTTTCCGCAATGGGAAGTTACCACGCAGCCCGCGGTGGTTTCTAAAATTTCATCGAAGCAAAACATATTTTCGACCTGTGCGCGCACTCTGTCCACCACTTCTTTTTCGCAGTTGGAGTGAGTGATGAAACAGCGCGTTTTTTCGTATGAGCCATACGTTGCCGCAAGGTCGTTGACGTAAGTTTTAAGGCACCTTTCAAGCCCGCCCATATACTTCTTTTTGGCGTAGAGCTTTCCGTCCTTCATATCTATCATCGGGTGAAGTTTCAAAACTTTGGCGCCCATGAGAGCGGCGAGCGAACATCTGCCGCCCTTGTGAAGGTAGTCAAGTGCGTCGGGTACGAACGAAGTGTTGACTTTTGCGCGAAGATTTTGCGTTATTTGGACTATATCTTGGGGGAAACGCCCCTCTTTTGCGAGGTCGCACGCATTTAAAACGAGCAAGCCCTGCCCCGTAGAGAGCGCAAGGCTGTCTACGACATATACTTTATCGCCGAACTCTTTGGAAGCGGCGAGGGCGTTTTCGTAAGACACGGAAGCCTTTGAAGAAATATTATAATGGATAAGCGCGTCGGCGGATTTTAAATTTTCCGCAAAAAATTCGGCGTATTCTTCGCGCGAAGGGGCGCTGGTTTTTGGAAGAACGCCCGTTTCCGCCACGAAGCGGAAAATATCCTGCGGAGTTACGTCGAGTCCGTCGCGCAGACTTTTATCGCCCATGATAACGCGGAGCGGAATTATGCCGACCCCGTATTTTGAAGTAAGTTCTTCGCCCAAATCGCAAGTGGAGTCCGCAGTTATTTTTATGTTCATTTTTTCACCTTTATTCCTTTTTTACAATTATAAACTATTTTTATCCCGAAATCAACGGTTTCATTAATTTTTCACTTTGCATGCAAGACTTAAAAACGGAAAACGCCCGCGCTTAAAAAGCGCGGGCGGAACGTTTTAATATGAAATTACTTAACGCAGTTTTCGTATAAGGGGAACGCCTTGCAGAGTTTTGCGACTTCTGCCGAGACATCGTCGAACGCGCCCTCGCGCTTTTTAATAACGTCGGTTATCAGTCTTGCGACGACGCGGGCTTCGTTCTCCTTCATTCCGCGCGACGTCATTGCGGGAGTGCCTATTCTTATACCCGAAGTTACGAAGGGTTTTTGAGTATCGAAAGGAATTGCGTTTTTGTTTACCGTAATGTGGACTTCGTCTAAAAGTTTTTCGAGCTCTTTGCCGGTAATGCCTTTATCCGTGAGGTTCAAAAGTATGAGGTGGTTATCAGTTCCGCCGCTAACCATCTTTACGCCGAGTTTATCGAATTCGTCAGCCATAGCTTTGGCGTTTGATATTATTTGTTTTTGATACTCTTTGAATTCGGGGGAGAGCGCCTCTTTAAACGCAACCGCCTTTGCCGCGATTATATGCATGAGCGGACCGCCCTGAATGCCGGGGAAAACCGCTTTGTCTATAGCCTTGCCCCATTCTTCTTTACACATTATCACGCCGCCGCGGGGTCCGCGAAGCGTTTTGTGCGTGGTAGTGGTGACGAAATCCGCGTAAGGTACCGGCGACGGGTGCAACCCTGCCGCGACGAGTCCCGCGATATGGGCGATATCGACAAACATCAAAGCACCCGCTTTATCGCATATTTCGCGCACTCGTTTGAAATCTATGGTGCGGGGGTAAGCGCTCGCGCCTGAAATTATGACCTTGGGTTTGCAGTCGAGGGCTATGCGCTCCATTTCATCGTAGTCTATAACCTCGCTGCCCTCTTTAACGCCGTAGGGCACTATATTGAAATATTTGCCCGAAATATTGACGGGCGAACCATGTGAGAGGTGACCGCCGTGGGCAAGATTCATACCCATAACGGTATCGCCGGGCTGACAACACGCAAAGAGCACCGCGAGGTTTGCGCTTGCGCCCGAATGGGGCTGAACGTTGCAGTATTCGCACCCGAAAATCTGTTTGAGCCTTTCGCGAGCGAGGTCTTCGGCTATATCTACGAACTGACAGCCGCCGTAGTAACGGTGAGCGGGATAGCCTTCCGCGTATTTGTTGGTGAGGTGGCTGCCCGCCGCGGCGAGCACCGCGGGAGAAACGAAATTTTCGCTTGCGATAAGTTCTATATTGTTTTGCTGACGGCCGAGCTCTTTTTTGAGGGCTTCGGCGATTTCGGGATCGGTCTGGGCGATGAGCGAGATATCTATCATTTACGGCTCCGTTGTTTTTTATTTAATTTTATTTTATTCCGAAAAAAAAGGCAAGCGTGCGCTTGCCTGATTTTAAATATTTTTTTGAAGGAATTCTTCCGCCTCGCTTTTGGACATATATCCTACGCTCTTTGCCGAAAGCTCGCCGCCCTTAAACACCGCGACGAACGGTATGGACATAATTCCGTAGCGGACGGAAAGCTCCGGATTATCGTCTACGTTGACTTTGACGAATTCAGCGCTGTCTTTGAATTTGCCGCTCATGTCTTCCATTACGGGCGCAAGCATTTTGCAGGGTCCGCACCAATCGGCGTAGAAGTCGCAAACTACGGGTTTTTCGCCCTTTAACAACTCGTCGAATTTTTCTTTATTGATTTGTTCCATTGTATTTTCTCCTGTTTAATAATTATTTTAAGTATGAGTAGATTTCTTCTATTTTAACCGTTTGGGTAAAGCCGTCCGACATGCGCTTTAAGGCAACTTCGCCCGACTGCATTTCGGTTTCCCCTATAACAGCTACGTGCTTTGCACCTATTTTATCGGCGTATTTCAGCTGTGCCTTTACGCTCCTTTGCATGTGATCCACTTCCGCGCAGACGCCTTTGCCCCGCAGATATAACGCGGTTTTAAAACAGAGCGCGCGGGAACTATCGTCCATCCCCGCAAGATATATCAGGGGCTTGTCCTCTTCCGGAAAAGGAACGCCCGTGTTTTCCATAAGTAAAATGAGCCTTTCCACGCCCGCCGCGAAGCCTATGGCTGGCAAATCGTTTCCGCCGAGCTCTTTTAACAGATTGTCGTAGCGACCGCCCGCGCAAACAGCGCTCTGGGAGCCGATTTCACCCGATAAAAACTCGAAAACCGTACGGGTATAATAGTCCAGACCCCGTACTATGTGCGAATTAACGGAATATTGCAAACCTTGCGAGCTTAAAAGCTCTTTGACCCTTTCAAAGTGTTTTTTGCAGTCGGGACAGAGATAATCGAGAATTTCGGGAGCGCGCGCGGTGATTTTTTTACATCCCTCTTCCTTGCAGTCGAGCATACGCAGAGGGTTTTTGTCAAACCGCGAGCGGCAGGTCGGGCACATATTTTCAAGGTGCGGTTTAAAGTAATTTTTGAGCGCTTTATTGTATTCGGCGCGGCATATGGGGCACCCAATCGAATTTATTTCAAGCTTTACCCCCTTTAAACCCAGCTTGTTCAAAAAGCCCGACGCGGCAAAAATAACTTCCGCGTCCGTTTCGGGAGCGGCTGAACCGAACGCTTCGAAACCGAACTGGTGGAATTCGCGCAGTCTCCCCGCCTGCGGTCTTTCGTAGCGGAACGCAGGGGTTATATAATATGTTTTTACGGGCAACGGGGAGCTTGCAAGCCCGTTTTCTATAAACATTCTCGCAACGCCTGCGGTTCCTTCCGGTTTGAGAGTTATTGAGCGCCCGCCCTTATCTTCAAACGTATACATCTCTTTATTTACGACGTCGGTGGTTTCTCCGACGCCGCGCGAAAAAAGCTCGGTGTGCTCGAACACCGGCGTGCGAACCTCTTTATAGTTGAAAGCTCTTGCTGTTTCGCGCGCGGCGTTCTCTATATATTGCCATTTGTGCGACTGTGTGGGCAAGACGTCTTTAGTGCCCTTGGGTACGTTTATCATTTTATTTTCTCCTGCGGAGTATTTTTGTTTAAATGCGTTTGCTCGGGTTCGGGTATATACGCGCGCGTCCCGTTTAGGTAAAGCCCCCGAGCGACGGCGAAGTTTGGGCGGATATATCGGGAAAGTCTTCTTCTTTAATACTTTTCCTGCGAAAATTTAAAGCACGTATTTTTTCAAATCGCGGTTGCGGGTGTAATTTTCGAGGTGTTCTTCAACGTATTTGCTGTTTATATCGACGTGTACCACGGGATAGTCGTTGCCGCCCGCGTTGAAAGATATATCTTCAAGAAGGTATTCCATAACGGTATGCAACCTTCTTGCGCCGATGTCTTCGGACGTTTCGTTGATACTCTCCGAAATTTCCGCGATTTTTTCTATTGCGTCGGGAGTGAATTGCAAATCTATGTTGTCCACGGAAAGCAACGCCGCATACTGCGTAGTTATCGCGTTCTGGGGCTGGGTTAAAATGTTGATAAAGTCCTCTTTGGTGAGGCTGTTGAGTCCCACCTGAATGGGGAACCTGCCTTGAAGTTCGGGAATCAAATCTTCTACTTTGCTGACGTGGAACGCACCGGCGGCGATAAACAGGATATAGTCGGTTTTTACGGGGCCGTATTTGGTCATAACCGTGCAACCTTCCACTATGGGCAGGATATCGCGCTGAACGCCCTCGCGCGAGACGTCGGCGCCCTGATTGCCCTTGCCTGCGATTTTATCGATTTCGTCTATGAAAATTATTCCGTCGTTTTCCGCCCTGCGCATTGCCTCGGCGGTGACGGCGTCGTTGTCTATGAGCTTATCCGCTTCTTCTGCCATTATGAGGTTTTTGGCTTCGAAAACGGTAATTTTGCGCTTTTTTTTCTTTTCGGGCAAAATCCCGTTGAAAATAGAGCCGAGATCTATTGCCGCGCCGCTGCCGGGCGAGAGTTCTAACGGTTTGGGGGCGTCGTTGACCTCGATTTCTATTACGACGTTGTCGTGCTTGCCCGCGTGAATTTCTTCGACGAGTTTATCCTCGAAAACGGCTTTTGCCGTTTCGCCGCGCTCGTCCTTTTTCATTTCGCAAAGAACTTTGGCAATCTTTCTTTCCGCTACGGCGCAAGCCTTATAGCTTACTTCCGCCGTTTTTTCTTCTTTTACGAGGCGGATGGCGCACTCGGCAAGGTCGCGGACCATAGACTCGACGTCGCGCCCCACGTAGCCGACCTCGGTATACTTGGTTGCCTCGACCTTGATAAACGGAGCTTTGACGAGTTTTGCAAGCCGCCTTGCGATTTCAGTTTTGCCCACGCCTGTGGGTCCCTTCATAATTATGTTTTTGGGGGTTATTTCGTCCTGTAACGCGGGCGAGAGCATACTCCTGCGGTAGCGGTTGCGCAGAGCTATGGCCACGGCTTTTTTAGCCTCGTTTTGACCTATGATATATTTGTTGAGTTCGTGAACTATCTGTTTGGGCGTTAAATCCATAACGTTCTCCTTGATTTTATAATGTTTTATGCGGTAAATATTAATCTTCCGAATAGCCGTAATAATTTTTGCCGAGGATTGCTTTTGCCTCTTTGGGGGTCAGTAATTTATCTTTGAACTCCTTAAACGAATTTGCGAGGAGGCAAACCTCGTCAGCCTCGTCGTCGAGAAGTTTTACGCTCGGCTCGCCGACCTTGCCGTAATCGAGCAGAAAATAGCAGTGTCCGCTCTCGTCGCCGGCAAAAAGCAATATCTTACGAAACTGCGTATAATAGTCGTCGCGGTATGCGAGCATATCGAGATTTATTTCTTTGAGCTTATCCGCAGGGAATTTGTCTTCCGCTTCGTAATAAGTATTGCAAGCAAAATCATTCGACGCCAAGATAAACACCTTTCTGTCGTCGGCGGCGTTAAGGTAATCGGCAAAGCCTTTCGGAAGAACAACGTTTTCGAGAAATTCTTTAATTTGCCTTTCCTGTTCTTCTTTGCCCTCTTCGTCGTCGTATCCGACGGGAATACGGATAACGTCTTCTTGGGGGTTTTGATTTGTTTGACGGGCAAACGCCGCCGTCAATGCGGCGTTGAAATTTTTGTTGCGGCGGTATAACGCGTATTTTATAACCGTTTGCAACACGCTTGAAGCAAACAGCACGGCGCCGAAAATAATCAAAATTGTTTTTTCGCCGGACGGAATTGTGTTTACCGCGGCGCCTATGAGTATAAGCCCGCCGCCGGCGATTGTTCTCGCCGTTATCAAAATAACCGCTTCTTTAACGGAAAACACCGACTGCGGAACACCGACCTTGCGAGGCGGCTCGTCAAGCGGCTCGCGCTCGGTTATTTTAACCTCTTTTCTGCCGCGCAAAATAAATTTGACGAGCAGACAGAAGCACAAAATCACGCCGATACACCCGACGAAGAAGGTGACGGCAACTACGCCTTGGGGAATGATTCTTTGATTATCGAGGAATATTGCGACGAGCCCCAAAGCCAGACACAGCGCGCACAATGCGAGAAACACGGCGCAAAGTATAATTTTATTGCGTGTGCCGCGGGATACCCTTATCCGTTCGCTTCCGCCGAGAGAAACGGAACTTTGCTTACCGCTCTCCTTCATATTGTTTCTACTTTTATGTTGTCGTTGGTGTAAACGCAGATTTCGCTTGCGATTTTTAAAGATTTGTGCGCGATTTCAGCCGCGGTGTAATTTGTATTCTGACAGAGTGCGCGAGCCGCAGCAAGGGCGTAATTCCCTCCGCTGCCTATAGCCGCTATGCCGTCGTCCGGTTCGATTACTTCTCCCGTGCCCGAAACGATTAAGAGCGTTTCTTTATCGGCGACTATCATTAACGCTTCGAGCTTGCGCACCGCTTTATCGCTGCGCCAGAGTTCTGCGAGCTCCACCGCGGAACGCATTAGGTTGCCGGAAAACTTGTTGAGCATACCTTCGAACTTTTCCGAAAGGGAAAACGCGTCCGATACGGAACCGGCAAAGCCCAAAATAACTTTGCCGCCGTATATGCGCCTGACCTTGCGCGCGGAGTTTTTGAAAATTACGCTCTCGCCCATGGTGACCTGTCCGTCGCCCGCGATAGCCGTTTCGCCGTTTCTTTTTACGGCGCAGATTGTAGTTGCGTGAAATTCCGTCATATTTATCTCCCTTTGCATAACGTATAGAGTTTATTTTTGAAAAGCAGTTTTGTGAATTGTTTTTTATCTTTTTTAAAAAGCTCGAACACTTCGTTTGCGCTCAAATCGATATTGCTTTTATCGATAAAATTGTACAGAGCTCGGTCGACGTTTAACACACCTTTAAGCTGCATATCTTCCGCCGTAAACACCGCAACACTTATTACGGGCTTATAATCCGCAATTCCCGCGCCGAGAATAAGCGCGCATTTTTCAACGGGTAAGGTTATTTTACCGAAAACGTCGCTTTCACAGACGAACGAGCCGCCTTCTAAAACGCCGGATAAGGCGAGCGCCTCTTCAGCCTCCTTCAAAGACATATCGGTGAATTCTTCTTCAAGCTCTTTTGCGCGCTGGGCGACAAGCCTTTTTTTAAGTCCGGCATACACCGCCGCGTAAATTATCATCCCCGCGAAAAACAGCGCAAACGCCCCGATCATTACTCCGTAGGTTACGGGGCTTTCGTCGAACACGCACCCCACCGCGATAACCGCGGGCAGACAAAGAGCGAACCAGCCGACGATGAACGAACATAGCGCGACGTTAAACTTGAAAATATACGGCGGGAGCTTTGTTTTATTGAAACTTATCTTTTGAAACAGAGGCATTATAAACTTTTTTTATATTCCTTTATATTTTCGAGCGCCCTTTCCGCGAGGTAAGCGTAACGCTCCTTTTTGTCTCTTATCTTTATTTCCGCCTGTTTGAGTATGCCGAAGTTGGCGTTCATAGGCTGAAAATTTTCGTTTACCCCCGATATATGCGCCGATAACGCACCGATAACGGTTGTATTGTCCGGTATAACGGGCTCTTTGCCGTTGAGTTTTTCAAACGCGTGCAGAGCGGCTAAAATGCCGCTTGCGGCGCTCTCCACATAGCCCTCTACGCCCGTTATCTGCCCCGCAAAAAACACCCTGCCGTCCGATTTGAGGGAAAAATCCGCGTTCAGACAGGCGGGGGAATTTATGAACGTGTTGCGGTGCATAACTCCGTAGCGCAGAAACTCCGCGTTTTTGAGCGCCGGAATCAAAGAAAACACCCTCTTTTGTTCGCCCCATTTCAGGTTGGTCTGACAGCCTACTAAATTGTACGCAGTGCCTTCGGCGTTCTCTTTGCGGAGCTGTAAAACGGCGTAAAAGCGGTTGCCGTTTTTGTCTTTTAGCCCGACAGGCTTCAAATTTGCGAACCGCAAGCTGTCGAACCCGCGCGAAGCCATTACTTCTACGGGCATACAGCCCTCGAAAATCTCACGCTTTTCAAACTCGTGCAACACCGCCTTTTCAGCCCAAACGAGCTCCGTTACAAACCTTTCGTACTGCTCTTTATCGAGAGGGCAGTTGATATAGTCGTCGCCGCCCTTGCCGTATCTGTCGCCGAAAAAGCAGTTTTCGAAATCGAGACTTTCCCGCGATACTATTGGCGCCGAAGCGTCGTAAAAGTGCAGTTGCCCCCCGCATATCCTTGAAATATCGCCCGAAAGCGCGTCGGTTGTCAGCGGTCCTGTTGCCACTATGCACCATTCGTCGGGAACGGAGGTTACTTCTTTACAGATAATTTTAATATTTTTATGCGACTTTAATTTTTGCGTGACGTACGCGGCGAAACTCTCCCTTTCGACCGCGAGCGCGCCGCCCGCAGGCACGGAAGTGTTTTCCGCCGCCTCCATTGTGAGCGAGCCGAGAATACGCATTTCTTCTTTTAAAAGTCCGCATGCGTTGGAGTACGGGTCTTTACCCTTTAACGAATTGGAGCACACGAGCTCGCAAAAATTTCCGTCCCGATGGGCGGGTGTGAACGATTTGGGTTTAATGTCGAAAAGTTCGACTTCCACCCCGCGTTCCGCAAGGTAATAAGCCGCCTCCGCCCCTGCGAGCCCCGCGCCTATGACCTTAATTTTCATTTGAGGAAGGCTCTTCGGGCGCGTCTACGGAGTAGGAACATTCCTTATCGGAACACCTGATTTTGCCGTTCTTTTTTATGAGATACTTGCCGCATTGAGGGCACTTGTCGCCCGTAGCTACGTCCCAGCTTAAGAACTTGCACTCGGGGTAGCCCGTACAGCCGTAATATATTTTTCCCGACTTGGAGCGCATGCGCCGCATAGGCTTGCCGCACTCGGGGCACTTGCCCTCGAGCTTTTCTCCTTCGGCATCCTTTTCGGTAATGAACGGGCGTTTCGACGAACAGTTGGGGCACTCTAAATACTTACCGTATTTACCCTTTTTTAAGAGCATGGGAGCGCCGCAGTCCTTGCACTTTTCGTCTGTGGCTTCGGCGTCTATGGGCAAAATCTGCGAACATTCCGGATAATTGGGGCAGGCAAGGAACTTGCCGTATTTACCGCTCTTTACCACCATGTTGGCGCCGCACTTGGGGCAACGCATTGCCGAAATTTCCGCCTCGCCCTCGCTGACTATGTTGGAGCATGCGGGATAGTTGGAACAAGCGAGATATTTGCCGTATTTGCCCAATCTCCTTATCATGGGGCTGCCGCACTTTTCACACTTTATGTCGGTTTCTTCGTCGCCGTCGGTAGAGGCGGTTTTGAGGTGTTCTGCAAAGGCGGGATAAAAATCAGAAATTATTTTGTGCCAGTCCACGCCGCCCTCTTCTATTTTATCGAGGTCGTCTTCCATTCTCGCGGTAAAGCCGACGTCCATGATGTCGGTAAAATACTTGATGAGCATATCCGTGATGGAATAAGCAACGTCGGTAGGCAACATATATTTGCCCTCTTTTTTGACGTATTTGCGCTTATTGAGCACCGAAATTATCGAGGCGTAAGTAGACGGTCTGCCTATTCCTTTTTCTTCCATAGCTTTTACGAGCGACGCGTCGGTATAGCGGTAAGGGGGCTTTGTGAATTTTTGTTCTTTGTTGAAATCGTTGAGTTTGAGTTCGTCTCCTTCGTTTAAAGGTGGCAGAAGTTTAGCCGTTTCTTCCTCTTCGTCCTTTTCTTTGCCGGCGTCCTGATACGCCGCGGTATAGCCGGCAAAAAGCAACGATTTGCCGCTCGCCTTAAACGTGTAGCCCGCGCTTTCGGTTTCTATCTGCATGGAATTGAACTGCGCTTCGGCCATCTGCGAGGCGATAAATCTGTCGTAAACGAGTTTGTATACGTTGTAGTGTTTTCTGTCGAGACTGCCCTTTACGCTTGCGGGAGTTACGTTTAAGTTTATGGGGCGAATTGCCTCGTGCGCGTCCTGCGCGCCCTTTTTGGTCGCGTAAAAATTGGGCTTTTCGGGCGCGTATTCCTGCCCGTAGGTATTTTTAATGAAATCGAGAGCGTTATCCTGCGCTTCTTTCGAAACGCGCACGGAGTCCGTTCTTATATACGTTATCAGCGCGATATGGTCCCCTCCGACGTCCATACCCTCGTAGAGATGCTGGGCTATAAGCATGGTTTCGGGCGAGGTCATGCCGAACTTGTTGGAAGCGTCCTGTTGGAGCGACGACGTTGTGAACGGCGCGGGCGCGTGCTGTTTGGTTACGCCCTTTTTGACTTTTGTAACGGTGAACTTGCCGGCGCGGACTTTTTTTTCTATTTCCGCGGCGACTTCTTCAGATATGGTTTCACCGCTCTTTTTATGTTGATAAACGGCTTTGAACGGCGCGTATTTGTCGTTCAAATCCTGCAAAAAGGCGTTCATTACCCAGTACCCGTCGGGCTTGAAAGCAGCGATTTCGCGCTCCCTGTCGACTATGAGGCGAAGAGCTACCGACTGAACGCGCCCCGCCGAAAGGCCGTTTTGTATGCGCTTGTTCAAAAGGGGAGAAAGTTTGTAGCCCACGAGCCGGTCTAACACGCGCCTTGCCTGCTGGGCGTCGACGAGGTTGGTATTTATTTTGCGCGGATGCTTTAACGCGTTTTGCACCGCGGAGGGTGAAATCTCGTTGAATTCTATGCGGTTTTCACTGTTTTCATCCAGTCCCAACACCGTTTGCAGGTGCCAGCTTATAGCCTCACCCTCGCGGTCGGGGTCGGTTGCGAGGTATACGTTGCCGCATTTTTTAGCCTCGGAAGCGAGTCTTTTTATAATTTCTTTTTTAGACGCGGTAATTTCGTATTTAGGCTCGAAATTGTCGGTTATTTTTACGCCGAGCGTCTTTTCGGGCAGGTCGCGCACGTGTCCGCCCGAGGCGTCCACCTTGTATTTGCCTTTAAGGTACTTCGAAATCGTTTTTGCCTTCGAAGGCGATTCTACTATTATGAGATCCATATACATACCTCTGTAAGTGATTTATAAGTTATGGCAATATCTGTTGCCGCCGAGTCGGGATATAAGCCCCTTCATTTCAAGCACGGTCAATACCGGTATGAGCCTGAAAACGGGAACGCCCGCCTTTTCCGCTATAGCCGCCGTCAAAGTTTCGCCGTTTTTTATTATATTCAATACCGTAAGTTCTTCCCGCGTTAAATCGGGCTCGGTTTTTTGCCCGCGTTCGGCGCTTAAACCGAATTCCGTTAAAATATCTTCCGCTCCGCGAACGAGCGTTGCGCCCTCTCTTATGAGCAAATTACAACCCTCGCCGTGCGGAACGCCCAACGAATAAGGAAGAGCGAAAACCTGCCTGCCGTAATCGAAGGCGCACCTTGCGGTGATTATCGCGCCGCTCTTTTCACCCGCGGAAACCGCGAGCACTCCTTCCGCCAATCCCGCTATTATTCTGTTGCGGGCGGGGAAGTTGTAGGGCAACGGCTTTATCTGCGGAGTGTATTCGGTTATTACGAGCCCGCGTTCCTCGACGAGGTTTAAAAGATTTTTGTTTATCGATGGGTAAACGTGATTAAACCCGTAAGCCAAAACACTGATTGCGGCACCGTTTTTTAACGCGCCTTTAAGAACGGAAGAATCCGCACCGTCGGCTACGCCCGTAACGAGAGTGAAATTTTTAGAAATTTCGAATGAAATCTTTTCGCATTCTTTGAGCACGTCGGGCGGAGTTCTGCGCGAGCCCACCGCCGCAAACAGCCTGTCCTTCAAGAGCGAAACGTCGCCCCTGCAAAACAGCGTGAGCGGAGGGCACGGGATTTGTTTGAGTTGTTCGGGATAGAGCGGTGAAAAATACGTTATGCACTTTATGTGCCGCGATTCGAGTTTTTGCAATAATTTATCGCGGTAATCTCGAGAGTAAAATTTACCCTTCACTTTATTATATACGCCCTCGCCGAGGCTTTTAATCAAATTTTTCTCATTTTCGGCAAAACGTGGTTCGCTCACGCTCAAATCGCAAAGCAGATTTACGCGGTTTTTATATGTGAGTTCTTCGAACGACGAGAGAGTTATAAGGTTTATTTCTTCAAGCGTGTAAGTCATCAGAGCGAGTTCGAATCGTAACTTCTGTACGAAGCCGCCTCCAGAATATGATCGGGAAGAATATCTTCTGAAAAGGCGAGGTCGGCTATGGTGCGGGCGACTTTGATAATTCTTGCCCTTGCGCGGGCGGAAAGGTGCAAGGTTTCGAAAGCGGTGCGCAGAATATCTTCGCACTCGGTAGAAAGGCGGCAATACTTTTTGATGTGTCTTTCGCCCATATTTGCGTTTACGAGCACGGTATCGTCTTTAAAGCGTTCGCGCTGGATAGCCCTTGCCTTTTCTACGCGGGCTTTGACTTCCGCGCTGGGCTCTTCCGCGGCGGAAGAGGTTAAATCGTCGTATTTTACTCCGTCCACTTCCACCTGCAAATCTATTCTGTCCATCAAAGGACCGGAAATTTTACTTCTGTATTTATGTACCTGCGCGGGCGTGCACGTACATGTGAGATACGCCGAACCGTAGTTGCCGCAGGGGCAGGGATTCATGCTTGCGCACAGCATAAAGTCCGCGGGAAACGTAACCGCGCCGCCGGCACGGGTGACGGTGATAACCCTGTCTTCGAGCGGTTGGCGCAGGCTTTCGAGCGCGTGGCGGGTGTATTCGGGCAGTTCGTCCAAAAACAAAACGCCTTTGTGCGCCATAGATATTTCGCCGGGGTGAATTTTTGTGTTGCCGCCGCCGCACAGCGAAACCGTTGTGGCGGTGTGATGCGGCGTTCTGAAAGGGCGTTGGGAGACTATGCCTTCTTTCGATAAAACTCCCGCAACCGAGTGGATTTTAGTGACTTCGAGCGCTTCTTCGAAGGTCATATCCGGCATTATAGTGGGTATACAACGGGCGAGCAGGGTTTTGCCCGTACCCGGAGGACCCGCCAAAAGCAGGTTATGACCGCCCGCAACTGCTATTTCGAGGGCGCGTTTGGCTACCTTTTGTCCGCGCACCAAAGACATATCGTAATTGCTTTTTTTAGCGCTTTGCGCGGCGGTAAAACTCCTGTGCGCGACGGGGACAAAAGACGCTTCGCCCGTCAAAAGGTCGATGACCTCGCGCAGGGAACGCAGAGCGAAAACGTCGGTGCCCTCTATGTAGCTCGCTTCGTTAGCGTTGCCCGCCGGAACTATAAATTTGGTAAAACCTTTGGATTTTGCCGAAATAAGTATGGGCAATATGCCTGCCACGGGGCGCAGAGCTCCGTCGAGAGCGAGTTCGCCCAAAAACACAATGCCGTCGGTTTCGGCAGTGAGCTGATCGCCCGCCTTTAAAATACTTATTGCAAGCGGCAAATCGTAGTGAGATCCTTCCTTTTTAATGTCCGCGGGTGCGAGATTTATTGTGATTTTATTCACCGGGAAGTACATCGCGCTGTTTTTTATAGCCGAACGAACGCGTTCTTTACTCTCTTTAACCGCGGTGTCGGGCAGCCCGACAAGGTCGTAAGAGACCATTCCTTTGTTCACGTCCGTTTCCACTTCTACGGGCACGCCTTCCAGCCCGCAGAGCGCAAAACTCGTAATTTTAGATAACATTTAAAACCTCATTTGCAAAACCTGTTGAATCAGGGTATAAGTTAAAAGCTCCCGCGCATAGCGGGAGCTTTTTTAATTTTACTTTATTTCTGCAATCTTTGCAGCCTTGCCGGTGAGACCGCGCAGGTAATAAAGTTTAGCCCTTCTTACCTTGCCGCGCTTAACTACGGCGATAGAGGCGATTTTAGGAGAGTGAACGGGGAACGTTCTCTCTACGCCTACGCCGAACGACATTCTGCGAACGGTGAAGCTCTCTCTTATTCCGCCGTGCTTCTTTGCGATAACCACGCCTTCGAAATTCTGAATTCTTTCCTTGGTACCTTCTATAACCTTGAAGCCTACCTTAACCGTGTCGCCAACGCTGAACGCGGGGACTTCCTGCTTCATACCTTCTTTTTCAATGGCTTCTACTAAACCTTTCATGACTTTTACCTCCGTTTTTAAGCGGCTTTCGTGCAGAATTTGCAGAGGACTGCCGCAAGTCTTTTAAATATTATCAAAACTTTTTTTAAAACGCAACTCAATTTAGGGGGTGTGTCGCAATTTTCACAAAACTTTTTTTACAATTATATATAGTATATATAAACGTATGCGGCGACGGACGTTTTGCCGCCTAAAAAGCGCGCAACCTTATATAATTTTGCTGTAACCGTAGGAATTGACCACCGCGTCTACCTTTACGCCCGCGCGGCAAAGCGGGCAGTCGGTGGAAGAATAGGAAGAATAATTCGCGACTTGGTCCGCCGTAAAAAGTTTGATTACGGGGACGGAACACTCGAACTCCCCGCCGAAAACGGTTGCCACGCCGACGGGCGTTCCGCCGTAGTAACGGATACCTTCGACAACGCTGTTCGCGTCTTTACCGGTGGTTGCCGAAGCCGTTAAGAGCAGCACGTTTTTGTTTTTGACGTAAGGGAGAAAATTATCGCGGAGCAGAAGCCTGTCGTTTGAAATCTCGGGAGAGATAACGGCAATGTTCTGCCCTTTGTTCAGCTGGGAGTGCGAGAGATAGTGCGCGATGAACGCGCCGACCATCTTCATGCGGTCGAGCGTAATAATGGTGTCTACCGGAGTTGAAGAAAACCCGTCGCAAAATAATTTTGCCGCGGCTTTTGCGGAGTTGAGGTCGGATTTGACGCCCGTCATATCCACGCAGTAATTTACGTGCGAGTGTCTCGTTGCGAAATGCCCCGGAATAACTTTGACGTACACCTCGGGATTTGCCGAAGATTTGACCTCGATTGCTCTCTTTTCCATAATTTTGCTCCTTTTTGATTTTATCTTTTACGCGCAGAACGCGTTTTCTATGTGATTGAGCTGTCCGCGGAATACTTCTATTATATCGAAGCGCACGGTTAAATCTATGTTTTTATTCAAAAGGTAATAATTTGCCCCCGCAATATAGCGGCGTTTACGCCGTTCGTCAACGGCTTCGGAGGGCAGTCCGAACACGTCGGAAAGCCTTGTTTTGACCTCTATAAAGGCTATTACTCCCTTTCTTTTTGCGATTATATCGATTTCGCCGAAGGGGGTTTTGAAGTTTTTTGCAAGGATTTTCCAGCCCCTGAAAAAAAGATATCTCGCCGCCTTATTTTCTCCGGCTTTACCGAGTTCTCTGTTGTGTTTTCCGCGTTCGGTCAAAGCCATTTTTTTACGAAGCTCCTGCGGTGAACGGGGGATATCCCCGAAGCAATTATACCCTCGATATGTTTTTTAGTGCCGTAACCCTTATTTTTTTCAAAGGCATAGCAGGGATATAAACGCGCGTATTCTTCCATTATCGCGTCCCTGTAAACTTTGGCTATTACGGAAGCCGCGCCTATGGAATAGCTCAATGCGTCGCCCTTTATAATGCTCTTTTGCGGGACATCGACGTTTATAGTCATATTGCCGTCGGTAATTAAAAAATCGGGCTTTGTTTTGAGACTTTCAACCGCGTTTTTCATGCACAGTTTAGTCGCGTTTAAAATGTTGATTTCGTCTATAACCTGCGGTTCGACGCGGCATATTGCGTAGGCAATCGCCTTTTGCGTGATTTGGCCGTATAATGCTTCGCGTTTTTTTGCGATGAGTTTTTTACTGTCGTCCACGCCTTCTACGATATCGTCGAGCGGCATAATAACCGCCGCGCACACAACCGGACCGGCAAGGGGACCTCTGCCTACCTCGTCTGCTCCGCAAATAAATTTGTAGCCTTGCGCGGAAAGTTCGCGCTCGTAAGAAAGTTTATCCATTAAAAACTTCCTTTGCGTCCGCGGGAGAATCCAGAGTTATTTTGCCGAGCCTGCCCTTACGGAAATCGTCTATTACAGCGCGTTCGCCGCGCTCGTAGTCGTATTCGCCGCCTTTGAGCATAAAACCGCGGCGTTTACACACGGCTTCGAGCATTTCGAGCGGTTCTCCGCCGGTGACGCCGTAACGCTCTTCCAACCGTTTGGGATATCTTTCGCCCAAATCCTTTAAAAGCGCGAGGGCGATATCGTCCATATCGAGAATATCGTCGTTTACGCTCCCGACGAAAGCGAGACGCAGAGCGAGGCGCTGGTCTTCGAACGCTGGCGGCATGGTGCCCGGAGTATCCAGAAGGTCGAACGCGCCGCAACGCACCCACTGCTTGCCGCGGGTTACGCCCGCCTTGTCTCCCGTTTCGGCACGGGCGGCGCCCGCAATCAGGTTTATGAGCGTGGATTTGCCCGTATTGGGAACTCCCGCCACCATAAAGCGAAAGGATTTGTTTTGACCCTTTTCGAGGGCTTTTTCGCGTTTTTCTTGCACAAGTTTTTCAATTGCCCCCGTAATATCCCTGCGCGACGAGGCGTTAACGGCATTGATTTTTATTGCGGGAACACCGCTTTCTTTTATTATTTTCAAGAGGTTATCAGCCCGTTCGTCGGCAAGGTCGCCCTTGTTCAGAACGTATAAAACGGGTTTGTTGCCCGCGAGTTTTTTAAGTTTTTTATTGAAAGACGCAGCGGGGCAGCGCGCGTCGAGCACGAACACGACGCCGTCGGCAAGCGCGAGCTGTTCGCTCATCATGCGCATTGCCTTTGCCATATGCCCCGGAAACCATTGAATAGTTTTCATAATTTTTCTCCGCGAAAACCACGTTGCGCGTTACTTGTTATTGCCGCCGCACAGGTCGGGGCGGCGGGCGCGGGTGAGCTTTTCGCTCTCTTTCCTGCGCCACTCGTCTATTTTTTTATGGTCGCCGGAAAGAAGCACTTCCGGCACTTTGAGCCCCATATATTCGGCGGGGCGCGTGTATTGCGGATATTCGAGTTTTCCGTCCGAAAAGCTCTCGTCGACGAGCGAGCCTCCCGAAATTACGCCGTCCACATAGCGGGCAAGGCAGTCGCACACAACCATGGCGGGCAGTTCGCCGCCTGTCAAAACATAGTCTCCTATCGAGATTTCTTCGTCGATATACAGGTCTATGACGCGCTGGTCTATCCCCTCGTAATGACCGCACAACAAAATTACGTGTTCGTAATTCAACAAATCGAACACTTTGTCCTGCTTAAACGTTTCACCCTTTGGCGAGAGGTAAATTCTGCGCGCCTTGCGTTCGGGGTCTGCGGCGGTAATTGCCGAGCCCGCGGGCTGGGGCATCATTACCATTCCCGCACCGCCGCCGAAAGGATAATCATCGCACTTGGAGTGTTTGTTTTCGGCATAGTCGCGGATATTTATAATTTCGATTTCGAGCTTACCCGAATTCAGCGCCCTGCCTATGATGCTCTCTTTGAGCGGGCGGAACATATCGGGAAAGAGGGTGAGAACGGTTATTTTCACACCGAAACTTCCTTGAATCTTTTTTTGTTTACGGTAATTTTTTTGTTCTCGACGTCCACGCTTGAAATCACGCCTTCGGCGGCGGCGAAACTGACTTCGCCCGACGGGGTCGCGAGCGTATAGATATCCGTATGCGCGGGAGTTACCGAAGTTACTTCGCCTATAACTTCGCCCTGCTCCGTTAAAACGGCGCAGCCCGTGAGGTCGGCTATGTAATACGTGCCCTCGGGAAGTTCGGGCATATCCGAGCGCAGAGCTTCAACCTCTTTGCCGCGCAAAAGTTCGGCGGCGTTGCGGTCGAAAACACCGCGCAGAGACAAATAGGCGAAATCGCCCTGACCGCGGGCGCCCATAACGGAATATTCGGTTCCGTCTATAAAAACGCGCTTTAAACCGAGCATATCTTCGGCGGAATCGCACAGCGCTTTTACCTTTATTTCTCCGCGAATACCCTGCGGCTTTAAAATTACGGCAACGGTAAGTTTATCGTCCATAAGCAAAAATAAGCCGAGCGGCGTGCGTTCGGCTGTTATATTAATTTTCCTTTTCCTTTATTTCAACCGTGCAGCGCTTTGCTCCGCGGGGCGTGGTGGCGCTGACAAGCGTGCGCAAAGCCTTTGCGATTTTGCCCTGCTTGCCTATTACTTTGCCCATATCCGCGGGGTTAAGCCTTACGGTTATCTCTGTAACGGCTTCTTTTTCCTCGATTTCGTAGGCGATATCCTCTTTGTTTTCCGCAAAGGTTTCCACCACGTATTTAACGAGGTTTTTTACGGTTTCGTCCATAATTCATCTCCCTTGGGCGCGTTAGTTAAGGGATATATGCGCCCGAATTAAATTTTACCCGCAAAATTACGGCTTGTATTCATGACGTTTTTTGCAATTAAGTCTAACGGATTAATGCCGTGTTGCGGAGTTTATGCACCGGTTAATTAAGACTTTTTCTTTTTGTCGTTGGTCTTGGGCGCTGCCTTATGTCCTTCCGGAAGAGTGATGACACCCGCCTTTACGAGGTAGCTTTTAACCGTTTCGGTAGGCTGTACGCCCTTGGAAAGCCAGTCTTTTGCCTTTTCAACGTCGATGTTGATTTCCGCGGGAGTTTTGAGGGGGTCCACATAACCGATTTTATCGATATATTCGCCCGAACGAGCCTTTCTCGAATCGATTACAACTACGCGGTAGAAAGGGCTCTTCTTATCGCCCATTCTCGTAAGTCTCATTTTTACTGCCATTTTAGTTTTCTCCTGAATATATAAAAATTTTTATTTTAGCTTATTTAGAAAGGCAATCTGCGTTTGCCGGAACGCAACTGCTTCATTAGCATTTTAGTCTGCTCGAACTGCTTCAACAGCTGGTTTATCTCCTGTACGCTGGTGCCCGAACCCGCCGCTATGCGCCTTTTGCGCGAGGAATTTATTATGGAAGGCTCGGCGCGCTCTCGCCTCGTCATGGAAAGTATAATAGCCTTTGTGCGCTCGATACGGCTCTCGTCTATGTCTTCGGCTTTGACCTTGCCTCCCACGCCCGGCATCATTGCAAGCAACGCCTGTGCGCCGCCCATCTTTTTCATACTTTCGAACTGAGTGAGGTAATCTTCGAGGGTAAAGGAATTTTCGAGCATTTTTTTCTGCATCGCCTTTGCCTGCTCTTCGGTAACCGCTTCCTGCGCCTTTTCTATGAGAGTGAGCACGTCGCCCATACCGAGTATGCGCGATGCCATTCTGTCCGGATAAAAAGGTTCGAGGTCGGTGAGTTTTTCTCCGACGCCGATAAACTTTACGGGTTTGCCCGTTACCGCTTTTATCGAAAGGCAGGCGCCGCCGCGGGTGTCGCCGTCAAGTTTGGTTAAAATTACGCCGGTGACTTCGAGCCGCTCGTTAAAGGCTTTTGCTACGTTTACAGCGACCTGACCCATCATACTGTCTACGGTGAGCAGAATTTCGGAAACTTCTACGTTCTTTTTGATATTTTCGAGTTCCTGCATTAAGGGTTCGTCTATTTCAAGCCGCCCCGCAGTATCTATAACTACGGTGTCGAAGCCCATCGAACGGGCGTATTCCACCGCCTCTTTTGCGGTTTTTACGGGGTTTTGAGTTCCCTTTTCAAACACTTCGGCACCCGCGTTTCCACCCACCACTTTGAGCTGGTTGATCGCCGCGGGACGGTATACGTCGCAGGCGACCAAAAGCGGTTTTTTGCCGCTCTTTTTTAAATTTACGGCGAGTTTGCCGCACATCGTAGTTTTGCCCGCGCCCTGTAAGCCGCACATCATTATTACCGTGGGCGGTTTGGGGGCTATCGCGAGCTTTTGGTTGCTTGAACCCATGAGCGCGATAAGCTCGTCGTTTACTATCTTAATTACCTGTTGCGCGGGATTGAGGCTCTTTAAAATTTCCTGCCCCACGGCCTTTTCGGATACGTCGGCGCAGAATTTTTTTGCGACCTGAATATTTACGTCCGCTTCCAGAAGCGCGACGCGCACCTCGCGCATGGCGGTTTTTATTTCAAGCTCGGTAAGCCTGCCGCGCTTGGTGAGTTTTGAAAATATATGATTTAATCTGTCCGAAAGGGAAGAAAAAGCCCCCATCAGTCCCTCCTCACGCTTGCACGCTTTAAATAAGTTTACCCGTCGAATTTACCGTTGCCCCGCGCATATTCCCCGTCCTATCGGCATCCGTAAGCGCGGATTTTGCCTCTTTGGTATAATCTTTATTCAAAATACCGATAAGTCCGCCTATCTCCGCGGCAAACTCGGGGTGGGCTTTTTTAAAACTTTCAGCCCAGTCGCGCGCATCCTTTGCCATAAAGGAAAGATTAAGCGCGAGCTCGTTCAGCGCGGCGCAAAAGCCGAGCTTTTCTTCGTATTCTTCAAGTTGTGCCTTGCACGTTTTCAAACACTCGGAAACGCCCTGACGGGTTATGCCCTTTTCGGCGGCTATTTCCGAAGGCGTTAAATCGAGGTTGAAATACATATCGGTAATTTCCCCCTGCGTAGGCGTGAGCAATCCGCGGTATGTATCCCAGAGCTGTATAAACGAAAATTTGTCCATAAACTACGCGTATAAGTTTACTACGCCTGACGCGCGTTGTCAAGTAATTTTACTTTACGGGCAGTTTATTTTTTTGCGGAAACCGAGCATAAAAATTTATAAATTAACATTTTAACGGGAAAATACACGCAAAATAATTTTTGTATTGACAACGGCGCGGAATAATGTTAAAATCGCTTCGTGATAAAATCGGGAGATGATTTGCTATGTGTAAAGAGATAAACAATATTCTTTACGACACGTCCAACTCCACCGTTGATAAAAAATTCACGTTCGGCAAACCGGGCGACCCCGACGGCTACGAAGAAACGCTTTACATAACAAACGAGGGAAAATATTTTATCTATACGTACGGAGGACACTTGTCGAAGTATCCTAATGAGAACATTGTTCCCATTGAACGCGAAGACGTTAAAAACTGGATGCTTTCCCGCGGGTAACGCGGAGAGCCGTAAATAATCAAACGAAAAGCCCCGCGCTTTAAAAGCGCGGGGCTTAATTTTATTTTTGAGATTCGTTAACGGGATCCGCCGTGCCGAGGTGTTCGGCGGCGGCGTGACCGGCGCCGAGTTCGGGCGAAGTCCCCTCTTCACCGTCTCCCGAAGGGGGAAGCGCGCCCTTATCCTTGCCGTAAAGCACTTTTAACAGTATGGGCGTAAGTATAGAAGATACGAGAATAAGCAAAACCGTCATTATCATAAATTCGCCGGAGAGCCCCGCTTCCATAGCCTTGCCCGTAACGATAAGAGCCACTTCGCCTCGCGCCATCATGCCGACGCCTGCGATAGCGCTCTCGCGCCAGCCGTACTTAAAGCACTTTGCAACGACGCCGCAACCGACGATTTTACCTATAAGACCCAACAGCACCGTGAGGGCGGCAAAAAGGAAGAGCCAGCCCGACATCCCCTCCGAAAACGAGATGCTGGTGATGCCGATATTGGCAAAGAAAACGGGCGCAAACATCGTATATGTGTTTACTTCGACCTTTTTATCCGTGTATTCGCTCGACCTGTGCGCAGTTGAGAGGACCACGCCCGCAAGGAACGCGCCCGTAATATCGGCAACGCCGAAAATTTCTTCCGCCACCCAGCTGTAAAGGAAGCATACCACTATGGAAAAGACAGGCAAACGGCGGGTGTTGGGCCACTTTTTTTCAAGCCAGCGGAACAGCTTGGAGATAAGGAAGCCCAAACCTATGCCGACAACGAAAAATGCCACTATCATAATGAGCGTGCCCCACCACTGCGCCTTGAACCAATCGAAACCCGTAAGATCCGCCGAACCGCCCGCGTTTGCTATACCGGTTATTACCGACAAAACGACTATACCGATAACGTCGTCAATTATAGCCGCGGAAACTATTGTTGTGCCGAGCTTTGAATTGATTTTGCCGAGTTCCTTTAAAACGGAAACAGTGATGGCAACCGACGTTGCCGTGAGAATCGCGCCTACGAATACGCAATTATAAATATTTGTTACGCCCAGACCGATTTCGCTGAAAGGTAAAGAAATCAAAATTCCAAACGCCATGGGAACAGCCACGCCCGCGCACGCAATGAGCGTAGAGGCGAGCCCCGCGGATTTGAGTTCTTTTATGTTAGTTTCCAGTCCGGTGGAGAACATAAGGAACAGAACGCCGATTTTGGCAAAAATGGCGAGCGCGTTTTCTTTGGGGAGCACGAGCAACGCGGTGTATTCCTTGCCCTCGAAGCCGATGAGCGAAAATCCGCAGAAATCGCCGAATATTGCGGGGCCTATTATGATACCCGCGATAATGTAGCCGAGCACCTGCGGCAGACCTATGCGCCTGAATATCAAGCCTAAAAGTTTTGTGGTAAACAGGATTATCGCAAGAACCGCGACGAAACCCAGAGCCGAATTGCCTTCAAACATAACTTTCTCCTTTGAATATAAAGTGTCTAGCTACGCTGTTGTAACCGGAATAGTACCTTTATCGTTCCGCTTGAGCGTAGCCGAACAGCGGAACTATTTTACAACCACCACATTATACGCTAAACTAAAAAAAAAGTTAAGCGAATTTGAGCGCGCTTTTTTTATTTTAAAAAATTTTCCGTGAAACATTTGAAAAAGGTATTGACAAATAAAAATAACGTGTTACAATTAAGGTACAAAAAGAAAATAACTCACAAAAAATGTTTGACGTCAACATTTTAATTCACGGAGCATTTCTATGAAGGAGAAGTAGCCGCGAAAGCGGGTCAAGGTTATTTTTTAGGAACGGGAACCATGGGTGCCGTTCCACAATATAAGAAGAACACCCTTTACCGAGGAGGTAAACCATGAAAATCATTCTTTACTTCGCCAAAACGGTAGAAAAATAAGGAAGGTACGGTCCGATGTACAACTTTACGGAGGAGACCTGATTCCACTCACGGTTTGAATTTTAGCGGCAAGTAAGGCGCATTACGAGCCGCGCGGAATAATCCGAGCAGCCCAAAGGGGCACCGTGCGGAGGCGGTTTCCGAATTAAAACTGAATATAAATAAAATCACCCCCGTGCGGTTGCGCGGGGGTTTAGTATTTTAACGGACGGCATTCAGCTTAAATTATCATATTCCGGACAACGCCTGTAAAAAGATTTGCGCAGCAATAACAAAATTATTTCCAAAATAAAAGTAACCGACGAAAAAGCCGCCATCAATATCGGCGCGGCGCCGATTTTCATTCCGGTGTTTTGCGCATCAATCATTAGATACGCCGCGACCGCGATATATAATAATGTGTAAAACAACGTTCCCGTTTCTAATTTTTTCATTTTTTTATTGCCTGTAAAAGCCATACAAATAATGGTTATTAAAAAAAAGACTCCCAATAATGGCATTAATCCGAGAAGTATACACGCGACAAACTTAACATAGTCAACCGTTTGCACGCCGTCAACGGTCATCATATATATTTCGTAATTTCCCGTTATCCAGTTAAAGGCTCTGGCATAAAGGTTTCCGCTCGAAAGCCCCAACCCCAACGGGTCTTGATCAGCCGGAGCGGCATAAAAGGCGAACATCAAAAGCGACAGCAAGCCAAAAAGCCCCACTACCGCATATTTAAAAAACGTAGCGATTATTTTATCAGTTGCCATTGCATTGGCGGTTTTAACGAGCTCGTCCCGACCGAACGACACGTCCGCCGCGTGTTTAGCGTCAAACGCATAACCGCACACATTGCAAAAACGCGCGGCCGACTCACCCTTTTTACCACACTGCGGACAAATCCTTTCAGCAGGCAATCCGCACTCCGGGCAAAACTCCCCCTCGTACTCCGTGCCGCAGTCTTTGCACTTAACCATATTTTAACCTCCAAAATAAACTTACGACAAAAAAAACAAGAATCCGTTGTTTTAAATATCTAATGTATGCATTAGGTATTTGAAACATTATATTACTATTAATGTCTACTTGTCAAGCATTTTTTCATTATATAATCAACACATTATATAATGAGGAGATTAGTCGGTTGAAACTGCGCGTTCTGGAAATTTTACAAGAAAAAGGTAAAACGAAATATTGGCTCAATAAACAGCTGGGATTGAGTTTTCAAAATTTTAACAACTTGGTTTATAACCGCACCAAAAGCATAAAGTTTGAGATTATGGAAGCGTTGTGCGATATACTCGAATGCACTCCTAACGACCTTTTTGAAGAATATCATAAATAATAATAGCCCGCGCTGCGCCTGAATTCAGGCGCAGCGCGGGCTTATTTACAAATCTCTCCCTTTAAAAACCTTCGAGTTCGTCGAGGGTAAGCGAAAACGCGGGAATAAAGTTTTTTAAAAAATAATCCACTTCCGGCATGCCGCGCGAGCGCAAATCTAGTTCTATGCTCTTTTTTGCGCTTAAAAATTCGGTGTTGCCGCAACGGAGTTCTTCAAGGCACTTGACGTATGCGGAGAGCCTGTCCGCCGCCTTCATCAACTTATATTCATAACAATCCGCGTCGGGCTTTAACGCCGAGGCGTACTCCTCTTCAAGCTCTTCTGGCAAAGTGCGGAGGAGTTTATCCGCCGCGCGGTCTTCGAGCTGTTTATACGCGCCGGTAATGGAATTGTTAAAATATTTTATCGGCGTGGGGAGATCGCCCGTCATGACCTCCGCACATTCGTGAAAAACGGCGAAGCGGACGGCCTTATCCGCCGAGGCGTTACCGCCGAAAATTTTATTGTTAATCACAGCAAGCGCATGGGCGAACATTGCGACCTGCTGTGAATGCTCCATAATATTTTCGTCGCGGACGGAGCGCATAAGCTGCCAGCGGCGGATATACTTCATTCTGTCAAGATAAGCGAAAAAATTATAAGTCATTTTAAACCTCGGGTTTATTATATATCAAATCGTTTGACATTGCAAACCATATATTTTATAATTTTTATAAATTAAATACCGTCGGGGGTGTCCGTAAATTTTTATGCGGGCTGAGATTATACCCTTTGAATCGGCAACGTAATGGTTGAGCGATAAGACAAAGAGAATTTTCGGCGTTCCCTAATTTTTTTGTGGGGGCGTTTTATTTTTTCGGCGGTAGAAGGAGTTTTTATGCAACTTTTGAGTTCGTTCTTCGACCGCATACCGTACGAAGACGGCAACAAGTACTACCTGTACGAAGAAATTTGGACAGAGTACGCGACCGACCTTTTGACAAAGGTATTTATGTATACCGCGATAGCGCTGGCGGCAGTGCTTATTGCGGCGGGTATACTGGTCAGGCTTAAAAAGCCGGACTTTTTAAAACAGTTTATCCGTACAGCGGCGGCGCTTGCGTGCGGCTTCGTTATAGTGGTAATAGTGACAATGCTGTCGCTGGGATACGCGAAGATAGCCGAAAAGGGTTACGCCGAATACCCGCAGATTTTAGGGCTGGTAATGATACCCGTAACGATTTTATGCGGTATTGCCGTTGCGGGAATCTCGGCGGGTTATATCTCATCGCTCTTTTCCAAAAAGACGTTTAAAATAACGCTTTTGACGGTTGCGTCGCTCTTCGGCGCCGCGTTTATAGCGCTGTTTGTATGCCTTACCGTATACTATACGGGAGGCTCCGCCGAAGAAAACAACGGGGCGGTTATTACCGTTACGGAAAACGCGGTTTTATGCGTTACGACGGCGGTTATAATTGCCGCGCTTGCGCTTACGGCGGTTTTCGGCGGCAAGGGCGAAAAGAAAGAATTCGATTCCAAATCTATATCTTATGCGGCGGTGTGCATTGCAATGAGCTTTGCGCTCTCTTACATAAAGGTTGTCGACATGCCGCAGGGCGGTTCGGTTACGCTCGCTTCGCTGGTGCCCCTCATGCTCTACTCTTATATGTACGGGCTTCGCAAGGGCATACTTGCGGGTCTGGTGTACGGAACGCTTCAAGCCGTTCAGGACCCCTTTATTATTCACCCCGCTCAATTTCTTTTGGATTACCCCGTTGCGTTTACCTCGATAGGCATTGCGGGAGCGTTTGCAAAAGTCAAGAAGATGGACAAATTGCCGCAGATACAGTTTGCGCTGGGCGCGATTTGCGCGTGCGCTTTGCGCTTTATATGTCACGTGCTTTCGGGCGTGTACGCGTTTTCGGAATACTCCACGTTAGACAACGTGTGGGTTTACAGCCTGGGCTATAACTCGTACGTGTTTATAGACGCGGCGGTGTGCGTTGCCGTGGGCGCGTTGCTCCTCTCGGTAAAGCCTTTTGTAAAGCAGGTTCGCACCGTTCAGGCGGCGGCTACGATAAAAGCGAAAGCGGAAGAAGCCCCCGCAGAATAAACAAGATTAAAAAATATCCCGCCCCGACCGAAAACGGTCGGGGCGGGTCTTTTATGATTGAATCTACTTTTCGTTCAGTTCGTTAACAGTCAATATGCCGAGTCTGAATCCCTCTTTAAAAAATTCGAAATTGCCAGAATGTAGTATTAAATTGCCAATTTCAAACAAGGCGGAAAGTTGATCTTTTTGAACTCCGTCAAGCGCGCTCAACAGTTTATTATATTTGCCGTTATATGTATCGGTAAGGTCGTTATATTGGTCGCCCATATCGAGTTCTTCGTTGATTTTCATAAACAATTCGTTTAAAACGGATTTCATTTTTACCTCTTTTGTTAAAGCTACACGCTACGTTTAGTGTCTTGTTAAGTAAAAGTATAAATATAACACTATAATTTCTTATATGAAAGATAACGAGTTTGGAAAAAATTTGAGAGAATTGAGAACTGAAAAAAATTTATCGCAACCCGATCTCGGAAATATTTTTTCTGTTAGCAGACAAACGATTTCTTCTTGGGAATCCGGACAGCGCGAACCTAGTATTGATACTTTGGTGAATATAGCCAAATTTTTTAACGTTACCACCGATTATTTACTGGGCACGGAAGATTAACCGTTACGCAAAAGTTGCCGGTTATTTTTATACTATTGTCATTCTGTCGTATCGGCGGCTATGCCGCAACATTAGTGAAGAATCCGAACAATACTCGGGCGCGGTTAGATTGAAACTATTCCTAAACTCAAACCGGATATTTCGACTACGCTAACGCTCCGCTCAATATGACAGCGTTACAACATTAAAATAATTGCGGCAACCGAATTAAAACGGCAATAAGTTTCAATAACACAATTATATCCAACTATCTGTTGGAAGTCAACAATTTGTTGGATAATAGTGTTAAAATTTTACCGTGAACAATAATTCTTTTGGTAAAATTTTAAAATTATTGCGTTGTGATAAGGATATTTCTCAACGGACATTGAGCGAAGAATTCGGCGTAACCAATCAGACGATAAGTCTTTGGGAGACGGGGCAACGCGAACCCGATTTCGATACGCTTGTAAAAATAGCGAAGTACTTTAACGTTACCACCGATTATTTACTGGGTATAGAGGACTGAATTCAATGAACGAAAACACCGCCCCGCACGCTTTACGTGCGGGGCGGCTTAATTTACTAAATATTATCAACACTTGGCGAACTGCAAAATATCCACGACCACGGCAAACAACAGTATAAGGACGAAGCCTACGGAGTGAATGATCGCCTCTATTTTGCGCGGCACGGGCTTGCGGAAAATCCACTCAATTAAGCAGAACACCACTTTGCTACCGTCCAGCGCGGGGATTGGCAACAGATTGAAAACTGCAAGATTGACCCCTATATATGCCGCGATTTCAAAGAACGACTGCGCGCTTTGCACGGCAAGTTGCGAGGTGAGTTTTATTGTTGTTACGGGTCCACCCATAGACGAAAGACCTATGTGCCCCGTCAACAGTTCGCCCAGAACCTTGAAGATAGTGCCCGCAATCTTAAAGGAATAAACAAAGGAATTGCCCAGAGTTTCGAAAAAACCGAAACGGTAACTTTCAGCGGAGACGTCCCAGTATTTGAGCCCGTCGTCCTTTATAACCGTTCCGAGTCCCAAGGCGCGCCAGATTTTGCTCACCTCTTCAGAACTCTGAAAGTCGCAGTCGGCACGGAGCGCGACCTGTTGCGTAATTTCTTTACCGCCGCGGCTGACGGTTACGGGCACCTTTTCGCCCTCCGTTTTGCCTTTGAGCGCGGACATCATATCGGTGATAAGGTATATTCTTTTACCGTCCACTTTTAAAATGAGGTCGTCCTCTTTTAAGCTGTATTCGGCATATATTGCGGGGTCTGCGCCCTCTTCCGCGGCTACGCTGCCCACTTTGTAGACGGGCTGACCGAATGCGAACATAGAGACAATTATAAGCAAAAGCGCCAGAAGATAGTTCATTAACGGTCCGGCAACAAGGACTATTATTCTCTTCCAGGGCGCTTTTTTTGTGAACGCGTTTTCACTGCTCTCTTCGCCGTCGCCGTCCTCTCCTTCGAAGGCGCAAAACCCGCCGAGGGGCAAAAGCCTTATAGAGAAGAGTTCACCCGTCTTTTTTGACGCGCGTTTAAACAGCTTGGGTCCGAAGCCTATGGCAAACTCGTTTATTTTGAATTTTAACGCTTTGCCCGCAAGATAGTGGCCGAATTCGTGCACGGTTATCATTACGAGCAAAATGAGTATGGCAAGCAATACCGAACCTACGGTAGCCGCCACCGAAGAAACAGAAAGTAAATTCATCGAATACCTTATCCCCGGCAGGCGAAAACCGTTCCGCGGATTACTTTGAAAGTTTATAAATTATTTTTTGCGCCTTCCAGCGGGCGGTGCGGTCCACCTCTTCGAGCTGTTTGAAGCTGACGATTTCGTCGCGCACGGTGGTTGACATAACCTGCGCAACCGCGGTATATATGTCGGTGAACGCGATTTTTCCGTCGAGGAAAGCCTTGACCGCAACCTCGTCGGCGGCGTTAAGCGCGCACGGGAGAGTACCTCCCTCTTTGCCGTATTTCAACGCGAGATCGAATAGCGGATATTCCTTTTTAGAAAGGGGAATAAACTCTATCGTTAAAAGCTGTTTAAAGCTCAAAGATTTAGCCGCGGTGGTCATGCGCTTGGGATAGGTGAGCGCGAGCTGGACGGGCACTTGCATATCGGGCGTGCCGAGCTGCGCCATAACCGCGCCGTCGGCAAACTCCACAAGGGAATGGACCACGCTGGTGGGTTGGAGGACGGCGTCTATTTTAGAATAGGGAGCGTTATAGAGCTCGTGCGCTTCGATCATCTCGTAAGCCTTATTCATAAGCGTGGCGCTGTCTACCGTTATTTTTTTGCCCATGTGCCACGTGGGGTGGTTTAACGCCTGCTCCGGCGTGACGTTTTTGAGCTGCTCTGCCGTGTAGCCGCGGAAAGCCCCGCCGCTAGCCGTGATTATAAGTTTTTTAAAAGAGGCTTTTCTGTCGTAGCCGAGGCACTGCCAGATTGCGGAGTGTTCGCTGTCTACGGGGATTATAGCCGCGCCCTTGGAATCGGCAAGGCGGGTTACAAGTTCGCCGCCGCAAACCAGCGTCTCTTTATTGGCGAGCGCAAGGTCTTTGCCTGCGCGGAGAGCTTTGAGGCTGTATTCGAGCCCCGCGAAGCCCGTAGCCGCGTTAAAAACGATATCGGCGTCGTGAAACTCGGCGCATTTGAGAGCCTTTGCCTTGTCTTCGGAAGCCGCCGCAAACAATACGGGAGAAAACTCCTTTACCTGCCTTTGGAATTCTTTTGAGTTGGAATTAGCCGCCAAAGCAACTATTTTGAAGCTGTTGGGATGACGGCGCACCGCTTCGAGAACCTGCGTTCCGATTGAGCCGGTTGAGCCTATTAACGCAATCTTTTTCATAAATATTATACCCGATAATTTTTATTTAATGACAAAAAACGCCGTGCGGACGGCATTTTTTATTTTTTAATTTATTTTGTTCGATTTTCGCACGACAAAGCGGCAAGATTATTTAAAATACCGTTCCGAACGAGAACAGCACGACTACGCTACTGTACAGCATACTGTCAAACCTGTCTAATATGCCGCCGTGTCCGGGGAGAATATTGCCCATATCTTTAACGCCGCACTCGCGCTTTACCGCGCTTTCGAACAGGTCGCCTATCTGGCACATTATCGACGTGCACGCGCCTATTATTATGAAGGAGAGCAACGGCGGGAAAGTTTCGCTCTTTACGGAGAGGAAAACGTCGTTAAACCGTGTTAAAAATACGGTTTCGTTGATACCGCCGAAGCCGTACATAATATAAAATGCAATTACGGAGCCGGCTATTCCTCCTATGACGCCGCCGACGGCGCCTATTACGGTTTTGTTAGGAGAAAGCTGGGGCGCAAGTTTTGCGGGCAGGTATTTCTTTAACAGACTGCCAAAAATGAACGCGCCCGAGTCGGTGAACACCGCCACGAAAAAGAGCGTTAAAATAGCCGCAACGGAGTTTGTTTTTATGTGGTTTACCGCGGAAAGCATTGCCGAAAGCACTCCGCAGTAGAGCATACAGAATATGCTGTAAACGGTGCCCTTTACCGAACTGCGGTTATGGTCGAAAACCGAAGTAGCCGCAAGGAACATTGTGTATATGGTGAACGCAACGGCAACAGCCAAAAAGCCCGAACCGCGCGTTTGGGGAATCGATTCGATAAATACGTAAAGCGGAACCGAAACCGCGCAAAAGGCGATTGAAACCGCCCGTTGAGGGGTGGATATCTTGCAATTTACACCGCTTTGCCTGCGGTCTATCGCGCGCATAAACTCATAGGAGCCTATAACCGAAACCGCGCAAAAGGCTGCGTCGAAACCGAGCGAGCCCCAGCCGCCCGGCACGCACCATTTGAGCGCGGTGAGCGCAAACCAAACCAAAACGTAGCATACGGCGGTTATTACCCTCGCTTTCAGCGAAGATTTGTTTTTAGTTTCTGCGTTGACGGTTTGAAGCCCGTCGTTTTGTGTCTGTTCTGACAAATCGTCTACTTCCTTATATCAAATTTAAAACGCTTATTTTACCTTGCCGTAGCGCCGTTCCCGACGGGCGTACTCGTTGAGCGCCTTGTCGAACTCCCTTTTATCGAAATCGGGAAAGAGAACGTCGGTAAAATACAATTCGGCGTATGCCGCCTGATATGCGAGAAAATTGGAGAGTCTTATTTCCCCGCCGGTGCGGATAATCAAATCGGGATAGGGCAAGCCGTTAGTATAGAGCAGTTTTTCAAACCCTTCTTTATCCAGCTTTTCGCCGCGTTCGGCGGCAAGATTGGCGGCGCGCAGGATTTCCGACTGCGCCCCGTAGTTTATGGCGAAAACGAGGGTAAACTCCGCGTTTGGGGGCGAACCCGCCTCGCCGTCCGTTAACAATTTTTGAACGTCTTGCGGCAAGACGGATATATCGCCTATAATTTTAACCGCAGAGTTCTTTTTATACAGTTTTTTTACGTTGGAAGTGAAATAACTCCTGAAAAGGTTATAAAGCCCTTCGAGTTCGTCCTGCGGACGCGAAAGATTTTCCGTAGAAAGCGTATAAACGGTGAGGTATTTTACACCGCGCTCCGAAGCGACCTCGGCAAGGCGAATCATAGCATTCATTCCCGCGCCATGGCCGAAACTCCTCGGCATGCGCCGTTTTTTAGCCCACCTGCCGTTGCCGTCCATAATTAGCCCTACGTGGAGCGGGATTTTAACGGGCTGTTCCACTTTCATTAAACGGTCATTATCTCCTTTTCTTTGGCAGCTACCGCGGAATCCACTTCCGCAATGGCGTCCGAAACCGCCTTTTCAACGTCCTTTTCGCACGCGGCGTATTCGTCTTCCGAGAGAATTTTATCGTTTTTTAACTTTTTAAGCTGTTCCAATGCGTCGCGGCGGATATTCCTTTCCGCAACCTTTGCGTCCTCACCCATTTTGCGAACCTGCTTGGAGAGTTCTTTTCTACGCTCTTCGGTAAGCTGGGGGAAAGCGAGGCGGATAACCTTGCCGTCGTTGGTGGGCGTGATGCCTATGTTTGACTGCTGAATAGCCTTTTCTATGCCCTTTAAGAGAGAGACGTCCCAAGGAGCGATTACGAGGCACCTGCCTTCCTGAACGGAAATGTTAGAAGTCTGCGTAACGGGCGTGGGAGCGCCGTAATAGTCGACGGTTACTTTGTCGAGTATGTGCGGGTTTGCTCTGCCTGCGCGCACGGAAGCGTATTCTTCTTTTAAAACGCTTACGGTTTTAGTGAGTTTATCGTCGAGGACGAGCAAAATTTCTTCTACCTGTTCGTTGTCTAACATAAAATTATTTTCTCCAATTTATTTTGATTTAAGTTGCCGTTACGCAATTAATTATTGTCTATTATCGTGCCCATATGCTCGCCGCATACTGCTTTTATAATGGAATTCTTTTCGTCGAGGCCGAACGCAAGTACGGGGATATTGTTTTCCATACACATGGTTGCGGCGGTGGTGTCCATTGCTTTTATGCCGTTATTGATTATATCTATATACTTTATATGCTCGTATTTTTGGGCTTTGGGATTGAGCTTGGGGTCGCTGTCGTAAATGCCGTCTATGTTTTTAGCCATAAGCAACAAATCGGCCTGAATTTCGCAAGCCCTCTGCGCCGCCGCGGTATCGGTTGAGCAATAAGGATTGCCCGTGCCGCAAGCCATAATAACTACCCTGCCCTTTTCGAAATGATGCAAGGCTTTGCGCAGGATATAGGGCTCGGCAACCGACGTCATAATAAGCGCGGTTTGCACGCGGGTGGGTATCCCCCTCTGTTCAAGCGCATCCATCATAGCGAGCGAGTTCATAACCGTGGCGAGCATACCCATGTGGTCGGCTGTGGTTCTGTCCATCTGCTTGCCCTGCCTTCCGCGCCAGAAGTTTCCCCCGCCGATGACGAGCGCGATTTCTACGCCCATATCGTGCACGGCTTTAATCTGCTCCACAACGCCGGAAATTACGTTTTCGTCAAGGCCGTGACCCTGTTTGCCCGCAAGAGCCTCGCCCGAAAGTTTAATTAGCACCCTTTTATATTTAGGCGGCATACATTACCCCTTATAAATTTACTTTTCCGCAATATTATAGCAGATATATCGTTAAAAATCAACACTATTGACAATTATTGCCAAAAATGAAAAATATCAGCTTTGCGGCATAATACTTTGTAAAAATGCCGCTACATTTTTTGGCATATCGCGGAAAATATCGGGTGAAATTATATTATAACAATATGATAAAGTTAAGATTTGCAGAGAACTTAAAAAGTTTGAGAAAAACCAAAAAAATGTCAAGAAAGAAACTTGCCGCAATACTCTATGTGTCTTATCGCACCGTTGCGTCCTGGGAAACGGCTCAACGCGAACCGAGTTTTGAAATGCTATCAAAAATATGCGAAGTATTCGACGAAACTTTTGATAATATATTAACTTAACCGTTAAAGGATAAGAATTAAAAAACGCCCGCGGCTGAAAAGCCGCGGGCGTAACGCGTATTAAATTGAAAATTACTTTTTCATTGCGTCGATTTGCTTCTGAACTTCGTCTTGAAGGTTTTCGCTCTTCTTTTCGAGTCCTTCGCCCATTTCAAAACGGGTGAAGCGGACAACTTTGAACTTATTTCCGATAACCTGCGTAACCTTCTGGCTGTCGTCCTTTACGAACGCCTGTTCCATAAGGCAGTTTTCGGAATAGTACTTGCCCATTTTTCCGTCTATAATCTTTTCAAGGATAGCAACGGGCTTATTCTTGTTCTTTTCGTCGTTCTGCATCTGAACGAGCATAATTTCCTTTTCTTTTGCAAGAACTTCGGCGGGAACTTCGGAAGGAACGAGATAAAGGGGTTTGGAAGCCGCGATTTGCAAAGCTACGTCGTGAAGGGTTTCTTCACTGCCGGCTTTTACGTCTACCGCCTCGACCATAACGCCGACCTTGCCGCCCATGTGGATATAAGTTTCTATTTTGCCCTTGGTTTCGAAGATTGCGAAACGGCGGATAGAGATTTTTTCACCTATAACCGCGGTTGCGTTTGTTATATAGTCCTTTACGGTTACGCCGTCGAGTTTGCACTCGTTGAGCGCGTCTACGTCCGCGGGTTTGTTTTCCGCAACGACCTTTGCAACTTTATCTATAATTTCGTGAAATTTGTCTCCGCGGGAAACAAAGTCGCTTTCGCTGTTGATTTCGATCAACACGCCGACTCCGCACTTATCGCACACGTATGCGCCGACAGCGCCTTCGGCTGCGATTCTGCCCTCTTTTTTAACGGCTTTGGCTATTCCGCGCTCTCTCAAAAGGTCTGCCGCCTTTTCCATGTCGCCGTCTGCGTCCATAAGCGCCTTTTTGCAGTCGAGCATGCCTGCGCCGCTCTTTTCGCGTAAATCCTTAACGTCCTGTGCAGTGAATGCCATAATAATTAATCCTCCTCGATTACTCCGCTTTTTCTTCAGCGGGAACTTCGTTAGCCACTACTTCTTCGATATCTACGGGTTCGCTTTCTTCTACGGGAAGAACGGGGGTTTCGCCCTGATTAGCTTCGATAACCGCGTTTGCGATTACGGAAGAAATGAGTTTAACCGCCCTTATAGCGTCGTCGTTGCCGGGGATTACGTAGTCGATGAGGTCGGGGTCGCAGTTGGTGTCGGTGATAGCCACGATGGGGATATTGAGTTTGCGGGCTTCGGCAACCGCGATATCCTCGTTATGAGGGTCTACCACGAACATAACGCCGGGGAGCCTGTTCATTTCTCTTATACCGCCGAGGTTGGTAACGAGTTTGTCGTATTCTTCTTTGAGTTTAGCCACTTCTTTTTTGGGAAGAAGGTCGAACTCGCCGCTCTGTTCCATTTTTTCGATTTTTACCATTCTGTCGATACGGGTGCGAATGGTTTTGAAGTTGGTGAGCGTGCCGCCCAGCCAACGGCTGTTTACGTAGTACATTCCGCAACGCTCCGCCTCTTCTTTAACGGCTTCCTGCGCCTGCTTTTTAGTACCTACAAAGAGTATGGTTTTACCCTGTTTAACGCTTTCGCAAACGTATTTGTACGCTTCTTCGATAAGATCCACAGTCACCTGCAAATCGATGATGTGAATGTCGTTGCGAGCCGCGTAGATGTATTTAGCCATCTTGGGGTTCCACTTTCTCGTCTGGTGCCCGAAGTGTACGCCCGCTTCGAGCAGTTGTTTCATTGAAATTACCGCCATAATTATTCCTCCGTTTAACCTCCCCGAAAGCGCGGTTTAAAGGCGCTTATTACGGCATGAAAGATTTACCGTCACGGAGCGCCCGCCCTTCGGGTGTGAAATTTACAGCGTTGATATTTTAGCAGATATTTTATTATTTGTAAAGCGGTTTTAAAGGTAAAACGGCAATAAATGCGCTCAAAAAGCCGCACAAGCCGAAAACCCGCCCGCGCTTTTAAAGCGCTGGCGGGTTCCCTGAAATTCGGAATTTAAAATCGGAGAATGAAATAAGTCTATTGATTAAGCGGCGGGCACCAGTTCAACCTCAAATTGCGCCGCACTTGACATATTGTAATGCGCCAAAGCGATTTTGTCTCCCGCTTTAAACGTACCGGTTACGTTGTGCCCCTCGTAACGGGTAAACCCTTCCATTATCCCCGTTCCGACAGTGGGATTGCTTTGAGGGAACACGTAAAGACCTTTGGTCATCTGGTTCCAGTCGTCGGTATCGTTTACGGTCATATAGAAATTACATGTACCGAATGCCGTGCCACCGCTCAATACAAGGTTGTATTGTCCTTCTTCGTAGTCGTCGCCTACGATAAACACCACAACGTCACGGTACCTTGTACTTACCGGAAGTTTTCCGCCTTTATGCAATGTAAGAGCGCCTTCTTCAACGGCGTCGCCTATCGTTACGGTCTTCTGTCCCGAAGACGAAGAAATAACGAAAAGCGTTACGGTTTCGCCGGCAGCCATTTCAAAGTTTACCACTTTGCCGTCGTCGCTAATGAGGTCGGCATAAGTTCCGTCCGCACGTTCCAAACCTACCGAAACGCCGTCGGAGGCGCTCACCGAATACTGTTTGGCAGTTGCGGAAGTAAATTCGAAATTAGTAACCGCGTTTGCCTCAAACGTATAATCGTTGGCGCCAAACGCTAATTTGGGCAAAGGCGCGGGGGTATTGTCTTCGGGGATATCAACCTCTATCACGCAATCCAATTTGTCCGCAACATTCAACTGAAGTTGCAAAACCACTTTTTTGCCCACGTCCTCCGGCGTAAAGTTCATTACAAGCGATTCGGGCGCGTAACGGTTTGCGATAAAACCTCCTTCTTCAAAATAAGTCAAAACAACCTTTTCCTGATAAGCGGCGCCAACCGTATTACGGTTAATAACCATAGACGACGTTCCGTTGTCGTTCACAATGTCTGCCCTGTTAAAACAAAACGTTGCAACGTTAGATTTAAGCGCCGGTTTTTCGAGATACGTGAACATTAACTTGTAAAGCCCCGATTTGGTGACGTTAAAAGTATACCAGAGCTGACATTGCTCCGTCAGCACCCAATTATATTTTCCGCTTTCTATTTTTACCGCTTTATCCCTCGCCGCTCCGCCTGCGGGAAAATCTTTTTCCCATGTTATTATCTGCGTGTCGTGGCAGCCGCTGTTTTTACATCTTTTTGTCGCCTGCTTTGCGTTTTTTTCCAATTCGTAACTGTGCCCCGTAGCCTGCAAATCGTTGTCCTCGGTAATTTCGAAGGATTTTAACGTTGCGCCGCCGAAAAGCTCTTGCAATTTGGCTTGCGAAACCGTATATGTAATTTTTCCGTTATCGGTACAGGTTGGCTTTTGGGTCACGGACGAATAGAACTTACCGCTCCCCGCGTTGTCGGAGGTAAGAACGGGCAATTCCACAGTGGTTTTGAAATCGTGAGTGCAGTTTGCACAGAATTTAGTCGCCGTTCCGGGGAGAGCTATGGAAGGATTCTTCGTAACAGCCCATTCCTCTTCATGGGCTTTTTTCGGCGTTGCCGCAACAAATTCAAACGGCGTGCCGTTTACCGTAATCTTATATGTAGCCGTGCCCTCGCTCGCACACGTGGCAGTATCGCCATCAACCGCGTAGGCTTTATCGGTAAGCGCGGGCAGAGTTTCTTCTTTCTTTTCAGTACAGCCCGCCAGAGAACAGGTTTTAACGGCTTTGCCCGCTTTATCCGCTTCCGGTTCGGTAATTACCCACTCGCCCATACTGTGCGCCGTTTTGCCGATAGCTTCCTCTTTGGTCTGCGTACAGCCGTCGCGGGTGCACTTGAACTTTTTAACGCCCTCTTGAGTACAGGTTGCAGGGGTTTCGGTTTCGCCGTTATCCCACGCGTGTTCGAGAGCGGGGATTTCTTCTTTACGCGCTTCGCCGCATTCGCAGGTAAAAGTCTTTTCTCCCGCCTGACCGCACCTCGCGGCAGTAGTCACCTCGCCGTCGCCCCATGCGTGTTCGTGGCACGCGGTGAGCCCTGCGGCGGCGCACAATACGGTACAACAAGCCGTTAACCCGAATATCACTCTTTTAGTCTTTTTCATAATTACCTCCCGTATTCACACCGTTTTGCATATTCGCATAAATATAAAAACGCGCGAAAAATTTATTATTGAATAAAATTGTTAAATCTTATGAATAATTACCTCTATAATATGCAATTTATGAATAAAATTACAACAAGTATAACTCTGCACGGCGGCGTTGTCAAGCAATTTTTTTAAATAAATTTAAATTTATTCATTAAAAACCCGCCCGCGCTTTTAAAGCGCGGGCGGGTTTAAGTTATTATTCAAATTCAGTTTACTGTTTCTTCGTCTTCGCCGTCTTCGTATTCGCCCTGCTGGAAGAGTTTGAACACTTCTTCCAAAACCTCTTCGTCTTCTACGGATTCGAGAACAGCCTCTTCTTCGTTGAGGCGGAAAATCACTACTTCGTCCTCCGCGACGCTCTCGTTGGGCTCGGCGGGCATAAGCACCTCGTAACGCTCGCCCTTGTACTTGATTACGTCCAGCACGACGCATTTTAATACCTTTCCGTCCTCGTCCTCGAGTTCGATTATATCGTCGTCCTCTTCATAATCCGCGTCTTCCGCACCGTTTAAAAATTCCTCTTCAAGCTCAAGATCCTTCTTGCTCATTTTTTTCTCCTCTTTTAATTTATTAAGATATCCGTCGAGAATATTCGCGGCGGCAAGCGCGTCTACATAATTTTTACGCTTTTCCCTGCTCATTCCTTCGCTTATCAGCGTTTCGTGCGCCATTTTCGTGGTGAACCGTTCGTCCTCGCATATGACGGGTACAGATACGGCGGACTTTAACGCCTCGATAAACCTTGCGGTTTTTTGCGTTTGAAGCGCTTCGGAACCGTCGAAATTTACGGGCAAACCGCAGATTATTACGGTTGCGCCCTTTTCTTTTGCGATTTGCGCGAGCGCCGAGACGTCCTCTTTAAAGCCTTTACGGAAATATGTGTGCGAAGGCAACGCGTAAGTGTTGAACGGGTCCGATATGGCTACGCCTATTCTTTTATCGCCTATATCGAAAGCGACGTATCTTTCCATAGGAGTATAATATCATAAGCGGCGGTATTTTTCAAGCAATATTCAAATACATTTTTTTACATTCATAATTTTGCGAATACCGCCCATACTCTTTTTAGGGCTGAAACGCCCATGGGAGAAAAAAGTGGAAAAATTTATTTTTGGGCTTGCCGTAGGTATGGCAGGCGGCGCGCTTTTGGTTGCCAATAACTGCAAACTTTTGAATCTGGTTAAGAAAAATCAGGAAGATATAATGACCAAAGCGGAAAATTATATCGACAAAAAACTTGAAGAGCTTGAAAGTTCGACCGAAAAGCAGGATAAAAAGCAACAAAAGCAGTAAAACACCTCAACACTCTTAAAGAACCGCCGCGAGCATATTGCCCGCGGCGGTTTTTTGCGATTTGAATTTTAAATGTTGCGGAGCTGCAAACGTAAAAGCGCGTTTTCGTCGGTAAGCCGCTTAATCATTGCGGTGAGACGCCTGTTTTCTTCTTTGAGGCTTGACGCGAGCTTATCGTAAAGCCCGTTAATTTCTTCCTCTATACGCCGCCTCATTCCGTCGCCGCCGTTAAGCCCGCACTCGCGCATGAGCTTTTCTATTCTTTCCGGCTGTTTCATAGCCACGTTACGGTATTTGTTCTGATAGCGCAACATAAGTTTATCGTCCCCGTGCGAAAGGTTTAAAACCGCGCGGCGCACAGAAACGCCCTTGCTCTTTTGCCTTAAAATCTCTTTTAAAATTCTGTCGGTTTCCTCTTCGGTGAACGGCAGAATTTTTTCAGCTTTGAGATCTTTGTCCTTTAAAAGATTTTTTACGCGGTCGTCGCCCGTACTGCGTAAAAGCGCGTAATAATAGTTGCGCACGCTGCCCTTTGCTCTCCCCGTCTTTTTTGCGTATGACGCGAACAGACCCGAAAGCGTTTTGCCTTCACGCTTGCCGTTCGCAACGTAATCGACCAAATTTTTAGCCTCTTCTTCCGTATAGCCGTTTATTTTGTTCATAATGTTCCTCCTGAATTTACACCCAGAATATTGACATAATTTTAAAACGTTATTCATTAAATAATAATAAAAGTTTGCAAAATAAAATTTTGTCGGGATAAATTATGAGGATTTACTTTTTATCGTACAAGCCTGCCATACTCAAACTCAACGGTCTATACGTGGGCGGAATAGACCTGTTCGAAAGGCATATAGAAATCGATCTTGCGGACAGCGTTCTCGCCGAAATCGTGCCGGGGGAAAATTTACAGGGCGTAAACTTTTTTATAAACGAAAAACTGCTGTTTGCCCCACCTCCTTTTTTAGACGTTTATTTAATGGACGGCGAAGCGCTCATTTACGTGCGCGAATACGGTAACAAAGGGATCAATCTGAACGTAATTTGTCAAACGCGTTTTTGCGGCGAGCTTGTAACGGTGTTTTCGCAGGGGGGCGCCTATTTATCGGTGGAAGGCGGCGACTATTCGCTTACGCCCCTGCCCGCAAGGTTTATGAACGCGAAGTTCGAAGAAAAGGCGATAGGCAATATGCCCGTGCTCGCAATTTGGGGCGGGAACGCCCTGCTGATTTTAAACGACCGCGGCAAGCGCATATTTATGAACGAGGTGGAACGCGCGGAGTTTTCGGACGTGCTCGAAATAACCGCCGCGTTCGAAACTTGCACGGCGGCGAAAGCCGAGTGCCTATACGACTACGACGGCGAAAAGTTGACGCTTGTTTCCAGCAAAACGGTTGAAACGCGTCCGCCGGAAAAGAACGTTTTACACTTTGCATTTTTTGAGAGCATTTTAACGTGCGGAGATTTTACAAGTTACCTTTGCGACGATTTAAAGGGCAGGGCGGGAACGCTTAAAGAATATTTGGGGGAGTTCGTGTCCGTAACGGTGCCGACGGAAAAATTTTACGCCGAACACGGCGACGTGCGCGCGGCGGGATTGGTCTACCCCAAAGCGGAAAACCTGTTTGAAGTAAAGTATTTTGCCGTTGACCTCGAAAACGGGAAAATAACGAATATTTATCCCGCCGAGTGAAGGTAAAAAACCGCCCCCGCGGGCGTTTTGCCCGCGGGGGCGGTTAATCATATTCTCTCTCACTTTTTAAGTTCTACTTTGACTCCGTCCATTTCGAAAATTATTGTTTTGCCGTCGAAGGGCACCTCTATGGATTCACCCTCCGCCACAAGATAATATTTGCCGTCCTTTTGTTCCCATTTACCCTCTTGCGTGGTCTCCGTTCCCATATTGACGGTCATAACAAACGTGTTATCCTCTTTTATTTCGAGCGTATAGGCGTTCTCTGTGAGGGTTATGCCCATATAGCTCTCGCCTGCTTTAATCTCCACCGATATGCCGCCCTGCTCCATACTCATTTTAGAAAATTTGTACGTTCCCGCAAAGCCCGCAGAGCAAGCCGACATAACGGCGCATACGGCTACGATTGCAACAAGCGAAACAAATGCCGCTATAAACTTTTTCATATTTTACTCTCCTTTATATTCTTTTGTGTAGTATATTACACAATTCAATATTATTATATGAGTAAGAAAGGTAAATGTCAAGCAAAAATGAGTAATATTTTACCATAATAGTGTGTAAGGAGCGTATGAAGCATGTACAGAATTACACAGTTGAGAGAAGAAGCGGGATTAAGCCAGCGAGCGCTGGCGAAAAAAGCGGGAGCAAGCCCCAAAGCGGTGAACTTTTGGGAAAGCGGCAAAGTGGACCCTTCGGCAAAATATATTTGCGCGCTTGCCGACGTATTCGAGTGCACCACCGACTACCTATTGGGGCGCGAGGACGATCTGGGGCAAATAAACGTTATGCGCGAATTAACGGACGGCGAAAAAAACTGGCTTGAACTCTTTTCCCGTTTAGACAAAAAACAAAAGGACGAGGCGCAAAATTTTATAAATTATCTTTTGACAAAATAAAAAACCGCCCCCGCGGGCGTTTTGCCCGCGGGGGCGGAATTAATTTACTTATTTTTTATTGTTTTCGACGAAATTTTTCATCATATGGAAAGTGTCGTCCGAGACAACGTGTTCGAGTTCGCACGCGTCTGCGTCGGCGACGTCGTATTCCACGCCGTGGAGAGTTAAAAACTCGCGGATTAAACAGTGTCTGCCGTAAATTTCAAGAGCGTAAGCCTCGCCCTTTGCCGTGAGATAAATGTGCAAGCCGTCGCACTCGACGTAGTTTTCCGATTGCAGAATTTTAACGGCTTTTTGAACGGCGGGTTGCGAAACCCCGATTTTTCTCGCAACGTCGACGCGGTGCACGTATTCGCTCTCGCGCGAGAGCAACAAAATACATTCGAGATAATCTTCGGTAGACCTGTTTCTTTTCATAAAAACATTATACTATTAAAAACCGGTGTTGTCAATAGCGTAAAACCCGCCCCGCGCGCTTTGCGTGCGGGGCGGGTTGATTATTGACGACTCCTGAATTATTCTTCGCCGGCGAGGCGGGCTTCCCTTTCCGCAATGGTCAAAGCCTCTATCATGTCCTCGATATCGCCCATTATGAACTCGTTGAGATTGTAGACGGAGAGTCCGATGCGGTGGTCGGTAACCCTGCCCTGCGGGAAATTATACGTGCGTATACGCTCCGAACGGTCGCCCGTGCCGACGAGGCTTTTGCGGTGCTCGTCGTAAGCGGAGCGGTTTTGAGTTGCGTAATGGTCGTATAGCCGAGAACGCAAAACCTTGAACGCTTTATCTTTGTTTTTGAGCTGGCTTCTCTCGTCCTGACACGTTACCACTATGCCCGTGGGGAAATGCGTTATACGTATAGCCGTTTCGGTTTTATTTACCTTTTGTCCGCCCGCGCCCGAGGAGCGGTAAACGTCCACCCTTATGTCCTCTTCTTTAATTTCCACCTCCACGTCCTCCGCTTCGGGGAGAACCGCCACGGTAGCCGTCGAGGTGTGAACGCGCCCCTGCGATTCGGTTTCGGGCACGCGCTGAACGCGGTGAACGCCGCTTTCGAATTTGAGCTGTTTATAGGCGTCTTTACCCGTAACGTTGAACACTACTTCTTTAAGCCCGCCCAGCTCCGTTTCGTTCATATCCACGAGCTCGACCTTTAACCGGTGGCGCTCGCAATAATTAAGATACATTCTGTATAACTCGTACGCAAACAGCGCCGCCTCTTCGCCGCCGGCGCCTCCGCGGATTTCGACGATACAGTTCCTGTCGTCGTTTTTATCCTTGGGCAAAAGCAGAATTTTGAGCTCTTCGGTCAAAACTTCGAGTTTTCGAGCGCACTCCTGACACTCCGTTTCCAAAAGTTCGCGCATTTCGGGATCCGTTTCGGTTTTCAACGCGTCTTCCGCCTGTATTTTCTGCCGTTCGACTTCGGCGTACTCCTCGTATTTTTGCGCGGTTTCCGTGAGTTCGGACTGTGCTTTCGCGGTTTTCGTCCACTCGGCGGTATCGGAAATTACCGCGGGGTCGCTCATTTTTTTTGTGAGCTCTTCGTAACGCGCGTAAATATCTTTTAATTTTTCTATCATCTATGTTACCTCACAAAAACCCGTGCGAGCCGTAAATTTGCGTAAATTGAGTACGCAACCCGAAAACGCGTTCCGGATTGCGCAGCTTAAAATTAAAATACTATTTTGACGAATCTGTCAACCCCTGCAAGGTCTTTTAAAACTATGGCGTACTCGCGTTTTGGGAAAATTTGCAAAATATCGTTTGCCTGCCCCTCGCCGCACTCCATAATGAGCATGCCGTCTTTTACGAGATAACTGCGCACGTCTTTGGCGATACGGCGATAAAAGTCAAGTCCGTCTTCGCCCCCGTCAAGCGCCACACGGGGTTCGTGCTCGCGCACTTCCTTTTGAATAAAGGGGATTTCTCCGCTCTTTATATATGGCGGATTGCAAACTATTATGTTGAACCTGCCGCGCACGCCGGCAAACAAATCGCTCTGAATAAAGTTAACGCTCACGCCGTTTAACTTCGCGTTTTCTTTTGCGAGCATTATAGCCGCGTCCGAGACGTCGGCGCCCGTAACCGTGACTTCTTTATTTTGCAAAGCTTTTGCAACGGATACGGCTATGCAACCCGAACCCGTGCACATATCGAGAATTTTATCGCCGTTTTCGGCGCTTTTAACCACGCTGTCGGCAAGAATTTCGGTTTCCGGGCGGGGAATCAAAGCTCTTTCGTCAACGCGGATATTGCAACCGTAAAACTCGGTGTCTCCTATTATGTACCAAAGCGGTCTGCCTGCGAGCCGCTTTTCTACTATCTCTCTTATTTTTTTGCTTTCCGACGGTTTTACGGTGCGCTCGGTTTTAAGTTCGCTGCGCTTAACGTCGAGCACCAACGCGTATATCCACTCCGCGTCGCTTTCGTCGATTTCTTTTTCCGCAAATTCTTTTTTCGTTTTTTCAAGCATCTTTGAAAGTATGCCGGCGGTCACGAATTCGGTTTCGGGCACGCTTTCGTCGTTATCCATTTCAAGCACCTTTTTGAACGCGGCGATCGCCACTTCTATCATATCGTCGTCGGGTTCGCGCGTGGTCATCGTCTTTTGCAGAAGCATACCGGGAGCTTTGAAAAAGTTTACGAACTTGTTGTCGAATTTAGCCAAAAACTTTAAAATCTCGTAAGAAATACCCGCAATGAGCGGCAAAAGCACGAGTTCTATGCCGAGATTTATAAAAAACCTCGCAACCGAATTGTCCACGCTGAAAACGTAGGTGTGGAACGCCCACGTTACGAGCGAAATTATTACTATGTTTACGAACAGAACTATGAAGAGGAACGAAGTCCCGCATCTGTCGTGTATGCGCGAGCACTCTTTTACTTTTTTGGGCGTAAGCTCCACCCCGCGCTCGAACGCGTTTATTGTTTTGTGTTCCGCGCCGTGATACTGATAGAGGCGGCGGATATCTTTCAAAAACAGAATGAGCCCCAAATACGCAAGAAAAATGAGGAGCTTGAACACTCCCAGAAGGACGTATTCCCAAACGTTGCCCTGAACCGCGGGAATGAGCGAAATTATAAAACGGGGCAATAAAATGAATATGCCCAGCGCGAGCAACACGCCCAAAAACGCGGAAAAGTAAGTGAGCACTTCCATTACGCTCACTTTGAATTTTTCGGCGAACCACTTCTGGATTTTGCCGCCCTCTTCCTCGTCTTCGCCGTACACGTTAGCCGAGCGCATTAAAGTACGGGTGCCCAAAATAAGCGAACCGACAAGGTTGATAACGCCGCGAACAAAGGGGATTTTACTCGCCTTTTTGACGCCCTCGCTCTTATTGAGACGCTTTGCTTCAACCTGAATTTCGCCCGACGGGTCGCGCACGGCGGTAGCCATGCACGTTCTGCCCATCATCATGACGCCTTCCAAAACGGCCTGACCGCCTATATAAGTGCCGCACTTTTTGTTTTTCTTTTCTTTTTTAACTTTCTTTTCCGCCATTTTCCGCTAAAATCCGTTTTGAAAAAAAGTAAATAAGCTCCAAAGGGTGTTTGGAGCTCGTAAATTTTTAAAGTTTGTATTTTTTGTTGAACTTCTCAACGCGGCCGCCGGTATCCACCAGCTTCTGCTTGCCCGTAAAGAAAGGATGGCATTTGTTGCAGATATCAACCTTTAAAGTTTCAACGTTTTTCGTCGTACCCGTTTTAAACGTAGCTCCGCAGGCGCATACGACGGTTACCTCGTGATATTCGGGATGTATATCGGGTTTCATACCTTTCACCTCGCTTGTTTTATATTCGGCTTCAAAATTTTTTCGTTAGCTTTACTATTATATAACAACGGTTTTAGTTAGTCAATTTATTTTTAACGCCGAAAACGATTTTTTGTCAATTTGGAGTAAAAACTTTCAAAAAGCTAAATTTTCCGTTTTTTAGTTGCAAAAACCGCGGCGAAAGCGTATAATGGTCAATAAGCTATGGAAAATTGGATTTTAAAAGGCGTTAAAAACCTCGTAAACGAACCCCAGAGCGCGACTTCGGTTTCGCCCGAGCAGGTAAAGGTTAAGGTTTCGCACCTTTTGCTCACTCAATTCGACGAACTGCTTTACGACGGTTCGCTCCGCGCAAATTACCCCGTTATACCCGGCAGAGCCGCGATAGGCATAGTTACCGAAGCGGGCGAAAGCTGTTACGGCATAGAAAAGGGCATGCGCGTATATCTGGAACCGTGGCGCGCCTGCGGCGAGTGTTTGCCGTGCAAGAGCGGCAAAGGCAAAGACTGCACGTCGTTTATTTCCGCAGGGCGGGATTTCGACGGCTTTATGCGCGACTTTGTGGTATGCAACTATAACGAAGTTGCCCCCTTGCCCGATTCGGTAGACGACTATCACGCGCTCTGTATAGAAAACGTTGGAATTGCGGAAAATGTTTATGACCAACTCAATCTTTCCGCAGGACAGAGAGTCGCCGTAATAGGAGCGGATTTCAACGGAATAGTCACGGCGCAGGTATTGCTCTATCACAAAATAATACCGGTTGTTATAGACAATAATCCCGCAAACCTCGAAAGAGCCAAAAAATACGGCGTGTTTTACGCCTTCCCCGCCGACGAAGAGCTTGACGCCAACGTTATGAGCGCCACGAGCGGAAATTTGTGCGACGCGGTGATTTACATCGCTTCTTCGCGTCTGCCAATATCGCTGGCTTCGAGACTGGTAGGCAACGGAAGAACGCTTATTTTGAGCTGTAATTCCGTTATAAACGCCAACCTTTCAGCCAACGACGTGCTCGAAAAGAACATGACCGTAAAGGGCGTTTGCGATTCGTTCGGCTATACGGGCGCGATAATAAACATGCTGGTGCACGGCGCGGTAAATATAGACCGCTTCGAGAAGGAACTGCTTACCGATTGCAGCCCCGCCGACGTTTTGAAAGAAAGAGCCGAAAACCCCGTAACGACGCGAAACAAGCTCACTATTTTCAAAATGATTATATAGTCCTGCGCGTTTTATCTATGCGCAAATTCTTTAGTATAATTTTAAAATCGAATTTTTGGATAATTTTATTGATTGCGGCGCAGGTTGCCGCAATTATTTTTTTATGCCTGTATATACCCGCCTTTTTGCCCGTTGCGGCGGCGCTCGTGTTAATATGGCTGCTTTCGGCGGTTTCGGCAACCGTTTTATTCAACAGGCGCGGCGCGCCGGAAGTAAAATGCGTGTGGTTTGTGATTATAGCCGCCGTGCCCGTTGCGGGGGCGCTTATATATCTGCTCGCTTCCGTAAGAAGCAAACCGTGCGCGGTTTTGAAAGTTACAGGACCGACGGATCTGGGGTTGCCTGCCGCCGCCAACGCCTTTTGCGGCGCCGCGGAGGCGAGTTATTTGCGTGCGGCGTATTTTAAAAACGGGAACGAACTGTTTAAATCGGCAATATCGAGCGTAAAAAATGCGAAAAAGAGCGTATATGCAGAGTTTTTTATAATCTCGCGCGGGCACGTTTACACCGCCTTTTGCGAGGCGATAGAAACGGCTATAAAAAACGGCGCGGAAGTCAAGATAATATGCGACGGCGTGGGTTCCGCTTTCAGGCTCGGGAAAAGAGATTTGAAAGCGCTCAAAGCGTTGGGCGCGGAAGTTAAGATATTCCACAAGCTGGTGCCGCTGGCGCACTCGAAAATCAACCTGCGCGACCACAGAAAAATTATCTGCGTGGACGGCGAAACCGCCTTTACCGGCGGAGTGAACCTTGCCGACGAATACGCGAACATCTCTTCCCCGTACGGGTACTGGAAGGATACGGGCGTGGCGGTTTACGGAAGCGCCGCTAAAATTTTTGAGGGAATGTTTTTGTCCATGTGGAACGGAAGCCACGAAATGCGGGTTCCCGACTCGCGTGAAAACGAACATTTCCGTTGTCTGCCGTTTTACGACAGTCCGCCCGACAGGGTGTTCGCGGAGGACGCGTTTGTTTCGGCTATCTGTTCGGCGAGGGAGCGGGTGCATATATTCACCCCGTATTTGAGTTTAAGCGATAAGTTGAAATCCGCGCTCATATTCACCGCGCGGCGGGGCGTAGACGTCAAAATTATTATCCCGCATATACCCGACAAAAAATACGCCTTCGAAGTATCGAAAGCCTTCGCGCACGAACTTAAAACGGGCGGCGTTAAAGTTTACGAATATACGCCGGGATTTATGCACGCTAAAAGCGTTATATGCGACGGGTCGGTTTTTACGGGGAGCTATAACTTCGACTTCCGCTCCACCCACTTTAACTACGAATGCGGCGCTCTGTTCGGTCGGGATATCGCCGATCAGGCGGAGCTGGACTTTAACGTGTGCCTTGCGTTGTCGCAGGAAGTTACGCACGGCAGACTTTCGCACGGGAAAAGTTTTGCAAGATTTTTATTGCGCTTTTTTTCGCCGCTTATCTGACGGATTGACAAAAAACGCCCGCGGCGGTATAATTGGCGTATGTTAAAATTGATTGCTTCCGATCTTGACGGGACTCTTCTGCCCCCGCACAAGGGACTGCCCGAAGAAACTTTTCCGCTTATAGAAAAACTTTATGAAAGGGGAATAGTTTTCGCGCCCGCGAGCGGAAGACAGTTGCCGAACCTGAAAAAGACTTTTGAACCCGTACTCGATAAAATAGCCATAATCGCCGAAAACGGCGGGCTGGTATGGTTTAAGGGCGACGTAATTTATTCTTACCCCACCCCTCGCGACGGCGTTGCGCGCGCGTTGGGAGAAGTTAAAAAAATAAATGGGCTTTATCCCCTTTTATCCTGCGCAGACTGCGCGTATTACGACGCGGACAACGCAAAATTTATAGAAACGGTTGAAAAATCTTATTCTTCGAGCAAAAAGGTCGACAGCCTTAACGACATAGCGGATAGCGTTAGCGTAATTAAAATATCGGTCTGGGACGAATACCCGCCCTGCGCGACGCACGGCGGACCGTTGCTTGCACCGCGACTTGACGGGTTGCGCACGATAGTTTCGGGCTACGACTGGCTGGACGTTTCCGCACGGTCCGCGCACAAGGGAACGGCGCTGAAAGAACTTATGCGCGAGTTGGGCGTAAAAAAAGACGAATGCGAGGCATACGGCGACCATATGAACGATTTTGAGATGCTATCGGAGTGCGGGCACCCGTACGTAACCGCAAACGCCTTTTATGAACTGAAAAAAACTTTTAAGAGCGAGCTTTTATCCAACGCGGAGTTCGGCGTAATAAAAAGATTGGAGGAAATATTAAAATGAGATTTATAATCGCTTCCGACATACACGGTTCGGCGGAGTGGTGCAAAAAACTCGTTGACGCCTTCGAGAGCGAACGGGCGGAAAAACTGCTTTTATTGGGCGATTTGCTTTATCACGGCCCGCGCAATCCTTTGCCCGACGGCTACGCCCCCGCGAAGGTCGTGGAGCTTCTTTCGACTATAAAGGACAAAATAATTTGCGTGCGCGGCAACTGCGACAGCGAGGTCGACCAGATGGTTTTACCGTTCAACGTTTCTTCGGACTATGCTTACATATGCGCCGACGGACTCAATTTTTGCCTTTCGCATGGGCACAGGAACGTCCCGCCCATGAACGGCGGGGACATTTACCTCACGGGGCACACGCATGTACCGCTTAAAGAAAGTTGCGGATATATTCACCTCAATCCGGGGTCTGTTTCGTTGCCCAAAGAAAACAGTCCGCACGGTTATATTCTGTACGATAACGGAACATTTTTATTTAAGGATTTCGACGGCAACGTTTACGATAAATACAAGGCGTAAAGTTACCAAACGGCGGCATAAAAAATCCCCCTGCATAAGCAAGGGGATTTTTGTTTTCAATTCGCTCAATCAGATGTTGATAAGACGAAGAATGTGTTTGCTGACAATCATAAGAATGAGGTCAACAACCCAAAGGATGAAGCCCAATCCGATAAGGCGGATGATGCCCGCAATGATTTTACCTTCCATAATGCGGGTAATCGCACCGAAAATCCACGCAGTGAAGGGGATAATCGCGCATATAACGCTCACGATGTAAGGAAGACCGAAATAATCGCCTTTTTTAGCTGCCATTTTGAAAACTCCTTTATTTTATAATTTATATATATATTATATCATACAGGCAAAATATGTCAATACAAATCGTGCAATATATCGCCCGCAAATTAAGAGAACATTTCTTCTCCCGTAAGAATGGCGTGACCCTTAGTAAGCACCCATATCAGGTCGAGAATCCACACAAAAAACGCACCGGGGAATACCGTGAGCACGGCGAGTATTATCCACACGGCGTCGTTTTTTACAACGCCTTTGATTATGCGGCATATTCCGTAAAAAACGTCTGCGAATATGCATATTATAACTTTGACTATGAGCGGCAATCCGTCCGCAGCTTTGAGTAAATCTTCCATTTTATCACCTTTTATTATATATAATATATTATAACCGCCGATAAAAAAATGTCAAAGAAAAACGGCGCACACGTGCGCCGTTTAAAATTGCATAGTGAATTATACCAACTCTATAATAGCTTCTTCGGCTCCGTCGCCGCGGCGCTGACCGAGGGTGTAAATCCTCGTATATCCGCCGCCCTGACCGAGTTCTTCGGCGCGTTGAGCGTACTTTGGAGCTATTTCGTTGAAAAGTTTTTCCATGAGCGGGTGCTGAATGTCGCCCGTTCTCGCCTTGAATTCCGATTTCTTTTCGGCAAAGGGCTTAACTTCCTGCAAATCGCGGAGTTTGCTCATTATCAAGCGACGTGCAGCGAGCTTTTTAGCGCTGTCTTTAACGCCCTTTTCTTTGACTTCCTTGCCTTTTTTATCGGTTTTGACAACGTCGAACTCAACGTTGTCGTCGTATACCTTTATAGCTTTGGTTATTATCTTTTCAACGTAGGATTGAAGTTCTTTCGCCTTTGCCTTGGTGGTGGTTATTTTACCGTACCAAAGGAGCTCGGACGCCTGATTTCTTAAAAGAGCTTCTCTTTGCTCTGCCGTTCTTCCTAATTTACCGGGCATTTGTTAGTCCTCCTTGTTTGATAATGAAAGTCCGTACGAGTTGAGTTTTAAAATAACTTCGTCGAGAGACTTTCTGCCGAGGTTTCTCACCTTGAGCATTTCGTCTTCGGTTTTTCTCGTGAGATCTTCCACCGTGTGAATGTTTGCGCGCTTTAAGCAGTTGTAGGAGCGCACGGAAAGGTCCATGTCTTCTATTGCCATAGCGAGAATTTTTGCCTGCTTGTCGTCTTCGTTTTTGACGAGAATATCCAAACCCTTGATGGTGTCTGACAAATCGACGAACAGAGAAATATGGTCCTGCATTATTTTAGCCGCCAAAGAAACTATTTCTTTCGCGCTGAACGCTCCGTTTGTCCAAACTTCCAAAGTGAGTTTGTCGTAGTCCGTATTCTGACCGACGCGGGTGTTTTCAACCGAATAGTTCACCTTTTTAACGGGCGTATAGATGCTGTCTACGGGGATATAATCCACGAGCTCGGTGCGGGTATGATCCGCCCCCTTGTAGCCTCTGCCGCGACCTATGGTTATTTCCATATCGATTTTGCCGCCTGCGTCTATGGTGCAGATGTGCTGATCGCCGTTTATAATTTCTATTTCGGCGTCGTCTGATATATCGCTCGCCTTTACTTCGCAGGGACCTTGTTTGTAGAGGTGAATCACCTTTACGTAATCCGAATCGGTAACCGAAGTTTTGATTGCAAGCGATTTGATATTGAGAATTATTTCGGTTACGTCTTCTTTAACGCCCGCAATAGCGGAAAACTCGTGTTTGACGCTGCCGTCCAAAAATCTAATACCCTGAGCCGCCGCGCCGGGCAGTGCGGACAGGAGTATTCTTCGCAGGCAGTTGCCTATCGTAAGACCGAAGCCCTTTTCGAGAGGTTCTACGACTATCTTCGCATAGGCGCGGTCGTCGTTTTCCTCAACCGAGATTTTGGGCATATCCATTTCGATCATATAACTTCCTCCTATTTAATGGGGTTTACTTGGAGTACAGCTCGACAATCATATGCTCTGCAATCTGACTGTCAATATCTTCTCTTTGAGGCAACGCCAAAATTTTTCCTTGTAACTTTTCAACGTCGAATTCAAGCCACTTGGGAGTGTTTGCTCCTTTGGTGGATTTGAGAGCTTCGAAATATTTGTTCGAGTCCTTGCCCTCTTTAACGGTGATAACGTCGCCCACCTTAACTATATAGGAGGGAATGTTGACCTTTTTTCCGTTTACGAGGAAATGACCGTGGTTTACGAGCTGGCGCGACTGTGCACGGCTTACGCCGACGCCCATACGGTATATTACGTTGTCGAGTCTGCGCTCCAAAAGGGAGAGCATATTTTCACCGGTTATGCCCTTCATTCTGTCCGCTTTCTCGTAGCAAGCGCGGAACTGACCTTCCTGAACGCCGTAAATTCTCTTAACTTTCTGCTTTTCGCGGAGCTGTTTGCCGTATTCGGAAACTTTCTTTCTCGCGGAAGCGAGGCCGTGAGCGCCGGGCGCCATAGGTCTCTTTTCGAACGGGCATTTGCCGTTGTAACATTTATCGCCTTTTAAAAACAGCTTTCCGCCCTCTCTTCTGCAAAGGCGGCATTTTGCTTCTCTATAAGTTGCCATTCGTTATTCTCCTTAAACTCTGCGGCGTTTGGGCGGTCTGCAACCGTTGTGAGGTATGGGTGAAACGTCGGTTATGAGCGTGATTTCCACGTCGCATGCGCCGATTGCGCGGATTGCCGACTCTCTGCCCGAACCGGGGCCCTTTACGTAAACTTCCGCCGAACGGAGTCCGTGTTCTTTTGCCGCTTTAACCGCGGTTTCGGTAGCCTGCTGCGCTGCGAACGGGGTGCCCTTTCTCGAACCCTTGAATCCGAGGCTGCCCGCCGAAGACCAGCTTATCGCGTTACCCTGCATATCGGTAACGGTAACGAGCGTATTGTTGAAAGAGGACTGAATATGCACCTGACCCCTGTCAACCTTTTTAAGCTCTCTGCGCTTTCTTGTAGTCGTCTGTCTTTTCTGTGCTGCCATAATTCAAACTCTCCTTATTTAGCACCTTTCTTCTTCGCAACGGTACGGCGGGGACCTTTTCTCGTCCTCGCGTTCGTCTTGGTGGACTGTCCGCGTACGGGCAGACCCTTTCTGTGACGGATACCGCGGTAGCAGCCTATTTCCATAAGGCGCTTTATATTGAGCGAAACTTCCGTACGGAGTTCGCCTTCAACTCTTATGTTATGATCGATATATTCTCTTAATTTAGATACGGTCTGCTCGTCCAGATCCTTCACGCGGGTATCGGGGTCTACGCCCGTTTCCTTGAGGATTTTCTGGGAGGTTTTAAGACCGATACCGTAGATATAGGTGAGTCCGATTTCGACTCTCTTTTCTCTGGGTAAATCCACACCGGCAATACGTGCCATCTGATTTATTTCCTCCGTTAATTTAAATAGATATATTAATGTATGTTTACCGTGCAAACTCTCCGCCGAAAGATTGGAATGGGCGGAACGTTACGTTTGCGCAGATCGTTTTTAACGCAAAAAAGCGCGTCAACATTAGAACGCTGACAGTTATTATAGCATAAATATTGTTGCGTTGCAAGCAAAAATAAGCCCGAAACGCAAATAAAACGCTTTAAAAAGCCAATAACCGTTAAAAATTTTTAACGGCGGAAAGAGGGATTCCCTCCGCAGGCGCACCGGATTGGCGCGCGCTTGCGCTTTATTGAAGCGAATGCGCGCAATTAAATTACCGCATACACTCGATGTTTCGCATAGAGGGAGCGTCGCCATAAGATCGCGGCAAATTACACGCTCAAACAGCACGAAATTTGCGCGGCGCCTTTATTTAGCCCTGACGCTGTTTGTGGCTCTTGTTTTTAGAGCATATAACCATAACTTTGCCGTTTCTTTTAATTACCTTGCACTTGTCGCACATGGGTTTAACCGAAGGTCTGACTTTCATAATTCACCTCTGAATAATTCGAAGCTCCCGACTTGTGACGCGGAGCGTATTTTCGTATTTGTTTGTTTTAGTTTTTGGAACGCCAAGTAATTCTGCCTTTAGTCAAATCGTAGGGGCTGATTTCGAGTTTTACGTTGTCGCCCTCTATAATTCTGATATAATTAAGGCGGAGCTTACCCGATATATACGCCGTAATGACGTGCCCGTTTGTGAGCTTAACCTTAAACGTTGCGTTTGGCAGGCACTCAATAACCTTGCCTTCCGTCTCGATAACGTCGTCTTTGGACATTAAAAATACCTCTTTACTTTTTTTCTCCGTCCGAAACGACTTCGGCGGGTTGGGGGTAATTATAACTTTTAAGCGCGGAATAAATTTCAGTATCGAACACGTGCGTTCCTTCGGTGAGTTTGAGAGCTATGCTCTCCGCTCTTTCGGGCAAAAGCCGCAAGTGTTTTACGTTTTTCTTTTTGGGCTGTGCAAGCCTTTTGAAATTGCCGTCGGTAACAAGCACCGCCCCTTTTTCGTCTATGCCGACTATGAGGTAATACCTGCCTTTATCTCTGCCCTGTAAGCTCTGACAAATTCCGCCCGTTTCGGGGGTTTTAACTTTCATAAACTGCCCTTAAAGAGTGAGGATTTCTACTCCGTCCTCCTTTATAAGTACGGTGTTCTCGTAGTGCGCGGAGGGCTTGCCGTCCGCGGTGACTATCGTCCAACCGTCCGAGTTATCCATAAATACTTTGTACGTGCCCATATTTATCATGGGCTCGATGCAGATTGTCATGCCGGCGCGCAATCGCATTCCCGTGCCGCGCCTGCCGTAGTTGGGCACGGAAGGGTCTTCGTGCATTTCGCGCCCTATCCCGTGACCGGTGAGGGCTCTGACCACACCGTAGCCGTTGCTCTCGGCGTGGCTCTGCACCGCCGCGCCTATGTTGTAGAGAGGTACTCCCGCCTGCAAGCCTTCGATTGCTTTAAAAAAGCACTCTTCGGTAACTTTTACAAGATTTTTTTTCTCTTCGGACACGTTACCTATAAGGTAAGTTCTCGCGGCGTCTCCATGGAAGCCGTTTTTACATGCGACTATATCAACGCTGACTATGTCGCCGTCGAGAATGACTCTGTCGCCGGGAATACCGTGCACAACCACCTCGTTTACCGAAACGCACGAACTTGCGGGATAGCCCTCGTAACCGAGTTCGGAGGGAATCGCTCCGCACGAAGTTATATATTTATAGACGAGAGAGTCCACCTCTTTGGTGGTCATTCCCGCACAAATATGTTTGCCTACGTATTCCAATGTCTCTTTGGCTATGCGGCAACTCTCGCGCATGAGCGCGATTTCTTCGTCGCTCTTTACCGTAATCATTGTTTATCCAGAATTTTAACTATCTGTGCGAAAACCTCGTCGGGCGAGCCCTTACCGCTGGTTACCGACGCAAGTTTGCCCTGCGCCTTGTAATAATCGATTAACGGCGCGGTCTGCGTATTATAAGTATCGAGGCGGGTTTTAACCGTTTCGGGGTTGTCGTCCTCGCGCTGATAGAGTTCTTTTCCGCATTTCGCGCAAGTAGTTGCTCCGTTCAATGTGGAAATGTGATAACTCTCTCCGCAAACGCACATGCGTCTGCCGCATATTCTGTCCATGAGCAGAGCTTCGTCAACGTCGATATTGAGGCACAAATCTATTTTAGCGAACTTGTCGAGTTCCTGCGCCTGATAAACGTTGCGGGGAAAACCGTCGAGCATATAGCCCGCGCCGGCGTCGTCCCACGTAAGCCTATCCTTGACTATATCGCACGTAACCTCGTCGGGAACGAGTTTGCCCGCGTCAATATAGGACTTTGCAAGCTTGCCTATTTCCGTACCGCCCTTAATGTTGGCGCGGAAGATATCTCCCGTAGAGATGTGCAGTAAATTGTATTTTTGAGCGATTTTTCCCGCCTGCGTGCCTTTGCCCGCACCGGGCGCTCCTAAAAGAATGATATTCATAAAATTAATATTTCCCGAATTGCGGGAGCATAAATAGGCGTTTTACTTTAAGAAGCCCTTGTAGTTCTTCATCATAAGCTGGCTTTCAAGCTGCTTGTCGAGTTCGAGCGCGACGGATACGACTATAAGTATACCCGTGGTCGAGAACACCGAGAGTAGCGTGAGATTGCTTTGCCCCAGGCTTGCGAGAACCATGGAGAGAATCGAGGGAATAAACGCGACGATCGAGAGATAAATCGCGCCGAAGAGAGTAATACGGTTGTTTATTCTCTTGAGATATTCCGCAGTAGGCTTTCCGGGACGAATGCCCTGAATAAAGCCGCCGTTCTGCTGAATGGTCTTTGAAACGTCTTCGGGGTTGAACTGCATCGACGAATAGAAGAACGCAAACGCGAATATGAGCACGCAAAGCACTACCATATAGATAAGCTGTCCCCACACGTTGCCCTGACCGGAGAACCAAGTTGTTATTCCCGTTTCCGCAGAAGAACCGGGCCAGAAAAGGCTTATAATCATCTGGGGGAAGGAAATGAGAGCAAACGCGAAGATAAGAGGCATAACGCCCGAACCCGCTATTCTGATGGGAATTACGGAGGACTGTCCGCCGTACATTCTTCTGCCTTTGACCTGTTTTGCGTACTGAACGGGGATACGTCTTTCAGACAAGTCTACCGTGACTATCGCAACGAACTCGACTATTGTCAAAAGGACGAAGCCCAAAAGTTCCCAGAATCTTTCGGTTTTTCCGCTGAAACCTTCTACAAGGTTGCCGATTATGGTAAGTCCCGCGGTGGATATGATACCGACAAAGATTATGAGCGAAATTCCGTTAGATACGCCGTATTCGGTTATTCTTTCGCCTATCCACATAACGAGCATTGCGCCGCCTGTGTAAACAACGGTGAGGAATATGCCGGCAATCCATTTAGCGGCCGTATCGCTTACCGCACCCACACTGCCGCCGCCGAAAATGGAAAGACGCAACGCGTCGCCCTGAATGCCGAAGTTTACGATGATACCTATAGCCTGCGCCACTGCGAGAGCTATGGTAACGTAACGGGTTATCTGCGCAATCTTCTTTCTGCCGTCTTCGCCCTGTTTCGAGAGCCTTTCAAGCGCGGGAATACCCGCCGTAAGAAGCTGGATAATAATAGACGCGTTGATATACGGGCTGATGCCGAGCGCAAACAGAGTTGCGTTCATAAGCGAGCCGCCCGTTATCTGCGACATTATATTCAAAAAGCTGTTTTCGCCGATGGCGGTCTGGAACTCGGAAGGATTTATCCCCGGTACCGGAATATAACAGCCCAGACGGAAAGCGAGAAGAAGCAACAGGGTTATCCATATCTTCTTCCTTATTTCCTTGATTTTAAAACAATTTTTTATTGTTTCGAACATATAAATCTCCCTCGCGCAAATTTATTTGCTTTGCGGCAAATAAACCTGTGAAACGATAAAGTTTAAATGCATAACGATAACTAATACGCGTTTAAACTATTTCAACCGTGCCGCCGGCCTTTTCGATTGCTTCTTTAGCGGAAGCCGAGAATTTAGCCGCCTTTACGGTGAGGGCTACTTTGAGTTCGCCCGTGCCCAGAACTTTGAGACCCGCGGAATTTTTAACTTCCTTTGCAAGTCCGTTGAGCCTAACGTAACCGAAGTCAACAACCGTGCCTGCGGGAACGCTGCCGAGCTGGCTCAAATTGATAATGGTGTAGCTGGTAGCCCACTTGTTGTGGAAACCGCGTTTGGGGATACGTCTTGCCAAAGGCATCTGACCGCCTTCGAAGCCGGGACGAACGCCGCCGCCCGAACGAGCCCACTGACCTTTATGTCCTTTGCCCGAAGTTTTGCCCAAACCCGAACCTATACCTCTGCCAAGTCTTTTTTTGGAGGTTCTTGCGCCCTCTGCGGGCGATAATTCATTAATCTTCATGTTTTGCTCCTCAAACCTTTTCTACCTTAACAAGGTGCGAAACCTTTTTAATCTGCCCTAAATTGGCGGGGGTTTCTTCGAAGGTCTTTGACTGACGGATTTTGGAAAGTCCCAAAGCGGCAACGGTTGCCTTTACGGATTTAACTTCGCCGTTGGTGCTTTTTATTAACGTTACTTTAACCATACTTCTGCCTCCCTTATCTCAACTCGCTCACGTCTTTACCGCGCGCCGCTGCGATATCTTCGGGCGATTTAAGCTCATAAAGCCCGTAAACCGCCGCCTTTACGCAGTTGATGGGGTTGGAAGTTCCGTGGGATTTTGTTCTTACGTCTTTAACTCCGGCCGCTTCCATAACCGCACGCACGGGGCCGCCGGCTATAACGCCGGTACCTTCGGATGCAGGCATCATGAGAACGGAACCTCTGCCGAACACGCCTATTACGCCGTGAGGTATGGACGTGCCCTGCAAAGCAACCTTTTTCATGTTCTTTTTGGCTTGAGCGTTTGCCTTTTCGATTGCTTCGGGCACTTCTTTAGATTTAGCCATTCCGAAACCTACCGAGCCCTTGCCGTCGCCTACTACTACGAGAGCGGCAAAACGCATATTGCGTCCGCCCTTAACGGTTTTGGATACTCTGTTTACCTGAATGAGCTTTTTAATAAGCCCGTCGTCTTCCTGCCTTCTTCTGTCGTTATTTCTTCTTGCAGGTCTTTCTTTCTTTTCTTCCATAACACGCTCCTTAGAAATTGAGTCCGGCTTCTCTTGCGCCGTCCGCCACTGCCTGTACGCGCCCGGTGTAGATATAACCGCCTCTGTCGAATACTACGTTTTCGATTTTGAGAGCCTTCGCTTTTACAGCGATAGCCTTACCTACTTCTTTGGCTGCGTCCGTCTTGGTCATCTTTGCTATTTTAGCCTTGACGTCTTTCTCCATAGTCGACGCCGAGCAAAGAGTTACTCCCTTTACGTCGTCGATTATTTGAGCATAGATGTGATTCAAACTGCGGTAAACGCTCAAACGGGGCGTATCCGAAGTGCCCTTAATCTTTTTACGCACTCTTGCGTGCCTTCTTAAGCGTTCCTCGTTTTTATCGATTTTTTTAATCATAATTTCTCCTTCGAGCAAGCGCCGCGGCGTGCGGCTCTCTCCCTATCACGCGGAGCGTGCGGGATTACTTCTTGCCCTTACCTCCCGTCTTGCCTTCCTTGCGTTCGATTACTTCGTCTTTGTAAGCGATACCGTAACCGTGGTAAGGTTCGGGAACTCTTATCGTGCGGATATCCGCCGCAGTCTGACCGACAAGCGTCTTGTCTATTCCGCTGACGGTGATTTCGTTGGGACCCGGACATTCGAGTTTTATTCCGGCGGGCTCTGCAAACTCTACGGGGTGCGAAAAGCCTACGTTCAAAACGAGCTTATTGCCCTGTTTTGCGACCTTCCAACCTACGCCGTTTACTTTAAGCGATTTTGTGTAGCCCTGCGAAACGCCGACTACCATGTTGTGAAGGAGCGCGCGGTAAAGTCCGTGTTTTGCGTCCGTTCCTGCAGCGTCGGAAGTTTTTTCCACGATTGCTTCCGCGCCTTCTACTTTTATGTTGATGTCGCCCACGACCTTTTGGGTGAGCGTGCCCTTGCCGCCTTTAACGGTAACTACGCCGTCTTTGAATTCGACGGTTACGCCCGCGGGAAGGGTTACGGGTAATTTACCTATTCTCGACATATAAAATTACCTCCTTACCAGATATAGCAGAGCACTTCGCCGCCTACGTTTTGCGCCTTTGCCTGCTTATCCGTCATTACGCCCTTGTTGGTGGAAAGAATAGCTATGCCCAGTCCGTCCATAACCTTGGGCATATCGCACACGTCCGAATATACGCGGAGTCCGGGGCGCGATACCCTTTTAAGGCTGTGAATAACGGGGTTTTTCTTTCCCACGTATTTGAGAGTTATAACGAGTTTGCCGTTATATCCGTCCTCCTGAAGCTCGACGTTGGAAACGTAGCCTTCTTTGAGGAGAATTTCGGCTATTGCCTTTTTCATGTTGGATGCGGGAACCTCTACGGTTTCCTTGTTTGCCCGAAGCGCGTTTCTTACGCGGGTGAGCATATCTGCAATAGGATCTGTCATTTCTTTATCTCCTTACCAGCTTGATTTCTTTACGCCGGGAATCTGTCCCTTATAAGCGAGGTTTCTGAAACATATACGGCATACTCCGTACTTGCGCAAAACCGCGTGAGGTCTGCCGCAGATGGAGCATCTCGTATACGCTCTCGTAGAGTATTTAGCAGGTTTCTGCTGTTTGTTTATCATTGCTTTCTTTGCCATGTCTAACTCTCCTTACTTCTTAAAGGGCATTCCGAGCGCCCTCAAAAGCTCTCTCGCTTCTTCGTCGGTTTTTGCCGTGGTTACGAAGCATATGTCCATACCGCGGATTTTTTCAACCTGATCGTACTGAATTTCGGGGAAAATGAGCTGTTCTTTTATGCCCATACAATAGTTTCCCTTGCCGTCGAAACTGTCGCGGGGAACGCCGCGGAAGTCGCGCACGCGGGGGAGAGCTATAGAAATGAACTTATCGTAAAAGTCGTACATCATTTTTCCGCGGAGGGTCACTTTAAGACCTATGGGCATTCCCTCGCGGACTTTGAAGTTTGCAACCGACTTTTTAGCCTTGCACACTACGGGCTGCTGACCCGTTATTATCTTCATTTCGTTTTGCGCAATCTGGATAGATTTAGCGTTGTCTTTGATGTCGCCGAGTCCCGAGCTCAAAATTATTTTTACGAGTTTGGGCACCTGCATGGGATTTTTGTAGCCGAACTTTTCGGTGAGGGCGGGAACTACTTCTTTGTCGTAGCTTTCCAGAACTCTGGTTTTATAAACTTTTTCCTGTTTAACTTCTTTCTTCGCAGCCATTGCCTCTCTCCTTATTCAGCCTTGTCGCCCGTTTCGGGTGCGGTTTCGGCGGTTTCTTCCTTCTTGGCGCGCTTTCTTACGCGCTTTGCGGGAGCTTCTTCCGTCTTTTTAGCCGCCTTTTTGGAAGCCTTGCCCGAAGCAACCGCTTCGAGAGTAGCTCCGCACTTGGGGCAGACTCTTACCTTTTTACCGTCGATAACGGAGTGCTTTACGCGCACAGCTTTATCGCACGCCGCGCAGATAACCATAACGTTGGAAACGTCTATGGGTGCGGCGATTTCTTCTATTTTTGAAACTTCGTTCGCTTTACGCGCCTTGTGCGCCTTTTTGTGAATATTTACGCCCTCTACGGTAACGGTGCCGTGTTTGGGGGAAGTTTCTATAACCTTGCCCGTTTTCCCCGCGTATTTGCCGGAGATAACTAATACATTGTCATTCAATTTTACGTTCATAGCTTTTCTCCTTTAATTAAAGCACTTCGGGCGCGAGGGATATAATCTTCATGTAGTTCTTTTCACGAAGTTCCCTTGCAATGGGTCCGAAGATACGCGTTCCGCGCGGTTCTTTGTTGGTGTTTATTATAACTGCCGCGTTTTCGTCGAAACGGATATACGTTCCGTCGTCGCGTCTGATGCCTTTTTTGGTGCGAACGATTACGGCTTTAACTACTTCGCCCTTTTTAACCGCACCGCCGGGCGCCGCGGTTTTTACCGAGCAAACGATAACGTCGCCGATATTTGCGAACTTTCTGAACGAACCGCCGAGCACCTTTATGCACATAAGCTCTTTTGCGCCGCTGTTATCTGCGGCTTTGAGCCTCGATTGAGGTTGTATCATATAATATCTCTCCTATTATGTTTAACTTACAACTGACACAGAGGATTGCGCCGCATGCACATAAGCGAAGTTGAGTGCCCCGCTCTGCTTTGCATCCGAGCAGCAATCTTGTTAAATGCCCTCGCCTTATATAAGGCGTAAAAATTCAGAGAAGCGAGCAAGACAAGGAGCGCGAGCACCACCGAGGGCGCGTACATAAGGTACGTAACCGAGGCGGAGCAGAGCGCGACACCGTATTGCGCTGCTTATATGAATTTTGTAATTATTTTGCTTTTTCTATGATTTCCGCAACGCGCCAGTTCTTATCTTTGGACAGCTTGCGAGTTTCTACTATTCTCACCTTATCGCCCTCGCCGCACTCGTTGTTTTCGTCGTGCGCCTTGAAGCGGGTGGTTTTGGTTATCGTCTTTTTATAGAGGGGGTGTTTGCTCTTTTCGACTACTGCGACTACTACCGTCTTGTCCATCTTGTCGGAAACAACAAGCCCGACTCTCTCTTTACGAAGCGTCGTTCTTTCCATTGTCTTATCTCCTTTACGCCTTTAACTGCCTTGCGCGGATTACGGTGTTCACTCTTGCGATATCCTTTTTAACGAGGTTGATCGCAAGGGGGTTTTCAAGCTGACCGCCGGCGTGGCGAAAACGCAGATTAAAGAGTTCGCTTTTAAGCTCCTGAAGTTTTTTCAAAAGCTCTTCGTCGCTCAAATTAACTATTTCTTTAGCCTTCATTAGCTTCACCGCCTTCTGATTCTTTCTTGACGAACTTGCACTTAACGGGGAGTTTGTGGCTCGCAAGGCGCATAGCTTCGCGCGCGATGTCCTCGTTTACGCCCGCCATTTCGAACATAACTCTGCCGGGTTTTACTATTGCCACCCAGTATTCTACCGAACCTTTACCGGAACCCATACGGGATTCCGCGGGGTGCTTGGTTATGGGCTTGTGCGGAAAAATATCTATCCAGACCTTGCCGCCGCGCTTGATGAATCTCGTCATTGCGATACGCGCCGCCTCTATCTGGTTGGAAGTTATTCTCGCGCCTTCTTCGGCAACGAGACCGTACTCGCCGTACGCTATTTTATTTCCCTTTTGAGCAGTGCCGTGGATTTTGCCGCGGTGCTGCATTCTTCTTTTTACTCTCTTGGGTATTAACATAATTACTCTTCGCCTCCCTCGGATATTATAAGGCGTTTTGCCGTGTCGAGCACTTCACCCTTGTAAATCCAGCACTTTACGCCAAGCACGCCGAACGTGGTGTGCGCTTCCGCAAAGCCGTAGTCGATATCCGCGCGGATAGTCTGAAGGGGAATCGAACCGTCGTGATAGCTTTCGGTGCCCGCGATTTCGCGCCCGTCGAGACGTCCGCTTACCGTTATCTTAACGCCCTTAACGCCTGCCTTGGCAACTTTTGCGATCTGCTGCTTAACCGCTCTTCTGTAAGAAACGCGTTTTTCGAGCTGCGCTGCAACCGCCTCGGCTACGAGCTGTGCGTCCTGATCGATTTTTTCGACCTTTTTGACGTTGATAACTATGGTTTTGCCTTTCGTAAGTTTGGAAAGGTCTTTTTTGATTACTTCGATTTCTGCGCCCGCTTTACCGATAAGCACGCCGGGGCGTCCCGTGTATATGCCTATTTCGATTTTGTTGGCCGCTCTTATTATAGTGATTTTGCTGATTGCCGCGTCGTAGTACTTCTTTTTGAGGAAAGTACGGATCTCGCTGTCCTCTTTGATATACGCGCCGAAATTTTTCTTATCTGCGTACCATTGAGTGTCCCAAGCGGAAATTACGCCGACTCTTAAACCGTGAGGATTAACTTTCTGTCCCATAACTCTCTCCTTATACCTTCTTCGCGTCGAGTATAACCGTGACGTGGCTGGTTCTCTTCAAAATCGCGTGGCCGCGACCCTTTGAAACGGGCTGCATTCTCTTGAGGTGGGGTCCGCCGTTTGCGAATGCTTCGGAAACGTACAAATCGCTTCTGTCCATACCCTGATTGTGTTCTGCGTTAGCCGCCGCGGACAAAAGAACCTTTTTAACTTCGTCGCTGCCGCCCTTGTTGCAATAGGTGAGGATTCCCGCAGCTTCATCAACCGACTTACCGCGGATAAGCGCGAGCACGGTTCTGATTTTGTAGGGGGAAATTCTCAAATATTTGGCGGTTGCGTAAGGACGGGTGTCCTTATTCGCCTCTATTCTTTCCTGTTTTAATCTCATATTTTTAGCCATATCGCAACTCCTTACTTCTTGGCGGTTTTAGCCGCGTGTCCTTTGAACGTTCTCGTAGGAGCGAATTCGCCGAGTTTGCAACCTACCATATCTTCGGTTACGTACACGGGAACGTGCTTTCTTCCGTCGTAGACCGCAATGGTGTGACCTACGAACTGGGGGAATATAGTAGTCGCGCGCGACCAAGTTTTAACAACCTTCTTCTCGCCTGCTTCGTTCATGGCAAGTATTCTCGACATGAGCCTTTCTTCGGCGTAAGGTCCTTTCTTAATGCTTCTTGACATTTTCTATTCCTCCTTAATTGATTCTCTTCAAAATGAACTTCGAAGTGGGATTTTTCTTCTTTCTCGTCTTGTATCCGAGAGCGGGCTTGCCCCAAGGGGTCATAGGACCGGCGTGTCCTACGGGGCTCTTTCCTTCGCCGCCGCCGTGAGGGTGGTCGTTGGGGTTCATGACCGAACCGCGGACGGTGGGACGGATTCCGAGGTGTCTCGTTTTACCCGCTTTACCTACGCGCACGATTTCGTGCTCGAGGTTGCCTACCTGACCTACGGTTGCCTTACACTTCAAAGAAACGAGTCTCATTTCGCCGGAAGGCATCTTTATAGTTGCGTAAGCGCCTTCTTTTGCCATTATCTGGGCGGAAATGCCTGCCGAACGCGCGATTTGCGCGCCCCTGCCGGGCTGAAGCTCGATTGCGTGGACTACGGTACCTACGGGGATATCGGAAAGGCACAAAGCGTTGCCCGATTTGATATCCGCGCCTGCGCCGGACAGTACCTTGTCGCCTACCGTAAGACCAACGGGCGCGAGAATGTATCTCTTTTCGCCGTCGGCGTAAGCGAGAAGCGCGATGTGAGCCGAACGGTTGGGATCGTACTGAATGGACTTAACCGTTGCGGGAACGCCGTCTTTATTGCGCTTGAAATCTATAATTCTGTATTTGATGCGGTTTCCTCCGCCAATGTGGCGAACGGAAATTTTACCTTGATTGTTTCTGCCGCCCGTCTTGCGCTTATCGTGCAAAAGACTTCTTTCGGGCTTGCCTTCCGTAAGGTCGGTATTGGCGTTGACCGTCATAAAACGGCGGGCGGGGGAAGTAGGTTTATATCTCTTGATAGCCATTTTTTTCCTCCTTACGACAGCGAGTTGAAGTACTCAATCGCTTTAGAATCAGCCGTAAGCTGTACGATTGCCTTCTTATAGTTGGGCGTAAAGCCTTCGCTTCTGCCCATTCTCTTCTTTTTACCGCGGCAGTTTACGGTGTTTACGCTTGCGACTTTTACGTCGAAGAGTTTTTCCACAGCTGCCTTTATCTGCGTTTTGTTAGCGGATTTTTTAACTACGAACGTATATTTTTTATCCGCGATTCCGTCATAACCTTTTTCCGTGAGGAGAGGTTTCAAAATTATATCTTCGGCAAACATTATTCTCCGTAGACCTCCTCTATTTTCTTAACGGCGGCTTTCGTAATTACGACTTTTGCGTTTGCAACCACTTCGTAAGTGGATATCTGCGCTACGGGAAGAGTGGAAAGCTCCTGAATGTTTCTCGCTGCGAGGATTACCTTTTCGTCGTCGTTATCCATAACGATAACCGCGGTTTTATCGAGCTTTAAAGCGGCTTTGAACGCAGCCATTTCCTTGGTTTTGCCCTCTTTTACTTCAAGTTTGTCCACGACTACGAATTCGCCGTCGGCAACTTTTTTAGAGAGCGCGGAAAGAAGCGCCGCCACTTTGGCTTTTTTGTTCATATCTTTCGAGAAATCGCGGCTCTTGGGAGCGAATACCACGCCGCCCTTAACCCACTGGGGAGCCCTAATAGAGCCCTGACGCGCGTTACCCGTACCCTTCTGTCTCCAAGGCTTTCTGCCGCCGCCCCTTACTTCCGTACGGGTGAGCGTGGATTTCGTGCCCTGTCTTTCGTTTGCGAGACGGGTTACAACAGCCTGATGAATGAGGGGCTCGTTGTATTCGACGCCGAACACTTTCTCGTTTAATTTCATGGTGCCCGCTTCCGAGCCGTCCATCTTATACACTTTAATACTAGGCATCTTCGACCTCCTTATTTAACGGAGTCGTTAATGGTAACGACTGCACCGTTGGGTCCGGGAACCGAACCTTTTATAAGCAAACAGTTTCTTTCGACGTCTACCCTTACGATTTCGAGGTTTTGAACGGTTACGTTCTCAACACCGTACTGACCGGCAAGACGCTTGTTTTTAAACACGCGCGAAGGCGAGCTGTTCGCGCCCATGGAACCGGGTTCTCTGTGCACGGGGCCAACGCCGTGGGTTTCTTTAAGGCGGTGCTGGTTCCATCTTTTGATGACGCCGCTGTAACCGTGACCTTTGGAAACGCCGTGAACGTCTACCCTGTCGCCCGCGGTAAACACGTCGGCTTTTATTTCGGCGCCCACTTCGTAAGAAGCGGTGTTTTCGAGGCGGAATTCTTTGAGCACTTTGCAGGGCTTAACGTTCGCCTTTTTAAACTGTCCGAGTTCGGGCTTGGTGAGGTTCTTTTCTTTCGCCTCGTCAAAACCGAGTTTCAACGCGGCGTAGCCGTCCTTTTCAACGGTTTTGATTTGCACTACGGGGCAGGGACCCGCTTCGATAACGGTTACGGGGATAACCTTGCCCTCTGCCGTAAATATCTGGGTCATTCCCGCTTTACGGCCGATGATTGCTTTATTCATTGATAAAGTTCTCCTTATAAAAATTTATTTTCAGATACCGCGCTCCGCCGTCCCGCCGTTTTTGCCGTCGTCTGCTTTACGTAGAGTATCTATATTGGCTTATTATATAATAGGTGACGTTAAAGTTTGATTTTGATGTCTACGCCTGCGGGAAGGTGCACGGTATCGAGCAACTTTGCGTTGGGGGTGTAGATATCGATAATTCTTTTATACGTTCTCTGTTCGAACTGCTCGCGGCTATCCTTGTACTTGTGAGGGGAACGCAAAATGGTTACTATTTCCTTTTCGGTGGGAAGGGGAATAGGTCCCGAAATTTTAGCGCCGCTCTTCTTCATCGTTTCAACGATACGCGCCGCCGCAAGGTCGACGAGTTCGTGATCGTAAGCCGCGAGTTTGATTCTGATTTTCTGTCCTGCCATTGTTAACTCCTTTATACTAACAAAAAAATGTAAACTTTCGCGTCAACTTAACCGTGTGTATCGCGCCTTTTCCGTTAAAAAACACCGCAAAGCGGCGTAATTTGTTAAGCCACGGTTAGTCGCAGGGGTCGAAGCCCCCACATTTGTCAGAGCAAATTATCTGCGGCGTGAGCTTTTTTGCGCCGAATTTCAGTAACTTTGCCCCTCATTCCATACACATCTTTTTGACGCGCTTGTCTATTATATAATACCCGAAATTAATTGTCAACGGATTAAACGCGCTTTTTTAAGCCTTTTTGCCCGTTTTTATGCTGTTTCGGCTCGTTTTCGGCCGTTTTTTCAATATTTGGGCAATCACTGAACAAAAACGCCCATATATTGCAAAAACCACCTTTTGGACGGCTTTTATTGTATGATAAAATCCGCAAAAAACAGGTATTATATTTTTTTATACCCCTTTTAAAAATGAAATATAACAAATTTTTTGTAATTTTTTAACACAAATTAATGTTAATATTTAACTTTTTTAATAAATTGGCGGACTACACGTAAAATATTTCAATAATTTTTTGCACGAGTCGTTTGAGATTTTTTGCAACCGGCTATCACGCCTGACAACAATAAAAACTTACCTGCTTATGCTCTATACCCGAAACCGATCCCGCGCATTTGTCAGGTTTAGAAAATACCCCTCCGCTTTGACGGGGCGAAAGGATTTTTTTATATAAACAAAATTCAAGACGGGTATTGAAATTATTGCGCGTTTCATTTATAATAGTTATAATAACCGCCGTTTAGGGCGGAATAAGGGGCTGAAAAATGAACATTACGGCAAAAGAAATTAGAAACGTTGCTATCATAGGGCACAGCGGAGAGGGAAAAACCACTCTTTGCGAGGCGATGCTTTTTAACGGCGGCGTTATAGACCGCATGGGAAAAGTGGAAGACGGCACCACGGTTTCCGACTACGACGAACTTGAAAAGAGCAAACAGCTTTCGATTTATACTTCGGTTGCGTGCCTTTTTTGGAAGGGCGTTAAAATAAACCTTTTGGATTTACCGGGGTTTTACGACTTCGAAGGCGAACGGCACGAGGGGCTTGCCGCGTGCGGCGCGGCCGTTCTGGTAATAGGCGCGAACGGCGTTCTCCCCATAGGCGCGGAGAGCGTGGTTGAATATTGCCTGAAACTGGGCAAACCGCTTATTATTTTTATAAACGGCATGGATAAAGCCAACGCCGATTACGCCGGCACCGTAAACGCCCTGCGCGAAAAGTACGCAGGCAAACTCGCACCCATTCAAATCCCTATAATAGCGGATGGGAAGATGACAGGTTACGTAAACGCCATACAGGAAAAGGCGTATAAATTCTCTACGCAGGGTCCGCAGGAAGTACCCGTACCCGACGAGCTTAAAAAGTATATGGAAGATATGCAGGCGAGCCTTATGGAAACCGCCGCAGAAAACGACGAATTACTTCTCGATAAATATTTCGAAGAAGGCAGGCTCTCGAAAGAGGACTCCGTTCACGGAATACGCAAAGGCATAGCAGCGGGCGGCGTTATACCCGTAATGTCCGGCAGCGCGCTGCAAAACCGAGGCGTTATAAACCTTTTGGACGAAATAGTGCGCTATATGCCAACAGCCAACGAGCGCAAAAATTCGCTTGCAACCGACATCGCCGCCGACGAAATAGTAAACGTGCAGTGCGAAGAGGACGGACCTTTTGCCGCGCAGGTCTTTAAGACGGTTTACGACCCGTATTCCGGCAAAATGAATTATATAAAAGTTTTCCGCGGCAGGTTAAAAGCGGGCGAAACAGTTTATAACTCAAACACAAAAACGGAAGAACGCATAGGTCAGATTTATATTTTAAAGGGTAAAAAAGCCGAGCTTGTGCCCGAACTTACCGCGGGAGATATAGGCGCGGTGAATAAGCTCGCCTCCACCGACACCAATCACACGCTTTGCGCTTTGGGTACGGATTTACAGTTCGACCCCATACGCTTCCCCCGCCCCGCCCTCTCGCTTGCGGTTACGACCGTAAACAAGGGCGACGAAGATAAGATGTTTGCCGGTTTTAATAAAATGCGCGAAGAGGACTACACTTTTTCCGTTGAAAAGCGCGCGGATACCGGCGAACTTGTAATAAGCGGACAAGGCGAAGTTCATCTGGAAGTTTTGGCAAAAAAACTTAAAGCGCGTTACGGCATCGAAGTACGGCTTTCGGAACCGAAAATCCCTTACCGCGAAACTATAAGAACGGTTGCGAACGCCGAAGGAAAATATAAAAAGCAATCGGGCGGACACGGGCAATACGGGCATTGCAAGGTGCGCTTCGAGCCGTGCGAAGAAGATTTTGTTTTCGGCGACGAAGTGGTCGGCGGCGCGGTGCCCAAACAGTATATACCAGCAGTTGAAAAGGGTTTGAGAGAGTGCCTCTCCCGCGGGGTGCTTGCCGATTACCCCGTGGTAGGAGTTAAAGCCGTTTTATACGACGGAAGCTATCACGACGTGGATTCTTCAGAAATGGCCTTTAAAGCCGCGGCGGCGCTCGCATTTAAAGAGGGAATCAAAAACGCAAATCCCGTTTTGCTCGAACCCGTAATGAAACTTAAAGTAGCCGTTTCCGGCGAGTATTTGGGAGGCGTTATGGGCGATATATCCAAACGCAGAGGGCGGATTTCGGAGAGCACGACAGAGGGAAACGTTACAACGGTAACAGCGGAAGTCCCCCTTTCGGAAATAACCAAGTACGCGACCGATTTGCGCGGGCTAACCCGCGGACAGGGGAAATTTTCAACCGAATTGTTGAGATATGAAGAGGTTCCTCCTCAAATCGCCGAAAAGATAATTAAAAAGTAAACCGAACGCCCCCGAGGCTTTTAGCCTCGGGGGCGTTATTTTTAATAATAGGTAACAACCGCCTGTTCGGGCGGAGTTGCCCTTTCAATCTTTTCGGCTATTAGCACGGGACCTTCGCCGCGATAAATTCCGTTATATTCGAAGACTATTTCCGCGGTTACGGTAAGCCAGTCGCGCGTTTGCACTCCCTCGCCGAGCTTCCCGCATTTGACGGCAAATCCGTCGTAGGCTATATCCGCCTCGCAACAAGTCATTATGTGTCTGCCGAGAACTATGCAACCTTTGGGCACTTTTTTCGAAACAGCCGCCATTCCTTTAAACTTCACTTTTTTGCCGATATAGTCGCCCGTATTTTCGGCAAGGTCGCGGTAAAACCACGCGAAATCCCTGTCCTCCACCTCTATGACGGGCGCGTCTTTATCGAAAGGCATGGGGTCCTCTATTTCGTCGAACTCCGCTTTTCCGCCGATATATTCGTAAACTATATCGGGGCGGCGCGAAACGCCGCGCACTACTTTATGAAATTCGAGTTTATCGTATTCGCCTTTAAAACGGTTGAAAACCGCCATTTGAGTCATAGTCAGTTTATCGAAAACGAGCTGGCGCATATTGCGGTTATAATTCAAGAACGTTCCCGCGTCGAAAAACGTCATAATCTGGTTAATTACCCAGCTTTCCGGCATAGCGTCGAAAAACTGTTGCAAAAGCCACGCGCCGTTGTACTCGACTATCACCCTTTCCGCATTATGTTTTTTTGTGAGCGCTTCAAGGTTTTCGAGCGTGAGCTCTTCAACGCTTTCAAGCGTGACTTTAGTCACGCGCCTTACGGCGAACTTTTGCGGACAATACTCCTCTTCGCCCTCTTCGCACACGAGTAAAAGCGTATTTTCGCCCGTATCCATTTTTGGGTCTTCGAGCGTTTCCTGTATAAATTTAGTCTTGCCCGACTCCAAAAAACCGAGAAAGAGATAAACCGCTATTTCTTCCATAAATAAATTCCCTTGCGTTTACGACGCAAAATCGCGCCTTACGACTATACTCCAAAGAGTTTTTTGAGTTCTTCTTCGTTAATTTTCGAACCGATAACGCACAACCTGCCCGTGTAAGAAGCCGAGCCCTCGCGCACGTCGCACTCTTCGGGAATATAATCAAAATGAATCCATTTGCCGGACTCGGCGGGAACTATGCCCTTTGCGCGGAGAATAACGCCGAATTTTTCCTCGTTGCCAAGCTCGGACAGCGCGGCTTTAAGTCCGCTTTCGGTAAACTTTTTGCCGGTTTCGACGCCCCAGCTCGTGAAAACTTCGTCGGCATGGTGATGCTCGTGTCCGTGGTCGTGATTGTGACCGCAGCCGCACTCACCGTGGTCGTGACTATGTTCGTGCTCGTGGTCATGCTCATGGTGGCTCCCGTGACAGCAATGACCTTCTTCATGTTCCTCTTCACGGTCGTGGCGGTGACCGTGGCAACAGCTTCCTTCTTCGTGGTCGTGATTATGTCCGCAACCGCACTCGCCGTGCTCGTGTTCATGATGGTGACCGTGGCAGCAACGACCGTGTTCGTGCTCGAGTTCTTCAAGTTCGCCCGCAAGCGTTTTAGAGTGTTCCATCGCGGCGAGCAATTCTTTCCCGTCAAGCTGCGAGTGAGGCGTGGTGACTATGGTTGCGTGACCGTTGCGCGCGCGGACGAGCTCCACTGCGGCGGTCAACTTTTCTTCACTCGCCACGTCGGCATGGCTGAAAATTATGCACGAAGCGGTTTCTATCTGGTCGTTGAAAAATTCGCCGAAGTTTTTCATATACATTTTGCATTTGACCGCGTCCACCACGGCGGCGGTAGCGTTTATTTTGCAACCGTCGAGACAGGCGCTTTCAACCGCGCGGATAACGTCTGAAAGTTTACCTACGCCGGAGGGTTCTATTAAAATTCTGTCGGGCTTATATTCCGCGTAAACCTTTTTGAGCGCCTCGGAGAAATCGCCGACGAGCGAGCAACATATACAACCCGAATTGAGCTCGTTTATTTTTACGCCCGCGTCCTGCAAAAAGCCGCCGTCTACGCCTATTTCGCCGAATTCGTTTTCTATCAGAACGATTTTTTCACCGGCATATGCTTCTTTTATGAGTTTTTTGATTAAAGTGGTTTTCCCTGCACCGAGAAATCCCGAAAAAATATCTATTTTGGTCATTGTCTTTACCTTCTTTTATCAGTTTTTTAACGATTGGATTAAATTAATACGTTAGTTTACGAAACGAGCCGTCTAATTTGTGCAAAATTATGCGAGCGTCCTGATTTAAGGCAAGTTGTTTTCCGTATTCTATGGCCTCGGCCTGCGTAGAAAACAGTTTTATGGCCTTTGCGCCGCCTTCCGCCTTTATCTGCCATTTGCCGTCGTCTTTGCGCTTGGATATATGATAGACCTTGCCCCTGTCCGGTTCGGTTTTTTCAACGGGCTTCGGCTCGGGCTTTTGCGCGGGTTTGCTTTGCGCCTGTTTTACGGGTTTTTGCGCGGGCGCGCCGTCTTCGTACTCCGCCGCATAGGCGCCCTCGCTCTCGCGCGAACCCATACTCCTTTCTTCTTTAACAGCACGGGGGGGTGTATCGCTCCCGTTTTTTCTGTTTTTCTTGACAGCCCAAATTATGATGCAGATAATTACTATACACGCCGCCGCAACCGCCGCGGCTATGGATATGTATTGCCAGGCTTCTAAAGGAGCAAGCAACTTCATTGAATTCACCTCGTTTTTTATAATATTGTATACCAACGAAAAAATAATTGCAAGTAAAAAGCCCGCCGATAAACGGCGGGCTTGCGTTATAAAATCAGTATTTAGTAACTTTAACGGATTTAAGCACTATGGGAGTTTTGGGCGCTTTGAACGTTACTTCTATACCCTTATCCGCTTCGGGCTCGTTTGAAAAGTTATCAAAGTTGTCCACGCGAACTTCCGCGGAGTTATAAAAATTGCTCCTCGTGCCGCCGTGCTCGTTTTCTATAAATTCGTTTACGGCGTCTAAAAGCTCGTCAAACGCGTCCGCGTCCGCAGGCTTGCCGAATACGCAATAAGCAGTTTTCGCAAAGCCCGAGCTTGCGCCCGTTTGAACCGCGAAAACCGAAGTAGCGCAGTTTGATTTATAGTCCGCCATAACGGTTTCTCCCGCAGTGGGTCTTACGTAAACCTTTTGCGTGGACTCTTTTGCATAGTAAAAAGTTTTAAGACAACCGAGTTCCGCGTTTAAAGGGTCGTGCTTGATTTCTTGATGAATGTTGTTATAGAACTCGCCGAAAAGCGTGGGCACGTAACCGCTCTCGTCCACGATTTTTTGATCGGTAGGGTTATAAGCCGATTCTTTGAACACCGTGGGGGTTATTTTACCCTCGGCGTAAAGGCTGACGTAATCCTCTTCTTTGGAGTTTTCGGTAAAGTACTCCGCCATCTGTCCGGCGTTATCCTTTTTTGCCGCGTATTCGTCGGCGTCGTAAGCATATCCGCCCGTAAACCAGTCGCTCGTATCGAAATCGTGAACGACCGTTCCGTCGTAATAACCGCTGTTTGCAAGCTCGATAAAGTGCCTTACCGTATGAGGGCGCAGATTTCTGTAAAGAGTGTATTTAACCGCGTATTCTTCGCCGTTAAACTCGTAGGTTATAACCGCTTCGGGATGAGCCGTTTCGATGCTGCACGCGCTTACGGACAGCGCGGAAACCGAAAGCGTAACCGCAGACGCAACACATATTAAGATTTTAGCTATTTTAGAACGTTTCATAATTATACTATACCATTTTACAATCAAAAGTTATTTCCGTCAAGTAATTTTTCGTCGGCGTTAAAAATTACTTGCGGTACGGCAAATAATTTTTAACTGACTGTCTAATATTAATCGGTTTAAAAAATATAAAAATACCGGCAAAAACGCACTTCCAACAGGGAATGAAAACGAATAACGATAAGAACTCACGAACATTTCGTTTAAACGCTTTTAGCTACACATTATTTTCAAAGATAAATTGAAATTTATCGTTACTATGATAATTTGTTATTCAAGCACTGAATGTATTGTGCGACTAAAAAATAATTTTTTATATCTGTTTCGTCTAATCCTCTGAACAGAAAAAGGTCATCGTAAATTTCCGCCACTCTATTAATATCTTTTCCTTCAATATGGAAAAACCCCGTAACTAAATCAATCCCGACTAAAACAGATGAATCTTTAGCTTTATATGCAACAATTTGCGGTACTGCACCTTGCGGTAATTTCTCTCTATTAGATTCATTTTTCATAATGTTGAATTCTACGACATCATGAAAAGATAAAGAATCTAATTTTTCAAAACGATATTTGTTGCAAAAATAATCATTTATTTCTGCTCCGCTTTTCCGATTCGGTTTCAACTTATCACGATTTTCGTTATATATGCATTTCCACTCCTGAATCATTTCAATAGTTGGCTCTGTTGTAAGCATATTAAAATCTCCGCTAAATTACTGTTTATCGTACAATCATTATAGCATAACACAATAAAAAAGCAAGCGGTGAGTATAGCTCACTATATTTATTGCGCTTCCTACATAAGTTTCGTCCGACCTGCGGGGCGAGCAACGCTTTATTCAAAACGGCATGGTGCTCTGTTTTTGCATAGCGCGGCGAGTGAGCACATTATACCGCGCAAAAGATAACCGTGAACGGCGTTCAGCTTGCGCCGCTCGTGAATTTTTACCCCACATAAAAAAATTACAAGCAAAAAGGCGTAGCTTTACCGTAATTCCCACAGGGAATTTAATAAAACGCAAATAAAAAGGTTTAGGCATGGCGTTAAGCTGTGCCTTTTCTGTACTTTTTTTCGTGGACGAATTAGGCTACTCGTAGCCTAGTGAGATATAGATATGTTTCATATTTCCCGCAAAATTCAATCGGTTGCGTTCTTCCATTTTTCGTTCTATAATGATTGTACGATAAACAGTAATTTATAGGTGTAAGATGGAATATAAAGAATATGGTTCAAAGAATAAAGATATTATAATTTTATTGCATGGTGGTGGTCTTTCTTGGTGGAATTATATAGATGAAATAGGATTGCTTGAAGATGAATTTCACATAGTCATTCCTATACTAGATGGACATTCGAATAGCGATACAAATTTTACTTCTATTGAAAGTAATGCTTTAGAAATAATAAATTTTATAAATGATAATTATAATGGGAAAGTAAAACTAATTGGAGGGCTATCATTAGGAGGACAAATATTGTTAGAAATACTATCTAAAAATCCTAATATATGTGAATATGCTATTGTTGAAAGTGCTTTGACAATTCCTATGAAATTTACTTATAAAATGATAGAGCCAACATTTAATTTATTATATTGTTTAATAAGTAAAAAATGGTTTTCAAAACTACAGTTTAAAAGTTTAAAACTTAAAAACAGTTTGTTTGATATGTATTATGAAGATACTTGTAAAATTACAAAAGATAATTTAATTGCTTTTATGAAGTCAAATTCTAGTTATGAAGTCAAAGATACTTTATCACATACTAGAGCAAAAGTTCTTGTATTAGTTGGAAGTAAAGAAAGACCTATTATGAAAAAATCGGCAACTAAAATTGCTGATTTAATACCAAATAGTGAACTTGATGTATTACAAGGGTATTATCATGGGGATATTAGCATAAATCATGCAGATGATTATGTTGAGAGGGTAAAAAGATTAGTTCGTTAAATTTCAATTTATCTTTCTAAAAGGTTTGTAGTAAAAAGCTCTCGAACATATCGTTCGAGAGCTTTTTTCCTTGCTTGAAAGTATAACTCTTAATAATTTAGTTTTTTAATTCCCTATGGGAAGTGCGCTTTACGCCGCGCCTTAATTTATTTCGTATGCAAATTGACTAAAATTCCCTATGTGCGCTACGGTAAAGGAACTTTTTTATTATTATAACGTTTTCAACATAAAACGCGCAAAAAAAATCACGGGCGATTACGCCCGTGATTTTAACGGTTGCTTTAAATTATTCCAAAACCGCGGTTGCGCCTGCTGCCTTGAGGTCTGCAAGAATCTTTTCAGCTTCTTCTTTAGCAACGTTCTCTTTAAGAACGCCGCCCTTTTCAACTGCGGATTTAGCTTCAACAAGTCCGAGACCGGTGAAACCGCGTACAACTTTAATAACGTCGATTTTCTTTGCACCAGCGTCTTTAAGAACAACGTTGAACTCGGTCTTCTCTTCTGCGGCGGCAGCGGGAGCAGCGCCTGCAACGGGAGCAGCGGCAACTGCTACGGGAGCAGCGGCGCTTACGCCGAATTCTTCTTCGAGAGCCTTTACGAGCTCGTTAAGTTCCAACACGGTCATGTTTTTGATTTCGTCAATATATTTCTTTACGTCTGCCATTTTATTTAATCTCCTGATATTTTTAATGATAATTTTTTATTTTTGTTTTTGCGTTTTAAGGGCGCGCCCCTCTTTTACTGTAAGTTTGACTTAAATTAGCCCTTTTGCTGCGCTATGCCGTTAAGCACACGCACGATACCCGCAACGAGATTGTTGAGCACGCCCGCGAAGTTTGAAAGCGGAGCCTGCATAGAACCGAGCATTTTCGCAACGAGTTCTTCCCTTGAGGGCATGGAAGCGAGAGCCTTAACGCCCGCCTTGTCTACGTAAGCGTTGTCTACGAACGCGCTTTTTATTACGACTTTATTCTCGTAATCTTTAGCGGCCTGCACCATAAGTTTAGCCGCCGAAGTTTCGTCCGCGCCGAACGTTACCGCCGTGGGGCCGTTGAGGTCGCCGTCGAAATCTTTATAGCCCAAATCGTTTAAAGCCTTTCTTACAAGGGTATTTTTATAGACCTTGTATTCACAGCCCGCCTGTTTGCACTTGTTGCGCAGAGCGGATACTTCTGCAACGGTAAGTTTGTTGTAATCTACGAGAACAACGGACTTCGACGCTTTGATTTTATCCGTTATTTTCTGAACGACAACTTTTTTTGCTTCGAAATTAGCTGACAAATTATTACCTCCTATAAAATTAGTTCGCGTTATTCAAACGTCAAACGACGTCTTATAAAACGCGTTTTGTAAAAAATTCCCTGCGTTTAGAGTGACGCAAGGAATTTAGAATAATCGCTTATTAAAAAACTTTCCCGTCACCTAATCGGGATATTGAGCAAAAAGCACCCGACTTCTTCGGCATAGAAATTTATTACGTTGTTAGTATAGCGTTAAAAAACAGTATTGTCAATAAATTTAACCGACTTTAAACGCTTTTAACCTTTGTTGTAAGTTACCTTGACGCCGGGGCCCATCGTGGAAGCGAGAGTTACGCTCTTGATGTACTGACCTTTTGCCGCCGCGGGCTTTGCCTTGACTACCGCGTCCATAAGAGCGGTGAAGTTTTCGGTAAGCTTTTCCACGCCGAAAGACTTTTTGCCGATGGGAACGTGGATAATAGCGGTTTTGTCGAGACGGTATTCTACTTTACCTGCCTTAACTTCTTTAACCGCCTTTGCAACGTCCATAGTAACCGTGCCCGACTTGGGGTTGGGCATCAAGCCTTTGGGTCCGAGGATACGGCCTATTCTACCTACCATACCCATCATGTCGGGCGTGGTGATCATAACGTCGAAATCGAACCAGTTTTGCGACTGTATGCGCTGAATGGTTTCTTCCGCGCCTACGTAATCAGCGCCCGCCGCCGTTGCCGCGTCCGCCTTGTCGCCCTTGGCGATTACGAGAACTTTTTTGGTTTTGCCGGTACCGTGAGGGAGGACGAGAACGCCGCGGACCTGCTGGTCTGCCTGACGGGGGTCAACGCCCAAACGGATATGGAGCTCGATAGTTTCGTCGAATTTGGCTTTTGCCGTGTCTATAACTATTTTAGCCGCTTCGTTTAAATCGTAAGATTTGGAAGGGTCGTAAGATTTAACGCTTTCCGCGTACTTTTTAGCAAGTTTCATCCGTTTACCCTCCTTACTCTTCTACCGTAACGCCCATAGAACGCGCGGTGCCTTTAACCATGCTCTTCGCCGCATCGAGGTCGGTGCAGTTAAGATCGGGCATTTTGGTCTTTGCTATTTCTTCTACCTGAGCCTTGGTGAGCTTGCCCACTTTGTCCCTGTTGGGGCGGGCGCTTGCCGTCTCTAAACCCAACGCCTTTTTAATGAGTACGGGCGTAGGGGGAGTTTTAAGCTCGAAAGTGAAACTTCTGTCCTGATAAATGGTTACTACGCAGGGAATGATAAGACCTGCCTGTGCGGCGGTTTTAGCGTTGAATTCCTTGGTGAAACCCGGAATGTTGATTCCGTGAGGGCCCAGCGTGGAGCCTACGGGGGGAGCCGGAGTGGCTTTGCCGGCAGGGAGCTGCAATTTGACTACAGCCGTGATTTTCTTTGCCATTATTTATATCTCCTTCGTGGTTAACGAATCTGCCATAAAAGATTTAACAAATTCTCCCACAAACCGCCAAGACTAAAAAAGTTATTTGACTTTAATAATCCCGACGTTATTGTCAATTTAAAAATTAATCGGTCAGTTTTCTTATCTGGATATATTCCACTTCCACGTCGGTGTTTCTTCCGAACATCTGAATATTGACTTTAGCCTTTTGCGAAGCGTCGTTAAGCTCGGTGATAACGCCTTCGAATCCCTCCAAAGGACCCGATTCCACGGCAACCTTGTCGCCGACCGCGAAGTCTGCGTCCACAACGACCTCTTCGAGTCGCATTTTGCGGATTTCCGCTTCTTTCATGGGGATAGGTCTGCCCTGCGGGCCTACGAAGCCGGTTACTCCCCTCGTATTGGTTACCCAGTACCAGAGCTGGTTGGAATATATCATTTTTATAAACACGTAGCACGGCAAAAGTTTGCGCTCGACTATTTTGCGCTTGCCGTTCTTTTCTTCAATCGTCTGCTCCATAGGAATTTTGACGTCAAAGATCATGTTCTGTAAGTTATTGTTTTCAATAAGCCGGAACAAGCTGTCCTTTACCATAGATTCGTAACCCGAATATGTGTGAAGGATATACCAGCAAGGGTTCTCGGTGTCAGCTACCATCGTCGCCATAGTTTACGCCCCGATTTCCGTAATAAGCCTTAAAAGCTCTTGCAAACCGTAGTTTATGCCCGTGAGCACCACAAGGAAAACCAACACGACCACCAAAACGACGCACGTGCTCTTTACCACCTTGGGGAAGGTGGGCCACGTTACGCGTTTAAGTTCCGAAAACGTTTCTTTGAGCTTTTTGCCCATTCTTACGAAAAAATTGGGCTTCTTCTCGTCTTTACCGACTTGTTTAGCCATAAATATACCTCCTCGCGCGGGTAGCGCTTACGCTACGCATAAGCCGAACCCGTAAACCGATTACTTGCTTTCTTTGTGCTCGGTGTGCTTCTTGCAGAAAGGGCAATATTTCGACATCGTGAGTCTGTCGGGATCGTTACGCTTATTTTTATAGCTGTCGTAATTGCGGTGCTTGCACTCGGTACATTCGAGAGTGATTTTCGTTCTCACGTCTGATTTTTTAGCCATTTTGGAAAAACTCCGTACAAAAAAATTACACCCCCATTCGAGTGCTAACAAAGTTTAACACACGAAAAGGGGGCTTGTCAATACTTTTTAAAGGTTTTTAAAAATTTTAAAGGGTGTTTAATCGAAAATTATCAAGATTTTAATATAATTTCGGGGTTCTTTTATTGGCGCTCCGTTACTATCGTCGAATTGAATTATAACCGAGCCTTTTTTCAAACCTTTTATAGGGCATGAGTCGTTTGTTGTTTCTTTTTCTAAAATCTCGATTTCTTCCGGATTGTAAATTAACAAATGCAACAATCCCGAATATAATATCCGCCCCTCGTCACAAATTTGGAAAATTTAATAACTTTTTCATACCCGACTCCGTTTATGGCAATACAACCTTACTAAAATTATACCGTATAACCGATAATTGTCAATACGGAAAAACCGCCGTTGCGCTTTTGAGCAACGGCGGTTGAATTTTAAAATTATTTAGTTGAGACCGCCGGGGGCGAATGCGAACTGGTCTCTGTCCTCGGGGAATATGGGTCCGGAAATTACGGGCAGATTCAACGGCGCGATGTACGCGTTGGCGGTGAGATTGGTAACCGCCGAACGGAGATAGGGATAAACGAGCTTTGTAGCTTCTATAACGAATCTTCTTTCGTCCGCCTCGCCGTGAAGGTCCTCCACCTCGAATACGCCGACGAGCGTTGCGAGGATATTAAAGGGTTTGGGTTCTTCTTCCGTGCTTTCTATTTTTACTGAAAGCGCCACGAAGTTGAGTTTGTCGTTGCCGTTTACCTTTCTTACCTGTCTTGAAAACTGGGGCTTAATATCCAGCTTGTCCTCGGGATTGAGCTTTACTCTGTTGAGTTTGAAAGAGAGTTCTTCCCCCGTAATTCCCTTAAAATCGATTTTCATGATATTTACTCCTTTATGGCTTTTTAAAATACCTTTCGGTGCGTTTTTTATTATTATACCCTTTTTATAATAAATTGTCAAATTTTTCCTGTTTTTTATTGATAAAACATTCTTTTTAATTTATAATCTTATCTGTGGCGGGGTGCATATTGCCCCGCACATATGGCGCGGATAACGCACGGAGAGAGCTATGGGCAAAAAAACTATTTATTTCGACGGATATTGCGGCTACACGGTAGCCGCCGTAACCGAAAACGGCAAGGCGGTGGAATTCGGGTTTGATAAAAACGCCACAGGCTGCGCCGTGGGAAACGTTTATAAAGGCGTGGTGGAAAGCGTACACCCCGGTATGCAGGCGGCTTTTGTAAACTGCGGGCTTGAAAAAAACTGTTTTTTGCCGCTTGTTGAAGAAAACCCGCACGAGGCGGATAAAATAGAAAGTTCGCCAGCCGCCTTACGCGAACTGCACGAGGGCGAAGAGGTTCTGGTTCAGGTTACCAAACTGCCCACCGGTTGCAAGGGCGCCAAAGTCACCCTGCGCCCCTCCTTCGTAGGCAAATGCCTGATATATATGCCCGAAACGCCGTTCACGGGGGTGTCGCGCAAGATATACGACGAGGAACTGCGGAAAAACCTCGCTTTTTCCGCCAAACGGTTGAAAGGCGAAAACGAGGGGTTGATTTTTCGCACAGCAGCGCCATACGTGACGCGCTCGCAGCTCAAAGACGAATACGCTTATCTTAAAAATCTTTATGCGGAAATAAAAGACAAGTTTGCCGGCGCTCCTACGGGTGCGTTGCTGTATTCCGACGTCTCCATACCGGTAAGAGTAATGCGCGATATAATGTTCAACGATATCGACAAAATTTACGTAGGCAACGCGGAGCTCAAAAAGGAAGCCGAAAGAATAAACAACCTGTACCCCGAGCAGACGCGCAAACCCGTGATTTTACACGATACGGGCAGGGATATGTTTGCGGAACTGGGGATTTCCGAACAGATACTTTCAATAGTTTCCCCGCGGGTAAACCTTGACAACGGAGCATATATAATCATAGAAAAGACCGAAGCTCTTACCGTTATAGACGTGAACACGGGCAGTTTTACAGGCGATTATAATCTTGAACAGACCGTTTACCATACGAATATAGAGGCGGCGCGAGAGATCGCTCGGCAGGTTAAACTGCGCAATATAGGCGGGCTGATCGTGGTGGATTTTATAGACATGCAGAGCCCCGCGCACAATAAAGCTCTTGTGGAAGAATTTACGCGCGCCCTCAAAGAGGACAAATCTAAATGTTGCGTTGCGCCTATGTCGCAGTTCGGACTGGTGGAGTTCACGCGAAAGCGCACGGGACTCAACCCTTTGCCCTCCATGACCAAGCCGTGCAGATACTGCGACGAAACGGGCTACACCCTTTCGCATGAATATATACTTTTTGGAATAAGAACTAAAATACTCGACTGCATTGCGGACGGAAACAAGGTTTTAAGGCTGGATATGAACGCGGATATTCTTGAAAAACTTATCCGCCACGAGCAATTTATAGCGGACTTAAAATCGCGCGGGGCAGAAATATACGCCGTGCCGCACCGCACTTACCACGAAGAGAAAGTTGTTTATAAGCCCCTCCCGTTCGAAATCCCGACCAACGCCGTTAAAATAGTTTAAAGACAGCGCCCGACGCTTTAATGCGTCGGGCGCGAATTTTTATAAACACGTCAAAGATAAGTTTTTAATTTGGCTTCGAACTTTTCTTCCATATCGATTAAGTCGCAGAGGAGCTTTTTAACCTCTTCGTCCATTACTCTTTCTCCGTCGGTTAAAGAGGTTTTTAACGATGTGAGTCCCGTAACCGTGCCGCGTATCATCATCTGCGCAATATTCTGCGCGGAATTGTCGTTTGCGGTGCCCATTTTTATTGCCGACCACATCATAGCCTTTTTAACAGGGTTGGGCTCTTTGAGTTCAACGTCGAATTTGTGTGCGAGAGAAGCCGCCTCACTGCAAATTCTTTCATACTCCTCGTGTTCGCGGAGTATCTCCTCTTTTATGTTCACGTCGTCTATTTCGGGCAGAATGTCCGATATGCTCGTAAGTGCAAGTTGCGCGTTGCGGTAGATTTCAGCCAAAACTTCGCTGTCTTTTTTGAGTTCTTCCATAATTTTAAAATTTTCTCCTTAAAAACAGTTTGCGTTGAGCTCTAAATTTTATTCACATGGCATAAATACTCTGCGTCATGCAAGCATAACCGAAATATTTAATAGAACTTTTATTAAAATTGCTTGTCGCACCGCAAGCAATTTTTTCTATATTTTGCCGTTCATTATTTAAAATTGCTTGACGTACCGCAAGCATAGTGAAATATTTAATAGAACTGTTATTAAAATTGCTTGTCGCACCGCAAGCATAGTGAAATATTTAATAGAACCGATGTTAAAATTGCTTGTCGCACCGCAAGCATAGTGAAATATTTAATAGAACCGATGTTAAAATTGCTTGACTAACCTCCCGCATTTATGATAAATTTAATAACGAGCCGCTCGGACAGGGCTTTTATAAGAGTGCCTTTGCACCGCCCCAAGGTTCGGCGAGACTGGTTAGAGGAGGTATTTTCACTATGTACGCAATATTCGAAAACGGCGGAAAGCAGTATAAGGCTTGCGTAGGCGACCTTGTAAAGGTTGAAAAGCTCGGCAAAAAGGCGGGCGAAACGGTTGAATTCCCCGTAATACTGACGGCTGACGAAAAGGGCGTTCAGGTTTGCGCGGAGGTTGCAACCGTAAAGGTTAAAGCAGAGGTTATAAGCGAGGGCAAAGACAAGAAGATAATAGTCTTTAAGTACAAGCCCAAGAAAAACGAGAGAAAGAAGCAGGGCCACAGACAGCCCTATACCCTCGTTAAGATTACCGCAATAGGCGAAGCGGAAGCTGAAAAACCCGCGGCAAAGAAAACTGCTGCGGCAAAGAAGCCCGCGGCTAAAAAAACGGCGGCAAAACCCGCAACCGAAGCGGTTGAAACCAAAGCGGAATAATAAGGAGGAAGCAAGCTATGTTGTTTTTAAGATTATTCGCCCATAAAAAGGGAACCGGTTCGTCCCACAACGGCAGAGACAGCAACCCCAAAATGCTCGGCGTTAAGCGTTCGGACGGTCAGTTCGTACTTGCCGGAAACATTTTGGTAAGACAGCGCGGAACAAAGTTCAAACCCGGTGCCAACGTTGGCATAGGCAAGGACGATACGCTGTTTGCGCTTATCGACGGAACGGTTAAGTTCGAAAGAGCGGGCAAAGACGGAAAGCAAGTTTCCATTTATCCCGTTGCAGAATAAAAAACACAAGTGAGAACGCAAATTTGCCGTTCTCACTTTTTTTAAGGCGCAAACGCGCCGCAAGGTGTATTTATGATTAAAGTGACTCCGTTAAGCGATAAAACACAAGCGGAATTTGCAAAACTGTTTGAAAACTATTATAAAGAGTTGGATTGCGGCGAAGACGTCCCCCACCTTTTGGACGAATACGTTATGCCAGATTTGAAAGCCGGCCTTATAAGCGCGGACGTTCTTGAAGAGGACGGAGTATTCGCGGGGTTTTGCGTATATCAGCGCGACGATATAGACAACGAGTTTTGTCTCCGCGAGGGCTGGGGCGACATACGGGAAATTTATGTTATCCCATCCCGCCGACGCCAAGGACTGGGGAGATTTTTGCTTTACACCGCCGAAATGCGTTTGAGAGAGCGCGGCACGGAAAAAGCTTACTGCTTGCCAAACGACGGTGCCGAAAATTTTTTTCAAGCGTGCGGATATTTTAAAACCAATCTCTATAACGAGGAATTCGACTGCTTTGTTTACGAAAAAAAAGATTTAAACAATAAGTGCAAATAAAAGAACGCCCCGCGCTTTGATGCTCGGGGCGTATTTTTAAACCGCAATTCCGCATATCGCCGTTACGGCGGTAATTACAAGCGGAATAGTAATAACGCTCAACACCGTGTTGGTGACGAAAGCCGCCGTCGCAGTTTCTTTATCACCGCCGAAGGCTTCCGCCATAGCCACTACCGAAGCGGCGGGCGACATAGCCATTGCTATGACCGGAGCGAACCAGACGTATTCACTGAACGCACCCTCTCCGACAAGTCCCCAAAACGGAAGCGACACGAGCAAGGTTAAAAACGGCGCTATAACAAGCCTTAATCCGCCCGCAAGATACACACCTTTTTTGCAGAACAGCTGTCTCGGCGACATTTCGGCAAGGCGGATGCCAACTATTATCATTGACAGCGGAGCCGTGGCGTACGCGAGATATTGGGGGAAAACGGCGAACTCCTTCACCTCTTCCATCATAAAAATATTTATCTGCGGCACGAAAAACAGCAACAGTGCAACCGCGTTTGAAAGAATAGCGGGGTTGCAGACAAGTTTTTTTATGCGTATCGTCTTTGCGTTGCCCGTAATAAGAAACACGCCCAGAGTCCAGCAAAGAATGTTGAACACTATGTTAAACACCATTATATACATGACGGCAAGGGGGTTGCCGTCTGCAAACATTTCAACGAACGGAATCCCGAAAAATCCGCAGTTCGAGAATACAGCCACGAACGAATAGACGTTTGCCGCTCGCTTGTCTTTGGCTTTGATAAACACGAGTTTGCACAGCCCGAACACGAGACCGATTGCAAGCACGGAAACGGCGAGAGTAATTCCGAAGTTTTTAAGTAACGTTACCGTACCCGCCGATTGAATAATTTCCCAGTCCTCTTTCGAGAACACGCAAAACGCTTTTATAGCGAGCGCCGGCTGGCAGACGTAAAGCAAAATATTGGAAAGGGTGAGCGTGCCTCCCTCGCCTATCATTTTAAGTTTTTTCAGCGCGAATCCCGGAACGGCAAACGCCGAAAAAACGACCATAATCAATAAAACTTTTAAATAAATTTCACCCATACTCAAAACTCCGCATTCAATTATAGCACCTGTTTTTCTAAATGCAATAATTTACGCGGGGGTGGTGCGAATTTATTTTATGTATTCCGACGGGGAAACACCGAAATATTTTTTAAACACGCGGGAAAAATAAAGCGGCTCGGCAAATCCGCATGCTTCCGCTATTTGCGATACGGAGTATTTGCCGTACCGATTGGTAACGCCGCCCGAAATTATGGCGCGCGCACGCTCCATTCGCAAATTTACAAGATATTCGTGCGGGGTTACGCCCGTTTCTTTTTTGAAGAGCTTTCTCACGTAGTCGTAGTTGAGCGGCAGTTTGCGTATGCAGTCTTCAACCGAAAACAGAGCGTCACACGCGTTTTTTTCTATTTGGGCGGCGAGGTTCGCTACTACGGGCGTTTTTGTTTCGCCTCCGAACGCAAAGTTGATATAGCCGACCAACAGATCGCCCAACGGGGACAGAACCGCCCCGCCTCCGCCTAACTTTGAAAATTCTTCCGCCTGACGAACGGCAAAGCTCACGCCGACGAAAACTTCCGCCGATTTTGCGGGAATTTTCAGCCCCGTGAGCGGTTGCTCGATCAAGGCGAGCAAAACTTCGCCACGCGTGGCGTAACCGCATTTGACAAACGGCGGTATAACGGCGATTTCGCCGCAAACGCAACTTATTCCGTCGCTATAAGCAATTTCACACGAGCCGTTTTTTTGAGGCGCGATAATACGCAAATATCTGTCTGCCGAACCCGCGAATTCCTGCGCGTTACCGGCAAAAATTATACCGTTCATATCCGTATTATATCACTTTATATCCGTTTTGTCTATATGTAGGGCAAAAAATACGCGCCCGCGCTTTTAAAGCGCGGGCGCGCATGCGTTTTATTAATCTTCGCCGGAATAAGTTTCCGTATGATAGTTCTTTACGCCGCAGTGCGGACAGGTAAGTCTGCGCGTGTTGGGCGTGTGCGGGGAGAAAAAGAACCTTATTGCGGTAGGTTTGAAATGCTTGCCGCAATCCGTGCAAACATATTCCACCCGCTTATAATAGCATACGGTCAGCGCCGAAATTGCAGCAATGACGCACGGCATAACGACGGCGAAGGGTATCCATATACCCGTAATTCCCCAAACAACCGCAGTCGCAATCTGCGCCAAAGTACAAAAAGTACCTAAAATTCCTGTAATTACACGCAATTTTTTGAGTTTTCGCTTACTTTTCATAACAGTCTTTACGTCATTGAAAATATTAGGCGGAATTGCTTTGCCTGCCGCTATGCTCTGCTTGATAACATTTATGCTTTCGCGCTGCGCAAGGCTTTCGGCAATCTCTTTGTCAAGATGCCTTTCCCTTTCGCAAAGCACCGACAAAAGTATTTTGCGGCTGTTTTCCTCATCCGACAGTATGCGCCTTATATCGGAAAGCGACAGTCCCAAATCTTTATACGCGCAAATCATTTGCAGAGTTTTGAGCCCGTTTTCGCCGTAGAGTCTTCTGCCGCCTTCCGAAAGCGAGTCGGGTTTTAAAAGCCCTTCTTTATCGTAAAACTGCACGGTGCGCACGGTTACGTTGCAAAGTTTGGCAATTTCGCCTGTGGTATATGACATAAATAACCTCCTTTAACCGCACTTTACAATATTACGTTGCGTAACGAGCAAGCGTTTTTATAACTTTTTTTAAATTTTTTTATTTTTATCAGAGTTTTATGCCGCCCAACACCACGTTGCCGTTCAAAACCTCTTCAAACAGGTATTTACACCAGCCGGTAAAGACGGAGAAGACGCTCGGCACGGCGTCAAACTGCTCATAGATTTGCGGAGCGAGTTCTCTAAACTGCGTTACGGTAGCCGAAAAAACTTTGCCGTTCGCCGAACTGCCGCCGAGGGCTATACCGCCGTTTGCCATATCGCCTATCGCAATATAACTGCCGTATGCATATCCGCCGAAAGAAAAAGCGCCTATCGCGCAACCGCCGAACGCAAACAGCCCCAACGCAACGCCGCCGAAGGAAATTATGCCCACCGCCGCGCCGCCGAATGCGAACACGCCGAAGCCCACCGCGCCCAGCCCCGCAAAACCCAAGCCGAGAGTGCCTAGAGCAATCAGACCTACGGCAAGCAAACCGAACGAGAAAACTCCGCAGGCGAGCAGGCCGACCGCCAACACGCCGTAGGCTTTAAGCCCGATTGCTATAACGCCTTTCGCCGTTCTGCCCCAACCGATATTGACGTGCACGAGCGGCAACCCGTTCACAGTCTTTTTGCTCTTATATTCGAAGTGACGGTTTTTGAATCTTTCAAAAAGATTTTCCGACGGTTGCGGTTGCGGAGCGCCGTTCTCTTCTCCGTACTTTAAAAGATAATCGACGCTGCAATCGAACAGCTTGCTCATTGTTACGAGTTTATCCGTTTCGGGGAACGCGAGGTCACTCTCCCATCGGGAAACCGACTGCCTTGTAACGCCCAGTTTGCCCGCAAGTTCTTCCTGCGTGAGTCCGAGTTCTTTACGCGCTTTTGTTATTTTTTCGCCGGTTGTCATTGTTACACTCCTCCTTGCTTTTCGGTTAGATTATACGGCAAACGCGTAAAAATTACAAACAATTTGATTTTACAGTGTGTAACGTTTGAATTGCGCGGGCATAAAACACGCCCGACGGTTTGCGTCGGGCGGTAAAAGTCTGTTTTATTTTTTCAGACGGCGGATTTCGGTATACGCCATAACGAACGGTCCAGTGCCCTTTGCGTCGTTTTCGACCTTGGGTTCGGATATGTAATATTCGTAAGAACCGTCGCGGCGCTTGTTGTCTTCGGGTCCGAGTCCCGCCATAAGGCAGATACCGCCGAGATTAAGTCCGCCGTCGGTTTCGGCGAGATATTCCCTGCAAATGCCGTCAAACACCCTTTCGCCCAGAGCAGCGAACCTTTTATCCGCGTAGCCGAGGCGCGCGCCCTTCATCATTGCGTAGGCAATCATTGCGCTGCCTGAAGTTTCAAGGTAGTTGCCCTCTTCGCCCGCCTTGTCAACAACCTGCCAGAACATATCTTTTTCGGGGTCGACATATCTTTCGAGCCCTTCGACGGTTTTACGGAACATAGTTATAAGCTCGGCCTTAAGATTGGGCGACAAGGAATCGAAATAGCTTATAGTGTCCGCGAGCCCCACGGTAAACCAACCTATAGCACGCAGCCAGAAACTCTTTGAAAGCCCCGTTTCGGGGTTGCTCCAAAACGCTTTTTTAGTGCAATCCCAACCGTGATAGAAGAGTTTTTTCTCATTGTCGTACATATTGTTGAAAACGTTGCGGAACTGCCTGACTATATCTGCGTAGCCGCCTCCGCGGTTGAATTCTGTCTCGTAACGGGTGTAGAACACCTGCGCCATATACAGTCCGTCGAGCCAGACCTGTTCGGGGTAAATCTTTTTATGCCAGAAATTGCCGTATGCCGTGCGGGGCTGCTTTTCGAGCTGTCTGAACAACAGCTCTATAGCTTTTTTATACTTCTCTTTGCCCGTTTCGGAATACAAATCGAACAAAACTCTGCCCTCGTTGATGTCGTTGAGATTATAAGTCTCCTGATCGTACCCCAAAATCGAACCGTCTTCAAAAACGTAATAATCTATAAAATTATCTACAAAGTTCAAATATTTTTTATCGCCCGTGAGTTTATATAGCGAATAAAGCGACGTCATCATACAGCCGTCTATGTAATTCCAGCCCGCTTTTTTGCCGTGACGGATATTTTCTATATTCCACACGGGCGCGTCCGGCGTTGATTCGTTTATCAAACGAGGTTTGAAAAAAGTAAAATTTTATTTATATTTCGCTACTTATTTATACCGTCGGTGCAGGTCACGCGAAAGTATTTAAAGGTTGCAAAACCCTTGCTCTGCGTATCGGAACGGGCGTAAATTCCCGTTTTGGCACCCGTCCATACCGCGGGCGAAGCATAAAACTTATGCGTGAACGCACTGCCCCCGAATGAAAATTTGTACGTGAGGCAATTGGGCTTTTCGAACTTTGCGGAAAGGCTGAAAACGACGGAGTCGTCCGTATATGGCTGTGATTTTGCTATTGTTTCGTCCGTTTCGCCGTCTATGCTCCCCTTGCGGATTTCCATATAATTGCAACCGCCGCGACGCACCACGCAGACGTAGGCGTACTCTTTACCGAATACTATGAACCCTGCTTCGTCGCCGTCTTCAACCAAATCGAGCTTACACTTACACTTTATTGAAAAATTGCGGTAAACAGGTTTTTGCATAAACAGCTGCGGCAGGTTAGCTATGCTTTTGCCCCCGTAATATGCGCAGTTTAAGCGCAACCCGCGCCTGAACGAATACCAGCCGCTTGCGGGGTTTGCCGGCGTTTGCCATACGGGCGACAGCGCAGCGCCTTCGAACGCGTCGGACGGATTGATTTTATATCCCGTTTGCACGTCGACGGGATAGTCGCCGTATCCCACGGGATTGCCGGCGAGTTTGTCACCCGCGTATTCGCCGCAGACAACCCAGTCGTCCACCCACACCGCGGGTTGCAAATGCACCACCCTGCCATAGGCGCCCATATCCTGAAAGTGCATAAACGCCCACCTTTCGCCGCCGTCGTCAATATCTATAAGCGCGCCCTGATGAGGGCCGTTTACTTCCGTATCGCCCTGCGTAAGTATTATTTTGCTCTCGTAAGGACCGTAAACAGACTTTGAACGCAGTGCGACCTGCCAGCCCGATTTTACCCCGCCCGACGGCGCGAGAATATAGTAATAATCTCCCCGACGGTAAAATTTGGGGCCCTCTATACAGGGAGCGGAATCCGTTCCGTCGAAAACTATTTTATAGTCTGAAAGTTTCTCTTTTAGTTCGGCGTCGGCTTCGAAAACGGCTATTTTCGAATTAAACCCTATCCTGCTCTTTACGAACGCAAACGCAACGTAACACTTTCCGTCGGCCCAAATCGGACAAGGGTCCTCGTATCCCGCGCCCGTCAACAGGGGGCGCAACAGCGACCATTTGCCGTAAATATCTTGCGTTTCGGCTACGTAAATACCCTCGTCGGGGAATGGAATCAAACAATAAAATCTGCCGTCGTGATAGCGCAGCGACGGCGCCCACGCGCCCTCTCCGTGTCGCACTTCGTTAAATTTTTCAAACGGCAGTCTATCGGCTACGTAGTTTATTATTTCCCACTCCACAAGATTTTTGGAGTGCAGAACGGGCACAGCAGGCACATGGTTGAAACTCGACGCAACCATATAAAAATCGTCGCCTACGCGGATAACGTCGGGGTCGGAAAAGTCTCCGAAAATTACGGGGTTTTTATATTGCATTTATTATACCTCTCTTGATTCGTGACAAGTAAAATATATTATCTGAACGCTTTCGGAAAGCATGCGAAGAGCGCGCTTTGCTCCCGCCATATTCTCGCCGTCGAGCGGGGTGAAAGGGTCGTCCAGAATGAGAAACGGTTTTTCACGCGGGAATATGCAGTCGGTGAGCGCAAGCCGCAAGCACAGTCTGCAAGCGGATAGCTGCCCTGCGCTCAAATGCCTTTCGTCGAAAAGCACGCCGCCGCTTTCGAATTTGAGCGAAAAGTCCTCGCACAAAACGACTTTGCCGCCTATAGCCGGCTTTATTATATCGGCATAACGTCCGAACGCGTTTTTTACGGGCTCGACGTACTTAACTTTGAGCCGCTCGTCGGCTTTTAAAAGATACCTCTCCGCAAGCTCGGTAATACTATATTCCCGCGACAAATTTTCAATTTCGAGTTCTAATCTGTTCAGCTCGGCCGTCAACGCGGGCAGTCTCCCCAGCTCGGCTTCGTCGGCGGCGATAGATACGTCTAATGCGCCGAGCCGTCTTCTCAAATCCTTGAGTTCGCCGTATATCTGCGTTATTTGACCCATATGCGGGGAGGTATCCTCCTCAACGGCACTGTTTTTGCTCCTTTTAGAACGGAGAGCGAAAAGGCTGAAAGCCAGCCCCGCCGCACCGACGACGGCGATGACGATACCCGCAGGCAAAAGAAACGCGCACAATACCGCCCCCGCGGAAAACAGCGCCGCAAACGTGACGATAAGCGCGTAAACTGCGGCATATCCCCCGCTCTTTTGAGATCTTTGCTCGGTTGCCGGCTTAACCGCTTGCGGGGCAAAGCCGCTTTCGAGTTCTTCCGCCCGACGTTCGAGTCCCGCTCTTTCCGCATATTTGCGTTCTGCGGAAAAACGCATATTTTCAAGTCTTTTTACTTCTTCGCGCAAGCGTTCGCGTTCGGATATTTTTCTGTCTATAAGCCCGCCCGAACCGCGCCCCGCTTTTAACTTCCTTTTGCGGGAATCGAGCGCCTTTAACGCCCTTTCGTAGCCCGCGTCGTCGGCACGAACCTTGCCTGTGAGCTTATTTAAAATATCTTCTCCCGCTGTGCCCTGCGGCTCTTCCGCCGTCATAAAAACCGTTCGCCCGAACGAGTCGCAATCCAGCCCGAACACGCTCTCGCCAAGTCCTGCGGAAAGGTCTTTGAGCCGTTTGCCCCCCTTATATACCGTAAGTTCGTCGCCGGACGTACCGGTTTTACCGAAAAAACGTTCGACTCGGTAAGTTTCGCCGCCCGCCTCGAAAACGAGCGTTCCGCCGAACCTGCCTCCGTTGAAAGGGTAATATCTTTTACGGTCGTCAAACTTTTTACCGTTCGCCCTGCTTGCGGGCAACCCGTAAAACATTGCTTTTATAAACGCCGCCAAAGTAGTTTTCCCCGCGCCGTTGCGGTTAGAAAAACACGTTAGCCCTTCGCGGAAATCGAATTCCGCTTTCGAGATCGCGCCGAAATTTTCTATACGGCAGGAAACGAGTTTCATAGCCCTGCCTCCCCGCTTTCAACGGCTCTCAAACCGAGCGCAATTACTCTCTTTTTATCCTCTTCCGGAACGTCCTCCGCGGCAAGCACCTGCCTGACGAATTCGCCGCGAAGCGATACCTCGCGCGAAAGTTCGGACAAATCGAGTTTGCGCGAGGTTAGATCCTTAACTTCTACATAATATCTGCCCCCGCGCATAAGAAGCGTTTGCAGTTCTTCGGCAAGTCCGGCGACGTCAAAGTCGGTTTCTCCCTTCAATACCACCCGCACGATATCGCCGAGCGGGAATTTGAGATTTGCGTTCACAAAACCGCATGCGGCAAAAGCGTCTTGTGCGCCCGAAATATCGAACGAGGCGACCCGCACCGCGCGCTTCGCAAACGGCACGAACCGCGCCCGGATTCCCGCGGCGTCCGTATCGATAAGTATAAAACCTTTTTCTCCCTCTTCGTCGAATCCCCTGCCTTCGAGACAGCCCGAGTAAGCGTAAACGCCGCGGGCGTCTATTCTTCCCTGTGAAAATCCGTGCAGGTGTCCCAACGCAAGATAATCCACGTTTTTACCGGCGAGGCGCGACAGGTTGATCCCTCCCGCATTCTCCTGCGCGCCGATTTGTCCGTGGAGCGTAACTATATTTGTTTTTGCGCCGTCAAGCCTTAAATCCGAATAAAACGAACCGGCGTTTTTACGCGTAATTTCCAACCCGCTTATTACTACGCCGCCGAGATCGTAACTCGTCCACGCGTCGGTAAACGTAAACAGATTGGGTAGCGGCAGAGTATAGGACTGCGCCGCGTCGTGATTGCCGCGGAGATAGAAAAATTTTGTCTGCGGCGTGTTTTTTACCGCGTTATAAAAAAACTCCTTATCCTTTTTAAGAGGCAGAGCGCAATCGAACAGATCCCCCGCGATTATTACGGCGTCAACACCCTGTTCTTTGGCGTATTCGGTGAGCGCAGTAAACGTTGCCCGTAGCTCGCGCCGCCGTTCTTCCGCCTTTTCGGCGGGCAACCGCGAATCCATTGCGGAACCTAAATGTATATCGGCGCAGTGAATAATTCTCATAAAAGTTCCTTGTTTCAAAGCGCCGCGATACGGCGCAAAATTATTGCCGAGGTTTTAATTATACGCGCCGCGGATTTGCGGCGCGTATGACGCGTTATTATTTAAGAATTTTTCTTTTTAACCGCGTTGCCGCCCGTCAAAAGTATCATTTTAGCCGCCTCTATCGAAAAGCTGTCGGCTATGACGGTCAGCTTTTTATCGAGCGCACCGCGCGCAAGCACCTTTACATAGGTGGTCGATTTAACGAATTTGGGAATACGCTTTTTCATTTCTTCAAGCGTAACCGTTTCGCCGTCGGCAAAGTGCTTTGAAAGGGTGTCTATGTTGACAATGCCCTGTTTGGTTCTGTCGGAAACTTCGTCACTCTCTTCTATAAGCGCAACGGCAATATCGTCCTGCAAAAGCTCGTTAACTTCGGTTGCCGTTACCATGTCGCGGGGTTTGAAAACGTCGCCGCTCTGCGCGTCCTCTTCAGTCAAAACTTTAACAAGTCCGCGTTCGATAAGCGGTTCGATTTTTTCGTAGGGATATTCCTTTGCGTAATCGGTTTCTTTGTAGTCCTCCGTTTTTTCGCGCCCGTCCATAGCTACCGCTATGAGCTCTTTTGAATAGTTCAAACGCCTGTCGTTTTTTATTCTGTATAACAGAGGCGTTTTTTCATACGCCGCCACTTCAGACTTATCGTCTATTATATACTTCGTGTCAACGTAATTTTTGGGGTCGAGCGCAAGGAAAAGGCTCAAATTCTTCCCTCTTACGGCGAGCTTTGCGACAGTTGCGCGGCCGACGGAGAACGATTCGTATTTCCAGCTTATTCTGCTCCTCACACCCTTATATGACATGAGTTCGTTCTTGATTTGAGAATAATAATTCTTTACGCCGTCCGCAGACTGAATGAGTTTTGCGGTATGGCTCTTGTTGTACTTTATAATTATGTAGCGTATATGTCCGTCGGTGCGGGCGACCTGTCTTACGGGCTCGTCCTCGTCCGAGTCGTTGTCATCGTCGGCGGAATCGGGCTCGTCGGGCTCTTCCGCAGGCTGTTCTGCGGGTTGTTCCGCCGCAACCGCCTGAACGGCTTCCGGCTCTTCGACCACCGGTTCGGGTTCTTCGACTGTCGCGTCCTCCGTAAGCTCGGGCTCTTTTGCAATCTCCTCCGCAGGTTCTTCCTGTACGGATTCGTCCGCACGTTCTTCGGCAGGAGTCTCACAAATTTCTTCTTCCTCGGTTGCGGGCTCGCTTTCTTCGCAAACTTCGGTTACGGGTTCCTCTGCCGATTCTTCTTCAACGGGCTCGTTTTCTTCCGTGTTTTCTATCGCGGGCTCCAGCGTTTCTTCCGCAACGGGAGCAATCACGTCATTTGCTTCCTTCTCTTCGGACTTGTCCGTTTTGCATTTGGTTTTAAAGAATATAAAGATCAGCGCGCCGATAAACAAAAGCGCCGCCAAAACTATCAGCGCGATTATACCGGGCTGAAAATCCGCTATCAAAAAATAACTAGCCATTTTAAAATTGCTTCCTTTGAAATATTCCGTCAAACGGCGGTACAACCATTATAACAAATAATTTTAAAAAAAACAACACCGACGCAAAAATTTAAAAAAATTAAAAACACGGCGGGGCGTAAAGCACGCCCCGCCGATATTACGTTATACTTTTCCGCTCTCGCTCATAAATTGCCTTACACATTCGACGAATAAAAAATTTTGCATATCCATTATAACCAGAGAACATATTTTAAAAATAAAAAACACGGCGGAACCGTGTTTTTTATACATATTATATAATATACGTCGCTATCTTATATCCCAGATTTCTTCTGCGTATTCTTTAATAGTTCTGTCGGAGGAGAAATACGCCGAATTAGCCGTGTTTAAAAGTTGCTTTCGCGCAAAAGCGGGTTTATCGGAATAGTCGCGGTTTATTCTTAAAAGCGCTTCTACGAAAGACTCCAAATCGTAAAGAACAAAATAATTATCGGGTTTGTGCCAGCTTGCGCCCTTTATAAGCGAGTTATACAGCTCTTCGAATCCGCCGGTGCCGCCGTCCGAAAAAGTGCCGTCTATAAGACTCTGCACGGCAAACCTGCACGCGTCGCCGTTTATATAATTTTCGGGGTTGTAACCTTCTTTTTTAAGGCGTTCGATTTCGTCAACTTCCGCGCCGAAAATATAGTTGTTTTGCTTGCCGGCGAGCTCTACTATTTCTATATTTGCGCCGTCCATAGTGCCGCACGTCACCGCGCCGTTCATCATAAATTTCATGTTGCCCGTACCGCTCGCCTCGAGCCCCGCCGTGGAAACCTGCAAAGAAACGTCGGTCCCCGCAACTATCTTTTCGGCATAAGAAACATTGTAGTTCTGCACGAAAACGACTTTTAAAAGCCCGTTTACGGCAGGGTCGCCGTTAATTTTTGCGGCAATTTCGTTTATGAACTTTATTATTGCCTTTGCACGCTTGTAAGCGGGCGCACTCTTTGCCCCGAAGATAAACGCCGAGGGATTGAACGAGGGGATTTCACCGTTTTTCAGCTTGTAATAGAGCTCGAGCACGGCAAACGCCGTCATCAACTGGCGCTTGTACTCGTGCAATCTTTTCACCTGCGCGAACACGAGGAAGTTATCGGGTATCGAAACGCCCTCTTTTTGAGCTATATATTGCAGAAGTTGCCGCTTTTTTTCGCGCTTGACTTGTTCAAACTCTTTAACGGTATCCTCATCGAAAGGCGCGAGCCCGTCAAGAAGCGAAACATCCTGCCGCCAGCCGTTGCCTATCTTTTTATCGATCAATGCCGAAAGCTCGGCGTTGCACAGCTCTAACCAGCGGCGGTGGGTTATGCCGTTGGTTTTGTTTTGGAATTTGTGAGGATACGCGGCGTTTGCGGTTGCAAACAAATCGGATTTCAAAATTTCGGTATGCAGTTTTGCCACGCCGTTTACGGTTTTAGCCGTATAAACCGCGAGGTTAGCCATATAAAAAGTACCGTTTTTAAATATAGCCATATCGGCAATCTGCTCCTGCGAACAACCCGAGGCGAGCTGCTCGCGCGATGCGATAACGCTTATTTTGAGCATAATATCGGCGATTTCCGGCAAAATTTTCTGCACGCGTTCAGCGCTCCAACATTCGAGAGCTTCGGGCAAAACCGTGTGATTTGTATATGCGAAAGTCTGCTTTGCATATTTGAGAGCCGAAGCGAACGTTTGCCCGTATTTTTTAGTGAGCAACCTTATAAACTCGGCTACCGCTATAACGGGGTGAGTGTCGTTGAGCTGAATTACGTTGTACTTCGAAAACGTTGAAAACCTTTTACCGTATTGTTTTACGTGGTTGTCCAAAAGCTCGGCAACGGTTGCCGCCGAGAAAAAGTATTCTTGCCTTAAACGCAAAAGTTTCCCCTCTTCGGTATCGTCGGCGGGATAGAGGTATTCGCTTATTTTTTCGGCTTCGGCGCTTCCTTCCGCCTGCCACAAGCGCAAAACGTTAACTCTTTTACCGAACACGGGCATATCGTACGGAACGGCTTTCACCGTGCCGTCGGCAAACTCTATCTCTCTCGTTTCCCCATCCTTTCTCACGCTCCAAGGGTCGCCGAAGCGTTGCCAGTCATCGGGCAGTTCGACCTGAAAACCGTTTTTTATAGCCTGTTTAAACAGACCGTACTTATATCTTATGCCGTAGCCGTAAAGGGGCAATCCCAGTCCAGCGGCGGAATCCAGAAAGCACGCCGCAAGCCGTCCAAGCCCGCCGTTGCCGAGAGCGGCGTCCTCTATCTCTTCGAAAACGTTTAAATCTACGCCCTTTCCGGCGAGAACCGAGCGCGCTTCTTCCAGCACGCCGAGCTCCATTAAATTGTTGAAAAATCCGCGCCCTACGAGAAACTCCATAGAGAGATAGTTTGCGCATCTTTTACCTGCGCGGGGCGCGGGCGAGCCCGCGCACTGCATTGCAAGCCGAGAAATCTCGTTATATAGCGCAACGACGTCTTTACCGTCCGCGTTCAATTCGTTGAGTTTGCGTAAAAACAAAGTTTTGTCCATAAGTCTACCCCGTTAAAATTATTTTTCCGCCCTTATCCTTTATAAAATACCGTTACCGTGCTTGCGCACGGACAAAACGCCCGTGCGCAAAAATTAATAAGGAGGTATTGATAGCAATGCCTTCGCCCTTACGCAAAGAGCGCGGACGGCGGCATTTTTTACAGAATTTAAATAATACGAATAGATTTGTCTTTTTGTACTATGGCAAGTTTCGAAATATCGGGCACGAGATTAACCGCGCCTTTTTCATTGCCTTCGCACTTTACGAAAATCTCTTCGCCGCCGGTTTTACAAACCGCGAATTTTTCGGCGCCGTAATCTGCCAATGAGATTATTTCCGCGGGTATTCCCGATTTTTCTCCTTCCTGCGCAATTTCAAGGTCGTAAGGTCCGCACTCAAAACGGAGCGGCTCGCCGAAAACTTTTCTCGCGCCGATAGCCGCAACCAGCTTTTTGAATACGGCGTCGGGAGCTTCGAATTTCGCTCCGCCTATTTCAAGCATAAATTTGATTACGCTCTTTTTCTTCTTTTTGCCGTTTACTTCAATCTCTTCAACTGCTTTTTCTTTTACGAGTCTGCCGTCGAAGCCGACCTCTTCGGGCATTGCCGCAACTGCGACAGAAGGAAGTTTTTCGTCGCCTTCCGAAAGAGTGTTGCTCTCTTTCTTTCCGTTAAGAATCGAAATTCTTTTAAGATCTACCGAAATTTTAACGGTTTCAGCCGTAACCTCTTCCGGCACTATCGCATAACACGTTCTGCCGCCGAGTTCGAAAGAGCACAAAATCTTACCGTTTATTTTCTCGCAGCCGACTATTTTTACTTCTATATCGCCGCCGAGAGAAATCGCGTCGGTGGGGATAAGCAAGTCATATTTTCCGTCGGCGCAAGCTATTGCGGGAGGCAATGTGACTTTTACGCCGAGGAAGCAAAGATTTTTGCCCTTAACTTCGCAGTCAAAATAGTTGTATTCGGGTATTCTGGGCAAAATGCTCAACTCCGATTCGGTGTCAAACAGATGCACTTTGGTTATGTCGAGCGCGGCTTCCATTACGTCGCCGCGGCTGAACTCGACCTCCGCGTCCGCCTCTATAATAATTCTCGTAGAAGACTCGGTGTAGCCGTCGCCGTCCATATTTATATCGCCGTAAATAAGCGTTTGGTTGCCAAGCTCTTCTTTATGCGACGCTTTGAACTTTATAACGGCGTTGCTCTTTTTGATTTTTTCGGGGTTCACCGAAATAGCTTCGGGGCGCAGACCGATAACCACTTTGGAATTACCGTCCAAGTAAGAAGGCTTCGCCTTGTACATCATAGAATAAGGCACCGTAACTTTTGCGTCGGAATAAGCGAAGTCTATATCCACTTCTTCGCCGCGTTTTTTCAGCGTTCCTTCGAAAAAGTTCATTTGCGGAGTGCCTATAAACCCCGCAACGAATTTGTTGCCGGGATAATTATACAGATTTTTGGGAGAATCTATCTGTTGCACGAATCCGTTTTTCATTACGACGATACGCGTGCCCATAGTCATAGCTTCCACCTGATCGTGCGTAACGTAAATAAATGTTGTGTTGAGTTTTGCGTGCAGTTTTGAAATTTCACTGCGCATTTGCGTGCGGAGTTTAGCGTCGAGATTGGACAGAGGTTCGTCCAAAAGCATTACCTTGGGCTCGCGGACGATAGCTCTTCCCAACGAAACCCTTTGCCTTTGACCGCCGGACATCTCTTTGGGTTTTTTACCGAGATATTCCGTTATGCCCAGAATTTCGGCGGCTTCGGTAACGCGCCTGTGGATTTCTTCTTTATCGAGCTTACGCAAACGCAAACCGAACGCGATGTTTTCGTAAACGGTCATATGCGGATAAAGCGCGTAGTTCTGGAACACCATTGCGATATCTCTGTCTTTGGGCTCGACGTCGTTGACTATCATATCGCCTATTGTAAGTTCTCCCGCGCTTATGTCTTCAAGCCCCGCAATCATACGCAGAGTTGTGGACTTACCGCAACCGGAAGGACCGACGAAAACGATGAATTCCTTATCCTCGATTTCCATATTAAAATCGTTTACGGCTTTTGTACCGTTGGGATAAACCTTATAGATATGCTTTAAACTTAAACCTGCCATTTTTCTCCCCTGCCTTTTAAGATAATATTGCTATCGAATACGCGGGCATTTCGAAAGTAGTTCCGTTTTGTTTTACGGCGCCGCTTACGCATATGCTCTGCGCAAGCGTTCCTTCTATATTCTCGACCGTATTGGTCTTCTCGCCCATATTGATGACAACTGTTATTTGTTGCTCGCCGTAAGTTTTAGTAAACGCAAGAGTCTCCTCGCCGATGTGTATTCTCTTCGACGAGCCGCGCATAAGCGCGGGGAACGCGTTGCGCGCGTTATTGCAAACTTTGTAGTAATTGAGTATCGAATTGGGATTTTTGAGCTGTTCCGCAACCCCGTCGAACGCGTAAGATTCGTTTACCGTGCCGACAGGCGCTTGGGTGTGATTGGTTTTTGCATTGTCCCAAAGCATACCTATGCGCAAATCGGGGTCGACGCGTACGCCGGTCATTCCTATTTCGTCGCCGTAATAGGTGAACGTGTTGCCGCTCATAACGGATAACAGACCGTAAGCGAACTTTATCATGTTCTCGTCTTTGCTCATGACGCTGGCGATTCTTCCCACGCCGTTGTCATGATTGCTCAAAAACGGAGCGGGTATGCCGCCCGGCGAATTGCCCTTGAGGTTGACCATCGAAACCCAGAAATCGTTTGCGGAGTGCGAACGGACCGCCGAAGCAATCTCTCCGGATCCTGCCGCGGGGAAGTTGAAAAAGCTGTCGCACCCGCTTCCGTAAAATTCGGATATGGTGGTGCCGCCCGACCACGCTTCGCCGACTATATAGGCGTCTTCGTTATATTTTACGGCTGTTTCCTTTATCCACTTGCAAAAATCAACGCTCTCTTTCTGCGAATCGTAATAATAACAGCAACCGTCCAACCTGAAACCGTCCGTTCCCATTTCAGACCAGTACTTTATAATTTCCTCGATCTCTCCGCGCACAGCGGTGCTGTTAAGGTTTAAATCAGGCATGGTGTTTGAAAAACGGGACTCGTACCACAGGTTGCCGCTCTGACTGTAATAATCTTTTTTTGTTACCGACCAGTTGTAATAATCGCCGTATTTCGCCTCGCCGCCCTGTCCGTTTTTGTACGCCGAGGACTTTATAAACCAAGGGTTAGACGTTGAAGTGTGATTGACGACGAGGTCTATAATTACTTTTATATCCTTTTCGTGAGCCGCGTCCACAAGGTTTTTATAGTCTTCTATCGTGCCGTATTGCGAATGTACCGATTTATAATCAGTAACGTCGTAGCCGTGATAACTCGGGCTTTCGTGTATCGGCATCAGCCATATTCCCGTATATCCCATATCGCGGATATAGTCGAGTTTTTCGGTTATTCCGTTAAAATCGCCCACGCCGTCGCCGTCCGAATCACGGTACGACCGCACGAAAATTTCGTAATAGTTATCGTATTTGTCGTCTATTATATTCTCGTCCAGCAGTTCGGCGCCGCCGCCCGAGCACGCGGTAAGGCCGATAGCCGAAGCGAATAACGTAACGGCGGACAGAGCCCCGCAGGCAAGACTTAAAAATTTGTTTTTCATAAACTTATTTATCCCTTTACCGATCCGCCGGTAACGCCCTGTACGTAGTACTTTTGAAGCAGGAAGAACAGCGCCGTAATGGGCACGGATATTACCACGCCCGCCGCGCAGAACCTTGTGAAATATTCCTGAACGGTTTCGCGTTCGAGCATCTTTTTGAGTCCGACCGCAACGTTGTAATACTTCTGATCGCCGAAAGCTATGAGCGAAGCGAACATGTACTCGCCCCAAGGAGCCATAAACGCCGTGAGTACGGTGTATATAATTATAGGCTTTGCAAGCGGAAGAATTATTTTAAAGAATATTACGTGCCTGCTCGCGCCGTCTATTCTCGCCGCTTCGTCAAGCGATTTAGGTATAGTGTCGAAAAAGCCCTTGCAGACGTAATATCCCATACACGAACTGCCCACGTAAACAAGGATAAGTCCCGCTATACCCATTTCCTGCGTGAGTCCCAAAAGTTTCAAAAGGAAATAAATCGCGGTCATGGACATGAATCCGGGGAACATACCCAAAACGAGCATAAGGTTCATGAGAGGTTTTCTCATTTTGAAGCGCAGACGCGAGAGCGCGTAGCTTGTCATGAGAACGATCATCGTCTGAACCAGTGTTACCACTACCGAAATAAGCAACGTTATGCCGTACCAACGGGGAAAATCGTAAATCGACTTATCGGTAAACAGTTTGATATAGTTGTCAAACGTCCACTGCTTGGGCCAGAAATACAGCGTTGCCGTTCCCGGCTCGCCTCTCAACGACTGAATTACGAGGTAAAAGAAAGGGAACAACCATATTATGCTTATGAACACGAGTATTATATAAATCGCCGCGTTGGTGCCCCGTTCAACTGCTTTTTTACTGCGGAGTTTCTTTGCCATTACATGAAATCCTCCTCGTTTTTAACTGCGCCGGAACGGTTGTAAACTATCAGCGAAACCACGGCGGTTATTATGAACATAAGAATACTTATAACCGAAGCTATGCCGTACCACTGTTTATCCATTACGAGCTTATACAGCCAAGTTATCAAAAGGTCGGTTTCGCCCGCACCGTTAATTGCATAGTCGAGAGTGGACGGCCCGCCTCCGGAAAGAAGGAATATTACGTTAAAGTTGTTGAGGTTGCCTATAAACTGCGTTAAGAGATAGGGGCCCGTAACGTGCAACATATAGGGCAACGTGATTTTGAAAAACATTTTTACGGGGCCCGCTCCGTCTATCCTTGCCGATTCGTACAAATCTTCCGGGATATTCATGAGTATGCCCGTGCTTATGAGCATTGTATAGGGAATTCCTATCCAGATGTTTACGATTATTATAGTTACCTTTGACCATGTGCCGTTCGTGAGGAAGGGAAGAGATTCCGAAATCCAGCCCCAACTCTTTAACAGATTGTTGAAAACGCCGTTTTCAGCAAGCATCTGCGACATTAGCAAAAGTGAAATAAACTGCGGCACGGCGATAGTCATAATGAGCACGGTACGCCAGAGTTTTTTGAATTTTATGCCCTTTTTATTTATTATTATCGCAACGACCATACCGAGGATATAGTTGGAAAACGTTGCGAAAAACGCCCAAATAACCGTCCACAGCAATATTTTGCCGAACATCATTCCAAACTGCGCGCTCTGCGAAATACCTCCGCCGAGCACCGCCTCAAAGTTAGTCCAGCCCACCCAAGTGAACAGTTCCGCAGGAGGAAGGTGCGCGTCGCCGTAGTTTGTGAACGCTATGAGCACCATGAACACGATGGGGAATATGGTGAAAATAGTCAGTCCGAGCAAAGGAAAAGCAAGCAAAGTTTTATGATATTGCTCGTCGGCAAAAGCCTTAACGTCCTCTTTTGCGGTGACAAGCTTTTGCTTCGCCTCTACTATTTCCTGCGTGATATACGCGGTTTTTATGTTTTTATACCAGCAATATACGAACGAAGCCATAATAAAGAGGGTTAAAAGTCCGTATAAAAGTATCAAAAGGCTGTTGTCGCCGGAAGTGTATTCCCACAGCCCCGTATCGGGATTGAGCCACTCGCCCGCCGTTTTAGAGCCGAGCGTGCCGAGCATGCCCACGTATTTCCAACCGAAAAACAGCATATATGCGATAAAAGCCAGCTCGAAAACGAGATATAAAATCCCGCGCAACCACTGTTTGCGCACGAGTTGCGAAAAGCCCATAACCACGAATGAAAGGCGGGTTTTCCAGTCGCCATTTTTTGCCGCCGCGCCTATGGTAATAAAAATACCCGCAAATCCGCGCCACGCTTTTTTTGCCGCCTTTACGAGCGTTACTCTGAAAAAATCAAGAAACAGCACGGGCAGTCTTTTGAAAAAGCCGACGAACTTATAGCAAAACTTTTGCCAAAGCGTCATTTTCAAATAATCGAGTTCGGAAATATTTTGCTCCACTGCGTTCCCTCCTTTAAAAATTGCCGATATCAGGGGCAAACATGTTTGCCCCTGATATCTTTGTATTTGAATTTATGCCTCGTCGCTCGAATTCGTGTTGAGCGCCTTAATAACTTTTGCGAGCTGTTCGTCGAGATTTGCCGTCGTAATCGAAGGAGTGGTTCCGTTTACGCCTTCGCCGAAGCCTTTCATTGCGTCCCAATAGCCGGAAGGAAGCGACTCCTGAATTTTTACGCCGTTGACCTCTTTTCTCTGCTCTGCGAACGCCGCGAGAGCGATGTTGTCTTTAACCTTTTGCATAGCGGCTACTTCTTTATTCGAAGGTCCGGTCTGCAACGTGTCGTATCTCTTTTCCTGCATTTCTTTGCTCGAAAGGAACTGCGCTATTCTGTGAGCTTCGGCAGCGTGTTTCGAGTAAGGGCTTACGCCGTAAAGTTTATATCCTATGAAAGAGTTCATCTGATAATCTTTGTCCGTGAGAGAGCTGTGGAAAGTGGGGAGTTTCACCGCGCCGTAGTTATCGCCGAGAGCGTTTTTGATACGCGTAGCGTTCCACGTTCCCGATACGCACGCGCCGAAAAGCCCGCCGCCGAGGTCCTGACCTACAACGGTATCGTCGCCGTTTTTAAACGCAGGGTTTGCGTTGAGGTCTATGTGCGCCTGACCGCCTATCTGACCGTAGGTGTAATTTTCGCCCTCGGGTTTCTGGTCGAAATTGCACTTCGAGCTTACGAGCGTGGTGCCGTTTGCTCCGCCCCATTCAAGCGTATAATCACCGCCGCACCCATAGAAGAACGTTCCTACGTACCACGGTTCTCTCTGATTGTAAATAAACGACTTTTTCTTCGCCTTGCAATCGTTTAAGATGAGTTCGAGTTTTCCGAGAGACGTCTCTTTTACTACCGATTTATCGTAGTAGAGGAAATATCCGTTATCGGAAGCGTACGGATAGCCGTAATATGCGTCGCCGAGCTTGCCCGATTCAACCGAGCCCTCGTCGTTGTTGGTCTTTATAAACTCTTCCGCGTCGGGTCCGAGCTTTGCAAGCGCGTTAATCTTTCTCAAATTTACAAGCTGATCGTTGGCATAGCCGAAAACGTCGGGGCTTTGTTCGGGGTCCTTGCTTATCTGCGCATACGCTTCGCTCTCGCCGCATACGCCGAGTTTTATTTTAGTGGTAACGTCGGGATTCTTCTTCTGAAATTCTTCTATCATTTCCTGAAGCATAGTCTGCTGGTTCTGCGCGCCCCAAACGGTTATAACGTCCTCGCTGCATCCGGCAAGTCCGACCGTAGCCCCCATAGAAATCACTCCGCATGCAAGCAAAGCGATTAAATTGCGTTTTTTCATCGATATTTCCTCCAAATTAATTTTTTTTATTTTCAACCGCGCGTAGCGCGGATTTTAAACAGTTAAGTGTTTTTTAGGGGGCAACCCACAGGGTTGCCCCCCTTTGTTTTTTGGAAAGAAAAACAAAGGTTTTCGTGTATTCGATTTTGTTATTTTATTGCCGTTCTGCCGGAATCTTCTGCAATATTTTTTAAAAATTCGGCGCTTCCGCCCTCGAAATCCCCGCTCGTGAACCGCCAGCTCCAGTTGTTTTGAGAAACCGTAGAAGGGAGATTCATTCTCGCCTCGCCGCCCATTGCAAGCAAATCTGACAAGGGGATAATAACCGTATCGGCTTTGGATCTGAACGCCAGCCTTATCACCGTTAAGCACGTTGACCCCGAACTTTCGAAATCGGGAGCTATCCCAGCCATTCCGCATTCCGCCGCCAAATCGTTTTTTAACGTTTTAAGCCCGCTTTCGTCCAAATCGTCTATGTATTGCCTCAAAGGCATATTGTCGTGCGTGCCCGTGTAACAGACGAAGTTGCTCGTGTAGTTAGAGGGTTTATGTTCGTTATTCGGGTCGCCGTCGAACGCAAATTCAAGAATTTTCATTCCGGGGTAACCCACGTTTTTCATGAGCCTTTTCACCCCGCCGTCAATAAGCCCCAAATCTTCGGCAACTATGTTTTTATCCGCAAGAGTTTTAAAAAACTCCTCTTTGGGTCCGTCTTTCCATACTCCGCCGCGGGCGTTTATATCGCCGTAAGGCACTTCCCAATATCTGTCGAACCCGCGGAAATGGTCTATGCGCAGTATGTCGTAAAGTTTGAAACAGCCGTTGATTCTGTCAATCCACCATTTATAGCCGTTTTCTTTCATTTTAGACCAGTCGTAAACGGGGTTACCCCACAGCTGACCGTCTTCGGTGAACCCGTCAGGCGGGCATCCCGCCACGCCGGACGGCACGCGTTTTTCGTCCATGGCGAAGAGTTCGGCGCCGTACTTCCATACCTCCACGCTGTCGTAGGCGATATAAAGGGGAATATCCCCCATTATTTTAACCCCCGCCGCGTTGGCGTATAATTTAAGCGCGTTCCACTGCTTTAAAAATTCGTATTGAGTAAAGTGCCAGAACCGCACCTCGTAGTAATTTTCTTTAACGAACGCCTGCGTTTTTGCCTCGTCGTAATTGCGGAAATCCTCGCCCCACTCTGTCCACGCGACGTGCCCGAACTTGGATTTTAAAGACATAAACACGGCAAAGTCTGCAAATTCGCCGTTTTTAACAAAGTTTTCAAAATCCTCGCCGCCGTCGAAACGTGAATAGGCTTTTTTCAAAAGTTCCGTTTTTACTTCGAACTGTTTGCCGTAATCAACCCTGCGCTCGTCGCCGTATAAAAGAGATTTATCGACCTCTTCCGCTTTTAAAAGCCCCTCGTCGACCAGAATATCCAAATCAATGAAATAATAATTTAGGGCGTTTGACGAACAGGACTGATACGGGCTGTCGCCGTAATTGGTGGGGTTGAGCGGCAACACCTGCCACACCGAAGCCCCGCAACTTTTTAAATAATCTATAAACCTGTAAGATTTTTCGCCCAGAGTACCTATCCCCTCGGTTGAAGGCAGGCACGACACGGGCATCAATATACCGAAATTTCTTTTCATATTCCGAGCTCCCGCGCCTGCGGTTTTTCCGTGTTGCGAAAATTATAATTACTTTTTTCGAAAATATTATATCATATTTTTCGTAATTGTCAACCGCTTTGTTAAAATTAATTGCAAAAAATGTAAAAATATTACAATATTTTACCGTCAAATCGCGCCCGAGAGGGTAAATCGATTGACTTCAACCGTCGAATTATATATAATAGAGTCAAGAAACAGCACCCAACGGGCAGGTTATCCATGACCATAAAAGACATTTCCGAAGCGCTGAACGTTTCGATAAGCACGGTTTCGAAGGCGTTAAACGACGCTAACGACATCGCCGAAGACACAAAATCCAAAATTCGCAAGTATGCCGAAGAGGTTGGCTATCGGTTAAAGACAAGGCAACCTTCGCAACGCATATGCGTTTTGTACGAAAGAACGGATTCCGACACGCGCAATAACATTCTGAATTATATTTCTTCCGCTTTTTCGGACGTGGCAATAGCCAACAATTACGAGGTTATAATAGATTACCTTATTTCGAAGCCGCAGGATTTCGTTTTAAACGATTACCTTGTGCAAAACAACTTTTGCGCGGCTTTTATTTTGGGCATGAACTTTAAGAGTCTTATATACAAACAGCTTAAAGAAACTACCGTCCCCCTCGTTCTTTTGGACAACCGCATACCCAATTCGCCCCTTATTTCTTCGGTTTCCAGCGAAAACACGAGCGCAATCGAATCGGTTATAAAATACCTTGTGAAGCGCGGGCACACGAAAATCGGTTTTCTTATGGGCGAACGCGAATCAATGGTTTCGGCGGAACGCTTGGCGGGTTATATTCTGGGGCTCTCCCGTGCGGGTATAGATTTTAACAACGACTACATTTACGTGGGCGACTTCACAAAAACTTCCGGCGACGAAGCGGCGAACTTCTTTAACGAAACGGACGTAACGGCAATTATATGTTGTTCCGATATTATGGCGATGGGGTTGATTGAAGGGCTTAAAACTCTGGGCAAGAGCGTGCCGAACGATATTTCGGTGACGGGCTTCGACGATTTAAACCTTTTGAAGTTTACCTCTTACGACCTCACCACGGTTAAACAGGACTTTAACCGTTTGGGCATGGAGGCGTTCAACCAGATAGCCGATATGCTGGGCGGCAGACCCGCGCAACAGCGGCAGATAGGTTGCAAACTCATCGAACGCGGAAGCGTTAAAAAATTGAATTAAATAATTTGCGCCCCGCGCCGATTTCGGCGCGGGGCGCTTTTTTTGTGCACTTTTATTAACTGTCTCCGTTTTGAAGCGAAACAAGATAATCAAACAACTCTTTATGCGAACGTGCGGCAAAACCCGCAAGTTTTTCCGCAGTTTCAATCGAATCCTCTTCCGGCGAAATATTGCTCAAAACATAAGCCGTTTCAAGCCCCACGGCCCGCGCGCCGCAAATATCGGCGCAAAGGTCGTTGCCCGCATACACGCTTTTTGCGGGATCTAACCCGTATTTTTTTAAAATATGCTCAAAGAATTCGGGCGCGGGTTTCTTTTTTCCGAATGTCGACGAGAGCTCTATACCGTCGAAATACAACGTTAATCCGAGTTTTTCTATTTCGGCAAGAGTAAAACACTCCTGCGCGTTAGAGAGTATAAAAAGCCGCGCCCCGTTCTTTTTAAGTTCTCCGAGCCCGCTTTTTACTCCGCGGTAAAGTTTAAGCCTGCTCCTCGACTTTTCGCGGAACAGCTTAACGGCTTTTTTAAGCTCCCCCTCCGACGCGTCACCCGCTATCTCGCGAAAAACCGAATAAAGGTCTATCTCGCGGTTTTCTCCGCCTTCCGCAGTCTTTAACGCGCAAAGTTTTTCATATTCCGCCCAAAAGTCCACGGCGGGATTTAAGGAACCGAAAAGTTTTTTAACGTAGTTTTTGAATTTATCGCCCGATTCGTCGGTGCGGATATCGGCAAGCGTGCCGTATAAATCGAAAATAAAATTCATAGTTTTAAAAATAACGGCGCGGGATACCCCGCGCCGTTAAACGCATTAAAGTAATTTTTAAGTTATGCCGCTTTGGGAGTAATGGTAACATCAGAAGGAACGCCTTCTGGCGTAAGCGTAAATGTTAAAGTATAGGTGCCGGCCTCAGCGAGCTTATAGTTATCGTTGGGTCCGTACCACTTATAATCCAGACAGATTTTGCTACCCAAAACAACTTTAAATTGTTCTGCTTTCGTAATTGTAATTTCCGCGGAATAAGTACCGTCGGCTTCTACAAATTTAATGCACTCATCAGTAGCAAGTGCTCCTTGCCAGCTTGTTTCGGTATAGCTTCCTACAACGTAGTACTCGCATTTTTCATATTCAACTTTGTTTCCGGTTTCTTTGTCATAGGTAAATTTGAACGCATAAGTTCCGGGTTGAAGCGTAAGATTGCCGCTTCCTGTAGGGGAAATGTAAGCCTTGCTGTCCTCGCTTTCAAGGGCGTTAAAGAGCTGAAGCTCCGTGTTTGCTTCGGTTACGGTAATGTGTCCCGTCCATACTCCGTCTTTTTCTGTGAACTTGTAATTCTCGTCAGCCTCTTTCCAGCTGTTGAAACTGCCGATAAAGTACATTTCGTGAGTACCTGCGACAATGGTTACGGCGTTGGTCTTCTGGTCGTAGCTTATTGTGTACTTGCCTACGGGGAGAAGGTTGAAGTCCATACCCGTGCCTTCGGGATATGCGGACGGATAGTCGGGGTCGTAATTGACTACGGGATAATCCGTGCTGTCCGCAAGGGTATAAGTAGCGTGATTGCCGTCTTTTAAGATGTTGTTGTAAACCTGAACGGCGGCATACTTCACTTTGTCGGCTTCTGTAGGCGCTTCTACATGCTCTTTGTTTGCCGTCCAATGGAGGTCTTCCTCGGTAATTTCGAGCGACCTCGTCCAGCTGATGTTGTCACCGTTTATAACTTCGGTCATAGGATAACCCAAACCGCCGTTTTTATAGCCGTAGTTGTTGATATCGCCGAAGAGGTACATATCATGCGATACTTCGATCTTTTGTAATCTTTCAACCGTAATTTCGGGTTTTTCGTCTTTGCCTTTCTCGGGGAACGTTTTAAGCGTGAACTTATACTTGCCTTCCTGTCCTTTCGTAAGCGCTATGTTGTTGAACGCGCCGTTGTCGTCCGCAGTGGTGAAAACCGTCTTTCCGTCTAACTTCCATACGGTGGATTCTCTTTCGCCCTCTATGCCCTGAATTTCCTGCATGCCTATCTGTCTGTTCCAAAGCACCTGATCATCGGCAACGACTTCGTCTTCGCTCGTTTTATAAACGAACTTAAACGATTTGCCCGAGCCTACGTTGCCCGCGTAGATATCGAGCGTAAGAGTGAACACATTAGCGTCGGTAACCGACTCGTCGCGAACGAACGTTGCCTCGGGAAGTACGGTTTTAGGATCCCAAGTTCCGGGGTTAAGCGTTCCCTTTTTGTCCTGTCCTACCGCGTACCAGATACGGGTATCCTCTTTAAACTCCGGCTCCGTAGGTCCGCAAGCCGCCAGCGCCGCCGTCGCCGTTGCCGCCATGGCGCACGTTAATACGAGCGCCGCAATTTTTTTGCCTTTCATATTTTCCTCCAAAAAATTTTTAACCTGCCCCGTAAAAGGGGATAAAGTTCTTTAATAATTATGCGAGCTTATACGCATAACAGCTTATGCCCGCTATGGTCTGCTCTCCGCTCAAACCGCTTTCTATTGCCGTTGCGCCGGCGCGTTCGCCGTTGACGTAAAGGTTCCAGCTGCCCGCGGGAAGATTGAATTTAACAGCCTTTTCGCCCGCGTTATATATGACGAGCACTTTTTCTTTTGTGTCGAGGTCTGTGAGAGTAACCGCAACAAACGTGCCCTCTCTCTTCACGAGCTCGCAAACGTTTTTACGCAAACTGCTCTTACCCGCATAGGGCAAGCGAAGCGCCGTAGTCGATTTGCGGAACTCTATGAGCCCCTTGTAGTACTGCATAGCTTTGTACTGTGCGCTGTTCTGCGAAAGCACCGACCAGTCTATATTGTTAACCGCGTCCGAAGAATTGTAACTGTTTTCGTTATAAGTTCCGTCTGCGTTTTTCTTTTGACGAAGCATCTCCTCGCCGGCCTGCATAAACGGTATACCCAGCGAAGTCTGCACTATCGCTGCGGAAAGGTTGTTCATTGCAACGCGTTTGTCGAGAGTAGAAGCGTCTTCGCCGTAAACGTGGCAAATTCTGTCAAACAGCGTGTTGTTATCGTGAGCCGAAACGTAATTGATAAGTTGCGTGGGGTTTGCCGCCGACCAGTGTTTGCCCAACGAGAAGCCCGTGCCGTTAAATCCGCCCGAAATTCCGAAAAGAATTTTATCAACGTTTTCTTCGCTCTTCGAGCCAGTAGCAAATCCCGTAGAATCGATATTGAACACCGAACCCTTTACGCCGTCGCGAATAACGTCGTTAAACATAGCGACTCCGTTTACGCCGGCCGAAGACGTTCCCTTATTGAGCGCCCGAAGATTGTCTAATTTAGCCTGTTTATCTTCCGCAAGCGTAGTGTCGCCGCCCGTCCAGCCCTCGCCGTAAATGAGGGCCTTTCCGTCTTTTGCGTGAACGGCTTTTTCAACCTGTTGCATCGTAGCCAAATCGTGCACCGCCATAAGGTCGAAACGGAAGCCGTCAAGGTGATATTCGTCCTGCCAGTACTTGACGGAGTCAACTATAAACTTGCGAACCATGGCTCTGTCGGAAGCGGTTTCGTTTCCGCACCCGGAACCGTTAGAAAAAGTTCCGTCTTCGTTAAAGCGGTAATAGTAATAGGGAACTATTTTAGAAAGATTGGATTCCGCAGAATAAGTATGATTGTAAACGACGTCCATAACAACGCCTATCCCCTGCGTATGGAGAGCCTGAACCATTCGTTTGTATTCGTTTACGCGTTTTGCGCCGTCCGTCGGGTCGGTGGAATAGCTCCCTTCGGGAACGTTATAGTTCTGCGGGTCGTAACCCCAGTTGAATTGCGCGTCGGCGCCCGTTTTGCTTTCGTCTACCGACGCATAGTCGAACGAAGGCAACAGATGCACGTGAGTGATACCGAGTTGTTTTATATAATCGACGCCCACGGAAATACCGTGCTCGTTTTTAAGCCCCGTTTCCGTAAAAGCGAGATATTTACCCTTATACTGTGAAGACGCGATTTTATTTGAGAAGTCACGGATATGCACTTCCCAAATCTGCGCGTCGGTGTAGTTGGTTATAGGACTTTCAAACGCTTCGGTATCCCAGCCCGTCGGGTCGGTGGTATCAAGGTCTAAAATCATACCGCGCAGTCCGTTCAGCCCCGCCGAACGTGCGTACGGGTCTACCACTTCGTTAACTCCCGCCGAGGTCGAAACGGTGTACGTGTAATACTTTCCGCTTAAATTCTCGTTTTGAGTCAACTCCCAAACGCCCTTTTGTCCCTTTTGAAGAGCAACGGTCTTTAACGCTTCGCCTCCGTTGCCCGTGGCGTAAAGGTTGAGTTTTACTTCCGTTGCGGTGGGCGCCCAAAGACGGAACACCGTGGATTGTTCGCCGAGAATTACGCCCAGCTCGCCGTCGTAAGTGTAAGCGTTTGCAAAAGCGGCGCTGTTAAAATAAGTAAGAGGCACAATAGCCGCGGGCTCGTTGAGCCCTTTAACTTCGACGGTGTAAGCTACGGACAAATCAAGCGCCTTTGCGGTGGTTATAACGTTGGAATTTACCGAACTTATTTCAACCGCGTTGCCGGAAGCGTCTTTTATGGCGACGTCGTCTTTGGTTATAGCCGAGCCGTCGTTAACCGCTATTTTAACGTGCGTGGGGTCCTGCATATCGGCAAGAGAAATAAACCTTATTATTTCAAGAGTGTTTCCCCCGTCGTTGCTCGTGTAGTTGTTGGGATCGTTGGATTTTGTATAAATCACGGTTACGTCACCGGTAAGTTTTATAATGCGGTCCGATTCGGTTCCGTCTTTTGTGGCGGTGCCCCAGCTCGTGCCGGCGGGATCGGAACAACCCGTTCTCAATATGTATTTTACCTGCGTAACGCTTTCGGGAACGTTTGCCATAAATTTAGCCCCGTAAGCGCAAGGGTGCCACTCGTACCCTCTGCCGTCCACTGAATCGTACCAGAACCAAATATCGCAATTTTCGTACCCGTCCGGGCGGTTATAATATATAACTACTTGTTTCGTACCCGGTTCGCGTTCGAGATTGTACTCCGGCGCGCCCGACGGCGTGCAACCCGCAAATATCAACAGCGCGGAAAGCAGTGCGCCCAGCACTGCCGAAATAAAAGTTTTTTTCATCATTTCCTCCAAACGAAATATAAAATCTTTGTTTTTCTTTTCCTGCGTTTTAATACTATTAAAATTTTTTATGCGTGTTATAAGCTATAACACGCCGAAAGCCGACGTCGGCTTTCGCTTTTCCCGAAAAAATTTGCAATAATTCCCCCGAGTTTTCGAAATTATTATAGCATATTTTCGAAATCTGTCAAGGAATTTATGAAACTATTTTTCAAAAAATGATATTCTTTTTAACAAATTCCGCGTTTGAACGACAAAAAGCCCCGCGCCCTAAAAAAGGGCGCGGGGCAAAAGCGCGCTCATGCGCGCCGAATGCGAAAACAATTTTAAACTTCCTTAAAAATTTTATTGTTTAACTTCTCTGTGCGGAATATTTTTCTTTTCGCAATAATTCGCCGCGAAGGGATGCTTGCCGAAAATAACCGCAACTCTGCCGCAACGCACGGTCGGGGTTCTCTTCTCGAACTATTGCAAGTTTATCTGCGTCAGCGCCAAACCGTGCGAGCGCAACCATGAGAGCGAAAGATCCACCCACTTGCCCAGCTCGTAAAGATAAACTTCACCCTTTGGATAAGTGCAAACCTCGTCGTTGGAAAGGCTGATACCGTGACAACCCCAGTCGAAAACGTGCAAAGAAAAGTGCACGCCCGCTTTTCTGTATGCCTGCGCGAGCATCACGGCGTTTTCCACGAGAACGCAATCGTCGCAGACCGCGTGCCAAATAAACGCGGGCGCGCTGGATTTATCCACGCGCTTTTCTACTGAAAGTTTTTCATACAGCTTTTTGTCCCCGCCCGTTATTACGTCGCGCGAGCCGCTGTGAGTGGCAAGGTCCATAGTCACCACCGCATAAGAGAGCACCGCCGCGTCAGGGCGCACTTCGGCGGCGGTTTTGGAAAGAAACCCTGCCTCTTCGTCCTTTACCGTAGCAAGCAGTCCTGCAAGGTGACCGCCCGCCGAAAAACCCGCAACGCAAACACATCTGGGTTCCACCCCGTATTTTTCGGCGTTTTTACGGATATACGCCGAAGCCATTACCGCTTCGTTGAGCGGAACGGGATAGGGCGTGTTAACCGAGTATGTGAGCACAAACGAAGAAAAACCCTCGTTTACATACCTCAAAGCCACGGGCTCGCCCTCTCTTGCGGATACAATCCTGTAACCGCCGCCCGGGAGCACAAGCATAGCCGGGCGCACGCGGGAGGGCATTTCCGGACTTTTATCCCTTGCGTAGGTTTTGAGATATCCGCCGACGGCTCCGTTACGCTCTATTTTGAAATAATCGTAAAGGTCGATATTTTCGCAAATCATTTTCAATTCTCCTTATTTATATACACAGCCGTTTCAAACGGTTGGTAGTTTCCGTTGGTTTTGCGCGCGCCGTAATTGCCGAAAAGGCATTCAAAATCGGGTAAACCGCATATATTGCGGGGGCTATCGAAGTTGCACACTACGAGAATTTTTTCGCCGCCGAGCGTTCGCGTATAGGCGAAATAGCCGTTACCCCCCGTAATATCCTCGAATGAACCGTATTTTACCGCGTCGCTGCTATTGCGCAGTGCAAGCACTTTTTTATAGAACCAAAACACCGATTTTTTTGCGTTAAGGTCGTTTTCAAGGTTAACCTCCGCGCCGCGGCTGTGCAACTTTATCCACGCTTTTTCCGCGGTTGAAAAACCGTAATTTTTACCGTTGTTCCAGCACAAGGGGCGGCGAACGTTGTCGCGCCCGCCGTAATTGATCATTTCCAAGAGCTTGTCGTGCGGGATTTTATCTTTATTAGCCTCGTAAAAATTGAACGTTTCCACGTCGTCAAAATCGTTTAAATCGCCGTAATTCGGGTCGGGCGTGCCGAACTCCTGCCCCTGATAAATAAAGGGTATTCCCTTCAACAGATAGAACATAGCCGCGTACATCGTGGCGCAACCGTAGCGGTTTTCTTTATCGTTGCCGAGCCTCGAAATATAGTGCGCGTTGTCGTGGTTATCGGTAAAAAGCGTATATAAAAGATTGTGTTTTTGGGCGAAATTTTGCCATTTGACGAGAATATCACGGATTTCGTCCGTTTTATATGGCTGTTTGTTGAACTTTCCGCACTGCCCCACGCCGAAGTGCTCGAACTGGAATATACATTTGAGCTCGTTCCTGTCGGCGCCGCAGATATCGGCTATTTTATCCTCGCCCATAGAGCACTCTCCCACGGTGAAAAGGTGCTTTACCTTGTCCCTTCCGAAAAGCTCTTTAACGTATTCATGGAACTTCGGGCCGTTGTTCATCAACCCTTTGTCAAAGTCTTTTGCGATAAAATCGAGCACGTCGCAACGGAATCCGTCCACGCCCAAATCGACCCAAAAGTCGATAATATCCGCCATTTCTTTGCGGACTTTTTCATTTTCCCAGTTGAGGTCGGGCTGCCCCACGGCAAACGAGTGCAGGTAATATTCGCCCGTGGGTTCGTTATACTCCCATGCGCTGCCGCCGAACACAGACTGCCAGCCGTTTGGTATTTGGTCCCGCCATATATAGTAGTTATGATAGGGATTGTTCCTGCTTTTGCGCGCTTCTTTAAACCATTTGTGTTCGCTCGACGTATGATTTGCGACTAAATCCATAATAAGTTTTATGCCGCGTTTATGCATCTTGGCAATCATTTCTTTCCAATCGCCCAACGTGCCGAATTCGTCCATTATATCACGATAATCGCTTATGTCGTAACCGTTGTCGCAGTTGGGGCTTTTATAGCAAGGACAAAGCCATACCGCGTTTATACCCAGTTCTTTCAAGTAATCGAGTTTGTCTGTTATCCCGCGTAAATCGCCTATGCCGTCGCCGTTGCCGTCCATAAAACTGCGCGGGTATATCTGATAAACTGTCCAGCCGAGAAAATTATTAAAGTCCATAAAACTCCCCAAACGGATATTTCATTTATGCTTATTCTACCACCTCGCCGCCGTAAGGTCAACGGTATGCGGCGAAATTTTTTTACGTAATTTTGCAAAATCCCCCGCCGCGTATTGCGGCGGGGGATTTTATAATTGGGTGCGTAATATATGCGGTTATAGCGCTATTTTGAGCAAATCGGAAAAGGTTTTTATGCGGTAATCGGTCTTTTTATAACCGCTTGCGGGACCTATGCCCGCGGTGCGAAAGCCGCCCGCCTTGCCCGCGTCTATACCCGAAAACGCGTCTTCCACCACCAAACAATCGCAAGGTTCAAGCCCTAAAAAGTCTGCGGCTTTTAAGAATACTTCGGGATCGGGTTTGGAGCGGGTTATGTTGTTTCCGTCGCTGACCGCGTCGAAATACTGCGCCGAATCTGTCTTTTCAAGTATGAGCGGAGTGTTTTTAGACGAGGAGCCAACGGCAAGTTTTATGCCTTGTTTTTTGAGCGAGACAAGCGTTTGACGCACCTCTTCGGAGACGTCGGAGGGTGTCATTTTGTCAAGGAACCCCCTGTAAATTGCATTTTTTTCTTCTGCAAATTGCAACTTTTGCTCCGTAGAATACACGTTTTCACAATTTTTCACAATAATTTCGAGGCTTTCCATACGCGAAACGCCGCGCAAGCTATCGTTAATCTTCTCGTCGAAGTAAATGCCGAGCCTGTCGGCGAGCTCCTTCCACGCGAGGTAGTGAAATTTATCGGTGAAGCAGATCACCCCGTCCAGATCGAAAATTATTCCTTTGAATTTCATAGTCAGACTTTCCTGCGTTTATTTGCGTAAGCATCCTTGCGGGGGAGCTGTTTTATAAACCTTTCTATCTCCCCGTCCCAGAAGCGCCACTCGTGCCCCAGCCCTTCGGCTTCATGCCAGTCGAACGGCACATTGTTTTCTTTGAGGCAGTCTTTAAGTTTCAAACTGCAATCCCGGATAAAATCTTCCTTACCGCAGGACAGGTAAACATAGCCTTTAAGTTTGCCCCCTTTGACGCGCTCCTTTAAAAGGCGGTAAACGTTGTAATCTTTGCCCGCCTCTGTTTCGGCGTATTCGAATTTACCGACCGCGCCCGAAAAACAGCCGACTCCGCCGTATAAATCAGGCCTTTTGAGAAAGTGCAGCATGGCGCCGTAGCCGCCCATAGACAGCCCCGCGATATACCTGTCGCGAGGGTCGGAGGAAACGGGGAAATATCCGCTCAACAGAGCGGGGAGCTCCTCTTCTATAAACTCCGAAAACCTGTCGCCCGAGTTGTCGGCATAAAATTTATTTTCTCCGCTGACGGATACGATTGCAATGTTGTACTCCTCCGCGTAAAGCTGGGCGCGGGTGTAATCGAAAACGGAGTTGCAGTCGTTGCCTATCCCGCCCAGAAGCAGGAGCGAGGGAAATTTTTGTTTGGGGGAGAACTCCGGCGGCGCGCCGTAGCCCAGAACTTCGGGATAGACGGGCGAGGGCAGGGCAATAATAATTTCTACCGCTCTGCCGAGAGCTTTTGAAACGTAGTTGCAATTTAACTTCATAATTTATCCTTATAATCTCGTATCCCACTTTCCGCAAAAAGCGTCAACGGGCTGTTTTGCCGTAAAGGCGCTCCTGCCCATAAGTTTGTCCATGAGCCTGGGGAGCGTGTACGCGTTCATGCCGTAAGTGTTGATATAGGTTTTTACCATTGGAACGTCCAGAAGGTGGTACGGGTTTTCGGTTGAGACGAACACCGTGGGCACCGACTTAACGAATCTGGGCACGTTTACGCCCATGGGGTTGAGCCACTCTATGCGCACCGTGGTCTGGTTGGATTTTGTCGCAAGGTTGCAGACGTATAAAATGAGGTCGTACTTGCCTGCGGTATCGAAATACCGCGCCGTTTTGCCCTCTTTGCCCTGCGCGGGGACGAAGCGGGTCACATTAAAACCTTCGGCTTTTAAAAGGGGCTCTATCATATCGTAAACGCCCGCCGTTCTTGCGTAGCCGAGAGCGTTTTCGCCGCTTTCTATATCGTAGACGAGCACGTTTTTGATTTTGTTTTTATCGAGAGGCAAAATTTTTTGCGTGTCCTTTACGAGCGCTATACTGCCCTCGGCGACACGCTCCGCGACACGCCTGTGTTCCTCTTTGCCGAGCGTGTTTTCAGCTCTTTCCAAAGAGGGGACGTTGTCCTTTTTATGCAGTTTTAAAGAGGCTTTGAGCGCGAGTATGCGCGCGACCGCCTCGTCAAGACGCTCGGGGGTGATTATTCCCTCCTTTATGCCGTTGAGCATAAACAAATAATCTTCTTCGAGATTTTTGGCGAAGAGGAACATATCGCAACCCGCGGCAATGCACGCGGGGACGGCTTTGTCCCGCGGCATGGAGACGTCAAAGCCCGCCATTGTGGTGGCGTCGGAAATTATCAGTCCGTTGAAGCCGAGCTTATCACGCAGTAGCCCTTGAAGCAGTTCTTTGGAAAGCGACGCGGGCAGAATATCGCCGTCGGATAGCGACGGGTTGAGTTTTTTTGAGTAGGCGGGCTGCATAATATGCCCCACCATTACCGTTTTGACCCCCTCATATATGAGAGTTTTGTATATTTTGCCGTATGTTTTATCCCACTCTTCGGGGGAAAGGTCGTTGACCGTAGCACAGAGGTGCTGATCCCTTTCGTCCCTGCCGTCGCCGGGGAAATGTTTGGCGGAGCAAGCCATGCCCCTGCCCTGACACTCGCGTATATATGCGGACGAAAGGCGCAAAACCGCGTCGGGATCCGAGCCGAAAGTGCGGGTGTTTGTTATTGGGTTGCGGAAGTTGTAATCTATATCCGCGATAGGCGCGAACGCGTAATTCGCACCGACGGAGAGCCCCTCTTCAGCGCACACCGCGCCGAGGTCGGCGGCGTATTCCTCTTTACCGCACGCCGCAACCATCATCTGGCTGCCGACCTTGGTGCCCTGCGAGCATATCCCGTTACCGCCCGCCTCCAAATTGGCGGATATAAGCAGGGGAACGGAGCTCGAGCGCTGTAAAAGCGCAACCGTTTCCAAAAGTTTATTCTTCTCCATAGAGCGGCACATTACGCCGCCCGCGCGGATTGTTTTTGTTATTTTATCTATATATTCCTTGTCGGGTTCGTATGCAATGAGAAAAAACAGCTGTCCCGCCTTTTCTTCCGCGCTCATAGAGCCGAGCGAGGCGCGCACCCATTCGAGGTCATTATCCGACAAGTAAAAAGGATTTTCTTTAAACTTGTTGAAATCTATCATGTCAAGCGCTCTTCTTTTTAGCAGTTTTGATTTTTGAAATAAGTTTTTTGGCGCCCGTGACTATGGCGTCCTGATTGGACGTATACGCCATTATCACGACTATGACGACGCCCGTTATAATCGTCTGGATAGAGCCGTCTATGCCCGTGCAAACCATGCCGTAGGTCATTACCTGCATGCCGAACGAGCCGACCCATACTCCCCATGACATGGACGAAAACCTTGAGAGGAACAGCCCCACGAGCACGGGACCCATGGACGAATACATGAGCGAGGTTGAGCTCAAGTTGGAGGCGGGGTTTACGTTTGCCTTGCTTGCGTTGAACAGCGCGGCGAAGCCGAGCAGAGCCCCGACAAGAAGATAAGTTAAAATTATGTTCTTTTTTTCCTTAACGCCTGAATTTATGGAGAGCAGGGCGTTGTTGCCGAGCGAGCGGGTATCGTAGCCGAATTTTGTGTACCCCAATATGAAGTGTACGGCGACGAGCACGAGCGCGAGCACTATATAGCACCAGGGAGCCTGCGTTATTGCGATTATGCCGTCGAAACGGTTAAGCTTTACGCCGCCTCCGTCGAACACGACCTGTGAAATTGCCTCGTAGAGCATTACCACGCCAAGCGAGACTATCATGTTGGGCACGCGCAGGAACACATAGAGCACCGCCTCGAACATAGCGAGCAACATGCACACCGCTATGCAGCACAGCAGTACGACGAACACGTTTTCGCTTATCATGAGCCCGAGGTTACCCCCTATTATCGCGCCGAGCACGGCTATGGTGCCAGTTGCGAAGTCCCACCTGCCGCCCGAAAGGGGGATGGCTATGGCGAGCGCGACGAACGTGGAAAGTATGCTCTGCCTGAAAATATTGTCGAACCCGTTTGCCGACACGAAGAGGTCGGCTTTTCCGCACGCGGCGGTTATAACGAGAAACAGCAACCACATTGCTACGGGGAAAATAAGCGTCATGGAATATCCCGCCGCAGTCTTTTTGATTTTGTTTGCGTTAAGTTTCATAGAAGCCTCTTTAGGTAAGTTCCGCGCGCCCGCCGCGACGGGCGCGCGCTTACTTCGAGCGTAATTATGCTCTTGCGGTTTTGATTTGCGCGAGCGTTTTTGTGGTGAGCGCGTTGAGCTGTGCCCACGTTGCGTTTTCATTGAAGGAAAGCATGCAGTTTTTGAGTTCTTCGTTGGTTACGGGGCCCTGCGCCTTGTCACCTATTACATACGCTTTGAAATCGTTTACTTCGGCAACGGAGGTTAAGATGGTGTAATCTGCCGCCCCGTCGGCTCCGTTATACTGATAGTATTCGGAATCTGCCTTTGCTCTGTCGGAATACCATGCGGCGCCGTCGGATTCGAGGGCGTCGTAAGCTCTTGCGAACATGCTTGCCATGCAGTGAACGTAGTTGTTGGTGCCCGCCGCGAGGAGCGTTCCGTTTTCGAGATAACCCGAAACGTCGTCGGTGTAGCCGAGCGCGAGCATTTTAACGTTGTTGTGTCCGCCGCTGCGGAGTGCGGGAAGGACGTAATCCATCCCCGAGCCCATACCTACCACCACTTCGATATCGGAGTGCTCGGTGAACATTTTGTCTACGGTTGCCTGACATGCTTCCTGCGTGAACATAAAATAATAGTAGTCGCCGTTATAGTTGAAGGGGAACGGCATGGGGTCGTTGCCTGCCTCGTATACCGTTTTGGAGTCGTTGAGATCCTCTCTGAACTTGTTGAAGAGAGAGTTACCGTCTACGAACGCGAAAGGCGGGAAGGATATGCCCGCGATTTTGGTGTATTCGGTAGCGTTGACAATTTCGGCAAACTGCGTGCCGACCTTGGAGGGGTCGCCCGAAAACTGCTTGACTCCGCCCAGGAAGTATTTGCTCTGCAATTTATCGGAGGCTATTTCGGTGGTCTGCGTGTCGCCGAGAATGAGACCGTAGTACACGCCCGCCTGTTCGCACTTTTCGATACAGGTGTCAATTGCCGTGTTGTAGCCGCTGAAAACGGCGTTGCAGCCCTGATTGAGGCAGGATTCGAGTCCGCTGATGTGAGCGTCGTCGTCTGCGCCGACGGCAACGTAAACAAAGCTGACGTCGAAATCTTTTGACAGATAGTCGCCGTATTCCTTGATTTGTTTACCCTGAATATCGGTGAAGTTGTAGAGCAGAACGCCTATTTTGTATTTGGCGTTATCAGTACAGCCCGAAACCGCTATTAAGGAAACGAGGCTTGCCGCCGCGACGACTACCGCCGCAAGTTTTGCAAAGAATTTTTTCATTTTTATTTCTCCTTTTTTTGTTTGCAATTAATTGTTTTTGGTACGGCGGGGCCGCCGTACAGTGGCAGGTATAAAAAATACCTGCTTTGAAATTAAAATTTTATCGGGGCATTGCCTTTATTGAGGAAGGCCGGCGGAGCGTCGAGGCAATCATAATTATGAAAATGACGCTCTTTATGATGAGCACGTACGCGTCGGCAAGACCGAGCTGCGACAGCCCGTTTGTTAGTATTACGTAGGTTATCGAGCCGACTATCGCCGCGCTCATGCGCGATTTGCTGCCGCCCGAGAGGAGCATTCCGCCTAAAATGAGGGCGATCATTATGTCCATTTCTCTGCCCTGCCCGAAGTTCTGGGTTACGCTGTTTGTCCGGGAGAGGTAAAACATAGTTGCGATAGCCACGCAGGCGCCCGCTATGGCGTAGCTTATATATTTGACCCTGTTGACCTTTGCGCCCGACTGCATTGCCGAGAGCGGGTTGTCGCCTATCGCTCTGTCGTACTTGCCGAACGAGGTGAACGAGAACACGAACCAGCCTATTACCGAGACGAGGATAACGCATACTATCATGAACCACTGTTCGCGGAAGAGCGAGAGCACGGCGGTGTTTTCGAGTTTGTAGCCGCTCATGGTCTGCGAGACGAGATAGGTGACCACGCCGCGCGCCGTAAACATAATTGCAAGCGAACCTATAGTGCTCATTATCCTGAACTTGACGGAGACGAAGATGTTGAACAAATAGAACCCTTCGCACAGCGCTATGCTTGCAAGCAGGGCGACGACGACTCCACCCGCCGTACAGCCCAGACCGTTAATGATAAATATCGAAATCAGCGCCGAGAGCGCGAGAACCGCGCCCGACGAGATGTCGAAGTTGCCGTGGGCGAAAATGAAGGTCATGCCCACGCACAAAATTATGAGGGGCGTGAGCTGGCTCAATATCGAGTTGATACTGAACGAGGAGAATATTCTCCCGCCCGTAGCCGCCGCGAATATCACTATGACGAGCACGAGCAAGCCGTAGCGTATGAACGTGTTTTTATTTGTTTTGACGAACCGCAGAGCGGAAGCCGCCCTTTGCCCGCCCGCCGTTTTTTGTTTGTTTTCCATATGCTCCCCCGCCTTAAATCATATAATTTATAACGTCGGTATCGCGCAGGTTTTCGCTGCGTGTGAACTCTTTGGTTATCTCCCCGTCCTTCATTACGAGAAGTCTGTCGCTCATGCCTATGAGCTCGGGCATCTCTTCGGAAATTATTAAAATAGCGTAATTTTCTTTTTTAAGACGGTGCAGAAGCTGATACATAGTTGTTTTTACTCCCACGTCAACCCCGCGGGTGGGCGAGTCGAACACGAGAATTTTTGAGCGGTTGCCTATCCATTTGCCGAAGGAGACCTTTTGTTTGTTACCGCCCGAAAGCTCCCTTACTTCCTGATTGGGCGAGGAGCACTTGATTTTGAGCCCTTCAACCTGCTCCGCCGCGAACTGCTTTTCACGCGAGGGAGGAATTACGCCGAACACGTTCAATAGCCCGGACGCCGAGAGACAGAGGTTTTCTTTTATAGTCGCCGCCGTGATGAGCGTTTCTTTATCCCTGTCTTTGGAGATGTAGCCTATGCCCGCGGCGAACGCGTCGCCTATGCTTGTGAGCTTATAGGCTACGTCTTGCTTCGAAGGCTCGTCGCCTGCGAGGTCGGGCAGGGGGACCCGAACTCCCTTTTTGAACAGCTTTTTCATTTTTGCGCCCGCGACGGCGAAAGTGTCTTTGAGTCGCCTGCGGTGCACCGCCGCTTTTTCTTTGAACCCCGGTTTTGCGGGAGCGTACGCCGTGACCGTGCCGCCGAGGAGTTTTTCCATACCGAAAAACAGTCTGCCGACGTCGTGCATGCCGCTGCCCGACAAGCCGCCTATTCCCACAATTTCGCCCTTATGGACGGTTATGTTGACGTTTTTGAGGTTGCGGGTGGTGACGTTTTCGGCGACGAGGGCGACCTCTCCGCTGCAAGAGGGGTCGTAATCGGAGCGGTAATAGTTGCCCTCGATATTTCTGCCGACCATGGTCTTTTTGATTACGTCCTCGTCGAATCGGGATTTTTCTATTTTGGCTATATACTGCCCGTCGCGCAGGACTATGAGCTCGCCGCACGTCTGCATGAGCTCGGGTAAATCGTGAGAAATGAACAGCACGGCTTTGCCTTCATCGGCGAACTTTTGCATTATTTCGTGGATTTTGTCCCTGCCGTCCTGCGAGAGCGCGGTGGTGGTTTCGTCAACAATCAAGAGCGTGGGGTCGTAGTAGAGCGTTTTTGCGATTTCTATCATTTTGCGCGTTTCGAAGCTGTACGCAGCCGCGGGGGCGCTGACGTCTATATTCAGACCGACGGCGGAGAGCGCTTTTTGAGCTTCGCGCTCCATTTTAGCCCTGTTTATAACCCCGAATTTTGCGAACTTGTTTTCTTCGCCGAGGAAGATATTTTCTGCAACGGAAATATAGTCTACCGTGCCCGCCTCCTGCACTATCATGCCTATGCCGCGGCGGCGCGCGTCGCCCGGATCGGCGGGTTTGTAGGGTTCGCCCTTTAAGAACATTTCTCCCGAGGTTACGGAATGAATTCCGCAGATCATGGACGAGACGGTGGACTTGCCGCTGCCGTTTTCGCCTATAAGACCTAAAACCTTACCGAGTTCGATTTTGATATTTATCCCGTCTACGGCGACGACGTCGCCGAACTTTTTTGTGAGCGCGCGGGTTTCGATAAATATTTCTCCCATTTTCCGTTCTCCTGCTTGTAAGCATTATACTACACATAAAACAACAAGGAAATACATTTTGTTGCAGTGTTTTATGTCAATTTTTTATCTTTTTTACCGCTTAAACAGCTGTTTTATTATCTTGCGCTTGACATAAAGGTTAAAATATTGTAATATTTGCACAAATAGTGTAATTTTTTATCTTGTACGGAGGCGCGGCATGGAACACAGGCACGAGGTGGTGGATTTCCCCGAAAATTCGCCCGTAAAAATATTCATTCACAAGTTGGGCGACGTAAATATGCACTGGCACCGCTCGATAGAACTCCTTTATATTGTAAAGGGGGACGTGAAAGTGACCGCGGGCGGGACTTTGCATGAGCTGACCGACGACGATATTATATTGATAAATTCAAAGGTGCCGCACTCGCTCTACTCCGACAACGCGACAATGATTGCTGCGCAGATAAAGCTGGACTTATTATCCGTTATTCCCGACGCTATGAAAAACTATTCTTTCGACTGCGTTTCCGGCGGGGCGGACAGGCAAAAGTTTTTGCCGTTGAAGCAGTGCCTTGCCAGCCTTTTGAAGTTCAACGTGCGGGGCAGCGGGTATTTGAGCCTTATAAACGTTTCGCTCTGCTACAGGCTTATGTACGAGCTTTATCTGAACTTTTGCGCGCCCGAGGAAAAGCACGCGGGCAATACCACGGAACAGCTTTCGAGGCTGAACGTGTTGCTTGCGTACATTAACGAAAATTTTTCCGACGATTTGTCTTTGGACAGGCTGGCGGGCACGGTGAACGTGACCCCCTCTTACCTTTCGAAATCATTTAAACAGCTTATGGGAATGACGGTGAGCGACTATATTAAAAATATCCGTTTGCACCAGGCGACTATTCTGTTGAGCACGACTAACGACGGGACAGAGCTCATTTGCGAAAAGTGCGGATTTCCGAACACGCACTCCTTCCTGGCGGCCTTCAAGGAGAAGTATTCCACCCTGCCCAGCCGCTGGCGCAAGGAAAACAAGAGCAGTTACAGGATAATAGACGACCCCGAGAGGACGATAGGTTACCAGCCCGCAAACTCCGCCATACTTTACAGCAGCGTTACGGACTTTATAGAGAAGTACGCCGACGGGGGAATATCCGCAAGCGAGCCCGCGCCCGCAAAGATACACGCGGAGGAAATTTGCGTTACGAAAAAAAATTCCGCGCCTATTGAAAGCACGGAAAGGTATTTTATCGGGGTGAGCAGAGCGAAGGAGCTGTTATTCGAGCCCGTGCGCAGAATGCTTGCCGAGGCGCAGCGGGAAATTGGGTTCAAGTACGTTAAAATGCACTCTGTTTTTGACGACGATATGATGGTTTACAGCGAATTCGACGGGAAACCGCACTATAATTTCAGCCTGATAGACAACGTTTACGACTTTTTGCTGTCGATAGGGTTGAAGCCGTTTGTGCAGCTGTCGTTTATGCCGTCGGCGATTGCGGAGCAGAAAAACAAGACTGCTTTTTACGCGGGGGTAATAACTTCGCCGCCCAAAGATATGCAAAAGTGGAACGCGCTTGTGGAGAAGTTTTTGAACCACCTGACCGACCGTTACGGCAGGACGGAGGTTGAGAGCTGGCCCTTTGCCGTTTGGAACGAACCGTTTACTTCGCAGAAAATTTTCGGGTTTGCGACAAAAGAGGAATATTACAGCCTGTTTTACAACACCTATGCGACCATTAAAAAAACTGACCCGAACGTGAGCGTGGGCGGGCCCTCTCACTTTGCGGCGTACGGAAAGAGCAATAAACTTTTGAACGAGTTTTTGATTTGGACGCGGGCGAACGGCTGCGTGCCCGACTTTATAGACCTGCACTATTACGACACGGACATGTCGCGGTTATACCTTGACAAGAACGGGATTAAAATTTCTACCCAGCTTTCGCCGCGGGCGGGAACGTTCGGCGAGGAGATAAGAAACATAAAGGCTTCCCTTTGCGCGGACGGATTCGGACACCTGCCCGTTTATCTGACGGAGTGGAACTCCACCACCTCCCACCGCGATTTGCTTTCAGACACCTGTTTTAAATCCGCTTACATCGTAAAGAACGTTTTAGAAAATTACGGGCAGCTGCACGGCGGAGGCTATTGGCTTTTAAGCGATTTGCACGAGGAGAGCCTTTTGGAGGACAAGGTTTTTCACGGCGGGCTGGGAATGTTTACGGTGAACGGCGTTAAAAAACCCGCTTACTTTGCATACTTGTTGCTATCAAAGTTGGGCGGAGAGCTTTTGACAAAGGGCGACGGGTACTTTATTACAAAGCGCGGGGACGGGTACGCGGTGATTTTATACAATTACGCGCACTATTCGGCGGCGTATTCGGAAGAGGTTGGAATAAACACGAGCTATACTGACAGGTATTCCGTTTTCCCCGACGGGGGAATCAAGGAATTTTGCTTTTCTTTCCCCGAGGAGGAAGGGAAATTTTGCGCGGCGCACAGGATACTTAACCGTGAATACGGCTCCGCATTCGACAACTTTATACGCGCGGGCGCGGTTGAGCCGCTTAACGCCGAGGAGAGCGAATGGCTGAAAGACACGACGAGGCCGGCTATAAAAAAAGAGATTTTAACGGCGCCCTTTACCGTGGGCGCGGAGTTGCAGCCGCTTGAAGTGAGGCTGATTGAGATTACGCCCGTAAAGAGTTGATAAATAAAAAAGGGGAAGAGATTTACTCTTCCCTTTTTAAGTTGTTTTATCGGGGGTTGCGGAAGTTGACTTCCTCTTCTTTTCGGCGAGGAGTTCCATTACTACGTAGACTGCGGAACGCACCGCGATAACGCAGAGGAGCAATATTTCCGCCGCGAGGAACACCGCGCCCCTTGCAAGGAAAAATGACAGCGCGAACGTGAGCGCGAAGGTTATGACGGCGCTCCAGAGCTGGAATGAGCCGACTATTTTTATAGCCTCCACGTACTTGGGGCAGAACTCGACTTTGTAGAATTTTAACGCCATAAAGACGAGAACCGATATTAATATGAGAGAAAGCGCGTAAATCGCAACCGAGCGGCTTAAACTTATGACATAAACGAGGAAGTTGAGTCCGCTTGCCGCGGTGAAGGAGCTTTTAATCATGCCGTCTATATTGCTCTGCATTTGCTCGCGGGTGAGATTGCCGCCGCTGATTGCGCCGCTTGTGAGAGTGTTGAAATAGCCGCTGTACTCTACCGTTAAACCGCCGTCCGTCTTGAACGAGCAAAAACAGACGTTGTCGAGCACGGCGAGGTATTTATCGGTGCTTTCGTAGGTGGCGGGCGAGAGGTAATAGGTGCGCAGGGTGGGCGCTTTGCCGTAGGCGTCCCTCGGGAAGCTGCCGTAATATGAGGAGAAATAGAGCTCGTAGACGGCATTTGTATACTCCTCCGCCGTTATTTTATCGTCCGAAAGGTCGGACTTTAATTTTACGAGCTGTTCCGCGGCGCTCTCGACGCCCTTTAAAAACTCTTCGTAATCATTCTGTTTAACCGCAGGGCCGAGCCTTTTTCCGCTGTAGGTTGCGGAGAGGGTATATAGCTTTTTATCCTTATGAAAGGCTTTTCTTCGCCGTACATATTTTCGACGAACGCCAGACGCATGCACAGGGCGCAGATGCTGCGCAAGCCCGAGCTGAAATGCTTTTCGCTTCGGATTTCGCCGCCGCGCTCGAACGTTAAGTTGAAGTCCCGATATATAGTGATTTTTTCGCCCAGCGCCTCTCCTATGACGCGCGCATATTTAAGGAAAATATTTTTGACGGGGGCGACGTACCTTTCCTTTAAATTGAGGTCGGCTTTTTTGAGCATTTTTTTCCGTTTCCGAAAGGATATAGTGCCGCCTTTTTAAATCTTTGAGCTTCTCTTCCAACGCTTCGAGTTCGCCGTATTTGTCGCCGGGGTTTTCGACAGACGATTCGTCGGAGGAGATTTGCCCGTCCAGCACCGCAAAACTGTTGCGGTATTCTTTGATTTGCCCGACGAGCTCTTCGACGTCAACGATCTCTGCGAGGGGCGGGCGGTAAGGTTATAGCGGGCGGCGAACGGTTTGTCCTTTTTTTACAACGCCCGCCGTTGAGCGCCCGCCTTTAAGTTCGATTTCTTTCATAAAAATTATTTACTACTTTTTAACTCTTAAATTTTATTTATTATTATCTTTAAGTTGCTCTAATCTTTTCAAAATTTTCTCGTCTGCGGGACAAAATTCGTAGTTATAAATTTCCGCAGGAACAATCCATTTCATGTCACAATGCTCTAAAAGTTGCGGTTGCCCCCGCAATATGGTGCAGTTAAACAATGTTAAGTGCACCGTAATGTCGGGATATTCGTGCGTTACTTCCGTAAAAACCTCGTGCGGCGCGACAGTAATGGCAAGCTCCTCTTGGCACTCGCGGATAAGAGCTTGCTCTTTAGTTTCTCCGTCCTCTACTTTGCCGCCGACAAACTCCCATAAAAGCCCTCTTGCCTTATTTTCGGGACGCCGGCAGACTAAAAACTTGTCCTTATCCCATATTAACGCTGCAACTACTTGAACTGCTTTTTTCATATTAAATAACTTCGAATCCTATACTAACATAATGCTAATAACCGTTAACGCATATGCTTAATTTTATCTATGCGGCTAATGCGTTGGCGTTGATTTGGTCGATAATCTCTTTTATTCCGGACCACACCGATAAATCGCTAAAAACTTCTACAATGCTTCCGCGGTCGGTAAAAGGAGATTCGCGCAGGACGGAGAAATCTTTCATAATTCCGTTATGCACTACGTACTCCACGATCTGATTTAAAAAGTAAATCTGCCTGTCGTTGAGATTGGCGTCGTTAAGGTAATGTGCAAACGCTTCCTTTGCGGCGGCCATTTCAAGCCCGACGATTTCTCTTACGAATTCGCCGAGAGGTTTTTGCCCGAACTCCGCTTCGTATTCGGGCTTTGTACCGACCTCGCTCCACAAAATCTTTTCCAGCTCCTTCACGTCTGCCGCCGTAAGGGATTTGTTGGTTTTGAGTTTGGCTATTGCCGCATTATCCTGATGTTTACGGATATAGAATTCCGCTTTGGCTCTGTAATTTTTCAATTCGTCGCTGTCGAACTCCGCCTCGCGCCATTCAGACGACAAAATATTGTCGGTGAAATCAGTATTATAAATAATCTCCGTATGCGGGATATATTTGATTAAATCGCGGATACAATTACGTATATTTTCAAACTCGTTAATACCTGCGTTTTTGAGATAGTCGCCGTGAAGAATTTGGTTTATGAGCTCGGACTGCGCCATAATTTCCGGTATGTTTGCGACATGGGAAACAGCCGTTACCTTTTTAATTAAATCTTTATTGGCACGGGAATATGCTTTACCTACGATATATGCGAGCTCTATCCCGTACATTAGCGCGTCAAAACGTACGGCGTTAGTTTCGTCGCCGTCGGGCAAAATCAAAGGCGCTAATTCTTCTGCCATTATCAGCGTATCTTCATACGAAAGCGCCGCGTAATTTTCTGCCTCGGAAAACTTTTCGACATAGCGAAGGTGTTGTTTTACTGCAAAATTGTCGCGGTTCAACGCGTTTACTTTGCCCGACAATTCTTCGACAAGGCTTTTACGGAATTCAATCAAATCGGCTGTCTGAAATGCTATGTCCTGCAATTTGTAAATAATCTGCGCTTTAAGGTTGAATATAGCGCCCTGCAAGGCAAGCGCGTTTGCCGTTGCTCTGCCTTTATTCATACGGAAAAACTCGAAGTTGCCGCAGAAGTCGAATATGTAAAACTTATTTTTGTCTTTGCCGTTCAAAAGGTTGGGACAAAGACGCGTTCCTCGCCCTATCATCTGCCAGAATTTTGCTTTGCTCAATACTTTTTTAAAGAACACAAGATTGAGTATTTCGGGAATGTCTATGCCCGTGTCAAGCATATCTACAGAAATAGCTATCTGCGGCAATTTGTTAGGGCGGGAGAATTCGTCGATTGCGCTCTGGGCATAATTTATTTTATTGTCGATAACTTGCGCATACCCGACCAAATGCGGATATTCTTTGCCGAAAACTTCTAAAATTTTTTCGGCGTGGCGGTGATTTTTTGCAAAAATTATAGTTTTGCCTATTTTTGCGCCGTAGTCGATCTTTATACCGTCGGACATGAGAATGCGCAGAGCTTGCCTTATAGTATCCTCGTTGAATATCCACTCATTGAGGGCGCTTGAGCTTATGCTTTCGGGCGTTTCTCCGTTTTCGTCGGCAAAGGTCTTTTCGAATATCTCCTTTTCTTCTTCGGAAAGCTCGTCGTACACTATGCCCTGTTCGATAAACTTCAATTTTGTTTCGATTGACAGAAAGTCAACCAAATATCCGTCGTTTACGGCTTGGGCGAGCTCGTAGCCGTAAGTAGGCATATCTTTTTCGAGTTCGAATATGTCGTATGTATTTTTATCTATCTCGTTTTTGGGGGTAGCGGTGAGACCAACGAGCGGAGCGTCGAAATAGTTAAATATATCGCGGTACTTATTGTAGATAGAGCGGTGCGCTTCGTCGCAGATCACTAAATCGAAATGCCCGCAAGTGAACAGCTTACCTTCTTCGTCTTTAGCCTCGTCGATGCAGTTCATCATTGTCCGAATAATTGCGATATATAAATTGAATAGGTGTTTTTAGTTTAGCATAGACGGAGCAGAAGTCAACTGCGGTCTGGAAAATTTGCTAATGATTTTAACCTCGCAGTTTTTTACTTAATATAACATTTGCCGAACCGTTAAAAAACAGCTCGGCTTTTATTATGCTTTTCTGCAAATTTTCCGCCCTTGCAGTTGACTTATGACTTTACAACTTTCAACAGCCCGACGCCCACTCCTTGTCTATGCGGTTTGGTTTTTGTCCTTTCGGAAAAAGGAAAAAATCTTTTGGGGTGTTGGTTGTTATGTTTACACGAATTGATACGAGTTAATACGAAGTTTCCCTTTGGTTTTACTAAGTTTATCTTAATTAGTTGTTATTCTTTCTTAAGTTCCCTCTTGGTTAATATGGTTTTATCAACAATCAGGGAATTAGGTTATGAAACAACAGGAATTAAACACACTGTTAAATTTCATACAAAAGCAAAACTCGCCCGAAAGCTACGAGCTGACCGCCATCGTTTTAAAAATGGCGGCTGATTCGGCTGCACTGAATACTTTTAAAAACAAAGTTCAAATTACAGACGACAAACCTTTTATTAAATTCACTAAACAGGAGGTTGAACTTATGCCCGAAAGCATAAAGTCATTTATTACCATAAACGGTAAAGTCCTTCCCTGCACCGAAGTCAGAGGTCTTTACCAATTAAGATACAATCGCGACGGTTTCCATATAAACGTAACGTCCAAAAGTCAGAAACAATTAAAACAAAAATTTCTTGATAAACTCAGAGAACAGGAAAAAGCTATGCAGAGTAAATGTCCACTTATCAAAGACTTTTCTATAGAATGGCTTAAAATCATTAAACCCATAACAAAAGAAAGCACTTACAACGTATATGTTTCCACTTGGCGAACACATATAATTCCGGCGTTCGGACAGTTGCATTTGGACGAATTAACGAGAAATGATATTCAGAACTACATTTATTTACTCACAGAAGAAGGCAAAAACAGAACAGCAAAAAAGGTAAAACAGCAGCTTGGCGCAAGCTATAAGATTGCCTGCGATGATTACAATATTAAAAATCCGCTTTTAAAGGTAGTGCTTCCTCGGTATAAAGTTGATAAAGGCGAAGCGTTTACATACGCAGAAGAAAGAAAAATCGTTGACTTCTGTATTGCCAACAGCCATCTGAAAGCAGTATCAGCAATATTATTACTTCTCTATACAGGTATGCGTTCAGGCGAACTGAAAACAATTCAATACGTGCAGAACGGTAAATACGATTACATTGATTGCATTACAGAAAAAACCCGTCAAGGACTCCCTGACGTTCACCGTCAAATTCCTATTTCCCCTATGCTTCGTAAATTTATGCCCTATATTGACTTTGAAAAAGCTAAAACCGTGCATTACAGATACATTGATAACATATTTAAAATGATATTCGCCAAACGGCGTTTGCATGAGCTTCGATATACCTTTATAAGCCGCTGTAAAGAATGCCGATGCAGTCTTGAACTTGTTATGCTCTGGTCAGGACATACAGAAGATAAAGAAGTTGAAAGCTCGAAAGTCAACCGTGGATACACTACCTATTCCGACGATTTCTATTTCAAAGAGATTGAATTAGTCAATTATGAATTTTAAATATGACTATTTCTGTCAAGTCACAAATTTTTTACGCCGTTTTGCCCCAAAAAGGCAGACGGCGTATATTTATGCAAAAACAGCTTAAAATTGGTAGCAAATAGTCGCAAATGGGAATTTGCAACAAAAAATCATAGAAAAAACGGTGAAATGCGTTAAAACTTTTCACCGTTTTTTGCGTGTGTTGACCGAAACTCCCCTTTTTTGGGGGTGTTTCGATAGGCAGTTGAACGAAAATCCCCTTTTTCAAACACACCAAAAAAATCCCACCCCGATAGAGGTGAGATTTTAAGAATTCAAGATTTCATTTATGGTTGCAACCTTACCGACACCAGCACAAGGTTGCAATCTTATTTTTTACTTTGCACCCTTCAAGAGTACATCCTTGGGCATTTGCTTGCAGCCTTGCCAGTGCGTGCCTGACACATGCAAGTCAAAATAATCTTGTTGAAGTCATCTTCAGTCAAGTTCAGTTGTCTTCAGTTTTCCTCGATTAGCAATTTTTTTAATTCAGCCAACCACAGTTTTGCCATTTCTTTGTGTCCACTTTTTGTCGGATGGCAATAGTCTAATGTTTCGTATCGTTCATCTGCTAATGCGATATCCGCCAGCAAGCAACCTTCTTCTTTTACCGCCAACCTTATCACACCATTATACCGCATGTCCTCTTTCATAAAGCGATCGTAGGCAAGATTCTGTCCTGCTTGCAACCGCCCCATCAGCAACGTCCCACACACGATTTTTGCCGTGGGGTAGTTGTTTTTTATTTGCCTTAACATCGCGCGATATGCCCCATAGAACCCCATTGTATCATTTGGGCGATTCTCTCCAAGGTTCATCTCGAACCCACGGTCATTAGTTCCCATATAAATCAGAATAATGTCCGGGACTGTTTCATCGTGCAGACTTGCACATCTTTCTGCTGAGCAAGCGGACGGGGCAAATGCACCCGTTACTAGACTTCCCGAGTAGGAATTATTGACACACAGCTCTCCACCCAAGCCATCAATGACTTGTTTCCACCAAGTGTCGTCCACACTATTTATTTCGTTATCGTAGGCCTTGTCTTCTTTGTAGTATACAGCATAGCCACGAGGGTTATATCCTATATACGTTGATATTGAATCTCCAAGTATTGAAACCTTATATTTCGGCATAAAATCCGTTTCCAACCCTCCAATGCATATTTTTGGACACTCGTTTTGCTCATTTATGCATATTTTTGGACACTCGGCTGCTTTTTCAGCCCGAGCAAGCTCATCCGCTATAGCTTTTTCAGCCTTCGGCCTTTGCACCTCTATGCAAATATCAATTAGTTGTTTAACGTCTAATTCGCCGTGGAATCTGAAATTAAGGGGCGGCTTGGTGTCACGTTTCATCTATATTGGGCAGGTCGTCATCTTCCAGCACGATGCAATTGACTTTTTTGCTATGCCCCGTACAAGCATCGAGCGCTATTATTCCATCCGCATAGTACGGTGAGAAGTCTTCACCCTCACCAAACTCTTCACCCTTCCCTTCATACCGTGAGTGTCCGAATGATGTGTGCCAATGCCCACAGACTATCGTTTTCCCAGGCTCTATGACACCTTGATGTGCTGCAAGCATTCCGTTGTACCAACGTGCGAAATACCAGCCAGCAGCATCGTCATTTCTCCACTCTGGATTGAACTGGAAGAAACTCGCACTCCCACCCATTCCATTAGCTATGGACGGTATCCATCCGTGTACAAAAATACAATTTTTGGTTTCGTAGTAGTTCTTCATTGCCGGGAGAACCGTCTTGAACAATTCTGACCGTTTCATCCCTGCGGCAGTCGCCTCGGGATACATGCGCATCTTGGTCAAAGTACTTCTAGTCAGGTCACGCACGGTGTGTACTGTTCCGTTGCCGTAATGATGAGTGTACTGAAAGCCCATTGTAGCGTATGTCGGCAACTTCTCCACGAAATCTACCAAAAGGTCTTCGTGGTTACCTCTGATAAGTATGACCTCATCTTTCTTCAAAAGTCCGAGAACGAACTCCAGCAATTCTTTGCTCTGTTTTCCTCTGTCGAATAAATCTCCGCAGATAATTAGTTTATGCGGTGCCGCGTCCGTGAAGTAGCCTTTCTCGTTTAATGCTTTGACCATTAAGTCGTAAAAGCCGTGGACGTCCGCCACAACGTAATATTTCATTTTTATATTCCCTTTTGCAACCTTGCAATCGAGCAATATTCTTGCAAGGTTGCACGGGTGCTATTTGTCTTTCTTAGTATTCTTCCATTCTATTTTGGTGTCGTCTAAAGATAACATGCCTACTGGGTATTCATACACATCACCGCTTATTATGTAGTGCCTTCCGCAGTTCGGACATTTATCTGTGCAATGGATATAATGATCCAACTCACTTCCCATGCCACGCTCGCCATCAGGGTATGTCGTATCAACATGTTCCATTAAATCAACAATAAAATTGTGACCACATTCACATTGGTACTCTTTTTTATAAGTGCTAAAACCCTCGGTATCTATAAATCTTCTATCTTCTACTGTACCCTCATCCAAAACAAGTTTCCTAGGCAACTGGGGGTCAGCTTTCACCATTTTCGATATCTTCTCTTCCTTTATTACATATGTTACTTGAACTGGAAACTTTATCTGATGAAACTCTTTCGCTTTGCCAGCCATTTCGATGTATAATTCACTGCTTTCATATCCCCAGCCTACAGGTTCGGGGTACACCTCATTAAAAAACATTCCCTCCAATTCAAATAACGCATAAACGGTTGCGGTTATAATGACCGTTAATTTCCCGACATAGTCAACATTCGTTATTTTGGAGGACACCCCTATGTTTAGTATTTCAAAATCGTCATAGGCTTCCTTATGTTCCTCTCCGTGCCTATCACGTACTTGCGCATAAACCTCTACGGGTTTTGTCCTCAGCATTTGCTCAATGCGATTATTAAATTGAACCTGATGTTCATTGAAATATTTTATCGCCCTGGTACCGACCTTTTCTTCCAAGGTTATATCGGCGAATAATTCCTTTATTTCTTTATAGAATTTTACTTTTTCGTTACCCCAAAATGCTGCCTTCCAATCGGCGTCATCACTCACCACCCGCAATTCTCCATATTCCTCTGCGACTTGCTTTAACCGCGCAATAATTATGGCATCTGGGAATTCATATTTTTTGTGGTCTTTTTTCTTACCTGTTTTTTTACCGCCCTTGAAAGGCGGAACTTCATTAAAATAATCTGAAATTACTTTTTCTATATCGACGCTTTTGCTATCCACGATTTCAGCATGCGTCGCCGCAAGATATTCATCGTACATTTTAATTAACCCAGCGGACATTGCATCTTTATCGATTAAGCCAGGAATAGAAGGCAATGCGCCAATGGTGGAAACTCTTTTCCAATCAAGTGAGTCAAATTTTGTTGCAAAATCTTCCGCCAAGTTTTCAGCGGTTTCACTCAGATGCCTTTTACACTCTCTGACTACGACATCGCTAATTATCAGTTTCCCTATAACCCCATCATCAATATATTGCTTGAGTATATCCAAATCCAAGCCGTCATAAAAATAGTTTGCGTTGTCGAAAACATTTGTATCAAGCGCAACGATTAACGGTTTTATTTTCTCTGCCATAGCCACATCCTCTTCTTTTGAGATATGAGGTATTATAGCAGATTTTCCATAAAAAGGCAATCGCTGGCACGGCTCGCTTTTTGCTTGTTTAGTTTTGCCCTTGCCCACACACTCGACTTTTCCCATGAAGTGGCACACGGGCGCAATTAGGGGCGTACAATTGCGCCCCACAACTTTATCCTGCTTTTATTGTCAGCAACGGCATATCAAGCCACGTTGCTTTCTCTATTATCTGCTTGATTTCATCTTCCGTAAAAACCTCTTCTGACAGGTTGATGAATGATATCACATCGCTTTGGGGGAATCCGCCATACCAATATTGTGAGGGGGTATCAGAAATCGGAACTATACCAACGTCATCAAGCCCCATAAGTGCATCCGCAATTTTCTGATGTCCGTATAGGCGTACTGGATACCCATTTCTAATCAAGGAATTGTACATTCTAACCACCTCGGCAGTCCTGCAATGCAACCCGCCAGATAGTGATAAATAATACCCCTGTTCATCTTTTTCAACACACAGATGAATTCTCGTATGAGTGCTGCCCACGGATATTTCCCATTGATGACTTGCATTCTCTATTTCCCATTTCTCCGAATAGCTAAGCCCATACCAGGTATTAAACGCATCGACGGACTCATCGTCTATCGTACTCAATCCGCCGTCACGATTGTCAGCAAATCTTATGTATTGCTCTTTTGCTGTTTTTCCTTCTGCGCCTTCAAACTCTGCCGCTTCATAGCATACGGCACAAGCATTATAGTACTTCTGCGCTGTCATATCAGTCATGCGACCAACCTTGTCAGCCGTTGCGTCTTTCTGCTCTCCGCTCTCTACAAAAAAATCAATTTCGCCCTGCTCTAAATCTTTTACATTTAAACTGATATATCTCTGACAAATGTTCCACAATATATCTCTGCTTATAGTACCCATTCTATATTCCGCCGGGATACCATTCTTTATATACTCGTAGTATGTCCCTTCTTCTACATGGGCAGTTATGCTGTCAACCTCATCAATTAAGAACTGCAAGAATTCGGCATAGTCCCTTTCCATTAGCGATTTTGTATTCGGTTCAACATTCAGAACAATGGAATTATTTATTACAATAACGGCATAGCCATTGTCAGCGGCGATCGTTATCTCATACCAATATTCTTCCTTGGGAAACCATTCTTTCCAAGCCTTTTCGAATTCTTCGTCGGTTTCGTACTCATCTCGCTCATGTAAATCCGCATAGTCAAAGTCTTCTATATCTCCCCTCAGAACGGACACCCAAAATTTCCACCTTTCGGTTTCACCGTTCCATTGAAATTTTGACAGCTTTTCAATTAGCGTATTGAGTAAGGCAGCAGACTCATTGTTCAATGTACACTTTTGCCCTATACTTAAATTTCTATATTCTAAGGCTACCATTTTTGGAGCCGTTATTTTCTTCTCCATATATTTCTCCTGCAAACCAACACGAGCTGTTGCTAAACATGCAACAGCCCTATTCAATAGTTATATTCCGTCGTTAGGTATTTCTTGCGCTTTCGTTAAATCGTACAACACGACACCTTGCCGCATCAGAACTTTGCCGGGGACACGATATGACTTGCCGTTCCCCCAGCCCAGCTGTTGCGATAGCCCTTGCACGAGTGGCTTGCTATATACTTCCATCTTTCCTTCTTCCTCATCCAATTTTGCTGACACGCGAAACGATGTCAACGTTATACGATCGAATGGTTCTAATAAAAGCGACGTCGCATCTTCGTTTATACGAAAACGAATAAACCTCGGCATTCCTATTGCTCTGACGGATGCCTTAAAGATGCGAATGCAGCCTGATTTACTATAAAATGAAATGTAGGTCGAATCCGCCATTTACTTCACCGCTTTGTCACCTTTCCACTTTTCAGCTTGAGAAAAATCGAATAATACCATCACCTTTTTATCAGACTGCACCATTCTCCCAATCGTTCTATATCTATATGTGTCATCCAACCCCCAATCATCAAAGAGCTTTCGTGCAAAAGTGGTACAACTAATTTTGCAATACTTCGTCACATTTTTGCCCTTCCGCCAAACAATTGCATTTCCATTAGATGACTGTATGGGCGATATGAGAATTTGTTTCTTGTCCTTATTCAGCATTATGGAGATTGCCTCGCAGTTATTAAGCTGTGTATATGCTGCTTGGCTAAAAGAAACAGAGTCACACCATATTGTCATTTGCGGCGCATTCATTGTGCTGAAATATTGGCTGTTTACTACTTGGAATCCCTCCAAGTCAATTTCTGTCATTAAGTTATCCATTATTTTATTTCTCCTACACTATTTGTTGAGACATACCCCTCTGCCAAGTCAATCTTGTATTGTTCTTCGTGCTGTTCCACGGGAACGCCGAAGCAATCTCTCCAATCTGCTGGCAGGTACGACCTTTTCCTTTTAGTTCCCATTCCTACAAATAATTCAAAGTCTGTCAGCTTGAACAGATACAGAGCCTCGTTATTGCAAACGGCAGGCTTACCCAGCATCTTGTATCTATATTGCTTATCCCAGCTCATCAGCTCGAATAACTTTGCGGCAAATATCTGGCATATCATATCCCTGGTTTTGATTTCCTTTTCGCCGCCACCGCTTGCCCATCTTAACGAGTCGGGTGCGTCGGCATTACACGGGCGAACAATTAGCCGCTTTTCATCGGGATGGATTAGAAGCTGAATGTGTGTCACGCCGGGGAAACGACGAAGACAAGCCATATTGAACTTTATCTTGTTATCCCATACCGTAATAGCTGGCTCTCTCGTATGCGCAAACAATTCCGCCTTCGCAACTTGAAACCCTGCGAGGTTGACCGTTTCGGTTTCTTCACCTTCTATCAACTCTTCAATGTACTCAGCTTTTTTACTCATCAGCACCCGTTACTCCCATTTTAATTTTTGCCGCACTTTCTAACACCTCCGCATGCGACAACAGCGATAATTGCTGCTGTCCCTCTACGTCCCTACATTTGATTCCGCTCTGCAAATTCGGAACAGATTTCAAATAATATAATTCATTGTCCATACTGAATTCATAGAATTCATCGCCAAACGATTCTTCCCACTCTTCGGGGCATACTGCCATTCGCCGTTTCCGTATGGACTCCCGTTCTTCTTCGTTTATTATTTCAGCTATCGGCATCGCTTTCGTCAGATTGAAAGTCATTATGCAGTCTGTGCCTTTCTCTATCCACGTTCCCAAAATCCTATAATTGAATTCGGGATTCCAGTCCATTATCTGCATAAGCGCCTTAATAAAAAATGGACATGAAAGCGTTTTTATTAATATCGGTTGACCCGTTTTTTGCTTGCGCCAAGATATGCAGAATGCATCATCTCTCTCACACGGGCGTATAGCCATTTTCCTTTCGGTCGGATGCAATAATAATTGTATATACGAATAGTCCTGTAACTTTTTTCCGCATGCTGTGTTGAACATTATTTTCTCATTGGAAATCGTCATACACGGCAGTTCGGAACGGGCGGTTAAAAATTGCCCCCGGACTACTTGGTATCCCGTTAAGTCAAAAGCACTAAAAGCCGACCTTCGAATTCTTCTTTCGATTTTGCGTCCATCGACGCTATCCGATGCGTTGTAGTATGCATTAGGATCGTCGTTTGCCCAATGGTGGTTGATAGGCACATATCCTTGAAAAACCCCCTCATCAATGACTTGCATTATATGCAACCCACCACGCATACCATGACGCCGATTGTATATCAGCGATTGTGCCGCTTCGAACACCTCTACTGAAATTATTGCAGGATGATGGTCTGAATAATAATATTGGTCACGGTTTTTACGGTTCTTTTTCTTTTTATGCTCGAAAATGTCTGCTGTGAAAGTTTTCCATGTCAGCACACTACCGCAATACCGCTCATTCCTAACTATATATGCAAGCGAACCAGCATTCCAATTTGTATTACCGAGTTTGGTTTTTACATTCATTTCCGTCAGCAATTCTGCTATGCGTTCTAATGTAAAACCTGCCAAGAACGCATCGAATATAAAACGGATAACAACCGCTTCCGATTCTTCGATTTCCAAGATACCGTACTTTATATAATGCCCCGATAAATCTCTCGGTCGCCTATAACCGTACAGCTCGGGAGTCAAAAGTTTATTGTGTTTGAACCGCTCGTTCAGCGACCAATTCATACTTTCGCTTTTCTTTTCCGACTCCGCTTGAGCTATACTTGCAAAGAGTGTCAGTTTCAATTCCGATTCTTCAGACAACGTGTAAATTGAATCGGTTTCAAATAAAATACCGACGGGAGGATTTAGGTTTTTAAGTTCACGCGCAAGAGCTATGCAGTCAACTACGTTCCTTGCAAATCTTGACACGCTCTTTGTTACGATAAGGTCATATTCTCCACGGCGGCAAGCGGCTATCATCTCATTGAAACTATCTCTATGTTTAAGAGATGTACCCGAGATTCCCTCATCGGCATAGACTCGCTTTAAGTCCCAATTCTTATGCGATTTTGCAAGATGTGAATAGTGTTCTTGCTGTAAGACAAAAGACGACAGCTGTTCATCGTTTCCTGTCGATACTCGGCAATATGCGCATACCTTGAGCGGTCGACCATCCTCATTGATGTTGATTTTCTTTGTCGCAGGAATCATCTTCGTCGGCGCATCGTTGTCGCTGATTTTATATGCTTGCCTTATCTGTTCACGGCTCACGTTTTCTGCCATTCATACCTCCGTTTTCAATCAACATCTTCCTCACTATCTTCACCCGGCACCCAATACCAGCCGCCTTTCCTTTTTACTGAATCTATATTAAGCCTTGCTTTCGCTTCATTCACCGTGCGTTTTGCTATGCCTTGGTCTTCGCATTGCCGAAGCACCTCATTGGCAGAACATTCACCGTCCTTCATGCAAGCTTTTATAATTGCCACTGCACGGTCTAACTTACTGCTTGATTCTTCGTAGGCTTCGTCCAATATTTGCTCAGCAGTCAGTTTGCTTTTCCTTAGCCATGATATTGATGACTTCCCGTCAACTGAAAACAATATCGAATCACCTATCGGCGCAAGATTGCTTTTTACGTGAGCAAGTACGCGCATTTCGGACTGGTTCTTCATCCTCGACACCAGCAACACACTACGAGCGGCAGCAGCAATATCTATTGACCCGAGTCCACGATATAAACCTTTTCCATTGCCCTTCGTCATGTGTCCTATCATTATGATTGCGCACTTCTTCTGTTGCGCCATTCGAGCAAGCTGATTCATAATCGGACGAACTGCCCCGGCTCTGTTCATATCGGTGGTTGCGCCCCAATAAGCCTGTACAGGATCGAGTATCAAAACCCTTGCACCTGTTTCATCAAGAACCTTTTCCAGCCGCTCATCACCGAGTTCCAACGCTGTATCGTTTTCTTCTATGTATGCAACTTTACCCAAGTCCGCACCGCATGCCATCAAGCGAGGCACAATAGTGTCTTCCTTCCCGTCTTCACTATTCTGATAGACGACCGCTTTCGGGGCGGTCTTTTCTTTTTCCAGCGGCAAGGCTTCCCCATTTGAAATAATGGACGCCAAGTTAATCGCAACAGTGGACTTACCCTCACCAGGGTCGCCTTGTATGATGGTAATCTTGCCGTAAGGAATATACGGATACCACAACCACTCAACCTTTTTGGCCGTTACTCCCCTGTAATATTTAACTGAATAAGGTTGCTTTTCGCCGCTCATACGACCTCCATTTTTCAGCCTCAATATATTTTAACATTAATCGAATTTTGCCCGTGAATACATTTGTCAAAAAAACACTCGTATTCTTGCTAATTTTCTGACATTTGTATAATTTTTTTATAAAAAACACCTCCAAAACGGTTGGCGAATACTGTTTTTTTGTCTACATATTCTGTATAGCCACTCTCCCATTGTGGCAGTTTTTTAAAGAAGGAGGTGTTACATATGGAAAGCAACGCAAACTTTTGGACGTCTGCTCAGTTCTTTAAGCGGCTTGATGCCTTACTCGAACAGAAAGGCATTTCGTTTAATCATCTGAGTTTTATGGCTGAAACAAGCATTTCTTCCCTCTATCAAGCACGTAGACGGAAGACTATGCCGAGTTTCCAAACGCTGTGTTGCCTCTGCGACGCCCTCGGCATTCAGCTGTGGGAGTTCTTTGACACGGACGCAGAGCGCACAGCTGAGATGGAACAAGTCGTTTCGCAGATGAAAAGTCTTTCGGCAGACAGTCAAACCGTGTTAGTAGCCTTGGTTAAGCAAATGAAATAGCGGAAAGTACACACACCGTATTCTTGCAACCTTGCAGACTGTACTTATGTAAAAAAGCCGTTCCTTAGCCTTTTTCTTGGCGAAAACGGCATTTTTACGGCACATTAAGATTGCAACGATTTTTTGATTTTCGCAATCTAAAAATTGTTGATTGCAACCTTAAAAACAAAAAAAGGTCATCACCCATTATTGAGTGATGACCCTTTTATTTACTTATATATTGATAGCTTTTTGACGATATCCGACGCAAGGTTTTTTCCGCTGCGTGCATCGCTTGGAGTTTTTGATATAGAAAACCAATATCGCTCATCGCCTTTGAACACAATCTTGTAGTGGTTCTTCTCACTTACCACTTCGAACCCAAGCTCTTTCAGTTCTGCGAATTCCTTATTTCCTATGCCCTCGCCCTTTGCGAATATCTGCTTTATCCGTTCAAAGATTTCTTTGCCGTAACCCTTGATTGGATTCTTCTCTATTATTGCCGACAGCAACTCATACGCTCTCGTATCGCTCGTATAATTCTGTAAGGCATTGGTGAGTATTGTCATTATTAAGTCGTATTGTTCATAATCATAAAACTCTTTTTTATCAGTTATGTTCAGTAGACCGCCGCCGTCGCCGTTCCGCTGACCCTGCTCTAACATCTCAATTCGTGCCTGCATTGTTTGGATTCTTTGATGCGCATTTTTCAGTCGTTCTTCAAGAGACCCATTTTCCGCATCGAATTCATCTAATAGTTCACTTTTTACTTTTACTTCATCCGTCATTCGCTCGACATGTAGCTCTTTCCACGTTGGTGCTTCCGCATCCACTTGCGCTGTCATATACTGAGCGACTTCGTTTAGTATCATTTTATCCAGCGTTCCCCAGCCGAGCGCACTTCGTGGCGTAAGGGTTTTCGACTTTCCTCTGCCTGGGTAGTATATCGCCACATGTCCGTTGTATGGATTACTTCCGTTGGTCTTTTCTTTCAGACTTCGAGCATATCCATCTTCGTTCTCTGCTACGATATACGCCATACCAGCAAGCCGCCGAGCGAGGTTATCAATGTCTATTTCGTAGCCTGCACTATCAAATATCTTGGTTGCGAACACCAGCGGCATTGATAGGTTGTAGTTGCCGTTTGCGGCATCAACAAGGATGTCTTTCATATCCTCAGTCGTATATACTGGCTGGCTTGAAATCGGTATTGCTGTCGGAGCTATGTATTTGCTATTGACAAACGCTCTGATGATGTCCGTTCTGATAATCGGTACTTTTTCGAACCGCGTCGTGTCGCCGTTACATTCAACGTGGATATACAATGTCCTTTCCGCATCCGTGGCTTTGAGGATAATCTCCGTTATCCATAGCTGTTCGTAATAGGTTTGCTCAAATTTGAATAAGCTGAACACCCCTCGACCGTTCTCAGTTTTGAACGAGTCGATTTGGCAGTATCCGTCTTTCAGATGAACCGCACTTTTATCGGCGGTGTTCTCATATTCCGTTCCGATTGCCTTGCATGGCTCGTTCCCCTTCAGCCATCGTATGATGACCGAGTTCATTTCCTCTTCGCCGAACTCTTTTATAAGCTCGAGCTTGGTTGATAATACTTTCATTTTATCCCTTCCTTAGGAATCAATCATAATAATAATCATCGTCATCATCGTCATAATAATCATCTTCATCTGGCAAACGATTGTAAACGTTATTGACGGCCTCGAGATACAGCGAAAATGAATGTTTATTATTATCACGATTTGAATTCTTTAATTTTAAGTATTCATCCCTTATCTCATTCCAACCGTTAGAATATTCTATTATTTCTTCCACTTTCGCATCGACGTCACGGCTCAGATTCCTAAACACAAAGTCATAATTATCTTGCCTTTTATCATGTTTCAAATAATAATATCCGTTTTCAGCACGGTTTCTGTCGTAATAAATTATTGCAAAATCGCAACTATGCTCTATTCGACTTTTTTGCCTGTCCACAACTTTAATTGTAATTGCCGATGTGGAATCTTGCGGGTCTTTATACTTCGTATTTTTCAGTACGGTTCTACAGGCATCCATAAACTGCTGTTTAACGACATCTGCTTTATAATGGTAACCCGATTTAGGTGCTGTGATGATTAAATTATAATCAAAATCATATCCGCTGTTTCCGCCGACAACTCGTGTTACAAGATGCCGTTTACCGCTACCTATCAAGCTGAATTGAAAGGTCGTTTCGTACTTCTTACGCATTACGGTTTGAACTTGCGCAATAATTTTCTCAAGTTCCTGTTTAACTGGTTTGTACTCTGCTTTTGTAACGTACTCAAACATATAATTCTCCTTCTCGCCCATGCCTCCATTTCACGCTTCTGCGCCAAATCGTTGTAGTATATCATAATTTTAGGATTTGTCAACCCCTTTTTTCGATTTTTTCTTATCCTTTTTGGCTTTTGATGCTTTAGTTTTTTCCTTTTTTGCTTTTGTATTTTTAACTTTCTTGGTTCTTACTTTTTTAGATTCACCTTTCAACGCATCATCTATGGCTTTTTTGAATGTGAAATACATCCAATATAAGGTACTATAATAATAATCTTCATAGGTTTCTGCATATGCTCCTGTGCTGTTATTGCTGATTTCGCTCTCAAAATAGCAACCAAAAAACCGATTATGTATGTTAACCACAAAATTATGAACCAGCAGCATTACCCAATAACAAACCACATCTTCATTTGCATAGCCTAAACCTTTGCTGTTCCATACATAATCAACTGGCGGTATAGGGTTATCGTTCTCCACATTCTCGTGATTACGGTTGAGTATATAATCAAAGTACTGCTCAATATAACTACTCAATCTGATGCCATCAATATGTTCATCGAATAACGCGACTATTGGTGATAGCTTATATATCGTTTGAAAACCATCGCTTTCATATTCATTAAAATGCAACTTCCTGTAGTTATCAAAAGCTCGATGGAAATACTTTGCGCCGTCATAGAGGAACGGTTGCTGACCAAGTTTAAACTTGTCTATACACTCTTCCAGCAGTTTAAAGCTATCATCGACCCAGCTTGTCCCATCAATCGGTGTTAGTGTAAATTCAGCCACCTCTAATATTTTCTTTTGGAGTTTATCTGAGCATGCACAAAAATTTGTATAAATTTTACGAGCGTGCTTTTCGTGCCTGTGCAAATTCGTTGCGATTATACACCACGGAAGATACTCTCTTTCCGCTTCATTTTTGATTAGAAATTCGTGGGCTTCCTGTTCCAATATTTCATCTTGTTTCTTTTGCTCCGCCCTTTCCAGCTCTAATTCGTGTCGATGCTGAAACCAATAGATTAAAAATGACACCGCAATCGTTGCTACTAATGATAATGCGCCAATAATTATTTGAACAATTTCCGCTGCCGACATAAGACCTCCATTAAGGCAGTTTTTTTCTTTCTACCACCTAATCAGTACATCTGTCAAGTATACAAACGCCGAGTGGTATCATTTATATATAACCCCACTCGGCTATTCACTAAACGGTTTCCCTTATGTCTATACCGCAATTGAATTGGAACTCCAATTCGTGCTTGTCTATGACCTTAATTGCATCAAGCAGTTTCCGCATCACGTCTTTATCGGTGCAATTCGCTTTGGCATCGTCGATTAACTCATAGGCTTCTTGCAGTCTTTTCTGCGCAAGCTGGCATTGCAGATTATGCGCATGCACATTTTTCTCTCTTTCTTCAAGTTCAGCTATCCGCTGGCTGTACTCCGCATATTTTGCTTCGTACTCTTCCATACTCACATCGCCATCCCTTTTGGCTTTAAATAAATCCAGCACCGCCTTTCTCGCTTGCATCAGAGCGGATCGGATTTCCTCAATGTCTTCGGGCTTTTCAATATTCATACTTTCAAGGGTCGCTTGTTTTACGATTTCCATTAAGTCATCGGTTTCGCCGAGCAGCCGTTTAACCGCTCGTTCATAGGCCGCATAGATGTCTTTCTCTTTCAGCGGTCGCATTCTGCATGCTTGGTGGTCTTTCTGATGTGTTATGCAGACCCATGTCGGAATAAATTCCCCAGATGCCACGGTTCGTCCGTTTCGCCTGAACTTTGCACCGCAGTTTGTGCAGACCAGCAATCCGCTCAGCACATACTTTCTGCTGTATTTGCCTCTGCCCGTTTTTGCAGTTGAGCGGAGGTTTTTGCGTCTTTCCTTTTCGGCTTGCACCATATCAAACAGTTCCTGACTGATAATTGCTGGATGGCTGTTTTCCACATAGTAGCTGGGTGCTTGCCCTTCATTCTTTACCCTATGCTTGGACAGCACGTCAGGTTTGAATGTTTTTCCAAGTATTGCATTCCCTGTATATTTTTCATTTGCGAGGATATTAAGGATTGAGTTCGGCTTGAACCCATTTCCTTTCCTTGTCATATATCCCTCTGCATTCAGGGCATCTGCAATCTGTCTGACGGAATCCCCAGCGAGATAGTTGCGAAATACCATTCTTATGATTTCGGCTTCTTCCTCAACGATTTCATATTCATCGCCGTCCTTCTTGTACCCAAGGGTAGCAGGATTGATTAATACCTGACCGTCTTTGAACCTTTTTTGATATGCCCACTTGATGTTGGTTGACATGGTTCGGCTTTCTTGCTCTGCCATCGCAGCCAATATGGTTATCAGCACATCACCGCTTGCTGACATAGTATCGATATTCTGTGTTTCAAAGAACACACTAATTCCCATCTCCCTCAGCTCACGGATATACATTAAGGTATCAACAGTATTTCGCGCGAATCTTGATATGGATTTGACGAGTATGCGGTTAATCTTTCCAGCTCGGCAGTCCTCTATCATGCGCATGAAGTTCTTCCTTGCCTCCGCCTTTGTACCTGTCACACCCCAATCAGCATACCCAGGCACATACTCCCACTTTGGATTAGCCATTATCTTTTCTTCAAAGTGTTCTCTCTGGCGCTCATAGGAATCTTCTTGCTCATCGTTTTCTGTACTTACACGAGCATAATAGGTTACCTTTTCCTTTGCCGTTACCGCCGTCATATTCGGTCGGTATAAGACAGGACGTTCTTGCACTACCCTATTATTAATTGCCATAGGCTACCTCCTTTTCCCTTGCTAATCTTGCCATCCTTCGGTCGTACCATCCCTTTGCATTGCCTGATGCGCCGTTTGTGTATTCTCGACTGATTTCAACCCCGTTAATAAATATGAATGTGATTTTCTTCGGAGTCATTACCGCATAATCCAAGAATGTTTCGACTTTGCTCTCATCATATTCAGCTATCGGCACTAAGTCAGTCTTCGTGAGCCTTCGGATTGATTGCTTTTCTATTTGCTTATTAATGTCATCAATTTGTGCTTTCACCGCCTTCCATTCCGCATTGTAGTCGGCTATTTCTATCATCCTATTAACTTTAAGAGCATTCAACGCTCGTTCCTGCTCAAGCAGCCAAGCCAATTGTTGGTTGAGTGCCGATAATGAGTCGCCCTCACCTTTTATTGCTGTAAATTCGTTATAGCATTCTACGAACTTTTCTTTAAGGACAGTGTCTTTTATACGAGTGCCGTAGCAGTTTTCCGATCCGAATGTATCTTTCCTACTGCATACCCACACTATGGCTTCATAAGGTTTCCCGCAGTTTTGAACCTTTCGGATATAGTTTCCGCCACAGCATCCACATCTAATCTTGCCTGTGAATTCATAGTTCTTTCGAGCTACACCTATCTCACACTCGCATGCTCGTTCTCGCATCAGCTCTTGCACTTTCTGAAAGTCTTCAACCGATATTATTGCTTCGTGGGTGTTTTCCATGTAGTACTGTTTTACTTCGCCCCTATTCTTTCGGCATATCCCGTCTTCGTTATAGTACTTTTGCATTAAAGCACAACCTATATACTTTTCGTTGTTTAGGATATAGTGGATTGCACCCCTACTCCATTTTCCCTTGTTACCATAGTTTAGCCCTACTTTTTCGGCTGTTAGTTGCTTGGCTATGGCGAGTATACCTTTTCCGTGGATATACATATAAAATATCCGCTTTACCACTTCTGCCTCGCTTGGCTCAACAATAAGTGTGTTATCCTCTTTCCGCATTCGATAGCCGAGTATCTTTGCTCCTACGCTGATATAACCGTTTTTATACTTTTCTCGCATAGCCCAAGTTTGGTTCTGCGAGTATATTTTTAAGTCGTTTTCGGCCACTGAAGCTGCGATTGTTAGAAACACTTCGCTGTTTGGATTAAAGGTATCAATCTTTTCTTTCTCAAAGATTACCTTGATTCCCTCGTCCCTCAGCTCTCGCACCATTGATAGCAGTTCTTCCGTATTCCTCGCAAATCTTGCAACAGACTTTGTAAACACAACGTCGAATCGCTTTTCCTTGGCATCCTCCAGCAATCGTAGGAGCTGAGGTCGCTTACGCATCGACCGTCCGCTTATGCCTGAATCCGCATAGATTCCGACAAACTCATACTCGCTGCTTTCCGCCATCGCTCGTTGCCAATAATCTGTCTGATATCCTAAGCTGTGCATTTGTGCTTTGCTTTTGCTTGATACTCGACAGTATGCAACTGCTCTTTGCTTTGCCATTCTTACCTCCTTTCAACTACATCTTTTAATTTTCGGACTTGAATGTAGCTTAAAAAAATTTGTCCTACCCACTTCACCATGGGTAGGACAAACATACCGTAAAACTTTAATTGAGCCCAGCGAAACAGCGCCAAATCACGAAAGAATTTTAGACAAAATTAAGTCGCATATTTTCGCCTTTTCTTCATCGTTTATGATACCTTTAAGCCACATTTTTTCGACGATTGCTTGGGCATATGCGACCCGCAATGCCTTATTCTCCATCGTCTTCGTCCTTCTTACCGAGCTGTTTTATAATCTGATTAGTACCCGTAGCGGAAAGACCACTTGCTCCACCGATTAAAAGTGCCACGCAGACATTCGCCGCCGGGATGATGCTCGGTACGGCATAATAAGCCACCAAGCCAAGCACCGCTCCAAGTGCTGCCGAGATGAGCGGTATAAACCGCTTGAATTTTTCGTTATCCTGTACTGCATATTTAATGATATTCATTACCCAATACACTATCGTTGCGATTGCGGGTACGCTTATAAGCTCCAAATATTCCATTTAACTTTACCTCCTTAATTCTTGGTTGTTTGTTCGAGCAGAAACTCATACATCTCTTCGTCGGCTTTCTTATATGCCTCGATTGCCGCTTTCATCTCTCCGTTGGTCTTACCGTCGCGTATAGCAATTGCGTCTGCATAGGTGAGTTTTCCCACCGCATCTATGCTTTTGAGTATCAAGAGATTTTCCTTTCTCTTTGACTCGTCACGTTCCTCGTCCTTCTTCGCTTTCTTTCTGAAAAAGTGCTGCAAGAAAAAAAGCACCATTCCGCTGATGATGCTTGACGCTATACTTATTATAATTGCCGCCATTTTCCCTCCTATTTTTTACGTTCCCAATAATAAAGTGCGGATATATCCTCCGCACTTATCCGTTCCCATTCCCCGCCGAGACTTTCAGCAGGATTAACATCTTCTGCCGTCACTCTTACCGTGTGTACGGGAAAGAAACAGTCTATTATTTCCTGCTTTCGCATTTCGACTGCAAAATACGGCAGCACCGCCCAAGGCGATTTACCGTTGCCGATTTTAATTCTGCCCGTATCTTCTTCTATCCCGATTTCCCCTTTAAGCAAAACGGGATTTACGTTGAGCCAGTTTACTGCACTATCCGTCCGCAGGCGGACTTTGACACATACTTCTTTCTCCGCCATAGCCACCGCCTTTAAGCGTTGCCGCCGTTCAGGATAATGGTATCCGTTTCGTGCAGTATCGTTTTACCGTCCGTCAAATCCGCAGAGCTGGTCTGCCCGAAATTCTCCGTAAACGAATTCTTTGCGCGTTCTTCCGTATAGTACAGATTATCCTTTTCATTGATATCTGCGGTGGTCAGCACAACCGCGCCGACCTGTCCGTTGACAGAGCTGATTTTGCAATCGGGCGACTGCAGTTCGAGCCAGTTTTCCAAATTCGACGCAGGCGCATTCTTGAGAATGTACGACTTACTCTCGTCCGAACGAATTGCCACGTCGCCCTTTTGGGCAGTCAGCGCAAGCATTTCTTCTTCACTCGATACCGCAAACGGTTCGGTGATTGCAATGGGCGGAAGATACTTTTTATCTATCTTGCCGTTCGCCCCGAGTTCAACAAGGTTGCCCGCTTTCGAGCCGACGTTCCTTGCCGCCGCCGTGCCTGCGTCCGTTATTTTTGCAAGCGTTAATTCGGGGATATCATCGGGGGTAAGCAGTTCGGACTTGATAATAAGTCCCTTTTCATTGACCGTGAATTTAGTAAACGTACCCGCCGTAGTTCCGCTGTTAGCAAGCAGAATTTCAATATTCGCGTCCTCGCTTCCGTCAAACTCGGTTTCCCCCGTTGCGTCGCCCGATACGCTTATCTTTCTTGCTTCTTTGAGTTTCTGCGCTACCTGCGATTCCGCAACGACCTCCAACTCTTCCGCAGTAGGAATACGCTTCCACACCGCCGCCGTTTCGTTTTTTGCTATAAGTACGAAAAATTTATACTCCGCTTTGTTGAGCCACAGTTCGCCTATGTCGTAGTCCGTATCCGCATCCGTAGGATTCGTTTCGGAAACCACGATATCGTCGCTCACGTATTTCAAGTTCTCCCACGCCGCAATCCCGTCGCCTATCTTGATTTTTCTCGTATCGATTTCGATGCCGATTTCACCTTTTAAGAGTACGGGATTAACCGCCGCCCAGTTTGCCGCAGTATCGTTCCTGAGCTGTATTCGACTCTCCAATACCCTTTCCACATTTTCGTTAGCCATTTGCATTTCCTCCATTTATGATTTTTATTTGGTTATAATCCGCACCGATGCAGATATAAGTACCCGTAATTTCATCCCAGCGGTACGAACGGTTTTCCGTCGTATCCATATACAGTACTGCTTTATCCCCGCGATTGGGGAAAGCATACTTGCTCACATACTGCTGGGGTTTGAGCTTAACCTCTACCGTCCGCTCGTCATTGTCCACTAATGTTTCCGTTACGTCGTTCTTAATACCGTCATAGGACTTGGTTATTGCTCTGAACTGCTCGACGTGTATACACCCGTCGCATTTGCATTCGTTATCGTCTATCACTTTGCCGCCACCTCCAATTCTCTGTCTACAAGCGTATATACTTCCTTGCCTTTGCCACGCATATCTACCGTGAGCTGCAATTGATACAAAAGACAAGGCATCTTTGCCGTTTCTTCTGCCGTTAAGAATACGAAATACGAATCGCCTGTTTTCTCGAACCCGTCTGGGAAGACTTTGGTAAGTATCGGCTTACGGTTCTTCCGTCCGATACTGAACGTCAGCTTATCGCTTGGTTTGATTTGCAGTTTGCTTTCACCTGCTATCGGCAATCCGACGTGAAAAAAGGCGAAGCTCGCCGCCTCGCCTTGCGTTACTATTTGCCGTTCCATATCCACCGCCTATGCGTTTGTCGTATCGTTGAATCCGCCGTTCAGCGTATCGGCGCATTGGTAAGCGGAATCATTCGTATTGCTGAAATAAGAGCCCGTAAAAGTTCCCGTAGAGCTTTTCTTGTTTTGCTTACATCTGTAAACCCCCTTACAGCCCGAGAATCCGTATCCTGTGTAATCCGTCGTAGAAGGAATGCTGACGCCGCTTCCCTTACAACTTATAACGTCCTTACAATTTCTAAACCCTACTGCGCAACCGCCCAAAAATTTACGATCCGCATTGCGTGCTTCCGCATGAGCTACGCATTGCTGTAATGCAGTACAAGACCAAAAAGCATATGTCAATTTTTCCGACGAGCCTGCCGCATAACAGTTATTAAGATTTTGACAATTTGAAAAAACATACGCCTCGTAGCCGTTTTCGCTTATTGCCGTGCAATTATATAAATTAACACAAGAGCCGAAACAGTCCGTTGCAACATCGGTATAAGCAGCCGAACCGCAACTATGCACCGTTACCCCATACATAAAGCACTCGGTTTCGACTGCGTCAGAACTGTCGCCATAATACAGTCCATAAATAGGCTGTAAGCTTTTCGGATCGACTTTGAAGTATATCTTACTGCCAACCTCGCCGATTACGACTTTCGTTTTTGTTTTAGACAGGTTAATCCCCGCATAATATTTTTTGCTGCCCGACAGCGTCATATTATAAAGCAACTCATCGCTTTGCCAAGTTCCTTTTTTAATAAGTACGACCGAGTAATCATTACCCGAATCTGCTCTTATCCATTGCGACAGCTTATCGTTGCTGTCCACAATAAACGTTGCGCCGAAATCAGTTCCGCCGCCGCTTATATTCGGTTTATTGATTAAATCGTTATAATCTCCGCTCGTAGCTACATTATGTAATCCCGTAACCTTGCTTGCTGATACAGAAGCTATCTTAGCGTCCGTTACCGCCGCATCCTTTATCTTAGCCGTTTCTACTGCGTTGGCGGCTATCTTGACTGCAGTTACCGCACTGCTTGCCAATTTCACCGACGTTACCGCACCCGTACCTATCTTCGCCGACGTCACTGCCGTATTGTCTATATCGTTTGTTGCCACCGTAGATTTAAAAGCCAAAGCCTTTAAATCTGCAAGCCATTTCCTTATCTTTCCGAAAAACCCTTTCACCGTTTCTTTATCTCCTATACTCTCACGAGTTCCGCTTTGGACGCTGTTAATCTCGGCGTCCTGCACTTGTTCGGTTGTTATCTTTTTTTCTTGCAGATACTTCTCGTTCTCCGCAAGCGTATTAAATATTTCGGGCGTTACCTGGCTTTCCGCCGTATAGTTGCTCTTTGGTTCTGTCCATCCCATAATTGTTTCTCCTCAATATGTTTTCTCATGTGAATTAGTTTTGATTTTTATCTTTCCCCATCGACGGAGGGAATATCACCTAATTTAAATAGTATAATGTCACCTCCGCCATCCAAGTATCCAGAGTCGTTAGGGGCTTTTGAGCCGTCCGCATCCGTAGACTCTAACATTTTGAAACTCATTTTTCCGTTATAGACTGAGCATTCGACTTGGATTTTTACATAGTCGCCGTTATCATAAACGCTTGATACCCCGCTATACGCGCCGTTGTCATACGATGTAGTGGTCAGCAGTCCGCAACAAGCCACACAAGGAATACTTGCTCTATTCCAATATCGCACAAAGCACAAAAAAATCCCCGGCACCACATCGTAGCTCTGTCTAAAATCAAAAACGTATTTCGTTAATTGCACCCCACCGCCACCGATATTGGGTTTATTCAACAAATCGTTATAGTTTCCGCTCGTTGCCACCTTATGCAATCCCGTAACTTTGCTTGCTGAAACGGAGCTTATCTTTGCGTTCGTTACCGCGCTGCTTGCTATCTTTGCCGACGTTATAGCGTAGTTGTCAATGTCCGCCGTACCTACCGTGCCTTTAAACGCCAACGCTCGGAGGTCGGCAAACCATTTCCTTATCTTTCCGAAAAATCCCTTCACCGTTTCTTTATCCCCCAAAGTCTCTCTGCTTGTGCTTTGTGTGCTGGTTACCGTTGCGTCCTGCACTTGCTCGGTCGTTATCTTCTTTTCCTGCAAAAACTTTTCGTTTTCGGCAAGCGTATTGAAGATTTCGGGTTTAACTTGATTTTCTGCCGTATAATCGTTCTTCGGTTCGTTCCATTTTGCCATGTTTCACCCCCTATTTCTTACGTCCGCGTGTTTCTTGTTTAAGTCCTCCATCATAAGTAAATTTATTGTATTCACACAGCAGTTTTGCGCTGTCGCCGAATCTGTCTATACAGTCATACGTCAGCCCCGTTTCAAGCTCGGGATTACCACGCCATTCGGTTGTTATGCTGCCCTCGCCTGCCCTCATTCGGGTAAGCAATAAGGTCGCCATATACTCAGCTTGCTCATAGGATTGAACAAGCTCACTTGTCGGGTGCGAGTAGTCCACAACGCCGTACACCTCAATGCTCTTCTCATCTCTCACGGTTACCGTCCGCGTATTGATATTGATTGCATTCCCTGACACGGTTATTGTCGCCGATTGAACCGTACCCGAATTGTTCTTTATAACACAAGTGCAAGAATTAACTCCGCTGTCAAACGATACTATTTGCACCAGCGCATTGCTCAGCTTTGCATACGGATAGGCAACCTCGGATGTATAGTCGATTGCTATTGTTTTCGTTTCGTAAGGGTCTAACCATATCTCCGTTTCCGCAACGTCTATAATGTCGTTCTTTACTGATACTTCGCAGTAGTTAACCGATACGCTATTCGAAAAATCTGTCAGTGAGATGTTTGACTTATGCGAAAACATATTGCCGGGGTTGATAACTATTGGGCTGTGGATAGCGACGTCTTCTTCACACGAGATTACTATTCGGTTCTCTCTGTCGATAAAGACTTTGCAAAGTCCAGCATTCGCAATTTCTTGTAGCGCATCCCAACCAGTCGTCTTCGGCAATAGCGCCGTTGCAACAATGAAGTCTTTTAGCTTGTCGGTGATTTGATATTCCTCTGCCTTCATCCCCATGCTTTGCAGTATGTCTTCGGCGATTTCATATAAAGAAACATTCTCCATCAAAGGGAAGCCAACATAGGTCTTAAGCTGCAAGCGCATTAGCCTATCAGTGGCAGTGCATTTTACCCATTGCGAATCTTGGGGGATATCCCATTCGTCAGAGTAAAAAACACCGAGCGATTTATACTCAATCACACCGTTATTCTCTACACCGATATACGGATATAACTTTCTGTCCAAAAGCATTAACGTCCGCAGATATCCCTTATCGAATTTGCGGGCTTCGTTATAAATCTGCACGGTCATACTGTCCGAGTTTATGCTGTAATTCCCTTCCGACGAACAGAGTTCTTCGCCCACCTCAAAGGAAAGCAATGCATCGCCTTCGTAGGTTTCATACACTCTTTCAAAGAACCGCAGAAATTTTGCGCAAGCATTTGGCGTACTCCATTTTAATATCGTCATTCTTACCGAGGTGATGTCTGCCACCTTCGGGTTTACGACTATCTCCACTTTCGTGTTGCCTACTATCGTGTCGGTCTTTACTACCGTACCGTTTCTCTTATACTGCAACGTAAAGTCAACGGGATATTGGTTGAGTTTCTCATCGCCGATGACTCGCCAATAGATTATCGGGCGCATACCAAATGACAGCTCAATGTATGGCTTATTTGCAAATGCCCCCGTACTATCTGCGAGTTTTCCACTCCACCACCCAACGACGAGGTCGTCCGACATCATCTGGAATGTGCCGTCCATGGTAGAGTTGCCGTCCATTGTACAAGCTTTAACCGTTGGTTTATACGGTGGCTTATAAACTTCGGCAGGATGGCTGATTTCAGAGTTGGCACTGACCGAAACCTTTACATCACGGCTCAGTTCCTCATCCGCATATACAATCTCGACTTTGCCGTAAACCTTACGGGGATTATCCGAATATTTCATCGCTATCTCTCCCTAAATGCTACCGCTACGCTTTTCCATATCAGCTTGCCCTTCGACCAGTTATATTGCGGTAGATACGCCAAGCCTTCCGCCCTCGCCGTAATGCTTATAAGGTTGCCCGTAGCATTGTCATGGAACGATACACCCGTGAATATGCCGCCTTTAACGGCATTTGCAAGCACAGCCATATCATCTGTCGATAGATATTCCCAGCTTACATCCACTCGGCGTTTCGTTCCAACAATATCTACTACCATCGTTCCGTCAACAGTCCGCTCTGCCTTGTCGAGTTCTTCATAGGATATCGAGATTTCCGTTGGTGCTTTAATCGATTTGCCGTTTATCTTAAAAAACTCCATCCTACTCCTCCGTCAGTTTTACGCCGTTGCGCTTGTATTCTTTTGTGAGCTTCGGCATCATAACCCGTGCAAGAGTTTGACCGTCAACTTGCATAACGATTTCCTTATCTTCACCTCCGCCCAATCCGTTCATTGCTGCCATTCCTTGCAGTAGTCCATTTAACAGGTCGCCGTTAGGACTTGACCCCACGCCTACCATTGCTCTGTTTGGCGATGCGGTTAACCCGAGCGTACTCGCTACTTCGAGAGCAGCCCTTTCCATCATCGGGATGTTTTCATACATGTCGTTCGCCATCATATTCAAGAGGTTCGGTATCCACTCGTCTGCTGTATGACCTGGACCTTTCTTTGTCGGCGAACCAAACCCAAGGAAGTTGGCTATCGACTTGCCTATGCTCTTTACGCCGTCGACAACCCAACTGCCCGCCTTCTTAATTCCGTCCCCAATGTTGGAGACCATGTTCTTACCCCAATCAAACGCTTTCGTTCCGAGGTTTTTGAAGAAATCTCCTACGTTACCGAACAGCCCCGTTATTCCGTCCCATACGTTACTGCAAGTCGATTTGATTCCGCCCCAAATGTTGGAGAAGAACCCCTTGATTCCCTCCCATACATTCTTGAAGATATTCCAAATGGTTTCGCCGACGTTGCCAAAGAACGAGCAGATGTTTTCACCGAATCCTTTAATAAATTCCCAAATGCCGAGGAAAATGTTTTTAATGCCCGACCATATATTGCCTGCGAAGTCTTGCATATACTCCCAAGCTGCCGACCAGTCGCCACGCAGCACAGCACAGATAATTTTGATTATATCAAGTATCGCATTGACCACGTCGATTACTGCCATTAAGAACGGCCCGAGCGCATCGATGATTGCGCCGAGTACGCTCGACACTACGCCCCATAAGGTCATAACTAATCCGCCGATTAACTCGAAAATAGGTTTCAACGTTTCGTATAATTCACATATCGTATCCCAAAGCGATGCAAATAATGTTTTGAGCTTTTCCCATATCGGACGCACATACGAGAAGAATTTGGCGAGCGAGTCCTTTATTATGCTGAATGCGCTCTTTACGCACGTCCATATATTCGTGAAAATCGTCTTGACCGTGTTCCAAATCTTTTCGCCGTTCTTTTCCCAAAACGCCTTTATTGCATTGACCGTATCCACAACTACCATCTTGATATACGGCCATACCTTTTTGGCTATTTTAAGAATGAGATTGAACTTAGCCTTGACCACGTTCCATACAATCTCAATGGCTTTCTTTACTGCGTTTATTATCTTCTCACCGTTCTGCGCCCACCAAGCTTTGATTGTTTCGGCAACAGCGAGTATCTTTGATTTTATTTTCTCCCATATCCGCATTACCGCGTTTCGGAAGTCTTCGTTGGTCTTCCATAGGTAAGTTACCACACCGACCACCGCCGCTATTGCCGCTATTATAAGTCCGACCTTTGAAAACAACAGCGACCCGACTTTCATAATCGTGCCGACGCTTCCGATGAGTTTGCCTACAACTAATAAAAGCGGCCCGATTGCCGCCGACAAGAGTGCTATGGTTACTATGTTCTTTTTCGTTCCCATTGACAGCCCCATCAACTTCGCCGTCAGCGGTGAAATGTACTTTTGGATGAACTGTCTTATGATAGGAATCAGCACGTCACCAAACGATATGGCGATTTCTTCAAGCTCTGATTTAAGTATCTTCACTTGCCCTTGCAAGGTATTGAGCTGGACTTCTGCCATTTCGGTTGCCTTATTTGTTCCCGTGATTGACGCCGTCATATCCCTGACCGCATCGCCCCCCGCAGACAGCAAGGCAAGCATTCCGGGGCCCGCTCTCGCACCGAATACCTTCATTGCCTGAGAGGTGTCCATTCCTGCGGCACCGAGTCTGTCTATTATAGTTGCAAGGTCGTTTGTTGCGGGATTAACCTCGTCATATGTCAGCCCCAATTCCTCAAACACGCCGAGCGCAGCCGTGGACGGGTTCATTAACGACACAAGCGATTGCCTTAGCGCAGTACCCGCAGTAGATCCGTCATAGCCTGCGTTGTACAGCACAGCAAGCGCACCCGTCGTTTCTTCTATTGAGTATCCCAAACTGTTAGCGACAGGCCCGACGTAACCCATTGAGTTCGAGAGCTTATCCATGTTCGCCATCGAATTGCCGATTGCCGCCGCAAACACGTTTGTTACACGTTCCGCTTGGTTAGCTTCCAACCCGAACTGGTTTAACGTTGAGATAACCGTGTCCGTTGTGAATGCGAGGTCGCTCTGCGTTGCCGAGGCAAGGTTCAGGGTTGCTTGTATGGAATCCGCCATCTGGTCTACTTTGTAGCCCGCCGACGCCATATAGTAAAGCGCATCCGCCGCCTGGCTTGCAGAGAACACGGTCTTTGAACCCATCTCTCTGGCAAGGGCGGTCATTCTTGCAAAATCTTCGCCCGTTGCGCCTGCGACCGACGCCGCATTCGCCATACTCTGTTCGAACTGCTGCGATACGTTCACCGCAGCCGTGCCGAGCGCTAATATCGGGGCGGTTATGCTTGCCGTAAGTTTTGTTCCCGCTTTTGTGAACGCCGTAGACACCTTTTGAATTTTCTTTTGTGCGTCTTGTAGTCCTTTCGAGAGCGAAGATATGTCCGCTGCGATTTTTACGACAAGGTTTCTTATTACCGCCATACCTTCACCTCCCTTATTGAATTTTTTGCACGAAAAAAGCAAGCACCTTTTCAATACTTGCTTTTACGTTTTATTTGTTCGGGATTAGTTTCCCAAATTTTCCTTTAAAGCCACAATCCTTTATTCGGTTTATATAGATTTCATTGTCTTTATTCTTTTCATCGAATTTTGCTAAGTGCCATGTCACCTTCTCGGTATCAATTAACTTGCACAGTTGACATATATAAAATAAATCTGGCTCTGAAAAAGAAAAACCTATTGAGTAGATGTCTTCAATTTCAGACAGCTTTACTCGTTGAAAAAAGTCTGAATGTTCATAAAAGCATCCGCAGACGTCCTTTTTTAATTCATCAAACATTCTTCTTAAGCAGTCATTAATCACGAATGTTTTCCATGTTTCTTCTAAATACGGGTTTTCTTCAACTCCATGACCAACAATGATTGCCTCGCCTTGCTCACCATGAATATGGCATATTTTAGATTTGCTTATATTGTAAACTGTCTCTAATGTGTTCGTGTAATTAAATGTAAGGAATTCAGTTTCATCATCAAACAATTTCATAAACCTTGCTTGCGGTTTTGCTATGCTTACATCTATTGAATCGATCCACTCACTAAAAAGATTTTTTACCTCCAAAATACAGCAGCTCAGCTCACTTACAATGTCCTCACGATTATAAATAGTTCTATACACTTCATCATCGTCGTCAGCTGCCATAGCCTCGTCCATACCATAGTCGTCAAAATATGAAAGATATTGATACCTGCCCATTGCATCTTCAAAATCTTCCCACTTGTCGCCACGAGTAGTGTCGTCTATCAAATCAATCAAGAGCCCAGCAGTGGTCTCTCTATCGGCTATTGTGTCACAATCTCGCCCCATATGCGTTGCAGGCATATAAGAGATTTGCCCATCACATTCTTCATTGAGAAATTCCCTAAAATTGGAATATTTTGTTGGCAATTTGTGAGCGGAATCAAACCCATTCCCTATTATAAATAGTTTCTTCATAAGTTTTCCTTAAACTTTTTTATTAATGTCTTATATATTTTTTATAAAAAAATTTAAGGCGAATTAAACATTGATTCTAAATTTTGACGCCTTTCTCCGCCGCCATCGCTTTCAGAATGGCGTCGCCTTTGCTTGGTTTGCTCGTCGGCTTTTTGCGTGCATCCTTCAACAGTTTCTTCAAACTCGGCAGTTTTTTCTGCCGGGCGAATGCTTCCGTGTGCCATGCAAGGCAGAGGATATTTTCGAATTCCGTTTGCTCACGGTGCTGTGTTTGTTTAGCTATAAGTTTTAACTCATACGGAGTATAATCTCCAACCGTCAACGGGTCGACCCCAAAAACAACCACCGCTTTATCGCATAAAGCCGACAAGTCAATAGCGGCGGTTACTTTTCCCCCGATTTATCGCCCTTCTCGACTGTATCCGCACCGAATGCTGCGGTCAGAGCCTCGCCGAGTTTTTCTGCGATTTCGGATATGCTTGAATAATCGTCTATTAAATCTCCCACCTGTTCGGGCGTGAGGTTTTTATCTTCATGACAAAGACCGCAATAAATAATGACAAGCAAGTCTTTAACGCCGACGTTGTTTAAGTCAAACGCCAACAGCGACTTACCCGTAAGGTCTTCGATTTTTGCAAGTGCGTTCATTCCGTAACGCAAGGTTCTGGGTCTGTCCAGAGTAATTGCTACGCCTTTCTTCATTGTTTTTCTCCCTTATCTTTATTCGCCCTTTTCAAAGGAGAGCGCACCCGTTCCCGTGAACTCGATACTTATTGACACAACGTCGTCCACGGGGTCTTCGATAGAAAGACTGTTTATATAAGCCTCGCCCATATAATAGTTTTTTCCGTCTACAAATAGCTTGACGACCACCGTCGTTCCGTTCAAGAACGCCGACTGCAAAGCCGCCTGACCTTCTTCGTCTACGGGTACTTCATAGTCACCCTCGGAGGATGCAGACCATTCCTTTAACCCCGTAATATAGTTCTTCCAATCGTCGCCAAGTGCTGTGGTTTCCAAAGTATCCAACGACAATTCCAGCGACCAGCTTTTGATGCCGACCACCTTCTTCGCTGCGCCGTCGCCGATGACGACCTTTCCGCCTTTTCCCGCTACCGCCATTTCAGTTCCTCCTGTTATTTTTCATTGAAATAAAACTCAAACTCGATGCTGGACATATATTCTTCCGTGTCGAATTTGAGAGCTGTGTTCCCGTTATATTCGTAATCAGATTTGACAAAAACGGCTTGAATACACAAGCCGTTCATGTCACCCTGATAATCTTGTAAGGCTTTCTTTATTAGCCTTGATAGTTCTCTCGTTTTCTTGTAGGTTGTATCGTGCGAAACGAATTGCACCGTTTGCCTTACAAAGCCCGTATCGCCTTGCAATGCCGAATCATAGTTGGCAAGTACAGGCGCATAAACGATTGCGGGCAAAGGTGCGTCCTGCGGCAATACGATGGGATATATGCGCCCGTTAATGCGTTTTTTAATATCCGCATCCGCCGACAAATACTCATAAAGAGCCTGGCATATATCTTTCATAGCTTGCGTCCTACCGCCTTTGATATCTCTGCCACTATTGCCGCATTAATTTGGTTTTGGTTATCGTCCACGGCGTTCCGCAGAAACGGGTTCGCAGGTCTGCCCCTTGCCCCAAGCTCGACGTGAGTGCCGTACTTTAAGGACTTATCATAGTCCACTTGTACGGTAGCTTTGACCTTCGTAGCTTTGCCTTCAGTCAGATGCAGACTCTGCTTTAACGCGCCCGAATCCACGGGGCAGTTTCGCTTGGCGTCTTCAAGCGCTATTTTGCCGCCTGCCTTTGCGCCTTGCATCATTACTTGAGCCGCCGCATCGTCCATTGCTTTAAGGTCTTTTACAATCGCACTTGCGCCCTCTATCGTCGTTTTCACTTTCCGCTGCTTTGCGCTGAAGCTCATTCGATACCATCTCCTTGCAGTTTAGTATTGTTTTGGTATGCGCCGTATCCGCATCCATAGTGCCGACTATTTCGTACAGCTTTCCCCTGTACATTATTCGGTGCATTACGTCAAGCCACGGCAAATAGCGGATTGTAATTTTAACTACCGCTTCCGCCGTTACTTGCTGGGCGAACATCTGCTCGGTGCCGCTTACGGGCGATATTGCCGCCCACACCTTTGCAACAGTCTTCCACTCGCCGATTTCGCCACCGTATTCATCACGGTCTTTGAAGAATTGCAGAATTTCCACCCGGCGGTTGAGTTTACCAATATTCATCAGAACGCCCCCTTTCGATATGCGAACAACATGCGGCGGACAAGGTCGAGCGTTTCCTTTATATCCACGCCCGACTTATTGTCCTTCGCTACTTGCCGTTCTTCGTAAAGCGTTCCAACTACTATGAGCATTGCTTGATGCACGGTTTCGGGAATTTCCTCGAATTCCGTGAGTTTATACCGCAGAGTTTCTTCTATCAGCTCTTTCGCCGTTATGATTAACGAGGAGACGAGCGCATCTTCGTCGTCACCGTCCAAGCGGAGAAAATCTTTTGTTTCCTGCAACGTCAACACGCTCGATCGCCTCCTTTTGATTTAACCGCGTTTGTCGAGGGTAATGAAAGGCGAAACGGTCGCCTTGCCCTTATAAGGTGCGAGAGGCTTGTTCCAGATAGGTTTGCCGTCCACACGATAAATGAAACGGAACACGTTCTCGTCGTAAAGGAATCTTACGTGTATGGAACTTGCTGCCTTAATACCGCCCTTATCAATGAGCAGATACTGACCGACGTCCGCCAAGATAATGTCGCCAACTTCGCCCGCGGCATTGCACTGTTCGAGGGGAACGACGGGTCTTCCGAAAATCGTGCCGTAAGGCTTTTCCGAAATACCGCCAGCGGGAATGTAAACGGGCTTATCGCCGAGCTTAAGCGTATAGAGATACGGCTCGATTTCCTGGTTAATATACCAAACGGCGTTTGCTCTCGACTTCGACCAGAGTCTGTTCCACATCTTGATGAGGTTCTCAACGGTGATGATATCCTTCTGGTCTTTTTCTTTCTCGACCTTAACCAGCGCACCGCTGTTCAAGATACCGAGAGGTTCACCCTCGCCGCTACCCGACAGGATTGCGTCGTCCATCTTAAATCCGAACTCTTCGGCAAATGCCTGACGGATAACCGCCTCGAGAGCCGCCGCATCCTGTAAAAGTTCGTCGGTTGCATAGCACAGACCCGTGAGTTTCTTGAGCGAAAGTTCCATCTGTCTGAACTTGGGTTTACTGCCCGTATGCTCGTCAGCCTCCGCCTCCCAGTAAGTCTGAACACCTCCCCATCTTGAACCGTTTGCACGGCTGTCTTCGTCCACGGCGTTGATTTTCAGTCCGTTGGCGTTTGTGCTGATGGGAATTTTCTTAACCTTGCTGGCAAGGATGCCCGTTTCGTAGGTGCGCTTTAAGAGTTCCTTAACGAAGTCCTGCTGAACAAGGAAACCGCCGTCCGAGGGGGTGCTTTCGTTCAAACCGCTTGCCGCTCTCGTTGAAAGACGCTCGTCGGTATGTCCGCCGGGCATTGCCGCACGGTAAGCCGCAAGGAGCTGTTCACCGAGAGTGCCGAATCTCTTTTCTTCGGGTTTCTGAGGTGCGGGCTTAACCTCGGGCTTTTCAATTACCGTTCTTTCCTCGGGTTCGATTGCCAGCATTCTCTCCGCTCTCGTAATGCTTTCGTCCCACGAGCGGATTTCCGATTCATAACCGTCGATTTCTTTCTGTTCGTCTTCGGTGAGGAATCTGTCTTCCGCCTCTGCCTTGTTCAAAACCGCCATTGCTTTGAGCCTGGCGTCTTCTCTTTTTGCTTTCATTTCAAGCACTTTCTTCATCGTCATATTATTTTCTCCTTAAATATTTTTGAATTTGGTTTTTAAGTTTTTGAGCTTTTCTTGCTCTTTTGCTTTCTTCGCTGCGCTTTCCGCCGCCTGCTCCGCCGCTTCCGCCTGACTTCTCTGTTCAGCTTTGTATCCGTCGTATTCCTGCATAGCTCTGACACCGACGTCGGTTGCCGTGTATGCAGGGAACGTTACGGGACTTACGTCGAAAAGTTTGACCTTGCGAATCTCTCGCACGTCCATACCGTCCTGCGTTGACCACTCGTCTTCCTCGACTATGAAGCCTATTGACATCTGTGTGATATCGCCCCTGCGTATACTCGTCTCAATGTCTTTTGCCCAGCTCGTATCGGGCGGGGTTATTCGCACACGCAAGCCGATTTCATCCTCCACAAGTTCAAGCGTTCCCGCACGGTTTCTGCCGAGTACGTAATTCGGGTCGTGGTTAAACAGCGCACGGATATCGTCTTTACCGATACTCTCGTTAAATGTGCCTTTACGGACGATTTCCTTAAACGGGAAGATTCCGCCGAGTGTTTCACTCCAACTGTCGAACACCGCCGCATGCCCTTCAATTACCGTGCCGCCGCTTTCACTTTCCGCTATCCGAAGCTCCTTCATCGGGAGCATTCGCAGTTCCCTTTTGCTTTCCTTCATTACTACCTCCTTCTTTGTTTTCTGTCGGCTGGTTTGCCGTTATCATGTTGCCGTTGACAAGGTACTCATCTCCGCCATTCTCCGCAGGCACGAGCGACATATCTTCTAAACGGCGGATATCGTTTATAGACAGCCAGCCATTTTGCCGTCCTACTGCATAGCCCTCCATTCTCGATTTGTAATCGCCTCGCATTAAGCCGTCCACATTGAATTTGGCGAAATACAAAAGCCGTTCCTTCTCATCCAAGAGTGAACGGCTTATTTCCTGCTCCCATCTGACCAGCCAGGGTCTTATGGTATGCTGTACAAATTCAATTGACTGATGCTCAATGTTACTGAACGTTGCTCGTTCCAAATCCCCCACAAGGTGCGGCGGAACTCGAAAGATACGACAAATTTCGTTGACTTGATATTTCCTCGTTTCAAGAAACTGTGCGTCTTCGGGCGCTATGCCTATTGTGTGGTATTTCATTCCTTCTTCAAGGACTGCTACCTTATGGCTATTCCGCGTCCCTTGATAGACTTTGTTCCAGCTTTCCCTTAACTTTTCGGGGTCTTTAAGAATGCCGGGGTGTTCCAACACACCGCCAGGTCTTGCACCGTTGCCGAAGAATTTTGCCCCGTATTCCTCTGTAGCAAGAGACAGACCAACCGCTTCCCTTGCTTGGGAAATAGGGCTCAACCCCGTTACCCCGTCTAATGACAGACCTTTAATATGAAATACTTGCTCGGGGCGGTACACATAGGTTTGGTTCGTTATATCGTCCGAATACGTGTATTTAATCTTGCCCGTTTGCGTATCACGCTCGACCGTCATATTCTGTGGTTTCAAGTACCACAACTCGGTTACGTGTCCGTTCTTCTTGATTTTCCTTGCATATGCATTTCCCCACAAAAGCAACGAGGTCATCATCGTTTCACGAAACTCGAAACTTGTCATTTCCTCGTTTGGTAATTCGTAAAGACAAGAAAACAGCGGATGCTGTTCCGCCGATTCGTTCTTTCCGTCCTTGCCTTTTTTATACAGATGCAGCGGCAGACTTGCCACCGTTTCCGCAAGGATTTTTACACATGCATATACCGCCGAGGTTTGCATAGCTCTGAGTTCGTCAACCCTCACACCGCTATTACTGTTGCCGAGCATATCCACATCCACGCCCCTTATAAAGTCTTGCATTTCTTTGCTGGGTGCGTTGCGCCGTTCACGCCTTGGTGCGTCCCTACTTCGTCCGAATAATCCCATTTGCCCTCCTTGTTTGAAATAATAAAACCGCCCTTTCGAGCGGTTGTTTGTTTTCTTGATTATTTGCTCTCTATGCCCTTCAGCACCTTTACGCTTATGAGTGCGCCGAGTATGTTGTCGATTGCTTTCCATTCGGGGGTGCATTTTAATCCCCTTACATAGTTGCCTTTCATTTGCTCTCTGTACGTTGCAGCATAGTGGGCAGCCATTTCCTCAGCTATGATTTCAGGTGCATGTTCCACATCGGTGAGTATCCTTGCCTTGAGTGCCTCTATCTTTGCGTCGTAGGCTTTCTTCTCGTCCTCGGTAGCGTATGCGTAGTAGCCGTGGCTGTATGCTTTCAGTCTTCTGAAGATGTCTTTCTGCTTGGTTTCCATCTTAGTCTTCCTCCTTGGTCTGTACCCATACACCGTTTGCTCTGTAGTGCTTTGCAATTGCGCCTGCGAGTTTGCCGCTTACCTTCTTTGCGACCGTTTCGTATTTTCCGCTTTCTCCGATAATCATTACTGTGTAGGTTTTCATTTTTTGCTCCTTCGGGCTTGCTGCCCTTGCTTTGTTTTACACCCATACAATACCGTATAAATCGGAAAGAGCCCAGCGAAACACCGTCAAAACACGAAACTTTTTTAAAGAATTTTTGCACTAAAAAACCGCCCTTTCGGACGGTTCTGTTAGGCTTTTTATACGTTAGCTTCCAAAGATAATTGTTCCAGTTTCGAGCTGTTCTCCGTGATGCAGCATCTCGATTATGCTTGTTATCTTGTAGTACTCGTCCTCAGCATATTCGCTTAACTCATCCCACCATGCCGACCTCAGCACTTCGCGTCTTTCCACCTCGCCAACCGAGCCGAGCTTGCTGCTGTAGGCTTCAGGGTTGTAGGTCTTTGCCTCGGCATTAAAGGCGTCTTTTAGTTTGAGCCATAATGCATGTGCTTTGCGGTAGGTTTCAGGGTTGGTTTCCTTAGTTAATTCGGCTATTGAACACACCATATGTTTTGACCATTTTATTTGGGTATTGATGTTAGCAATCACCTCTTCCGCCGTCTTCCATTCATAGTTGTATGCCTTTGCGCTTACTTTTTGCTTTGCCATTTTGTTACTCCTTCTGGGGTGCTTCCCCTCTCTTTTTTGTAACACAACAATACCGTAACCGTCCGAAAGAGCCCAGCGAAACAGCCCCCAAAACTAAAACAAAATAAAAGAATTTTGAATAAAAAAACCGCCCGGCGGACGGTTTTTCTTTATTCCTGTTAGGCTGCTTGGCGGTCGATTTCGATTAACCTTTCCAGCATGCAGACGATTTCGCAAGCATCTCTGATATCTTCGTCCATTGCGATTTGGAGTATAAGTCCTTTTGCGGTACGCTGTCTATCTTGTAGCCATCGTATAAGATGTCATAGACTGCACCGCCTGTTGCCTTAATCGCAAACGCATCGGTCGATTTCCTTACCGCTATGATATCCACCGCCGCGTCCGTGGCGATAGTCAGGCTTTTTATAATGTTGCTCTTTTGCGCCTTGACCATTATCCGTCGGTTGACGTGCGCAGTTTCGCCAATCTTATATTCAACCATTGTTTTGCCATCCCTGATGCTTTTTAGCTGTTCTTCCCAGCAGTTCAATCAGCGTGTCGTGTACCATCGATATCTGTTTAAGGGTATCCAAGTTTTCGTTCATCATGCATACCCCGACACCCTTATCACACAGCTGGCGAAGCACCTTGATTGTTGCCGCCAAGTTCCTATTGAATTTGGCAAGGCACTTCACAGCGATATAATCTATATTTCCGCTGAGTGCATCGTCTATCAACCGTCGGTATTCTGGGCGGTTGTTATACCGCCCACTCTTACTGATATCAGTGTATATCTCTGTCGGCTCAAATCCGAACAGTTCCTTGAACCTTGCCACTTGGTTTACTTTTTCCTTTTCCTCGTCGGACAACCGTGCCACCCGACAGTATAATACCGCTTTCTGCTTTTCCATAATCGCTCTCCTATTCGCTCAAGTCGATGTTGATTGTTATCGTCTTTGTTTCCGTGAAGAGTGTATCTATCGACTGCACCTCGCAGTAGAGATACTGATATGGCACGTCGTCCGCCGTTCCCTTGTACAGCTCTTCGCCCGAGTTTAGGTCGAAGAGGACGATTTCTTGGTCGGACGTTTCGGTGAATATGCTTGTCAACTCATCTACTGTCATCTTAGTTATCCCCCAGCGTATTTTGCATAAATTCAATTGTAGCTCTGAATGCCGCCGCCACCGTCATACCTTCAGCGATGCGCTCGTCCATATAGTTCTTTATCGCTTCGGTTGCGCCTTGCTCGTTGTATTCCTCGGTTTCGACCATAAAGGCTACGAGGTCAGCATGCGTCTTGATTTCTCTGGGTTCGCTTTTGTCGAGTGGCTTTGAGTCCATAAGTGCATAGCTGATGTGGTTAATTGCTGCCCACTCTGCATCGTGCCTCGGTGTTAGGTAGCCGTTGGTGAATGCCTCTCTCCACTTTCTTGCTTCGCATTTCCCGAACTCGTCGGCGATGATTTCAGGTGCGTGTTCCACATCGGCGAGTATCCTTGCCGTTACCTCTGATATCTTCGCATCATATATCGCATTTGATTCTGCGCTATTGTTGCCGTGGAAGCCGTCGCCGTAGTTTCTCAGCGTCTTGAAGATGTTTTTCTGTTTTGCCATTTTGTTTCTCCTTTCGGGCTTGCTGCCCTTTCTTTTTTGTAACACAACAATACCGTAACATCCTGAAAGAGCCCAGCGAAACAGCCCCCAAAACTAAAACAAAATAAAAGAATTTTCAACAAGAAACCGCCCCTGGCGGACGGTTTCTTTATCGTTTTCTTCTTAGTGGTTTTATCATTTTATGTGTTACCCTCAGCAGGCAATTGTTCCAGCGCAGATATACATATCTGCTGTTGCTCTTTGCCACCTCGAGCTGCGTGCCTTTGGGTATAGGCTTTACACCGTATATTTCAAAATCCTCAAGCAGTTCAGCGAACCGCATGTCGTCAATCTTATTCGGCACTCGATCACCTCCCTTCTTGGCATATTCTGCAAGGTTGGTCGACACCTTCGTAGTTGCTCGAACACCCAGAGCGGATTATCTGATAGTTGCCTTCGGCATTTTTCAGCCCCACCGCATTACCTATCCAGCCACCGCATTTGGGGCAAGTGAATTTCAGCATCTTGCACCCTGCTTTTATTTCTTCGTCTATTAGTCCGTCTGTGGTTTCACTTACCTTTACGTGTGTCACTTCGACGATGCCATCTGATAATTCGATTCGTTCCATACCAAACCGCCTTACTTAATGTCAAAGTCCTCAGCCGAGGTGAACAGTTTGTATTTGGTCAGCTTGTTCTTTTCTATGTACTTTTTCGCCGCCTGTTCGCTTTGCAGTCCTACGATTTGTTCGTAAGGGCTGTTCTCTTCTTTCTTATACATTATTACTGCTGGATAGCCCTTCTTCAGCATCGACTTGTATGTCTTTTCCCTATCCATCAGTTCCAGCAGTTCCCCCATGAACATTTCTGCATCAACGGGTAAGTCCGCATATTCGCCTTCCAGCGGGAATCGCTCGTAGTATTGTTTGACCGCTGCATCAAGGATTGGCTGGTATTCTTCTCTGCCTTTCCTTCCGTCATAAAAGTCGATGTCTGCCATGCTGCCGTCGCCGCTGTCGTTATACCATGCGACCTTCTTGTTTCCGTACCATAGGTCGCCCTGGTTTCCTTCCCAGTCCCCGCCTTGGAACGTCCTTCTGTTCTTGAGTTTAAATCCGAATAAACTTGCCATTTTTTCTCCTTTCGGGCTGACTGCCCTGTGCTTATTTTGTAAGCATACAATACCGTAACATCCTGAAAGAGCCCAGCGAAATTGCCGTGAAAAACGAAGAAAAAGAAACAAAAGAAAACGCCGAAAACCCTTGTAAAAGACTTGCAAACAACCAAACATTACGCTAATATACAACCATAAATCAAGCATATATAGGGGTGTAGCAATGGAGAATAACTTTATGGGTTTCGATGATTTCATTTACGTGGTTAAGGTTACCGAGGACGGCGAGGAGTTTACCTATGAATACGGCAACCCCAAGCACGCCCTCATTCAGCTGGAAACCGAACTGAGCGGCAAGCTGTTTAGGTATAACACCGTAACCAAGCAAGAATTCGAGGTCAAAGGAGACGAGCTGCAAGCATTGACCGCACAATATATGGCGGTCAACGGCACTCAGTCGTAAATCTCGACGCCGTCACGAATGTGGCGGATTTCCGCCTCGGGGCAGAGTTCACGGTATCTGCGAACTATAACGTCGCAGTACTTCGGCTCAAGCTCGATTGCACAGCACTTGCGGTTGAGCTGCTCGGATGCGATAAGGGTTGACCCGCTACCGCCAAATGGCTCGAATACCGTATCCCCTTCACGGCTGCTGTTATAGATGAGCTTGGCGCATAACGTTATAGGTTTCATTGTAGGGTGGTCCGGGGATTTGCTCGGCTTGTTATCCTCGATTACCGTGGACGGTATATCAAGGATTTTTTCTATAAGCTCTACAAGTTCCGCTTTGTTCATCTTCCGCAGATTTTCCGTCAGCCCCTCTAAAGCCGTGGCTATGGTGCGATCGTCTATGAAATAGTGTCCCGCACCTTCCTTCCATCCGTACAAAATCGGCTCGTGCTTCCATTGGTAGTCCTGACGACCGAGCGTAAAATGGTTCTTCAGCCACACCAAAGTCTGCGAGTATTTAAACCCAGCGTCCGTCATCGCCTTCGTGAAGTTTACCGTTTCCTTCGTGCTGTGGAAGACATAAACGGGTGCGCCCTTTTTCAGTCCGCTTTCGGCTGCCTTATAGAATGCCAAGAGGAACTGATAGAACTCGTCGTCCGAGAGGTTGTCGTTTGCTATCGTGCTTTCCGTTCTCGTATTCGAGCGGTGTTTGCCTGCTATGCTTGCGCCGTAGTCCACATTATAGGGTGGATCGGTTACCATGATGTCCGCCGACTTGCCGTCCAGCACACGGTTCACTTCGTCCCTTTGCGTGCTGTCGCCGCATAACAGTCGGTGCTGACCAAGTAACCACAAGTCGCCCATCTTGGTCTTAGGCTCAGTCGTTGCATTAAAAGCGGACTCAGTGTCAAAGTCGTCTTCGTGGACATTCTCCATGGAGCCGCTTCCGAACAGTTCCTGCGCCTCTGCTAAGTCAAAGCCCGTAAGAGTGATATCGTAGCCGCTTCCGTCTAAGTCTTTTAAAAGGCTTGTCAAAAGGTCGGTATCCCACTCGCCGCTGATTTTGTTCAGAGCGATATTTAAGGCTTTCTCCTTGCTCTCGTCCAGGTCGACCACAACGCAGTCCACTTCGGTGAAACCAAGGTCTTTCATTACTTTTAGCCTTTGGTGTCCGCCGACAACCACGCCTGTGCGTTTGTTCCAGATTACTGGTTCTACATATCCGAATTCTTGAATACTGCGTTTGAGCTTTTCATATTCGGCATCGCCAGGTTTAAGGTCTTTCCTTGGATTGTAGGTGGCAGCTTTCAGTTCTGAAACATCTCTTTTTTCTATCTGCATTAATTCCCTCCAAAATAAAAAGACCATATCTGGTCTTTTCTGTTTTTTTATTTGTTTTTGTCAAAGAAAATCCGCACCCCTCGATGCGGATTTTTCGGTTAATTTAGTCTTCGTCTTCTTCGTCGCTATCATAATAGTAGTCATAATCTTCATCATCGTAGTAGTCATCTTCTTCGTCTTCTTCATAGTCGTTGGTGCTTATATGATAGCTTTGCTGTGTATTCAACTTTATGTCGAACTCTCCGTCCTCGGCGGTGAATGTTGCGCTTGTCGCTCTTACGAATCGTCCGTATCTGTCGAGTTCGCTTATGTTCTTATCCTTACACAGTTCATACGGTAGGATGCCTATCGTTCCTGAGTCCACTCCGTAGCGATGTCCGTACTGGTCTTCGTATTCACCGTCACCGTATGCTGTTCCGCCGATTGCGAACTTATGTCCTCGCAGTTCGTGTTCGCCCTCGAAGTCTTCGAAGTTGTTGCTCCAATCCGCATAGTAATCTTCATCAGTCATTTCGTAGCACACGTCGCCGATATAGAACCCGATTTTGCTTGTTAATTTTGCCCTTACTGTTACTGTTGCTGCCATTTTGTTACTCCTTTTGGGGTGCTGCCCCTTTCCTTTTTTGTAACACAACAATACCGTAAACAACTGAAAGAGCCCAGCGAAACACCGCAAAAAACGAAACTTTTTCAAAGAATTTTTGCAACAAAAAAACCGCACTCTTCAAGTACGGTTTTTAATGTTTAAATAAATTTTATCCTTGTTATTTATAGTCCAAGTTTCTGTTTTAATTCCAACATTTCCATATACGATTTACCATTTGTTATTCTCTGTTCAGCTTGAACAATTGCACTTTTAAGGCGAATCTCCACATCGGTTTCATCTAATTCATTTTGTAGGATTACCAAGTTTTTTTCGCTCTTATTCATCGTCCACCACCTTGTATTCCAACAAATCCTCAATTCTGCACCCTAACACAGTTGAGAGCGCAAAAACCGTCGACACAGCAGCTTTATTAATGTCTTTGGCTTTCATCTCGTATTGCTGAACTGTTCGCAGTTTTACGCCTGATTTTTCCGACAACTCTTTCTGCGTCAATCCGCATTGTTTCCTTTGCCGTTGTAATCTTGTAGTATTATTTCTTCGTAATATGATAGCATTGGCTGTATCTACGAACTTATCTTCTGATGCTTCGTGCAAGGTCGGATACATTTTTAAGATTTCCGTAACAGACAGATTAACTTCTATATCCTTAAATGTCCTTCCTGTTTTCCATTGATAATATGCAAGTATCCAGCCACACCAATACTCTGGCGAATAATCGTATTCAACTTGCGGTTTGGGGAACGAATAGAATGTGCCAGCCTTATTCACTACTTCCATAACCAATTCTGTTCCAGATAAACCTGAAACTACTTTAGGAACACCCTTGCCGAATAGGTTAGCATATCCGCTTGAGATGAAGAGCCCCATAAATGTTTCAATATCTATCATGCAAGCATTAACCGCGTAGTCAAAGGCTTCACCCAAGTTTTCCATCGCATCGTTTAAATAGCTTTCAGCGTAAGCGTGGGTCATCTGCTTTCATTGCCTCTTTGATTATATCTCTCATGAAGATTCCATCTAAATCCTCATTCTCAACTTCCTTACGATAAGCCGCACGTGCCTCGTCATCACGCGCCTTTCTTTTAAAATAATACACAGCATTGTCCGCTACGGTGTAATTAAGGAACTTGATTATATCAAACGCCTTCTTGGATTTTAACACAAATTGTTCTCCGAGTTTGCCAAGTCGCATTGCATATCCAAGCTGTCTTAGAGAAATCTCATTCTGAATAAATGACCTTGCAAATGAGAAGTATGAGTCGTCTGCTCGATACCCCACTATTGCATCGTAGTTTTCATAATCGGGAAGAAAGTTTTGGATAAGATAATCCCGACCTCTAAGTGCAATCGGCGTGGACAGCCTTGCATTTCTGTGTTTCAATAGAATTGCCAACCAGCTTAATATCGTATATTCAGGTGAAGATAAATTCAAAATGTTTAGCTCATCTGTTTCGATTTCATATCTGTTAGCATATCCATCGACACCTTCTGAACACGCCCACTCTTTGGCAAGCTCAATATGCTCTGTACAATAAAACCCTAGACCGTAATCATTGTATGGTTTCCCACCGCCGAATTCAGGATGTTCTCTAATTTCAGGTGAACCATGATATATAATAAGTTTGCTCATTGTTTTATTCTTATATACTCCCCAAGAGTTACTTTTCTATATTATACTCCTACGGGCGTATAAAGTCAACAGGTTTACGCAATTTTTTTGCTAAATAATAATTATTCCTCGGTCGTTATACACACTGTCCGATGTACCTTTATTGCGGATTGCACGGTCTAACGCCATAACGAGTGCCACCGCACCGTCTATTCGCTCGGTGGACTTTTCTTTGTCCATCTTTACGTTTCCAGCAGGGTCAGTTCTAACGAAAACGTTATCCATCATCCACCGCAGAGGAACATTACCGCCGTGTGCTATCTTTTGTTCAAGCACAAGTTTCATTAACTCTTTTGTCGGCGGACTCATATCTTTGAAACCTTGACCAAACGGCACAACGGTGAACCCCATTCCTTCAAGATTCTGCGTCATTTGCACAGCACCCCACCTATCGAATGCTATTTCCTTTATGTTGTACTTTGTACCAAGGTCTTCAATAAAGTTCTCGATGTAGCCATAGTGGATTACGTTGCCCTCAGTGGTTATTACTTGCCCTCTCGCTTGCCATACATCATAGGGAACGTGGTCGCGTCTTACTCGCAACTCAATCGTGTCTTCGGGTATCCAAAAGAATGGCAGAACGATGTATTTGTCCTCGTCGGTTATGGGAGGAAATACAAGCACAAATGCGGTCACGTCTGTGCTGCTGGAGAGGTCAAGTCCGCCGTAGCATTCACGCCCTCTGAGCTTTTCCGCATCCACCTCAAAATCGCATTTATCCCAAGCATCCATTGGCATCCAGCGAACGCTCTGCTTTACCCATTGATTTAGTCGGAGTTGTCGGAACAAGTTTTCTTCCGCCGGGTTGTCTTTCGCTGACTCGTAGGCGGTTTTCAGCTTATCAATATCGACCGTAATGCCGAGCGAGGGATTGGCTTTGTGCCATACCTTTTCATCGCCCCAATCATCATCGTCGTCTGCTCCGTATATTACAGGGTAGAACGAGCGGTCATGCTTGCGCCCTTCAAGTATGTCCTTTGCCTTCTGATGCACTTCCCAGCAGATTGAATTTCGATCAGTTCCCGCCGTAGTTATGAGGAAGAACAGCGGTTGCTTTCGAGCATCGCCTGAGCCGTGAGTCATAACATCGTACAAGGCTCGGTTCGGTTGCGCATGCAACTCATCGAACACAACCCCGTGTACATTTAGTCCGTGCTTGGTGTACGACTCGGCTGACAACACCTGATAGAACGAATTTAGTGGAAGATATACGAGTCGTTTCTGGCTCATTATCGGCTTGATTCTCTTTTTAAGTGCTGGGCATTGCTCGACCATATTGCAAGCCACATCGAATACAATGCTTGCTTGCTGTCGGTCAGCGGCGCAACCATATACCTCTGCACCCCACTCGCCGTCGCCAGCTAATAAGTAGAGGGCAACGGCGGCGGCTATCTCCGACTTGCCCTGCTTTTTAGGTATCTCTACATAGGCAGTATTGTATTGCCTATATCCGTTGTCTTTTACTGTACCGAACACATCTCGGATGATTCTATCTTGCCACGGCAAGAGTTCAAAAGGAACACCGTGCCAAGTGCCTTTAGTATGTTTCAGTGAATTAATAAAGGCAACGGCACGGTCTGCAAGCTGTTTGTTATATGCCATTGCCCCTCCGTTATGAAAGAAAAAACGGCTTGCGCCGTTTTCTTTGTTTGTTAATTTATGATTCCGTATATATCGTCTACATAATAGCTACCAGTGAAGCAGTTAAATATTGCTGTGCATTTTGTTCCTTTGTAGTCCACTATGTAGGTGGTCTGCGGTTTGCTTTCGTCTTTGCTGAGGACGGTTACTTCGTCCATCCCTCCTTCTAAGCTGTGGATGTGTGCCTGTGTTTTGAATGGTTGCATATTATTCTCCTTCGGGCTTGCTGCCCTCTTTTAATTTTGTAACCAAACAATACCGTAAACGACGGAAAGAGCCCAGCGAAACAGGCTCAAATGCGCAAACTTTTTTAATATATTTTTATTGTTTTTTCGGGTATCCTACCCCCTTGAAATTTCCATCCCCAGCGATGACGGCTTGCCTTTCCGCGTCCGTCGCCGCCTTATATTCGGGTAGCTTTTGCTCTTTTGCTTTGCATTCCATACAGATGCAGTCCGTATTAAACATGGACATTGTGCGTCCGCTTGATAGGTCACCGCCACAGCGGTCGCAATACTTTTGACTGAAAAACTTATCCATTAATACACCCCGTCGTCATCTATGAGATTGACCTTTTTTCTGATTGCTGCAAGGGCGTCGGTATAAGTTCCTTCCTTTACCTTTGCCCATAGCTCTTTGAATTCTATCGGATCAGTTATTACCTCACTAACCCTTGCCATTATGTAGAAGATGTTTCCGCTTTCACCATTACCGTTAAAATGCACCGTAGGTTTCTTCATAATTATTGCTCCTTGATTGTGGTATACAATTCTTTAATTGCCTGACGGACATTTTCTGCTGGCAGTTCGTTTAACTGACTGAGGTATTTGACGATACCCTCACATTCTTTCTTCAGTTCATATTTCTGCAACTGTGCCGCATACTGTTCTTCGCTTATCGGGCGTAGATAGGTTACCGACCATTCGCTCGCACCTCTTAAGAACCCGTTAGGATTAAACAGCCCTTTTTCGCCTTCTACTCTTATGTTCCCAGCTTTTGTGATTTCAATCACCGTTCTTGGTCTTGCAGTGCCACGCCCCTCAACCAAAACTTTGTCGCCCACTTTGTACCTTTCCATATGTTTACCTCCTTGGTTTTTTGTAAACACATCATACCGTAACAATTCCAAAGAGCCCAGCGAAACGCGCCCAAAAGTCAAAAGAACTGACAACAATTTGTCAGTTCTTTCTTCATCCTTAGCGTTGCATTTCGTCGGTCTATTTCTTACCGATTATGCTTTCTCTGTAAGTCTGGATATCTTTGACCAGCTTCTTGTCCGCCTGCTCACAGAACTTGCGGTTTTCAATAGGTACGGGTTCGGCAGTGCCGTTTGCGATAGCAATTATTTTTGCATGTACTTCGGACTTTTTACAATCCGCCGCACGTTCAACACCAACTGCCCTTGCCGTCTGCCTTAACTCGAAAATGTTTAATTCTTCAAGTCGGGCCTCGATATTCTCTATGGTAATTTTTTGCATAGCGTTCTCCTTCGTTTTAAAAGTATTCCACGCTGTCCAAGAATGCCTTTACGGTAGGCAGTTTTACGACATCGTAAATTGTTTGCCCAAGTTTCTTCCCTTTGAGCTTTGTCAGCTGAATTGTTACTGATACTTGGTTTTGGTTGAGACTGTTAGGGGGGAAGTCATACCGTTCATCGTATATAAAAGTTATCCTTCCTCCCGTGTAGAATGTGCCGAGTGCTTTGCCTTTTCCTCTCGTAACAGGGAGGAACTCGCCTTTCACTTTCAGTTCGTTGTTTTCCATGAATTCTTCCATTCTTTCCTTGGCTGTCAATTCTTCATTGTTGAACTGAATATTGATGTAGACGATTCCACCTTTTACCACTTCGTTTTCCGAGACAAACTCAAGTACGTGATATCCACCGCCCGGCATTCGTAAATCGAGTGTAAAGTCTTCGGGCAGGGCAAACGACATGTTTGATGCTATTAGTTTACCGTTTTTGATTTTAAGCATTGGTTATTCTCCGTTTTCGATAAAATCACCCATCTTTCGATATTCTTTTCCTTTATGTGATTTTATCATTTTGATATAATTAATATAATCATTTCTCTCCGCCGACAAGCCTATTTGCGGCGGAGTTTTCTATTGCGCCTTTACCTTAAACAACCTCCTCAACTTTAAGCTGGAATATCTGACCGTTTTCCATCTTCATCAGTACTCCTTTAGAATTCTTTGCAAAGGTGCCGCAGAAATAATCATCTAATAACGGGAATATCTGCATTGCCAAGTCCAGCGTAAGGATTTTTTTCTCCTTTACCGCATCGTTCATTTCTTCGGTTTCTTCTTCGGTGGGTTTGTTAGGGTTCATATCCATAACTTTCAACTCCATTTAGTTTTTCACTTTTGCGCGCTTTTTAGTGTACCTCTATTATACTCTCCCGTTGGGGCTGGTCGCAACAAAAAACTGCCGTAATGGGAGAGAATAAATTGTAGGAAAAGGTCTATTTTATGGATAATTTGTCGAAATTCTCTGAAGTACTTGATTCGCTCATGTTTGAGCGAGAATTAAACGCAACGCAGTTAGCGACAGCTATCGGCATTGACCCAACTAATATCATGCGCTATTTGCGCTGCGTCCGCACGCCTTCTGTTGAAAACTTGGTTAAGCTGGCGGATTATTTTGGCTGCACGACAGACTTTCTTTTGGGAAGAGAGCCTGAGAATTACCCCACTACTTTTTATCCACTTCCTCCGTTTTCAGAACAACTAAAAGTTTTGAAAGAACATTTCAACTGCCCTTGGTGGCAGATTTACAAAACTGCGCATATTACAAGTTCTCGTTTTTATGAATGGAAGAACGGAACTTTTTCACCAAAACTTGACAACATTATTCTGCTTGCCGACGGCTTTGGCTGTACCGTTGATTTTGTCATCGGAAGAACGAAACTCTAAACTTTGGATTTCAATTTTCTTTTTATGCGTTTTATTCGCCGTGATATGGAGGATTGCTGCACCCCCATCATTGCGGCGATTTCTCTTTGCTTGTAACCCGTAATAACGGCAAGCATTATATCTTTGTCTTTCTCGGGGAGCTTGCCAATGCTTTCTCTCAGCAGTATCCTGTTATTACCTTCACCAAAGTCTTCGCCATCGCTCTGGATAACATCAGCATAGCAAAGTTGGTTACCTTCGCTGTCCTCACCAATAGGTGTGTACAGTGATATTTCTTTGTGCCAATGCTTATTCAGTTTGCGTATGTACATCAGCATTGCATTGCGGATACACAGCCCGGCATAAGTACTGAATTGATACCCCTTTGTTTCGTCAAAAGTGTCGGCAGCTTTGATAAGCCCCAACATGCCTTCGGATACGATATCGTCCTTATTGCTTTTAACGATATCGGTTTTCGACAATTGCTCGTACAAATAGTAGACAAGACGCTGATTGTCAAGTATCAGCTTATCACGCTTTGATTGCTCCATTTAACGCCTCCGTTTTATCGGTATTCTCCCAAGCGAGAAAGTCTTTGCCGAAATGTCCGCCGACAGCGGTCTGAGAAAATACGGGGCGACGAAGATCGAGTTTCTCAATTGTGCCTACGACCGACAGGTCAAAAACCTTCTCCACCGCCTTGGCGATGAGCCGTTCATTGACCGTCGAGGTATAGAAAGTGTTTACGTCAATTGCCGTAGGTCTGGGTACACCGATTGCATAAGAGAGCGCAACTTCGCACTTTTCGGCAAGCCCGGCGGCAACGATATTCTTTGCAATATACCGTGCAAGGTAAGCACCGCTGCGGTCTACCTTGCTGGCATCTTTCCCGCTCAGCGCACCGCCGCCGTGATGCGCAATTCCGCCGTAAGTATCCACCATTAACTTGCGCCCTGTAAGACCCGTATCTGCCTCGAATCCGCCGATAACAAAACGACCCGACGGATTGATGAGAATTTCCGCATCCGTAAGGTCGTATTCTTTCAGCTCTTTGCCGATCACCTTTTCTCTAATTTCAGCAGTCAGTTCGGCAAGGTCTTTATTCTCGTCATGCTGAGCCGATATTACAACCGATGTTATCTTGTCGAATCTGTCACCACGGTACTGAATTGAAACCTGGCTTTTTCCGTCCGGGCGAAGACCCATGATGATATTATTCCGCCTGCATTCTTCAAGGCGGTTGGTTAAGCGGTGCGCCAGCTCGACAGGCAGAGGCATATAGTTGATAGTTTCATCTGTCGCATATCCGTACACGATGCCTTGGTCGCCCGCACCCTGTTCTTCTCCGTCCACCGCTGCGGCAATGTCCGTACTCTGTTTATGAATGCGGATTTCCACTTCGATGTCGCTGGGGTCGTAGCCGACTTGCGCTATTACCGACTGTGCAATGTATTCGTATTCCACCTCAGCGGCGGTCGTTATCTCACCGCTTATAAAGCACTTGTTATGCGCCAACATCACCTCGCAAGCAACCCTGCTGTTCTCGTCCTGTTCCAAGCACTCATCGAGAATACTGTCTGCAATAAGGTCTGCAAGTTTATCGGGGTGACCGCACGTTACGGATTCCGCCGTGCATGTTCTGATTGTCATTTTATTATCCTCCATCATTTCCCATTTGAATGTTCTGCCTATCGGCACTTTTGCTGTTGATTCCATTTGGAATCTCTTTTCATAATCCATAACAGTATGACCGTCCGCTTTAAATGACACGGGGCTGTCTTTGTCCCATTTCAAAAGTAGCGCCCATAAGTCTGGATAATTCTTGCGCAGTTTGCGGAGCTGATTGATGCCTTGGTTATGGCAGAACCAGCATCCTCCGCGTAATGATTGTGTATATATCGGCGAAAGCAAGTCGTTTTCTTTACACCAATCCCTGCACATCTTTTCCGTCCAATCGTATTCCACGAGCGGACTTCGCTTTGTTGCGGTGAGATTGTGAAAGCGTTTCGGTTCGTCCACCGCTATGCCGATATACACCATGGCATTTTTTTGTACCTTTTCAAGCACTGATTGCTTGAGCCTGGAATTACACCAATTGCCTTTTTGCAATGGAAAGCCGTATATTTTTCCTGCATTTCGGCTTTTCTTACCTTTGCAGATATGATAGAACCCGTCCTCATAGGTTGTCGGTGCTGTTATGTGTTCGACCTTTATTCCGTACTTTTCATAGATGATTGCATCTGCTTTTGCCTTGAATTCCATCATCGGCGGAAGATCCGCCGGGATGTCTTTCGTTGCCATAATTTCCACGTGAACTATTCGGTCAAGGGGCAAGTTATTTTGGTATATGACTTCAAGCATCGCCAAGCTATCCTTGCCATAGCTAATGCTTGCGATATATTCCATGCGCACCTCCTTTTAGTTGCGTGGTTATTGTGTTTTGTGTTATACTGTATTTGAGCTGGGCTTCGTCAGCACCCCCACGGCTCACCAGACGACATTTGTCCATTTTTAGGACGGGTAAGCGAAATAAAAAATAGGGGGTTAAATAGAATGAAAATTGAATTAGCATTTATTGTTTTAGGAATCACCGCACTTTTGGCAATAGCCTTAAACCAAGTACAAGTAACCTTTAGCACCGCTCTGACAGTAAGTATTTCTTTATCGTTTACCTTAAAAGTGAATATTAAGCTCCGCAAGCAAGCGGGGCTTTTATTTTGCAATTGATTCGCTTATCCGTTTTAAGGACAAGTCAAAGTACTGCTGTTCCTTTTCTATTCCAATGAACTCACGATTGAGCTTGCAGCTTGCCACACCCGTTGTGCCGCTGCCCATACAGCAGTCCAACACCGTATCGCCTTCGTCCGTGTACGTCTTTATGAGGTATTCGCATAATGCAACAGGCTTTTGCGTTGGATGCATTCCCTTCTCTGATTTAAATTCAAGGATACTTGTTGGATAGCGAGTACCTTCGTTTACTGTCAGCGTCGATTTCTGCTTACCGTAGTTGTCACTCGCCCTTCCGCTCTGTGCCGTGTATGCCCTGCCTTCTGTCATTTGCGGATTGTACTTGGGCAATTTCTTATAAAAGACAAGTATGTTTTCGTGGCGTTTGAGCGGCATCTTCTTTGCATTGAGGTGTCCGCTTCCTTGTTTCTTTACCCATATCCATTCGTATTTCAGCATCTTCAGATTACTGCTGCCGAGCTGCTTATCGAATGGCGTCTGTGCAAAGAGGACAATCACGCCGTTATCTTTAACGATGCGGTCAAACTCCGCCCACATTTTATCGAGCGGTATTTGCGTATCCCACTTGTTCCGCGTCCGTCCATACGGCAAATCGCAGAGAACCATATCGACAGATTTCGGATCGAGCTTTGCCATAATTTCTAAACAGTCGCCTTGGTATAATCTCATACTTCCCCCAAAAATAAAGCCTCGAAGATAAACTCCAAGACCTGCACGACTATTCCGTTGCCCGCTTGCCGATACTGCTGTGTTGCACTCACATTTGCAGCGGCTATCTTATCAATTTGCTCATCGTTCCAACCCATTAACCGCAGGCACTCTCTCGGCGTGAGTTTGCGGATTCGCACGTTCTCTGTTACGATGGCATTTCCGTCACCGCAAGTCAGAGTTTGTGCGATACCTCTGCCAACACGACCGCGTTTTGTTTTACTGCTCGGGAATGTTATGTTTACATAGTCGCCTTGCTCTGCTTTCTCATAGCCTTGCTTTGTGGCAACTTTGATTTTTAAGTACGACTGCTGAGTTTGACCTGCATTCGCTTGGAGCGCAGGTACAATGTCAGTTTCTCTCCGCTCTCTGGTTGCCGTTCCATCGCCAGCCTTATGCCCCCAATTGTTCGGCGCAAGTACTTTGACATCTTCGGTTTCCAGCTTAAGTACAGCCGAGCTGCCCGACGGACAAGAGCATTGACCCGTAATCGTCGGAGCGATGTCGGCAACTTCTTGCTTGTTATAGGCTACGAACATTTCAGGGATATACCCTTTTTCTTCGATGAACTCTTTATAACGCCGAGCAACATATTCCTTTGAACCGCATTTCTTTTCCATCAGAAGATTGTCTTTCTGTACCGTAGTCAGTGAATTACAGATACCCTGCTCGTTAGCTTCCAACCTTTGTTCCAGCGGTGCGCCCTTCGTTCTGTCAGACGGATTGTCGGGGTTGCGACCTCGCATCGCTACAATTACGGGGTCTTCCTCGACGCCGCCAAGCACAAAGTTCTCTGCTATCTTCAGTTCGGTATTACCGCCCTGCTGACAATGTACTGTAGGCGAGATGCCGTCGGGTTCATAAACACGACGACTGATGTCATGCATCTTGTCCCATTTTCCCCCGACGACTTCTCCAACCTGAACGCATTGCGGACCTTTGAAATCCCTCGCCAATATTGTGTAGGCAACATCGTCGCCCTTCCTTATGCTGTCGCGTCGGGAGTTGAACGATGAGTTGACTATGCTGCGTATTGTGCTTTCTTTGAGGTAGTACTTTTCATCGACGATTTCGTCTATCATATCCCGTAAGCGAAGTTTCAGTTCTCGCTTTTCGGGGAACTTGAAAGGCTTATGCTCTCCCCGGATAGAAACGCAGAAGACACGTTCTCTGTTTTGCGGAATGCCGTAGTCCTTGGCATTCAATATTTGCCAATAGTTTGAATAACCCAGCGATTCCAAGAAAGCCAGCCAACGGTCAAAGTCGGCTTTGAATTTCTTGCTCACAAGATTTTTTACGTTTTCCAAAAGCAAGTATTTGGGAAGATTGCCGTTTTCAGATGCGGTTATCAATAACCGTTCTACCTCAAAAAGCAGTCCGCTCCTGGTGCCTTCCTTGATGCCTGCCCCTTTGCCTGCTACCGAGATGTCCTGACAAGGGAACGAATATGTCCACAAGTCGGCATCGGGTAGTGATTTGATTTCTCGGATATCTCCGAAATTCGTGACTTCGCCGTGCATAGCCTTGTAACTTTGAATTGCGTACTTGTCAATTTCAGATATGCCGACTACCGTGTGCGGCACCCCGATATTCGTCAGAGCCTGGGTTTGGCTGCCTATCCCTGCGAATAATTCAATGAGCCGCAGCGGATTCTGTTCGGTGTATTCCCCCATCCATGTTCCTCCTTACCGCGTCCGTTAATTTTTGATTTTTACGAAAAACAAGGAAGTACGAGTGGTACTTCCTTGCATGTTTCTGATTTGTGTGCTTTGACGAGAGCAATCGGTTGTATGCCAATAACACAAAAATGTCTTCGCAATACAGTCCGTTCTCGTTAGCCAAGTTGATTATGTAATTGTGCGATATATATTGTTTTCTGCTGGATACTTTATCTTGGCACTTTATGATTGCGATGCCGTTCTCTTTAAGTATCCGTTTGATTTCAGCGATGCTTTGTCGGTAGTATTCAAACAGCTCGGGTTCTGTCGGGAAGACGCCGAACCGTCGGGCGATGTGATTTCCGACATCAGTTGCAAGCGACTGCCCTTTCGTCGCAAGGAACGGCGGGTCAAACATTACACAACCGCAACTGTTATTTTTGAGCGGTACTGCTCTACTGTCTGCCTTCACCGTATCCGCTGTTTGCGGTGCGATGTCGAACTTCAGTTTCGGTTGCTGAACTTCGCCGCTCTTATAAAAGAACCCTTTGCTATACGTTAAGTCGGCATCAATGCCGTTTGGCGAATACAGTCTGAGAATGTTCGATATGATTTCTTCTTGCCGATATGACACTGAACTGATGATTTGTTCTTTCATGACCCACCCAGCAATTTTTCCATTATATCGTCATTCGGGTTTTTCTCGTCCCATTTAGTCAGCTTGCTTTCTCTGACTACAAGGTATATTTTGTTCCACACATCGTTGGTCTGTTTCAAGTACTGCTGTGCCATTGCCACAAATGGCGACGGCATCGCCTTCCCGTTGGTGGGGTCTTTGACTAGCAAGCCGTGCTTGGTGTTCATATCCTCACATTCCAGCCATCGTGCTTTACAAAAAGCATACTCTTCCAAGTTGTATGGAAGTATGCCCGCCGTACAGCCTATACCCTTCAACCAAGCATATACCGTCTTATAGATTTCCTTTGCCTTGGCTGATAAATAAGACGGGGGTTCGTTTGGCAACTCTACCCCTTCTGCGCTTAGGTTCACGACTTCAATCGGTCGCCTGCCCGGATTACCTTCAAGTATCTTTTGGGCGGCGGCTTTCTTTGGTCGCCCTGCGCCGGGGCGTCTTCCACCACTTGCCATTTTTCCCTCCGTTTTGATTTTTCTGATTTTTGATTATTTTGATTTTTCTGATAAAATCAAAAGGGCGGCGGTTGCCGTCCTTTTAACTACGTTAAAGTTTTGATTTAATTGATTTCCACGTTTGATTTTTGATTTTGCGAAAATTCGTGCGAAGTTGCGGCCCCGCTGTTAGGGAGAGAACCCTCAGAGATTCGCATCCCCCCTGCTCCTACGGGCGTGCGCCCTCGGCAGGGTAGAGGACGTACACTCCTTCCTCGACCTTGATGTTGTACCTACCAGCGTACCGCCGAGCGACCTCGGCTGGGCAATGGAGGTTCGTTACGCTCTTCTCACTTATCGCTCGTCCGTTGGGGTCTTCTTTCAGGGCGAGAACTTTATTGGCTTTATCCTCTCCCCATCTTAATTTTACCCCACTCAACCCCAGCCTTTTTACTGTGGCTCGGCTGATATACACCATACCTTTTTCATAAATAATTACTTCTGATTTCCCCCAGCCTTTGGCGGACACCTCGAAGTCAAAATTATATCTTCCCATAAATTTTATTCCGCCTCTTTCGGGTCTTGTTCCAGAACCAGCAGTTCCCCAATTTTTTTCAGGAAATATTTTCCTGCATACCGTTTTGCTATCTGCATTTGGCAGCTGGTGGTATCTTTTCTTTTCCCTCGTAAGGTTCTGCCTTGACTTACCTTCTGCATCGCCAGCACAGTTTTGTCCTGGTTTTCTCCCCATAAAATATCCGTGTCGGATATCCCATAGGTTTCAATTGCCTGTCTGCTGAACCGTACCATTCCGTTCTGGTAGATGGTTACATCCGCCGTTTTTTTATCGGCTGTTTTTAGTTTTTCAAAGGTAAATTCGCTCATATGTGTTTACTCCTTTTGGGGTCGCCCCCATATTTTGTAAACACAACATACCGTAAAAAACTGATTGAGCCCAGCGAAACGCAGGGCAAACTTGAAACTTTTTACAACTTTTTCAAACAGCAACAGCGGACTTTCGTCCGCTGTGTCTTAGTCCTCGTAGGTTAATTTCTCACCACGGCTTGCTATCGCTCTTTGGCAGTTTCCGCATAAGTAGCCGAGCTGTACCTCTTTTCTCATCTCGTCTATCGGCATCAGCTCTTTGCACCATTCGCAGAAGTCGTATTCTTCGTCGTCGATGTACACCGCATTTACTCTTATGGTTTCGCCTTCTTCATCGGCGGGTTCGGTGTATATGTCCACTCGGCTGTCGCCTCGTGCCGCCATAAAGCAGTAGTTGCCTTGGTGTTCGAGTGTTCCCTCGTCCAGCCCTAATAATTCAACCAGTCCTTTGCCGTCGTTTTTTACTATCTTTTCCATTTTTTACTCCTTTCGGGCGGTTGCCCTTGCTTGATTTTGTAATCAAACAATACCGTAATTCTCCAAAAGAGCCCAGCGAAACAGCCCCAAAAATTGAAACTTTTTCAAAGATTTTTTCGCCCGAATCGGCTGCCTTCTTCAACCGATTTTCGGCTGTGGCAACTCCAGCAGAGGCTCTGCAAATTACTTGGCGCAAATTTATCTCCGCCCTGCTTGATGGGAATTATATGGTCTACCATAGTGGCTTTTTTACGTTTACCTTCTTTTAGGCATTCCTCACAGAAGGGGTGCTGTTCAAGCTGCTTTTTTCGGACAAATAACCATTCGGGGGTTTTATAAAAATATTTCGTGAAATCATCTCGCCCGTATTGGTTATACTGTTTATCCGTTAATTTCTTATGCTCTTCACAATACTGCCCTTCAACCAGCCGAGGACAGCCAGGATAACTACAAGGTCGTTTGGGTTTTCTCGGCATATTCTGTCCTCCTGCTTTCTCTGTTATTATATCAGGCATTTGGTATAGTTTTGGCTTTTTTTGGTATAGCCGTGGCTCTTTTTATAACCCCGACAAGCAGTTGGCGATCATATCAAGCGCATCATCCCTTCTTTTTGTTACAGCCACACGGCTCATATACATGCGCTTAGCCAACTCTCGTAAAGAAATTTTACTTATATAGTGCAGTTGTATAATCGTGCTGTACTCCTCGGGAAGAGATTCCACACATTCGGTTATGGTTTTATAGACGATTACGGGAATGCAGTTTTCATCTCCCTGCTTACGGCGGAATTCAGCCACCGTCCTTTTATCCCCATAGTTCTCGAGGTATTCTTTTATTTCTGCCTTAGTCATTTAACCATTCCTCCACTTCTTTTTGGTGCTGTTCCTCTCTTACCCGTAAATCCCACACCCAATCTGTTTCTTCTTTCGGGGTGAGGGATGATTTCAGCCAAAGGCGGATTAATCCGTCTTCTTCCATTTCTTCCGACCAATCGTCCGCCCGGCATATGCCAGCCAATTCCCACATTTGCATCCTGCTGATAGCCTTGCCCTTGTAAAAGAACAGCATCAGCATTTCATCTATTGTTTCGTCATAATATTTCGCTCGGATGTAGTAACCGATATTTTGCCCGCTTATATTGTCTATGTACTTTTCGCACTCGCCCTTCATATCCGCTCTCGGTATGGGCAGTCCAAATAGGCTTTCATAGTCAAATCGGGCTTCATCCGTTATGACGATTTTATTGATTACCGCATCCGCTGTCATATTACTCCTTTTCAAACGCTCGTATTATTTCTCTCACTTCTTCAACAGTTCGCACGACAGTCGCATATCCGCCTGCGTTTATTATTTGTTTAATCGTTACCGCCTGCAAAACCGTTGGCTTGTTTTTACCGACCTTACATTCCAGCCCGATAAATCTGCCCTTATAACAGACAATTAAATCTGTAATTCCAGCTGTACCGTACATACCGCCGTGTTCCTTCCAAAAATAAAGGTTCGGTACAGTTTTGAGGTACTCGCTTATTTTTCGTATTAAATCGCTTTCACGCATTTGCTCTCCTTAAAAACCACCATACACACCTTACAACCATACACACCTTACACTCTATTTGGAGAATGTAAGTGTGTATAAAATCTCTCTTCTAGAAACTTCTTTTTTATAAGGTTTTTAGTGTATTTGTGTATGGAGTGTATGATGTATGGTTGTGTATGTACCTTACAGAAAACTTACTTTAATCGTTAGGGTCTTGCCCGAAAAGATATGCTTGCCTTCCGCCGCCGTACTTACTTTTCTTATTGAAAGTATGGATATTGTTCTGTCCGCTGCGCTTGGTCGAATGCTCGATGCCATTGTAGTACAGCATTTCTTCAATATTTCGTAGCTCCTTTCCAAGTCCCACAGAAGACCCAGCATACGGTTTCCCTGTTATATCGAACACTCTCTTCAGCAGATCGCCCGCCGTTCCTTTCCAACCGAGAGGGAAATCCTCGACGAGCCGTTTTATCGTTATAACGAGCGGATTGCTTTCGTACTCACGTTTTTTGCGCTTGTCTTCTTCATCCTTAGCCGAGCCGACCATATTCCAACGGAATTTGTCCTCGTCAAAATTAAGGACTATGTCCTGCTGTCGGATATCTCGCCCCGTCATAAACAGAGTGGCATTTTCGTCCTGACGCTTTTTCTTGTAAATAATGAAAATGGTATCGCACACACCCATAATACCGTTACTGCCCGATATCATATTGAACACGTCGTTCTCGTCCGCCATCTTTCTGAGGTGATGAATGAGGAAGATACACACCTTATGCTTGTCGGTATAGTTCTTGAGTTCGCTCAGTTCTCGGTAGTCCGTGGCGTATGCTATCTCATTCTTCTTCGCCGACCCTCTCACCTTCTGCAAGGTATCGATAATAATCAGCTTTATGTCCGGGTGTTCTTCCAACTCTTCGTCAAGCTGCTGAATAAGATTGCCGTCCAAGATTCCAGCGGTAACACCCATATAAAAATTGGACGGTGCATCGTCGCCATCAAGTAGCTTATTGAGTCGGTCTTTGAGTCGATATAGACTGTCTTCGAGCGCAAGGTACAGACACCCTGCTTTCTTCGTTGGATAGTCCAAAAAATTCTTGCCCGTGGTTATCGCCAAGCACATCTGCATTGACATCCAAGATTTGCCGACCTTCGAGCTTGCGCATAAAATCGCCAAGCCCTGCGGCAATACATTCGGAATCAACCATTGCGGCGGTTCGATATGCATATCTTGCAAGTCGCTGGCAATGATGCTCCCGACGCCTCGCTTATAGATTTTACGGACTTCCTTCTTTGCTGCTGTTACAGATGATTGTAGTTTCTTCGGGTCTTCCATCAGCAGTTCGTTGGGGTCTTTCTTCTTACCCGCAACGTTATAGACGATGAACGGCACTTTGAGCTTGGTCAGCTCGTCCGCAAGTCCCTGCGATGCTTTCTGTCCAGGATCGTCATTGTCCAAGCACAGCACGAGCGGTGCGTTCGGCTTTCTTGCTTTGACTTCCTTGACAAGTTTGTTCGTTCCGCCGATTCCGCATAGCGACACAGCAGAGCCTCCGCATTGACATATCGATAATGCGCACAACGGACTTTCTACTATGAAGACTGGTTCACGGCTGTTGCCCCATAAGGCCCGACGATTGAAGAGCGGTTCTGCCCCAGCTTCTTCGGTGGTAGGTTTATAGAATTTCTTGTCAGCGATACTCCGCGTCTGGTAGTATTTCAGTTCCGACGAATAAGGAAGAACGACCGAATGGTGTTTTACGTCATACCCCAAGCAATAAGTTTTTATCGTTGCGGCGGTCAGTCCGCGCCGTGAGAAATAATCGGTTTGCCCTACATCACGAATGCATTGCGTCAGATATTCCTTTATGCTCTGGCGTTTGGGGCAATCGTCTATATCGATATGGAACGCCTCCGCAAGAAACTTTGCGCCTTCGAGCGGCTCAACATCTTTCATTTTCGCAGCGAACGCTATGACGTCGCCCGATTCGCCGCATCCGAAGCATGTAAAAATATTGTTCTTTCGGTCAATAGAAAACGACGGTGTCTTTTCACGGTGAAAAGGGCAATGACACTTATCTCTGCTATTAAGTTGTAGCCCAAACAGCGAAACCGCCTCGGCTATTTTAACTTGGTCTTTGACCTTTTCGAAAATGTCCGTCATCCTTCCTCCATACTCTCCGAGAAATATCTTATAGATATTCCTTTCATCTTTGCTTTTTCTATTTCTGCCTTCATCCCCTCGCTGATGCGAGTACCGAACACCCAAAGTTCGCTGCATATATCCAAGAGCTGCAAACCCATACTCATGCCCGCCCTTCTTTCGGTTTTGTTTTCGTCATCTAAGAATTGCGGAAATATAACGTGTGGCGCAATCGGCAGACAGCCTTGCTCGTATGCTAATCGGGAGTAGAGATTTGCTTTGACAATATTCTTCTCATAGCTCCGCCTTAACGGTGAGCAGATATAAACGATTTTTCTTCCCATTGTTCCACCTGATTTAGCAACATAGGGCGGCAGTCTTTACCACCGCCCATTTGCCGTTTATTCTTTATTCTTCGTCAAGCTCGGTTACCTTGGTCGCCATAGTCTTGACCTGTTCGCTCATAGGCAAGATGCTCTTGAGTTCCTCCTCCGTAAGATGTCTGTCCACAGCGAACACTGCCTGCGAATAGTTGATGCCTCCGCTGTTCTGCGCCTTCTTCAGCGTGAACTTCGTAACGACAGCGTTGGTCTTTTTCCCCTTCGAAAGCAAGCGCATCACGTACTTACTGAACTCGCCGAGACTTCCCGTGGGCAGCGACAAGAGAGTGGGCAACGCCTCGCCTTCTCTGAGCAGATAGATTCTGCGTTTCTGCTTGCAAGCCTTTGCGCCGTTCTTTCCGCTTCCGAACTTATTGAACTCGCATTCGGTGCACGTCTTGACTTCACCCGTTTCTGCCTCGATGCCGATTTTGCCGTCCATCGAACCGCAGTCGGGGGGATTGTTGCCGCCCGTGTATTCTTCTTTGTAGTAGCAGTTAATCGGGTGATGATACAGAATAACCGCTTTAAACTCTTTGACGCTGTCGGGACTGTCGGGGTCGTCGCCGGGGACTTCGTATGCGAGTCCACCGCCCGCCGGGATTTTGATTCTTTCAAACGACGGGGTGAGTCCGTCAAGTTCCTCTGCAAGCAGGTCGCTGAAATTAATCCCCGAACCGTACTCCGCTACTGCGCTTTCTTCTCTTTTTGCTACTTCGTTTGCCATTTTCATCCTCCAAATTAATTATTTTTTTTACTTTTTGCGACGCGGATGCTGTTCTTTTCCGCTATCTTGATGAGTCCTTCCAACCAGGTCGGCAAGACGCCATCGTTTTCCGAAATAAGCTCCTTTATCGTTGCCGACAAAGTCTGACTGTTAATCGTGAACAAGTCCTCGAAACCGTTAGCTTTCATCGCTTCCCACAGTTCGCCTTTCTTGTCGGGTTCAGGCGACGGGTACTCTGTCGTCACGAGTGAGAACGTTGTTCCGTTGCGATTGAACGACGTCAATTCCTCGGTTGTCATGATGCCTATCATCTCGGTCATTATGCCATCGATTTCTTCATTGACACCCTTGGTCTGTGCTTCCAAATCACTCTTAACGAGCCGCAACTCTTTGAGCTTATCGGAGAGTTCCAACAATCTGTTATCCAAGTTATACCTCCCATTTTTTAATGCAGTTTTGATGTCAATTCCTTTTTTCAAGCGACTCTCTACCGTACTTCTCGGCTGACCGTAAATTCGGCAAAGCTCTGTCAACGTGAACTCTTTGCCTTGAATGACAAACTTCCGATTTCTGCGAGTATTCCTTTGCTGGCGGTTAGCTTGTATCCACTCGCAGTTCTCGGGGCAGTAGTTTCCGTTGCAATCTTTTCTCTCTATGGTCAAGCCGTCCTTGTATCCATTGGACATTGCCCAATAAAAGAACTGCTCAAAGCTGTCTTTCCATTCCTCGCAAACACTGACACCGCGTCCGCCGTAGTACTGATAATCTTTGCTTTTGGGATTGCTGCACCGCTGTTTCATATTCGCCCAGATACGATGCAAACGCATTCCCCCGGCGGGCATCGCCTTTTGCATTTTGCGGTGGCAACCACAGCTCATTGTGTGTCCATTCACGAGGTCGGTGCCGCGTACTATCGCCGTTCCACCGCACTCGCACTTGCATGCCCACATCGATGCCGTGTTTTTTCCGTGGGGAGGCAATCTTTCCACAGCGGTCAGCCTTCCGAACAGCTTGCCTGTTAAATCATTGAATTTAGCCATTGAGTAAACTCCTCCAATCGTCTACCATAATCTTTGCGATGTCGCCCTTATGTTTTAGAGCGTTTAGTATTTTTTCATCGACCGTCCCCTTGCCGACAAGGTGAATGTACAGGCATTTCTGCTTTTGCCCGATACGGTGTATTCTTGCTCGGCTCTGCTCGTAGTTGGCGTATGAAAAATCAAGAGAATAGAACACCGCCACATTGGCTGCTGTCAGCGTCAACCCCATACCCGTGGTCTGCAACTGACCGATGAATACTTTCACCTCGGCATCTTCTTGGAATTTCTTGACCTGGTCCGCACGGTCTGTAGTTGCGCCATATATTTGGGCATAACCAATTTTTTTCTTTTTCAGCATAGCGGCAATTGCCTCTATCTCTGGAACAAATCGAGCGAACACCACGACCTTCTTTTCTTCGGACAGACATGTTTCGATTATGTCTTCAAGCGCCTCGAGCTTTGCGCTGCTGACCTGTTCTGCCGTACCCATTGAATCGTTGCGGATAAACCCACCCGTGCATTGCGCCAACCTCAAGAGCTGCGTCAGCACGTTCCTTGCAGTCACTTCACCGCCTGCAAGCTCGGCGTAGCAGTCCTTTTCAATCATTCGGTAGATTGACTGTGCGGGCGGTTCGAGCGGTACTATCTGCGTTTTATCGATAAACGGCGGCAAGTCAACCGCATCCTCGATTTTGATTCGGAATGCTATGCTGTGAACTTTTTCGACGAGTTCGTCCAGGTGTCTGTACCCTACTATCATTCGGTTTTGATAACCGCCGAGTATTGCATAGCGGTTTCTGAAAAGATAGAAACTCGTACCGAATATGCTGTCATCCAAGAATTTGTATTGCGAGAAGATATCAAGCGGACTTCCCGTGATGGGCGTTCCCGTGAGAATTATGTTGTACTTACTCTGCCTGCCCAAACGATGCAGAGCCTTTGATTGGGATGCGCTCGGCGTCTTAATTTTGGAGGACTCGTCGCATACAATTAGGTCTGGTTTCCATTTTGTGATTTCCGATTCCAACCGCCAGCAACTCTCATAATTGACAACAATAATTTGAAGCGCAGCACCCTGCATATAGTTGAATGCCGACCGTTTCTTTTCCATAGTTCCGTCAAGCACCGTCAGCGCATAGCGATAATCTGCGAACTTTCGGAACTCGTCTTCCCACACACCTACTATCGATTTCGGACAGACCACGAGCATTTTCTTTACACCCTTGTCTGCCTCAAGCGTTCCTGTGATGGCTATCGTCATCATCGATTTGCCCGTACCCATGTCAGCCAGCAGTGCCACGGCTTTTCCCTTTTCGAATGCGTCAAGCGCAAAATCGTAGGCGTCTTTCTGATGTGCAAATAATTTTGCTTTGACTCTCGGCTTACGATGCTCACAACGGCTCACAAACGCGACACGGACGGTTTTAGCGAGTTCTTTGAGTGATTCATCGAGGCTTGCCCCGAGCAGCGACAGCGTGCTTGCATTTTGAGCGGTCAGCGGTATGACCCAGCATTTCTCATCAGCATCATAGAACCGTCCTTCGATTTCCTTGATTGATTCTCGGTATTGATAGCAGTCATAAACACGAATGCTTTCGTTACACTGGACAGCGTACATTCATACCCTCCCAGTCAATCACGTTCACCATTGCATCAGCGCCGAATATTTCCAGCATCCGTTTGCTTTGCTGATAGTCAAACGGTTGGCGTCCTTTCAGCATTCTGATTAACTTCGATTCGCAAACCCCCAGCTCCAGAGAAATGGTCTGCAGACTTGTTCTCGATCGCTTCAGTAAGGTTATAAATTTCCTTGCGCGTACTTTCATTTCCTACCTCTTTTCGGCTCTTTGAATTTTTTTAGAATAGCTTTCATGGTTTCAAGTTCATCGCCATCGAGCCTTGAGGCAATCTTTTCAAGCAGTGCCGTTTCCTTGTCCGTCATATACTTTTTGCCGAGGCTGTAATCTTCGTCAATGAATACGCCGCCGCCCGTTCCTTGAACCGTGTAAATCGGGTAAGAACACGAAAGCACCAGCAAGTCGCGTTCTATCGTGCGGTTGGACACTCCGAACTCTGTCGCCAGCCGCTCTCGCGTTGTCTGACGGCATTCGCACAGATATTCCAATATTGCAACTCTGCGTTCTGCTGCGCTTTGCATGTTCTCACCTCCTTTGCCTTTGATGGCTGTATTCTAATTGACGAACTCGACACCTATTGACGAGTTAAAAAAATAATTTTAAATTTTTTTCTCATTCATTATTGCAAATAAAAAACTACACTGGGCGATACACTTTTTCTTGCAATGCTGTTTTTTGGAACGAAAAAAAGGCCAACCGATTTGGTTCTTTTCTCTTTAAGAAAATTACCGAAAATCGGTTGGCCTCTCACTCAATAGGTGGTATAACCTGACCGCTTGTCTTTGCGTTTGGATTTGGCTTTATATAGTCTCTATTTCAGACCGACCAAGCAATACGCAAACCAAGTCTTAATTAAATTATTTGTTGTCCTTTAGGGGCATATATGTCTGTCTGAATATGCCGCCTGCTCATAACCTTGGAAACCAGCACAGCTCCACATCTTGGACATTGCACTTTTGTGACACCGTTTATCCTAAGTCCCATCATCCGAGTATAACAGTTTCCGCATATCATCTCGACGGGCTTTGCCTTGTCTTCCTGTTGCATTTCATCTTACCCTCCTTTCCCCCTATAGATTATTTTGCTGTAGTTTTGACGACTGTATGAACGGTTAAGGGGATATATCCTATTCCAAAGTCGCCAAGCTCAAATCTCTTTCGTATATTTCGCAGATGCACGGGGCGGCACATCTGTTGAAATCAATATTGCTTTGCCATTACTTCGGCAAATGTCGGGCCTTTCCCTAACTTCCTTACAAGTTGCTCGGGGCTATAAACGGGTATCCATGTTCCTCTTCCGCCTATACCCTCTACCTTGATCACCTTTCCGCATCCGATGCATTCATATGTACCTTCTGTTTCCTCTAAGTTGAGGTTTGCATTGAGTTTCTTGCAATGCGGACAAATCTCGTTATGCAGTTTCATGACTCTCTCCTTCCCCCAGCCACGCTTGTCCGATGCTTTCGTAGCCGGGCTTTAAATTTCTTAGGCTTTCTCGGTCTATAATAACCGATAGAACATCCTCACCTTTTATCCGTTTGCGGTCAATGAACGTTGTCATTATAACACCGCACGTCGGACATTGGTGCTGTTCTTTTTTCTCGCTGACGGGGAGTTTAAGTTCTCCGCCGCAAACCGTACAATAATTAATCACCTATCCAATCCTCCACTCTGATTTTTTCGTCCACTATGGGCTCTTTTTTTATGAATTCCTGTACCGAGTCAATATTCAAAATGTTCATTAAGCGAATTAAATTATACCCATCGGGGATTGAGTCGCCGCTTTCCCATTTTTGATATGTTCTTACGGATGTTTCAACCGCATCCGCTACATGCTTTTGTGTAAATCCATTGCGCTCACGATAGAATTTAAATGCCCAGCTATCAAACTCGGTTACTGCCGATCCGAAATAAATAGGCCACCAAATGTTTCTTGTTTCGCCATCCTTGTTATAGATGTTAAGCATATATATCTTGGTGGTTGGTGTGAGTCCTATCCTCAGTTCTTTTTTAAAGTCCCCCTTACAATGGATGTATGCGGCATTCTCCACTTTGACACCTATCCATTCCATTATGGGGTTACCGTCTTCATCGCAAGGAAACTCGCCGCCAACAATGATTTCATTGCCATCACGCATAAAGTCTTCGTTATAACCAACCAGCCCTGGCAAATAAACAATGGGTTCTATGCCCGCATAAAACATTAATTCGTTGTAACTATATAATAAAGATTTGGGTGTTTTATCGCCTCTGTGTAATTTCTCACAAAGGTCAAGATAATCACACCATAAACAAAATATATCGTATCGTGATACATAGCCTGCCTGAGCTATGGTATATTCCATTATGTCTATAATGCTGACCTTATGGTGGTAAAATAGCCGTTCAAGCCTCTCATATACTTCCTCGTAGTTTTGGTCACCATACTCAGTAAATCGATAGTATCCGTAAATAATACTTTTAAGTCGCCGCAATGTTTCCCTTTGCCATCTGTGACATAGAAATAAAAAGGTATTCTTCTGATGAACGTTTCCTTATCTATTGCATTGAACCCATATCCATCCCTTAACAGCTCAAGCCTACCGGGGTGTGCCATTTTTGACTCTGGCAAGGGTGCTACTGCAAAGATTTCGCCCCCTACCACGTCATGCAATCTCAAGTAATCAACAACTCGTTCTACATCGAAGTAGTCCTTGCTTACGTATTTTCTTATAAATTGTTCCTGTTCTGCAGTTATCATTGTGCCGCCTCCGTTGTTTCTTGCTCATATTATAACACGAAACATTTGGGTAATCAAGCCGTCTTTTTAGTCGTGTTGTGCGAATATTAATTCGTGTTTTGGCGGTCGCTTGCCACGTTGATTGGTGGGAACAATAAAATTATACGACTTATAAATCGTTTTGCATATCAATTGTAAATGTCTTTTACCGAAAACCATTTGTTGCTGCTCGGCTCAAAATAGATTTGCCGTTCTTTGCCTTCGATTAATACCGTGAGTTCGGTCGGGGCGAAACAGCTTATCATCGGCGGGCAGTATTTCTGCGTCCGCACTATTTTCGTAATGTGGAGTGTCCTGTCTTTATAGATTATATCGTGTGGCTTTATAACGCCGTCCACCGTGAAGGTTGCCTCTACTTCCAAATCAACTCTTTGCCTTGTCATCGCTGCTCACCTCGTACCCCTATTATAGCAATATAAACATTTGTTTGTCAATAGTAAGTTGTCCTATTTTTAAGACTAAGCAAACATTTCCAATAAAAAATCGACCGCTCTTTTGCGATCGATTTTTGTTTTCTACTTTTAATCTGATAAGCCTAATTTCGACCGTCTTCTCTCCGCTTTTGATTTTCTCAAACGGTTCATCGGCAAGCCGCATCTCTATATATTCCATAGTAGCTTTTTTCCCTTATGCTAAATTATTCCGTTCACATGTAACAACACAAAATATGTTATTATTAGGGCAACAGTAAGCACTAAGAATATTGCGCTTACGATTTTTCCTGTCCTGCCACATACCACTAACGAATAAATAAATGCTGCAGGCGGGAATGCGAAAAATAACAAGAAGAAAACCAACCAATTGATTCGCCGTGTTCTAATACGTGAAGATTGCGCATGCAGTCTGCGAGGCTGTTCATATCTACCTGTTGCGACTCCATCTGTGCTTCTCACATGAATAATCTCTTGATTCGAATCGCATTTTATATAAAGCTCGTCATAACTAAGAGATGCTATGTCCCGTTCCTCAACACGAGGTTTATTAACCCGTTGGGTACTTGTTATATTGGAATTTGAAGAGCCGGGGAGAATTTGTCCGTAGGTGGCATATGTGTCACCACTTGCGTATGTAGTGTTTATTTCTACGCGTTGATATTCACCGAAATATTCAGAAAACTTCTTGTTCGTATTAGCAGAGTTATGCTGCATAACAAAAACTGTATTCGACTTCGCTAACAACGTTTCAAAAACATTTGCGGTACTTTGCGTATCTGAGTAAGCATCGGAAGATGCATATACAAAGTTACAAGAACTGGAATAATTCCTAATAAGTTGCCCTAGCGATTCCGAAGCATCTATTGGGATTGAATCAAGCACCAACAAGAATTCTTTACCCATAGACATAGCATCTCGTATTTCTTGTAACACCATACTTATTAAAAGGTCGTTAGAAGCCGACACCAAGTCAATCGATATTGTTTCATTTTCATCGATTGCTTTTCTGATGCTAATTGCCCAATCTGCACTTCTCGATAAAATACAAGATGCCTGAGTATTCAAGACTCTGAAACATTGCTCAACTTTTCCTTGTTCAGATTTCCCCTGAGTAATTTCATCTGTAATATGTCTAGCATCAGCATCTGATATCTCACCATTTTCCTGGTGCCTTAATACTCTACTGAGCAATTCATCGTGCGGGCATCTTATATAACTGCTAGCCACGGGCGTTCTGCCATTAGCCAATAAGTAATCAGTTAACCCGTTTATATAAGTTCCTCCAATTCCTCCTATCCTCTCAACCCTATTCGACCCACTGGATGCAGTAACCACCAGCTGAGAAATTTCTTCCTTAGATAAACCCAAAAACGGGTCATATATTGGATTATTTCTATTAATGATATAATGCATGTACTCCGTCGAATACGCTTCGGAAATTAGTCTTTCCAGCTCAGAATTGCCACAATGGAGTATAACCACGGGTTTTCTGCGTAGGCATGAATTATATGCCGCTACGCATGAAACTCGGTTTTTTATTGATTGATTATTTCCCGAAACAAGAATATTCCCTCTACGGTTTCTTACCACAAAGGCTTCTATTGGCGCACTGCGATAAGTTGATACGTTTCTTAATCGCTCGTTTTGCACCTCGATATTATTTAGTTGCCTTTCATTTTGATTTCTCTGACCTATTCTCCGAAAAAACCCAATTATCATTCCAAAAAATCGTATTAAAAACATTTTCTCTTACCTATATAAATCAAATTTAAATCTAAAAGGCGGAATATCTAACAACCCTATAACCGCCTCTCCTACTCCTAAATTACACAGTTCCCAATCTTCCACAACATTACCTATTCGCTTCTCTTCGTTTATGCTGTTTCCGACCGAAATGTTTTGTTCTAAAACATAGTTTTTTCCAAATTTCCCCACAACAAATTGGCGAGTGCTTTCATCATTAGCTCTAAACGACAAGACACTTGAAAACCCAGAAATGATATTTTTGGCTCTGGCTTCGCCGTAATTTTCTATAAGCTGGTCTATGCTCTGTAGCCCAGCAAATACTTTAATTCCAAGAGAACGCCCAAAATTGACTGCGTCCTCTATATGGAGTAAATCGGGCAATAGTTTGAATTCGTCACAAAAAATATATACATTGCCTTTATTTGCTCTATTTTTTGCATTATCCCCCATTGATTCTTTTAATGCCAAATCGATGAGTAATTTATAAATCGGAACTAATGTTGCCCCGTGAGACAAATCATATTCAATAAATAGTGTCTTTGCTTGTCGTTGTTGTACAAATTTTTGTATAGAAAATGTACCCTTCTTCGCAAATGCACCAACAAATATTTTTCTAATGACTGTTTGCAATTCAGCAAACACACCCAGCCCCTGGGGATTCGCTCCATCTCCAACATAAGTCATGACCGCTGCCTGGTCGCTTTGTCCCTTAACTAAATCTTGCAGGACACTAACGGTCAACGTATCAAAAAAGTTCCTTAAAAAATTGTTGTTGAGGTATTTATTAATGAGATCTGTTTTATACCCTGTTTTTCTAATTAAACAAGTAATAACCGCCGCAAACAAGTCCTTTGCGGCATTAGGGAAGAACGGATTACTATTGTTTTTTCTAATACTATCAGAGAATAACCCCCATGCTATTTCTGCCACATTGGCATCTATATCTTCTTTAGATATGCCTTCCCCAAGTATCTCAGAAAAAGCATTCCAAACCGCATTTGATTCCTGCTCTACTGCTGAAAGTATGTAATCATAACGGGCATCAAAAAACTTGCTCTTATAGTCGCCTTTTGTATCAAATATTATCATTACATCATTTTGAGCCATCTTGCGTTTTAACTGACTCACAATGTGGAAGAAAGTATTGGTTTTACCGCAGCCCGTTCCTCCAATAAGCATTAAATGCTTGCTTAAAATATCTTCATTGAGCTTGAACGACATTTGCTCTCTGCCACAAACCCCACCAATATTTACCGTTTCAAAATTAATTTGCGGCGGTCTGTTTTTAGATAAAATACTTCCTTCTAAGGCTGTCTTTTGAATCCCCATAAGGCAACTCCTCTCGTTTCTACTGGCGATTGCTGCATTAGTATTGCGTAAAAACAATTAATCAGCTCACGTTCTAAAATTACTTCTTTGTCCACTGTTTTTATTAATGCCATAGCCTGCTTAGAGATAGCAACATTTTTCTCTTTCTCGGCTGTAATATCTTGAAGCAAGCATAATGCAAATGTCAGATCCGCCTCGTCGCACTCCCTGTTCTCAATTTGTTGCATTACTCTTTCAATAACATCACGATGCTCAGATTGAATGGTCGGAATATAGGTTGACAATAATTCCATTGCCGCATCCGCTGTTTCATCAGTTATTTCTATCATGAGTTATTTATAATCCCTTTATTTATATCAACCGTTAAAGTATGGCTATCAATTTGTTCCTGGGGAACAGGTGAAGGAGAAAAATTAATCACTTCTTCGGGATGTTCATTTGCTCGATAAGCATCATACATATGACCAGCCGTATCAGCGGCTGTTCCAGCTACCGATGCGCCTGACGGCACGTGGCTCAATGCTTCCATACCTTTGCCCATGCCCTTCATTCCAAGGCTTGCATTGTACCCCGCAGTCGTCATATAACCGTGGTCATGCGCATCCAATGCGTTCTTCATTGCCGCTGCACCGAAAATGCCTACTGCGGCACCTTTTATTTTTTGCGCATATGTGATTTTGGATGAGTCGCTAATTTGACTTTGCTTTGCAAGGAAAGATTCATCAGGCTCTTCCGCCAGCTCAATTTCCGAAGAATAATTTTCAAAGAATTGCGCATCCGCCGACTCGTCATCTTCTCCTAAACTCGACCGCGCAAAGTACTCTTCCCTCGCCGTTTCATCGTCTTCCCATTTGTATTGGGCATACGAATATAATTCATGGTCAAATCCTTTGACTTTGTTATCGTTGTACCGCTGGCTTTGGTAAAAATTTGAATATGTCTGATTATTATCGAACTGTTGCCTTATCCGTTCCTCGGTTGCAGTACCATTTGAGTCTGCACTTAAAACCTCTTTAGCTGTCTCAAAATCTTTTTGCCTTGCATACTCTAAAACTTTCTGCCTATCTTGTTCATTCACCTTTTCTAAAGTGATATGGCTTAATTCCTCTTTTGCCATTTCTTCACGTGAATGCATGCCTAATCGGCTCATCATAACTCGGTTATTATTTATTTCACGTGCTTTTTCTGTTCTCAAGTAAGCATCGAGATATGTATCACTTTGTCCTTCTTGTTTTAAGCCTTGAACAGCCGAATAACCCGCAGAACGCGCATCAGCTTCGCATGCTTGCGCTCGATACATTTGGAAATCCGTTTGCTTATCAAATCGTAGTTCTCTATGCGGTCTTTCGCCAGGGTTAAAGACAATTTTATCACCAGCAGAAGAATAATAATGCTGGTCGTTCAGACGTTGTTCCAGCGTTGCGGAATCGGAATTGCTAATCGCCATATTAGAAGCATGTTCAAATTGCGATGCATGCTCCAGCTCATGATTTATCGTATTGTAGATTTGATAAGGGGAGTAGAAATTATCCGATTCCGTTAAAATATCATCATTTAACCTAATTTCGTGACTGGCAAACTTTTCCCCTTCAAATCTTTGATAACAGTATCCGCGGGAATGAGCATCCGCCTTTTCAAATCCTACATTTACCTGTTGTAACCCTTTTTCTTTACTTATTTGCTCAACTGAACACCTTATGAGGTCTTCCCTTTGTTCGGGATTTAAAGAACGAAATTTACTCCACGCAAAATATGATTTATAATTTTGCGCATTAAAAACAAGCTCATTCATGTGTTACTCCACAATATTTGGATTGTAAATATTCGGAGCTTCATTCGGCATATGCTCGATGTTATGTAAAATGACTAACGCTTGAATATATGAAACATCCATCGTTTTGCGCAACATGCTTATAGAATATTTCCCAAATTCAAGATTTGACTCATTCCCCGTCTTCAAGAATTCAACACAAGCATTGAAATACTTATCCTCGAATCCATAAATTATCGGGGCATAAACTGCGACACCGACATTGGTCATTTTTGCGTTAATCATAAAATCGCAATTGAATGTTACAAAATCAATTCTTTCCATATTTACTCCTAATTTAAGAAATAGAAAACAAGCAAATCCAGCGGTTCGTTATAGCTGAAATTAATGCTTGAGCCATAGCTATAAGCTGCAAGGTCATTTATCATCCAATTTATAACCTCGTTGTCCACCTCATATTTGCTGAGCTTTTGAGGTATTTTGGCAACGGCTATATAATTGTTTTTTACTGGTACTATCTTAATGCGTGACAAGTCTGAGTGATATTTTATTATCCCATTATTTACTACCCAAAACATTTTTGTAGCATCAGAACAAACGGGGTATGCATAACTAGGGAAATGTTCCTTTCCGATTGTTTCATCATCCAAAAACATGTATTCCACGCCGGGGATTCCGTTTAATCCTTTTATTGCATTCCAGGTGAAATCAAAATGATAATTATTGCCATCGCACTCGGCTATAATCCAGGCATGCGGCTCACGACGTTCTTGAGAAACCGCTTCGCCACGAGCAATAATACCCGACAGCCCGCACCTGTCCATAATTAGCTTGGCCGCTTTTGCATACCCTTCACATCTTGCTTCTTTAAGGATTAAAGCACCATACGCATCGCCAAATCTTCCCTGCGAAGAGCTAACGGGTTTTACTCTGGCGCAGAGATACTGATTTAAGCGATTAAGTTTGTCATAGGGTTTTTCAAACTTGTTAATTATTGCGGCGATTCGATCTACTTCTGTATTGAGCTTGTCCCACAAATCACGAATGTTTTCGTCCGCATATTTGTTCGTGAACCTAATCGTTAAGCGGTCACCCATCCAAGAGGTTTCTATCTGTTGCTCAATAAAGAATATTTCCGGGCAACCATAAATAACCGCTTCCACCACAGATTCAACTGCTCGTTGGTTTGCTTCCGTTGGTTCTAACTGAACAGTCGTAGATAATGTGCCGCTTGACAGATTTCTAATGCAGGATTGATATATTGGCTGCAATGTACTAGGAAGCAAGTTTGAATAATTGTTACTTGGATTTGATAATGGAATATTAAGCATAGGCATTTAATCCACCCAGCCGTACATGAGGAGCATTTCTATTATTTGCTCTTTTGTAAGCATCCCTTTCCCAACGATTACATTTACATACTGTCCATTAAACATAATAAATTCTTCATAGGTCAAATACTCTGCCCACTCCTCATATGAGGTTAATCCATATTTTTCAATATCCGCTTGCATAAGAGCGGTATCATACTTCATATCCGCATTTAAGGCGAAAATATTATAAATGCCATCGATTCCTGCTGGTATAGCAAGCATTCCATTTACAAAATGATTGTATTGTACTGCTGTTGTAAATGAGAACGCATCAGTATACTCTTCTTCAATCTTATAGCTTAATAGCTTTAACTTTCGCCCAATAAGGTTTTCATTGTAATCAGCAAAATAGAAATTATGACCAATATAATTGTTCACGTTTTCCTCGCTCACCATTACATATTCGTTTAAATCATTATCAAAGAAGCCATGTTCGTATATAACCTTTACATAGACATCCTCTTCAAAACATAAAGTTAATGTATCATAAATATTAAACCCGTGATGATCAAGAAATATAATATTCGACACATCATATAATCCCGTTTCATGGTTAAAGACTAACACCTCATCCCCTAACTGTAGATTTTCAACCGCCGTTAGTGAACCATCCGCAAGCGTAATTAAACTACCTAATGCAATGCAGCTGTTTTGGGTTGCCCCCGATGTTATTTTTACTGTATCTGCTGGCATATTAAACTGATAACCGCTGGATATGCTAGCGCCATTTACCTTACACCAGCCATCATGATAACCACTGTTTGTGGAAAAAGTAACTGTCAAAGTTGTTCCATATGCTACCTTGCCCGCCAACACTGTTCCACCAGAACTATTTTTCACGGTAATTGTCACATTACTCTGTGATATACTTAAATCATAGCTTAGAACTTTCCAATTAGCAGTAAATGTTACCGTTTGATTGGAATTATAATCATTATCCGCTGTATTGCCTCTTAAAGCTAAGTACAATTTACTGATGTTAGCAACCGACAATGTCCTTCCTGTGATTGACACACTCCCTACATTTGAGGTTAAATTATTTAATTCATTACCCGTTTTACTTACTGACCCCGTAAAACTTGTTTCAACCCCATATGTTACTGTAGTCGAGCTATAAATACTACTTGCGCCATTTCCATTAAAATTAACTTTAAAGGTATTTGCCTCCCATATAGGAGTAAGAGTCACCGACGATTTTGTTGTTACTATGCCTGTATTTAAATAATAGTCCTTAATCCAAATTCTTTTTGAAATATCTTGCTTATAATAATCTTCAAATGGAGTATAAATTATGCCGCCATCATCTTTCCAGCCTTTAAACTTATACCCTGTTCGACTTATCGCCTCGTGCAGCACAACTGCTTGTCCTCTTGGCAAGTTGGTCTGAGAACTCGGTTTTGGTGTAGCATCACCAACGCTATAATTTATAGTATAATATGCAGCCTCAAATACTGCATATAGCTTGATAATCCCATTGGTATTAGGAGTAGCATATAACCCTTCTACCGTTTCGCCGTACTTGTAATCTGCTCTTATCGCATCATTTGAATAAGCCCACCCGACGAAATCGGAAGTCGGGTCATAAGGCGTAGTGCGAGCTGTCAGCTGAACAGATGCCCCATAGTTACCAGTGATTTTATCAAAATAATCGCTTCCATTGTAATATTCTATTGTAAATACATTATTTGCCCAAACAGCATACAGACTTATTTCCGCATTATTTTCAGTAGACAGATTTTGAACCACTTCACAGTTTTCAAAGTCAGCTACAGTCGCAGTTGACTCATATGCCCAGCCCAACTGTGTGCAGCCCTCAAATAAAGGCAAGTTAGTCACAGATGCTATGGCTTCGTCTTTATCATATGTCATTACATGATTTGTTACTTTACCAGTTCCATTGTTGTGGTAGAGTTTTAATGTATAAGAATAAGGCTCCCATTGAGCATATAGTTTTAAATCGCCCGTAAACACATAATCATCTGTAATTTTGATAGATGCACCATTTATCATGGCTGTCCAGCCTGAAAAAGAGTATCCCTCTTTCTCAATTGAGTATTTATCACTAAGGGCAAGTGTCGATCCTATAGCAACTCCATCGTTTTCAAAACTTAACCCGTTGTCATCAGAAATCTTTCCACCATTTTTAATTAAAATGACACTTGCAAGACTTCCTTCATCAGTAATGGTAAAAATCTTATCGCCATATGTTACCCACCCGCTATTCGCTTTTAAATAATCCAAATAGTTTCCTTGAGGGACATAAATATGCGTTTTCTCTGGTAAATTTAAATTTCTTGCTTCTAATGCGCTGTTTGCAATATTTGTAGAGGCGTTTAATATTTCAAGCTTTTCGAGTGAAGATAATAAGTGGAAGTCAGCAAAATCAATCGCACGTGAATTATAAATTTGTAATTTAGTAATCCCCGAAATCTCTTCGGCCGTCAATATTCCATCATTTAAAAGGCTAGGATAATTATTGGGACTATTTATTATCTGTTCGGTATCTTTTGATGCAAATTTTGTTTGAAAAGGCAATTCTAAACTAATTGTCGAATCTATTGCATTGCTAAAAAGTATTTTGCCTTTGGCAATACCTATAACAGTAAATTCGCCACTGGAAGACGAATAAGACAAAATTCCCTCATTCTCTGAATATCCCTCATCTTCATTTTCGGACAATGCTAATGCCGAAACATTAATATCTGATGACTTTACCCAAGAATATGTATATTTTTCGCCTTCTAATATATCGTCAATTGTGAATTTTGATCCAAGCTTTAATTTATCATCAATATGCTCATTCAAACTTGTTGCATCAAAATTATGCCCCACATAAAAATGCAAGCCAATAGCTGCAGCGGCAGATAACACCGCTACAATTATTAAAATGATTAAAAATAACTTTATTTTTCGCTTTGTAAACTGACTCTCAGCCATGTGTCTCTCTCCTTAAAATAGCAAAACAAAAATATACTGCAATAAAACATATACCGCATACATAGCTATCACAACGCACAACGTTTGCCATGTTGCCACCACAGTTATGTTCCGCAGGCGTCTATCTCTGTAATTATACCAATACATGATTTCTGCCACAAAAAATGAAATTATCGGGAAAGCAATATATATCGTTAAGAAATACTCATTTGCAACAAATTCATAAATCAGATAACTTGCTATCCCTGCTATAACCGCAATTATGGCTGCGAAAACTGACGAACCAATTAATCCCAAAGTGCTGTCAGAAAAGCGGCGAAATCGAGACCCCTTGTTGCGGTCGCTTTTCAATTCTCTAATTTCTTTAGCAAAATCATTTTTTTTCTGATTGAATGTATTAAGTTCGCTCGCTGACAGCGTTTTCCCTTTGTCCAACAAGAACTCTTTAGCCATTGCTCCAGCAACTTCTAAGAACCGTTCATGTTTTATTATTTTGCCCTCAATCCCTTCGTGATAAAACCTATCCAGAACTTGTTTTTCGCCAATATAGGTATTGAGCAAATACAAAATGGTTTTCCCATCTAAAAGCAACAACTCACGTGTAATAAAATCAATACGACAGTCAATAAGATTATTTTCTCTCTTCGTTTGGTTCTTATATACGTCATAGCTGTCAAACAATGTCCTAAGCCGCCCACAGAACTTTGCATCAATTTTCTGCGAATACTCATTTTTAGAATATACTCGCAATAATTCTTGATACCGCTCAATATCTGAATCATTGATGTCATCAAATCTGATTGCCCGTATTGCTTCCTCATATATCGGATTTATAATGTGTTGGGCGACAAAATCGTAAATGAACATACTTAACCCAACATTTTCGTACTCGCCAAGGAAAGCTTTTGCAGTAATAAACCCATTATACAGCTCATCCAGAGTTTTGATTGTGGGTTGCTTTATGTATGCGGTCAACAATTTTTCAAAGATAACAGATATTATTTCTTCTTTCTCATAATCAACCATTACATATTTGTCTCTGAAATATGTAACAGCTTCTTGTAACATTCCGTTATCTTCTATATATTTGCAAAATGTGTTTACCCTATCGGCATACAGCTCTGAATCAACGCCGGGTTTTAAAAGAGTGTTTAACGAATAATTGAAGACCGCAGCATGACTTGTCGCTGAAAATGCAATGCTTAACATTTTTATAAGCTGGTTGGATTTGACCCCAAGATAAGCCGAAACAAAATAGTCTCTTATATCGCTATAAATATCATTACTCCGCTCGACATCGGCCAATAGCATCTTCAATAATTCCAAACTAAAGGTTGCTGCATATTCTCTAAACCTTCTATCTCCGAAATAGTTCTCAAATAAAGGCTGTAAAGACATCCACTTCGACTCTAAATATCTTATAATGTCGAGATTGTTTGATTTAAGCTCCTGCAAAATTTTGCTGTTCCCCAAAGATAAGATTTCAAAACGCTTTCTTTCTGATTCTTCACTTTGACCTTGAACACCAAATAAAATAGCATACAACGTATTAGCGATTAAGTCCTGCTCTTCGATGCCATACCGTTTGCATTCGCTCATTAAATGTATAAGCGGTAAGAACAATTCATCATGAATAGTTTCGACCGTGATGTTTTGTATGTTGACGCATAATAAATCTATGCGGTTTTTAACTGACTCGATTTGTTCTTTACTTTCTAAAGGTATCTTGGCGATCAATTCAAGATTATTTGTAATGAGCTTGATACACTCAGCAATTTGCTTTAAAGATACTCCACTACCATTGGTGGAATCACTTTCTTTATTTAAGTATAAAGAAATAGTATCATTAATTTCTTCTAATTTTTTAATATGCTTATAATATTTTACTGACTCATCCAGCCACTTTTCGATTTCTATATCCCTTGCGGAATAAAGAAATTCAGCGAACGGGGCTTTTATTCCACCTATCCCAACAGCTCCAGTGGCACTAGGGCCAGAGATTTTTACTGCACAGCCTTTTTTCTCAAGCATAGCAATATAATCATTGTCACAAGTTGGAATCCCGCAAATGTCCACAGAAATGGAATCCGTTCTACCATAGCATGTGATAAAAGAAAGTTCATTCGCTATTTGAGACGGTAAAAGTTTTAAGGCAACTCTTATGTATTCTTTAGCGACTTCCCAATCCTCGGGATTATAAATTATATAGGTAGTTTTTTTGTTTTTCTGAGCCGTAAAAAGCGCATGCAGTATCTCTGAAATAATTTTAGGCGCAGACGTACCCAAGTTATAAATGTCAGTCATCATTAAAGCCGATGACGATAACATGTCTATATCTACAGGTTCAAGCCTTGCTGGTTTCATTTCATAAACAGCATCATCTAAGACTGCTTGGGAATCATCAAGCGCAATGTCTTTATAAGCATCGTTAGCGAAAAACCCCGAATCCAAATCTATAAAGTCTACGAAATAACCATCGTATTTCTCGTTTTCCAGAATAAGCGCATGGGCTATTTCCTTAGACCCACGGACGTTTCTTTCCCTTAACGACTTTCTTAATCCGAAACGGCAAATTGCCCTATGATTCGAGCCTCTGACCAATGGATAGTATGCAAAAGAAACCATGTCGAAATCGGGATTAACTTTTGTTCCATTAATTTTTACTCCAAAATCATTATCGATTTTGGCTACCCCTGCATTATCGATTGTGGGCATTATTCCTGCCAGCATATCGTTCTCTCGTGCCGTTAATCCCTCAGTCAAGGTATATATTTGCTTACCAAGAGAACAAGCGCCTGCATAATTGTTTTTGTAGATATATGCGTACACGCATTCCAAAACTTTCCCCATGTTCGTTTACCTCTTAATTAATCCTTTTTGGTACATCAACCATATCAGCGGTAACTCTAATCTTAGTCGCCTAGGTCTAAATAATACTTCTTTTGTGTCTTCGTCAGATTCGCCTAAGCATTCATCATTCCCTAATGCAGAACAAGTAAAAAACTTTATGTTTTTATATCTGCTCTTTATGTCAGTCAATAAGTCTGTGCTAACACGATCGCCTGATGACCGTAAGAAATGTTCCAGCTCATAACTTGAGCAATCAATATGTCTTTCAAGTTCACTTCCTGAATAAACCCCATTTTTGGGCATCATTCCAAGAATATCTTCTCTTACGACGTGACAATTTTCATCAAAGCAGTTTTTTATTCCTTCTTCATCGCCTTCATGAACGTAATCCGATAATTTTAAGTCATGCTTTGTAAAAACAATTGCTATGGGCATGTTTTCCATATCAATATTTTTCTTCGCTAATTTCGGGATTCGTTGTAATGCTTTATGTAAATCGTTTAATGCTCCTTTTGCTCCGTGGGGATTAGCGCCATCTATAACCGCCAAATAGCAATCCGCCATATCCACAGCACGAACTTTATCCGTCGTTGTCTGCGTGAATTTTTCACCCGGTATATCATAAAAATAAATGTATCCAAGATTTCCCATTTGGAAGCCAATAGGATGCCATGACAATCTGAATGCCTCGGCGGGGTCAGTATAGCTTTCTACCATTCCGCCAACTGAAATTACATAGCGTCTTTTAATTTTATCTACTGATGAACTTCTTTCCCTCTCGCAATTGTATCCTAAAGTCCCCCTATTCCCAGTAACATCTACATTTTCAAATTGCACTTCTTTAACGCTTTTCAGTCCTTTGCCTGTTTTGTCAAAAACATTAAGAATACGGTTAAGCAAGAAAGGATCGGAATATACACCTTTGCTCGTCCCTCCATCTCTCATATTCATGACAGACGACAAATATATAGTTTTACCTGATTTGGGTGCGCCAACGACAACCACATTCATTGAAGGTAGCGTTAAATAAGGTTGAGGTATTATAAGATTCCTCACCGTAATAAACCCCTCATCATCACTTGCGCCATCTAACGCATGCGGATTTAATTCATCAAATGCAGGGTTGGAAAGCATAGGTAAATTTGCACCACATATTACTGTCTGCTGATGTAACAATTTGGGATCGGATACTGTATAAGTTCTTATCTCGCCCGAGCAGGTACAGATTTGAGTGTCTTTTTTTGTATGCTGAAGGATTATGGCCATAGGATTACCGCAATACGGACACCGCCGTACCGAATCGGTTAATTTGTGTTTTGTCCGCTGTTCACGCACTCTCAAGTTTTTATCTTCAAGAGTATAATCTGATTCATCAACCAATAAATAATATTTATTATTTGATAAATCCGCAAACACTAAACGGAAATCCGTTCCGTTTGTATCTTCTGCTGCAAAGCTCACCTTCACAACATCTTCGATTCGGCCATTTGCTTTTAATATTATTTCTGCTGGACCGTCTTTTGTCATGAGGAGATTTTCCTCGTTTAGCCTGTCTTTAATTAATATAGGCTTTGCTCCTCTTTTTTTGATTACTTGTAAAACCATGTCGCTTCGGATAAGTGGGTAGATTACCTGTATTTTTATGCGGTTTTTTTGCTCGACAATACGGTATGAAATTGTTTCCTTCTTGGCATAGTTAATTACATATTTGTATGCGTTTTCTACTTTTGGAGCAGCATTTCTGTCCGCACCATCGATAAAAGCTATAACTCCACTCCCTGACAATTCGCCATTTTTACTTCTGATAAAAATGCAATTATCATCGCACAAGTGATAAGTTTCCATACCGCGTCCTACCACTTCATCCCTCGGTATAAATTCATAAGGAGCTTGGCTCATAAAATCGGGCATTTCTACACCGTTCGGCAAAGAATAAAGCCTTACTCCGCAAAACTTTTCTTGCAAAGCCTTGGGAATATAAACCTGTACGCACATTGACCCGTCATTGTTGTTATAGTCCTGAAACAAATAGAAATCTAATGCTTTATCTGTCCCTTTAGAATTTGTTGATGCGCTATTCATAGCTATGCACTTATAGTCAAAATAAAACTCGCTCATGAATTTTTCCTCGCTTTTATGTATTTAGGATATAACTCCTTGTAATTCGCAAATGGGATACCAATAAAATGTGTTTCCCCTTTAAGCTCTATGATATCGATTCTTTTTACATCGTTTAAGCAATCACTATATGCTTTTTGATATTGTTCTTTGTATAACCAAACTCTTTGATTTGATGATCCTCTAAGCGGCACATCGTCAACTAAGTCTTTAATAAATGGCCCGTCTATTAGGACTGCGATATTAGATAAAATATAATCAATATCGGGGTCTTTTCTATTTTCTAATGTTTCTTTCAAAAACCCCGTATAAACCAAAATATCATCGATGCCCGCTGTGTTGAGTTTTTCGATAAGTTTCCTTAGTTCCTTGACTTGAAGAAAAGGTTCTCCGCCTGAAATTGTTACCCCGTCGCATTGTGCGTCCAAAATAAAGTCAATTAGTTTATCGACTTCTATATTTTTAGATGCATCAAACACTTGCAACTCTGGATTTGAACAGCCGTCACAATTTCTAGTGCAACCAAGCATCCACAGCCCTAACCTTTGCCCTGGTCCGAGGGTTGTTATTGGGAATAGTATTTTACCAACTTGCATTATTTCTTAGGTTTTATTTCGATTGCGTTTGCAACCTGTCTATTACTTTTTTGGGATGTTTCCTCTTCGTCTTCTACTTCAACGCCTCTCACTGTGTAGCCCATTTTTTCAATTTCCTCGTCAGAGTATCCGCTCATACGCAAGAACCGAATGGACTCTTCGTCCGTTTCAATTTTGTAGTAATTCTTTTTATCATACAGTTTTTCTTTTTCCGCCGCATCCATTTCCTCATATGAGCCGCTTGGTATCCCTATGCCTTCAAATGTTTGGTTTATCTCATCTGCCCAAGCACATGAAGAATGTACCGAACGTAGTTCAGCTGCTGAAATCGTTGCATGCCCATTGCTGAGTATAACTCCCTTCGGCACAATTGCTATCTCACCATTCGCACCGCAAGAAACGTCGAAAATAGCTCCTTTATCTGCTTTTCGTACATAAGAAAGATGAACACTATCGTCAGCTCTTTTTTCACGCTTGAATTCAGTTCCCCAACTGCTTTTATGCAATATAGCCGACATTCCTGCGCAAAATGTATGCTGTGCACTCTGATTTATTATCGACTCCAATTGAGCGTTCCTGTCTGCCAACATTGCAATCTGTTGCTCGTCATCGGAATATGCAAAGTCGATATTGGCTGGATTCTCTATGAATCCGTCCTCATCAATTAATTTAGAGCCTCCCGCACTTAGCATCCCTCTAAGCTTCATATAAAGTTCTTTATATTTATCAAGCTCGACAGAAAATTTAGTATAGCTCTCAGCCTCTTTAATGCATTCTGCCTGAATTCCTCTCAATTGAGTAAGAGTAGCTGTAAGTTGCGCATAAACATTTGGAGACCTCAAAGACCCACGAGCCCTATCTATCACCGATTTAATTTTTTCTAACGCTTTAAAATGGATTGCGCTACAAAAGTCTAACCCTAAGACTTCTTCAATAATTTGTTCACATTCACTTATTGCTTGTTTACCGATTCGTTCGTATTCTATTTGGGTTTCAACACTCTTCTCAGCGTTATCCGCCAACGGTTTTAATAAACTTTTTAATTGTTTCAATGTGGCAATTCGGTATGAAACTTCTCTTTCGGCTGCCTCCCCCGCTTGTTTAATACAAAGTTGCTCTTGCAAATAAGTATGTTCCCTTTCCACCTGCTCGACGAGCTGCAGAATTTCTTGAATAGAGGAAGGCGAATATATGTCAACTGAACTAATTTTATCAGTTATTCTTTGTTTATACTGGCTTAATCCTTTAGTTGAGATTGCATTATCGAGTTCCCCAAGAAAATGGACAAATGCAGTTAATTGTTTCTTTTTTTCTTTTATTTCTTGTTCTAAGCTATCTACATTGCGGTCTATATATGTTCCTTCAATTGTTAAATCGGGAGCATTGCGTTGGATTCTTGACAACTCGTTTAACGATGTAGCGCTCCTAACACTTGCCGAATACGAGTCACAATTAGAAAGGCACTTATCTCTTTCAGCAGCAATACTTCCTATTTCCGAATCAATTTGTTGAACAAGCTTTTCTGCTCTCTCTGTACAATCGCTTAAACTATATACTCCAAAAGGCGTATTAAACGAAACATTGGATTCACGGCATAATACAGTGCTTCGACCACGAGCATCTGTCAGCTTTTTCCTTTTAGAATCAGCCTCTTTACTAATCCTCGTTTTAATATCGCCAACACGATGAACTTCATCATTTTTGGCATTCTCTAACATACGCTTCATTTCTTCATCTTCACGGAAGCGTTCTTTTGCCTGACTTATTTGCTCCGAAATATAGCTGTAATCTTTCCCGGCACACCAAGCAGCGTTCGATACAGTAACCTTTATTTCATTACCAGATACTGTAGCGCTTACTCCCCATTGGAATGCAGAAAATTTTGATAAAATTCCAGCCGCCTCCTCTGGCGATCCAGCAGGAAATGTATAATATTTAGGCCCACTCATCTGATGTATCCTCCTTCTTCGTGACATTTTGACCTTGTCTTCTTACTTGAGTTTCGTTAGTTGTATATGATGTTTGTGGCTGTTTCTCTACAACAGCCTCGCTTCGTTGCTGCGTTGTATTCCTACGAGCCACTTTGTCAGCAGAAAACTGCTCTATTTTTTTATCAAACTCAACTTGCAACTTCTTTATTTCAGAATTAACCTTATCTAAAAATGTTGCTGATTCTGATTGAATATTTTCGTAGCTCTCACCTAAAATGCTTTTTATAACGGTATTAATGCTTTCATCTAATATAAATTTTACATATATTCCATCCCCTTTTTCCGCTTTTATTTGCGCGTGGGCAAGATTCAAAAGAGTATCCACATTGCCGTTATATTCAATTTTAGTTCTTTTATTAATCGTGTTTAAGCAAAACAAATAAGCATCTATAGTAGGTGTATTGTTTGTTTCGCTAACTAATTCCGTCAACCTTTCAATAAAAGGAATTGAGCCTATTTGCCCTGATTTAACTACCCCTTCAGTACCGATTATCATGCTATTAAATAATGCGGTTTTTAAAAGCATTTGCGTTAAATCACGAAAACGCATTTGAGTGTTATTATCTCTTCTAAGATAGGCACTTGTAACTACTGATTTGATGTATTCAATTCCTTCCTTTGAATCCCTTATTTGCAAGCTTTTATATTTCACTATTGACTTGCCTTGGATTGCAAATTGATAAAAGCATAATCGATCGTAATAGGTTTCGTCTGCCGTTGAAAAGTACCCATCATAGTCATCCATGCTCCCCTTGATTTTATCCCAAAAGATTCTATCACCATGAATGGCTTCTATAAAATCATTCCTCGCCGCTATTTTGTCGTCGAAATCAGACAAGTGATTTATAAAATTAGAGTCAAAATCAATAAAGGTATCATTATTTTCAGCAATATAAACGAATTTTCCTGTGGTGTCATAAATTAAATGAGACAACTCTATAATGCTATACTCATAGTTTTTAAAGAAATATTGGCATGTTTGCTCATTGAATAGTGAAATAATAGCTTGTCTTTTTTTTGCATCCGCCGAGCATAAAGCGGAAACATAATCCTGGGGAGATTTAAACGCAAACAGCGCATCGCCAACTCTCCAATGTAAAGAAGAAGATTTGGTCAACCCAAATTCATTAAAATACCAATAAAATCCCGCCATTGCACCATAGAGTGCATTTGAAGCAGAATTAATCTCTCGTATTATACGTACCTTACTTTTGTAGAGCTTGGTATCTACTCCCTTTTCACATATGATGCGTAAATAATTGTCATAATCTGGGCTGAATGATATCGTTCCCTTATCGTCTGTCACGAAAACTTTATCAATAGCGCAATCACTAAATAGAACTTCATGTAAAGCTTTGAACTCAGGCAGATTGATTCCATAGGTGGTTTTGTTGTAATAAAATGACCGTGCCTTAGGAAGATAAGCAGGCGACGCATTTTGTTGTTCATCGCTCTTTTTTGCCTTTTTCTCATTAACACTTTGTGCTGCTCTCATTAAGGCGTTTTCACCGAAGAATTTGGAGACATTACTGTCTGTTAACGCTATTGCATGCCCACATTTAGTACATGTAGCTTTTCCGTTAATAAGGCGACCGAATTCAATTTGTCCACATTCGCTACACTCAAACGCAATATATATGTCTTTCCCACTTTCACTCTGATGGTCTTGAATAAATTTTATAATTGCGGAATCGTCAAGAGACCCTTCATATTTTAAATCAGTAAATGTGGTAACTTTTTTATCTAATATTATAGAATCAGCCTCATCATTGATTTGTCTGAGGCTCCCACAATAGAACAGTTTCCACCGTCTACGAACCATAGCTCGAGTACGTTCATTGTACTCTTTGATTTTGGGGTCAATATCCAATTCAATTTCTTCGTCGCTTGGTTTTTTCTTGCGTAATAAATTTGCTATTTCGGGATACTCGGCACACAACAATTGCTTTTGTTCATCTGTCGTCATATCTTCATAGCTTGGCAACTCTTCCCTGCGGGACGTTCTTATTCGTATATAATAATCTCTTTTTTGCGCATTAAAAAATACGTCAATTTTTGCATTTAGCTTTTTCATATTTGCTTATCTATCACAAAAAATACTCCGCTTTTTGAGTCATAACTAACATCGCCAGAAATAAGCTGATTAGCATTGGCGCTGGTACAAAAATGAAAATCTTTACCCGACCCAATTAAGACAGAAATAGTGCTTTCTATTTTAGCCACTATAGTGCCGAGCTGGTTACAAAATTGCTCCCAAGAGCCTTTTAAATAAATATTTTTCAAGTCCTTTAAGTTGCTGATTAATTCCTTTGTTTGTCCTTCAATATCACTATCCAATTTGGGAGATAAGGTTTCAGAAGAACAGTAAGGCGCAATTAAAAACCCATCTAATACCTTGTACAAGTGTTCCATACAATTTTCCGCATGCACAAGGAAATAGATTTCGTCAAGCTTTAATCCGTTGCTTAGATTATAGCTATCAATGTTTTTTAGCATTAAAATTTTATCGAGTTTGCCACAACTCTGCCAATAATCACAAAGCAACTTTGTGGCTTCACTTTCATTTTCAATGCTATTGATACACCGTGAGAACGTAAAAATTTGCAAATCGTTTTCAATGTTCATAGTTAACCTAATTTAATTGTAAGTTCCTCGTCGACATAATCCATTGTTGCTGTTAAGCCAATATCGCTATGTTCAAAAACGAATTTTCCAACCGGGACACTTAATAATTTCTCGACGCAAGACACTATTCCGCGTCCGCCAAAATTCAAAACTTCTGCTTTTGTAACACAAGATTTAACGTGGTCTATCGCCGCAGAGGTTAAAGACAAATTAAGCTGACTATCGTTTTCGTCTTTTAAATTATTGCAGAATTTTTTAATTGTGGATTCTGCAATTTTCTCTGCAATCCTAGGGGATATGAAATTGAAAACAAGAATATTCTCTTCGCCAATACGCCCCAGCACCTCTCTTCTGCCAATACCTTCAAAATACTTCGCAACTCTATCTCTGACGCATTCTGCTACAAACGCATTGAACGCCTCTGTTGCATCGCCATATTCCTTCCCGTCAACAACACCTAATTCAGCATAGCATTGAGTGAACAAAAAATTCTCTCTCAAGTCCGAGGTAAGCCCCGTCAAGGGAACTCTCTCTTTTTCAAGCTGTTTTATACTTCTAACGAGCGCCACAATGTCTTGTTCGCCTTGTTCACTCGCAATTTGCTCCTCACCGCTCTTCTCAACATTTGCGGTCGAAGTGTTCTTTTTGTCCGGGAAGCTTGTTGTTATCTGGGTAATGAGTTGTTTAATCCGGTTATCAATTTCAGCGGTATTAGCTGTCGATATCTTCTCTGAAACTTGCTTTTCACTTGCGTCTGCCGTTATGCCCAAGTTTGAGGTAAATATTATAATCGCTTGCGTAAAGGAAACCGTTTCGCCCTTGCCGTCTGTAAGACGACCGTCGCCGAGAATTTGTAAAAACTTATCCCATATTCTGGGAGCAGCTTTTTCTATTTCGTCAAACAAAACTATTGAGAAAGGTTTCTGTTTTATGGCTTTTGTAAGCTCACCGCCCGATTCATAACCTACATATCCAGGAGGCGCACCAAATAAACGAGCATCCGTGTGTTCTTCTCTGAACTCACTCATATCGAAACGGATTATACTGTCTTGATTTTGAAAAATTTTCTCGGCAATTTGCTTGGATAATTCTGTTTTACCAACACCCGTCGGCCCAGCAAAGAAGAATATTGCTCTTGGACGGCGATCATTCTTTTTGCTCGAATTTACTCCTGTGGCGGCAGCTTTTAATGCCTCTGTTACACGCGCAATAGCTGCGCTTTGACCTTGCACTTCTTCTCTAAGCGATGTCGCAAGCCCTTTGATTGTTCCTCTTAATTCTTTATCACGCCAAGGGTCGAAACTTTGTCCGACATCAAATTTGAATACTGTTTTGTCAATATTCTCTAATTTCTTTAGCGACGGTGTCGTTTCATCACGGTTTTCTTCCTCGTTCAAAATAAACGCCCGTAATTGCTGAAGCCTTCTAAGGGAATAATTTTCAGTAAACGCCGAAAACTTTTTAATCTTTGAGTCAAGCTCATCATCGCTCATTTCTTGCATTATAGGACGCATTTCGAGGCGATAAAATGTTTCCCTAAATTTACTATCTGGAGACGGGAGAAATATTTTTTTGATTGCAGAGTTGTTATTTTCAGATTCAAACCAAGTAGGCAAGTCATTCATCTTGTCCACAAAAAGCATAAGTTTACATTGCGTACCCATAATTTGCGTAGCATTAAATAGAATCATCAATATCGAATTCTCTTTTTCGCTTGGACTCCCAGGAGTTGTCATGTAGCGTGACACATCGGGAAGAATGAATAAGAACGGTTTGGCTTCTTTATAAGTATCCTCCGCGCGCTTGGTTTCAAACTCAGACATTGCATCATATATTCTGCGCATATCTTTTGTTATATCTGACTGTAAATTTTTCGTTGACGATTCGTCTATTTTCTTCGAATACGCCTCTTTATAGTATTCCAAGAACAAAGCAATATTTGGTGAATCTATTTTATCACCAGACGATGCAAAAATCTTCTTTGACCCCTCGTAAAACACAAAAGAATTAAACCACGACTCATCATAGACAGGAGGGGTGTCCGAGGGGTTATCTTCATCATCATTTTTTGCATCAGGAATAGCTTTACCACTCAATTTGGTATGGTCGTAAATAACCACACAATAATCTTCCCCATATAATTCGGCAATAGCTTCATTTAAGGGAAGATATTTATATCCATCATTTGTTTCGACTGGTTGCAAGTCGTTAACGTTCCCCTCAAAAACGAAATTATTAAACGTCTTGATATACATTTTTAAATCATTTTTCCACTTAATATCGTACATAGATAAATACTCCTTCATTCAATTTCGTAGTTTAGATGTCAAACCAAATCAAATAAACAACACCTAATAGTATATTAGGTGTTATTATCTCTTGTAGATTATACCATATTTCGACAAAAAAGGCAATAGTTCGCAACTACTTTATTCCGTTATTCTGATACTTAAATACTTATTTGATTTTATAGGTGTAAAAATTACAGCCTTCGGCTTGTGGGAGAAGAATAATATAACACCTAATATACTATTAGGCGTCAGTTTTTTACGATAAAAAAGCAGTCGTTCTGGCATATGAACGGCTGCTTTAATTTACTAAGAAAGCAATTTCCCAAGGCGATTCATCATTTCTTTCTTATGAATTAAAAATGTATGAGCATATTTTTTAAGTGTTACGGCTGGCGACTTATGCCCCAGCAATTCCGATAATGTTTTAACATCCATGCCGCACTCCAACGCCCTCGTCGCAAACGTATGCCGCAATGTATGAAATCCCCGATGTTTAATATTTAGCGACTTCAATAGCGATTCAAAATTACGCTGATATGTCCTATTGGAAATCCCTTCGCCGTTTTTACTTATAACGAGCGGCGAGGAGATTTTTTTATGCTCTTTCAGCATAGGTACAATCTGTTTCGGCAATGGTATTAATCTTATTGACGTTTCCGTTTTGGGAGAATCTACAACCCGAGTAAATTGCCCTTCCCCATTTTTCCCATAATGGCACGTTTTATCAACCATTAGTGTACCATTCGAAAAATCTATATCACGCCACTCAAGTGCTAATAGTTCACCGATTCTCAACCCCGTATAAAGGCAAATCAATACTCCAATCATATGTGGCTTCGCATTTTCCTTTACTGCCAGTTCGATTTTCTTTTGTTCTACCAAAGAAAAGCATTCCACTTGCTTCTCAACCATCTTAGGTCTTTTGAGCTTATCCCCCACCATATCATCGATATAACGCAGATTATAAGCTGTATGTAGCGAGTTTTGAATAACAGTAATAATTGAATTTACAGCACTTGAAGACAACCCGTTCCCTGTCCTTTTGTTACCGCATCTAAGCAACTCCGAAATATATCTTTGTAATATTATCGGCGTCAATTCTTTCAATTCCATATCGCCTACGGATGGAATTAGATGGTTATTTATTATTTCCGAATAACGTTCAATCGTTCTATATTTCGCCGATATTTTAACGTAGTTATTTAGCCATTCAGTAAGCCATTCACCGTATTTCATAAGTTCCTCCAAAATTTGATTTCATATTACATTTTATAAAATATAGGTGTAAAAAATAGCTTACCTGCGCCGATGAAAAAAGACCGCAAAAATGCAGTCTTTTATGATTAATATTAAATTTGTTTTATGGGTCAATTTACCTCATCGTCCCTTTTTGCAATGGGAATATAAACCATTTTGAGCGGTATCATTTTGCGATATTTATCGCTCAATTTTTCATAATATCTGAGTATCAATTCTACGAGTTCCGTACCGTTGATGCCACGTATAATTGGCGTGTTTTCCAAATATTTTTTTGCATTTTTCGTATAGTCGGAAAGCGTGACAAACACCCCGTAGTCGCCTTCACGCATTGCCCCTTTCAATGATTGTATCGTCGTTTCCTTTATGTCCCCATCCTGACTTTTAACCTGAACAACTATCCGGGGCGGCAACTCGTCTTTATATGCTTTAATATCTATGCCGCTATCACCTCCGTGAGGAGACTGCTCCGTCCGATATCCCATAGCATTTAGCAAGTCGGCTATAAAATCCTCAAAATCATATCCCTTCAAGTTTTTACTGAGTTCTTTTAGGATATAGTCCTTTGTGCTTTCGATGATTTCATCGGCGGTAGCTGCGACCGATTCGTCTTCCTCCTCGGTTTCTGCAAATATAGGCTTAACGGTTTTTGCGCTCAATGCCTCTAAAAATTCATCGCTATAATTTTTAACCGCAAAGAAAGACATAGCCGAACCGATTTCGTGTAAAGCTCCCTGCGAAAAAGCCGTTCTCGGTAAATGCTTCAACCATTTTACCTTACGTTGCTGCACATATTCCCAATGCGCATCGGGGTTATATAAATAGTCACCCTCAACAACACCCAGATTTACCATCCTGTTGGATTTGGACGGAAAAACCACATAATCGCCGATTTGGACTTCGTGACAAAAACGATAAAGCATACCAACGCCGTTTGCTATCGATTGCTTCGGCTTATCGGGATATACTTCAGCGTATTTCTTTTTGAATGCATCACGGCTGTTCTCTATTTGAGATAAATCCCCCATACTTCTCCAACCGATTGCTATGGTGTTATCTTGTAAGAATAGATTATCATCCTGTGTATGTATGCCCCAAATGCGTTTCTCTTCCGTTTTCATCTTTTCACCTCTTTTTAAATTATAACATATCGGACTAAAATTTACAAGTCATATAACATAAAAACGATCGCATTTCTGCGACCGTTCTTTAAACCTTACCACCTATCAGCATTATGTAATTTAAAGACTCGACAATGCCCTCATTACCAGGTCAATGTCTTTGTTCTCAAGCTCCTGGATAATATGCAAATATGTTTTTTGGGTAGTATTAATGCTTGCATGCCCCAGTCGCCTTGCTACACTGGCAATCGACACCCCGGCGAATAATAAAAGCGACGCATGGGTGTGCCTTAAGCCGTGAACAGAAATTGTCGGAATACCCGCAAGCTTACACCGCCTTCTCAGTACGTCATTGACCGTGGAATTATAGACCTTACATCCGACAAATAGCGGCTCGTCCTCGGGTTTGTCTTTTATAAGTTCAGAAAACTGTACGACCGTCTGCCAATCAATCTGAATTTTACGAACGGAGGTCTTATTTTTCGTGGGCAGAAAGCCACCTTTTCCTTTATAATCCCATGTCTTACCGATGGACAATGCCTGATGCGAAAAATCAAAATCTTTCGGCGTAATAGCTAATGCCTCGGAAAAGCGCATCCCTGTTTTTGCAACCAATAATATCAGCCAATCCCAATTGACCTCACCTTTTAATTCAAGATTTGCCAACAGCGTATGCAACTCAAATTGACTCAGATATTTCGGCTTTTTATCACGGGGAGGTTTCCCTTTTATTATAGCTTTCCTAGTGGGGTCGCGCGGTATCAGCCCTTCGTCGACCGCATCTAAAATAGCTCCTTTGAGCTGATGGTGAAAATCCATCGTCGTTTGACGTTCGTGATATTTTGCATAATCGTTCAACAACCGCTGATATGCAATTCTATCCATATCGCGCATTTTTAAATCGGGAATCAATTTTTTAAGCCACGTATGAGCCAGCAGATATTTGTTCATCGTAACTTTTCTTATTGCGCCCTCTTTGTAAACTCTTATCCAGCGTTCAAAATAATCGCTGAACAATTCTTCTGAAATTTCCTTTTTTGCCATTTTTTATCTCCTTGTATTTTAATCAACCCACGCTGATGAAGGGTGATAAGGTTATCTAACTGTCTAAAAAACTTGCCAATCTGATATTGTTCTGGTTTATCAGGCATTGAAATTTCAAGGCTTTCAATATCGGTTGCATTGTAGGATGGTAATGCCCCAATTTGGACTAACTCTGTTAAATCTATACGCTCAAATAACGTCTTACCAAAATCAATGTTCCAATCGCTACCGAACTTATACGCCATCGTATTATTGTCTAAAAGGAACGAAAAACGCACCAATCTCTTGCGGTTTAGCATAATTGCCGCCCCTACCTTAGCAAAAATGACAGAAATCTCTGTTATGGGCGTCCAACCGTTGCGTCTGCATTGCTCTTCTGTGACATAGTTATTTGCACTATACATTTCGTGTTCATTTCCATAATTATTCATATCGGAAACCTTATAAAAAGGGACACCGTCCTTACCACCTTGCTCTCTATCTGGAAAACCTATACCAGACTGAGCTTTGCCCACTTCTCCCAACTTACGCTGTTCCCAAGCATTGGCAATCATCAAATAATTCACACGTCGTTTTTCGTCCATTTTTGACCTCTTTTTTATTGTTTGCTTACGCTGATGAAGGGTGATAAGGTTATCGAGATTGTCTAGAATTGCACCAATTTTGCGTTGCTCACAAGTTTTCGGCACGCAAATTTTAATTTTTACAAAGTCGTCTTCATGAATACGCCATTGTCCATAGATGACACCTTGCCGCCATTTAACCATCTCATTTATAAAATCTTTTCTAATTAGTCTGCGTCCAATAAAATCTGAATCAGCTAATTCTGTAGTATAAAAAATACTATAAACAGGCGAAATCGTGGCATTTCCATACTTATTTACCCCAATTGACCCAGTTTCGAGATTATTTGAACTATAAATAAAATCCCCATACTCCGTCCTTTTATAGAGCTTATTTTCAGTGTCGTTAATTAGAGAGCTTCTATCGTATCTTTCGCCTTTGGGAGCTACTCCTTCATTTGCAATAAACGCCATAAGCGGATACTCATCGCTTTTAGGTGTTTGTTCATTACGTTCTATAAGCAATTCACCAACCTTACGCTGTTCCCAAGCATTAGCCGATTTTATGCTTAGTAGACATCTCTGCTGAAATGCTTTGTTTGTATCGAGAGCAAAATCCTTACACTGATGAAGGGTGATAAGGTTGTCGATTTCTATTAAAATGCTTGCAATTTGTACTTGTTCCTCATATTTCGGAACAATAAATTTCATTATTAAAAACTCATCGTAACTAATACTGCGGCCATCACGAATTCCATAGGTAACAGTTTCTAATCTTTTAACAAATTCAGAAGAACAGAAAACATACTTCCAATATAAATCGCATTGTTTTTCGTCGTCTTTAAACCCAAATATAGTGTATGCGGGCGATGTTATACCCAATATATTCGAATGCGCAAATCCTCCTTGAAACGAGCGTAGATGTATTACAAATTGTCCAGGTTGCACTCTTTTATAGCTTATTTCGTTATTTTTATCGTGAAATATATTTTTACCTGTATCATCCCTATATACCATACCTTTATCTTGAGTTGCTGATAACACGGGGAGTTCGGGATAGCCTTTTTCGGCATACGATATAAACAAAGTTTTTGCCTTACGCTGTTCCCAAGTTACAAACAAAAAAAGAACCACATTGTTGTGGTTCTTCCCATAAAATAAGGCTGATTTAGTTATTATTTTAATAATTTATACCTCGAAACCATCTGAAAGGATGAATTTCCGTAAAATCGCGTTGATTTTCATTGACAGCTTAAATGACGGAACGGGTTGCCCCTCGGTTTTTTCAAAATAATGCTTTGCTACTGCCTTATCGACCGTTTCGACCAAAGCATTAAACCGCCCGTATTCATTAATATTACTTTCGGTTACATGTAACGCCATTATCGCTCTCAATTTTACTTCATCAACGCCGAGAGCCGCAGCGAAACGATGGATTTGGTCGTTCTTTGCGTTTACTTGATATTCGGCAATATAATCTTGGAGAGTTTTGCCCTCTTCGATTTTTGCATCACCGCGTTCGACGTCCCTTAAGAAGATATTTGCGAATTTCTGCTCTTCCTGCGACAACGATGCAAATGTCTTATGTAATTCGTTCAGCGTTTGCTCTATTACTTCGGCTGGCGCATCAGATTGCAATGCTTTTAAATACTTTTCAAACCGAGAATTCATATATTCGGCATCTATAACGCCCGTATTTATTTCGGTTATATATCCCTCGATTTCAAACGGTGCGTCATCGCCGGGCGTAGTTGAACGGGAAAGTTCTTTATAGCGTTGCAATAACGTGAGGTAAATTCTCTCATCTAACGCGACCACGACAGTAACCGCTTCGCCGTCATCGTGCTTGAAATGGTATTCGTTTTTGCTCCATACAAACCCTTGCACTTTTGCCGCTTCAAGATATGCATTGAGTATTTTAAACAGCAAGGCAAACTTAGCTTTCCCCTCACGTGTATCGGGTAAGCGTTCAAAGTTCGCTATCCGTTCAGACTCGTACAGGTCATAGATATCCTGGTATACTGCATTTATCGAGTTCAAATTACCTTCAAGTCTATCAGCAAACAAGCCTAACGGTTTATCCCCTGAATAGAGTTTTACGGCACTATCAATATTGCGTTTCATTGTGTGCGGTTTACGGTAATATCGAATCGTACCAAACGGTTTCTCTGCCCCGAAAAGACGATTGGTTCGAGAAAATGCTTGAATAATATTTTCGTACCGCAACAGCTTATCGAGATAAAGGGTATTTATCCATTTGGAGTCGAAGCCCGTCAGCATTTGGTCAACTACTATAAGCAAATCGATTTGCTGGTCTGGGGTACGCTCAATCCCCATATATACCTTTTTGTGCGCTAATCTCAACGACACATCCTTCTTAAATTTTTGATATGTAGGAATCGTAAACTTTTGGTCGTACCGTTTGTTATAATCATCCAACATTTCTACAACGGCATCTTCTTTCACCGCTGCGCCTTCGTTGTTATCAATGTTTTGGTCGAACAGCGCCGTTATTTTTAACCCCGTATTTTTCGACTTGAAAAGCCTATAATATTCAATCGCTTCGGGGATACTGCTGGTTGCAAAGATTGCGTGGAACTTGCCGCCACGACTCAATGTCTGCCAGCCCTCAATTATGTCTTTTACGACCTGTTCTCTGTGTTCTGCTCTTTCGTACTGCGACCTGCCGAGAAAGTCCTCTATACCCCTCACATACGCCCCTACGTCGTCATAATAACCCGCCATAGGAACTTTCCGCGCATCCATGTAGTCATAATAGATTTTGCTCTTACGAGGGTCGCTGAGGGCTTCCTGCACGTCCTTTGCTCTGGCTTGTTCCAATGCGACAGCTTGGCGCACATCCTTATCCCGATAAGTACACACCATGTAAGGGTCAAACCCCAATACATTCTTATCCCGAATCCCGTCGGCAATACTGTAACGGTGCAACTCATCGCCGAATACCGTTGCCGTAGTACTCATATTCCTTTGGTTTTCGTCGTGAATGGGAGTACCCGTAAAGCCAAAGAAAATCGCCGCCGGGAACGTGTTCTTTATTGTGCTTAGCATCTCGCCAAACGTTGAGCGGTGGCATTCATCCACGATGAACACTAACCGTTTATCGTTAATGGTCGCTATGTCTTTATCGTTAACCGAACCGTCTGCTTTGATATTACTCATTTTCTGTATTGACGTCACTATAAGCGTATTTGCTGGATCGGAACTTTTTAATTTTGAAATTAACACATCCGTACTTTCGGTAGCTTGTACGGCATCGGCATCGTCTGCAAATCCCCTATATTCTAGGAGTGACTGCGTTCCAAGTTCTATTCTGTCCATAAGGAATATAACCTTGTCCGCATCCTTTGAGTTGGCTATAAGCTGAGCTGATTTGAAAGAGGTCATAGTTTTGCCAGACCCCGTAGTATGCCAAATGTAACCGCCGTATATATTCTTTTCACTCCACTTGGTTTTGGACACTTTATCCGAGATTGCGCTTGCCGCGTAGTACTGATAACTGCGCATTACCTTCAGTATCCCGTCAGTATCATCAGCTACGGTATAAAAGCCTATCATTTGGTGCGCCATAGGGATAGAAAGTAAACTTGACGCTATGCTCTGCCAATCTTTTATGGGTTCATTGTTAAAATTCGCCCAATGGAAGAAGTAATCTTTATTAAATTTTCCGTCTGGACCTGGGTTAGCAAAATACACTGTATCCTCGGGATTCATAGCAACAAAAATCTGCACTAATGAGAATAGACCCGTGAATATGCCTTCATGAGCGTACTTTTCAATCTGATTACAAGCCTGACTTACAGGCACTCCGCTACGTTTTAATTCAATATGAATTACGGGCATCCCGTTAATTAAAAGCATCATATCCCCGCGCCTATCGTTTAATAGACTTGATTTTGTGGGGAACTTCGGCTGCTCTGCAATTTGGTATCTGCTACGCCCGGCAGCTATTTCTTGCCTGTCGTAAATTGTAAGACTTACCTCTTTGCCAAAATGTATTTTGTCGTCCGGGTTGTCGCGTTTTATATGTATCGTTTTTCCATTGATAAAGCCGTTTAATTTTAAGGGGGTACGTAGCGTCCGAATTTGCTCGACAATCTGATCCATTTCCGTTTCGGTCAATGGATAATCATTCAAGCGGTCTATTCCACGGTTATTTTCGAAAAGAATATCTGCCCAATTTTGGAGCAGTTCTTTTTCCGTTTTGTTTTTCAAAACAGTTTTTTCCCAACCCTTTTCAAAGAGCTGTTTTATAAGTGCGCTTTCAAATTCAAGTTCACTACTAAAACTCATAATTTTTACACCTCCTTTTGGGCTTACACAAACATCTTTTCAAGCAGCGCAGCCTTGATATTTTTGAGCTTTTCAAGCTGTCGCTGATGAAGGGTGATAAGGTTATCTAATAGTCTAAAAATTTCCCCAAGTTGTCGCTGCTCAGCGCAAATTGGCATAGGCACTTTTATTTCCATCATTTTCTTTTTGGAAATATTGTATCGGGATATCCCTTGCGCCAAAAACACAATTTTTCTCCTTACACCGCTCGACCGTAGCATATAAGCTAGATAAAAGGAGTTTATTGATTCACTTGGCCTAAACCCAAAACAAAAGCTATTTAGATATGTATTTGAACCATTTTTAAGCCAAACTGACGACATCCCGACCTCTTCAGGTGTTTCTGACGACGTTGTAAATAGTACATCACCATTTTTTACCTTAGCCTGTCGGTCGTCTATCTCAATAGCCTCTGTCATAGTCACATCGGCAATTGGATTCGTAAAAACATTCATATAAGGTACAAATTCGGCTTCGCCGTGTCCAAAGTCTTCTTTTGATTTACCAGATAAACCAGCATAAGTATCCCCCACTTCTCCCAACTCACGCTGTTCCCAAGTTACAAACAAAAAAAGAACCACATTGTTGTGGTTCTTCCCATAAAATAAGGCTGATTTAGTTATTATTTTAATAATTTATACCTCGAAACCATCTGAAAGGATGAATTTCCGT
>CAJTUK010000002.1 GCA_910579525.1 uncultured Christensenella sp. | reverse complement strand
ATAAAAAATGACAGGGCAATTTGCTTGGGATTGGTTGGGACTAATTTTTTATTATTAAATAATTATAAGAAGTTCAATAAATAATTTGCAGTTTTATACGCTAATTTTGTTAAAAATAAGTAAATTATGTATATTAGAAGGTTGCAGTGCCGACTGTAAATCTGACGTCTCCGACTTCGGTGGTTCGAATCCACCACCTCCCACCAGCAAAAAAGACAGGTAAAATTACCTGTCTTTTTTGCTGCATATGAGTTCGGAGGAGAATTTGTCAAGATAAGCTCTCGCCTATCTGCCATAAAGTAAGTTTTTGTATTCCTCAATATTAACCGTTGATATTTTATATGTATTTGCTATACTATAATAAGTACAGAGCAAGTCGGTTTGGGAATTAAGGCATAGATTAAGCCTCGACGAACTAAAACGTCGGGGCTTTTTACACTTTATCTCAAAAGCCCTTGCAATTTAAGCATTTTTAATATATACTGCGTATATATTAACTTGTGAAAGTTTTGGGTGTTCTTATGGCACACATTCTCGCCCACCGATTTAGATAAATAACGACCCAAAAATGGTTCGCTATTTTTTATTTCAAGCACCGGCAAAATCCTCAAAAACGTAAAGCTAAAAATCTTAAACAGGCTGCTAATTCATTGACAAAATTATAATAATACCGTAAAATATTACGGTAATTAAGGGGTTATGGCGCAGTTGGTAGCGCGTTTGACTGGCAGTCAAAAGGTCATCGGTTCGAACCCGATTAGCTCCACCATATTCAGTAACCGAAAAGGATACTAACAAAAAGACACTGAAAATTTTGTGTTTCCGGTGTCTTTTTTGTATTCTTAACCACAATAGTAAGAGAATATATAAAAGGATTGCAAATAGCTTTCAGAAATGTTAAAATGATTTTATGGACTGGTTCAATTATTACGGACTTGCTATAATTGCAATAATTATGATACCCAACATAATTTACGCAATAAAATGTAAAGACGGCTTTTCAAATTCTTATAAAAATAAAACGGTTGAAATTTTGGAACAAATCGGCAGATACGCATGTTTCGCTTTAATGATTTTCAATATTCCTTATACATATTTCGATTTTTGGTTTGACCACGCGCTTACCGTATACTTATCCGTAAACGGCGCGCTGTGCTTTGCTTACCTAATATTCTGGATAGCGCTATGGAATAAAAACGGCAAATTGAAAGCGCTGTCTCTCTCTTTGCTTCCTTCCGCAGTGTTTTTGTTCAGCTCAATTATGCTTGCATATATTCCGCTCGCAATTTTCGCAGTGCTTTTCGGGATAACACACGTTTTATTGAGTTACAAAAACGCGATTAATTGCCGAAACGATAAATTATGATAGTTTTGATTTGTGGCGCGTCGCATACGGGCAAAACGGCGGCGGCGCAAAAACTCACCGACGAATACAAAATACCTTATTTAAGCCTCGACCATTTAAAGATGGGGCTCATACGAAGCGGAAACACTCCCATTACCGTTTGCGACGACGAAAAACTCACCGCTTATCTTTGGAATATTGCAAAAGAAATTATTAAAACAGCCATAGAAAACGGACAACATTTAATAATAGAAGGTTGCTATATACCTTTTGACTGGAAAAAAGATTTCAGCCGAAATTATCTGCGCGAAATAAAATATTACTGTCTTATTATGAGCGAGAATTATATAGAAGCCAATTATAGCGATATTATAAAATTAGAAAACGTAATAGAAAAACGACTCGGTAAAGGTATAGAGAAAGACACACTGATCGAAGATAACGCCCGTAATTTGCGCGGGTGCGTCGAACACGGTCTTGATTATATATTAATAGACGGTGTTTACGACGTAAATATCCGTTTGGATTTACTGAAATTAAGAAAATACCGTGACGAAGATTTTGAAGAGATTTCCGCACTTTTTGCAGGCTCCGTGCGTACCGTATGCTCTGACGACTATTCGCAGAGTCAAACCGAAGCATGGATAAAGAATTCGGACTCGCTCGATAAATGCAGACAACGACTTAAAGAACAAAACACTTTAACCGCGGAAATAAACGGCAAAATTGCGGGATTCGGAAGCGTAGACCAAAACGGTTGCATAGACCTGCTTTACGTACACAAGGACTTTCAGCGGCGCGGCGTTGCCTCCGCCCTGTGCGACGAACTGGAACGCGGATTTGCACGGATTACCGTTTACGCTTCTAAAACAGCTAAACCGTTTTTTGAAAACCGCGGATATGATATTGTAAGAGAAAACGAAGTCGATTGCGGCGGAGTTAAACTTAAAAATTTTTTAATGAGAAAAACATTGAAGTGAATTTGCCGTTGTCATGATTATAAGAAGAGCCAATTTAAACGATATACACTCAATCAACAGGCTGATGTATCAGATTTCGCAAACGCACGCAAAAATCAGACCTGATATTTTCGTTGCGAACGCAAAAAAATATTCCGACGGAGAGCTTGCCGAACTTATAGAAGACTTCAACCGCCCGTGTTTCGTAGCCGTAAACGAACAAGGCGAAGTTGTCGGCTACGTTTTTTGCGAGGGGCAAAAAAAGCGGAGCACAATTCAAAAACCGATTAAAACGCTTTACATCGAAAATTTTTGCGTTGATAAAAACGCTCGACGGCAGGGCGTCGGAACAGAACTTTACGCTTACGTTAAACGGTTTGCGCGAGCGGAAAAGTTTTATAACGTAACCTTGAAAGTTTGGACAAACAACGACGGCGCCGTGAAATTTTACGAGAACCTCGGGATGAAGCCGCAACAACTGACTATGGAAGAAATTTTATAAAAAAAGAGGGTGCTTTAAACCCTCTTTTTATTTTTTGATTTTTTAACCGAAGTCCGGTGCTCTTCGCCCGCAAGCAGTTTATAAATATTTTTCCTGTGCGCCGTCCACGTTAAGATATTGATTGACAGTAGTATCATCAAAAGCACGATAACCCACGGATTGGTGAGGCAAACCAAATATCTGTCTATAAACAGCGCCGCCTGCCATATAGTTAACCCCGCAACGCCTATGAGCGACCCCATACTGCCCCACTCCGTGACCGCGATATAGGCGAGAACCCCGAAAAGGAACACAACCGCTATCGGAAAGAACCACCACTGTTCGCAAGGAAGCGCAAACGAGAACAGCCCCATGGTAGAGGCTATGCCTTTACCGCCTTTAAACTTCATTGTTACGGGGAAGATATGCCCTATAATTACGAACAATCCGCAAAAATAACGCATAAAGTCGGAAACAAGCACTCCGCCGGCTCTTCCGAAATATTCGATTTCGGGTAACGCGTAGTCCGCAGTACCGGCAAAAACGTAGTCTTTGAAAATTACCCAAACTATCACGGCGGGAAGCCCGCCCTTTATTACGTCGCAAAAAAAGTTTATAGCGCCTACCTTCAGTCCGAATGTGCGGGTCATATTCATTGTGCCGGGGTTGCCGCTTCCCACTCCGCGTATATCGCGGTGCTTGAAATGCGATATAACCACCGCAAAGTTGAAACAACCTATTAGGTAGCTGACCGCCGCACAAAGAATCAACCAATACCAGATTTGCGAAAAAGAAATTTCGGTCACTGCTCTCCGTTCTCCCTCACAATTATTTTTACCGGCGTACCGGAAAAATCGAAGTTTTTACGAATTACGTTTTCAAGAAACCTTTCGTATGAAAAGTGAAGCAAATCGGTGGAATTGACTTTTAACACAAACGTGGGCGGAGCAACGGCAACCTGCGAAGAATAATATACTTTCAGCCTTCTGCCGTTATACGAGGGCGGCTCGTTCGCACGGACGGTATCCGATATTAAATCGTTAAGCGTGCCCGTGGGAATACGGAAATTCGAGTGCGCGTAAACTTCGTCTATCACCGAAAACAATCTTTCGGCGCGCTGCCCCGTCTTTGCGGAAATATATATGGATTTGAAATAATCCATAAATTTTAAATCTTCCGATAACTTTGCCTGAAACTTGTTTATTGTGTTGGTGTCCTTTTCTATAAGATCCCACTTGTTCATTACTATTACGGAAGGTTTACCCTGTTCGTGCACGTAACCTATAATTCGCACGTCCTGCTCGGTCAACCCTTCGGCACTGTCCACAACGAGCAGGCACACGTCCGCGCGGCGCACGGCGTCGTACGCACGCAGTTGCGAATAGTACTCCACGCTGTCGTCAACCCTGCTCTTTTTGCGTATACCGGCGGTATCTATAATTGTGTACTCTCTGTCACCGTACCGCAGTTTTGTATCTATAGCGTCGCGCGTAGTACCTGCGATATCGGTCACTATGGAGCGTTCGAAACCCAAAAGCCTGTTTACCAAACTGGATTTCCCCGCGTTGGGCTTGCCCACCACGGCTATTTTTATGCTGTCGTCTTGCATGGTTTCGCCCTTTTCGAACCAGCCGACTGCCTCGTCAAGAACGTCGCCTATACCGGTGCCGTGTTCCGCAGATACGGCGAACGGTTCCCCTAGCCCCAGAGAATAGAACTCGAAAAGTTTGTCCTGCGAATAATCGTCTATTTTATTTACAGCCAGAATAACGGGTTTTTTACTGCGGCGCAACATATCGGCTACGTCGTAGTCCGAAGCGGTAAGCCCTTCCTTTCCGTCCACCAGAAGTATTATTACCTGCGCGGTTTCAACGGCTACTTCCGCCTGTTTTTTTATTTCGCGCCACATAACGTCTTCCGAACGCAGTTCTATACCGCCCGTATCGACGAGCGTAAAAACTTTACCGCGCCATTCACCGTCGGCATAGAGCCTGTCGCGCGTGACGCCGGGCTTGTCTTCCGTTATAGATATTTTTTTGCCGACAACTTTGTTAAAAAACGTACTTTTGCCTACGTTAGGTCTGCCGACTATTGCTATTAAAGGATTAGCCATAATAAAACCGTTAAATGAGTGATAAACACATTATAAATTATTTGTGATTTTTTGTAAAGAAAAACCCCGCTACCGCGGGGATTTTGTTTCAAATTATAAGATTCCGCCAAGCATACCCAAAACAACGCCGAGCGCGAATACTACAAGACAAATCCAGTAAAGAATGCGCCAGCTTTTGTTCTTTCCCCTTACAAAGTGCCACGCGGGGATAGCAATCGCAACGATAAGCGCGATATTGCCTAAAAACGTGAAAATGTGCACGAGAGTAGAAAGCGTCGCCGCAGATTTTGAGGCGCGAATAGATTCGAATACGCTGATTAAAAAAGCTACGAGCCCGCTGAAAATATATGCTAGCGCGGCTATAACCATAGCCCAGAATGCGCAGATATTAACCACAGAACGCGTCCCTGTTGTGCTGGTCGTAGTGGTCGTTTTCTTTTTCCTTGCCATAAAAATAATCTCCTTTTAATTTCGATTTGCTTTTAAAGTATAGCAATCGCTATGCTTTTTTGCAACCGTTTAATGCAATTTTGTGAGAATATCGGAAAAATAATCGGGTAAAGGCGCCTCGAAACTCATCTCTTTACCTGTTACGGGGTGAGTCAACGCGAGCCGCCACGCATGTAAGAGCTGACCGTTAAGACTGAATTTTTGTTTTTTTACACCGTAAACCCGATCGCCGACTACAGGATGCCCTATGAATTTTGCGTGGACGCGGATTTGATGAGTTCTGCCTGTATGTAAATCGAAACGGCACAGAGTGAAACCTTTTTCATACCTTTTCAAAACGGTATAGTCGGTTATCGCTATTTTACCCTTTTCCGGCTCCACAACGGCCATTTTAATCCTGTCTTTCGGGTCGCGCCCTATGTACGTGGTAACGGTACCGCTATCGTCTTTTACCGTTCCTTCCAAAAGCGCGAGATAAGTCCGGCGGCAGGTCTTTTCTTCTATCTGTTTCGAAAGGCTCAAATGCGCCGAGTCGTTTTTTGCGACTACGAGCAGTCCCGAAGTGTCCTTGTCTATGCGGTGAACTATTCCTGGGCGAATTACCCCGTTAATCCCGCTCAAATTTCCCAATCTGAACAGCAACGCGTTTACGAGAGTACCGTCCGCATTGCCGTTACCCATATGCACCGTCATCCCCTGCGGTTTGTTTACCACAGCGATATCTTCGTCTTCGTAAACTATATCAATGGGAATATCTTCGGGGCGGGCCGAATATTCCACCGGATCTGGCAGTTCTACTTCGGCAACGGCGCCACAAAAAACCTGTTGCGAAGCTTTCACCGGTTTGCCGTTTATTTTAACCAAACCGCTTTCAAACAATTTTTTAACCGCCGAACGGGTATAGCCGTCGAGATTTTCGCTTAAAAAAACATCGGCGCGGGTAAAATTTTCCCGCGCGGTAAACGTTGCTTTTTTCATAAATTATTATCTTCCGTATCCTGTTTTCGAGCTTGCCCGTCCGCTTCGTCCGTTTCGTTCAAAGGCGCCTCGTCGGCACTTGCGGAAAACGTGTTCGCTTCTTCCGCCTTCTTACGTTCTTCTTCCTCTTTTTTTGCTTTTTGCGCGGCTTTTGCCGATTTTGTCAAAGGAAACACCGCGTATTCGCAGAAAAACAGCATATCCACTACGGCGAGTATAGCGCCGAGAACTATCCAAAAATCCGCAAAGTTACAAAACGCCAGCCGACCGAAAATGTTGAGCCCGAACCAGTCGCGCACTTCGAAAAACGCCAACCTGTCAACGAGGTTGCCCAGCGCGCCCGCTATTAGCATGGAAACGGCGGTTTTTAAAACTATAAGCCTGTTGGGCATAAATATAAACCCGAATATGAGAACCGCAAGCAAAATAAACGTAAGCGTAATTAAAATCGGCTGGCCTATCTGCGGGTTTTCGTCTAAAAAGCTGAATGCGCAACCCTGATTGCGCACGCCGAACCTTATCACTATAAAGTCGGGTATTATTACGGCGTGCCAGCTGTATGCTTCTTCGAGATATTTAGTTACTAGGTCGGAGGCTAAAAGCACCGCTATAACCACGAGAAGTATAATGCTTAACTTGCCGAACTGGGGTTTTAATTTATTTTTAAACATATATGGTTATAATATCAAAAACAAGAGGTTTTGTCAATCCCAAGCGGGTGAAAACAATGTGATATTAAGCGCCGAACCTTGAAAATTTTGTAACATTTTGAAATATTGACATTTTGCGGAATTTAATATATACTTTTTGAGTCAACAAGGAGAAAATTTATGAAAATAGCGGTTTTTACAGACAGTTTTTTTCCCGGAATAGGCGGAACCGAATTCGCCGTATATAACTTATGTAAAGAACTGAAAAAATCAGGACACGAAATAATTTTTTTCGCTCCCGATTACCACCGCGAACAGATATTTGAAGAATTTAAAGTTTACCGCGTTAAAAGTGTAGCAGTCAGTAAAAACGATATGGCGGTATTGGCGAAAGCCGAATACCGCCGAGTTTTAAAACTCGCGGCCGCTTTCGCACCCGACGTTATCTATTTTTGCACCGCATCGGGCATGGCGAGGCTTGCGGTAAAATGCGGCGAGAAATTAAACGTTCCCGTAGTCGCCACCATTCACACAAAATTCAAAGACGCTTTTTACGACTCCACCAAAAGCAATTTCATTACGAACGTTATGATAAAATCGCTGGTCAAAAAACTTGAAAAAGCCGACAAAGTGACCACCGTTTCTTACGATATGAAACGCGAGCTGTACAATTACGGTTTTAAAGGCGAAATCGAAGTTATAAGAAACGGCTTCCCCGAAATTACCGTTGCTCACTCGGAAAGCGAAAAAAATCTGCTAACCGGAAAACCCGCTGATTTTATATTCTGCGGTAGATTGGTAAAAGTCAAAAACGTTCAGTTTTCTTTAAAAGCTTTGGGAATTTTAAAGCGTGAAATGAATTACACAGACTTCACTTTTACTTTGGTAGGCACCGGCAATTACGAAAAAAAGCTGAAAAAACTCGTTAAAAAAGAAGGCCTTGAAAGCAACGTTGTTTTTAAGGGACTTGTAACCGATAAAGACGCGCTTAATAATTATTATAGAAAAGCCGACCTCTTACTGTTCCCATCAACATTCGACAATGACAGTCTGGTTATAGCGGAAGCCGCAAAACAACGCACGCCTACGCTTACATTTGACGACTGCGGGTCATGCGAGCGTCTGACAAACGATAAAAACGGATTTACAAGCGAACGCGACGAAAGAAAGTTTGCCGAAAAGATTTTTAAAATAATAAACGACCCAGAACTGTACCGCAACGTAATAGAAAAACTCGACACGATTCAAGGCGGCAACTGGACGGAAATTGCGACACGTTATGAAAAATTGTTTGAATCTTTGATAAATAAATAATAAAATCCCCCGTAAAACACGGGGGATTATTTATTTTGCAAAGCCCAGACTTATCAAAATAGCTTTATCCACTTTAGACATGGTTAATTCGTTAAGTTCGCCTATTCTTTCCTTTAATCTGCGCTTATCGAGAGTACGGATCTGTTCTAAAAGTATTACCGAATCGCGCGCAAGTCCGTAGCTTTCGGAAGGAAGTTCGATATGCGTCGGGAGCTTTGCCTTATTGATTTTGCTTGTCACGGCTGCCGCTATCACCGTAGGGGAATATTTGTTCCCCACGTCGTTCTGAACGACGAGAACGGGTCTTATCCCACCCTGCTCGCTTCCTACAACGGGCGACAAATCGGCGTAATATAATTCTCCGCGCTTAATTGTCATAAACTACCTCACTTCGGCAGGGTATAATTCATTATATGTACTGCCTACACTTAATATTGACAGTGCAGGCGGATTTTATACTTATCAATACAATTTAAATATATACAAATTGAGAAAAAGGAACGTGTAATACGCGGCGAGACAAACGAGCAGGACGACGCCCGCTATTCTCGTAATCGATTTGGTTTTTCCCCAGCTCGAAACAAAGAGAATGAGCGCCGCGCCGAGAGCAACGAGTCCGCTAACTATTCCTTCCGTAGAAAAAGCAAGCCCCGCAGAACCTGTACAGAGCGCGCCGACGCCGCCGATAAGCAATATATTGGCTATATTACTGCCTATTATGTTGCCGGTGGCAATACCTACGTCGCCCTTGCGCGCCGCGGAAACCGAGGTTACGAGTTCGGGCAAAGACGTTCCGAACGCAACGACTGTCAACGCGACTATTTCGGGGCTGATTTTAAAGACGTCCTGCGCGATAAATTGAGCGGAATTTACAACGAGTTGCGCCCCGCCCACCACCATCGCAAGCCCTATGACGGTTATGATTATAAGGAACCACACTTTAGTAAGCAGATTTTCGTATCCCGATTTAATCTTTTGCCATTTGGTTGCCGAATCCGACACGCCGCAAACGTTGTCTCCTTCGAAAATAGCCGCCGCGGCGGTCGCTTCTTCCAACATAACTTTAGTTTGTTTTTTTGCGAGAAAAACGTTATATACCATAAATGCGGCGTAAAGGATTACTAAAATCAAGCCCTCCCACCAAGTAAAAACGTTGTCGAACGCACCCAAAAGAACAAAAAGCGCGCTTGTGATTATGAGCACGGGCAAATCTATAATCCGCGTGGTCTTCTCTACGGGCAACTTGCAAATAACCGCCGAAATACCCAGTATAAGCAATACGTTTATAACGTTGCTCCCCAGAATATTACCTACGATAAGTTCGCCCGAACCCGCGAAGGCGTCCATCATTGTTACCGCAAGCTCGGGGGCGGACGTTCCCAAAGCCACAACCGTAACGCCGATAATAAACGTGGAAATTTTTAGCTTTTTAGCTATACCCGAAGCGCCGTCCACAAAAAAATCGGCGCCCTTTACCAAAAGCACGAAGCCCAGAAGCAACAAAAAAACGTTTAATACGATTTCGCCTGCCATAAAATACCTCTTTTAACTATTTTAGGTAAGTCGGGACAAAAATATAAGACCCCCGACTTAAAAAAACGCTTTTTAAGTCGAAAGTCTTGTTCCTTATAATTAAGGGGCCGCGGCACGACGGAAACCCGTCGGGGAATGTTGCCGTAAACCTTGTAACTACTCCCTCTCAACGAAATCAATATAACAGATACAAATTATTCTGTCAAGTACTTAACCGAATAATGGAGATTATTTATTATATCGTATGCCGTAGCGCAATAATCTGTTTTTTGTTCGGAGGCTATTTCCGCGGCAACGCCCAGCGCGGTAACGGCGCAAACCGACGCGTCAAAAGAATTTAGTCCGCGGGCAAGCGTTCCGCAAAGGAAACCCGCAAGAATATCCCCGCTGCCGCCCTTTGCAAGCGCGGTAGTTCCGCGCACGCTCAAAACGGTACGTTCGCCGTCGGTTATAATCGTGGAGGCGGATTTCAAAACCACGGTAACGCCGTATTCTTTTGCAAAATCCCGCGACAGATTCAACGGGTCCGAGGCGATCCGTTCAACTTCCGAACCGATAAGCCGCGAAAATTCTTTAACGTGCGGCGTTATTATCACGGCGCAACTTTTATTTTTTAAAATTTCGACGCCGAACTTTGCAAGGCTGTTTAACGCGTCGGCATCGAGAACGAGAGTTTTTTTATAATTTGCGAGAAAGAATTTTACTTCGGAATACAATTCCGGACCCACTCCCCTGCCGCAACCGATAACGACCGCGTCTGCGCCAAGGTCAGGTTCTTGGATATAAATTACTGACGGAAACTTTGTAACGAGAGCGTATTTTAAATTATTACACGAAGAAAGTTTTACGTATCCGCACCCCGAACGCAAAGCGCCTTCGAGCGAGAGCACCGCCGCGCCTGCATACTCTTTCGACCCTACGCAAAGACAAGCAGAACCGAAAGTGCCCTTGTTGGAATTTTTTTGCCTTTCGGGGAAAAACCGCGGCATATTATCGGGGCAATTGAGAATTATGCGGTCGGTTTCGGGGTATGCAATGCCTACGTCGCGCCTGATTATTTTACCGCAATAGTCGAGCCCGTCGTTTAGAAACATACCGGTTTTATACTCGCCTATCGCAACAGTTAAATTTGCCTTAACGGCGCAACCGTGCAAAAGACCGTTATCGCCGTCCAACCCGCTGGGAATATCCGCAGCAATCACATAGGTGCCCGACGAGTTGATTTCTTCAACCGCTCTTTTAAATTCGCCCGTAACTTCGCGAGAAAGACCCGTACCGAAAATACAATCTATAACAATTGCCCCGCATATATGGTTTAAATAAGCGCCTTTATAGCGGTCTTTTTCTCTTTTACAGTCGGGCGAAAGATTGCCTCCCGTAAAATACACTTTTACGTTGTAACCCTTATTTAAAAGCGCTTGCGCACAGACGAAGCCGTCACCGCCGTTATTACCAGAACCGCAAACCGTCGTAATTTCGGGATTTTTAAATTTTTCGGCGACTTTGATAACTTCTTCCGCCAAAGCAACGCCCGCGCGGCGCATAAGTTCTTCAGACGGAACTTTTAAAACGTTTATTGTGTAAGCGTCGGCCGCACGCATACGTGCAGTTGTCAAAACCCTGCAATTCATATCCTCAACGACACCTCCGCGGCGCTTATTTCAAGCATATCCCCGCCCCTTTTAACTTTAAGCCGCCCGTCGGGGAGCACGTCGAGCGCCGTGGCGGTAAATTCTTCCGTCGCCGTTTTTAGCGTTACGGGCGCGTTAAACCAGTTAATATATCCCTTGTAATCGTCCACGGAATAGTTGTTTTTTATAAACTTTATAAGAGTTTGCTTTACGTCTTGCAAGTCAAAAGTTTTGCCCGTCGCTTCTTTCATACTCACGGCTATATCCTCTAAATCGGATGGCAGTGAGTTATTTACGTTTATACCGCACCCCACGACGGAACGGACGATTTTGCCGCCGGAAAAGGTGTTTTCTATAAGCGTGCCGCAGATTTTTTTACCTCCGACTAAAACGTCGTTAGCCCAGCGGATAACGGGATTTATCCCGAACTCTTCAAGCGTTTTGCATACGGCAACGCACGTATTAATCATAATTTTAAAGGCGTTTTCGGCAGGAAAGTCGACGTACGCTTTCACTACGGAAAAATAAAGCCCGCCCTCTTCGGAAGAAAAACTTCTTCCTTTAGTACCCTTGCCGAAAGTTTGGCGACGGGCGATAACCATAAAATCCTCGCCCGAAAAATTGCGTTTGCAATACTCGTTGGTAGAATCAACGCTGTCAAGTTCAATAATCTTCATCTTCAGCTCCGCACCTCGCTATTGCGGCTTTTGCCGTATCGTAACCGTAACCTTTCGATAAAAGGTATTTGAAACCTTTATAAAGATTTTCTTTATTGTAATCTTTGCTCCTCAAATATTTTTCGAGAACGGCGAACGCCGCACCGGAATCTTCTTCCGTTTCACCGAGCACTTCCTCTATCGCCGCACGTTCGGCGCCGCGCTTTATGAGGTCGGCTTCTATAGCGCGCTTGCCTTTGCCCTTGATTCCGTTAACGTAAGCGCGGCAATAGGCGTAATCGTCTGTAAATTTATAATATTCGAGCTTTTCCGAAACGTAATCTACAACCGCTTGCGTATAACCCTTTCGAGAGAGATAATCGCGCACCTGTTTTTTGGTTTTCATTGCGGCGGAAATAAAATTCAGCGCCTTATCCATAGCCTGACTCTTTTCGGTTTCGAGCTGGATTTCGTCAAGTCGGCTTTTCTCGATATGCATACCTGCTTTTAAGCGGTATTTAACCGCGACTTCGAGCTTTATTCCGCAATAAAAAACGCCGTCGATATATACGTTGCACCTTTCTTTATCTTTTTTTTGAGGTTCGATTAAAGTTATTTCCGCCATAGCGTTATTTTATCACCCGCGGAGCAATTTGTCAACGGCGCTATTGACAAGTCGGGGCGGTCGGCGGTATAATTTAAAAAGGAATTCTCTTTTTAACTCATGGAATTCCGAGGGAATTGAAAATGTATTATTTGCAGCAGCGCAGAAAAATTATAAATAAAAAGCTTGTTTATTTCGGTTTGAAAATCGGCAAAAATCCCAACGCCAAAGCAATAAAACTTACAAAACGGCAAATCGGTATAATAAATTCTTTACCGAAAGAACTTGACGCAAAAGAGATTAAATCCGTTAAAAAGTTGATAGTGAACGGCGATATTTCGAAAACCCCTCCCGCAACTTCTCCGAGCAGTCTCAAAGAGGCAACGTTTTGCAAAAGCTGCTGTGCAAACGATTTTATTATCCCCGGAATAGAATTCGATGAGCGCGGACTGTGCCCTATTTGCGCAAGCAAGGAAAGCACCGCAAATTTAAAGAGCGTGATTCCCGTTACATGCGAAATTAAAAAGAGTAAAAAATCCCGCTTCGATATCGCATTGTTTTATACCGGCGGCAAAGACTCAACCTTTCTTTTATATTACCTTGCAAAAGTTAAAAATTTGCGCGTCCTCGCGCTGACATGGGTTATTCCTTACGCGTCCGAAAGTGCGTTAAAGAGCATAGAAAACGCCAAAAGGCATTTTACAAACGTGGAATTTATTCAGCGCAGCGTATGCGCCGAAGATTTAAAAAAGATTTACGCCGAACTTTATAGGCTGAACGGCAACGCGTGCGCCTGCCCCTCGCTCGCTTACGCGCTGTTTTACCCGACTTTGGTCGCGGAAAAAGTTCCGTATTTTACAGCGGGCAACGAACCGGCACAGATGGCGGGGCTGTATTATAACGGTATGGCGCCCAAAATCGCCTACACCTTTCACGAAAACGGTTTTTTGAATTTTTTAGTCAATTTCGGACGGATTTTAACCCTGCGCCCGCCGCTCAAACGCGGGCAGTTCCACACGCTTACAACCATGAGTCAACTTGCATTCGGAACGAAAAATATAGTAAAGCTGTCGGGCTATGAAAACGAACTTGTCGAAAACGTGACGCAAGCAATTCATACGGTACCCCAAATAATAAAACCGTTAAAATCGGCGGTAAGACATTCGTCGCGAAGCGGAAATATTCCCGCATTTATCCAGTTTGATTTCGATAAAATATGTAACGGAAAGTACGAATGGGAAAAAGTAAAAGATATTATTAAAACCGAGTGCGGCTGGGTTGCGCCCGAAGGCAACGATAAAGCTCTGCATACAAGTTGCAAAATCGAGCGTTGCAAAGAACACACGCAATTCAAACGTTTTTATAATATGCAGAGCAAAATGATACCTTTCAGCGCCATAGAGCTTTCCATAGCCGTGCGCGACGGAAACGTCCCGCGCGATAAAGCTTTGAAAGAACTTGAAACCCGGCTGGGATTCACTCTCGACGAGCCGACGGAGTGCACGATAATGAAGGAATTTTTCAAATGAACGCCGTAGCGTATTTTTCCTGTTCGGGGCAGTGCAAAGCCCTTGCCGAAAATATAGCAGATAAGCTCGGCTGGGATACGCTGGATATGCGGCTTGAAACAAATTTGAGGGCTGACTTCGAGAGGCTCTTTTGCGTATTCCCCGTGCACTGTCAGGGATTGCCGCAAACCGTAAAAAAATTTTTAAAAAGGGCGAAGGCGACGCATTATTGTTTTATAGCCCTTTACGGAAAGGCAAGCGCGGGCAACGCGATTTACGAGGCGCATAAATTGACGGGCAAACACACGGTAGCCGCGGCATATATGCCTGCCAATCACACTTATTGCGGAGTCGACGGCAGCGTTCCGTCAGCGCCGCAATCGGTTATAAACAGCATTTTTAAATCAGATTACATTAAAATCCCCCGTCGGCAGAAAGCTCCTTTTGCAGGAGTCTTTACAAATTTCAGAAGCAGGCTTCTTATTAAGATAAAACGAGGCGATAACTGCGTTAACTGCAACATATGCGGGGGTCTATGCCCGCAAAAGGCAATAAAAAACGGTCAGATAGGCGGCGATTGCTCGCGGTGTTTGACATGCGTTTACGGTTGCCCGCACGGCGCGCTTACCGTAAAAAAGAGTTTTGTTTTAAAGCAATATCTTAAAAAGCCCAAATCGGAAAAGGTTATAATATACGTATAAAAACCCCGACGGAAACCGTCGGGGTCAAATTATTTTTTTAAAAATTCGTTTAGTTTTTTGCGGTTTTTTAACGGGTGAACTTTACCGCGGCACCCGTCTATAAAACTTTTAAGCGCCTCTTTTCTTTTTTGGGTTACGCCGTCGAATAATAAAGATAATTCAAAATATTTGTAAAATTTTTAAACTTTTGCGGCTCGCAGTTCATACTGAATTTTCACGAATATTCTCCCGTGGAAAAATTTACGGAGACCTGCGAGTCTCCGTAATTAAGTTCCAGAATAAAGCGTTCGGTTTTTAAAACAGCCATTTTATATTCTGAAAGGAAAGTAGTATTCCTTTATTTTTTCGGTTTTTAATCTGCCGTTGAGACGGTTAGTCAGCGAAGACAAAAACTCGCTTTCGTCTTCTTTTTTGACCGCGACGGTAAAAACCACGCCCTCGGCGTACGCTGTGTCTATAAGGTCCCCTTTTCGTTCAGCAATAAAACGCGTTACGTTTTCCGCAACAGAATAGTCGGTAAAAACTTTTAATTCCGAGCACGTCTGAAAGCAAACGACGGCCGCCGCGGACAAATTTTCGGCAACGGCGCCCGAATACGCCCGCACGAGCCCGCCGGCTCCGAGTTTTACGCCGCCGAAGTAACGGGTTACCACAACCGCCGTTTGAACGAGCCTTTTATTTTTTATAACTTCAAGCATAGGCATACCCGCGGTGCCCTGCGGTTCGCCGTCGTCTGAAAATCGGGGAAAATTGCCCTGAATATCCGGTATATAAGCGTAACAGTTATGAGTTGCGTCTTTATATTTCGAACGGATTTCTTCTATAAAAGCGCGCGCCCCGTCTTCTCCCTCCACATGGCGCGAAGTTGTGATAAAACGCGATTTTTCTATAACCTTTTCAGTTACGCACTCACCTTTTAAAGAAAGGTATTTCAACGGCGCGTTGTTCATTTCAAGTTTATTTTAAGGTGTATTTTCTTGCCCTTGTGTACAACGTCGCCGTTTTTGACCGCCATATTTATGTCGGTCACTTTGCCGTCGTTAAGGCTCACGCCGCCCTGCTGGATAAGCCTGCGCGCTTCCCCGTTGGAAGAGCACAAGCCCGCCGCTACGAGAACGTTTATTATTGTGGGATTATCTACCGCAATATCTTTTTGAGGGAGTTCGCCGCCGCCGCCGAACGCCGCGCGCGCCTCATTTTGCGCCTTTTGCGCCTTTTCTTCGCCGTGGACGAGTTTAGTCAGTTCGTAAGCAAGAACTTCCTTCTTTTCGTTAATTCTTGCGCCTTCCCACTTTTCCATTTCCGCAATTTCGTCAACGGGTATAAACGTGAGCATCTTGATGCACTTCATTACGTCGTTATCGTCAACGTTGCGCCAGTACTGGTAGAACTCGTAAGGCGTTGTCTTATTTTCGTCAAGCCACACCGCGCCCTTTGCGGTTTTGCCCATCTTTTTGCCCTCGCTGTTCAAAAGCAGGGTTATGGTCATAGCGTAAGCGTCTTTTCCCGACTTTTTTCGTATCAATTCGGTACCTGCGAGCATGTTGGACCACTGGTCGTCACCGCCGAACTGCATATTGCAACCGTACTTTTCGTTAAGATGCCAGAAGTCGTACGCCTGCATAATCATATAGTTGAATTCGAGAAAAGAAAGCCCCTTTTCCATTCTCTGTTTATAACATTCGGCGCGGAGCATATTGTTTACGGTAAAACAAGCGCCCACTTCGCGCAAAAGTTCCACATAATTGAGGTCGAGCAACCAGTCGGCGTTGTTTACGATTTCCGCCTTGCCCTCGCCGAACTCGATAAACCGTTCCATCTGCTTTTTAAAACAGTCGCAGTTGTGTTTAATGTCTTCCGGCGTGAGCATAGAACGCATATCCGTCCTGCCGGTGGGGTCTCCGATATAGCCAGTTCCGCCGCCCAAAAGCACCACCGGTCGGTTGCCCGCCATCTGCAACCTTTTCATAAGGCACAACGCCATAAAGTGGCCGACGTGCAAACTGTCGGCCGTAGGGTCGAAACCTATATAAAATTTCGCGTTGCCGGCGTTAATAAGCCTTTTGATATCTTCTTCGTCCGTGACCTGCGCAACAAGCCCGCGCGCCTTTAATTCTTCGTAAATACCCATAAATTGCTCCTTTTTAGTAGTTTACCATTATTAATTCGATTTTGCAAATAAAAAACGGCTTATCCTGCGATAAACCGTCCCGTTTGATTTTTGCCGTTCAGTCCGAAAAAAAGTCGTCTTCGTTAAGATTTTCGCGCGCCTTTTCTATGGCGCGCTTTTCTATGCGCGATATGTACGAGCGAGAAATACCCAGCTTTTTAGCCACCTCGCGCTGGGGCAGCGCGACTCCGTCTATAAGCCCGTAGCGCATGGAAATAATAGAGAACTCCCGCTCGTTTAAAAATCCTTTTAAAAGGGCCACAAACTTTTCGCGCTGAATACTCTTTTCAACCTGTGCGAAAACGCTGTCTTCCTTTTCCGATAAAAGGTCTATTAAAGTGAGTTCGTTGCCGTCTTTGTCGGTACCCACGGGGTCGGTTAAAGAAACGTTGTTTTTGTGCTTTTTGCCGGAGCGCAACAGCATTAAAATTTCGTTCTCTATACAGCGCGCGGTATAAGTTGCCAGTTGCGTGCCTTTACCGTCCTGAAAAGTGTTTATCGCCTTTATAAGCCCTATCGAACCTACGGAAAGCAAGTCGTCGGTTTCAGCCGCTCCGGCGTACTTCTTTACTACGTGAGCGACGAGGCGCATGTTGTGTTTAATCAACACTTCTTTAGCCTCTTTGTCTCCCGCTCGGGCGAGAGCCAAATATTTTTTTTCTTCTTCCGGCGATAGCGGCTTGGGGAAAGTGCCCTTATTTTGCACCATTCCGGTAAAGAAAAATATTTTGCCGATAAGTACGTTTAACAAATCAAAAAACATATGCCTTTTATCTCCCGATAATTAGCATATGTTTTTAACTGTTTGTACTATTCGACAATTTTATTATTTTAAGTTCAATCTTCGACAACCGACGCGAGGTTGCCCTTTAAAATAACCACTTTTACCTTTTCGCCCTCTTCGTAAAACCTTTCGGTATAGGCGTTATAATCCTTTCCCTGTACGGTGACTTTCACCCTGTATTTAACGCCGGTTAATTTTTCATAACCGCTTACGCCCTGCGCGCGGGTGCTTGACAAAACGCAAAATTGAATCACTCCGTCCACGGCGGCGCCGTCGGATTTACTTACGCCTTTTAAAGACCGCCTTCCAAGCGTGGACTTGACTATAAAAACCGCAACTATTGTTCCTGCGAACAATACGAAACAAACTATGGCGCCCGCATATATAGCCGAATAGGCAAAAACAAGTATCAGGGCAAAATCTATCATTAAAAGAGCGAAAAACAGCCAGCCTAAAATCTTTTCTTTTTTACTTGAATTCTTGTAAATGCGAGAAACATGCCGCGCATGATAATCTCCCGTTTTTAAGCTGTTTTCAAACGAGTATGACGAATTTATATCGCCCACCTCTGTTTCTTCGCGTTCTCTTTCGCTCATATCCGTATGAGCGTGCGGTTCGTATCTCCCAAATTGTGCTGTTCGGGAGTTTCTTCTTCCGTGCTCTGATTGCGCGTGAGGGTTCCGAGTCTGCCTGTTATCATAAGCACCAAACCCGTTACGACAACTATGAACATACAAACGGGAACACCTATAGTCATAGTCATTATTCCCGCATATCTTATTCCCTCGTTTGCCGCAAAAATTCCGGATAACAACAAAGCAAAACCTATAATGATAGGAATAAAAATCAATAAAGAGAGTTTTAATAACTTTTTCATACAGTTATTCCAACTCGAAAGCGCCCGTATAGAGCTGATAATATTTTCCTTTTTGTTCTATCAGCTGTTCGTGGTCGCCGCGTTCGATAATTTCGCCGTGTTCCAGAACCATTATCGCCTGACTGTCTCTTACGGTGGAAAGGCGGTGAGCGATTACAAACACCGTTCTGCCCTCCATAAGTTTATCCATACCGCGCTCTATGAGTTTTTCAGTTCTCGTATCTATAGACGAAGTCGCTTCGTCGAGAATGAGCACGGGGCACTTCGAAACCATAGCTCTGGCTATTGCCAACAGCTGGCGCTGCCCCTGCGAAAGATTTGCGCCGTCGCCCGTGATAAACGTGCCGTATTTTTCGGGCAGATGTTTTATAAAGGAATGTGCGTTTGCAAGTTTAGCCGCCTCGATACACTCCTCGTCCGTGGCGTCGAGCCTGCCGTAACGGATATTATCCATAACCGTACCCGTAAACAGATGCGTATCCTGTAAAACAACGCCCAAACTTCTGCGCAGGTCGTCTTTGTTTATGGACTTGATATCAAGCCCGTCGTAAGTTATTGTGCCCGACTGAATATCGTAAAAGCGGTTTATCAAGTTAGTTATTGTGGTTTTTCCCGCGCCGGTCGAGCCGACAAAGGCTATTTTTTGACCGGGTTTTGCGTAAAGACTGATATTTTTAAGGATAACTTTATCTTCGGTATAACCGAAAGTAACGTCGTTGAATCGTATATCTCCCTTTAACGGAACATATTCGCAACCGCCTTCAACGGGCTTTTTCCATGCGAATTTACCTTCTTCATGCTCGCCGAAAGTCAATGTTATATCGCCGCCCTTGTCTTCCGGTTGGGTGTCCACCATTTCGAAAATTCTTTCCGCGCCCGCAAGAGCCATAGCTATGGAAGCAAACTGCTGTGTTACCTGCTGTACGGGCATATTGAACTGTCTGGAAAAAGCAAGGAACGATACGAGCATACCCGCGCAGGCGCCAACGGTTATTTCGCCGCCGGAAAGATAGCCCGACAAAAGAGCCGCAGGGTTGAGAGTAATAACGACCAAGCCCACAACCGCGGCAACTACGTATTGCAAATACCCTATGTTGTTGCTTATAGGTCCCAATATGAACGCCGTGGCGGTTGCCTTTCGGCTGGCTTCGTACAGCTCGTCGTTTAAAACTTTAAAGCTGTCGCGCGCTTTTTGTTCGTGACAGAAAACCTTTATTACCTTTTGACCTTCGGTCATTTCTTCCACATAGCCGTTGAGTTTGCCCACAGCTTCTTGCTGGCGCATAAAGAATTTGGAAGACTGTCCGCCCAATCTGGCTATTACGAGCATCATTATTCCGAGGAACAACAGGATAACGAGCGTAAGCGTAAAGCTGTAAAACACCATCAGCGAAAAGATAAAAACGAAAGTCAAAAACGAAGATATGAGTTGCGGTATGGTCTGCGAGAGAAGCTGACGCATAGTGTCTATATCGTTCGTATAAAGACTCATCAAATCGCCGTGAGTGTGAGTATCGAAATACTTTAACGGCAAGGTCTGCATTTTTGCGAACATTTCGTCGCGCATCTTTTTAAGCGTTCCCTGCGCAATGTACATCATGATTCTGCTGTAAGCGAATTCCGAAAGCGTACCGGCCACGTAAATGCAACCGATAATAATTATATTTTTGTAAACCACCCACATATCGGGCGAGTTTGACATAAGCTCGGAGATTATGGGCGCGAAGAACGAAGCGCCTATAGAACGCGTTCCTGCGGATAAAAGCACGAATAACACTACGAAAACCGTAGCGATTTTATAGCGCGAAAAAGCGTAACCGAGCAATCTTTTCAACGTTTTACCGGGGGCTTTTGCACTGCCGCCCTTCATTTTTGCGCCTCCGCGAGGCGCCATTGCCATACCTCTGCTCATTAACGGTCACCTCCCATTTCTTTTTCGCTGCCTCCCGTTTGAGAAGCGTAAATTTCACGGTAAATAGCGTTGCTTTGCATCAGTTGATCGTGAGTGCCGCAAGCTGAAATTTTTCCGTCGTCGAGGACTATTATTTTATCCGCGTCCTCAACCGACGCCACGCGTTGAGCTATTATTATTTTTGTAATTTCGGGCGCGTGTTTTGCAAGAGCCTCGCGTATCAGCGCGTCCGTCTTGGTATCAACCGCCGACGTACTGTCGTCGAAAATTAAAACTTTGGGTTTTTTGAGAAGCGCGCGAGCTATGCAAAGCCTTTGCTTCTGCCCGCCCGAAACGTTTACTCCGCCCTGCCCGAGGTCGTAGTCGTACCCTCCGGGGAGCGCGTCTATAAATTCTTCTGCGCAAGCCTGCCGCGCTGCCAGACGCAGTTCTTCATCGGTGGCGTTTTCGTCGCCCCAGCGCAAATTTTCGGCAACGGTGCCGGAAAACAAAACGTTTTTCTGCAACACCATAGCCACTTTGTTCCTTAAAACATCGAGGTCGTAATCGCGCACGTCCACTCCGCCGACTTTAACCGAGCCCTGCGAAACGTCGTACAATCTGGGCACGAGAGAAACGAGCGAAGTTTTACCCGAACCCGTTGCGCCGATTATACCCACCGTTTCGCCCGACTTAATATAAACATTTATATCTTCAAGCACGGCTTCGTCGGCTTCGTTTGCATAAGCGAAATTGACGTTTTCGAATACCACCGAACCGTCGGAAACCTCCGTTACCGGGTTTTCCGGTTTGGGGAGAGTGGTTTTTTCGTTAAGAACTTCGGCTATACGGTCCATAGAGCCCTTCGAAAGCGAAATGAAGTTAAGACACATCGCCACCATAATAACGCCCGAAAGAATTTGCATTGCATAAACGTTGAGCGTTTGCAAATCCGCCGCGCTTACGTTGCCCGGCAGATAACCCGCCGCCATGTTGGAACCTACTGTAAATATAACTATTATGGTCGCGTACATTACGAGACTTACGCAGGGCATAAGGAAATTGAGAATTTTTTCCGCTTTAACGGAAAATTTGTAAACTTCTTTCGTCGCCGCGTTCATTTTCTTTATTTCTTCTTCCTCTCGCACGTAAGATTTTACCACGCGAATAGCCGTCAGATCCTCCTGAACCACGGAGTTGAGGTCGTCGTATTTTTTGAACATCGTTTTGAAATACGGCATTACCTTAAACATACAAACGGAAACTATCACGCCGAGAAGTATCGCGCCGCCCACGAATATGCCCGCCATAGCCGGCTCTATGAGGCAAGTCATAATAATTGCCGAAATAAACAATATAGGCGCGCGAACGAGCATTCTTATGCACATTGCATACGCGTTTTGCACGTTGTTCACGTCTGTGGTAACTCTGGTAATGAGGCTGGCGGTGGAAAATTTGTCTATATTGGCAAACGAATAGGACTGAATATTGTTATACATATCCTCCCTTAAATTTCGCGCGAAACCGCTTGACGCCTTTGCCGAAAGTTTACCGCCCCACACTCCGCAAAAAAGCGCAAAAAGCGCGCATACTATCATGAGAACGGAATAAATTATCATTTTGGTGATGTCAACCTGCGCGATTATGCCTTTTGACAAGTCCTCTATTTCACCTATGATAAAGGTCATTAAATAGGGAATTACTATTTCCATAGCCGCCTCGCCTACCATCACGACGGGGCACAGAATAGAAGGCGTTTTGAACTCCCTTATGCTTTTTAAAAGAGTTTTGTCCGAATTAAATAAACTTGATTTTTTACTCATAATTACGTTACGTATCTTACTGATAAACCTCCCCGAAAAATAAAGTCACAATTTATTATAATTGTAATTAAATTATTTGTAAACGCATTTCTGCGAAAATTAAGTGAAAATCAGGCAAAAAAATTTGCATATTTTTTGCATAAATTTATAAAAATAATAAAAATCGTGCAAAATTTTATATATCAAAATCAAATATTCGGGGTGTTAAGGGCAATTTTTGATTTTTCCATTAATATATAGTGTTAATTTTGTTGATTTTTATAATTACTCTATGTATAATTAAAAACGAACAATGCCGCACGGCGGGTTTTAAAGCGCCCGCCGAAACGAAAAACGAACTTATTTAAGGAGTTAAAAATGAAAAGACTGTTAAAAGCGTTTATAACGGCAATGGCTGTGATGCTTGCCGTTACGCTGATTATCCCCGCAGCCGCCTGCACCCCTGTGGGCGACCAGACTATAAGGGTTATTTCCAAGGGCGGATTGGCGCTCGAAGGAGTTATCGTAACCCTTTTGCGCGACGGAAACGAGACGGGTTCGGCGGAAACGGACGAAAACGGCGAAATAAAAGTTAACCTCGAAGGCAACGTTTCGGCTACGCTTTCCAGCCTTCCCGACGGATACAAACCCGAATCTGTTTACAGACTCGACTCTTCGAAACAGGTAAACACGATAGTGGTAGAATCGAGCATTATCACCGATAAAGAAAAACCCGCAAACAAGCGCTATCGTATCGGCGACGTAATTTACGACTTCGAACTACCCTCCGCGTACAACTTCAGCGACGCAACCGGCGCGACTCTTCCGTCTAAAAAAATAAGGCTTTCAGAGTTGTTCAAAGGCAAAAAAGTTATACTTTTAAACTTCTTCTTTGTAAACTGCTCGCCCTGCAACTCTGAAATACCCGCTATGAAAACCGCGTTAGCCGATTACGCCGACAGCGCCGTTATTCTGGGACTCGACAACCAAGGCGACAGCGACGCCGACGTGGCGAATTTTGTTATAAAGCACGAGGCTCCTTACTATATGTCGGTTGATACAATCGGACTTATAGGCAGTTGCGAACCCGCTGTAACAAACTTCCCCACAAACCTCGTAATAGACCGTTACGGCGTAATCTGCGAAAGGTTTACGGGCGGTGAAACCAACCCTTCGGCATGGCGTCAGCTCTTCCAGAAATACGTGCGCGACGATTATTCGCAAAATATTACCGACGACAACAACTTTGTTGCGGACAAACCCGCCGATTTCGGCGTTTCTTTCTCCGACGCGGGCATGAACGAAGCCATTAACAATACCGGCGAAAATATAACGTTTTCGGCGATAGCCCCCGAGGTGGACGATTCAATATGGCCCTTCGCACTTTCCGAAGACCGTAAATCCGTTTACGCGACAAACAAGGGACACTATGCTACCCGCGCATTGCTCAACGTCCAGGTCTACTTCCCCAAGAACACAGACAAATCTAACACAAGCCGCGTTCTTGCTTTCGACTATACAATTTCCGGCTTGGCGGGCACCGACTACTTCTACGTTGCCGTAGACTCCAACGGCGGACTCGGCTCGCAGACTCTCGAAGACAGCGGCGAAGCAACCCGCGTCGGGTATGCGTATGTCGCGCTCGAACCCGGTTGGCATACGATTACGTTCGCATATTATAAGCGGTCTACTGAAAGCGCCTTAAACGGTTTAAACCTTGAAGACACAGTAAGAATCAGCAATCTGCGGTTCGTTTCGGTTGAAGAATTCGAAAAGAATTCCGACCCCGTAGACTTCCCTTATTACGCGGCGCGCGGCGAAGCAATGGGCGGTTATGAAAACTACGAAAACGTAGAGCTTCAACAAGACGGTTATTATCATGTATTAAACAGGCGTAGCAAACAGGGCGACGACCCTATACTCTACGCGCTGATGATAGACGCAGCTCCCTTCTTCCCCGACGTCACCCATCAGGCGACAATTACTACTACCTATTTCCTTCAGGATAAATGCACCTTCCAGGGAACAGATTATAAAAATCTTTTGGGCTCGTACTGCACATGGGCAACGAACTCGGGTGTTTCGAGACTTGTTCCCGTTACGGAACCGCTCAAACAAATGCTCACGGATATCTATCTTGATCAGTATGATAAAAATAAAGAAGATTACGCGCACCCCGATAACGGCTGGCTTGAGTTCTGCACCTTCTTCGTACATTACGGCAGCGGCGACAGTATGGGTCCCGGAATCGACGGCTTAACGGCGTTTACCGCGCTTGAAGCAAAGGAAACTACCGGCAAAACCGAGCTCAAAGATTTGAATAAGGCAACTTTCAACAGAATTCATATGCCCCGCGGCATGATGTACGAATTTATACCCGAAGATACGGGCGTTTATGAATTCAGCGGTATACACCATATTGACGAAAAAACGGGTAAAGCCATTGTATTCGGTAAAGATGCTTGGCTTATGGACGGCGACAGTTTTGAAACGGACTTCGGATTCGGTCAGTTAGACTACACGCAAGTCAAGCAAATCAACGAATCAGGCAACGACTACATTCAAAGAAAGGACTTCGTTAACGACCCGCTCTTCAACTATGACGAAATTAACTTCAAGATGTACCACTATCTTAAAAAAGGTCATAAATATTATCTGATGGTAGCTTTCAGCAATACGGACCTTCTCGGAGACCTCTATTTCAGAATAGACCGTATAAACGACGACAACGGCACAATCAAGCAGGAACACAAATATATTACTTCGGCTACGGGCGGTTTCCTCATTCCGGAATCGATCGAATCCAACAAATATAAGCTCCCCGTATTTACGGAAGCAACGCTCGAAAACGGCTATTATTTTTCAACCAACGCCATTAAGAGTCCCATTTACTGCGACTTCACCGACGCTTCGAGGTTGTTCAACATCAATTCAATAGCTACTCTGCTTGCGAAAGAAGACAAAAAACCTTTCGACTTTACGAGCGGAAAAGACAGATACGGTAACGATCTCACTGATAAAGACATTTTTGGCAGACCTATTACTTCGGGTAGCACACGCTTTGAAAAGAAAGACTACACCGATAAAATGAAAGAATATTGCAAGAAGTCAACGGAGGGAAAACAGAAAACCGACGAGCTTTACGGTCTGTTGCCCGTTGACGAAACGTTGCGTCAGATACTCATTCAGTTCTACACCGTAAACGCAGGATTCGACGACGACAACGAGTGGCTCAAAGCGTGCTATTATTTTGATTACACCAGCGCGCAAAAGCCCCTCTCCGACGTTATATCGTATTACGACAACAAAGACATTTAATTACTCAAGCTACCGCCCGCGTTAACAGCGCGGGCGGAATACAAATAAAGGATATTTTTATGGTCAAGATATTTAAAAGATTGTCTCTTACGGTGATAGCCGTTTGCTTTGCCGCAACGGCGGTTTTTGCGGCGGCATGCAAAGAAGACTTCGGCAACCCCGCAGAAATGGGCTATGAAATCACCGTACTTTATCCCGACGGTTCCCCCGTCAAGAGCAGCGATACGGGTTCGGCAAGAAACAAAATAGCCGTTATCCTCACCGACGACGAAGGCAAGCAACTCAACACTTTGAGTCAGGGATTGCTCGACGTTTACGGCAAGGCGCACTTACCCGACATAAAAACCCCCGGTGAATATAAAATAACTCTTTCTTATCTGCCCAAAGGCTTTATTTATATTCCTGTTAAAACGGAAAAAGACAAGGCGAGAAAGACGATTGTTCTCAATCATGAGCAAACTACTTACACAATAAATGTTAAAAAACCCGACGGGTCGGCGGCTTCGGGCTTCGACGTGCGCGTTATGAACGGAAAAACCGAGCTTACGAGCGGAAAAACCAACGCGCAGGGCAGTTACACCACCCCTACTATAAACGCAGGGACTTACAACGTTTTGGTAACCGAACCCTCCGGCAAGTTGCACCACAAACAGGCGCTTACCTCAACCGCAGGCGGTAACGTCGACGTTGAGATGTTCGAGCCTACCGTGATAACGCTTAACGACTCCAACAAAATGACGGACGCACAGTTCGAAGACTGGGCTACGCTCAACAGCCCCCTAATAACTTACATTGACGAATATAAAGAAAACCACGTGTTCACCGCCGAAACTTACGGCGCCGAAGAGAGCTTTTATATTCTGCATGCAAATAAAGCCGGCACCTATACCTTTAATTTGAGACCCGACCTCGACCCCGAAAACGAGGGCGAAAGATTGAAGACGGGAAATTATTTAATTAAGTACTACCGCACAGACAGCTACGACGATTTTGACAATTCAATAACGCTGAAAGGAAGCGAAAACGGCGGAAGGAAAACGCGCCCCCTCTCTATGGAAGAGGGCGAGGACTGGATATTCTCCGTATCTTCTCTCGACGGCAGAGCGCACTATTCTGTTGATATAGCTATATCTTACAACCGCGAGCCTATTAAACAGGCGGCTACCAGCGAAGGCGAATACACGCTTATGTTCAACGAAAACGACGATGCTGTCCTCGAATTCTCGCCGAAAATCACGGGCAAATATGAAATTTCGCTCAAATCGGCTCACGAAGACAACCCGAAGATAATGCAGTATTCCAATGCAACCTTCAAACCGATATACCCTCCACAGGACGGCGAATCATTGTATGACGCGGCGGCAAGTTTCCCCTTAACGGAAAACTATCCTTCCGATTACTTGTCTTTCGACGACAACGGAAACATTGTAGGCGGACAGACGATGATGTACCATATTTTCCTTGACAAGGTAACTTCTACCTCTGTTCAAATAATAATAAAGAAAGTAGGCGAGGCCGACCCCCTTGTTCCGGAAGCAAAGGTAGAAAAAGTTGAAGTTAAATCAAAACTTGAAATACAGCAGGAACCGCAGGGAACAACATGGACGTGGCTCGACCCCAACGGCGAACAAGTTCCCGAGAAAAACGAAGACGGCAAATATATTGTTAAAATAAACGAAAAAGAATACGAGGTGTACGTTGCTATAACCAAGAACCTGCGCGAATGCGATTATTCGTTTGCAACTGTTGAATATATGGGCGGAAACGAGCGTCCCACTCCCCCCGACGGCGAACCGCCAAGAGCCGAACAGCAGAACAACCATCTCACCGTATACGGTCTAGATTCTACAAAAATAAAGTACAATTACACTGATTTTATTGCTGAATACGCAAAATATGCCAGCAGTAAAGAAGGGGTTTACGCACTTAACGACGAACTTAAATTATTTACTTTAAGATATATGAATCAGCGTTGGTACGACGTTATGCTTGATGCTTCAAGTATGGACGACAGACCCAGCCAACCTTGGTTGCTTGCATGCGGATACTTTGCTCCTAAAACAAATTAAAAACCGTATTAAGGTTTTATTCCCCCTCGAACAGAGGGGGAATTTTTTATAAACAATGCAAATATACGGTTTGCAGTTCAAATATACGAAAAATGTGTATTTTTTTTCATTTTTTAATGAAATCGTTTGCATTGCGTAAAATAAAATGTTAAACTGTTGTATATAACAATTTTGGAGGCAATTTATGAAAAAGTATATTAAAACTGCGATTATTTCTTGCATTGCCGTATGCCTTATAGCTTGCGCGGGAATATTTGCAACTGCGTGCCAAAACACGAGTCAATACGAAATAACGGTTATATCCGCAACGGACGAAACCCCTGTGGAAGGCGTGAGAATCAACTTCTGTTTAGTAGGCGGAACGTGCGCCCCCAAAGCGTCGGACAAAAACGGCAAAATAGTTTATGACCTTTCGCAGGATATGTATAAGGGCGGACACAACTTCCATATCGCGGTTTTGAACTCTTCTTCTTACGAGCTCTTAACCGATGGCTTTGAACACGACGACGAAGGCATTTTGGTAGATACCGAAAAAGACGGTTATTCGATTACCATAAAAGTCAAAGTCAAAGCTTTATAAAACACCATAACCCGCATTGAAACATATGCGGGTTTAAAAAAACACGGAGAATTGTATGAACAGATTTTTTAAAGCTGTCGCCGCGCTTGTTTCGATTATCTGCGTTACGGCCGGCACTCTGATTTTTGCGGCGGCTTGTCAGGACGACCCCGCGTCCGACAAAAAATATTACACCGTCACCATCTCCTATCCGGATATCGACGGCGGCAACGGAGTCGGCGGAATCGACGTTACCCTTTCGCCTTTGAACGGCGATGCGTATATAAACAACAAAGATTTAAAGAGCGCGACGGACAGCAACGGCAAAGCAGTTTTCGATATAACCGACTGGGCGGACACCTCCTCTTATTCCGTTGAAATAGACTTTGAAGATATTCCCTCTGGTTACAGCGTTATATCCAAACACACCGTAAATATTAAAGACGGCTACGAGCTGAATTTAAAGCTTAACGCTTATAACTTCCAGAGCATACACGTAAATTTGAGCGACAAAAACGAAACGATAGAATTCGAGCCCTCCTCCCGATTTGCAGACGGTTATTACGAATTCAGATGCAGCAATTCAAACGTAATGTTTACCCTTTCTGACGGAAACACAGAACACCCCGGAACTTTTTACGTTAATCAAGGTAGCTCCACCGTCCTCGTTGAATACACGAGCGGTGTAATTTACGACATCGGCACGGCAAACGATATTACGGATTTCGAAGTCGTTTTCGCACCCGTTTCTTCAACGGGCGCGCAGGACGCGCCTCACTCCGTCGACATGAGCAAAACGCTCGTGCTCAAACTCAACGCAAACGAAAGCTCCTATTTAAGCAACGCGCAGGAGGTTGATATTCCCGGCGTTAAGGGCGGCTCCCCTTGCTTCGTATCCGGTGAAAATTTCAGAGTCGAAGTCGACGGAAAAACATACACACAGGACTTTAAAATCGCGGGAGGAAAAACCCTTAAAGTATCAACCGCAAACAATGCGGCGGGAACGGTAGTTTTGAATTTTTCCGCAATAAAATCTTCTGACGAGCTGACCGTAGGCGAAATCAAGAAAATAGAAATCGCGTTGATGAACAGGACTATATTAACCCAGACTCCGAACGCCGACGTTCGGGCGAAACTTATCTGGGAAGTAAGCTCGTTCAGACTGAACTTTAACGCAGAAACCGCAGGAAGATATAAAATTACTATAAGGAGCGGATTTACAAACGACAAAGTGTTTATACACAGTCTTATCGGAGTAGGCGCAAACTTCGTATCTATACAGCCCGAAAAAGTAGACGGCAACGCAACGGCGAACAACCCGTTCACCTCCACTTACGAAATAACGACAAAAAATCTGAACATTGCAAAAAATTATGTTTTCGATTTAACAGACAGCGTAACGGACTTTGAAACAGCAGGTTATAAAGAGGGCGACATAATAACTTATTCGATTCTTGTAGAAAAACTTTAAAACACATTCAAAATCCCCTGCCGTTGGCAGGGGATTTTATTATTTATTATATAACGCTCATTCTGCGTTTATAAGCGGGAGCACCATCTTTTCGAGGGTCTCGTAAGAAGCGGTGTTCTGCCATACTACGGAGATTTTACCTTCTCGGTCTAATATTACCGTCATAGGCCAAGCGCCCTTACCGCCCAACATCGAATACAACTGACCTGTCGTTTCGCTTTCCTGCTTGACGCCGGCTTCATAATATTTCAACTCCGTATTTACGTCGTCCTGAATAAAAGTCAGTGAATATTTATCCCAGTTACTGTCGTTTATAAAGGCTTGTACGTCCTCGGTAACTTCGGTACCGTGAACCGCTACTACCGTAACGTCTTCGGCATAATTCTCCTGCAAAACGTTGAAATCAGGCAGTTCTTCAATGCACCCGGGGCACCACGTTGCCCAGAAGTTTATTACAACTACTTTACCTTTACTATCCGCAAGGCTGTAAGTTTCTTTGCCGTTATACGCCTGCAAAGTGAAATCACTGCATATATCGCCTTCTGACAACGAGCTCTTTTTACCGTCAAATATAAAGTTATAATAAACGAGCGCGCCTATGAGAATTACTCCCGCAAGCGACCACGCAACGATTTCGAGGATTTTATTACGCTTTATTACCTGCGCCGACGTGAGCGGGATCTTTTTTGTTTTGACTTTTTCCTGCTTTTTACTTTTCTCCGATTCCTGCTGTTCGACGGGTTCTGCTTCTTCAACCAACACGTCGCTTTCAATATTAAGCGTTAACGTTTGCTCAACGGGAGAATTTTCGTTTGCCGTTCCGCCGTTTAATACAGAAACGGGCGAAGGCGCAGTTGTATCTTCCGTAGCGGCAACTTCCGCCTTTTCCGCCGCCTCAATCATGTTCGGGTGAAGGAATATTTTAGAGCCCTTCCAGCTTATTGCGTGCGTGGGGCAAACGGCGATGCACTCTCCGCACTCGATACATTCGTGATCTCCCACGCGGTTAATATCCATTTTACAATGATTTAAGCACAAGCCGCAATCGGTGCACTTGCTCTCATCAAGCGTTACGCCTATCAGCGCAATCCTGTTAAACAAGCCGTAGAGCGCGCCTAACGGACACAAAAAACGGCAAAATGCACGGAAGCAGAAAATGCAGAGCACTATTATTGCAACCATCAGCGCAAACTTCCACGTAAACAGAGAAGCGAGCGCGTCGAAAAAATCGCCGTTTTCAGGGTGAATCAATAACCCCAATCCACCGCCGAACGTACCCGCAGGACAAATATATTTGCAGAACGTGGGTGAATGAAGCAGTATTGGCAGTATTACTACCAGAACTACTAATATTATGTATTTAAGATAAGACAAAACGCGCGTTACTCTGTTCTTTTTGAGTTTGGGAGTCTTTATCTTATATAACAGTTCTTGTCCAAGCCCAACGGGGCACAGAAATCCGCATATGGTTCTGCCTAAAATTATGCAGAACAGCGCCAGTATACCTATTATATAATAGGGCGCCGTCTTATCGGACGCCGACATAGCGTTTTGCAGCGCGCCCAAAGGACAGGCAGCCACCGCTCCGGGACACGAATAGCAGTTAAGACCGGGGACGCACAAATTTTTTGTACCGCCGGTAAATATCCTGCCCTGAACAAAGCCCTTGATGTTTGCGTTATATAAAAGCGCCGCATAAATCTGAATAAGCCTGCGTTTACTCGGCGCATGGTTAATAAACCAATTTTTTAAATTCACGAAAAAACTTTTCATATTAACCGAGACCTATGCACTCCATACAGATATTTATCGCCTTATAAAGCACGTCGCGCATACCGCCGTTAAGTGCGCCCACTACAATAAATGCTACGCCGAGCGCGGCGAACGCGCCCCTTATTCCCCAAATAAAATATTTTGAAGAAACTGTCTTTTTGATTTTTAAAAGTACGGGGTTAATCTCTTTACCGTTCTTTACCACGGGGTTGCCTTTGTTGCTTGCAATCAAACTCTTTAAAACGGTGATTTCGCGGAGCAAGCTGTATTTTTCATACAGAGTTACTCCCACGCAACCGATAATCGAAGCGAGCACCCACGGCCCCACGTTGATGAGAATTTTGAGCATCGAATCGTTTATCGCCTCGCCCTGCGTAAAGTTTGCGGGATTGAAAAAGTACACGGCGCTCGCTATCGCACCGGCAAAGCAAACGGCAGCGCCAACGCAGTAAACTATTATGCGCGAACGCTTTTCAACGTAAATTTTTTTGAGAGAAGCGTCATAACCTTCCCCCTCGCCTTGCGGCAAACGTGCGGAAAGCCTTTTAAGCGTTACGCTTTCGTTTATTTTTACTTGCGCGCGCGCGTTATAAGGGTACGCTACCGAAAGCGCAAAACCCGCTATAATCGCGGCTACCCAAAAATAAAATACTATAGAAACGGGGAACAGCTTTTGCGCGACTATTTCGCGTGAAAAAGCCCCCGCCTGCCAGCCGCCTTCGGCAAAAGTAGTAACTGCCAAAGCAATGAAAACCGCACCGAGAACGCATGTGAACACACTCAAAAATATTCCGTAATATAAGCGGATTTTTTTTGCTTTCATTGCATCCTCCTTTTAATTTATACATTATTTTTAACTAATTATATTATAATTGTATTTATATACATAGTCAAGTATTTTGCCGCGGGGTTATTAGCAATTTAAGCCAATGCAAAACATACAGCCGTTAAACTATGCGTTATACAAAAAATACGGACTTAGTGGGCGTAAAAAAATAACACCCTGCTCGGGTGTTATTTTTGGAGCTACTGGCCGGATTCGAACCGGCGACCTGCTGATTACGAATCAGCTGCTCTACCAGCTGAGCCACAGTAGCACAACGTCAAAACTTAAATCGACTATATTATTATAACAAATAAATTTAAATTTGCAAGCGATTTTGAGGTATTATTAAGTTTTAAATCTTTAAAATACAAAATATCATATTATATGAAAGCAATATGGCGAAGCGTTACACCGTTCACCGTTTCGGTAATTGCGGTTTTGGCTGCTACCGTTCTGATAATCGTATCCGTAGCGGCGTGTAACGGCGAAAAACTCAATTTTAAAACAACGTTTTACTTCGTTTGCTATGCGGTTGAAGACAATGCGATTTCGGCGGGGTCTATTTCTTCGGCAGTGTCAAGCTACGGCGGCGCCGGCTACGTTCTGGAACATAAAAACAAATATTACGTAACCGTATCGTGTTATTACGAAAAACGCGACGCCGAAGCTGTTTGCGCAAGTTTGAAACACCGTTTGCTCGACTGCGAAGTACTCAAAATAGAAACGGAGGAATATTCCATTCCCGTTTCCGCGCGAAGCAATGCGGAACTTTATAAGGGTAACCTTAACACTTTATTCTCGCTCTCCGACCTTGCCTACGGTTGCGCGAATTCGCTCGACACCGGCGCGTACGGTCAAAACGAAGCAAAAAGCGTAATTTTGAATATAGAAAACGCGATAAGCGGCTTACTCTCGTCTAATGCAGACAACTGTTTTACCCCGCATTTGCGCAACCTCAATTCGCTTTGCAAAGAGGCGCGGGGCGGCTATATATTTTCTAAAGATCTGCGAAAACTTCAGATTGCCGCAGCCGACGTTTTGATAAACATAAAACTGTATTAATTTGCCATTTCTGCGCATATTAGGGATATGAACAGAAATTTTACCGCGATATGCGCAGCGTTGCTTATGTGCGCAATTCTCATAGTGTTTTACGGAAGCGTAGCTCTGGGCAGAAGCGGCATAGCCTTTGCGGAGTGCGCGGAGAATAAAAAGGTAATTTATCTGACTTTCGACGACGGTCCCAGCGACAGAGTAACGCCTAAAATTTTAGACGTCTTGAAAGAAGAAAACGTTAAGGCAACTTTTTTTATAGTAGGGAAGCACGCCGAAACGCGCAAATACCTTTTGCGCAGAGAACTTGAAGAAGGTCACACGGTTGCCGTTCACTCCTATTCTCACGTTTATTCCGACATTTATTCATCGCCCGAAAACCTTATAAAAGACATAGATAAGTGTAACGAAGTGATAAGGAGCGCCACGGGCAGAGTTTCGCCCATTTACCGTTTCCCCGGCGGCAGTTACGGGCTTTCTTCATCGCTAATCGGCGCGGTAAATGCTCACGGAATGCGCTATGTGGACTGGAACGCTTCTACGCGCGACGCAGAACTCGAAAACCCCTCCGTAAAAGAAATTTTCAACTCGGCTGTTACTACGCCCGCAAACAAAAACAATATAGTCTTACTTGCGCACGATTCAACCACTAAAACCGCCACCGCAAAGGCGTTGAAAGATATAATTAAATATTATAAAGGTTTGAATTATACTTTCGCCGTGTTTTAAAGACAAAGCCCCGAGCCGTATTGCTCGGGGCTTTAAAAGTCCAATTTAATATTTTTTTATTCGACGCCGTATTGACTGCGGTACGCTTTCATTTGCGAAAGATATTCTTTGCCGTCTATTACTCCGCTTTCAATGGCTTCGATAATATCCGCCATAGTGACTATGGAATAAACCTTCACACCGAACTCTTTATAAACTTCCTGCACTGCGGAAAGATTGCTTTCAAGCCCCCTTTCCATTCTGTCCACCGAAATAACCATTCCCGCAATTTCAACGTTTGCGCTCGCTTTGAGTTTGGGCAAAAGTTCTCTCAACGCCTTGCCGGAAGTCATTACGTCCTCTATTATAATTATCTTTTCGCCGTCTTCAAGCTGTTTGCCTACGAACAAACCGCCCTCGCCGTGGTCCTTCGCTTCCTTTCTGTCAAAACAATAAAAAAGGTCCTTGCCGTGATTTTGCGCAAGCGAAACCGCGGTGGTAACAGCCAAAGGTATGCCCTTATAGGCGGGTCCCACCAACGTTTGCGCCTCGATTTTATTGTCAGCTATACACTGCGCGTAATATTCGCCGAGTTTAGCGAGTTGGGCTCCCGACTTATAATTGCCCGTGTTTATAAAGTAGGGCGCTTTTCTCCCGCTTTTGAGCGTGAACTCGCCGAATTTGAGAACGCCGTTTTCAACCATAAATTTAATAAACTGCTGTTTGTAAGTCATATATAAAACTCCCGATTTATTTTTTTGCCGTTAAAATATGTTCTATAAAATCCGCCGTCGCGGACGGTTTGCAAAAGCATTTCGCCTTTTCACGCATATCGCGGAGCTTATTGCTATCGTTTGCAAGACTATCTATTATTCCCGATATGTCTCCGGCCTTTTTTATTCTTATGCAGAGCCCGAATTTTTCAAAAAATTCGGCATTGAGTCTTTCGCAAGTAATAAGCTTTTCACGGAGAACAAACGGAATTTGCGCGTTAATCTGTTCGGTAACACCCATACCACCGCGGGTAATAACGACGTCGGCCGCCGCATATACCTTTTCAAGACAATCGCAAAACCCGAAATTGAGAATATTCGTCAAGCCTTTCTTTGCTTTAAGAGTTTCTATTTTGTCAAACTCTTTTTTATTCCTGCCGCAAACCGCGATAATTTGTATATCGGCTTTGCATTTTAACAGTTTTTTGACTGCCGCGTAAGCCGAACTCACACAGTTGCCGCCACTGTACAAAGCCACAGTGAACATTTCTTTGTTCGCACCGAGCTCTTCTCGCGCCTTCGATTTATCGTATTCTTTGGTAAACTTTTCGTTTACGGGTATTCCGTAAGGCAAAAGCTGCTCGTTTTTAAACCCCTTGCTCAACATCTCGTCCAGCATATTTTCGTGCGGATAAACTATAAAGTCCAATCCCGCGTCGTTCTCCCAGTAAGGGCTCAAACAATAATCGAGAACTACGCTATACGTTTTTATATTTTTGTTTATCTCACCGTTTTCAACTAAACGCGCAACCACGGCGCCGGCTTCGCAGTGAGTGCAGACTATCGCGTCGGGATTGAATGCTGTTATATTTTTAAGCGCGTAATCTTTACAATCCTTTATAACGCCCTCTATGTAACTTTTAATAGGCTTTTCTCTGGTTCTGAACCATATCCGTTCGTAAATTTTAGGAATAACTTTCGTAACGGTTATATACGTTTTGTTTTTTCGTGCGACTCTGTCCTCGTCAAAGCCGTAAAGTTGCACGATTTCGCAAACAGCGCCTTTTGCGTCAAGCGAGGTTTTAAGCGCTTTCGCTGTGGAATTATGTGCTTCCCCGCAAGTCATGGAAATTATTAAAACCCTCATTTAAAACTCCGTTTATTATAATTGCCCCCGCAATATGCCTTAAATAACGGGGTCAGTTCAATGTAGCCGCGCCTACTATACAGCTTATTTTTTTAACACCGTGCTTGTCAAGCCAAGCGTCCATTTCGCTTATAATACGCGGCATGGCGTAAGGGTCGGCAAAATTCGCCGTCCCTACCTGAACGGCCTGCGCCCCTGCCATCATAAACTCTATGGCGTCTTCGCCGGTCATGATTCCGCCCATTCCGATAACAGGAATTTTAACCGCGTGCGCAGCCTCGTACACCATTTTTACCGCGATAGGTTTTATTCCCGCTCCCGAAACGCCGCCCGTGTTGTTTGCTATTACGGGCTTGCGCTTTTCAATGTCAATAACCATCCCCGTAAACGTATTCACGAGCGAAACGCAATCCGCGCCGCCGCGTTCCGCCGCCTGCGCGTTAGCCGTAATGCTTTCGACGTTCGGCGATAGCTTTACTATGAGCGGAGTCTTTTTAAGGTTTGATTTTGCGAGCGCGCTGACCTCTTCTACGTTGGCGGGTTTTATACCCAACGCCATACCCCCCGCGCGAACGTTGGGGCATGATATATTAAGCTCAACCATGTCGACAAGTCCGTCGAGCCGCTTACAGATATTGCCGTAATCTTCAAGCGTGCTCCCCGCCACGTTTGCGACTATTACTACTCCCTTTTCTTTTAAAAACGGCAAATCGTATTTTATAAAGTGCTCCACTCCGGGGTTTTGCAACCCCACGGCATTGAGAATTACGCTCGTACCTTCCGCAATTCTGGGCACGGGATTGCCGAGCCGCGGCAAAAGAGTCATGCCCTTCGTGCTAATGCCGCCTATCTGCGAAATATCGTAAAGCTCGTTAAACTCCCTGCCGAAGCCGTAAGTTCCGCTTGCCGCTATTACGGGATTTTTAAATTTAACACCGCAAATTTCAACCTGTAAATCAGCCATTTTTCTTTTTCTCCGTTTCAGCCTTCTCTATTTCGTCGGGGCGCTTTTTTAAAGTGCAATATCCCACCGAGCAAATTATTACACCTAGCGCGCCCGCAGCCGCAAACATAATAAACAGTTCGAGGTAATCCGCGACTATTTTCGGATTAACCTGCGATAAGGTCGCAAGCGCAATCAAAGCCGCCGCAACGACGGTAAGACTTAATATTCCAAGCACAACGTACTTGAATTGCGGTTTTCGGGAATTGCGTCCCATTATAATTCCACCCCGTTTATATTAAACACGGGTCCGTCTTTGCATACGCGGGCGTTGTTTCCATCCGAAGTCTTGCACACGCACACAAGGCACGCTCCCAGCCCGCACCCCATCCGCTCTTCCAAAGATACGAAGCAGGGCGTTTTAATTGCCCTTTCCGCAAGTTTGTTTTTTAATATTTTGAGCATCACGGGCGGGCCGCAAGAAATAATTACGTCCGCTTTTATTTTATCCGCGTCCGCAATAAAAGCGTCCACTGCGTTTCCCTTTTTGCCGAAACTGCCGTCGTCGGTGGTTACCGTAAGACTTTTGCAATTTTCGAATTCGTTTAAAAGACATACGGCGGATTTGTTGCGGAAACCTATGTAAGAATAAAAATCTTTGTCTTTATTTTCGCGCAGGGTTGCAATAAGAGGGAAAACTCCCACTCCGCCGCCAACAACGGCGATTTTTTTATAAGCCGACAAATCAAAGTAATTGCCGAGCGGAAGCAAAACTTTAAGTTTATCTCCCGCCTTTGCCTGAGTTAACTTTTTAGTTCCTTTACCCTTAACCTGATAGCACAAGCTCAAATCGTTGCCTTCCGCAATACACACCCCGAGGGGGCGGCGCAAAAGGAGCGCACCGTCTCCCGTTTCGATATTGACGAACTGACCGCCGTGAAAACGTTCGGACATCTCCGGCAAGGTCAGAGTTATCATAAAAATATTTTCCGCAATTTCACGGTTGTCTTTGACCGTAGTTAATAAATCTTTCATATTAAATTTTCATCTTTCCTATTACGAAGCTCAAATCCTGTTGCATATCTATGCACGCGGCGCGAGCCGCTTCCGCGTAATTCATTCCGCTGTAACGCGCGTCTTTATAAGCGCAGATTATCCCGCGGGAAGAGTTGACCACTCCGCCGAGTCCGTTTTTATCGAAGCAGACTTTGAGCATCTGCGCGCTCCCCCCTTGCGCGCCGTATCCCGGTATTAAAAAGAAAGTGTGCGGGAGGCGTTTTCTCAACCTTTCGGCTTCTTCGGGATGAGTGGCGCCAACCACCGCGCCCACTTCCGAATAACCGTATTTGCCTATAAAATCCTTACCCCAGTCTGCAACGAGGTCGCCCATCTGCTCGTAAATAAACTTACCGTTTTCAAGCTTTAAATTCTGAAATTCGCCGCTCGACGGATTAGACGTTTTTACAAGCGCAAAAATAGATTTGTCGTTATCCTTAATATCCTGCAAAAAGGGCTTTATTCCGTCGGACCCGAGGTAACCGTTTACGGTGAGCATATCGGCGGCAAAAGCGCGGTAATTTTTTCCGTTTACTTCGGTTTTGCCGAGATAAGCTTTAGAATAGCACCCTGCGGTAGAACCGATATCGTTGCGCTTGCAGTCGGCGATAACAATCAACCCGCGACCGCGGGCATAGTTTACCGTGTATTCGAAGGCCTGCAAGCCCGCGTGACCGTACATTTCGTAATAGGCAATCTGCACCTTTACCGACGGAACTATATCGCAAACCTTATCTATAACGTTCATATTGAACTCCGCTATGGCTTCGGCGGCGTCGTCTAACGAAGAAACGTCCCTTTTAAGCTCTTCGGGCAGGTAGTCGAAAGAAGTGTCCAGCCCCACGCAGGTAGGATTTTGCAGTTCCGCGATTTTTTCTATAAGTTTATCTATCATTTTTATTCCCTCACGCTTTATATTTGATTTCGCCGTCAACCAGCGTATACTCTACTTTGCCGTAAACGTTAAAGCCGTTGAACGGCGTGTTCTTTCCTTTAGAAACGAATTCCGAGCCGTTGATTATATAGCTCTTGTTCAAATCCGCTATAAACAAGTCGGCGGGCGCGCCTTCCTTTATTTCGCCGCCCTCCAGACCGAGAATTTTACAGGGGTTTAAGGCGGTTTTTTCCGTCAGTTCCGAAAGCGTCAAAATTCCTGATTTCACCAGATAGGTATAGCTCAAAGAAAAGCTCGTTTCTATCCCGCTTATTCCGAACGCGGCAAGATTGTATTCCACCTGCTTGTCCTTTAACCCGTGGGGAGCGTGATCGGTGACTATGCAGTCGAGCGTGCCGTCTTTAAGCCCCGCGATTATCGCGTTTTTGTCCTTTTCTTCACGAACGGGCGGATTTACTTTCGTGTTCGTATCGTAAGAAGTTATTATGTCGTCCGTTAAAATAAAATAATGGGGGCAGGTTTCCGCAGTGACTTTTACGCCGCGAGCCTTCGCGCTCCTTATGATTTCCACCCCGCTGTAAGTCGACACGTGGCAGATATGAACGGGAATATTCAAACTTTCGGAAAGAGCGATATCCCGCGCTACCATAATATCTTCGGCGGCGCGGGGCGAACCTTTGAGCCCGCAAAGAGTGGAATTGAATCCCTCGTTCACCACCCCGCCGTCCACGAGGTTTTTATCCTCGCAATGGCAAAGGCACTTTAAACCGAAATCGTTTGCGTACTCCATAGCAAGCCGCATAATCTGCGAATTTTCAACCGACTTACCGTCGTCGCTTACGGCTACGATTCCCGCAGACTTCATTTTGCCTATATCGGCAAGACTTTCGCCGTTCTGCCCCTTCGTTATGGCGCCTATCGGTCTTATTTTGCACAAATTCACTTCTTTCGCGCGGCTGTTGATATAAGTAGTGACCACCGCGTTATCGTTTACGGGGCTGGTGTTCGGCATGCAACACACAGTGGTTACGCCGCCCTTAACCGCGGCTTTTGAGCCGCTCTCTATATCCTCTTTGCCCTCGAATCCCGGTTCGCGCAGGTGCACGTGCATATCGGTTATTCCGTAAAAAATATGTTTACCCGTCGCGTCTATAACTTTACATTTTTCTTCTATCGAGGGCGCGATTTTAGAAATCACGCCGTTTTCTATAAGCAAATCGGCCTTGCTTTCGCCTTGCGGCGTAACAAGAACGCCGTTTTTTATAAGTAACCTGCTCATACGCGCGCCTCCCTGTATTCGTTCAAAAGTTTTAAAAGCGCCATTCTGACCGCCACGCCGTTTTTAACCTGTTCCAGAATAAGGCTGCTCTCCCCGTCGATAACCTGCGGCGTAAGTTCCACGCCGCGGTTTACGGGACCGGGGTGCAGGACAACGGCGTCCTTTTTAGCGTACTTTAAAAGCGAGTCGTTCACGCCGTAAAATTTGGCGTATTCCGAAAGCGACGGAAACAACCCGCCGTGTTGGCGTTCGAGCTGAATTCTCAACCCCATAACAGCGTCGGCGCCCTCCAAAGCCTCTTCGCGGGATTTGGCTACGTGCGCGCCGAGCTTTTCAATCTCTTTTGGCATCATCGTCGCGGGCGAGTACAAATAAACTTCGGCGCCGAGCTTTTTAAGCCCCAAAACGTTGCTCAAAGCAACCCTGCTGTGTTTTATGTCGCCGAGAATCGCCACTTTAAGCCCCTTTATTTTGCCCTTTGCTTCGCGCACGGTAAACATATCCAAAAGCGCCTGCGTGGGGTGTTCGTGCATACCGTCGCCCCCGTTAAGCACGCTCGCCTTTACGTGCTCCGCCAAGAGCTTGGGAGCGCCCGCCATAGGGTGGCGTATAACTATAAAATCGATATTCATTGCGTCGAGCGTTTCGCCCGTGTCAATCAAAGTTTCTCCCTTCTGTACGGAACTCGTGGCGACCGATATATTCACTTCGCTCGCGCCGAGATACTTTGCCGCAAGCTCGAAAGACGAGCGGGTGCGGGTGCTGTTTTCGTAAAACAGAGTTACGAGCGCCTTTCCGCGGAGCAAATCCGAATGTTTACAATCCGAATTAAGAAGTTTTTTCATTTGTTCCGCTTCGTCTAAAATTTCGTAAATTTCTTCGGCGGAACAATCTTTAAGACCTAACAGGTCCTTTTTAGTAAGCATAAATTACCTCTTTTTCACGGGCAGAAAAAAAAGCGGTATTGGCTGCTCCTTACAAAACAGCCGTAAACCGCCTATCATTTTTTTATTATAACGAATATCATAATTTCAATTCCGCCGTGATTTGAAAAAATTATAACACAACGGTTTTATAAAGTAAAGCGCGTAAACAAATTTTTATAAAATTCTTTGCAGAGCGAAGCCGACTTTATCGCAAGACGTAAGCACGTATTCCACGCCGTTTTTAACGGAACGCAAAGGAAAATACGTTCCCCCGTGAATATGTCCGAAAATTACCTTTTCAACCCCGTTGCGCTCGAAAAGAGACGTGAATTCCGTATCGGGAGACTTGGGCGAAAACGGAGGATAATGAATCATGGCGAGCACCCTGTCGCCCTCCGCCTTAACCTTGTCAACCGCAGAAAAACAGAGCTTGAATCTTTCGGCCTCGCGCCTGTAAAGTTTCTCGTCTTCGGCGGTGTAATCGGCGCTGCCCGGACACGTCCACCCGCGCGAACCGCAGATTATAACGTTGCCGAATTTAACGCAGTCGTTCTGCAAAAAATAAAAATTATCATCGGGAGCGGCGAGGCGCAGTTTTGTTATTCCGTTCCACCAATAGTCGTGATTGCCGCGAATAAAAACCTTTTTCCCCGCAAGGCTTTTTAGCGATTGCAAATCGTAAAGTCCTTCGTTAAAATCCGTTCCCCAGCTGGTGTCTCCGGCTATTAAAACAACGTCTTCTTCCGTCACTTTTTCAAGCCAGTCGCTCTTGATTTTTTCAAAGTGATTTTGCCACCCCGTGCCGAATACGTCCATAGGTTTGTCGCACTTGCCCGAAAGATGCAAATCGCTTATCGAATAAATTTTCATATCCACATTATAGCACGACGGCGAGAAAAATCAAAGTTTTTTTGCAAAATACGGCTCATTATGCGTGACATAGTACTATTTATTCACAAAAAAAGTAAATATTCCCCTCAAAAATCGAGGGGAATACGCAAGTTTTTATTAAATTATTTATTGCAACAAGATTTGCCCTGCGGGTAGAGAGGCAGCTCGAAAAATCCTGCGCACACCTCCTGCGAGTAGTCCTGCGCGGGCGGAATAGCACAGTAGCCGTAGCTGGGAACAAGAATTTCCACGTCTATGGCAATCTTTAAAATCACCGTCACGCAAGCGTTTACGGCAAAGGTGTTGCCGTCTTCAACGTACCTGCCTTCGGCACATACGGCTGAAACTTCGCTTGTCGCCTTATAGGGCATAATCGAGGGAGCGGGCACGTATAAGAGCACGTCTTCCGATACGTTAATCGTAGACTGCGCAACACCCTCCACCCCGTTCGCGTCGGTGTAAACAACCTCTACGGGAATGCTTACCGTAGCCTGCACTCTTGCGGCGTTGGGTTTATCCGGAAGGCGCTCTATATTTATTGCGGTGACGTTACCGGTTGAAGAAGTCGAGCGCGCGCTTATGAAAGTGAGCGGATATGTAGGATTTGCGGGAACCGCGTCCGTGAGCGTAAGCGTGTAATTTTCTATCTGAATCTGTTTGATGCAGGCGTCAAAAATTTTCTGCGCCTGAATACAGACTTTTTCACACATTCCGTTTAAAGGATTGCCGCTTATCGTACCGGGGCACTTATCCGATTGAAAATTGGAAAAAAATGACATTTTAACCTCCGTTATTGGGCTTGATAATTTATTATATGCTCACGCGGGATTTTTTGCGCGGCACGAAAATTTTACACGTGGGATATACGGGGCGCGAAAAATTAACCCGTTGAAGCTCCTCTTCCCCAACGCCGAATTTTTTTGCTATAGTCTTATAGCTGTCCAAAGGCTTGGCTACATATATTTCCATTTCTTCGCCGCGCTCTAAAATTTCGCCGTCAAACGCTTCTTTAACGGGTTGGCACAGCGTGTTTTCGAGCTCCTTTAAATCCGCTCCGCGTCTTACTCTTACGTATTTGCCGTTATCGGGAATCAGCGTAAACATTTTCTATATCATACGCAAAATAAACCCGATTTGTTCATATTCGGAGAATTTTATTTGTAGAATAATGTTGATGAAGACGAATATTTACAAATCTGCGGCGCAGGTAACCGTGTTTTCTACGGTTGAAAAGTGTTTGAGTTTCGTTTACCGCATAATTTTAACGCGGATAATCGGAGCCGAAGGAATAGGCATATACCAGATATGTCTGACCGTTTTCGCGGTGTTTTTAACCGCCGCTTCGAGCGGAGTACCCGTTACCGTTTCGCGCCTTATGGCAAAGAGCGGCGCCGAGGGCAACGTGCGCGGCAAGCACGCGGCGGTAACCGCCGGCATTATAAGCACGCTCATGATCACCGTGCCGGTCGCGCTCATACTCTTTTTCGGCAGAAACGCGTTTGGATTTTTATTTTCGGACGAGCGTTGCGGCGACATTTTTCTCTTTCTGTTGCCGGGACTCGTTCTCACGTCCGTTTACGCGGTTATACGCGGCTCGTTCTGGGGCAACAAACAGTTTTTGCCCTATTCCGTAATAGAACTTCTGGAAGACGCCGTTATGGTAATAGCCGGCGTTCTCCTAGTCTGGGGCGTATCCGACCCCGTTTCCGGCGCGAGGGGGGCAATTTTAGCGGTGCTTATCTCCTACGTGTTCTCTTTCGCAGTTTCGCTGTTCTGGTACTTTAAAAAGGGCGGAAGATTCGCAAATCCCAAGCCCCAGCTTAAGCCGCTGCTCTCGGCGTCTACGCCCATTACGGCTATGCGCACCTCTACGTCCCTTCTCAATTCCGCGGTTGCGGTTATTCTCCCCGCGTTGCTTGTGAGCGCGTGCGGCTATTCTAATTCCGAAGCAATAGCTCTTTACGGCGTGGTGCTGGGAATGGCAGTTCCTTTAATCTATTGCCCCAACGCGTTAATAGGCTCTATCGCCGTGGTGGTGGCGCCCGAATTGAGCGAAAATTATTACAAAAAGAAAGAAAGCGCCGTGCGTTACGACGTTGAAAAAACCGTTAAAGCCTCCGTATTCATAGCCGCCATTATCGTGCCCCTTTTATTCGTGTTGGGCGGCGCGTTGAGCGAATTTTTATACGGAAGCGAGCTGTGCGGCAAAATAGTACAGTTGAGTTCGTTTATGACTCTGCCCACCTGCGTGGCTATGATTACCAATACGGTGCTCAATTCCATGAATTGCGAAAAGCGCACTCTCTCCTACTTTTTTATAGGCGCGGCGGTCATGCTCGTATGTCTGGTGTTTTTAACCAAGTATCTCGACGTTTACGCCTATATTCTCGGCATTTCGTTGAGTCAGATAATCTGCGCAATTCTCAATTTGCGGCTACTGTCCAAAAAATGCGCGGGCATTAAATATATGCGATACGTTGTTCACGCAATACTCGTAATTATAGCCGCGTGCCTCTTCGGCTGGCTTTTGAACGGCATAATTTCCAAATACCTCGCACCGGTATGGCAGTTGCTAATTTGCGGTCCGTTAATCTTCGGTTTTACCGCCGGCGCGCTTTATTGCATGGAAATGTTCACCATGCACCCCTTTAAAAAACTTTTTTCTAAAAAATAATCACTTTCCGGCGGTGAGTTTTACCGAAAACAACCCTTTCACCGCGAGTAAAATCAAAAAAACGCCGAACAGCTTGCGCAAAATCTGCGCGGGAAGCGCCGTAGCAAGCAGCCCGAAAACCACCGACGTAAGAAGCGCGGGAACTACAATCCACAAAACCCCGTCGGTTTTCAACAGTCCGCGGTCTTTATGAACTTTTAACGAAAAAGCCGACATCGGCAAAAAGGCTATTAAATTAGTCGACTGTGCCACATGCTGTTCGACGTTTAACACGGCGGTAAGCGCAGGAATGAGCACCGTTCCTCCGCCCATACCCATACCGCCCAAAAGCCCCGAAAGAAAGCCAGCGATAAGATATAAAATAAAACTCATATCAGCATCCTTATTCCCGCGGCGAGCATAACCGCTATAAACACGGCGTTTACGACGAATTCGGGAAGTTTATTCAACATCAACGCACCCAAAAGTCCGCCCGCAACCGACCCCACGGCTGCGGGTATAGCTACGCCCGCCGAAAAATAGCCGCCCGCTATATATGTGACCGCGCTGGCGGCGCAAACGGGCGCTATTATGAGTATGGCCGTGGCGTGGGCGCGCTTTTCGTCGTAGCCGAGTAAATTTTTCAAAAGCGGCACAACCACCATTCCTCCGCCTCCGCCGAACAGCCCGTTTACGGCGCCCGTCAAAAGCCCGCAGAGCACCGCCTTGAAATTCTTTTTTAGCATAAACATAACTTTATGCGGTTAGTTTTTGCAATTTTTGTAAAAATAATAAATTTTTTACGTAAGTTACGCCGTAAACGCTTGATTAAAATCTTTGATTATATTAAAATAAAACGGTATTATTTATATAATTTAGAAATGCGGTAAAACGCTTTTGCCGCATAAACGTCAGGAGTTTTATGGCTAAAAATTTCTTAAAGAACAAGAGAAAGTCGATTATCGCCGCGCTTTGCGCCGTTACGGTAACGTGTACGGGGCTTGCAGCCGCGTGCGCACCCGACAACGACGATGACGACGAGAATCCGTCCAACAAACAGGATAGCGCGCTTTTGAAAAACGGAAGTTTCGAGTATTTCAATATCCCCGAAAAGGCCGTTTATCTCATAAAAAACGTTGACGACTGGACGCTCGGCGGCGGAAGTTCGGTAAAATCGGGTATAATAGGCACGTCCGACAAGGACTGGGGCGAACTTTCGGACCCCGACCTCCCGCGCAAGCTCGACTATAACTACGACGTCGGCTCCGACTCGGAAGATTACGTCGATTACAACTCCATGAGAGCGCGCGACGTTCTTTACAAAGAACCTTACGCCGCAAACCTTACCGCGGACAAGCTCAAAGACGACGAAATTATAAACAACTTCGGCGGGCTTAAAGAGTTCCTCGGGATAGAAGGCGAAGAAGGCAATTATAAATTCAACGGCGAAACCGTTTATTTCAACGAAGACGACGGTGACTTCTACTTTGATGCCGACTTTACCAAATCCGTGAGAAAGGCTGTTATAGACAACCCCGAAACTCACTACGGCAAACAGGAAACGAAGGACGGAAAAACATACCTCGGCAAGACCGAAGTCTATAAAGACGAAGACGGAGCGCTTTACGCCGACGACAAAAAGGAAAACACAGTTGGCAACGTGCTTATGGTGCACAACTACACCACCGACGGCAAGTATAACGGCATTCAGCAGTACTACTCTTCGAACACAATTACGCTCGAAGCCAACACCGCGGCGGAAATTTCGCTCTGGGTAAAGACCTCCGACCTTAAATTCGACAAAGGTTACGGCGCTTTGACCGAACAAGACAAGGGCGCGAGCATAGAAGTCGTTCAGACTGTAAACGGCAACTCGACCGACAGCTTCGTAATCAAAAACATAAACACCGAAAAGATTATTGCGGGAGCCTCGGGCGACGGCGAAACGCTTGGCGAGCGCGAGAGCAACGGCTGGCTCAACTATAAAATATACGTTAACGCCTGCGACTTTGCTTCGAGCACCATTCAGCTCCGTATCGGTCTCGGCAGAGAAAACGAAGAACAGGTTACCGGCTACGCGTTCTTCGACGACGTCACCGTTACCAAATACCGCACGCTCGACGACGAGAACTGCGGCTACACATCGGACGCTGAGACCATAACAGCCAGAAAAACTTCTTGCGGAATCACTTCCGAAAAAGACGATAAAATCTTTAACGCCGACAAGGAATTGAGAGTTTCGGGCGGAAGCGACAAACGTCACGCTTACGACTTCGCATACGCAATAGACCTCGCTTCCGAAACGGGCAACAACAAGTATGCCCCCGTTAAATTCGGCGATACCTTAAACGGCGTAACCGTCAACACGAGCCTCACTTCCGAAAAGGACGGCTTGAAGCTCTACGCTTCTTCAGGTTCGAACGCGGCTAACCTTGTAGGAGTAAACCGTTACGACGCAGATAAGACTTACGACCTTGTAAAAGATTTTAAGGCTCTTCCCACGCAAAACGACCTCGTAGGTATTTTCAACGCAAACCATACGTTCGCAAGTTCTCTGTTTACAAACCCTGGCTATAACACAGACTACTCCAAGCTACTCAACGACGGACTTACCGGCGACAAAAACGGTTTGACGGTACTGCCCAAGTACTCCGACCACGAAACGAACAATATGCTCGTCACTCTTTCGGCGTGGGGCGCGGCGTACACCTCCACCGTTTCGGCAAAAGCGTTCAGTCTCAAAAAAGACAGCTACGCTATAGTTTCTTTCTGGGTAAAGACGAGCGACGTAGACGGAACGGCGGCAACGCTCCGTATTTACGACACAAAGGATACCGATAAGAAAAAGGCGCAGTCCATTACGGTAAACTCTACGGGAGTTACAACCAATTTCGAAAACGAAAAAGATATTTACAACGGCTGGGTTCCTTGCTTTATGTTCGTGGCCAACGACACCGACGACAACGACCCCAAAACGTTCAACATCGACTTCTGCTTCGGTGCAACTACCGTTAAGGGGGCTTCGTTCAACTACGGCTGGGCGGCTATTGCCAATATGCACGTGCTCGAAATCGACGAGGAAATTTACAACCTTGCTTCCGGCGGAGACCGCACCATTAAATTCACGTTTGACGACGAAGACGAAAACGACAAGGGCAACGTTATGGACGAAGCCTCCGGCACGTCCGACATCAAAACGCAGATTTCGGCGCCCTCGACTTATAACGGACTCAACGGACAGAACTCCTCTTTGGTACAGGGCGCAGGCTCGCTCCCCTCTTTCGACGCAGGCAACACCAACGCGGCGGCGGGTCTTATCAATAAAGAGTATTTCAATAAAACAGACAGAACGGGATATTCGCAAGAGCTCAAAGAACAAATTCTTACAGGCTTCGGATTTACCGCTTCAACCAGCTGGGAAAACGCGTTCGGCAACGACTGCTATCAGCCCTTAATCATAATTAACAATTTAAGGCAATACGTAGACAAAGCCGAAGCAAACGAAACCAACTATGCCGATTATTATCTCGAATGTAAAGACGGCGAAACGGCTGCCATAACGCTCCCCAACGGTAAAAAGTATAAAAAGGCCGACAAGTGGGACGAAAGCCTGACGTATTACTCGCTCAAAGAAGTTTGCAACTACGGTTTCGTGGGTGCGGAAAAAACCGTTTCTTCAAGCGGCTATGAGACCGTGAGCGTGCGCGTAATGGTCACGGGCAACGCAAAGGCTTATATTTACCTTGCAAATCCCGACAGCACCGATAAACTTATGGGCTACACCACTCCCTCCCTTACCTTCTATTACGATTCCGAAGGCAACGTGCTCGACGAAGAATTCGATAAGGACTGGAAAGAGAGCGAACACCGCAACCATATAATCTATACGCTGCGCAAAGACGGACTTTACGAGGACAAAGACGGAAAGCTCTTCGCCAACCTCCACAACCTCAACAAGTCGTTCAAGAACTATCAGTTCGAACACGAAACGTTCTATAACGAAAACGGCGAGCCCGTATCGTTTGATAAACTTGTGGAAGGCGAAGACTATTACACTTCCGCCGACAAAGCTACGAGAAAATTCGTAAACCACTATCTCACCGCAACCGACGGCACGCGCATTTACGAATATAAAGACGGCGTATATTATTATATTGTCGATAATAAAACCACCGAAACCGCAGTAGAGAACTTTGAAAAGCAATACGCGAGATACAGCTACGAACAGCTTAACGAAAAGTACCTTGTGGAAATAGGAAACACCAACGGCAAGTGGGTAACGGTTAACTTCTTTATTCACGCCGGAAGCGTCGACAAAAAGTACCGTTTGGAACTTTGGAGCGGAAAACGCGACGAAACGGGCGTAACCGTCCAAAACGGAAACAGCACTTACGACAGCGGCGCGGTTGCGTTTGATTACAGCGCATATTCGGTTACTTCGGATAACTACTCGACCGTATTGGGCGAATACGAAAACAAGATTATCGAAAGCTACAAGGCAATACTCAACGCAAACGGAAAGGGTGAAGAAATTTCTTCAAACAGCGAAAACATCGCTTATTACGAAAAAGCGGTAAAAGCGCTTCTCGAAGAAAAGCCCGGCGATACAGCTCTTGCGGAGCAGGTCAAGGCGATAAGCGACTTATACAACGCTAAATACTACACCTACACGCTGTATGACGCGCCCTCTTATATCCCGTTCAACGAAGATACCGCCGAATCCGGCACCACGGGTTACGATTATAAGCCCGAAGACTTCGGCGAATTGCTCGCTTACTTCAGATACGAAAATAAAGAACAGAATTCTTACAACGTATTTGCCGATTACTCGGCGGTCGATCAGAGCATCACGCTCAACAAGGACGATTCGAACGACGACGATTCGAACGACGACGACAACACCGCGACAGGCGATTTGTGGCTGTATATCTCCTCGATAATACTCGTAGTAGTTCTGCTTATAACCCTCGTTGCTATACTCACGAGAGACTATCTTAAAAAGCACCGCGTAACCAGAAGCGACAGAGCCAAGAATAAAAACGTTTACCGCCAGCGCGACCGCTATATCAAGAAGCTCCACCTCGTTAAGACCGAGGAAGCCGAAGACGCTAGCGAAACTCCCGCAGACGAACAGCCCGCGGAAGACGTAAGCGAAGAGGTTGAAACTCAACCCGAAGAAACGGTTGAAAACGCAGAGGAAAGCGTTGAGGCGCCTGCGGAGGAAGCAGTGAACGAACCCGCCGAAGAAGCGGGCGAGGAAGAAACTCCCGCCGAAGGCGAAGACAAACCCGAATAATCAGATAAACGAAAATCCCGACTGAAAAGTCGGGATTTTTTATTATTAATTTTATAAATTAAATGCGCAGACCTTTAGGCAAATGATTTTTCGCCACGCCGCCGGCAACCTTGCACCAGCCCAGCGGTCGCCCCTTATATGTTACCAGATTCCACCCCTTTGCCGCGGACGCTGCGTCGAAAGTAAGCCCGCGCAAATAGTTCAGCGCGGTTTTTTCGTCCACCTCCACGCTTTGCGCCTCTTCGGCTTTTAACGCCATAGCCAGCCTGTGAGAGGGCTCAAACCTTTTACCGTCGGGACTGTATCTGCCCAAAAACATTCCGGATCCGCCCGTAACGTTTTTATCAGCCCAGTTATCGGCGTCAGGCGCCCCATTGAAAAACGAATACACCGTCTCGCAATACGCAAAAGGATTTTCGGGTTTTATAAAAAGCGTTTGCGCTTCCCACTCGCGGTAAACTTTTAATAAATCGCCCTGTTTAACGCCGCCTGTCTTTTTCGGCTTTAAATCCGATCGTTCGCCGTCCGTCTTTTGAAGCGCCGCGCAAAAGTGACCTTCTCCGCGCACCTCGTGAGGGAAAAGTTTTTTCATTGAAATACACGCGTAATTTTTGTGCGTTTTTAAAAAATTTTCTATTTGCCGCTCGTCCTCTTCGGGTGCAAACGTACAGGTGGAATAAACCAATCTGCCGCCGACGGAGAGCATTTTATCGGCACAACCGAGGATATCAGCCTGTCGCTCGGCGCACCTCTCAACGTTTTTAACGCTCCATTCGGGCACGGCGTTAGGCTCCTTTTTGAACATACCCTCGCCCGAACACGGCGCGTCCACTAAAATTTTATCGAAATAACCGCCGAACAATTCCGCCAAATCTTCGGGATCGGCGCATGTTACCACCGCGTTTTTAACACCCAGCCGCTCGACGTTGCTCTTTAAAATTTCGTAACGGTCATAGTTGATTTCGTTTAAAACGAGCACTCCTTTACCGTTCATATATTGCGCAATCTGCGTGCCCTTGCCGCCGGGAGCGGAACAAAGGTCGAGCACCCGCTCGCCTTCCGTAGGTTCGAGTTCGGGCACGGCGCACATTGCCGAAGGTTCCTGAACATAATACAGCCCCGCAAAATGTTCGATAGTTTTGCCAAAGCCGTCAGAAAGAGCGTAAAACCCGCTCTTTTCCCAAGGAACGCCGCCGTCAAGCGTTACCGGACTGATTTTTTTAAAATCTTCAACCGATATTTTTAAAGTATTTATCCTGATTCCGCGTGCGGGAGGCAAGTCGTAACTTTTTAAAAACCCGTCAAAGCCGCCTTTAAGCAGGCTTTTCATTCTCGTTAAAAATTCTTCGGGTAAATCAATCATTCAAAAGCTCCGTAAACTCGCCCAGAGTGTAAACCGTTTTGCAAGCCGCAACAGCTTTTTTAGTGCGTTCGGATTCGTCGCCTTCCGTCTTGACGTAAGCCTCGCATTCGTCTACGTGTTGGGTATATTTGCCGCCCAACGCGTAAATTTTATCCACGAGACCTATCGAAAGCCCGATATCGTCCTCTATCGCTCTGCAAAAATTAAAGCACGTTCCGCGGAGTTTTCCGCCCTTTTTAAAGCGCTTGCAGGTGAGATTATTGTTGAACTTTATGCGCGCTTGAGCGCGTGCGTCCTTCGCCTCTTTTTTTACCTTTTTATAAGTCTTAAACCCGCGCGACTGCGGGCGGGAAACGCTGTAATTATCTATTTTGCCGTAAACAAAACCCAAATCGGAGCAGAGTTTACCCAAAGAACAACCGTGCGCCTTGCACATAGCCTCTACTATGCGCATTGTCGCGTAAGCGTCGTCTACGGCGCGGTGCGGAGTAAACTCCACGCCCAGCTCTTCGGCTATCTTTTCAAGCCCCAGCTGATGCGAAAAATCGTTTTTCGCAGACATATAAACCAGCTGACTGTCCGCGAACAAAAATTTGAAAGAGGGAAGTTTAAACCGCTTGGTTTCGAGGTTCAAATATTTTACGTCGTTCAAAACGGCGTGTCCCCATACTCTGGTGTCTTTATCTTCCAAAAGCGCTTTTATTTTGGGATACACGTCGCGAAAAGGCGGCTGTTTTTTGAACACGCCGTATTCGTAAGGCAAAACTATACCCTTTTCGCCCTTGCGGTCGGTGAGTTCGAACCTCCCCAACGGGTTTATAAGCAAATCTTCCTTTTCTATAATATTAAAATTTTCGTCGCACACGACGTAGCCGAACACACAAATTTTTGCATATGTCTTGCGTACGCCCGCGCACTCGATATCAAAAAAAACGTACTTCATAGGATTACGGCGGATATTATACCACAAGAGGCGGCAAATATCAATCACATATTGACTTTAAGAAAAATTTATAATATAATTTTATAAAGTATGAAAAAACTTCTCACTCTGATTATGCCCGACATCGCGCCGGAAGAAGTAGAAAACGCGCCCGAAGAAACCGAAATTTTAAACTACGGAAACGAAGTGCGGCTGTACGACGCGATTAAACGCGCAAAAGGCAAATACGTTATAATTGCAGACGGCGACGCGGAATGCGCTCTGGACGATACTTTTTTCAAAATGCTTGAAAATTCTTCCGCCGATATCTTAAAACTCAACGGTTGTTTTGCGTTTAAAACTTCCGTAGCAAAGAGCGTTCCGCAAAAAAACTGCACGAATAAATTTACGGCTGAAACTTTTTGCGCGCTTTGCGCAAAGAGCGCCGAGCGCTTTTCCGGTCCGTCACCCGTCGTCTTTAAAAAGAACTGTCAAGAAACGGACTTCGAGGCGGAAAAAAGCGAAATCACTACTTCCGTAGAAGAATTTAAAAGGTGCAAATCCAAACTCAACAAAGACGTTTACGCCGTTGCGGCGGAAATAATCTGCGCGAGACTCGTACCGTTGTATGTGCGCGCGTTGCTTGATATAAGAGCTAAAAAATTAGACTCGGAAGAATTTTTACAATTCGACGCGTATTTGAAAGAAAACGTGGTTTTGTATATTGCGCTGGAAAAGCGGTTTGCTTTCGCCGACCTCAAAAAACTGCGCAAAAACGCCTTTAAAATCAACTACTTCACCTATCTTAAACTTAAAAAAGCGCTTTAAAAATACCCGTCCGCAATTTTTGCCGACGGGTATTTTAATTTATGTTACTTTTTGGGAACAATCTTTTCTTTGCCGCCCATATACGGGCGAAGAACGGGCGGAATATATACGGAACCGTCCGCCTGCAAGTGGTTTTCAAGAAACGCGATCAACATACGGGGCGGAGCCACAACTGTGTTGTTGAGAGTGTGAACAAACTCGTTTTTACCGTTTGCCGCTTTATATCTTATCCCAAGACGACGCGCCTGCGCGTCGGTAAGGTTTGAGCAGCTCCCCACTTCGAAGTACTTGCCCTGACGGGGGCTCCATGCCTCTATATCGCAACTCTTGTATTTCAAATCGGCGAGATCGCCCGAACAGCATATGAGCTGACGCACGGGGATTTCCATAGAAACGAAGAGTTCGACGGTGTAGTTCCATAGCTTTTCGTACCAGAAATCGCTCTCTTCCGGCTTACATAAAACTATCATCTCCTGCTTTTCGAACTGGTGAATGCGGTATATTCCCCTCTCCTCTATACCGTGCGCGCCCTTTTCTTTACGGAAGCAGGGCGAATACGAGGTGAGCGTTTGAGGCAGAGAACTTTCCTGCAATACGGTGTTCATAAATCTGCCTATCATGGAGTGCTCTGAAGTGCCTATCAAATACAAATCTTCGCCCTCGATTTTATACATCATACCGTCCATTTCTTCAAATGACATAACGCCGGAAACAACGTCGCTGCGTATCATATATGGAGGTATGCAGTATGTGAACCCCTTGTCAATCATAAAGTCGCGCGCGTAAGACAAAACAGCAGAATGCAGTCTTGCTATATCGCCCGTCAGGTAATAAAAACCGTTTCCGCTGGTGCGGCGGGCGCTGTCGAGGTCTATGCCGTTGAGGCTCTCCAAAATATCGAGGTGATAAGGCACGTTAAACGGCTTTTTTTCGTGTTTTAAATATACGTTGCCCTGAACGTTCCGGCTGTCGTCTTTGCCCAAAGGAACGTCGTCCGCGATAATGTTGGGGATAGACATCATAGCTTTTTTGAGTTTATCTTCTATTTCCGCGGTCTTTGCCTCTATCACTGCTATGCGCTCGTTATCGGCTTTGGAAAGGGATTTAGCCTTTTCTGCCTCTTCCTTTTTTCCCTCGCGCATAAATACGCCTATCTGCTTCGCAAGCGCGTTACGCTGTGCGCGGAGATTGTCGCCCTCCTGTTGGAGTTCGCGTTTTTCTTTATCAAGGGAAATAACCTCGTCCACGAGCGGAAGTTTTTTGTCCTGAAACTTCTTTTTGATGTTCTCTTTTACAAGGTCGGGATTTTCACGTATAAGGTTAATGTCTATCATCTTTACGCCTCTGAAATTGATATAAAACATTATACTTAAAAAAATTGCCAAATGCAAATAAATAGCTTTTATTTCTTGAAAATCAATCTTATTTATGCTATAATATATAGCGAATATATCAAACAGGTTATCTATGAGCAAAATTTTTTTCAAAGTAAACAATAAAACCGAAGAGAAAAAGCAAAAAGAAGAATTTCCCGTTGAAGAAGTAGCCGAACCCGCAAAAGAAGAAGCGGCGGTAAGCTCGCCCGAAGCGGTTCAGATTGCGCTTTTCCCGGGCGACGAACAGCCCGCGCCCGCGGCGGCGCCCGCCCCTTCCGACGAAAAGCCGGAAGAGCCGTTCGACAAGCAAAAAATTATAAAGTACTTTAAAAAACACCCTAAAAAGGCCGTTTCGAGCAAGGTAGACAGGTTTTCTCCAAAACTCAACAAAGGACTCGATTCAAAGCAGGTAGAAACGCGGTTCAAACAGTTTTTGTTCAACGATACGAATAAAAAGTACTCCCGTTCTTACGCCAGCATTTTCATAGGCAATATCTGCACGTTTTTCAACCTTTTGTGTCTTTTCGCGTTTATCGCGCTTGTTTTAGCCAACACGCAGGGTTTTTCTAATTACCTTGTAATAATTATAACCACGGCTAACATAGTTATAGGAATTATTCAGGAAATCCGCTCAAAACTTGCCATAGACAAACTGTCTATTTTGGCGAATAATACCGTTAAAGTCATACGAGACGGCGAAACAGTGGAAATCCCCGTTCAGGAAATAGTTTTAGACGACGTTATAGTTCTCGAACTCGGTTCGCAGGTTCCCGCAGACGTAATACTCGCCGAAGGCTCCGTAGAAGTAAACGAAAGCCTGTTGACCGGCGAATCGATAGCAATTAAAAAGCAAGTGGGCGATTTGCTTTACGCGGGCAGTTTTATCGCAAGCGGAAGCGGAAAGTTCAGAGTTGAAAAAGTCGGAAAAGAAACTTACCTCGAAAAACTGACTTCAAAAGCGAAAAAATACAAGCGCCCCAACTCCGAGCTTATGAACTCCACAAAGCTCATAATAAAGTGCGTTTCTCTGTTAATAATCCCCATAGCCATAGGAACGTTCCTCACCACTCTTCACAACATCAACCCCGAAGACGAGGCGTTCCAAAAAGTGTTGCCGTGGATATTCGGGCAGGAGGTCAACTACGCTATTCAACGCACCTGCACGGTTGTTATAGGAATGATTCCCTCCGGCATGTTGCTTTTGACGAGTATCGCGCTCGCCCTCGGCATAGTCAGGCTTGCAAAATCGCACACCCTCGTGCAGGATATGTATTCGCTCGAAATGCTTGCGCGGGTAAACGTTTTGTGCCTCGATAAGACGGGAACGATAACCGACGGCAGAATGAAAGTTCACGACACCGTCATTTTGAACACCGTAGGCGATTATGCCCTTAACGAAGTGATGGGCAGTATGCTGCGCGAGCTCAACGGCAATAACCAGACGTCTATCGCGCTCTACAACCACTTCGGATTCAGCGACAAATTTTCGGCAACCGCCACTATTCCTTTCTCCTCTAAAAGAAAGCTCTCCGCAGTAACGTTTGACGAAGGCGGCACTTTTGTTATGGGCGCGCCCGAATTCGTTTTAAAGCCCTACCCCGCAAAGGTGGAAAAATTAGTTAAACAATATGCGCAGATGGGACTGCGCGTAATAGTTCTGGCACACTCGCCCGCACCTATCGTAGGCGAAAAGTTGCCCGCCGTTCTTAAACCGCTGGCGATAATTTCGATTGCGGACAACGTGCGCGAAGACGCAGTAGACACAATTAAATGGTTCAAAGAAAACGACGTAGACGTAAAAGTTATTTCCGGCGACAACCCCGTAACCGTTTCAGAAGTAGCAAAGCGCGCCGGCATAGCCCACGCCGAAAAGTTTATTTCGCTTGACGGACTCAACGATAAAGAGGTTGAAAGCGTAGCCAACAAATACACGGTATTCGGGCGCGTTTCACCCGAGCAAAAGGCAATTTTGGTGCGCTCTATAAAGTCTCACGGCAACACAGTTGCAATGACGGGCGACGGCGTAAACGACATACTCGCCTTAAAAGAAGCCGACTGCGCCATTTCGGTAGCGTCGGGAAGCGAAGCCGCGAGAAACGTGAGCCACCTCGTTTTAATGGACAACAATTTCAATTCGATGCCCAAAGTCGTGGCCGAAGGCAGGCGGGTTATAAACAATATTAAAAACTCGTCTTCGCTGTACCTTATGAAAACGCTGTTCACGGCGCTTTTAGCGTTTATATGCATATGTATGGGCAGCCCCTACCTCTTTATGCCGCAGAATATGCTCCTGTTGGAAGTTGCGATTATAGGCGCGCCGTCCTTCTTCATTTCGCTTCAACCCAACAAAGACCGAGTGCAAGGCAAGTTTATCGCCCACGTTATGAGCGGAGCCGCCTCAGGCGCCGTGCTTATGATTCTATGCGTAATGGGCATGTATCTTACTAACGTTATAAGTCCGGAAGAGTTCGGTTCTCACTACCTCGCGATGTGTATGATCGCCCTAACGTTCTCCGGCTTCGTAATGGTGTTCAGAGTGTGTCAGCCTTTCAACGTGTATCGCGCGGTGCTGTGCGCCGCAGTGTTCGGGCTGTGCGTTACGGGTTACGCAGTGCCGTTTATTACGGAACATTTGCTATACACCGGTTGGGAAGCGCTGGAATGGGATTACGCAAAGGTACTTACTATAGTCGTGGTTATAGAAGCCGCGTTCCCCATATCGGGCTGGTTGCTCTCGCTGATGCACGTTCTTATGCCTTCCACAAGTAAAAAACAACAACAGCAACAGCAACACAAATAAATTTTTATGATAGTCGTAACAAGCAGAAAAGGCTTTTTAATAACCGGTTTTTTTGTGCTCTTGTTGGGCATAGGGCTTATTGTCGGCGGATTTGTTTACCGCAGTTCAACGAATGAAAAACTCGAAAACTGGATCCACGTGAACGCAACCGTAACAGGTTACGTTTCGCGTTCGGAAGAAGATTCCGACGGTTATAAAGAGTATAAGTATTACGCCACCGTAGAATATTACGTAAACGGCGCGCGCTACAAAAGTACAGGCGGCGCATCTTCGAGAATACCTCCCACAAAAGGAACGAGCAGAGAAATCGCATATAATCCGGAGAACCCTTCCGAATGTATTTTTGTCGAAGACACAACCGACTTTATTACCGTATTCTTGTGTGTTTGCGGCGGCGCGTTCGTCTTTGCGGGGATACTCGTCTTTGTAACTTACGGGATAAAGAAAAGATAGCAAAATTTTATAACACAAACCGCCCCGCGCTTTCAGCGCGGGGCGGTTTTCGTTTAATTTGAGGTTAGTCCCAATAAATAATCTGCACTTAAATTACATTTAACACAAATCAAATAAATACTTTCTGCATTTGGTTGTATTTTACCTGTTGTCCAATCGGATATGCTCATAGCGGAAACACCCACCAACTCCGCAAATTTATTTTTACTTAATCCTATATCTTTAATGTACGCGTCTAATCTAACTGCAAATAAATTCTTCATAAAAATATTATAAGACATATTTTATGAAAAACCATTGACATAAGATATGTCTTATGGTAACATTGTGTAAGACATATCTTATACGGGAGATTATAATGAAAACTTCACTATTGTACAACATAATAAGCGTAAATTATATTGACAAAATTAAAGCAGAGCTATTAAAAGAAGACAGCGATATAAAACAAACTTATTTAGAAAAAAAGCAAAAACTCGAAGAAAAATTAGACGAAGAAACAAAAATTCTTTTGTCACATTATACTTTGGAATTAGAAAACTGGATAGATTTTGTGAATTTTGACGTTGAAATAGAAGTTTTGAATTTAGGAATAAAAATAGGCATGCAGTTACAAAAATCATTTTATGATTTTGAAAAAAACATACAATAAAATAAGCGCCGCTTGCGGTTAAACCGCAGGCGGCGTTCTTTTTTATTTAACTTATTCTTCCATATTTGCGTTATCCTCGCCGCCCTCTTGCAAATCTTCGGGGGTGGCTTCTTCGGGAGCCTGCGTTTCCGCTTCGTCGTCGCGCTCGGTAACCGCTACCGTTGCCACGAGCCCGTCTTTAAGACGCATAAGTCTTACTCCGCGCGCCCCCCTTCCTATCCTCGAAATGGAGTCGCAGTGCATTCTTATTATCGTGCCGCCGTCCGATATAATCATTATATCGTCCTCGTCGGTTACCTGCTTCAAGTTTATCAGGCTGCCGGTAACCTCGTTGAACGTACCCGCCTTTATACCCTTGCCGGCTCTGCCCTGAACGCGATAATCTTCTATTCTGCTACGCTTGCCGTAGCCTCCCGTAGTGACGGTAAGAACGTCTTTATTCTCGTCAACTACCAGCATATCCACGAGCGCGTCGTCTTCGCCCAGCTTCATCGCCTTGACACCCGCCGTATCTCTGCCCATCGAACGGACGTTACCCTCGTCAAAGCGGATACACTTGCCGCCCTTCGAAGCAATCATAAGCTCGTCGTTGCCCGTAGTGAATTGAACGGAAATGAGCGTGTCGTCGTCGTTGAGTTTAATTGCGATTTTGCCGTTTTTGTTAATACGCGCAAACTCTTCTATTTTTGTTTTCTTTATGAGTCCGCCGCGGGTTGCAAAGGCTATATAGCCCTCCGCGTCCGCCTTTACGGGAATAATGGTCGTTATTTTTTCGTCCTGCAAAATCTGCACAAGGTTTACAACCGCCCTGCCTCGCGCCGTGCGCGCCGCTTCGGGAATTTCGTATGCCTTTATACGGTATACCCTGCCCCTGTCGGAGAACAGCAACAAAAAGTCGTGAGAGGAGCATACGAACATCTTTTCAACGAAATCCTCTTCCTTGGGGCGGTGCGCCGTAATGCCCTTGCCGCCGCGGTTCTGCGCGTGGTATTCGTTTACGGGCAATCTCTTAACATAGCCGGAGTGGGTCATAGATACGACCACCTGCTCCACGGGAATGAGATCTTCGTCCTCTATATCTCCGCTGAAATCAACGGCTATTTCCGTCTTTCTTTCCGAAGGATATTTGCGCTTTATTTCAAGCAGGTCGTTTTTGACTATTTCGAGCACTCTGCTCTCGTTTGCAAGTATGTCTTTAAAGTCGGCAATCGCGTTTTCGAGTTCGTTGAGTTCCTCGTTGAGCTTATCGACTTCGAGGTGGGAAATACGGAACAAACGGAGTTCGGCAACCGCCGTAGCCTGCCTTTCGTCGAGCGCGAAGTTAGCGGTGAGCTTCTGAACGCAATCCGTCTTATCCCTTGCGTTTTTACAAACCTCTACCACTTCGTCTATGCTCGCCTGCGCTATAACGAGTCCGCGCAAAATGTGCGCGCGTTCTTCCGTTTTATTCAGGTCGTAACGTGTGCGGCGGGTGATTACTTCTTTCTGGTGCTCGAGGTAATAATAGAGGCACTCTTTAAGATTAAGCACCTTCGGCGTGCCGTCCACTAGGGCGAGCATAATTATACCGTCGGAAACCTGCAAACTCGTATGCTTGTATAAAAGGTTTAAAACAACCTGCGCGTTCGCGTCTTTTTTTACCTCTATAACTATGCGCATACCGTCGCGGTCGCTCTCTTCGCGAATATCCGAAATTCCCTCTATGCGCTTGTTTTTAACGAGGTCGGCTATAGTTTCGACCAATTTTGCTTTGTTTACCTGATATGGAATTTCGGTAACGATAATACGCGTACGAGTGGTGTTGCCGCTCTGGAATTCCTCTATTTCGCAACGGGAGCGGATTATTATGTTTCCTCTGCCCGTGCGGTATGCCTTTTTAATTCCGCTCCTGCCCATAATGAGCGCGCCCGTGGGGAAGTCTGGAGCGGGGATATATTCCATTAGCCCGTCAACGTCTATATCGGGGTTTTCTATAAGCGCTATAACGCCGTCTATTACTTCCGCAAGGTTGTGGGGCGGTATGTTCGTTGCCATACCTACCGCAATACCGTCGGAGCCGTTTACGAGCATATTGGGGAAGCGCGACGGCAATACCGAGGGCTGCAAGCCAGTATCGTCGAACGTAGGGTAAAAATCAACCGTTTCTTTGTCGAGGTCGCGAAGCATCTCGGAAGAAAGGCGAGACATTCTCGCTTCGGTATATCTCATAGCCGCGGCGGGGTCGCCGTCTACCGAACCGAAGTTGCCGTGTCCGTCTACGAGAGGGAAGTTTATCGAAAAGTCCTGCGCAAGCCTGACGAGTGCGTCGTAAACGGAGCTGTCGCCGTGAGGGTGGTATTTACCTAAACAGTCACCGACTATACGCGCGCACTTTCTGTACGGCTTGTCGAAAGTCAAGCCGAGTTCGTGCATCGAATAAAGTATTCTGCGGTGAACGGGTTTAAGTCCGTCCCTTACGTCGGGAATGGCTCGCGATACGTTTACCGCCATAGCGTAGGCTATGAACGATTTTTTAAGTTCCTCGTCTACCTCTCTGTCGAGAAGTTTAGTCATTTCAAGGGTGCGTTTAAATTCTTCGGTCAGCTCCGGGCTGGTCTGTTTCTTTGCCATAATGATTTCCTTATATATAATAACTTAACTGCGTGTTCTTTATATATCCAGCTCGGCTACGAGCTTTGCGTTATCTTCTATAAACTGGCGGCGAAGTTCGGGTTGCTCGCCCATCAACAGAGAAAACAGTCTGTCTGCTTCAACCGCGTCCTCTACCTTCATTCTGACCAGCGTGCGCCTTGCAGGGTCCATAGTGGTCTCCCAGAGCTGTTCTTTATCCATTTCTCCCAGACCTTTATAACGCTGTAATTCGAATTTGGTGCCGTTCTCTTTTCTGAAATCTTCCAGCGCCTTATCGTCGTAAAGGTACGTGGGAGTAATTCCCTTGCCGAACGCCTTATAAAGGGGCGGTTGCGCCGCGTAAACGTGTCCGTTTTCAACGAGCGGGCGCATATAACGGTAGAAGAAAGTCAAAAGAAGTATTCTTATGTGCGAACCGTCTACGTCCGCGTCGGTCATTATAATAATACGGTCGTAACGCAGTTTGCTCTCGTCGTAATTTTCCTGTATGCCGCAACCGAACGCTGTAATCATAGCTTTTATCTCTTCGTTTTCAAGCACGCGGTTTATGCGAACCTTTTCAACGTTGAGTATTTTGCCGCGCAACGGAAGTATCGCCTGAAAGCGCCTGTCTCGTCCCTGCTTTGCCGTGCCGCCTGCGGAGTCGCCCTCTACTATATAAATTTCGCAAAGCTCCGAACGCTTGTCGGAACAGTCGGCGAGCTTTCCGGGGAGCTTGGTGCTCTCCAAAACGCCTTTACGGTGAGTTTCTTCCCTTGCGAGTCTTGCCGCCTCCCTCGCGCGTTGCGCAGTAATACAGCGCATTATGAGCTCGCGCGTCTCCGAGGGGTGCTCTTCGAGATAAGTTCCGAACTTATCCGTCACCGCCTTTTGCACGAAGCCCCTTACGTAAGTAGAACAGAGCTTGGCTTTTGTCTGACTCTCGTACTGCGCATCCGCTATCTTTACGGAAACAACGGCTGTTATGCCCTCGCGGACGTCGTCGCCGGAGAGTTTCTCGCTCTCCTTCAAAATGTTGAGTTTTTTACCCGCGTCGTTTATGACCTTGGTGAGCGCGGCTTTAAAACCGTCTAAATGCGTGCCGCCGTCGGGCTGGCGGATATTGTTGGAGAAAGGGAAAATCTGTTCGGAGTAGCTGTCGTTATACTGAATCGCCACTTCGAGGAACTTGTCGTCGCCCTCCTGCTCTTCGAAATAAACGGGCTTTTCGAACAGAACTTCTTTTCCCTTGTTTATATCTTCGATAAAGTGAACTACGCCGCCCTCGTAACAGAAGCTGTCGTGCCGCTCTTTTTCGCCGCGCAGGTCGGTCAAAGTGAGTTTTAACCCCTTATTCAAATAAGAGAGTTCGCGCAACAGCGTTTTTAACGTGTCGTAATTGAACTCGGTTGTTTCGAGTATGGTTGCGTCGGGGTGAAAGGTAATCGTGGTGCCCGTCTCTTCCGTATCGCCCACTATTTTAAGAGGTTCTTCGGGAATTCCGCAGTGATAAACCTGACGGAAGCGGTGCCCGTTCTGGCAGACTTCGGCAATAAGAGTATCGGAAAGCGCGTTAACGCAGGAAACGCCCACGCCGTGCAGACCGGACGATATTTTATAGCCGCCCGCCTTGTTTCCGCCGCCGAATTTTCCGCCCGCGTTGAGGTTGGTGAGCGCAAGCTCCACGCCGCTTATACCGGAGTCGGCGTTAATGCCCGTGGGAATTCCGCGCCCGTTGTCCTTTATTGAGCAGGAGCCGTCCTCCGTTATAATAACGTCAACGGTGTCGCAGTACCCCGCGAGCGCTTCGTCTATGGAGTTGTCTATAACTTCTCTAACAAGGCAATGAAGCCCCTTTTCGTCGGTAGGTCCGATGTACATTCCGGGGTGCTCGCGCACCGGTTCGAGCCCCTTTAACGCTCTTAAAGAGTTGGCGTCGTAACTCGTAGAAATCTTTTCGGGCATATAATCTCCTTAAACCCAAACCCGCATTTAAAGCGGAATTTTTTATTTTCTTTTATTATACCATATTATATAATCAAAGGCAAGTTATTAATTGAAAAATAAAATTTTAAGGTATTAAAAAAGGCAGTTTTCACATACTTTTTTCATGAAAAACTGCGCATATAAAAATATGATCGACGCCGATATTTTAAACGACTTTTTCGAATGCGGAAACTGCGGAAACCACGTTTGCAAAACGCAGGCGGAAATATGGGGCAGAGTGTGCCCGAACTGCTTCGGCAAACTTTACCGTATAAGTTGAGTTGTCGAAAATCCGTTCCCGCCGACAGAGCCGTCCGCTAATCGGGCGGTTTTGCCCGCATTATAAAACCGCCGCGCGGGGCATACTCCCCGCGCGGCGGTTACGTCAGTCTATATATTCGTTTTTCAGTTCTTCGAACCGCCGTTTGTATTTTTTTGCTTGCTCTTCGTCGCCGACCGCCTTAAAATATTCGTACCGCAATTCCGTCAAAGATATAAAAGCCTCCTCGTCCTCGGCTATCTGCGGCAGGTCGAACAAAAGCGATTTGTCAATATTTTCAATCTTTTCGCCCTTTAAAATCTTTGCCTGAACGGCAAGCACGGCAAGCGTGACCTTTGCCGCGTCCGAATTATTGTAAAGCTCCCAGCTTACAAGCCCGTCGGACTTACCGCCCGCGTATAAAACGGGAAAGGCGTTAAGAATATACAAATAGATATTCGCAGGCATAAACAGCGCAACCCACACGGGAACGTCTGGTATAAACGCCGTAAATCCCAAAAGAAACAATAATAGATTTATTATAAGCCCGCCGCGCGCCGTAAAAATCAGCCGCCATTTTAATTTTTTGTCCGTTTTGGGTATGAGCTTGCAGCTCGACGCGCCCGATATTTTAATTGACGGCGCCGCCTTTATTTTACATATCGCGCCCGCGAGCATATGCCCCAGCTCGTGCATTGCAACGGAAAACGGCAGGGCAACAATCATAGCGCCGTACAGTACTATCGCCGTATATTCGTATTCGAGCCAGAAAAGCCAACCCAAAAGCCCCGCGAACACAAGCGCGATTATTACTGCGAGGGAAATTGCTAACTTTTTCATAGCTTTCCCTCTTTTAAAATAACGAATCCTTCCAGATTATCGCGTTCGGAAACGGTGATTTTTTCAAGACCGAACTTGCGCATAACCGCGGCGGTTAAAAGGCAACCTCCACCCACTATATCGGCGGAAGTCGTGCATATAGTCGTGGCGCGGATTTCTTCAACGCTCATATTCAGCAGCCTGTCCGCAAGTTCCTCTATATCTTCCGCAGAAATAACCGTTCCGTCGGTAATTTCGGGGCGGTACGTTCTTAACCCGTGCTTTATCGAGGCAAGGCGCGACGCCGTACCGCCTATCGCATACGCGTTAAAGCCGCGGGCTGTAAAATTCCCGTACTCCTCCGTTTTTTGCGCTATTACTTCTTGTAACTTTAATTTATCCCTGCCGGCAAGGTCGTAAAGGCGAACGGTGCCTATGTTTACGCTCTTGGAGTACAGTTTTTGCCCGTCCTTTTGCAAAGTAACTTCGGTGCTCGCGCCGCCCACGTCTATTATGCCGCCGTCCGCGTAGCCCAAAGCGCCCAAAAGCCCGCACTTCGCTTCGGTTTCTCCGCTCAACACTTCGACTTCGAGACCGCAAAGCTCTTTTACGCGATTCACGAACTCAACGCCGTTAGCCGACGAACGCACCGCGGCGGTTGCAAAAGCATACACCTTTTGCGCTCCGTCTTTTAACGCCTCGTCATAAAACCGCGCCGCCGCACGCGCACTGCGCTCGATTGCTTCGGGCTTTATTACTCCCGTAAAAGACAGCCCCTCGCCGAGGCGGGTGGTTTCAAGCCGTTTATATAAAGTTTTTCCGTCCGCAAAAGTAGCAAGGCGGACGGAATTCGACCCGACGTCGATAGCCGATATTTTCATTTTATTTGTTTGGGAAATAGTAACCGAGTTTAAGCGCCAGATCCAGAAGATACTGCTCCGACTGCAAATAATTAAGGTCCTTTTCCTTGTCCTCTATCTGCTGTTCGTAATAATTGATTTCTTTTTGAATTTCCGCTTTTTTACCGTTGATAAAGACTATTTCACTCAATTGGTAAATTATTACGGCGGCGAGAATGATTATTAAGAGTATTACGTTTACGGTGATTGCCGCCGCGAGACGGTTTTTCTTTTGTTCGTCCATTCCTGCCCTCCATTAAAGTGCTGAATTTATTATACGCTTTTTTTACGGAAAAAGCAACAATTACGTGAAAACTTTTTAAATACAGAAACGCGCCCGCCACGCAGCCCAAAAGCATGTAAAATCTGACGTTTTCAAAGCCGAACATAACAGAAGTAAATATAAATCCGGCGCAGAACACGAGGCAATACAAAACGTCGGCGCAAACGATAAAAATTTTGTCTTTGACGGTATAACTGCGCTTATCCACCCCGCAAAGGCAGGCGCGGGCGATATACAGCACGTCGTAAAGCACGCCGCTGATAATTCCGCAGAATATACACACCATAAAAATAAAAAATCTCATAAATCCGGTTCACTGAAATGCGGGACTTTTCACGCCCGCGCGGTAAATTATTTAAACAGTTTCTGTTTTAAGCTACCGCCCTTTTGCACGTATCTCACGCCGAAAATTTCACCCGTAGCGCAAAATCCCCCGCCCGTTTTAGAAAAACTCACTATCTTCATATTGGCTCCGGTCACCGCTATCCTGCCCCCCGAGTAGCTCAAAATTATCTGTTTGTCGGAAAAGGCGTCAACGCTCGAAATAGCGGTAGCCGTAACCTTTTTACATTGTTCTATGCTTAAATTATGTCCTTCGTCCATATTTACCTCACAAAAAAATACCACCCTTTTCGGGTGGTAAATATATATGCTTTAAAATACGATTTTATGCTAATCCCTTTTTAATCTTCGCGTTGGCTTTTGCACGCAACTCGCTGTCTAAAATTCTCTTTCTTATGCGTATGCTCTTGGGGGTTACTTCCAAAAGTTCGTCGTCGCCGATAAATTCAAGGCACTCTTCAAGGCTCATTTTCTTGGGAGTTATCAAACGGAGCGCGTCGTCGCTCGCACTCGAACGCGTGTTGGTGAGGTGCTTTGTCTTGCAGACGTTTACGTTAATGTCTTCGCTCTTGGGGGATTCGCCCACTATCATGCCCTCGTACACGGGCGTGCCCGCGCCGATAAACAGTGTGCCTCTGCCCTGCGCGTTGAAAAGCCCGTAAGTTACCGCCTCGCCCGTTTCGAAGGCTATCAAAGACCCCGTGCTCCTGCGCGAAAGCTCTCCCTTATAGGGCTGATACTCGAAAAACACGCTGCTCATTACGCCCTCGCCCTTGGTAGACGTCAAAAACTCGGACTTGTATCCGAAGAGTCCGCGGGCGGGAATTATAAATTCGAGGCGCGTGCGCGTCCCCACCGCGCTCATATGCAACAGTTCCCCCTTGCGGTTGCCCATACTCTGGAACACCGCGCCTGTCGCGTCGTCGGGCACGTCTACTATCAGCCTCTCCATAGGCTCGCAGTTCACGCCGTCGATTTCCTTAAACATTACGCGGGGGGTGGAAACCTGAAACTCGTAGCCCTCGCGGCGCATATTCTCGATTAAAATAGAAAGGTGCATTTCACCCCTGCCGCACACGCGGTAGCTGTCCGCCGAACCCGTCTCTTCAACGCGAAGCGAAACGTCCTTTAAAAGCTCGCGAAACAGTCTTTCGCGGATATGGCGGGTAGTCACGAGCTTGCCCTCTTTGCCTGCGAACGGACTGTCGTTTACAGAAAAGGTCATTTCCACAGTGGGCTCGGTAATTTTTACGAATTTGTGCGGCTCAACGCAGTCGGGAGCGCACACCGTATCGCCTATATTTATCTTTTCGAGTCCGGAGAAACATACTATATCGCCCGCCTTCGCGCTCTCGCACTGGGTGCGGTTAAGCCCCTCGATTTGATATAGGTTTACTATTTTACCGGGTGATTTAAGCTGAACGTTGTTGTAATTGCAAACGGTTACGGTCTGTCCCTGTTTGACTTCGCCGCGTTCTATTCTGCCTATGCCTATCCTGCCGACGTAATCGTTGTAGTCTATGGAAGAAACGAGAATTTGCGCGGGGCCTTCCACGTCGGCCTCCATAGGCTGAATATGTGTCAGAATAGTTTCGAACAGCGGAGTGAGGTCTTTGCCCTTTTCGTTCAAATCGAGCGTAGCCGTTCCGTCTCTGCCCGAACACCACACAACGGGGCTCATAAGCTGGTCGTCGGAGGCGTCGAGTTCGAGCAAAAGCTCTAAAATTTCGTCCTGCACCTCGTTGAGTCTGGCGTCGGGGCGGTCGATTTTATTTACTACTATAATCAGCCTGTGCCCCATTTCGAGCGCCTTCTGCATTACGAAACGCGTCTGCGGCATGGGTCCTTCGGCGGCGTCAACAAGCACCAGAACGCCGCTGACCATCATCATAACGCGCTCCACCTCGCCGGAAAAATCGGCGTGTCCGGGGGTATCCACAACGTTTATTTTAATCCCCTTATAATTTATAGAGGTGTTCTTTGCAAGAATGGTTATTCCCCTCTCGCGTTCTATGGCGTTGCTGTCCATTACGCGCTCTTCAACAGCCTGATTGTCGCGGAAAGTGTGGCTCTGCTTTAACATTGCGTCGACAAGCGTTGTTTTGCCGTGGTCTACGTGCGCTATTATAGCCACGTTTCTTAAATCTTCTCTTAACATCGTATTATCCCGAAATATAAAATTTACTGTTAAATTTTAATACGATTGCCGTAAAATAGCAACCGTATTTGACCCGTATGAAAAAAAATTTTACTTTGTAACTTAATTGCGCGGTTTGTTAGTTTCCGTTATCTTTTATACAGCTTTATCAGCGTACCGTCACCCGGATAATATCCCGCATATTTACATTCACTGTTTTTTAATGTGTTTATATATTCGTATGTACACAATCTGTAACTTTCATCGGCGGCAATCCTTTTAATCGCGCGCAGCTGTCTGCCGTAGTCGCTGTTGCTGCACGCAGAAAACCCGCATGCGGAAAACGCCAAAGAAGACAGCGCCGTAACTGCCGCGCATAAAAAAACCAAAAACTTTTTCATAATTCCACCCGCTTGAAGCGCGCTCAAAACTCGCTTTTGGTCTGACGGTCGAAAAGTTTTAAAATTATGTCCATACAAGTCTGCGCGCCCGAGCCGCCCTCGAACGCATGCGAAAGGAAGCAAGCCTCGTAAACAGCGTTTGTTATCGGCAATTCCACACCGTACTTGTCGCCCAGCTCCTTCATTGCCTTAGCCGTCATAACGCCCTCGGCGAGCTTATCGAACTTATTGCCGTGCGCCATCATTTCGCCGTAACGACGGTTGTGCGAATATTCCGAAAACAGAGTGGTTTCGTAGTCGCCGAGGTGCGCCAGCCCGTAAGCCGAACTGAACTTTCCGCCCATTGCCTGAATGAGTTTGCCTACTTCGTATGCGCCGCGCGCCATCAAGGGACCCTTTAAACTCACGTAACCGCTCCCGTCGAGCACTCCGGCGGCAATGCCCAAAACGTTTTTAGCCGCCGCGCCTATCTCGGAACCCACTATATCGTTGCCGTAGTAAAACCTGATTAAATTGCTCTTGAATCCGTCGGCAAGGCGCTTTTTGAGTTCTTCCGAATATGAATCTATAACCATACAGTTGGGTATTCCCTGCGTAAAAGCCTGAATGTGCCCGGGTCCTACCCATACGGCTATATTTTCTTTTTTAACGCCGCTTTCCGTCAGCACTTCCGAAAGTCTCTTGCCCGTGCTCTCTTCTATGCCCTTCATACAAAGCACAAAGATTTTATCCGCAACGTCGTAGGCGGTTATCTTTTTCATAAATCCGCGCAAACCCTGCGCCGAAATAGAAATTATTATAACCTCGCTTTCCGTAACGGCGAGTTTTAAGTCGCACGTGAGCTTTATAGACTTATCGAGCGTAACATATTCGTTTTTACCCGTGTTTTTCAATACTTCGTAAGAATAGTCGCCCTCGGGACCCCAGCTTATTACGCTGTTTTTCAAAACGGTAGCCTGATACCAAGCGATAAACGAGCCCCAGCGCCCGCAACCCAAAACCGAAATCTTCAAATAGACACCTCCGAAACGTTAAAAGTTTAAATTGTTTTCCTTTCGGTAAACGCGCGTGAAAGAGTAACCTCGTCGGTGTACTCCAGCTCGCCCCCCACGGGTATGCCGTGCGCAAGGCGGGTTACGTTCACGCCCAAAGGTTTTAAAAGTTTGGCTATATACATTGCCGTGGCTTCGCCCTCGACGTCGGGATTTGTCGCCATTATAACTTCGGCGACGTTTCCGTCTATGCGGGCGAGCAGTTCTTTTATTCTTATATCGTTTGGACCTACCCCGTCCATTGGGCTTATAACCCCGTGCAAAACGTGATAAACGCCGTTAAACTCGTGCAACTTTTCCATTGCTATAACGTCTTTGGGCTCCTTCACCACGCAAATGGACGTAGCCGCCCTTTTCTTACATATAGGGCAGGTCTCGTCTTCGGAAAAGTTGCCGCACACCTTGCAGTATTTTACGCGGGATTTGCAGTTCAAAACTGCCTCGGCAAATTCTTTCGCTTCCGCGTCGGTCATACCTATAATTTTATAGGCGTAGCGCTGTGCGGTCTTTTTACCCACGCCGGGAAGTTTTGAAAACTCGTTTATAAGTCTGCCTATCGGCTCTATAAAAACGTCCATAAATAAGTACCTTTCAAATATCGAAAAAGCAAATTAAGCGCGGAGAAACATACTATGCGCAACCACGCCCGTCTGCGTTTTAAAACAATCCTTTGCCCGCCTTGCCGAACGGCCCCATCTTCTCTTCGTAAACGGCGTCCGCCTTTTTATATCCGTCGTTTATCGCCGCCATAATCAGGTCTTCGAGCATTTCCACGTCGTCCTCGTCGGTAATGTCAACAATTTGCGAGAGCTTGCTGCCGAACTCTATTCCGTTGATTATTTTTTTGCCGTTCATATAGACTACAACGGTTTCGTCGCCCTCTTCGCCGCCGCCGGAAAGCCCTACCACTTCCAGCTCTTCCAGCTCCTTATCCGCTTCCTGCATCTGTTCCTGCATTTTCTGGGCTTCGCGCATAATGTTCTGCATATTGCCCATACCGCCTTTGAATCCTGCCATATTTTGCTCCTTATCCGTTTATTTTAATTTTACGTCTGTTCCGTCGAAGTTTTCTTTGAGTTCGCGCAGCGCTCTGTCGAAATTGCTTTCGCCCTTTTCTTTAAAGCGCACTTCGTGGCTCTCAACGCCCAGCTCCGCGAAAATTCCGCTTATAAACGCGGCGTTGTCCGAGCGCGTCAAAGATTTGAACACCGCGTTACTCTCCGTAATCAAAACTAACTTTTCACCCTCGAACGTATGCTCGAGATCCATACACAAGGTGAACAGAACCGCGTTTTTGTGCGTAGTACGCAGGCTCTTCAAAAACTTTGCGAAAACACTCTTTTTATCCGTGGGCGAGTTCGCCTCCGCACCCGCGGGCTTTACGGCGTAATTATCGAAAAGCGCGGGCTGAACGGGTTGTTCTTTCCGCACCGGCGCATCGAAGGGGCTCGGCTCGTCCTCCTGCAAAATTACCCTTTGCGCGGGCCTTTCGACCGCGGGAGTTACGGCGGATTTTTCCTCCGCCGAACGCGCCTTTATTATGGGCGTTTCTCCGCGCTTAATCTGCGGCAGACCCCCTGATATCCTGCGTTCAAGCTCGTTAATTTTACCGATTAGCGCGTCCAGATTATAGTCTGCTTGCGGCATCGAAGCCTTGTAAACGGCTGTTTCCAAAGTAATTCTGCCGCTCGTTGAATAGCGCATATCGGTTTCCGCTTTGGAGAGTATTTCCGTAACCCTCAAAAGTTTGTGCCCGTCGCAAGATTTAGCCGTTTCTTCTATCAAATTATAAGTTTCATCGGGCAAATTTATTATTTCCCGCGCGTTTTTGCATACTTTTACCACCGTACAGTCGTTTAAAAAGGATAGCATATCCTTAATAAGAACACCCACGCCCTTGCCGGTGGAAAGTATTTCTTCAAGCGCGGTAACCGCTCCGGAGACGTCCTCTTTTAAAATTGCCCCGCATATATGCGCCACTTTCGCCCATTCCGCATTGCCCAACACGGCGTTTACGTCTGCAAACGTGAGTTTGCCGCGGGAATACGAGGCGCACATATCGGCTATCGAAAGGCTGTCTCTCGCGCTCCCCGCACCGGCTCTGGCGATTGCCGAAACGGCGCTTTCTTCATATTCTTTGCCCGTCTTTTCCAATACGGATTTTATAAGACTTTCAAGGTCTTTCTGGGGCAAAAGTTTAAAATCGAAGCGCATACAGCGCGATAAAATCGTAGCGGGTATCTTCTGCGGTTCGGTTGTGGCGAGTATAAAAACGGCGTGGCGTGGCGGCTCTTCGAGCGTTTTCAAAACCGCGTTAAACGCCGACTGCGTTAGCATATGCACCTCGTCTATAATGTAGACTTTATATTTGCCCGCAACCGGAGGATACTGCACTTTTTCGCGCAGGTCGCGCATCTCGTCGACGCCGTTGTTTGACGCCGCGTCTATTTCCGAAATATCGAGATTTGCGCCGTCCGCAAGAGCGCGGCACGTAGGGCACTTGCCGCAGGGCGAGGAGTTAACGGGGTTTTCGCAGTTAATCGCCCTTGCGAAAATTTTGGCAAGCGTGGTCTTACCCGTTCCGCGAGGGCCGCAAAAAAGATACGCGTGCCCGACCTTGTCGTCCGCTATCTGGTTTTTCAATATTCTTACTATATGCTCCTGCCGCACTACTTCGTCGAAACACGAGGGTCGGAACATTCGGTAAAACGCGAGGTAAGCCATCTATTTCTCCTCTTTATAAAGTTTTTCCAATTTGACTTTTGCGCGCGCAAGCGCGTTAGTAACGCTCTTTAACGGCTTGTCGAGCGAGCGCGCTATTTCGCCCGCGCTCATTCCTTCGAGACGCATCTCGGTAGTTTTGAATTCGAGCGAAGAAAGTTCTTTTGCAATTTTCTGCAAAAATTCGCGCTTGTTCTCCCTTTTAATCAGCTCGTCCTCGGGGGTTTCGAAATACGCTTCCCCCACTTCCACTATGGGCACGAAGTCGTTCAAAGCCGACTGTTTCGCCCCCACGCTCTTTTTAACCGCGCTCACCACGGCGTTACGCACGCAAACGTATGCGTAAGTCGAAAAATTCGCCCCGCCCGAAGCGTATGTGTTTATAGCGGAATAAAGCCCGACCATGCCTTCCTGTTCGAGGTCCTCGGGCTCGCCGCCGTGCAAAAAAAATCGTGCGCACACCGATTTAACGAGCGGCGTATACTTTTTCAGCAATTCGTCAAGGGCGGTTTTATCCGTCCGCGCAAAAACTATTTTTTCTTCTTCGGTCATCTTTTAATCACTTCGTATACGGCTATTCCCAGCGCAACCGACGCGTTGAGCGAATTAACCTTGCCGCGCAACGGAATGGATACGCACGCGTCGCACTTTTCGCGAGTGAGCCGTTTAACGCCGCTGTCCTCCCCCCCTATTACGAGGGCGGTTTTGTCCGCAAACGCCGTTTTATAAATTTCTTCGCCGTCGGCTTCGAGGGCATAAACCCAATAACCCGCCTTTTTCAGTTCGTCTATCGCGCCGTTCAAAGAGGAAACTTTAGCCACCTTTATATGCTCCGCCGCGCCCGCCGATATGCGTATTACCGCCTCCGTAACGCTTGCCGAACGGTTTGCGGGGATAATAACCCCGTCCGCGCCCGCGCACTCGCACACTCGGATTATCGAGCCCAGATTATGCACGTCCTCTATGCCGCAACAGAGCACCACCAGCGATTTGTCTTTACCGCTCACGATAATATCCTCAAGCTCCGCATACGAATAGTCGGTGGTAAAGGCAATAACGCCCTGGTGCCTGCCCTCTTCGCTCTCTTTATCGAGCACCTTTTTATCCACAAACTGCACCCGCGCGCCGCGCTTTCTCGCCTCGGCAAAAATAGCGTTCAAACTGCCCTGCGGATTTTTTACCATAAGTATTTTATCGACGTTTTTATCCGATTTCAAAAGTTCGGAAACCGCGTTTCTTCCTTCGGTTTTCATAGCTCACCGTCTAAAAGTTCTTCTATTCTCGAATAGTTGCCCGTAAGGTACAAATAGCCCAAAAGCGCTTCGAATCCCGTCGAGTTGTTATACTCGGCAACGCTCGCACTCTTCGAACGCGTGGGTTTTTTGGCGTTGCGCCCGCGTTTGAAAACAGCCGTCTCGTTCTCTGTCAACCGCGGCAAAATTTTTTCAAGCAAAGCGTTTTGCCCGTGCGCGGAAACAGACTCGGAAGAAAGTTTTTGCAGCGTACCGGTGGAATAGTCGTGATTTAAAACAAGTTTTTCGCGGACATAAAGCGTGTAAACGGCGTCGCCCACAAACGCGAGCGTTACGGGGCTTACGTTTCTCGCTTCCTGCTCCGTAACGGTAGAAAGTAATTTAAACATAAAAAAACTCTTTAAATATTCGGGTTTATTATACCATTAAATCATAAAAAATGCAATTATTCCATAGTATATAGCGTGAAATTAATAGTTTTTAAAAAAAGTATCTTCATAGCTCTTGCCGCGGTGCTTTTAGGCGGCGCGGCGCTGGGAATTTTCTGCGGAATCGCGGCAAGTCCCGCCTCTTCCGTTATGCAAAAAACCGTCGTCATCGACGCGGGTCACGGCGGTATCGACGCGGGCGTTCACGGCAAAGTAACCGATATAAAAGAGAGCGACATAAACCTCGCCATAGCAAAGCAACTTAAAGGATACTTTGCCAACGCGGGATTCAATGCAGTGCTTACCCGCAAAAACAACGGCGGGCTTTACGGACTTTCGACCAAGGGCTTTAAAATGCGCGACATGAAAAAGCGGAAAGAGATTATAGAACAGAACAAAGCCGATATGGTCATATCCGTCCATCAGAATTTTTGCCCTATTCCGTCAAAACGCGGCTCAACGGTGTTTTTCGACAAATCGAGCGAATGCGGTATAGCGCTTGCAAATACCATACAAAAACAACTCAACGCTTTAAACGATAAAATCAAGCCCAATGAAGCGCTTGCGGGGGATTATTATATGCTCAAATGCACGTCTAACCCCTCCGTAATAGTAGAGTGCGGTTTTTTATCCAACGCCGAAGACGAAAAACTGCTCATAACCGAAGAATATCAAAAGGCGATAGCGTACGCGATTTTCAAGGGCGCCGTTTCTTATTACTGCTGAATTATAAAAAATTATAAAACCCCGCCCCGCTTGCATCGCAAGCGGGGCGGGGTAATTTTAATGTTTGTCCAAAAGTCCTAAAAGATAATCGGCTGAAATACCGAAAACTTTACATAATAAAATTACATACTGCGTATCAGGCACCCTTTTATCCTGTTCCCACAATGATATACTATCCTGCGTTACGCCTATACGAGCGGCAAGCTCGCTTTGCGTCCATTTTCTTTGTGTGCGCTCTTCCTTAATAACGCTCCCTACCGTATTCATATGAAAATAATACTACACATTGTCGTAAAATACTTGACTTACGACAAATTGTCGTATACAATTAACTTAAAAAGCAGCAGACAATTTTCAAACAACGATAAACGCATAACAACAGAGGAAAAAACATATGACAACATGCAAAAATTGCAAATTTTACAAACTTCTTTACACACAAGGCGGATTTTCGTTTATGCCCACAAAATACGGTTACTGCAATAAAAAATATGCACCCGTTAAAAACAAAGAAAAATGCGACAATTTCAGCGCAACGCCTGACACAAGAGAACAAACTATAAGAGACACCGTCAGAAGGTTAGAAGACCTTATAGCCGTCGCCGAATATTTCAAAACAATAGTTGAAAAATATGAAAAAAAGCCTCCCCGTTAAGGAGGCTTTTTCTATTTTAAAATCTCGTGTGAATCGTTCTCGAAATAACGTCGTTCTGCTGTTCGCGGGTGAGTTTGTTGAAGTTTACCGCATAGCCCGAAACGCGTATCGTGAGCTGGGGATATTTTTCGGGGTGAGCCTGCGCGTCGAGCAAAGTTTCGCGGTTGAAAACGTTTACGTTCAGGTGATAGCCGCCGTCCGCAACGTATCCGTCCAACAGGCTTACAAGGTTTTTAACCCTGTCCTCTTTGCCCAGAGATTCGGGAGTGACGGAGAACGTGTTCGAAATTCCGTCGCGCGAGTACTCGTAGGGGAGTTTTGCAACGCTTTCAAGCGAGGCGAGCGCGCCGCAGCAGTCGCGCCCGTGCATGGGGTTTGCGCCGGGGGCAAGCGGTTCCCCCGCTCTTCTTCCGTCGGGGGTGTTGCCCGTGTTTTTGCCGTAGACGACGTTGCTCGTTATAGTCAGTATCGACATCGTGGGCACGCTCTTGCGGTAAGTGTAATGGCTTTTAACCTTGTTCATAAAGGTCTTTACAAGCCACACTGCAAGCTCGTCCGCGCGGTCGTCGTTGTTTCCGTATTTGGGATAGTCGCCAACTATTTTAAAGTCGGTCACAATCCCGTCGGCGTTTCTCACGGGGTAAACGCTTGCGTACTTAATTGCAGAAAGCGAATCCGCCGCGCAAGACAGCCCCGCAACGCCCGTTGCAAAGAATCGGCGAACTTCGGTGTCGTGCAGAGCCATTTCCAGAGCTTCGTAACTGTATTTGTCGTGCATGTAATGAATAAGGTTCAAAACATTCACATAAAGTCCCGCAAGCCAGTCCATCATCTGCGAATATTTGCGCTTTATCTCTTCGAAATCGAGTTTGCCGTCTCCTTCAACGCTTTCGAATACGGGCGAAACCTGCATGGGCTTGCCGTCTTTGTCTTTTATGAGCTCGTCCCTACCGCCGTTTATTGCGTATAAAAGGCACTTTGCAAGGTTAGCCCTCGCGCCGAAAAACTGCATATCCTTGCCCACGCGCATACCGCTCACGCAGCACGCTATGCAATAGTCGTCGCCGAGTTCGGGGCGCATAAGGTCGTCGCTCTCATACTGTATTGCGGAAGTTTTTATAGAAAGGTCGGCGCAAAATTCTTTAAATCCTTCGGGCAGGCGCTTGCTCCACAAAACCGTGAGGTTGGGCTCGGGCGCGGGTCCCAGATTGGTAAGCGTGTGTAAAATGCGGAACGAAGTTTTTGTAACCAGCGTTCTGCCGTCCACGCCCATGCCGCCGATAGATTCGGTTACCCACGTAGGGTCGCCGGAGAAGAGTTCGTTATATTCTTTTGTGCGCATAAATTTAACTATGCGCAACTTCATTACAAAGTGGTCTATAAGTTCCTGCGCGTCTTTCTCGGTTATAATCCCTCTTTCGAGATCGCGCGAAATATAGATGTCGAGGAAGGTGGAGTTTCTGCCTATGGACATAGCCGCGCCGTTCTGGTCCTTTACCGCGGCAAGGTAGCCGAAGTAGAGCGCCTGCACAGCCTGCTGCGCGGTTTCTGCGGGTTGCGAAATATCCATACCGTAAATTCCCGCAAGCCCTTTAAGCGCCTTTAACGCCTTAATCTGCTCGGAAAGTTCCTCTCTGTCGCGCACCTTGTCGGGAGTCATGTCGCCGTCCATGAACAGCTTGTCCTGTTCCTTTTGCGCTATTAAAAAGTCAACTCCGTAAAGGGCTACGCGGCGGTAATCGCCGACTATTCTGCCCCTGCCGTAAGTATCGGGCAAGCCGGTTAATATGTGCGCCTTGCGCGCGCGGCGCATCTCCGGAGTGTAAGCGTCGTAAACGCCGTCGTTGTGCGTCTTGCGCCAGTTGCCGAAAACCCTTTTAACTTCGGGGTCGAGCTCGTAACCGTACATATTTAACGCCTGTTCCGCCATCTTTATGCCGCCGAAGGGCTGCAACGCGCGTTTAAAGGGCTCGTCCGTCTGCAATCCGACTATTTTTTCGAGTTTTTTATCTATATACCCCGCGCCGTGCGAAAGCAGTGTAGAAACGGTTTTCGTGTCGGCTTTTAAAACGCCGCCCGCCTCGCGCTCCTTTTTTGAAAGTTCGCATATTTCGCCCCACAGCTTTAATGTCGCCGCGGTTGCGGGCGCAAGGAATTTACCGTCCCCCTCATAAGGCGTGTAATTGCGCTGAATAAAGTCTCTTACGTCCACCTCGCCGCACCATTTGCCCTCGGTAAAGCCTTCCCATGCTTTGAACGTCATATATTTACCTCCGTTAAAATCTTTTTTGCGTTTAATATTCTCTTTTCATCGGGCGGCTCGATGCCCTTCAAGGGATAAACGAGCCCCATTTTTTCGTATTTTGTTTCGCCCATATTGTGATAGGGCAAAACCTCTACCTTTTTTACGGTTTTAAGCGTATTTATAAATTCGCGCAAGGCGTAAAGGTATTCGTCTTTATCGGTGTACCCTGTTACGAGCACGTGTCTTATCCATATATCTTTACCGGTATCGGAAAGGTATTTTGCGAACGCAAGCACGTTTTCGTTGCCGAAGCCCGTCAACTTTTTATGTTCTTCGCTGACGATATGTTTTATATCGAGCAGAACGAGGTCGGTATATTCGAGCACGGCGGCGTGCTTTTCAAGGCTTTTTGCGTCGCAGGGATTAAAAGTAATACCCGAAGTATCGAGCGCGGTGTGTATCCCCTCGCCCTTCATTATCTTAAAAAACTCCGCCGCGAATTCCGCTTGCATGAGCGGCTCCCCGCCCGTAAGCGTAACGCCGCCGCTTTTTATATAGCTTTTGTATTTTAAAGCGTTTTTTGCAAGTTCTTCGGCGGAAATTTCTTTCCCGCCGCCGAAAGCGCGCGTATCGGGGTTATGGCAGTATTTGCACCGCATTGGGCACCCCTGTAAAAACGCTACAAAGCGTATCCCCGGCCCGTCTACCGTGCCGAACGATTCGGTTGAATGTATATAACCAGTCATTTTAAGTCCTTTTAAAAAAATAAAGGGGCTATTTAAAAATAAAATAGCCCAGACGAACGACCGAAATCTGCCCGTTCGGCTTCCTTGCGTTAATTCGCAAAAAATTTCGTCAGTCACCGTCGGGTTTTTCAATTGGAATTATATTATATCAGCGCGTATACGTTTTGTCAACAAAAAAACACAAAATATCGGCTTGAAAATTTTAACAAAACACAATATATTGTATACGCAATCAATTTCGCACACTACAAGGCGAAACGTTACCCATTGCCAAGAAGAATTAGCAAAATGCTCGCGAACTGTAAAGCCGTGCCCGCCACGTCGAAAAGGTGCCACACGGAATGGAAGTATTTCACCCTTTTGCCGAATGCGTAAAACACTATGCCCAGCGTATAAGCCAATCCGCCGAAAAGCAACAAAAGGAACTCGGTAATGGTGAGATTTTGCATAAGCTCGCCGAACGCTATCAAAATCAGCCAACCCATAACGCAATAAAAGGCCATTGAAAAACCCTTTATAACTTTGTTGTTCATAGCTATGGCGTTGCCCGTTATGCCCAGGACGGCAAGAGTCCACTCCGCCGCTAAAATTGCAATGCCCAAAGGCGAAAGCCCCAGAGCTATTACGCAATACGGCGTGTAAGTGCCCGCTATGAGTAAAAATATAGTGCAGTGGTCAAAAATGCGAAAAACCTTTTTGCCGGTGCCGCGGGGCAAAAAGTGATAGAGCGCGCTCATCGTATAAAGAACTATAACGCTTATGCCAAACGCGCACGCCGCCGCCATGTAACTGCCGTTCGGGTACGCGAAAACTATCAAAGTTATCAAAATCGCAAGCCCGAGCGCGCCGCCCACTATGTGCGACACGGCGTTAAAAATTTCTTCCCCTTTTGTATAAACGGGGTTTTTCGACCGTATTCTGTTTTCGTAAGAGTATGTTGCCACTTGTTTCATACCTTAAATTATAGGCGCGTTGAGCGATAAGTAAACCTACTCTTTGTATTTTCGGCGCTACGGTTAAACGGCCTTACGCTACCGCAAAACAATCTTCTCTACCGAGCAAAAATCCCCCTCTACTCACAGTAGAGAGGGATATAAATTATTTGCGTTTCTCCGAACGGAAAACAAACTCCCCGTCCTTTATATCAACCGTAACCGTTTCCGCAGGCAAAATGTGCCCCGCGAGAATCTCGTCTGAAAGTCTGTCCTCTACGCGCTTTTGAACCGTTCTCTTTAAAGGACGCGCGCCGTACATATCGTTATAGCCTTCGTCTAAAATTCTGTTCATGGCCTCGTCCGATATATTCAGCGAAATATCCTTGTCGCGCAATCTTTCCGAAAGCCCCGCAATAATCTTTTTGCATATTTCGCCCGCCTCTTCCTTGGTGAGCTTGCGGAAAATTATGATATCGTCGAGCCTGTTCAAAAACTCGGGTTTAAACTGCTCTTTAAGCGCCTCGTTGATGCTGTCTTTCATATTGTCGTAACCCGCGTCAGCCTCGCTGCCGGAAGAGAACCCGAAGTTAGACATCTTTTTAATCTGCCCCGCGCCGACGTTCGAGGTCATAATTATAATGGTGTTTTTAAAGTTTATCACCCTGCCCTTGCTGTCGGTGAGTCTGCCGTCGTCGAGTATCTGCAAAAGCACGTTGAACACGTCGGGATGCGCCTTTTCCACCTCGTCGAACAGCACTACGGAATAAGGCTTTCTTCTCACTCTCTCGGTGAGCTGTCCGCCGTTGTTGTCGTCGTAACCGATATATCCGGGAGGCGCGCCTATAAGTTTGGAAACGGAGTGTTTCTCCATAAATTCCGACATATCCAGCCTGATCATCAGTCGCTCGTCGCCGAACATGGACTCGGCAAGCGCCTTTGCAAGGTCGGTTTTACCGACGCCGGTAGGTCCTACGAATATAAAGCTGCCTATGGGCTTATTGGGCTCGTTGAGCCCCGCGCGTGCGCGGCGGATTGCCCTCGCCACGGCGGAAACCGCTTCGTCCTGCCCGATTATGCGTTTGTGCAAATTCTCTTCGAGATGCAAAAGTTTTTCGCTCTCCTGCTCCGTGAGTTTAACTACGGGCACGCCCGTCCAGCCGCTCACAATGTCCGCGATTTCGTTCGAAGTTATCTTCGGCGCGGTCGCCTGCGTTCCGTCTTTCCACTCGTTTTTGAGTTTTTCTATTTTCTCCTGAATTCCGGTTATCTCTTCAACCAGCTTTTGCGCCTGCGAATAATTTTCCCCCTTCGCCGCCTTGTTCTTTTCGAGGTTGAGCCGTTTCAGCTTTTCTTCCAGCTCCTTCACCTCGTCGGGGCTTTTGAGCGAATTCAGCCTCGCGCGGGAAGCCGCCTCGTCTATGAGGTCTATCGCCTTGTCGGGCAAAAACCTGTCGGTTATATATCTGTCCGAAAGTGTCGCGGCGGCGTTTATCGCCTCGTCCGTTATCACCACTTTGTGGTGAGCTTCGTACTTGTCGCGCAAGCCTTCTAGAATACAAATCGTATCCTCCACCGTGGGTTCGTCCACCTGCACGGGAGTAAAACGCCTTTCTAGTGCGGCGTCTTTTTCGACGTACTTTCTGTACTCCTCCAACGTAGTCGCGCCAACCGTCTGCAACTCGCCGCGCGCAAGCATGGGCTTCAAAATATTTGCGGCGTCCATATTGCCGTCGGTAGTCGCGCCCGCGCCCACTATCTGGTGGATTTCGTCGATAAACATAATGACGTTTCCGCTGTTCTTTATTGTAGTAATGGCGTTTTTAAGCCTCTCTTCGAAGTCGCCGCGGTACTTCGCGCCCGCAATCATTCCCGCAAGATCGAGAGAAAAAACTATCTTGTTTTTCAAAAGGTCGGGCACTTCGTTTTTGACTATCGCCTGCGCCAACCCTTCAACCACCGCGGATTTGCCAACCCCCGGCTCGCCTATAAGCACGGGATTGTTTTTCGTGCGTCGGGAGAGCACCTGAATAATCTTTTCAATCTCCTTTTTTCTGCCTATAACGGGGTCTATTTTCCCCTCGCGCGCCTTCTGCGTGAGGTCTGTTCCGTACTGCAAAACCGACTTATCCAGCGCGGGCGCGTGCCCCCCTTCTTTGGGCTTCGTTCCCGTCTGTTTGGGCGGATTGAAGATTTTTGCAAATTCCGAAAACGCAGACTCCTCTTCGTCCTCGTCGGAACGGTCCGAATATCCGTCCGTTATCGCAAGCTCCACCTTGCTAGCAAGCTCCGCCATATTAACTCCTATCGCCTGCAACATTTTTACCGCGTAGCAGTCGCTCGCGGACATAATCGCAAGCAGCATGTGTTCGGTCCCCACAAGGCTGTCTGAAGAACTGTCGTAAGCTATCTCCAGCGCGCGCTGTATAATATGCTTGGTTCTGGGCGTAAACCCCGTAATATCCGAGCGTTTCTGCACAGAACGCGCAAAATACACGCGGAATTTTTCCTCCCTCGCCCCGCACGAAACAAGCAGTTTGTAAGCCGTGCTGTCGGGGCAGTTGAGCATTGCGAAAACAATATGCTCCGTGCCTATATAACTCGTTCCGTAAACTTCCGCAGCCTCCTGCGAGACGGAAATAACCTGTTGCAAATTATCGGTACATCTGTTTAAAAAATCCATTTAAACACCTCTTTAATAAACTATATTGCCGCACTAAACGGCGTTTGTTCTTATTTTGCCCTGCCGGCGCCACTCTGCGCTAAAAACTGCGGTTACCCCCGCAATATGCCGCAATTAACGCCCTTTTTTATCAGTTATTTTTCACCGGTAAGTTTTTTTAAAAATTTCGCCGTATATTTCGCGCGGTACACGTCACGCTCGGCAGGCGTAAGCTCCCTCCCCGCCGCGGCGGTTATGTTCGATGGGCGCATCTTTACCGAAAGATCGTCAATCTGCGAAACGTCGTCGATTTTTATATATCCGAGGCACGCGCCCAGCTTTACGCTCGCGGCGTACCGCACGAGTTCGCCCGTCGAGAGCTTTGCGCAGTTGGTCAAAATCCCGTAAGAACGGCGGCACTCGTCCTCGATATCCAAAGCCGAAGCGCCGTTTTTCAGTTCTTCCCGTTCGGCAAGCTCGAGCTCGCAGGTTTTACCCACAATCTCTTCCACCTGCGAAAGAATTTCCTTTTCGCTTACGCCCAAAGTAACTTCGTTGCTTATCTGGTAAACATATCCCTCCGCACGGCTGCCCTCGCCGTAAATCCCGCGCACCGTCAGCCCGAGGCGCGAGACGCTCTTTATTATTCTCGGCATGAGCCCGTTTATAGTCACTGCGGGCAAAAATAACATTACCGAAGCGCGCAGTCCCGTTCCGAGATTGGTGGGGCATGCCGTCAAAAATCCGAGCTGCTCATCATATGCGAACTTCATAGAAGAAGAGAGCCGCCCGTCTATTTCCGACATGGTTTCATACGCGAGTTTCAAATCCATACCCTTGACTATGCACTGCTCGCGGAGGTGGTCCTCCTCGTTAATCATTATGGATATGCTCTCCTCGCGGTTTATTAGCACCGCCGAGGGTCTGCCGTTGGTTATCAGGTTGGGGCTAATGAGGTGGTTCTCTTTTAATGAGAGCGCCTCCGCCTCCGAAATTTTATCCATATAGCGGATATTGAAGTCATATAAACGCGCCAATCCGGAAGTGACTATGCGTATAACGTCCTTCGCCTGTTTCGCGCCTTTTAAGTGCGACGGAAAGGGATAACCCTCTAAATTTCTCGCCAACCGTATGCGCGAGGATACGGCTATTTTGGAATAATCAGTCATTGCCGCCTCCCCCGTAAAGCGTTTTGCTTATTTCGTTTATGCTCTTGTTCAGCCTGCCCGCGTCGTCAAACCGCTTTTCGCGCAGGGCGCGTTCGAGCTCGTTCTGCAAATTTATCAGTCTGCGGTGCAACCCCTTTTCGTCCTTGTTCGCCCCCACTTTACCTACATGTTCGGTCTTGCCGTGGATTGCGCGGATTGCGGGCAGAAGCTCCTCCTTAAAAACGTCGTAACAGCTCGCACAGCCCAAAAGTCCGGTGCTTTTATAGTCCGCGTAAGAAGTGCCGCAAACCGGGCACGTCTTTTTCGGCGCCGAAGAACCGAAAAGCCACGCGCAAACGTCGTCGTTCATTTTGGTATGGAGTCCGCCGTAAAGTTCGCTCGAACATTTAGCGCACAAACGGCTTTCGAACTTTTCGCCGTTTATCTCTTCGAGCACTATTTCGGTCGCTATATTTTTTTTGCAACGCTGGCACAGCATGGGCTTTGAGCTCCTTTTTTATGTTTCACTTTTATTATAATGTTTTTGGAGTCAAGGTAAACAATTATTTTATATTTATTTTATATAATAATCAAAAAATTTGTAATTTTTTTATCTATTTGAATTGAATATTGTAAATCCCCGTGTTATAATGATTAAGAAATTCGGTTCGCAAGAAAAACCGCAAAAACTCTTTTAAAAGTTTTTGTGAAAATAGAAAAATAAATTTGGAGGATTTGTAATGCAATATTCAAAGGATATTGAAAATATGATTTGCGTTGCCAAAGGCGTGTCCGGCAAGTTCGAACACGGCCCCGCCCCCATTCCCGAAGAGGGACTTTGGGTTCAGGCAAAGGAAATCAAGGACATCAAAGGCTTTACGCACGGCATAGGCTGGTGCGCACCCCAGCAGGGCGCGTGCAAGCTCTCGCTCAACGTTAAAGACGGTATTATCGAAGAAGCCCTCGTAGAGACCATAGGCTGCTCGGGTATGACCCACTCGGCTGCTATGGCGGCGGAAATTCTACCCGGCAAAACCATTTTGGAAGCGCTGAATACCGACCTCGTTTGCGACGCAATCAACACCGCAATGCGCGAACTCTTTTTACAGATAGTTTACGGCAGAACTCAATCTGCTTTCTCCGAAGACGGACTCACTATCGGCGCCGGACTCGAAGATCTCGGCAAGGGACTCCGCTCGCAAGTCGGCACTATGTACGGCACAAAACTTAAAGGCGTAAGATATCTTGAAATGGCTGAAGGCTACGTCCTCGCGCTTGCTCTCGACAAAAATAACGAGGTGTGCGGATATAAGTTCGTTTCGCTCGGCAAAATGACCGACTTCATTAAAAAAGGTCTCTCTCCCAACGAAGCTTACGAAAAGGCTATTGGCACCTACGGCAGATACTCCAAAGAGAGCGGCGCCGTAAAACATATCGATCCCAGAACGGACAAGGAGGTTGACTAATGGCTCTTTTCGAAAGTTATGAAAGACGCGAGAAAAAGATTCTCGGCGTACTCAAAGAATACGGCATCAAATCCATAGAAGAATGTAAAGAAATCACCCTTAAAAAGGGTATCGACGTAGATAAAATCGTGCGCGGCACACAGCCTATCTGCTTTGAAAACGCAGTCTGGGCTTACACCGTAGGCGCGGCTATCGCTATAAAAAGCGGTTGCAAAAAGGCTTATCAGGCGGCTGAAAAAATCGGCGTAGGTTTGCAGAGCTTCTGCATCCCCGGCTCCGTTGCGGAAAACAGAAAAGTAGGACTCGGACACGGAAACCTCGGCGCAATGCTCCTTTCCGAAGAAACCGACTGCTTCTGCTTCCTCGCGGGACACGAATCCTTCGCGGCTGCCGAAGGCGCTATAAAAATCGCGGAAAACGCAAACAAAGTTCGCGTTAAACCCTTGAGAGTTATCTTGAACGGCTTGGGCAAAGACGCGGCGTACATCATTTCGAGAATCAACGGCTTCACCTATTGCAAAACGACTTTCGACCCTTATACGGAAACGGTTACCGTTACTGACAAGGTCGCTTTCTCCGACGGCGCAAGAGCTAAAGTCAAGTGCTACGGCGCGGACAACGTTCCGGAAGGCGTTGCAATTATGAAGATGGAAAACGTTTCCGTTTCCATTACCGGAAACTCCACCAACCCCACCCGCTTCCAGCACCCCGTTGCGGGAACGTATAAAAAATGGTGCGTTGAAAACGGCGTTAAATACTTCTCGGTTGCAAGCGGCGGCGGCACGGGCAGAACTCTCCACCCCGACAACATGGCGGCAGGTCCCTCTTCTTACGGCATGACCGATACTATGGGACGCATGCACTCCGACGCGCAATTCGCAGGCTCATCTTCCGTTCCCGCCCACGTAGAAATGATGGGCTTGATCGGTATGGGTAACAACCCGATGGTTGGTGCAACCGTTGCGGTTGCGGTTGCCGTACAAGAGGCAATGACGAAGTAACGGAACACAATATATAGTGTTTAGATTTAATTAAATACAAAATATAGCGGTTTCTTCGGAAGCCGCTTTTTTATACCAATGGTAACCATAGGTATAAAACGACCTCAATGTACATCATAATGTTGACGCGGGGACAAAAATGTTGACGCGGATTTAAGAAATTTTGTATGATTTCTCGTCAAAAATGTTGATGCGGATTTAAATGTTGACACGAGAAATTGAAATGTTGACACGGGCTTTATTTTTAATGTTGACACAAAACTCGATGTTGACACGATATATGTTGACATGATGTTGACATAATGATGTACACGGTTTTTTAATACAAAAAAATAGGTGCTTTTTTATGCACCTATTTTATATTTTATATATTTGAAAACATAGTATTTAGCGCATTACGTCCACGAATTCTCATTACATCCGTTACACACTCATAGACATTTACTGTGATGTCTATATCTGAATGCCCTAATCTTGTTTGAATGTACTTTTGGTCTATTCCTAATTCATTAAGCATTGAAGCGTGAGTCTTACGAAGTGAGTGAAAATCAAATTGCTCTGTTATGTCTTTTTTTATACACCTCGTAACATGTTGCATAGTTCTTGGACTTATAAATGTTCCATTGTCCCTTACGCAGATTAGATGTATAGGATACCCTTCACCACTTGTTCCTATTCTATTTATAACAGCAAGATTTTTAGGTGCTATTCCATCAAATGTCAGCGGTTCTTCGACATCATACTCTGTATAATAAGGATTATAGAAGTCTTTTGCACGACACTGTCTTGCTTGTTCTTTAAATAACAAATCAGCCAATTCATCGCTTATTTCAATAGTCCTATACGAATCATATTTAGGCGGGCAGAAATACCAATATCCATTACCGCATTCGGCAGAGCCATTTTTTGATACTTTATCTACAGTAGTTCTTTCCTTATCTTGTAGCCATTGGACTTGACGATTTATATGAATTAACTTATTTTTAAAATCCACATCATCCCAACACAAGCCAAACACCTCACCTAATCTCAATCCACATTCATAGCCAAGTTTCAAAGGAATATGGCTTGGATTTCTTTCAGGGAATCGCTCAAAAACTTTTTGCATTATTTCAGGCTTAATAAAATAATGGGGCGCAGACCGTGTAGGTACTTTTGGCTTTTTCGTTTTTGGTATTTTAAGTCTTACAGCAGGTGAGTAAGCAATATATTTGTGATCTTCTGCGTAGTTTAAACTTTTTGTGATAACACCTTTAATACTTACTATTGAATTATGAGAATAACCTAAATCAAAAACATCTGTTATAAATGCTTGTAAAATCTCTCGTGTTAAGGATTTTAAACGATAATGCCCTAACTTAGGTTTTAATAGATTTTCAATAGTTTTTTTATAATTCGCTATTGTCGTTGGCATTAATTCAATAGCACAATCATTTTCCAACCACTCATCAAGAAAATCAGCAAAGGAAACACTGTCTTTTGATATGATACGCCCTGCGTTTTCATACAATCGCAACGCTTCATTACCCGCTTTTCGGGCTTCTACTGCCGTTTTAAAACCGCACTTAGTTTTAAATCTTCTTTTACCGTCAATAGAAGCTATTTCAAATCGGTATTCATACATTTTTTCCCCATTTTTCCTATACCTCTTTCTTACACAAACATCAATCATACAGAACCTTCCTTGATAATTTTTTAAGAATTTATCCTTACAATATTATTTATATCTGTTAAATCGTAGCCTTCGTATTTTGTTAAAAACTCATCAATGGTTTCTTTGCGAACCTTTATGCCCCCCAAATTTAATGCAGGTAACTGTCCGCAGTTTATGAGTTCGTAAACTTTTGCTTTACCGATACCGAGCATTTTGCTAACCTCGATAACGCTATATAATCTTTTTTCAATCGTCTGATTATTTATTTTCTTCCCCTCCAATTAGAACGGAATACAAGTAATAACCCGTATTCCGTTATATTATTGCTATTCAATTTTTGGGCCGTACTGATTCAGCAGAGCTTCAAACCCCGCATAAATCAGTTCGACCTTTTTTATTTTGTGTTGGGTCAAAAATTCATCTATTCTTTCTGCAAGCGAGCTGTCTATGCTCGTTCCCCAAACTTTATGAGCGGCTTGCCGCTCTTCTTTATGATTTTTTTCGTATCTCCTACGCCTATTACGAATTGGCGTATCTTCTTTACGTTCCATAATTATCTCCTTACCCCCTCGTTATTGCACAAATTATTGCGCCTATGCAATTCATTATAAATGTACCTATAATGATAAACCCAAGAAACAAACTTTTAAATATTATTTTTACTACTCTCATACTACACCACACTATACATACACAAGTTCGTATAAAATTTCTTCTTCTATGAGCTTATTTATTTCGGTTAATCTGCGGAAGTTTTCCCTAAAATCATTTGTGCGTTTATAACGCTCATCTTGGGACAACCTTGCATACATAGTGTCTGTAATCTCTTCCGCTTGTCTATCTATACCGTGCAAGTATTTAGGTATGTTTTCTATCGTTAAGAGCTTACCGAAGTTGTGTTCTTCAAGGTATTGCTTAGCAAGTGTTCCATACTTACCATAAATTTGTTGCTCAACTTTTACTTTCTGTTCGTTCATAAGCGTCCTCCTAAAAATTTCTTCGTCGTATTAATACGACTATCATATTTTTTCAGAGTTGTCAAGGGGTTTGGAGAAATAATTTTAAAAATTTTGCTAAGTAATCAACGAAGCAATACCCCTAATTAAATACGGGCAAGCGACAACAATAACCGCTATCACAACCAAACCAATTACATAGTTCACAAGCATCTTTTTAGCTTTTTCTTTTTCATCGTTCTTTTTGGCTATAGCTATCATAACACCTATTGCTATACTCCAAACTCCCGCCGAAGCAAGTAGTACCCACCACATATAAGGGCTGTACTGCTGAAATAGATACTCAACATAATTTGAAACTTCTTCGTATTGGTCACCTAGTTCTTGTTTATATTTATCTCCGCAGATTTCGCAAGTATAAATTCTTGTAGTTCTGCCTTTTGATGTTTGGATTTCAGCTATACCGTATTTATGCCCGTTAGCGGCAATCTTCGTTTCATACATATCACCGCATTTTTCGCAAGTATTTAATCTTATACCCTCTTCTGTACATGTCGGTTCTTTTGAAATAGTTATAACGTAACTGTGTCCCGTAGGATATTTACCCTCCGTTTCATAACTCTCGCCACACTTACTACACCTATAAACAATATGCTCACTTTCTGTACAAGACGAGGGCGTTGAAACCACGTTATATGTATGTCCACTTGAATATATTGTTTCTTCGTAAGTATCACCGCATTGACTACATTCGTATTGGGAAACGCCGTTTTCAAAACAAGTCGCAGCAGTCTGACCTATTAGCTTGTAATAATGCTCTATCTTGAACGTGTACTTTTTTGTCTTATTTGCATTGTTGGATAATATAATTTCGTGTTGCCCCTCAGCACTTATAATTCTTCCCTCGGTATAATTTGTTCCGTCCAATGTGGCAGACCAATATTCATTATTCCAAACGAATGACATACTGTTATCGGAATCCGATTTTATAAGGCTTCCTACCGGTTCTTCTGTACTTAATACAATCCAATATGTTTCCGAACGGTTGCCGTTCCCGTCCTCGGAATAGAAATAATATCTTCCGTTTCGTTCTGTTTTTGGAATGGTATAAGTATTCCCCGGCGAAAACCATTCTTCACTTTCAAATTTAACGTACAGTTTAGCCGTACTTACTTCATCTGTTGCGGTAACTTTGATTGCTTCTCCCACGGTTGTCCCGAAATTCATACCGTTTGCACAAGTCATTGTCGGTGCATTGCAATCCAAGTATACACTTACCGTTGTCGATTTTTGCCCCAACGTATCGGTTGCATAAAAGTACCACCACCCCGAATTGCTTACTGTCGGCTCTACCGTATAAGTTGAATAAGTGGTTGAACTATAACTATTTACCATAGGTGATTTGTAATACAACCTATTAAAGTGCGAATCAAATGCACTAAACGTAATAGTTTTCGCGGTGACGCTTCCGCTCGAAATAATACCCCCATTCGACTTTAATTCATAAGTAGGCGCTGTATTATCTACGGTAAATCGAAAGACATATCTTGATCCCGAATAAGTGGCATAATTATTGACAGTATAGGTACTAACATAAGTTAGTGTATAATCTCCATTACTCAATGTACCCGAATACAAAGTTATTGACTCTTTACCCGATAAATCGCTACCAGCAATATTTACCCCGTCTTTCTCCAAAGTATAATTTTGATGTTTATTAATGTTTGATACATTAACTTTAAATGTTACATACGTCCATTCAATTATTGCATTGTTTTCAATCGTACCGCTTCCGTTTGAGTTTAAAGACTGCATTGTAACAGTAAAATTATTATTAGGCGCATCTCTTAAAACTGCTCCATTTGAATTTTCTATTTTACCTTTTGTTGTTAAAACCGCGGAAGAATTTGTTGTCGCACTTGCCGTAGTTGTATCTTTCGGAACAACAGCAAGGATTATGGCAACTATGCTTAATAATACAGTAAATAAAGTTACTATAATTAAATTGTTTCTTTTAATTCTCTTCTTCCTCCTTATCTTTCTTTTCTTCGTCAAATAAGTCGCTCGCATACTTGCTCGCTTGTATACGCACGCAAGCTCTTAATTCAGTTGACCCAACAAAGAACGCTTGTCCCGTAACTGCCGAAATTATCATTCTCTGTTCTTCTTCATTAAAACTATCTCCCGTTCTATAAACATCCAATACGTCTTTCATATCGGGTGCTGACAGTTTAAAGATAAACGTATACTGACTGTTCTTTATAATCGCACTCGTCTTACCTCTTAATTCTTCGTTCGCGTTCCAATCGGCTATATTCTGCGTAGCCGGAATAAAGCTACCGTTGTACTTACGAATACGCTTACTCATTGAATAGAAGAAATCAAGCGCAATAGGGAACTTCGGGTCTATGTAAAGGTGCGCTTCATCCGCAATAATCAGCGTTCGCAAGTTTGCGCCGTTTCTGTTCTGTTCTCGTGCGTTTATAACTTCTTGTTCGATAAAACGGAACACTAATAACATCTGCGCATTTGCGACTACGTTATTTTTGTTTGCAAACAGACTTTGGAAGTCAAAGTCAATAAGGTTTGCGCTTACTTGCAAAGTTGAAGGTGCGTTCCAAATATCGGAATATCTACCACTCACAAATTTCTGCAAGTACAGTTCCGCCGTGCGCATATCCCTTTGCGTAAGTGCGTCCATTTTTTCTCTGTCCTTACTTTGCAAAGTATCAAGCAAGTCCGAAAATAACGGGAAATAATCCGCAGGGAAATTTGAGCAATCCGTCTTTTCTGTAATGCCCATTCTTTCGTAAGTTTCAACAACTAAGTTATTGATAAGTTCTATTACATCCAACGGTGCGTCCGCAAGTACAATTTTAAAAAACGATTCAAGCATTTTAAGGTGCGTATTGAACGTAACTTTACTGTCAGCCGCTTTCCCGTCCTCCGTGAGTATTTTATATATATGGAAAGGATTAATTCTGCCCTCTCTTGCATTGCCCACGTTTATCACGTTCCCGTACAGATTCCTTGTAAGCGCAAGGTATTCCGCTTCGGGGTCAAGAATAATTACTCTTGTTCCGTTCGCCCATTCGTTATGAATAAGCACTTTGAGAAAAGTTGTTTTACCCGAACCCGACTTACCAATCACCATAGCGTTTGAGTTCTGATACAAATTACCCCTTTTCCAAAGATTGAAAATAAACGGGTAACCGCTCTTATTGTTCTCACCAAGCATAATTCCACCGTCATCCATTACAAAAGTTCGCACAAACGGAAACGTAGCCGCTAGACTTGAACTGTTAATTCCCCGTTCTTGACTTTTCAGCGTGGAAACGGGTGAAACGCTTGCCGATTTAAAACCCTCGATTTGTAAACCATAAAGCGTTGACGGTCTGAAATTGCCCGTAAGCATAGCTCGCCTTGCGTTCTTTTTATAATTATCATTACCCTTGTAATAATAAGCTGTCACCGTAACCGTAACGTCGAATAAACTCTCGTTCTCTGTTTGTAAAGCATTCAAAAGCTCGTCCATCGTTGCTCTATGCGTTTGCGCACTATTAGCTTCACTTGCTTTATCGGCGATAATCCGTTTGGTTTCCATTTCGCCAATACACTTATCTATTCGGCGAATAGCCTTGAATTTATCTACGGGTTTAATATGCATTACGACTTTTGTATTTGGAATATTAAATAATTCAGCTCCCCAAGCATTTTTAACTCGTAACGGGTAATCAGACACCGCTAAAACTGCGGCTTCCGTTCCGTCCACTTTGTATTTGTTTGCGTGGAAAACTATCTCTTTGGGTTTAACCCAAGCAAGAAGCTCGTCGTCTTTTAAGTCTTTAATTTCCCTTTCATCAAAATTGCGGGAGTAACTGTACTTTAAAAATACCGCCGTTTCTCTTAAGCCGAGAAGTTGTGTATTGAGTCCGCACTTCATAATTTCACTTGCTACATTTACCGCCATACTATCTAAGTCAAGCTCGTTTCTGCCATATATAATAATGTAGTAGTCAGATAGAAACTGCTTACGGATGTTGTTCATTTTATCAATGCGGTCTATGCGCTCTTGCAATATGCCCGATTTGATTTCTTTAATTCCGCTTTCTTCTTCGCTATCATTTACTGCCGAAAGTCTGTCAAACAACTCGCTTGCAAAACCGTCCAAATTTACAGGACGGTCTATTTTTACAATGTCTGCACTTTGATTTTGGTCTAACAATTTGAGAGCGTTTGCAAAATAGTTAATATCTATGTTTTGCTGAACCACGTCCTCGATGCCGAAATTCTTTTGCCCTATTTTAATTACCCTACCGTACAAACCACCTTTAAAAGCAAGCAAACCGCTATCTTTGATTTCTCTTAAATCTATAAGTACATCGACATTCTCTTTTGCACTTTTACTCTTAGCCGTATATTTCTTTTTGCTTAAAAGAAATTTTACATTTTCAAACACACAAGTATAGAAAATACCGTCTGGTGTTGGCATAAACATACCTATTGCTACTAAACCAAGTATAGCCGCTATTGCCCATTGCCCCGAAGTTACCGCAATAAAAATTAACGCAAATATAAAAAGTGCAACGATGACGTCAACCATTGAATAGCATTTCCATACTGTGTTTTTAACTTTAATTTTCTTAGGTATTATTCTCACTCACTACCTCCTTCCGTTGCATCAGAACCACCGTCATCAGTATATTTTTCATCTTGGGAATTTGAGCTGTCTGAATTATCAGGCGATCCGCCGTCGTTGTTCGAGTTGTTGTTATTACTTACAGCGCGGGCAATACCTCTTACTGCTCTAACACCTAAACCGAATACCATTCCGCCAGCAACTCTTCCGCCATAAAATGCACTTCTAAGCCAACCTCCACCCGCATGCATATCATCTGCTGTTCCAAACAATCTTGCAAACAATGTCTGCCCCGCAGGAATAAGCATAGCTCCGCCTACCGTCATAAAAATTATGAAAACCGCATTACCAAATTCACTTACATTTGGAATACTTATTTGCTGAATAAACGGTAAAACAAGCGCAAACACGTTTACCGATAGCACCGCTCCGTATGCAAGAATTATCTTTGTTAAAAACTGTTCTCGCCAATTTTTAAACCTCGCCCGATCGTCCAACGGAAGCGTGGACATAGAAACGGGCATACAGAAAAACAAATAAATGATTTCATATATGCGTTTCGCAAGATTGAGTACGGCAATAATAAGCGCAATACAAAGTGCAATTCCCGCTATTAGAGCCGGTAAACACATAAACGTATTAGGATTAACCATACCGTTGCATTTCCAACTCGTGGGCCAAATTCCAAACGCCGCTGTTTTATAGCTACCGAATATATCTTTCACGGAAAGTGATGTTACATCTATTTTGCCAATATTGTATCCATTAAGCCAATCCTTTACGCAAGCGTTAAAAATAGCATTTGATAGCTTTGTAGTGTTGCCTATTTGAAATATCTTTGCCAAAAGCTGTAAAAGTGCGTTTGCAATTAAAATTCCCAAAAACACTACTGCAAGCATAGCCATTGTTCCAAGCAAAGCCAAAAAGAACTTGCCTACTATCGTACTAACATTGCGATTGTTGGCAACCATATTCTTTACAAGCCCTACGATTGTAAAAATACAAGTCAAGCCTATTGCTAAAATGAATATGCACCAAAATATTGTCATTACAGTAGAGTTACCTGAAAGAAACTCTATAATATTTATGGATTGCCCGTGATAGTTCACGTTTGTAACACCCGATATTGCCGAAAATATTTCCATAAGTCCGTCTATGAGCATTAATAGCCAAAGGAACAACTGTAAGCAAAGTTCCTGTAAAAATATAAGCAATTTAACCTCCTTTACCGTCCACTAAACAAGGTAGCGGTTGCCACCTTGTTTAAGACAGTTTTTATTTTTAAGCACCTACCCAAACCGATAAACCGTTAATGAGTAAAGGCGCGCCCATAGCGACCACGAATATTATCACTATGCCAATTATGAGGTTCTTTACCATATCTCTTGCATTGATTTTTTCTTCGTTTCGATGTGCTATTGCAATCTTGATTCCGATATAAGCACCCCAAATTACGACAACTATCGCAAGCGCAATTACTATGTATACCCAAAAGCTGTCCATAAGGCTTTTGAGCTTATCTGTGATTTGCGAAAGGCTACCGTTTAAGCCATCATCTACCGCTAATAAATTTAACTTCAATGTTTTCCCCCTATTATTTCTGCTTTCTGTTTTTAAGTTTCTTGTAAAGAATAAATCCGCCGACACCGCCAAGCGCAAGCACAATAATTATTATGAATAATGCAACCGCCGTGCTGTTACTACTGTTGTTTGATTCAGTTGTATTCGTAATAGGTTCATCAGGCTGATTAGGCTGTTCAGGTTCAATAGGCATGCTCGGTTCGTTGGGCTGTTCAGGTTCAACGGGCTTGTTAGGTTCAATAGGTTGTTCAGGCTGTTCGGGAACAGTTGGCTCTGCAACCTTTTCGTTTGCCGTAACAATCGTAGTAGTTAAATCTGTACCCTCTTCGTCTGTTATAGAAATTAAGACTTGTCCGTAAAATGCGGAATAATCAATTTTATTCCCCGCAACTTTACTCTCCGTTACAATGCTGTCCTCGTCTGTAAAAGTTACCGTGAAATATCCGCTTTTCGTATCACCACAGTTACAAACACGCATAACGACCAAGCTCATATTCACACTATCGTCAAGGGTATGTAATTCGTAAGTATGCTTATGGATTTCGGGAATTACGGGTTCTTCGGGCGGCACAATATAGCCGATATCTCCGCTCGTAACGTAATCGGACATATAGCTGTAATTACAATCGATACAAATATGTCTTGTATAACCTAAACTGTCCTCTGTTGCGGGTACAAGTACGTCCAAGTATTTATGACCTTTGGGCTGAACGTAATCGGTTACGAATCTATCTCCGCAATCATCGCAAATATGTTCGGTATAACCGTAAGAAATGCACGTTGCGTTATGTATCGTTTCTGTGTGTGTATGTCCGTAGGGTTCTGTATAATCTGCAATAAAGCTGTCATAGCAGTTCAGACAAGTATAGGTGGTATAACCGCCCTCTAAACAAGTAGGCTCTATTACTACCGCTTCGTAGTTATGACCGAGTTCGTCAACGTAATTATCGAAATATACGTCTCCGCAAATCGTGCATCTATGCTCAGTATAGCCTCTGTCCGAACAAGTTGGCTCAACCACATCTTCAATATAATCGTGATTGTATTCGTCCAAATAATTGTCCGTGTATTCGTAACCGCACGTCATACAAAAATGCGTAACATAACCCTTATGCGTACACGTTTGTGGAACTGTAATATCTTTAAAATTATGACCCGTTGCCGCCGACGTGGTTTCCGTGTATGTATAATCGCAATCTACGCAAGTGTAGAGCTTATATGCTCCCGTAGTACAAGTTGCGGCAACTGATGTTTCTGTATAATCGTGTCCGCTTGCTTCCGTATAATTATCTTTCTTTGTATCGCCACAATCTGTGCAAGTATAAAGCGTATAGCCCTGCTCCGTACAAGTTGCCGCAACCTCGGTTACTTCGTATGCGTGGGTACAGCCCGTATCTGCGCTTGCGTTCTTTTCAAATGTAAATCCGGTACAAACAAAGCCGGAAATAAATAATGCCGCACTTGCGGCTAATGCCGTAATTGATGCTTTTTTAGTTTTTGTCAATTTAATTCTCCTTTTTATTTTTTTGCTTGCTCTTGCAAGTCTATTAATTTAGGCAGTTTCATCGAAATATAATCCGCCAAATTCTGAATACGTTTCGCTTCCGTTTGCCCATACTCTTCCATAAACGAATGTAGCAATGGTACTTTGTTTTCAAGGCTTGCGGCTTTGAGAGCTTGTGCGTGCTTACCCTTTAAGAAATAGGCGCATTGTTCCACACGCTTTATAATTTCAGAATGTATCTTGTCCCATTCCCTATCGAGTTCTTCTAGCTTTTTCTTCTTTTTTGCGCTGTCATCTTTCTGCTCTTCTTGTTCTCTGTGTTCTATACCATCGAGCATTCTTTCGGTTTCTTCATCCACCTCGTTGCCCATAATATCGAACACATAGTTTTGCTTTTCAAACAGCCTTGCTTCACGTTTGGCTATGTCCGCTTTTCCCGCAGCAAAATATACGTTATTTAGCATATATGAGGGGGTGAATTGAGTCCAGATGGGTTCATAACCTCTAACGGAAACGATTGCGTCGCCTTTCTTATCGCCGTTCAACCTTTCCAACATTCCAACCGATATAAGCGGCTGATTGCTTGCGCCCGTATTACTTGTCGCATTCGCTTCCGTACTCGTATTAACGGAAAAGTTTTTAATTTTTTTCTGCCCACAAAGCTCAGAAAATTCCTTTCGAGTTTCCGCATCGTCCGAGCCGATAAAGATTTTTACGTTACAGTTCGTTTTGATTATTTCCCCAATATCTTTGCCATACTTGGGGGTCAATTGCGAAAATGACTGCAAAACAAACAAAAATCTTATACCCCTTGAACGGGCTACTGTTACCATTCCCTCTATATTTTCAAACTTTGGCAAATTGCCAAACTCGTCTAAAATGAAATAGGTATTCCGCTTTAAAATTGCCGTATCGGTTTCGTGCCTACGCAAATTCAAATTCGCTTTTTCTACAAGCTCTTTATAGACCTGTGTTATAAACAACGTAACAAAGCGGTGTCTTGTAAAACGCTCGTCTGGAACGATTACGAATATTGCTTTCGGGCTTTCGTCCATATTGACGATGTCAATATCATTTTCGCACGTCATTGAAAGAATACCGTCGTCCGCTAACTGTTGCATATAGCTGTTCACTTCTGACAGATAGCTCGTTAATGTCTTGTCGCTCGTAATAAGTACGGTGTTTACAAGTCCCCTTACTTTTGAGAACTCGTCGCGCCCTTCAAGCAAATACTTTTTTAAAGCGGTGGTATCTTCGGAACAATACTTGGTTATGTTATGGTACACGTTAAAAAGCTGTAATTGCTTTTCTTCCATTTTGCCCTTAATACAGTCCTCGCAAAATGCAAGCACAAGCCCAAATATTAAGTTTCTTGCGCCTTGCTCCCAGTTCGGCTGTTCTTTATTTTGAATAGGGCATAACGTATACACCAAGTCCATAGCGTTCTCGAATATCTCATCTTTCAATTCTTGAACTCTTGTTCTTGCGTCCTTATATGATAAGAACACTTCACCTGCACCGTAATACTTTCCGTCCCTTTGTTCAAAATTGTTTTGCAAACTTTTAACAAGCCGTATTCTGCGAATCAGCACGTTCATAGGATTCCACCTTGCAGACGAATACGGTTCACGCAAGTCAAGCGTAGTTATGCCGTAGCCGTTAGCTTCAAGGTTCTTTGAGTGTTTTACATACAATTCCTTTTTAGGGTCGGCAATTATAAGGCTTGGTTTGCCTTTGCTTTTACCCAATATCGCTATGTTCTGGTCAACAAATCCCGTAGTCTTACCGCTTCCCGTTGTACCGACAATTAAAGCGTGTAACTGACTCGTGGAAATTATCTCTACTGACTTCCCTTTCTTTTCTGCGCCGATTACTATTTCATCGTCATTGTTCGTAACGCCGTCCCAAGTCGTTACCGTGAACTCGTGCAGCTTCTTGAGTTTTTTTGTTGTCAGCCATTCGGTATCTTCCAAATCGTTTTCTTTCAATGCCAAATTCTGTGCGTCTATTCGATAAAGCATAAGAAAACCGACAAGCAACAGTCCATTGACTACTCCTACCGTCAGCCAGTAATTTCTGTTACCGAATATTCCGATAAAGTCATTACCGAACAACGAAAATATTAATGCTATAAGTGCGCTCACGAACACCGCTATAACCGCGCCGATGATTATTCCCGTTTTCCAAGACTTGCGCTTCTTGTGTTTGTGTGCTTCGTTTCTATTCATTCAAATTTTTCTGTACTCCTCCCTATTATTTAGTTTCTCCACTACCGTTCCCGTTGTCCGAAAAACTCTGGTCTTTTTCACGTTTCATTTCTTCCTCTATTTCTTGCAAACGATGAGAAAAGTCCCGTTCCAAAAGTTCTGTATCTCTACCGAAAGAGTTCATAAACTTTTTACAAGCTCGGTCTACGCTCCTACGACAGATATTAAGCCTGCGCTTTAAAAAGTCATCATTGGATTTATAAATTTTATTAGGCTTGCGCTCGAACAGTTCGGGCTTAATAAACTTTGCAAGACTTAAAACTAGATTGCCTTGTCTGCGCTTATAATCAGCTTCGATTTCCTCGATTACTTTGATGTTGTCGGGGTTTATTTTATGGTGATATTTGTCTGCTTCCCTTTTCGCAATTTCAGATGGTTTTAGCCCTTCCGTGAACACAAACTCTTCTCCGCAAATATTCAAAACCTTTCGTCGGTGTTCTTCTAACGCTTGATAAAAACGCTTGTTGGCTCGGCGAGCTTTACTGTCTGAATTTAAAAGCATCATTACGATTTCATCTACCCGTTCACGATACTTCTCCATATCTTTACTTCCGTATGAAAGCCGCCCCTTTTCCGGCAACGACTTAGCAAGAGCGAATATCTTTTCCCTTATTCCCTCATCGCTCGACATCACAACTTTTACATTTGTCATTTGCCGCAATTTTGAAATTGCTCTATCACGAGTTTGATATAGTCTGCTTTTATCGTCATCAAGGTAAAGCCCTAACCGCACGAACATCTTGTCTATCGCCGATTCTTGTATCTTGCCTTTCACTCTGTACTGTCTTTTAGTACTGTCAAACTTGCTTTTTAATATCGGTTCTTTTTCCCAAAATACAAAGTGAATATGTAAGTGATGTGGTCTGTCTAAGTGCAATGAACACATAAGGTCTATATTCTCTTTGACCAAATTGGCTTCATCCAAAAATTTTGGGAATGTTCGTTTCACCAACTCAATACATTTTTCTGGGGTATCAATCTTCGGTGATTGTTCTTCGTTCAAAGAAATAAAGCCGTGCCAGATATGCCCTTTATTTTCTTTCAGTCGGGCTTTCATTTCGTCAACCTGCTCTTGCGGTATCATTCCTTTTTCGTTGAACACGCCCGTATTCTTTTGCAGATAATCAAGGGCAGTAAATTTCTTCCCTACTCGCTTGCCCTCGGTAGTTATGTAATCGAAAACGTTTTTCTCTCCCGTCATATCGTAAAAAGCTCGTTCGTCCGCATGTTTCTCTCGCTCTTCTCTCGTTGCGCCTTTCGGTGGACGGTACGGTGTGTATTTTAAGTCGAAGATTATCGGTTGATTACTTATGCTTTATCACCCCTCAATTTTTTAAAGAGCGTAGAGTTCGCAATTCGTAATCTTCCGCAAACTTAGGCGTGTCTTGAAAACAACCTGTCGCAAACGCTTCTCCACTTACGGGGCGGTGAGTTAATTCCAAACGTTTAGCTTCAAACAACGATGACAATATGGATTTGTTTATGTTTAAGTTCATAATCACTTCGCCGAATAGCCGTACAACCTGACCATAAAACTCTTCATCTTTACTGTGAATGGTTGAATAAATTCTTTCTTCCTCGTCTATCTCGCCAAACTCAGCTTTAATAAGCAACGGTAAACCTAAATCAAGCGCATTATTTATTAACTGATTGAAGCTGTTACCGTACTTTTCAAGCGTGGACAACTTATCTATTTTTGACCACTTATCATCGTCTAAAATACGAATATAACGCCTTGCTCTGTTATCTGTCTGTGTACTTTTCCTACCCATTCAACCTCCCAAGAAAAGCGGGTTTCCCGCTTGTTCTCCGTCCGCTTGCGGACGGTTCGGAATTGACTTTTGTGGCAATTCCCTTTACCTGCTTACAGTTCCTCACTTTTTGCAACACTTCCCCCATAGTTCCCTAAACCTCGCAATTTACCTTATCAATTCGCAGTTGTGCCTTTTCCAAGTACCGTGCGTTAATATCTATTCCGATAAATTCCCTCCCTAACCTTTTGGCTACCGCTCCCGTTGTTCCGCTACCGAAAAACGGATCTAATACCGTATCACCGATTGCGCTTCCTGCAAGTATGCACGGCTCTATCAGCTTTTCGGGAAACATAGCAAAATGCTCATCCATTCGATAAGTATTGGTACTCACTTCCCATACGTCACGCTTGCGCCGGAACTGTTGGTCAAAGTCAAGACTGTTTTCTTTTTCGCTCGATATTCCTTGTATACCGGCATACTTTCCGTTTGCACTTCTGCCACGCTTATAACGTTCCTTGCTGACGTCTTTTATTGGCTCTTGAATTGCCTTGTAATCGAAATAGTAATTACGGGATTTTGCAAGTAAGAATATATGCTCGTAACACTTTGTCGGGCGGTCTTTCGTGCTTTCGGGTAGACAGTTTGTTTTATGCCAAATAATGTCTGAACGTAAGTACCAACCTCTTTCACGCAACGCAAAAGCTAACATCCACGGTATGCCGATTAAGTCTTTTGGCTTAATACCTTTCCACTTTTTAGGTACTTCGTATATGCGATTACTCATATCGAAAACATCTTTGTTTTTACCGTTTTGCGATAGAGTCATCGGACCTTTCCCACTACCTGCGTAACTGTCACCGATATTAAGCCAAAGCGTTCCGTCTTTTCTAAGAACTCGTTTTACCTCGTCAAAAACATTGACAAGTTTAGCTATGTATTCATCGGGCGTTTGCTCTATACCTATCTGTCCGCTCTCACCATAATCCCTAAGCCCGTAATAAGGCGGTGAAGTTACGCACATATTCACGCTTCCATCAGCAAGCGTTTTAAGTTTTTCTACGGCATCGCCAAATAAAATTCTATTCAACCTTTGCCGCTCCCGACGGTTCGGCAATTACTACAACCTCTATATTTGCCGATACCGCGTCACGCCGTTTTTCTGCAAGAACGTTTGCACCCTTTTTGCCGTTTATGCTGTTCTGTGCCGCTATCGTTAAATCTCTCTCCACAAAAGCAAACACACCTTTCAAATAGTTATCTTTCGTTACAAGCGGCTTGCTTTCAAATACACGGGCGCATACAGCTTTTACAAATTCACCCGCTTGCTTGTCCGTCATATCTTTGATAAAGCCGTTATAGTCTTTCGTAATTTTTAAAATTTTGTTTTTCATCTTTTCTCCTTTATGAAACTTCATTTCCCCAACAGTCCCACCCGTCCGCTTTCTCTCTTGCGAACAACTCTATTCTCTCTAAATCACCGAAAAGCTCGACAATCCTATCTCTTACCTCGTTCGGTTTCTTGCTGTGCCGTTCAATATGCGATAAAACAACTGAAGATACGCTGTGCGATTTCCGCTCTAAGACTTTACCCCTTGTAGCAATTAAGCAATACTCCGCATTTGCACGGGTGTAATAACCCATTCCCATAAAAATGCTGTCGCTCTTTTTATTCTGCTTCACCCAAGTAAACGCAACTGTCTTATATGTAAATCCCCAAGCCGTAATAAGTTCTATTCCCTCAATTAAGCACGGCGCTGTTACCCACAAAAACAATACGCTGTCTTTTGCCGCTATTCTCTCTATCGGCAACCTTTGAATATCAGCTTTCTGCATTGTCGGGTAATGACTTTCTGCACACCGACTATTGCCTTTATCAGACCAAACTTTATATGACCACGGCGGGTCGGCATAAATTATGTCGTATTTCTTGTCAGATGTAAAAATATCGTTAAACATCAGCTCACCTCTGACAAGGCTTCTAATATTCGCTGTTTTGCCAAATTAAAGTAATTTGTATCAAGTTCATAGCCGATATAATGTCTTTGAGTTTTTATACAAGCAACTGCCGTGCTTCCACTTCCCAAACAATTATCTAATACAATTTCACCAACGTTTGTATATGTCTTTATCAAATATTCAAGCAACTCCACAGCTTTCTCTGTTGGATGTTTTACTATGCTCTGATGTAATTTCTTAATTTGTATAATGCTTGTCGGATAATGCTCGGTTGTTCCTGCCGGTCTTGTGCTGATTCGTTTAAATTTCCCGTAATTGTTGTTAACTTCCCGCTTCCTATAACGCAATCCACTTGTACCGTGTATAGGAGGACCTTGCCAAAACTGCGGATTATACGTCGGTAACTTTTTATAAAAAATTGCAATTTGTTCATGTCTTCGCAACGGCATTTTATTGGCATTTAGAAAACCCGATATCATTACTTTGTCCCAAACCAAATCATAACGAAACCACTTACGGTTACTGTTTACGAGGTCAACGTAAAACTTTCCTTGACCGAATAACGCTATAACCCCGTTAGGTTTAATTATGCGTTTGTACTCTTCCCATAATTTATCTAACGGTAATGGCACATCCCATTTATTTGATGTTATACCGTAAGGCAAATCACAAAGAATCATATCAATGCTTTCATCGGGAAGTTCTTTCATAAGTTCCAAACAATCGCCTTGCTTTATGTAGTCTTTATATATATTTTTACCTCCAATTATTTCACGTTTGCAAAGCGGCTACCACTAGAATTACCGTTTGCCGCAACGGGTACTTTTGCTCTCAGACTTGCAACAAACTTCATTTCTACTTTTGCCATTTTCTCGTAATAGCTGTTAGGCTTGTCCTCTCTGAATTGACCCGAAGCACGGAATATACGCAAAAGCTGTTCTTCATTATTGCCCGTCATCATAGCAAGCCTTGCCATCAAAGAGCGTTCGTCTTTTTGCTCGTCCCCTAACACGGATTCGCCATTAAATAATGATAAGAACTTTTCGCCGTGTTTTGTTTTACTTGCACGTTCAACGATGTCCCTATCGTGCATATTCGTTAGGCTCTCAATTCCTTTGCCTGCCGATTCCACGGTAGCAACCGTTTCGGCAACTGCCGCCGCTTCTGCAACCTGAGCCGCAACCTCGCTGGGTGGAATGTATATTGCAGACTTTTCCTCTACAATTTGTTCTTCCTGTTCCTCGGCATTGACTGTTTCTTTCTCTTTTGCCATAACGAACTTCGTTATACGCTCGGCATCAGCAATAGCCTTAAACAGCACGTTAGGGTCTTCTTTTATCTTCTTTTTCCAATGCTGTATGTATGCGCTGTTGTTTTGAATGTGCTTTTCGGCAACTGCAATTTCCAAGTCTTGTTCAATGAACATCGAAGCTATTTCGGCGCACAGTTCTTCTTTTGCGTATTCTTCGCTACCGAACGCTCCCTCTATATTTCTGTTAAGGCGGCTTTTATGTCCTGTACTATGCCCGACTTCGTGCAACGCCGTTGCGTAAAATTCGGGTAAGTCATTAAACATCTTCTTTTCGGGCAAATGGATTTCATCACTACTGCGCCTATAAAATGCTTCATCACCGCCGTAAATGATTTTCGATTCGGTGTCGCTCCAAAGCTGTAAAATATTTTCCGCTCTTTCGCTATAACCGTTCGGGTCTAATTCTCGCTTTTTTCGTTCGGGAATTCCGTCTATAATATCGCCGTTAAATACTCGGTAATATTTCCTAAGCGCATAAACATTCTCATCTATGTAAGCGTCTTTTTCGTCCTCTGTCATACCGTCAAGAGTATGGCTGTCAAACGGTTTTTTCGTTTCCCTATCCCGTAATTCAAAGAATTCGATTGGTATTCCTGCACCCTTGCCGAGGTTGTTGCCCTCTTCATCTTTTTTGAAGCTCCAACCTTTTTCTTCCATTTGATTAAAAGTCAACCAACGGTTGTCTTTATAACCCCTCGACATCGTAGCCGCCGTAAGAAAAAGCCTATTTATTCCGTTGTAACGCTTACCTGTAATAGCGGAAATAGGTACACCTGTCAACTGCCAACCTTGCTGCCATAAACCCAAACCGTTTTCAAGATTTTTTAAAATCTCGTCAACAAGCTGTTTACGCTGTGGCGTGAGTTTATCGTATATGGTTTTTCCCGTACTTTCACTCAAACTTAACTTTTACCTCCTCTTGAAACATAGGCTTTTCGTCACCTAAATCGTCTGCCATATCAAGTATTTCGTCTATCGAATAGCCTTTCGGAATTACGATTTCGGGTTTAATCTCTGTATCGTTTTTCAACTCTTCCTCCTAATCTCCACGGCTACGGCTCACAGCCGTAGCCATTTCTCTTTTCAATTATCTTTTTCCGTTGTTGCCGGAATTGTTATTGTTAGTAGGCTTTTTCTGCTCGGTTTTGGGCTGAGGGTTATATCTGTCCGTAGTCCCCTCCAACGCTTTAAGCATTGTACATTCGTAATAGTCTGCGGATTTTTCGGGGCGATATAAACCACTCGCCGAGAACATACGGAGCATTTGTTCTTTATCACCGTTGCACCAAAATGCAAGCAAATTCATAAGCGACATATCGCTGTTGGAATGATTATTCTGTAAATCCTGACCTTCAAACAATGCCTTAAATCTTTCGCCACGATAGGCCGCACAAGCCTTATCGTAAACGTCCCTATCGCTCATTGTCGAAAAGCCCTCAACGCCCTTGCCCGCATTTTTGATTTCGGGGCGTTTATCGAACTTACTTTCAAGCAAACCTTTCATTTCTGCATTATCGAAGCTCTTTAATTCCGAGCTGCCGTAATAATCGCCCGTAACGGCTATGAAACGAGCTTTACGATAAAACTCCATATCTCCGTCTTTTGAGAACGAGCGCAAATCCATTCCGTCCGTTTTACCGAATATGTGTAATCCTTTCCCGCTTATTGAGCGTTCGCAATAAGTTCCTTTACCGAGGTTAAACGTTTTCTGAGCAAGTTCCGTAAAATCTCCGTTTTCCTGAATACAGCCGTCAAGGTCTATGCAAGCAATTTTATCTTTACCGTCTAACGCGTAAGCAAGTGTTACTGCGCCGTTATCTCTTGCAAAATCGCAAGCGGTATCGAAGTCTACCCACGTTTCGGGGTCGTTGTCGGATGCGTACTTGCCTGTTTTGCAATCAATTGGGCGTTTACCGAGTTTGCCGTTCTCTTTCTCGAAAGTTACAATAGCCACCCAGTTGGGCCGCTCTTGCATTTCTTCGGGAATGTTTCTTCTCAGTCTTTCTTCTACTTTAACGAACTGCGCTTTCGCTTCATCACTCGGTTTTTTAAAGTAGCGGTAAGCATTCGGCTTTTTGTTTTTTACTTGTTCCACGAACTCTTCGACCGTCATGCTCTTTTCATCGCCCGACACGTTGTCTTTGGGTTTAACAACGAACTCTTCGGGCAGACCGATTCTGATAGTTCCCTTCTCTTCGTTTTCCTTTATAAAACCGTTAGGGATGTAATATGTATACCCCTCCAATTCGCCCTTTGGCATTTTGAAAAGTGAGCTGTTATCGTACTGCGCCACTCTTGCCGACTTATCTACCGAAACGTAATGCCAACTGCTGTTTTCGTCCGCTTCGTCATCGGCGTTTTCCTCGCATTTATAATCGTCCGCCGTTGTGCCGTTACATAAATCGGTGAATTCTTGTAAGGTATAAATTATTTCTTCCTCATCCTTGTTCTGAGCTTTGATTTCAAAATCTTCGGGAATGGAAAGAATAATTCTGCCCTCGTTCTCGTCCGTGCCGTTCGTGATATATCTGTTAGGAATGAAGTATGTAAAACTATCTTCTGCCGCCGAATTGGGTAAAACGAACATAGTAGAATTTTCATACACGTTGCGTTTAGCTTCTTTGGGAATATTGACTTCTACACGTGGCTTCGGGTCGTAGTCCTTTGAAGACGTTCCCGAAACAAGTTCCATAAGATTTCGTGCCGTAAGTTTTATTTCTTCTTTGGTCGAATGTTTGAGAATTATCTCCTCGTCCTCCGCAAGTCGTATGTCATAGCAAAGCTCCCTTGAGTCGCTTTGTAAATCCGTAATCTGTCTGCCTTCCTTAATACGGTTATTGAAGATACTGTAACCATAGCCGGCATAGGGACTATAAGTAGGGAAACGGAAGAATGAAGTGAACTGATGCTTTGCAACCAACGCTTCCTTTGCAACGTGGGCAAAAATCCAATTCCTCTTCCCCGTATCTTTCAGTACGAACTTGTCATACTTTTCGTATTTATACTCTTCTGCCGCTTTGAGCGTAGCGCAATACTCGCCTTGCGCCCATTTCCCGTCCGAAGTATCGTATCTTGCCGCAACGATGTAGTCGTTCTGCTGTTCTCTGTGAATAATCGCTATATTGCGGTCATCTCTATCTTTCGATATACTCAGAACTTTGTACCCCTGCGGCGTAACTTTTAAAAATTTGTTTTCTTCCAATTTTTCTTTCTCCTTTTCTTTTATCTTTTTTTGGATTCTATCCGTAAACCCGTCTAATACAGCTGGATGCACGTTTAAGCTGAATGTCCTACGGTCTGTTTCACTCTCGAAAATAGGAATTGTATTTGCCCAATCCTTGTTTGCCCTTGAAAACCGTCCGTCTGTTGCGTGTTCCCGTATTGTTGTTGCAACTATACAAGCTACACGCTCTATGCCGTACTTTTTAATAAGCTCGTCCTCGAAACCGCTTTTCAAATACATGCCGTCATAGTTATTGCTGATAGCTGATTCTATTTCAGTCTTACATTTAAAACTTAGTTCATATGAGCTATGGAAAATCCCCATTTCATCGTGGTCAACTGCATAGCCCGCAGACTGCAAGTAAATAGGCTTATTACAATAAATATCACTATGGTAATACTCGCAATAGTCCTTTATAAAAATTAGCTTGCTATCATAATCTTCAAGGTTGTAGCTTTCCGTAGTAAGAAAATCGTTATACAGACTTTCAAGAATATGTCCCCGTTCCCGATATAAAGCCTGATAATCGTCGTCCGAAAAATACTCTTCGTCATCTTCTATAACAGCTCCTAATTCGTTGAAACAATGTATTTTGTAATTGTTTAAGAACACTTCGTCAGACGGCTTGTTCAGCATTTCTTTTTTGAACTTATCAAACTCTAAAATCGTACTGCTTTTCACAGCTTCACGAACGTTCGTGCTATTAGCGACAACCGAGCGAATTGCATTTACCTTTTCAAGAAAATACGTCTTCGCTTCACTTTCCGAACGAAACTCTTTAAGCGGATTTCCGTTATTTAATCCGTCATATGCAAGTATTGTTTCCACGTCCGTTTTATCGCCGAATTCAAGCTCTTTACCGCTTTTACATTTTGCCGAAGTATCATTTATAACGTAATAATCGCCCGTAATTTCATTGCGTAGAGCAAGTACGCCCGGCAAATATTTTTCATAGTCAAGGTAAACCGACGGCTCTTTGCCTACTACTGTGAGTTCGTCGTCAAATACCGGCAAATTCAACGCGTCGATTTCTTCTTCACTCATACCGCCAAGTCTTACCATAAGCTCTTTTTTGGCATCATAAGTTTTTGTTAAATTTTTAGCGAGTTCTTTCAGTTCTGCATCGGTAACGTTTTCCGCTATTGATTTTGGAATGTCGCTTTTAGTCCAACCGTAGTATTTAAGTTCCTCACACCATAGCCGTTCCGTAAATTCGTCCAAAACATATGAAAATTCAGATTTAATGCTGTCTTTGTCATACTGATTTACATTCTGCAAAACGTTTTCCAAGTCAGTCAGTTCTTTGGAATTTTCAAGTTTAAACTTGCCTATGAATTTATCATCGATATAGCTCATATCGCTTGAAATCATTTTTCTTACGGCGCTTACAACTTGTAATCTCGCCATTGAATACGGTATTGATTTTTCGTTATTCAAATAATTTTTCCATACGGGTTTCTCTATGCCGTATATAGTGGTATTGACGCTGTCAAAATCGCTGTAATCATCTACTTCCGAATGGTCATCATCTTTACTGAGTTTACAAACCGTCAATCCCATAATCCAAAGTTTTAATGCAGTTTTGCGACTAAGCGGCAACATACCGTCCCACTTATAACCGTAATCGTGCATTTCATCTTGGGTGATTGAGTAATCCGGCAACACCTCTATTTTCATTGACGCCACTTTATCTTCTTCGTCTATTATGTTTACCTCCCTTATATCTTTTTGCGTGGGCAACATTCTGTAATTAACGTCATCCGTATCGTTCCCGTCCTCTATTACTACGCTCTGTTCCTTTTTATCAAGATTAAGTTCCGTGTTGAGTTGAATTTGTTCACTTAATAGTGCAGACAGTTGTTCTGCTTGTTCAAACGGTTTTTCAACTTGTTCCTTTGCAATCTCAAAATCTTGGTTTAATTGGTTCAAGCGTTTTTCGAGTCTATCTTTACGAGCGGGCAAGTCGTTGAAAAAGTTGTCCATTCTTTGCAGATTGCCGAAAGCACTATCGCTGATGTTCAAAGCATACTGACCGTTGGCTATAAGCGTAATTTCTCTTTCGCCCGCTATATTTTTTATAGGGTTCATACTTATCTTGAAACCGCAATACTCGGCAACAACCGTTTCGGGTTTGCTTGCATATAGGGCGTCCATAAGTGCTTGACCGCCCTCTTTCTTGTCCGTATACTCATTCCCGTTTACGCTGATTTTGAACTCTTCGGGGTTGCTTGGTTTACTGCTTTCAAAGTGCATTAAATCCAAAGTTACCCGCTCTATTAAAAGTTCTTGCTTGCGTATATCTTCGGGGAAACCTTTACGAATTTTATCTTGTAAATCATATAGGTTTTTTCTGTACTGTCCCTCCAAAACTCGCAACCTTGCTATTTCGGTATCAACTTCCATTTTTCGCTTTATCTTCGGGTTAGCCGCAGTTATCGCTTTTATCTCTGCATAAGAAAGCGTAGTTTCGTCTATATCTTCCGCTTCACGCACGGTTAAATCACCTCTGTCGATTTGCGAAATAAAGCGTTGCTTGTTTTCGAGAATTTGATAAGAATAACTGTCAAACGTGCGCTCGGTTACATAAGTGAATATCTGTACTTTGTCATTGGTGTTTCCTTGACGGATAATTCTACCCTCACGCTGTGCCATATCGCTTGGTCTGTACGGTGTATCTAAATGATGTAAAGCGACCAATCGTTTTTGCACGTTTGTTCCTGCTCCGCATTTCTCCGTACTGCCTAACAGAACTCTTATTTCACCGCTATTGACATTATCAAATAATGCTTGCTTCTGTTCGTCCGTTTTAGCGTCGTGAATAAAAGCTATTTCTTCGGCGGGAATACCTTTTTGGACGAGCTTGTATTTGAGTTCGTTATATGCGTCAAAGTGTTTACCGTACTCATACTCTTCAAACTTTCTCTTCGGCGTGGATAAATCACAAAATACTATCTGTGTTCCTTTTGATTCTGCGGTTTCTTCCCATACCTCGTGGATGCGTTGTGCCGCTTCATTCAGTTTGCTACCTTGCTCATCGTCAGAAGTCGGCACGTAACATCGAGGATCAAGGGCAAGTTTTTTGCCGTCTGAGGTAACTTTAAGCATATTGTCTATATGCGAATCAACATTGCCTCCGTAAATCATTTCCGCTCTTTCTGCTATCTCTTCCGCAAGTTGTATTGTAGTTTCACTTGGTTTCAGATTTACAACTCTGCGCTCTGCTTCGGGAACGTTCAGCTTTACCATATCTGCCGTTTGCACGTCTGCAAAACTACGGTACATTGTTAAAAGTTCGGGAAGATTAGTGAATTTTGCAAACCTAGTTCTTGCACGATAGCCTTGACCGCTTGGTGCAAGTTCCATACTCGTTATAGTTTCGCCGAAATCTGCTGCCCAACCGTCAAAAAACATTATGTTCGTGTCTTTAAGTACTTTCGGTTGCAAATAAGACTGCATTGTGTACATTTCTGTCATTGAGTTAGAAATCGGCGTTCCAGTTGCAAACACAACACCTCTATCGTTGCCGTGAAGTTCTTGCAAATACTCGCATTTCAATTTCAAGTCGCTTGCTCTTTGACTTGCGGCATTTGATATTCCAGCAACGTTGCTCATCTTCGAGAACAAAAACAGATTTTTATAGTAGTGAGCTTCATCAACATAGAGGTAATCAACGCCAAGTTTTTCAAAAATGAGTACGCCGTCCTTTTTGCTGTCATCCATAAGTTTTTTGAGCTGGGCTTGGCGGCTCTTTTTTATGCGCTCTAAGTTCTTGACTGCGCCGCGAGGCATACCTTTTTCTTCCCATTGGTGCTTGATAGTAAGCTCAACACTCTCTATTTCTTCCTCCAATTTTTTAATTTGCCGTTCAGAAGATATAGGTATCTTTGCAAAGCTCGACTGCGCAATTATTATTCCGTCCCAATCGCCCATCGCAACTTTCGATACAAACTTTTGACGGTTGTCCTTTTCTAAATCCTCCTTTGTTGCTACAAGAATTTTTGCATTGGGGTACAATTTCCGCCATTCACTTGCCCATTGTTGCACAAGGTGGTTAGGTACTGTTACCATAGCTTTTTTGCAAAGCCCCAACTGTCGCATTTTCATTATCGAAGCAACTATGGTGTAAGTTTTTCCCGAACCCACAACGTGGTGCAAAAGCGTACTGTCTTTGCTCGTGATAATTCGGTGTATTGCATTCTTCTGGTGCGATTTTAATTCTATTGTGGGATTCATTTCGGGGAATTTGAGATAGCTACCGTCATAACTCGGCAATTTTATTCTGTTAAACAGCCTATTGTAGGTTGCTTCTAATTCCTCTCTACGTTCGGGATTTGCAAAAATCCAATTAACAAATTCTTCCTTAATTTTGTTTTGCTTTTCCCTTGCCGAAATGGTTTCAGCTTGGTTCAATACTCTGCGCTCTTTACCGTCCGCATCGACCACCGTATCGTAAATGGTCGTAGGTCTTAGGTTCATACTATCGATAAACAGTCTGTACGCCGGCGCACGGTTTGTACCGTAAACTTGTTTTTGGTACATTTGCGTATTGTACCGCACGTTGTCTTTTTGGTCTAACCGCCAACTGCTATCGTGAGGGTTGTAAAACAGCTCCACGTCGCTTTGCATATACCACGGCACTTTGACAAGTTCGCAATAGAATTGCTTATAATAATCCTTATCTACCCACGTCTGCCCAAGTCTTACGGCAATTTCACTTGCCGTTAATGGCGTTGGCTGTACTTGTTCCAATGCTTCAACATTCCTTTGATATTCGGGGAACTCTGCGGCATAACGACGTGCGGTTTGTAACTTATCTTTTACTAGCCCCGATAAATATTCCTCTGATGTTTTAAAACCGGAGTACTTATCTTCCCTATCCGTAATTTCGGGATCACGGAATATAGAATCGCCAAGCTCGAATATTACGTCATCGTAACTTTTGCCGGTAAGTTCCTCAATATAGGAAATATCTACCTTACCACGCTCGTTCTTTGAAATTTGCAACGCTTCAAAGCAGTCATCTGTGTTTGTTGGAACAATATACGGTCTAATAGTACGCTTACTGAAAACATCGGATTTTGTAATTGCTTTTGTTTCTTCGTCAATGTCCTCACAAGCAAAAAGCAAAGCACTATCGCCATCATCTTTGAAAAGCCTTATGTTAGTCTGCCCGTTTATGTTTCCGTACCGTTTAACAAACAAGTCGTAGAGTCTATTGAGTTTTACTTGCTCTTTTTTTAAAACTTCGTCCGAACAACCACCCGATTGCATATCCAAAACGTGGTGAAGTTCTTCACGCAGTTCTATCATTCCCTCTATACGTTGATAAGCGTCTTTGGGAAATTTCGGTATCGGCTGTTCCCGCAATTCATCGCCAATGCGCATATAGAGCTTTCCGTCTATTGCTTTATAACAGAACGGCTTTACATCGTAATCTTCTAATGTCGCTACTTCTGCTTCGGGTGCAACTTCGGGATTTTTATAGATGCCTTTCGGTAAATGATTTATTGCTTCCGAAAGCGCAACTGTAAGCTCTCTTCCGTCTGGTTTAACGGTTGTATCTACACCTCCATATAATCCTGTTTCTTCCGCCAAAGTTCCAAGCACCATTTCGGGGTGGTTGATAAAGTACTGATTTATTTCAAAGCCCTCTGCCGTTTTACCCGTAGAAATCCATTCATTTGATGATATATGGGGGGCAATCGCTTTTTCTCGCTTACGAAAGAATAGAATATCCGCCACAGCTTCTGTGCCTGCCGTCTGCTTAAAAGCGGTATTTGGAAGTCTAATTGCGCCAATCAAATCAGCTCGCTCAGCAACGTATTTTCGTGCGCTTTGATTGAGCTTGTCCATTGTGCCTTTACTCGTAATTATCGCTACAATTCCGTTAGGTTTGACTTTATCAATGGATTTCGCAAGAAAGTAGTCGTGAACTTTAAAATTGTACTTGTTATAGGCACTATCTGCGACACCATAACCGCCGAAAGGCACGTTACCGACTATAATATCGAACTTGTCATCAGGGAAATTTGTATCTTCAAAGCCTTTAATTTGCACGTTTGCTTGCGGATATAACTTAGTAGCAATTCTGCCAGTAAGGTTGTCCAGCTCTACACCGTATAGCTTTGCTCCATCTGCAATTTCCTTTGGCATAAAACCGAAGAAGTTTCCCGTACCCATAGACGGCTCTAAAATGCGGTTGTTTCCACGCACCCCAAAGCGATTGAGTGCCATATATATGCCGTTTATAACGTCTTTTGCCGTATAATAAGCGTTGAGCGTGCTACTTCTTGCTTGTTCGTAATCTTCTTGCGATAACAAGCCTTTAAGTTCGGCATATTCCTTATTCCAACTTTCGTTTTTTTCGTCAAAGGCTTGCGATAAACCGCCCCAACCAACAAACTTTGCCAAGACTTTCTTTTCATCTTCCGTAGGATTGCGGTTGGCGGCATAAAGTTTATTTACGAGCTTAATTGCCTCCACGTTGTTACGAAATCTTGTCTTTGCACCTCCTAACTCACTTTGGTCTAATACGTTTGCAAGGTCTGTATTCTCTTCTTGCTCTTCCGCCTCTTCGTCAGCATTCCAATCATAGTTAGAGCAATATTCAAGGTGGAATGTCGTATCGATACAGTTATCGTCCATCCCAACTTCCGCAACCTCTTCCCTTAAAACAAGTTGTTGTGCAATTTCGTTTTTGTATTCCCTTACAAATTGCTCTTCATCTTTGAAATCTTCAAAGTAATTGAACCACTTACCGTCAGTAGTCTTTTTCGTCCCTTCTTCTACTATTGCCCCTACAATATGCTTGATTTTCTGCTGTTCGGGCGATAATTGTTCTTCGGGTTTGTATTCTATATATCTGTCATTCTCTATTAGCGTACAAACCTTGTCTGCAAACTCCTCCCATTTCAAATAAGTATGAATATTAGTGTTACCGTTGCTATCGTATTTAGACAGCCATACTCCCGTTGCATCATACTTTGCATGATAGCCGGCATTAGCCTCCAAGCTGTAACCGTATTCGTTGCACAAGAACTTTGCAAATTCGGTAAGCTCCGTTGTCTTTGCATATTCGTCTAAAATGCGCTGTTTCCTATTCTCGTCCGTGGAAGTAATAACAAGGTTTATAAATTCGTTCTTTTTGCGTTGCTCTTCCGCACGTTGCTCACGCAAGCGATTCTGTTCTACCTTGTATACGATATAATTTTTCTTCTCTTGTTCTGTAAGATAGTTGTCATCGTCTATAAGGTCTGCTATACGAACGGCTACTTCGGGCCACTTTAAAAACTTTTCTTCAAGCGTTTCGCCTTGTTCACCTCTTAAAGACATTTTTATGCCTTTTGCATTATGTGTCTGATTATCTCCGTCCCATCTACCGTAGCCACCTATTCCGTACTCTTTTTTCAAAAAGTCTGCAAACGCGTTTGTAGATGGGTTTTCGTTATACTTGTCAAAAATGCGAAACTTACCGTACTGAATGCCGCTCCCACCTTTAAGTTGGCGTTCTATCATTTGTTCTTCACGGCTTTTCTCTTGCGGTTCAAGCAAATCAAACAATGACGCGGTGGATTGTTCTTTGCGCTTGCGGTCTTTAATACCCTTTTCAGATTTCTTCTGCGTGGGCTTTTGCTTACCCTCAATTATCGGCTTCTCTTCTTGCTCTAAATCTTCGTCCTCATCTTGCTCGTCCGTGCTTGAGTCTGTTTCATCTAACTCTTCGTTAGACTGCTCATCTGCTAGTTCGCCAAGCTCTTCTGCAAGCTCGTTGCGCCAATCATCATAGGTTAATTGCTCGTCGTCGAACGGCGAGGGTTCTTCGCTGTCTATTTCCGTAAGTTTAGATTGAGGTTTCTCTTCTACCCTTGCACTCTGTTCCAATGCCTCTGCGTAGGAAAGAATAAACTTTGGCTCTTTATCGTTCTCTATTAGTAAAACGCTGTGCCGTTCTAGTAATTCGTTTACAAAATCTTCAAGATATTTTTGCGGCACACTACACATTGGGACTTTTTTAGACAAGCCCACATCCACGTGAATACAAGTAAAATCTTTTTCAGCCGCTAAGTTTTTTGCGCTCTCGCCCAAAATCACATAGTAATCGCCAAAGGTATCGCTGGTTTTAATAAGCACAATTGCATCAGGTCTTGTTTTTTGCGCTTCTATGTATGTTTGATAATACGGAGTCAACTGTGACTGCTCCGTATTGTCGGCGGTTTGTTCGCTCTGCCAATTCGGATATTTGAAAGGTTCACCGCTACCGTCTATATTCACATCAACTGCAAATTTGATTTCGCTTATTTTTTCAAAGTCTTTGAGTACGCCGTTTTCAAGTTCATAAAATTCTTTATAATCTTTTTCAGTTAAAAAGCCTTTATCTATCATTTCTTGCTGACTGAATACCCATTCAGAAGAATGTAAGAAATCGAAGATTCTTTCATTCTTTGATATCAAAACAAGAGAATTATCTGAGTTATCGTAATGACCTCTATTGTCGTAATTTTCTCTTTTGCCAAGATAAACTTCCGCTTCCCTATCAGTCTTTTCGGGGTTTATCCAACGTAAAAGTACGTCACAGCCTTTATAGTTGCTTATAATTGCCGAATGTGTTTGCACTATCGTTTTTACGGGTTCAGCCAATTTAGGATCGTCCGATAAAGTTTCTTCTTCCGTATCATAAAGGACTTTAATTTCTTCTTGCTTATTTTTATAAGCGTCCTCGATTTCTTGTGCAAGTAACTCAGCTTGAACATAAACTTCTTTTACAAATTCGGCATTTTCCTTAAATGAAAAAGGCAGAGCTTGTAATTCTATATGTTCATTTTGGTGCAACCCCGTTTTTGAATAGAGCGAATAAGCTATACCTTCCGCTAACAGTTCGGAACGCAATTCATCTTCTGAAGCAATTCCTTGCTCATTTAAATAATATTTAGTAGCTTTTAGAATGCTTGTATAATCGCTATCACTTGCTTCTAATAAGTCTGTACCAACCAATTCATTCAAACCCACAAGCAAGTGTTCCCTAGACATTAAAGAGCAATTATATTGACTATCACCACGAGTGTCGCTTACATCAAAAACGAACTGTTTATAACCATCATAATCGTAATAAGCAATGCTCTTTTTACCTCTTATGACTTGTCTACCGAGTTCGTTCCACTCTTCATACGGATAGCAAACGGTTGCGTTAGGTCTTGCTAATAAAATGTTGCAAGCATCGTGAAGATTTATATGCGGATTTAATGCTATGAAACGGTAATAGTTTTTAAGCTGATCACTATCTGTGAACATATTTGCTATTGCCGCATTACGTCCTAATAGTCTTTCGTTACCCATTATTTCTTCTCCTCATAAATCTACGGCTCGGAAGTTCATTCGAATCAAAGACAAGACGCACAAAATCTGCGCTCTGTTCCCAATTCTCGCCGCTTTCTTTGTTTTGCTCCGCTATCTCCCGCATTTTCTTCTCTGATGGCGTTTCTATCTGGTGCGGAAATTCAGAATAATATTTATTTTTCATATCGTTCTCCAAAACGTAATTTTCTTGTCCCTACAATGGGTAGCCGAGTAAGAAGTCATTTTTGCAACCAATTTTCAAAAATAATTTTAAATTTTTTAAATTTCTTAGAAATTGCTTGATGACTTATCTCTAAATGAGCCGCAATTTCCGTTTGGTTAAAGCCGTCAAACAATACTTCCGTCAATATTTCTTTATCTTCTTCTGACATATTGCTTAAAACTTTATAAAGTTCTTTATTTTCTATTTGCTCAATCCAATCAAAGCGTTCTTCACTCCAATACTTGTCCGTGGTTGCGAAATTATGTAAGAACTTTTTATAGAGTGGATTATTTGACGAATTATCATCGTCATCATAAAAGCAAGCGTTATCAAATTGTTGTGTGCGTTCAGCTTCTCGGCGACAACTGTTGTACCATTGTTTATCAAAGACATACATTTCTTTAATCTGCTCTTCAGTCATACCCGCTTTTAGGTATGCTTTACGATTTTTTGCATGCTCTTTTTCAAACGCTATGCGTTCTGTGCCATTGTTCCATTTCATTTTTGAAATCCTCCGAATTTTTTTTGAGTTGCCCTATAATCGTTTCAGCGGGCAATTTCTATCGGAAAATCTCAAAATTTCACCTAATTTTCAAAAATACAAAAAAGCCCGACTGCTTGGACGATAAAATCCTTGCAATCGGGGTTAGCACATCGGGATTAAAATAAAAAAATCCGGCAAACAGATTAAACCCTTAAAGGATTCTATCTGCTTGCCGGAACTCTTGTTTCCGCTCTTGCACATTCTTGTGCTTTACAAACACTTATGTAAGCTCTTGTCATTGGATTTACCTGTTACACTATTTCAATAACGACCTATGAATCGGTGTACATACACGAAATTATTCAATTTTAATTAGCTAATTTTAATTTAATATCTATCTCTCTTGGAGTCTTTTGTTTGCTAAAAATCTTGATAAAACATCTTGGACAATCTATTCTTAATGCTCCATCACTACTTTTATAACCAATTATCTTTGCGCCACAATTAGCACAAAATAACCGCACAGGGCTTGTACTACTAAAATCCATATAACACCTCCTTCCCCAATATAAAAGATTGTTGCTTGATATTTAACAGCTGTATGAACGGTTTGGGGGTATCCAGTTCCAAAGCTCGTTAAGCTCATCTTTCGTTAAATTTCAATCGAACGGGGCAGAACGATTAAACTCGCAAAAACAAACATTTGTTTATTTGCTTGCTTATTATAATTCTATATGTTTTATATGTCAAGGGGATTTTCGGCGATTTCTTTAAATAAAAATTTTTTTAAAGTATTTTTTTAATGTGCCATTATTTGTCAAGATTTATATATTATAATAAAAAATTAAAGTAGGCATTTAGCCTACTTTAATTTCTATTTACATTTTAATAAATATATAGGTGATTTTCTTAGAATCTTATAATAAACAAAAAATGTAATACTTAAAGATAAAAATAATCCCAAAGCAAGAAATACAGGTACACTCCAAGCCACGACATTTAGCGGTAAACCAAGATCTATAAAGAAAACTTCACTTATAATTGATTTAATCGCACTAAATATTCCTATACTTAATAATATTGCGAACAGTTCAGCAAGTATACACATTAGAAATAACTCTAAAAAGAATACCCAAAAAACACCTTTATTATTTACACCATGCGCTTTAAGTATTCCATAGAATAAACTATTTTTTTGAAGAAGATAGAATTGGTTACTACTGATATAAATGCAAATTACAAGCACGATGATTAAACTCAAAAAACTTAAAAAGCTGTTACATAATTCTTTTTGCGACTCAATAATCGCCATAATTTCTTCAATATTAGTTCCAAACCAAAAATAGTCGCTATCATCAGTTAATATACTTTCTATGAAAGAAACCAGTTTATTGCTATTTTTAAATGTTGTTAAACTGATATAGCAATAATCATCCGATATATTACAATCTTCCGATTTATAAGCTACAAAACACTCTAAAAAGTTTTGATCTTCAATCAGTTGACGATTTAAAATACCGCAAATTGTTCCTTCAAATTTTAATACACCGTTTTCTATTTGAATTTCTTTGCCTAATGCGGCTTGTAAATTTGTAATTCCTAGGTATTGTAATACGATTTCACTCACTAATATATCGTTATCGTTTTTCATATCTGTTCCCGCAAGGATAGCAGATTGATTTGTTGTTTGTTTCAAAACGATATCGTAGTTTAATGGAATACCGCTATCGCTACTCTTATTAAGATAAAACAAACTATAAATTATGTTGTTGTCATCCAATTCATATTCATTATCTCCAAAATTTATTTTTAATTTCTGTTCAAAATCAAAATAAATACTTGTTCCATAGGTTACTCCACCGACCTGACTAAATGATTTTATGTCGCTCATATTCTCATCTGTTAAGTTCCCAAAAACACTTATCATTTTTAGATCCGCACTGCTATTCTCATAATCTTCATATCCGTTAGTGAGACTGTTTGAGTAAAAAAGCACTAAAAAATTTACAAGGAATGCCAAAAAAAAGCCAATAATAACTTTAGCATAAGCCATTTTTTTGTGAAGAATATTATTAAATGATAAATAGATAAGACTTTTAAATTTCATCACTCTGCCTTGATAAATGCTAGCGGTGTTATATTTTTAACTTTTTTATAGAAAAATAAATATCGTATTGCTATTAAAATGATGCCAAAAACTAATAAAATACCTACAGCACTCCAATGGATTGAAATAGTTGTCTTAAAATCTAAAATTATATTTGCTATATAAGTAAAATAATTACAAGATAGGATACTTAAAATTATCGACAGCACAAACGCTATTAAAAATGAAACAACAAGCAGTACATAATATAGATTAGCAACTGTTCCGGTTGACGCACCCAAAAGTTTGAGTCTTGCCATATATTGTTGTCTTTTCTTTACAGTAATTGATAAAATATTGTTTAGGATTAAGAGCGCTAATATAAATACAATACTTGAAAGTACATAAAGAATTGTACGAGTTAAATTCATCAAATTAACTTCATCAACTGACGGATAAGCTGCATAAAAATCAATCCCCAACCTCTGCAATTTTGGCAGAACATTTAAAATATCTGATGGTCTATCCATTCCCACATAGAAACTAACCTTTGCTGAATCCTTATCATTAAGTTTCGAATACACATCGTAAATAAAAGCAAATGGAATTATAAAATCGTTAACAACTCCATCTTCTTTGCTATATATACCCTTTACATTAAATTGATTCTCTCTTAATTCATTATCTGCCCAATATTTAAAAATAAGTTTTCCGCCTATTGCTATATTTAAGTTCTCAGCTAATTCGCTACTTAGAAAAATGTTATAATAGCTATCTTCTTTGAAATTATCTTTTTTAGACCACTGCGCACCAATAAACTTACATTTTCTAAAATTGGCATGTAACTCATCATCAAAGATAAACGATGTCCCCATTGTATTTGAATTTTCTTTATCCCCAAACTTCATTGTAGGATAGTAAGTTAAACCACCATAATCTACTTCGAGATAGTCACCTATATTAACAAAGGAGTCATATTGCTCTAAATCGTTAACCCTCAATGTGATGCTTAAATATTCAAAACTCTCATCAAGATAATTTTTATAATCCTTAACAATATCCAACGAAAAACAAAATAGACTTATTGAAAGTGTAAACATTATCGTAGATATTAAAATAAAAATCAATGAATGAATATATATATGTTTTATTTCTTTTAAAAATAGTTTAATTATTCTTTTCATCGGAAACTATCTTACCATCGCATAATTTTATTACCCTGTCTGCCCATTTTGAATGTTCATAACTATGAGTTACCATCAGAATAGTTTTCCCTTGCTCATGTAAATCCCTTAAAAGCCGCATAACTACATCACCATTTTTTGTGTCAAGGTTACCACAAGGCTCATCTGCAATAATAATCGGAGGATTATTTGCAATAGCTCTTGCAATTGCAACTCGTTGCATTTCTCCACCACTAAGATTTACCGCCTTACTCTTAGCCTTAGTTTCCATACCAACAACTGAAAGCACCTCTAAAACTCTTGCTTTTCGCTGTTTTCTTTTCATATTAGACAAAATGAGTGGGATTTCTATATTGTAAAAAACCGAATATGTCGGTTCAAGATAAAATGACTGAAAGACAAAACCAAAAGTTTTATTGCGCAGTTCCGCCCGCTCAATTTCAGTTAGATAAGAAATTTCTTCCCCGTCGATTATAATATCGCCTTCTGATGCATTATCAATTTGCCCAATAATATTTAAAAGTGTAGATTTACCACTACCACTTTCACCAGTAAATGCAATAAATTCACCATCTTCAATATTTAATTCGTCAATGTCTAATGCACAGAAATTTTTATACAATTTTTTTATCTTTTTAATTCTTATCATAAAATAAATTTCAAAAGTCGAGCAAAAATTTACTCGACTTTAATACATATTATTCACTTAAAATGAATTTACTGCCTTCAAATACAAGTGTGTTTGCACCATCATATTGAAGTGCTACAGCATAGTATTCTGCTATAGTTAAAAATAAAAACTTATCTTCACTATTATAATGATAATCATTATCTTGAGCTAAATAATCGGTAACTTCATCGACATCAATATTTTCATCAAAAAAACTATTTAGACCCTCAATATATTCAGTTAGATCAACATCATGGAAAGATATTTTTCCATCTTCCTTTATTTCAATATAAGCAGATGTCGAATCCATAAGATAATATTGACCACACTTAACGGTTTCATCTTCTTTTCTATCGCAACCAAAAAGAAAAAGTGTCAAGCCAATAATTAAGCCTAGAATTAATACTATAATTAATCGTTCAGTTCTATTGTTTGTTATATTCCCAACCATAAAGTTTTATTTGTGTTTCCTTATCGTTAATCGTTCCCGATATGGGCTTAATGTGTCCTTCTCCATCATCACTCACTATAACAAAGAAGTAACCATTACTTTTTGAATACTTAAATGTAGTTTTGCCATATGTTTTTTTAACATCGAGAGGATCGTTCGTCTTGCCACCCTCTTTAAGGATGTACTCAACATCAACCGTAGTATCACCTACAGCTAATACACATTTACTATTCTTGGGAGATTTATATTTTACCACAGTTGAACAAGCAGCAAAAGATACACATAAAGCTAACAACGTCAGCATTGCGCAAAAAGAGATAACAAATTTTTTAATTTTCAACATATCATCCTCCAAAAAATAATTTATCTATTCAATATTATATAAGAATTATCATTAAATGTCAATACTATTTTTTAATTTTTGTGCTGATTTACAATAGGTTTGTTAAAAAAACAAGCCTATTTTTTATTTTTAAGGAGGTAAACCTATGAACGAAGCAACCACGACCAAAAAGAACGCCCCGCCCCGCGTGCCGATAACCGCATTTATAAGCGAGGACACGCGCGACGCGCTATTGCGTATCGCCGCCGAAAGGGACTTGTCTTTAAGTAGCATTATTCGCGTTGCTTGTAGCGAATACGCAAAGAAAAATACCGAAAATTAAGGAGTCAAAAATTATGGTAATCACTTATTACATCGGCGGCGAGCCGCACTACTTATTACCGAACGGCGAAAGCATAACGGCAAAGCAATACGAAGCATTGAAAGCCGCAACCGCGAAAAAGGACGAAGCGGCAGGATACCGCGACCGCAAGGCGGGTTATTACGACAAATGGTATCGTTACAACCGCGACGACAACGGTGCGGCATACGATAAAGGTTGCGTCCGTGCGGTAAATGAAGGCAAATGCCCCGACGATTTTTGCCTTATTGAGTGCGCGGAGGCGGCGGTATGATTGAAAAATCGTTTGACAAGGCGTACCCGATAAAGATTAACGGAATACCGCAAAGCACGTTGACGCGGGCGGCTAACCGCTTACTTGCGGAATATGCCGCCGCGTTCGGCGGTTGGGGCGGCGCACCCGACGAAATAACAGCGATTGCCGAACAAATAAAGCAAGGTATCGACTCGGAAGAGTACGAATACGAAAGCACATACGACGGCGGCGGTATCGGCAACAAAGTGTACGACAACGTCAAATACACGAACGAAGCACGCGCCCGCGCGTTTTGGGACACCGACGAATACAACGACCCCGTCTATCGCGTTACTTGGTACTTCTTTGCGTCCGAAACTTACACAAAAAATATTGCAGGAAAAACGCTCCGCGCGGGGTCGTATCACGATATTTTGAAAAAGGTTACGACAGCGAAAGGCAAATACCGTTACTTTTGCACGCACCGCCCGCCGTCGCGCGGCATTATTCCCGACGGGTTTGTATCTTACGATACATACGGACGCGATGAGCGTTACATCGGCGAAGTTACATACAACGAACAACCGCCCGCCGAAGCGTTGCGAAATTGGGGACTTGTAATCGACCCCGATTGGGAGCGCATACGCGCGGCATACGTCGATATTGAATAATCACAGGAGGCACAAAATGAACAATCAAACCAAAAACCCGTTATTAGCGTTTGGCACACCCGCAAAGGTCGTTATTAACGGCGAGCAAATCACGCACCCGCAAGCAATCGGCGCGTACATAACGGCGATTGCGGAAAACCCCGAATACATACGGTCGATTGCTTTTAGTGTAATTAACCGCGTTGTAAAAATTTACATCAAAACAACCGACAACGGCATAACTGTTGCGCCGCCGTCGCCCGCATTGGCGCACGCGCTTAAAATCGACGAACTAAAAAACAGCATAACCGAAATTGCCCGAAGCGAACGCCGCGACATCAAATCATTTACAACCCGCGAACTTTTAGACTCGGCGGCGAATGTGCTTGATATTATGCAAGACTTTGACGAAAGCCCGTACAATCGCGGGCAACGCAAACGCTTACAAAACTTTATTGCGAAATGGACGGAGGCGGCAAAATGAAGCATTGTTGTATATGCGGTCAACTTTTTGAAGGTTACGGAAACAACCCCGCGCCCGTCGAAACGCGCGGCGAATGTTGCGACGATTGCAATATAAACATTGTCGTCCCCCGCCGCTTGCTTGACGCGAAAAAAGCGCAGATACGGGCAGCGGCGGTCGCGCTCACATCAACGCCGTTGCAACGTGCGGAAAGCGCAAAATTAAACGCACTCGTCGGCAAGGTGGTTGAAATCGAATACACCGACGGCGACATCGAAGTCGGCATTTTACATAAAGAAACACCCGCAATAAAGTACCAAAACCCCGACGGCGATAATACGACGATATGCGGATATTGGCTCGACCGTATCAACGGCGAATTGCACTTCAAAAAGACGCACGTTAAAACCATACGACCGACGGAAGCGGCGCATACATCGCAGGAAAGCAAGCAATTAAACGAACTTTGCGGCAAGTCGGTATTTATCAAGTTTAATGACGGCTCGGTGGCGGCGGGTTTTTTGCATAAGCAAACAATAATAACCGACAATAATGCGCCGATAATTCGCTATTGCCTTGTAACGCCTATTCGCAACATCGTTTTCTTTAATTCGGACATCAAGTCGATACGGGAGGAGCGTTATGGAAATTAAAAAGTGTAAATTTTGCGGTGCGCCTATCGTATGGCTCAAAACACAAAACGGTCGCGCTATGCCGTGCGACGCGGACGCGGTCAAGTATCAAGAAAATTACAAGGGCAAGGACGTTATCGTTTTATCGGACGGCAAGGTTATAAAAGCAACGGTCGTCAACCCGAACGGCGGCGGGCTTACACCTATTATCGACGGCGAAGGTTACATATCGCATTTTGCAACGTGTACGCACGCGGACGAAGCGCGGCGACCGCGCCGCACGGAGTCCCCCACTTCCGCCCCGCCCGAACAAAAGCCCGCCCCGACCTATCCCGACCCCGACGCGGGCGATTATTACGCCGATTTATACGCTATGGCGGAAGCGGCAAGCAAGGAGCGGCGCAAATGGTAACGGGCGGCGGCGCATACATCGCAAACGGCTTGTATAACGCCGATTGCATAACGGCAATGCGCGCAATGCCGAACGAGTGCGTCGATATGGTTTTAACCGACCCGCCGTACAACATCAATTTTGTACCGCAACGCACCGCCGAGCGCGGCGCAATACTTAACGACAATTTATCGGTGGCGGACTTTGACAAATTACTCGGCGACTATTTTACGGAATGTTACCGCTTATTGAAACCCGATACCTTCCTTGTATCGTTTATGTCTTGGGCGACGATACCCGCGTTTGAAAAGGCGATACGGACGGCGGGTTTTCAAATCAAGTCAATGCCGATATGGGTCAAAAATAACTTCGGTATCGGGTATTATACCCGCCCGCAATACGAGCCGATGTACCTTGCAATCAAAGGCAACCCCGCCCCGCCCGAAACGGCAATATCGGACGTGTTGAATTACGCCCGCGTCGTCAAGCAAGTACACACTTGCGAAAAGCCTATACCGCTATTGCAACGGCTTATAACGACGTTTTCACACGAAGGCGACGTTATATTCGACGGGTTTGCGGGGGGGGTACAACCGCTATTGCCGCCCGCAAATTGCGGCGTAAATATATTTGTTTTGAACTCGATAAAAACTACTTCGATATTGCGACATTGCGTATCGAAAACGAATTTGCGCAAGCGTCGTTTTTATACGATTAGCGGAAGCGGCAAACGGAGGCAACAATGCAAACGCTTAAACGAATAACAACGCTTTTAATATTGCCCGTGTTGGCGGCGGCTCTCTTGCGGGGGGGGGTATCTTATGATACTTGACCGCAACCGCGTTTACAATATGAATTGCCTTGACGGTATTCGGCAAATGATTGCGCAGGATATGCGCGTCGATTGCGTAATAACCGACCCGCCGTATTTGATAGACTACAAAACCCACAGGCGGCAAGACAAGCAACATAAATTTTGCAAGGCAATTCAAGGCGATACCGACCCACAGTTGATTATTGACCTCGTCCCCCTTTTATTCGATGTAATGAAAGATAATACCCCGCTTTATATGTTTTGCGGGAGCGACAAAGTCGATTTTTTCAAACAGCAAGTCGAACGGTACTTCACTATAAAAAACCTTATTATATGGGATAAAGGCAACCACACGGCGGGCGACCTTGACGCGCAGTACGGCAAGCGGTACGAAATAATCATTTACGCAAACAAAGGACGCGCCCCGTTTAACCCCGAAATGCCCCGATACGACGATATATGGAAATACAACAAAGTTACGGGCGAAAAACAAATACACCAAAATCAAAAGCCGACCGACCTACTATCCCGCATTATTCGGCAACACACGCGCGAAGGCGACTTGATATTGGACGCGTTCGCGGGCAGTTGCTCGACGGCGGTTGCGGCGTATCGGTTACAACGTGATTATATCGCGTTTGAAATATCGCCGACCGAATACGCCGACGGCACGCAATGGCTCGACTCGGTACGGTCGCAAGTATCAATTTTCGATTTAATTAAAGGAGGCACAAAATGAACAATCAAACCACTACACCGCAACAGGCGCAGGAAATCAAAAAACTTTACGCCGTTGCAATGCATTATTACGGTATCGGCGAAATAACCGAATATGCCGTCGTCAAAGAAACGCCGAAAACCTACGCCGTCGAGCCGTTGGAGGACTTTACAAACCCGCTCAACCGTTGGCATAGGACAAACATCGTCAAAAAATCGGATATGGAAATTTACGACAAACATTTTTGCGAAAGTTATACGGCGGCTCTTGCTTACAAAAAGGAAATGCTCGAAAACTGTATTGCAGGTAACGAAAAACGCATTGCAGAAATGACGGCAAAAAACGAAAAGTACCGCGCAACTATCGAAGCGACATCGGCGGAATTACAACAATTAAACGACGGAGGCGCATTATGAAAATCATTGTCGATAAACCGACCTTCCCGCAACAATCGGCGACGATACAGTACAGCGCACCCCGCGCCGTAAATATCGGCGACGTATTCTATCGCATACATCGCGCCGAGTCGAAAAGTTTTTACCCCACTTGCCGCGTATGCGAAGGCAAAGGCGAATTAACAATAAACGGTATTACGTTCAAATGCCCGCAATGCCGCGTCGAAGCAGAAGCAATACACATCGAAAATTACGCCGTCCGCCGTTTTCGCGTTTTTGCAATCGAGGACGCGGTCGATACGCTCGAATGGAAGCCGTCCGATTTTCACACAATAAAAATTTTTCTTTACCGCAAAATCGGCGGCGGACATTGGGTATCAAGGGACAATACGGGCGCAACGCAATTTACAGTAGACGAATTTTGCCGCGAGTATAACATACCTTTTGCGGGCGACCCGAAATACCACGACGGAATATACGACGACTACAAAACCGCGCTTGCGATTGCGGCGCAAATGAACGAAGCGGAAATAAACCGCTTGCACGCATACAACGTCGAACACGGCACGGCTTACGCGGTAGATTTTACACCAAAGCACGACCCGAAATAAAGGAGGCTTACAATGGCAAAATACGGTTACAAGAAAACAAAAAACGGGTTTTCGTTTTACGGCGACCTTCAAGAATGTATAAACGCCGCAAAGCGTCGGCTCGAAAACTTACACAAAAACACCGCTTATATTGTGCGCGTTTACGACGAAGCAAGAAGCAGACGCGACGCGCATTTTAAGGCGATAGAAACCGCAACGGACTTTATCGAAGTTGCGACCGAACATCTTAAAAAACAGGCGGCGGAAAATGAAGCAAACAAAACCGACGAATAAAAAGAAATCGAAACCCGCACCAAAACCGCAACCCGACTATTGCTTGACGTGCCGCGTACCCGTCGGCAAATGTAAAGGGAATTGCACCAAACAACAACAAAAATTAAACGGAGGTATATAGAAATGACAAACAACCCGCTCAACGGGTATCAACCCGAATACGCCGACGCAATCGCGGACGCGCAGGAGCACAACATCGAACACGCGAAAGCGTCGCAGGGCGGCGGCTCGCCCGACTCCCCTATTTTGCCGACGTGCCGCTTTTGCGGGCGGCAGATACTCCCCGTCGACAAATACGCCGACGCGGAAGCGGCGAACGAAGCGGCAACGCGACAATGCGATTGCCCGCAAGCCCGCGAATATCAAGCGGAACTCGAACGGGCGGAAAAGCGCGAAAAGAACATCAACAAATTGCGCAAAGCCCTTGACGATGTATCGGCTTACTTTACGAAAGAACGCGGGGTCGAATACACCGACGCGCTTTACAATCTTTTATTTAATTGCGGCGTTGCCGTAATCGACGCGCAGGTCGAAAAAGCGAACTTAAACTTCGGGCGCGTGAAGGTTGCAATATCCACGAACAGCAAGGGCGCAATCGTAATCGCGCTTGCGTATTCCGACGGTTTTCGCGTGGAGGTTTGATATGACAAGTTTACCGCAACGCGTCGACGTTGCCTTTACGATACCGATTGAACAAACAATAACGCCCACAATGCCGAAACCCGACGGAAGCGGCGGGCAAGTGCGGCTCACTATGCGGGCAGACATCACAAAGACAAAACGCTTTTTTAAGCGGTTACAAAAACTTTGCAAAAAGTACGGTTACACTATCGGCGAAATACAACCCGCGAAGGAGGCGGAATAATGGAAAAGTACACAATAAAAGAACTCGGCGAACTTATAAACGCTATCAACAAAAACCCCGACTCGACAATCGAATTAACAACCGACCGCACGGGCGGGCTTACAAGCGCGTTTAACGGCGCGGCGGGTTTGTGGTTAAAAATCACACCGCCCGACCGCCCGCAGTATTGCAAAGGAGCGGACAAATGCAAAAAGACCAAAAGAAAATAATAAAAACCCCGAAAATCGTTGCCGTCGACTTTGACGGTACACTATGCAAAGACGCATACCCGAACATCGGCGAGCCGCTCCCCTATTCCTTATATTATATAAAGAAACTTGCGGCGGCGGGAAACATCATTATTTTGCACACTTGCAGAAACGGCGCACTTTTGGACGCGGCGGTTGCGTGGTGCAAAGAGCGCGGCATTGTGTTTGACTACATCAACGAAAACGTCCCCGATAATATCAACCGTTACGGCGGCGATACGCGCAAGATTTACGCGGATATATACGTCGACACAAATGCGGTCAACCCGCGCCGCGTGGTTGGTATCGGCGAAAACGACGAATACGCGATACCATACAAGGCGGCGGAAGTAGTCGCCCGCCGTGATTTATGCGACGCTCATTGTTATTGCCCCGATATTCGGGCGGCGGGTAAATGCTACGATTGCGACGTATTCCTTGCGTTGCGCGAATATTACGCCTTGAAACTTATCGACAAGGCGGACGAGCCGCCCACATCGGCGGCGGGAGGTACATAATGCCCCGTTACAAAAAACTAATGATACAACGCGGCGTAATGCAAAAGGCGGTTGCCGAAAAGGTACGCAAAACCGACCCGCGAGTCGATACGTCTTTAATGAGTAAATTCGTAAACGGCGTTTGCTTACCCACGCCGCCAACGCTTGCAACGATATGTAAAACGCTCGCTTGCGACCCGCTCGATATTTACGACCGCGACGAAATCACGCTTGCGCCGCCGCCTACAATCAAAATCGAAGGACTCGACGCAAAGATGTCGCCCGCCGAACTTGCGGCGGCTATAAACCACGATGTACGCCTTTTTATGGCAAAATGCGGACAACCCCGCACCGACGGCGGAAGCGGCAAAGAAACGCGAACGTCGCCGCGTAAAAGGCTTGTACAATCTTACAGTCGAAATACCCCGCGACGTTGCCGAGCGCGTATTCGCGCCCGAAGCATTGCGAAAACTCGGCTATTTAAGTAAAAGCGACTTTGTGCGGCAAGCGGTCGCCGCGCTCGACGCTCGGTTATCCACAATCGAAGCAAAAGAAAAAGCCGACGACGCAAGAACGCCGAACGGCAACAAGTAAATAAACCACAATTAAAGACAAGGAACGGGCGGTCGAAATTGGCACTTCCGACCGCCCGCGAAACTTGACACAAAATGCGTATCAATCAAACCGATAATATTATACCACATCGGCGGCGAAGTGTCAATGTTTTGCATACAAAAACCGTGCTTTTGCGTCCTCGTAATGAAGTATTATCGTATCAACGACGCAAGCAGGAAAAAAGACAACGCGCCCCGCGCTCCTTCCCCTTATCGGTAAACTACATCGGGGGTCGAGAAAGGGGGCGGCGGGGGAAAACATCGGGGGCGTTTGATAAACTCGATAAAGAAAGAACAAGCCCCATTTTAGCCCCCGCGTGTTGTCCCCCGCTTTTTTGGCTATTCTTTGTCTTTTACGTTAAAGCAATTTATCGGAGGCAATATGGCAAAACGCTACTACACACTCGACCCGCACAAATACAACTATGACGAGATATTCGGCGACGAAGCGCGGGAAGCGGAAAGCGACGCTCTCTTGCAATCGCTATCCGACCCGCACATCGTCAAGTATCGAACAAAGACGATTAAAAGCGGCAACGTGCTTGAAGTCGAGGTTTACCCGATATGGGAAACACACACGTCTACATCAAGGGCAAGGAAAACAAAGGAAAGCCGCGAAGCGCAAAAGCGGCTCAATTACAAAAATGCAGTCAAAACCGTTGTACGGCTTATCAATGCGAATTTTACCGACGCGGACTTTTGGGCGACGTTCACTTACAGCGAGAAGCGACTCCCGAAAACGTATGCGGACGCACAAAAGGAAATACAAAAGTTTATTCGCAGATTAAAGCACTATGCCGAACGACACAACTTCCCGCCGTTCAAATACGTTTATTGGACGGAATTTGAAAACGACGAAAAGAAAGGCAAACACCGTATGCACCATCACCTCGTAACGAACTTTGCCGACCGCGACAAAATGGAGGACTTATGGGGCAACGGCGGGCGCAACAATGTACGTCGGCTCGTTGCGGACGACAGCGGTTACGAGGGTATGGCGCGGTATTGTATGAAAGACCCGAAAGGACTCAAACGATACGTCGCGTCAAAGAACTTGAAAAAGCCGCAAATCACAGTATCGGACACAAAGTTTACGCGGCGCAAGGTAAACCGCATTATGTACGACAAGGTCAACCCCTATTCCGTTTTTGAGGGACTTTACAAGGGCTATCAAATGACGGACATCACAAAGAAAACAAGCGAATACACGACGGGCGCGTATGTGTACGTCAAAATGAAACGCAAGGAGTGAAAAAATGAAATACATCGGCAGTAAGGCAAAAATCGCAAACGAAATCATCCCGATTTTGCAACGCTACATATCCGCGTACAACATCAAGCAGTACGTCGAGCCGTTTGCGGGCGGTTTTAACGTGATTGATAAAATACAATGCGAATACAGGCTCGGCAACGATATTGACCCGCTTGTATGCGAACTCGTCGAAACGTGCCGCGAAAACCCCGCACTTTTGGACGAATTGGAAACGCCGACCCGCGCCGAATATTACGACGTGCGGGACAACCCCGACAAATACGCCCGTTGGTATCGGGCGGCGGTGCTTTTATTCGGCTCTTACAATGCCCGCGTGTACGGCGGTTGCTATGGTGCGACGGCAGTCATAAAAGGCGGCAAAACGCGAAATTACTTTATCGAAGCACGCGAGAATTTTCGCCGTCAATTACCCGCCTTGCGCAATATCCTTGTCGGCAACGCCGATTATCGGGAATTGCGACTCCCCGAACGGGAGCGCGTGCTTGTTTATTGCGACCCGCCGTATTCGGACGGTATCGGTTACGGCGGCGGCAAATTCGATACGGCGGAGTTTTGGAATTGGTGCAGGAAGCAAACGGCGGCGGGTCATATCGTAATCGTAAGCGAATACACCGCGCCCGACGACTTCGTTTGTATTTGGCAACACGAAATAACGACGCACTTAAACAACCGCGACAAGCAAAAGCGCGTCGAAAAATTATTTATTCACGGAGGCGCAAAATGGCACAAATACACGACTTGAAAATTTTACCCGAATATTACGCCGCAGTTGACAAAGGTGTAAAAACTTACGAATTGCGGTTTGACGACCGAAATTACGCCGTCGGCGATATGTTGATATTGCGCGAATGGGAAAACGGGCAATATACGGGGCGGCGGCTTACGGCAACAATAACGCACATCTTGAAGGGCTTTATCGGCTTGACCGACGGTTGGGCGGTTTTAAGTATCAAGAAAATCGGAGGTAAAAAATGCTTAAAAAAATAATATCGGCAATTTACGTTGTTACGTTGCTTGTAATTGTGGTTTGCGTGCCGCTATCGGCAATATTCGTCGTTTGTAAACTTTGCGGCGCGACTCCCCTATCTTGGATCGGCGCGTGCGTGCCGCTTTTAATCGCGCTTGCCGTTTTGCCGTGCTTTATTCTCTCAAAAATTTTGCTTGACATCGGCAACAAATAAAATACCGAAACAAGGAGGTCAATAATGCCGAAACAACCCCGAAACGACACCGAAAAGAAAACAGCCGCGACAAAGGGCAAAAAACAGCCCGTCAAGGCTCGAAAGAAAGCGGACGCAAAACCGCCCGCCGAAGCGGATAACGCCGCAGAAACGGGAAAACGCGGCGCAAAATCACAATACGCAAATAAGGTTTTACCTTATTTGGCGGATATAGAGCGTTATGCGCGATGTATGGTTACTGAAGGCGATATATGCAAATTTTACGGCGTGGGTAAAACGCAATGGGCGCAATACAAAAAAGATTATCCCGAACTAACCGAAACGCTTTTACGCGCGCGCGAAGCGGGAAAAGCCGACTTACTCGATAACGCATACCGCGTCGCGGTCGGTTATTACTACGAGGAAACCCACACGACAACGGTCATTATCGACGGCAAACCGCACACCAAAACATACGTCGACCGCAAGTACGCAAAGCCCGACGCGGGTATGATACAATTCTTGCTAATCAACCGTTTTTCGGGCGAATTTGCACGCGACCCGCAAGCAATCGAATTACGCAAAAAGGCGTTGGAACTTGCAAAAGAGGGCAAATTGCCCGACGGTTGGGAGGGTATTTGATTATGCCGCTTGACCCGATACACGCCTTTTATTGCCGCAAAGAGTATTTAACGCTTGCGCAGTATTGCAAGATAAAAAGCGGCGGAATTTGCGCCCGTTGCGGCGGCGTATTCGATATTGACGAATTGCGACCGCACCATATAACCGAACTTACGCTCGACAACATCGACGACGTAAATATCACGCTAAACCCCGCAAACATCGAAGTATTGTGCCACGATTGCCACAACGCGGCGCACGCGCGTTTTGGTAATGTTGTCGGTCAAAAGCACGTTTACGTCGTTTACGGCGCACCGTGCGCGGGCAAATCAACGTATGTACAAAGCGTTGCCACACGCAACGATATTGTTGTCGACCTTGACCGAATACACGGCGCAATATGCGTATGCGGGCAATATGATAAACCCGACGCAACAAAGCGCGTCGCGTTCGCCTTGCGTGATTATTTACTTGACGAAATACGCACGGCAACGCCGCGCCGCCGTTGGCAAGACGCGTACATAATCGGCACATATCCCGACCGCATAGACCGCGACAGTCTTGCGCGGGAATATCCGCCCGACGTGATAAACTTTGTACACATCGACACATCGAAGGCGGAATGTATCAAGCGGGCGCACGAAACAATCAAGCAAGCGGCAACGCGCGACGCGGTTGTCGGTTGGATAGAAAAATATTTTGCACGTTATACGGAATAATACCCCCCCTATCCTTGCAAAATTTTTGAAACCCGAAAAGACTCCAGGCCGCAGGTAAAAAAAATTCACACCGAAGTTTTGACTTTTCGGGCGAAAAGTTTTCAAATTCCAAAAAGGAGGCGGAAATGAAAAAAAGCAAAGACAAAAAAACGCTTGCCGACGGCGAATACAAGCGGCTCGTCGATTTATACAAGGCGGCGGGCGTGGACGAAATCAAGTTACAAATTTACGACGAACTTATCCGCAAGGTCGCGGAGGTTTTTGCGTGTTTGGAAGCAATCAAAGAATTGCCGTCGATAATTTACGACCCGAAAAACCCGTCTATACAGCGGGAAACGGCGGCGGGTCGGGCGCGGGTCAAGTATATGGCGCAATACACTTCGGCAATGCAAAAACTTAACAAGGAATTGCTCGGCGGCTTAAACGGCGACGACGGCGACGATTTATCGGCTTATGACGACGACAACGATTAACGGCACGGAAGCGGCTACGCCCGCCCCCGCAGATTGGACGCTTGCAAACCCCGAAATTGACCCGCTTACAGGTTGGCAAGCATTAAGCGATACCGTCGACGGCGAGCATAGTTTTTTGATTGAATATTACAAGCGTTGCCGTTCGGGGGAAATCGTCGTCGGGCGCGAACTGAAAACCACGCTCGAAATGTTGATACAAGATATTTTCGCGGGCGGCGGCAAATACCGTTTTACACTTAAAGCGGCGCACAAACGAATTGCATTTATCGAAAACGAAATGAAACTTTTTCAAGCCCCCTTCGCGGGTAAACCGTTCAAAATGCAATTATTCCAAAAGGCATTTACGGAGGCGATATTCGGGTTTTACGTTTACGATACCGAGTTGTCATACGGCGCGGGTTGGGCGCGGCGTTTTCAAGAGGTTTTATTCCTTGTCGCCCGCAAAAACGGAAAAACCCCGCTCGTCGCCGCCCTTATCTTTGCCGAATGGTTTTGCGGCGGTATGGGGCAATCGGTAATGTGCGCGTCAAACGATTATGCGCAAGCCGCGCTCGTATTTAACGCCGTCAACGCTTTTCGGGAAGAGTCGCGGGCAATATCGCGCGTTACCCGCAAAAACAACAAAGGTATATTTTTCGGCAACCCGAAGCAACGCCGCAAAACGGGCAAATTCTCGAAGCAAAACAAGGGGTCAATCGAAATAATGTCGGCGAAGCAGGGCGCAAAGGAAGGTCGAAATCTTACACTTGCGGTCGTTGACGAAATTCACGAAATGAAGGACAATTCAACAATATTGCCCCTTAAAACATCGGTATCAACGCAGGACGAGCCGCTTTATTTTGAAATCACGACCGAAGGCATTGTGCGCGACGGCTATCTTGACGAGCGGCTATCCGACGCGCGGGAAGCACTTAAAGGCGAGGCGAAAACCGACCCGTCGCGTTGGTTGATATGGCTATATACGCAAGACAGCGAGGCGGAAATTTGGAACGACGAGCGCAGTTGGACGAAGTCAAATCCTATGTTAGGCATATCGAAAAAGCGGTCGTATTTACGGGAAAAAGTCGACACCGCCCGCCACAGCGGAAGCGACCGAGCGTTTATTCTTGCAAAGGAATTTAACGTCAAGCAATTAGCGAGTAACGCGTGGTTAGAGGAAAAATACATTGATTGTCCCGCCACGTTCGATATTGCCGACTTTGCGCATTGTTGGTGTGTTGTCGGGGTCGACCTTGCCGAAACAAACGACCTTTGCGCTTGCACGTTTTTATTTATGCGCCCGAACGACCCCGTCAAATACTTGCATACGATGTACTTTGTTACGGCGGTTAAAGCGGGCGACGGGCAATCGACCGACTCCCCCACTAACCCCGAAAAAAAGAATTACATCGAATGGGCGGACGCGGGGTTGGTGCGCATTGTGCAAGACAACGTAATCGACGATACGGTTGTATCAAATTACATTTGGGATATATTCAAGCAATACAATATACGCCCGCTTACGGTCGGTTACGACGAATGGCACGCAAAGGACTTCGCGAAAGAAATCGCGCAAAAATTCGGTAAAGAAGTGCCGCGCAAAATACGAATGACGACCGACGCGCTTAACGTGCCGACCCGCAACATCGAAACCGATTTACGGGCGCGGCTTATCAATTACAACAACAACGATATTTGCCGTTGGAACTTCCGCAACACAGCCGTCCGCGTTGATAAAAACGGGTTTGTAATGCCTTGTAAAATAAACGGCTACATCGGCAACAAGATTGACGGCACGATGTCAAAAGTAATCGCATACGCCGCGTTGCGGGAAGTCAAGTCGGCATTTATGGCGAAAATCGGAGGCTAAATATGGACGACAAAAAAACACCGCAAAATCAAAACGAAAGGTACACGCGGAGCGTGCGTTGCCCCGTACATCGCGCCGTAATCGGCAAATACGATATGCGCGACGGGTTGATTAACGCGGTTTTTCTTTGCCCGAAATGCCGCCGCGAATATACATACACGATACCGCCGCGCAAGCCGTGAAAAAACTTCTTAAAAAATCTTAACGAAAAACCGTTGACTTCGCCCCGCCCGCCGAGTTATAATGCGGTCAAACTGAATACACGCACCACCACCGCCGACGCGGTGAGTGCGCCGCAATCGCCTTGTATTGCCGCCCGCTCGGGCGAGTGCGCCGTTGGTGTCTGATTATTGCATTATCCACCGCCGACGCGGTGAGTGCGCCGCGATTATCCTTTAATCGCCACATTAAAAAAACGTGTGTGCGCCGATATTCACGAGTATTTTTGCTCGTCTATATCGGCGCACTTTTTTGTTATTTTTCGCAAGGAGGCAAGCCGATTGTCAACGCTTAAAAACGCTATACACAATTTGCTCGGTTGGGATAGACCGACCGCATACAACCGCGTTGTGAACGCAAACACGGTTTTATTTTCGTCGTTCGGCAAAGACGTTACCGCGTCGGACATCGTAAAAACGGCGATACATCGCGTTTGCGAGGAAGTATCAAAATGCAGTATCAAGTCGGTTACGGAAACGCAAAACCCGCACCGCGTAACGGTTGCGGACGACGACATCAATAGCGTTTTACTCGGTCGCGTCAACCCGATGTGCGGGCTTAAAGATTTTTTATATAAAATCGCGTACATAACGCTCGTCAATCGAAATTGTTTTATTTATTGGGCGTATGACGAAGTGCCGATAAAGGTTGACGGCAAAGACTATGTCAAGCGCGTTACGCGCGGTTTTTATCCGTTGGAAAAAGCCCGCGTAAAACTCTACTATGCGGGCGACGAAATGCGGGCGGAATTGCAAAGCACGACGGGCGGCGGCGTAACGCTTGACTTGCCGTATAGCGATTTAATTCACTTGCGGCTCGGTTACGGCGCAAACCCATATTTAGGCGGCGACGCAGACGGTCGCGCCGATTGGCGGGCAATTCTCAAAAACTTACAAACATTGCACGTCATACAAGAAGCGATACCGAAGTCGCTCGAAGCGTCCTTATCGTTGCACGGCGTTTTGACAATGAATACCGTTGCGGAAGCGGACAAACGAGAAATATCCCGCAAAGAATTTGAAAACCATTTATTTAACAGCGAACTCGGCATTGTTGCGACCGACTACGAGTCGCAATTTACGCCGATACAAATTGCGGCGCAGGATATACCGCAAACCGTTTTAACCTTTTTGCGCGACGAAATTTTGTCGGTATTCGGCGTTAGTGTGCCGATATATCTCGGTAAATACACCGACGACGACTTTACGGCGTTTTATCAAACGGCGGTCGAGCCGTTGCTTATGACGATTGTCAACGCTATGAAAATAACGCTCTTTACGTCGAAGCAACTCGCATACGGGCGCACGATAAAGTTTTACGATAAAATTGTGCAATCGCTATCGTTCGCGCGTCGGTTGGAAATCGCAAAAGCAACGCAAGAGGACGCGCTACTATCCCGCCCCGAACGGCGCGAATTGTTGGGCTATGACCCCGACGACGAGCCGACCCGCGTATCGTTGAACTACATCGACGTATCAATCGCAAATACCTATCAATTAACGGCGTTGTCGCAAGGCAAGAAGCCCGCCGCGCCGAAACAAAGCAAGGAGGACGACGAATAATGCCCGACGAAATCAAACCGTACACCGCGCCGCAGTACATCAAACGCGCCGCGCCCGACGGAAACCCCGCGCAAATCGACCCGTTAAAGGGCGTAATCGAAGGTTGCCCGATTGTATTCAATCAACGGACGGCAATCGGCGACTTGTTTTACGAGGAAATCGACCCGCACGCGCTCGACGACGCGGATATATCCGACATCAAGTTTATGGTAAACCACGACGACGGAATGATACCACTTGCACGCCACAGGCGCGGGAAGCGGTCGACTATGGACGTTGAAATCAAGCCCGACGGTTTACACATCAAAACAACGCTCGATATTGAAAACAACGCGACCGCCCGCGAACTTTGCTCGGCGGTTACACGCGGCGACATTGAAGATATGTCTTTTGCGTTCGGCGTTTTGGTATCGGGCTACGAATGGCGCGACCTCGATACGGATATGCCGACGCGCCGAATTACCAAAATATCAAAGGTTTTCGAGGTTAGTGCCGTAAACGACGGCGCATACCCGCAAACTTCGATATATGCCCGCTCCCCCGCCTCGTTGGATAACGACAAAATTGCGTTGGATAACGCAAAGGCGTCGGCGTTGGAAAATGAACAAAGGCGGCAAACCGCCGACTCGCAAGCGGCGTTACAACTTGCGAAAGAAAAATTTATTTTTGTGGAGGAACAAAAAACACTATGAACATCAAACAGTTGCTCGAAGAGCGTGCCGCCCTTTTGCAGGAAGCGGCAAAACCCGAAACCACCGCCGAGCGTCTTGCGGAAATTCGCGCAAGGGTTGAAGCAATCAACTACACCGTAACGGAATTGCGCAGGGACGAAGCGGACGCAAAAGCCGAAGAGGAAAAACGCGCGGCACGCCCCGCAAATGGCGGCGCACCCGCCCCCGCTCCCGTCGTTGTACACGACGACGCACAGGTCGACGCGCAGAAGCGCACCGCCGCAAATGCGGAAGTAATCGAAACGCGCGGAAATGCGCTTAAAAACGGCGAAAAGGTGTATATCGAACATCGCGCCGTCGCGTCCACGTCTACGGCTCTCGGCACGGTTGCAAGCGGCGACATCACGCCCGCGTTTGAACAGGTCGGAACGCTTGACACGCTTGTCAACGAAGTACACCTCGAAGGCACGGGCGCGGAAAGTTACAAGAAGCCTTTTGCAAAGACTATCAGCGAGGGCGGCATTACCGCCGAAGGCGCGGACGCAACCACCGCAGAGCCGACGTTCGACTATGCGTCGATTAACAAGGTCAAAATCACGGCTTACGCCGAAGTCAACGAGGAAGTCGAAAAGTTGCCCGCCGCGCGGTACGACGCGGAAGTTAGCAACGCCGTCGTCGGTGCGTTGCGTAAAAAGATTATCGGACAGATAATCGGCGGAAGCGGCACGGACGAACTTGTCGGCATTGTAAACGCCCCCGCGAGCATTATCACGGCGGCACAGCGTAAAACCGTTGCCACCGTCGACGAAAACACGCTCGACAACATCATTTTCGATTATGGCGGCGACGAAGATGTCGAAGGCGACGCTTACCTTGTACTCAACAAATTGACGCTCAAAGAATTTGCGAAAGTCAAGGGAACGGACAAACGCCGCGCATACGACATCGTTGTACGCGGAAATTCGGGAACGATAAACGGCATACCGTTTGTTTGCACGTCGAAACTTGCCGCCTTCGGCGCGGTCAAGGCGGGCGACCCCTACTTGATTTACGGCAAATTGAAAGGCTACGAATTGGCGTACTTCGCCGACATCGAAGTCTTGAAATCGACCGAGTACAAATTCAAGCAGGGCGTTACCGTATTCAAAGCGTCGGTAATGTGCGGCGGCTCGCCCGCGATGTACAACGGCTTTATGACCGTGCAGAAAGCGGCGAAGGCTTGATAATTCGGTTTTTGGTTGCGGGTCGGCGCAAGAGCCGATACGAAACGGTATTACGTTAGGAGGTCGAAATGCAAGAAGTCGACGAAATCTTATACAAATTGGGCTACTATGACGCAGACCCGCAATTAAAACAAACCGTACAAGGCTACATAAAGACGGCGGAGGAATTTATGCTCGACAGCGGCGTGCCGCAAGAGCGTTTATCGACGCAACGTGCGCGTGCGGTCAAAGCACTTTTCGCCGACGCGTTCGATAAAGGAACGCCCGACGACGTAATCAAGAAGGACGGTATGGTTGTCGCGCTTATTGTGCAGTTGCGGAGGTAATATGGCAAAGCAAACGGTCAAGGAACGGCGCACGCTTGTCAAATTCGCCGTACAACGCACGACGCATATTGCAGGAAGCGGCGCGGCGACAACGTGGGAAACAATCGCGGTCAAAATAGGCGAAGCCGACGACGGCTCGCCTATAATGACCGATTGCTTTTATTGCGAATGGTTGAACGCATACGGGCAAGCGGCGACGCAACAGCAAGCCGACGGCGTTATACGCCCCGCCCGCTTGCGCTTGCCGTTCGTAAAAGCACTTTACGACGCGCTCATCACAAAGGACGTGCGAATTTATTTACACGGCAAACGCGACGACGCGCATACGTTTTGTCTTGCAGGGGCGGCGGATAACTACCTCGAACAATGCAAAATGATTGAACTACAAGTCAAAAAGTACGAGGGCAAATAATGAACGTAACGGCGATAATGCAACAAATACTCGACGAAACCCTTTTACCGTTCGGCGTTTTATCAAACCACTTGCGGCGGGTTGAAGCGGATAATATCGCAAATTCGCAAGTCGAGGTAAACGGCGACGAGTACGTCGTTTATAAAATCGTATCAAATCGCCCGAAAACATACGGCGACGGCAAAGCAAAGACGCGCCGCGTGTACATCGACGTGAATTACTATTACTTGTACGAAAAGACCGACCCCCGCTATTCGGGCATTGACGAACGCTTAAAGGCTATCAAACGCGCCGTATTGCAAGACCCGCATTTTGCTATTGCAAACGACGAAAGCGATATACCCGACAGCAATAACCCGTATCGCGGCGTAAACATCGAATTTGTGTACATCGGGGCGGTTGATTATGGCTAATAAAGGCATATCGACGGGGCATATTCCGCTCGGCGAATTGCCCGACGTGTTGACGGAAATTTTAACCGATTTTCAACACACAAATTTTGAAGCAAGGCAACAGGCGGTACAGCGCGGCGCGGAGGTTTTCAAAAGCGCGGTCGAAGCCGTAACGCCCCGCGACACGGGCGAAATGGCGCAGTCTTGGCAAATCAAGACAAAGTACAAAGACCGCCGCTACGTCGGCAATACGCGCGTTGCAAGCGGCGACGTGCGCCGTAAAACGAAAGACGGCTCGAAAGGCGAAGCGCGAAGCGGCGTACCGTTGTCGAACGTGCTTGAATACAGCGACAACCCGCACAACGGTTTTATACGCCGATGTTTTGACGAAACCGAGCCGCAAATCTTTGAAGCAATCAAAAACACCATTAAAAACGGAGGTAAATAACAATGGCAAACACAAACGCGGCGGCTACACCCGCGCAAAATCTTATTCGTTTTAATATCCGCAACGCGAAGTACGCCTTCCCCACGCCCGACGGCGGTTGGGGCGACTTTGTGTCTATGGGTACGTCAACGAAAATGGCACTTGAAACCGACTCGTCCGAAAAGGAAGTTTACGGCGACGGCGAGTGCATTATCCACTACGTCAACGAAAAAGGCAAGACGGGAACGCTCACGCAAAACAACATTTGCAACGCTTACGAAATCGCGTGCGGGCGTAAAATCTTGCTTGAAAACGGGCTTGCCGACATCAAGCCGACCAAAAACACGCCGCACGTCGTTTATTTTGAAATATGCGAAATGGACGGCGACAACAAAATATCGGTCGCAAAATGTATGTTGTACGGCGTAACGTCCACGCGCCCGTCGGAAAGTTACGACCAAAACAACGGCGAAATCAACGAGTCCTCGTTCGATACCCCGCTCAAAATCAAGGGTATCAAGGTACTTGCGGCGGACGGCAAGGTTTACGTCGACGAAAAAGGCAACAACCGCCTCGTATGGCAGTTGACGAAAACGCCCGATATGGAAGGTTACGCGGACTTCGGCAGTACGGTCATTGTGCCGAAAATGAAAGCGGCATAATCGGAGGCGGCAATATGATAAATACCACTTTACCCGTGTTTGAAACCACGCTCGACGAAACGAAGGGCGAACTTATCCATAAAACGCGCGACATCAAGGTGCAAATCGACGTATCGCTTTTTGCCGAGAAGCGTTGGGAAGAGAACTTCCCCGCGAACGCGAAAAACGAAACGCTTTTTGCATACGTTGAGCGTATCGGCGACAAGGGCGCGAAAAACCCCGCTTACCTTATGTCGAACTTAAAGGCGGTTTATTGCTTTATCGTAAGCGACGAAATCGCCGACTTCGGCGCGTTTTTGCGCCTTTTCGATATATCGGGCGGCGAGTGCTTGACGCGGCTTTTAGACAAGATAAAGTTTGTTTTTGAAATCGCGTTAAAGGCGGCGGCAAGCGCAAAAAACTCATAGAGCACGGTCAAGAATATACGCGGCTATCGGGAATATACGCGAAATTAAACCCGCGCCCCGAAGCCGCAAAACCCTTGACCGTGCCGCGATACATAACCATTGCGCAAAAGTGCGTCGAGCATAGAATACCCGACGCAATTATCACAAATTCACATTTTAACGACCTTTACGTTTTGATTATGTCGATTGATATTGCGAACTTAAAACACGCGATAGAACAAACGCAGAAATCGAAAAGTAAAAACGGCAACCGCGTTGTGCGCGATGTATCGGCGGCGGAAGCGGTCAAATTCTTAAAAGGAGGCTAACACTATGGCGGACAATATTCGCGGCTTAACGGTTGAAATCGGCGCGGACGCGTCGACGTTTAACAAAGAATTGAAAAACGCGCGGAACGAAGCGAAAGCGACGCAAACCGAATTAAACGCCTTGCAAAAAAGCCTCGAATTAAAGTTTGACGCGGATAAATTCGCGCGGGCGCAAAAGGTCGCTCAACAGGCAATCGACCAAACGGCGGCGACGGCGGACTTGTTGCGCCGCCGTTTGGCGTACTTGGAAGAGTCGGGAAACGTCGACACCGACGCATACCGCAAATTGCAAGCCGAACTCGCAAAAACCGAATTGCAAGGACAGCAGTTGCAACAGCAACTCGAAAAAATAAACACTATCAAGTTTACACAACTCGGTAATCAAGTATCGAAAGTCGGCGACGCAATTACGGGCGTCGGGCAAGCGTTGACTCCCCTATCCACACTCGCGGCGGCGGGCGTTACCGCGCTCGGCGGCTTAAACGTCGCGGCGGCAAGCGCGGGCGCGGCGGTCGACGACCTTGCGTTACGGCTCGGAATATCCGCCGAAAAAGTACAAGAATATCAATACATAACGGCGCAATGCGGGGTCGAGTGGAGCGTCTTTGAAAAAGCAATGATAAAAGCCCGCGCCGCAATGCTTGACTTGTCGACGGGTACAATGAACACCGCGTCGCAAGCGTTACAATCGCTCGGCTTAAACATCGCCGAATTTGAAAGCAAAGAGGCGATGTTTGACGGCATTATCGACGCTTTATCGAATATGCAGGACAAAACCTTGCAAGCGGCATACGCAAACGAGATTTTTGGCGACAAGGTCGCAAATCAAATGTTGCCGTATCTTAACGCAGGGACGGACGCAATCGCGCAGTTTAGGGGCGAATTTGAACAAATCGGCTATTTATCGAACGAACAGGTCGCCGCGCTTGCAACGCTTGACGACACGTTTTTTTTGCTGAAGGAGTCGATTAAAAACGTCGGCTTGCAAATCGGGACAGCCCTTGCGCCGCTTATGCAACGGCTCGCCGAAAACATACAAACAAACTTGATACCAAAATTACAACGGCTCGCGGAGTGGTTTAACGGCTTATCGGTCGCGCAACAATCTTTTGCGTTAAAGGCAATGCTCGTCGTTGCCGCCCTTGCGCCGCTGACGCTCGGTATCGGTAAACTTATCGGCGCGGTCGGCAACATCATAAAAATATTGCCCGCGCTACAAGCGCAATTAACCGCGCTTGCGGCTAACCCGATAATTTTGATTATTGCGGCAATCGTCGCAATACTTGTCATTTTGTACAACCATTGCGAAGCCTTCCGCGAAGCGATAAACAACCTTGTATCGGTTATCGGTCAAGCATTGAAACCCGCGCTCGACGCGGTAATGCAAGTGCTTGACCTTGCAATGCAAATCATACAGCCGATTATAGACCTTGTCGGCGGTATCTTGGCGGTCGTCGTCAATCTTGTATCGGAGGCGTTGCAACCGTTCGTCGAAATCATACAAATGATTTTCGGCTTGTTACAACCGCTTTTCGATATGCTCTCTATGGCGGTCGATATGTTTTTAATGCCGATACAAATTGCTATATCGACGTTATTTAGCGTATTACAACCGCTTTTAAGCGTCGCGCTTATCCCGATTAAACTTTGTTTACAGGCGTTGCAAGTGCCGTTAAAAGTGCTTGGCACGTTGCTCGGTTGGCTTACGCCGCTTTTTTCGCTTTTCGGCAAAGTCGTTACGACGATATTTAACGGCGTTGTAAAAGTAATCAACTTTGTACTCGGTTTTATCGAGGACGCAATCAATTTTGTAATCGGCATTATAAACGGGCTTATCGACGGCGTAAACGGTGCGCTCGGTTGGCTTGGCGTACACATCGACCGCATTGCCGAAGTAAAGTTACGCATTGATACAAGCGACATCGAGGATATGGACGACGTAAACGCTATTATCGACAGCACACCGCCCGACACGTCGAACGTGGGCGGCGGCGGTACAGTTTACGACGGCGGAAGCGGCGGCACATACGGCGATACTTACAACTACGACAACTCCACCACGAACAAAACGCAGAATATACAAGTCGTTATACAAAACTATGCCGCCGAAGTTGACACCGACGCGCTTGTACGCGACATCAACATTAAACTTGCGGAGGCGATGTAATGCGTAAATTTATTTTGCACACCTACGACAAATCGAAATCGTTTGACTTGAATACCGAAACCGCGCTTGCCGCCGAGCCGCAAGGACTCGGCAACAAATTCTCGCTATCGTACAAAGAAAGCGAAAAAGGCAAGCATTTAACGAACGTAAAACCCGACTTTGAACAAATACAACTAACCGTATATTTTAACGCCGACGGCTCGAACGGTTACGGCAATTATAAAAGTTTGTTGTTATTCTTTGCGGAGTGCGGTACATCGCCGTTTTTGTTTGAATACAACGACGGAATTACCGACAAATTTTGCGAAGTGGTATTGAACACGATACCGAAGTCGGAAATCGACGCGGAGGGCATTTTCGCCGAAACGCTTGTATTTGACCGTCAAACGTATTGGTACGAACGCGTCGAACAATCTTTTGCGTTGAAGCGCACGGACGCGGCAAATACCGCCTTCCCCTTGCACTTCCCTTTTGGTTTTGCGGGTATGGTTTTCAAAAACAAATACAAGGTATCAAACCCGTTTTTTGTGGACGCGCCTATCGTCATAAAAATTACGGGCGACATCGCCGCAAATATCCGCCTTTACTTGGCGGATATGAACGACCGCGTCGTTGCCGAAATAGCGTTATCGACGAACAACACCGACGGCACGGAAATTTTGATTGACCCCACTACTAAAAAAATAACCGTTACCGACGCCGACAGCGGCGCAACGTCGAACGGTTACGGGCTTACCGATAAAACAAAGCAATCGTTTTTATACTTGCCGCAGGGCGAGTATTACATCGGCTCGAATATGACGGCGGACGACGACGGCACAATCGAAATGTCGATAAAGCGTTATTTATTCGATTAAGGGGGCGGCGGCGTGTATATAGCAATTTACGACGAAAACAAACGGCATATAACGAACGTCGACAACGCAACGTATGACTTGACGACGCGCGTTTACGATAACGACTCTTTTACCGCCGAAGGTGTGAACGACGAGGACGTGAACGACGCAAAAATCGTTGTTTTGAACGACGACGCGGGCAATTATCAATACGCTTGTTTTGCCGACGAAGTTACCCCCGAAAACAACAAACGCAAGGTAAAAGGACTCGACTTCAAAACTTTGTGGGACACCGAAATATTGCTTGATTTTACCGCCGACGGCAGTTTTGACGCGCGGTTATCGAAAATCTTTGAAAAGGTAAAAGCGGCGGTATTTAACGGCGCGGACGCGGCAACGCGTTTGATACCCGTCGACGTGATTATTCCGACCGACAACACCGATACGACCGAAACATACGGCAGTTTGCAAGGGACGTATCAACTCGTAAATGCGTACAAGTTTTTGAAATGTTACTTGAAATATTACGAGTACAACATCGAAAGCAAATACGACGTTGCGGCGGGTAAAATCGTTTTTACGTTCGTTAAGTGCGACGACCGCGTAGAAATCAATTTAAGCGACTTTATGCACGAGTTGACTACAACATCGGCAACGACAAACAAAGCGGTTGCAACTATCAAATACAACGTGGAAACGCCCGAAACGGACGCGGACGGCAACATCGTTTACACCGATACGCAAAAGACCGACGAAAACGGCAACCCCGTATTTAACGACGACGGCTCGCCCGTTTATATTCCAAAGTACAAGCCCCGCCCTTCCACCCTTGCGACGGTTTACTATTACCGAACGAAAAACAACGATATTGTACAGGCGGACGCAAGCGGCAACGTCGCGGGCAGATTGTACCCCGTAAAGGCGAAATATTACGAGTCCGAATATTTAGCCGACGCGCAGTTTAACGCCGTCAATGAACTTGCAAACGCCCGATACGTCGATAATATCATAATCGACAATAACGTCGTAATCGACCCGCTCGATTTTTCGGGTTATCGGCTATATACAAAAGTCGACTTGTACTACGACGGCAAACTTTACAAGACGCTCCCCATAAGTGAAAAAATAACAACGCTTAACGGAAGCGGCAAAAGCACCAAAATAAAACTCGGCTTTAAGAAAATACTTTTGACCGAAATAATCAAATCATAGGAGGCAAATCAATGATAAGACCCGTTACTTTTCAAGGGCAAAGCAACTTTAACGCAAACTTGTACGCGCTTGAAGTAAAATCGCGCTTTATCGACCAAAACAACGCGCACGGCTATTATTTGAATTACGGCGACGAACTTGCCGCAAACGTCGTCGGCGGCAATCAAATACAAGTCGGGACGGGCGCGTTTGTGGTTTGTGCGCGTATGGCGGAAATAACCGCCCCCGAAATATTGCGCCCGCAGATTTTCGACACGTTCAAGGGTTACGTCGTCGCCCGTATCGAAACATACCACCCCGCCGACGAATTGAACGTAACACTCATTGCGAAAGTGCAAACGTCTTGGGAAGCGTTAAAACGCGAACTCGAACAAAACGACGTTTACGCGGCGGAAGCGGACAACGTAAATACGGCTTACGAATTGCCGATATATTCCTTTGAAATATTGGGGACGCAAATCGTCAATTTAACGCGCTTGATAAAGCCCGTTTGCGATTATGCCACAATGAAGGCAATCGTCGATAACGCGCTTGAAACGGCGCAAAATGCGGTTACGGCGGCAAATGCGGCGGTCGATACATCGAACGACGCACGCACCAAAGCGGCGGCGGCAGTTACCACAGCAAACGGCGCAAACACAAAGTCCGATAACGCCGTATCGACGGCAAATGCGGCAAAGACAAACGCCGACAATGCGCTTGCAACCGCAAACGGACTTGACGCGCAAATCAAATCGGCAAACGATACGGCGGCGGACGCGGTCGAAACCGCAGGCGCGGCAAATGAAACAGCGACAGCGGCAAGCGACAAGGTCGACGCGCTTGAAACGCAGATTGCGGAAAAGCAAGGTACGAAGGTTACGCTTAACGGCGAGCCGCAAGCAACGTACCCCGCCGACGACCTTGTACATAGCGGCGATAAAATCGCAAAAGCCGCGCACGCGGACACAGCCGCAAAAGCCGATACCGCAACCGAAGCGGAAGCGGCAAAAACTGTTATTTACGCGGCGCAGGCGGCGGAAGCGGAAAAAGCCGTCGGCTACACGCGCGGCGGCGAAATTGACAAAGTATTCAAAAAAATATTTGCGGAAATATCCGCCCTTAAAGGAGGCAATTAAACAATGTTAAACTTTGAAAAAGCGAAAATTTACGGCGTGGATAAAGTCGGCTCGTCTAACCCCGACGCGCTTATTCGCACCGACGACGCGGTCGGCTTAAACGTAACGGTCGGCACAACCGATATTACGAGCGACTTTGACCGTTGCTATCCGTATTGCGATATGCAGGAAGTAACGGACGCGGCGGGTAATGTGTTTATCAAGATACCGAAATTTTACGCGAAAATCACACCGAACGCCGACGGCACGTTCAAACATCAAATATCGGGCGTGCGTTACGAAGGGTTTACTACCCTTTTCGTCGACGGCGAAGGCAACGAATTAGATTATATCCTTGTCGGCAAGTACGAAGGAAGCGGAAGCGCGTCAAAAGTATTTAGCAAATCGGGCGCGACCGTGCTTGTAAACATCACTTGCGACTCCTTCCGCAACGGGTGCAAAGCGAACGGCGACGGCTATCAACAATACGACTTTTTAATCGACTTGATAATTAAAGAATTATGGCTCGTTGAAATGAAAACGACGAACTCGCAAGCGATTATGTACGGATATGCAAACGGCAATTCGGCGGCAGTTGCAACGGGCAGGACGGACGCGGTCAAAACCCCGTCGGGGTCGGAAGAAAGCAACACCGACGGCAAACACGCTTGCAAGTATCGCGGCATTGAGAATTTGTGGGGCAATACGTTTACTTGGTGCGACGGCATATCGTTTAACGGCGATAAAGTTTACGTTTGCACCGACCCGAAATCTTACGCGGCGGGCAAAACCGCGTCGCCGTATGTGTATCACGGCGACCGCGCGGCGGGTTATGGCTACATTAAAAAGGTTGCACCGCTTAAACGCCACCCGCTTATACAGTACGCAACCGAAGCGAGCGGCGGAAGCATAACAACGTATTTTTGCGACTACGCGTCTTCGGGCGGCTCGGTGCTTGCCGTTGGTGGTTCTTGGGGCTCTGGCGCGTACGCGGGTTTGTGGTATTGGTACGGTGATTACTCCCCGTCGTACGCGTACTCGTACATCGGCGGTCGCCTTTGCAAAAAGCCTCTTTAAGGGGGTTGCAAGGGGGACTCCCCCCTTGCGAATAAAACAACAAATAAAGGGCAGTCGGCGCACTCTCCGCCGCGTCTTCGGGCGGCTCGGTGCTTGCCGTTGGTGGTTATTGGGGCACTGGCGCGTACGCGGGTTTGTGGTATTGGAACGGTAATTACACCCCGTCGAACGCGAACTCGAACATCGGCGGTCGCATTTAATCTTGATATATTCGCTTAAAGCGCGGACAGTCCTTGCCACTTGGCAAAAAACACTCCACAAAGAGGGCGGTTTAGTAAAGCATTGAAAGACCGCAAGGAGATTAAAGGAAATGAAGCGGGTCGGTCATTTATACGAAACTATGTGCGACATCGACTTTATTAAAAAGGCGATACGCAACGCGGCAAAAGGTAAAACCGACCGCGCATATACGCGTCGGATAATCGACGATATTGATTATTACGCGCAAGAATTAAAGCAAATTCTCGAAGCGGGCGACGTGCAATTATCGCCGTCGCAAACGTGCGTAATTTTCGATAATTCTTGCCGTAAGCAACGCACAATCACAATACCGCGATTTTATCCCGACCAAATAATACATTGGCTCGTTATTACGGCGTTACAACCCGTTATAATGCGCGGTATGTATCGGTATTGTTGCGGAAGCATACCAAATCGCGGCGGCACTGACGCGAAGGCATACGTCGAAACGGCAATACACGACGGCAAAATGCGGTACTGTGCAAAGTTGGATATATCAAAGTTTTTCGACAGCGTGCGCCCGTCCGTTTTGCTTGATATGTGGAGGCGCAAAATCAAAGACGGGCGAATGTTGGAACTTATCGGCAAAATACTCGAAAACGGCGGCGACCACTTGCCTATTGGTTACTATACGTCGCAATGGTTTTCAAATTTTTACTTGGAGGGACTCGACCACTATGTAAAAGAACAATTACACATCAAATATTATGTGCGGTATGTCGACGATATGGTTTTAATCGACAGCAACAAAAGAAAGTTGCGCCGCGCGGTCGCGGCTATCAACGAATATTTGCACGGTATCGGCTTAAAGTTAAAAGATAATTGGCAAGTATGGCGGTTGAACTCCCGACCGATTGATTTTGTCGGGTATCGCTTTTATAAGCATAAGACCATTTTACGCAAGCGCATATTTTTTCGATTATGCCGCAGGGTACGCAAAGTCAAAAAGACGGGTTACATCACACCGCGACAAGCAATGAGCCTCTTATCCCTTATCGGTTGGTTATCGCACATAAACGCTTGCGGGTTTTACAAAAAGCATATTTACCCGTATGCGCCGAAAAACAAACTCAAACACATTGTAAGTAATTACACAAAACAACAAAATAAAAAACGGAGGTAATATTCATTATGGCAAACAAACAGGAAGCAAAAAGCGGCTCGGCGGTTTTTAGTGTTGAAAAATGGCTCGAAACCGCAAACGCAGACAAGGCGGCGGGCATACTCACGCAACGCGAAATCGACGACGCGCGGGCAATATGGGTAAACGCTCTCGACGGCAAGACAAAGGACGAAATCGCCGCAAGCGGGCAAACGTCGTTGCGCGACGAGTGGTTTGTCGAGGTGTAACGTGAACATCGCGGCAACCATTTTAACGGCGTTTATAAGTACCACCGTCGGGGTCGTCGTAACGGCGGTTATCGCGCATTTTAAGTCGGGCAAACAGCGGCACAAAGCCCTCGAAAACGGCACGCAATGTCTTTTACGCGCCGAAATCATACGGCAAAATGAAAAGTGGGTCGAGCGCGGCTATTGCCCCGTTTACGCGAAGGACGCGGTGCGGCGCGAATATGAAGCATACCACGCGCTCAGCGGCAACGGCGTTATAACGGAACTTTACAACGACATTATGGCGTTGCCCGAAACACCACCGAAGCAAGCAAAGCAAAATAAAAAATCGGAGGACGATTAACTATGAATTGGCAACAAATTTTAATCAACATCGCAATTACGGTCGCCGCCGCGTTGCTTACCGCGCTCGGCTCTTGGGTATTGGTTAAGGTCAAAACGCTTGTATCGACCAAAATCAAAAATCAAAAGGCGCAAGCTCTTTTATCGGGCATTGTGGACGTTATCGCGTCGGTCGTCAAGGCGACGTATCAAACCTATGTACAAGCAATCAAAGGTACGGAAGCGTGGACGCAGGAAGCGCAAAAACACGCCTTGCAACAGGCGGCGGAAGCGGCGCAAGCGCAGTTATCGACCGAAGCAAAAGACTACATACAAGCGAACTTCGGCGACGTGGGCGCGTGGGTACAAAACCAAATCGAAGCGACGCTCTACGACTTGAAAAACAAGAAGGTGTAATTATGGACGTTGTAATTGTATGCGGTGCGCCCGCAAGCGGCAAAACACGTTACGTCAAAGAAAATATGCAACTCGGCGACTTCGTTGTTGACCTTGACGCGATACGGGCGGCGGTAAGTTTTTACGACGGCAAAATGCCGTTAAACAATTTGACCGCTACAATATTCGATATACGCGATTATATTTATGCCTTGATAGAACAAAGCGCAATCGACGCGCCCCGTTGTTGGGTTATCGCGGGTTTACCGAAAAAGGCAGACCGCGACCGACTTGCCGCCCGCCTAAAAGCAAAGGTCGTATTTTTGAATACTACGGAGGACGAGTGCGTGCGGCGGGCAATCGCGGACGATACGCGCACCGACAAAAATTTTCAAATCAAAATAATTACGGAGTATTTTACGACGTATTACAAAGACGCAAAAATCACGCCGCGCGAAAGCCGCGACAAAACGATTGCACGCTATACGGCGGCACTATACAAAACGATTAACGACTAAAAAAGCGGGACGCATATTTGCGCCCCGCTTTTACTATGCTTGCGATAAAATCATTATATCGACTCCGTAATTCTTACCACCGCCCCCGCCGTATATAGACGTTATAACGCCGTTGAATTTGCAACCCGCTTTATATTTTTTTAACAGTTTTTCGCCGTTGTCGCTCGGTATCACACCACAAGAAGCGTCAAGCGCGACATTAAACACTTCGACGGTATTCGGGTATTCGTCGTTCGGGTTATGCTTTATCAATACGCTATCCCCTACGACCGACGCGGCGAGCGTATCTTGCCGCCCGTTAAACGTAACACCGTTTAATTTTGTTATAAGCGGCAATTTGCTATCTTTTATGAACGGCAAGTCAATGTTTACCGATATATCGTATTTGCCGTCGTTATTTTCGATTGACGCAATCGAACAAGGATAGTCGCGCCCGCCGTAAATTGCCCGCAAATATTTACCGTATGGGAATAAACCTATTTTTACGTCGCCGATATAACAATTTGCGTCGATTATAGGATAGCCGCCGCTTGACCGCATAACCGCGTCGCCCTCATACTTTATAACAACCGCGTCGCCGACCTTTACATCAATACCCGCGACACGGCGGTCAAATGGCGTAATTCTAACCGTTGTCGGGTATGTATTAAGCGGCGCGGGCTTGCGCTTTTCGGGGGCGCGTATCGCCGCGTCGGACATTATAACAACTGAAGGTTGCCGTACATCGGCGGCGGGCGGCGTATCTTTTTGCCGTTCGGACGCGGCGGCGGGTTGCGCGTCCCGCTCCGCTTGCTTTTCACGCTTGCGGGCAAGCGCGGCAAACACCGTAAACACCACGCCGACGGCAAGCAAAAGCAAAAATACAATCGCTTGCCACGTTTGCAAATTCTCGGCGTTTTCGCCGATGTCGCCGCCGATAATGCCGCAGAATATGAACACGGGCAACCACGCAACGACGGCAATTATAACCCGTACCGACCGTTTAAGTTTGTAAAACCACATCATAATTAAAAGCCTCCTTCGCTTTTTATTTGTTTTTCAATTTGATATGCAAAGTTTAATAATTCGGTTTTGCGCCGCATATCGAACGCCCCCGCCGCTTTTAGCAATTCGCGCTCGTATTCCGTAAGCACCGCCCCCGCCGCGTCGCCCGCTATGGCGGTATTATTCGAGTTATTGTTGCCGATTATTTGTTGAACGGGTGCGCCGCGCGGCTCGCGCCCCGTAATAAGATAGTCAAGCGACACGCCGAAATATTCGGCAAGCGTTACGCAATGCTCGACCGTCGGCGTGTACTTGCCTTTTTTCCACTCCGACACGGTCGTCGGGCGCACGTTTAGCAATCGGGCAATATCCGTTTGCGTCTTGCCTTTTTTGTTTAATAGGTCGAATATTCGGTCGGTTAGCGTCATAGAAAAAAGACTCCTTGCGCGTTTTATTTTTTCTTACAACGCAACAAGAAGCCTTGACAATCTCGGTCAACCGATATATAATATATGCAAGGTTGTCGCAAAACCGATAAAAAGGTTTTTGCGATATTCCGTTAGCCGTGCCGTGTTTGGCGGCTCTTGCGCGTGTATAAAGTTTGTCGCAAAATTATTATACAACTTCCGCAGGGGTTTGTCAATGCGACACGGCTATAAAATTATGTGTTGACCGTTATCGGCGCACCGAAAAACGCCCCCACATCGGGAGCGTTTTTTGTTTGAAAAAAGTTAAAAATTTTTTGAAAAAGTGCATTAAAAGTGTTGACATATCACGTTGAACGTGATATAATATAATCAAGAAAAGCAAAGGAGGTGAGAAACGTGGACGCAATAAAAAAAGCCTTGCAAGACTTGGCAAATGCGATTGATAACCAAACAGCGGTCGAAAGCGTAAAGGTTACAATCACGTTGAAGAAGCCGAAGCCCGACAAGGCAACCACCACCGCCGACAAGTAGTCGGCATAGGCAGAGCGGGCGGGAAACCGCCCCTCGTAAGTCCTATTATAGCACATCGGCGCAGGGTTTGTCAACCCGTATAATGGACTATGGAGGTAAAAATGCACAAAAAAGTTAAAAACGGTATCGAGAAACATTATTGCGACGCTTGCGGTGAGTTGCTTTACGACCTCGTACCAAAGCACAAAATAACCGCAACAATTTTCGGTATTGCAATACCCGAATACGGAATTAAAGAGTATTGCAAATGCGAGCGTATTGACAAAAACGAATATTGCGAAAAATGTTACAAGGAGGTTTACAATGAAAATCGAAAAAAACGGCAAAATTTACACGGTTCGCGAAAATAAAGCGTCTTGGACGGTATCGCTTGCCGCCGACCGCGTTACCATATCGGCGAATGTATCAAAAGTCGATTGCCCCACTTTTGAAAGTTTGAAGGCGTTTGTCGACGAAAACGATATTTTTTAAGGAGGTGCGGATATGGCACGAAGCGAAGCGCAAAAAGCCGCCGACGGACGTTACCGCGAAAAAACGCAAGGCAAATACAAGCACTTTGTCGTCAACTTAAAATGCGACGAGTGCGACCGTATCGAAGCCGCAATATCGGCGGCGGGTTTATCGAAAGCCGAATTTTTGCGGCGGGCGGTTGAACAATTAGAAAAAAAGCAATAAAACACGCAAGCGGGCGACACATCACGGTCGCCCGCTTTTACTTCACGGAGGAATTATGAAAGGTATCAAGTTCACGGCACGCGAAAAACAAAAAGCCCTCGAATTATGGGGCAAATGCGGCGACTACTTTTACGCCGCGAAAAAATCAAAATGCACGGTGCAAAGCCTTTACCGTTGGCGGCGGCAATACGACGGCACGCTTGTAAGCCTTGAAAACAAGTCGAGCCGCCCGCATACCCCGCACCCGAACGCACACACGGACGCGGAAGCGGCGCACATCGCCGCCGTTTTCGCTGAACGCCCCGACATAAGTTACGCGGAAGCGTTGGGCGTACTGCGCACGCAATACGGTTACTCGCGCACATACGGCGGTTTTTATCGGTATTTAATGAAGCACAAACTCCGCCCCGCCCGCGAATACGACGGCTATATCCCGCAACCGTATGACACGCCGCAAATGCTCGGCGTAAAAATGCAAATGGACGTAAAATACGTCCCGCGCGAATGTTACAAAGGCGTTGTACCGACCGACGAAAAACGGACGCGATTTTTTCAATATACAATGATTGACGAAGCGACGCGCGAGCGGTTTATTTACCCTTATACGGAGCAATCGGCAAGGGCGACGCGCGACTTTATAAAGCGTGCAATCGTCTTTTTTGGGTATATCCCCGATTGTATTCAAACGGACAACGGCGGCGAGTTTACAAACCCGCGCGGGGCGGGTTGCAAAAAGGTACATATCGCCGACGAAATAATGAACAAATTAAAAATCAAACATCAACTTATACGGGCATACACGCCCCGACATAACGGAAAAGTCGAACGGTCGCACCGCACCGACAGCGAAAATTTTTACCGTTTTTTGACGTTTACAACATACGAAGAATTGCGCGAAAAAATGCGCGATTGGTGCAATCGGTACAATAATTGCCCGCACTCCGCGCTCCGCGATAAAAACGGGCGGCGGGCTTGGCAGACTCCGCTCGAAAAACGTGCCGAATTGTTGGACGAATTGAAAAACGCGGCGGTGGACGTTTATCACGTTAGATTATTAAAACCGAAAGCGGCGTAAACGCTTAACAGACAGCAAAAAGCGGCAACATCGGGCGAACGCAACCGCGCCCGAACGGGCGGCGGTGCTTTTGTGCGCCCTTTTTTCGATATTCGGCGGAAAAATCGCCGCAAATGCGGCTCTCTCGCTCGCCGTTCGCTTGACTTTTTGCCCGTTTTTTGATATTTTTAAGAAAAACACTAAAAAACACTAAAAACCTATTAAAAAACGCTTGACAAAATAACAAAGTTGATTAATAAAACCAAAATTAGTTTCATAAAACTTATCTTCCGCTACATAATTAAAATTCGAAATAGTATGTCCACCACCATCTAAAGTTCCAGAAAAAGTGTCAATAGGAGTCCAAGTCCCCGATAAAGTTATATCGTTTCTCAAATAATACTCGCCATCTTTACCATTTAAACCACTCAAATCACTTTGATTGTAAATATAAGTCGGCATTTTAAAAGAATATGTATATGAGAACCCAGTTGAATAAAATACTCTACCCTTATAAGTATTGCTCGAAGATATCGTTACATCAAAAGGCGCACCACCAGCAATCCCCGATGTCGCCGTCCAGCATCCATCATCATTAATATCACCACTTGACGTAGTATAACTTAAATTAGTAGCTTGTTGATATACATTAGGGATAATGTATTCTCCAAAGTCATACATATCTCCTCTTTTGAAATTTGTATATGTATTACTTATCTGCCCATTACTTATTCCCGCATTTTCAATATCTCGAGGTAATGATAATGTAGATGCGTTTTCTGTAAGAGCTCCCATTAACTTAAATGAATTTTTATTATCTAAACTTCCTTTGTTCAAATATCCCGCAGGGACAAAAACATACACTCTTAAAGTGCATATTGCCGCACCACTCTCTAAACTTACTTGAATTGTAGCATAGTCACCTGACTTAGCGTTATCAGTCCAACTTATAACATTGCCGGTTATATGAACATAATCAGAATTTCTAATAACACTATAAATTATAGTGTCTTGATAACTATCTAGAAGAGCTTCCTCCTTATTGTTTAAAGTAGCCTTAACTGACAATGATATACTATCAGCACTACTATCTTGCAAAAGAATATCTTTCATTAACATTGATGTTGTGCTAATTCCATCTTCAATTGTAAGACTTATAGGTTTACCCTTTCCATCAGTTATATTATCAAAGACAACCGATTCAACTTTCTTTACTGTACAAGTGTACTTAATTTCAATATTGCCAAGCCTAGCAATTAATTCAATTTCTGTACCACCAGTAACTCTGTCATAAATATGGACAGAGTTATTATTAGTTATTTCACCGTATATGCTTGTTAAAGCATCCGTCGCCGCAAAGTAGTACTCAATAGTATAACCTTTATTTTCGCCTTCGTATTCGGCTAAAATAATGATATCACTACCACGTTCTACTTGCTTAGGTGCAGTAGTCCAACTTAAAACCGTTATTCCAAATTCAAAATATGAAACAACATCGTTCGCCACTGCCTTTACTTTAATTATTGTATCAGCCTTAGCATTTTTGCCAACAGTTAATCTATCTCCTATTATTGTTGCATCCCCCGAAACAACAGAATAAACAACTTCACCATCATCAAATTGATAGTAAGAAGGTGAAGGATTTTTAGTCATCAACCTTACTTCGCTGCTCGGTGCAATCAAAAGCTCTGTACTATCTTGAATATAAATGTCAAAAGAATTCAAGGTTGCCTTTGCTACTGTAAATTCGTATTGTGCAGTTATGGATGAATCAGCTTGAGATGTTGCGACTACTGTAACTAAACTTCCAACCTTTGCATTTTGTTTAACGGTTACAGTACCATCAAAAGATATGTTTGCACAATTGTTGGGGTCAATTAATGAATATGAAACATTCTTATAGGTTGCCGTTATAGGTGCAACATTAGCAACAAACATATAACTTTCATTTTGTTGCAAGGTTAGAATTGTATCTATAAATTCAACCGATTCTACGGGTTTTTCAATAATTGTCATCATATACGGCATACTATACCCTACAGTTTCAATTTCTTTACCACTTATAGGATCAATACCAATACTAGTAACTACAGCTCTAACACTTATTGTCTTGCCCACATTTTGTGCGTCATAAACAGTTAAAACTCCGTCCTCATCAATAGAACCGTATGTATCGCCTTGTACGAATTGATATTCAACTGTTTTAATATAGGCACTAAGCGGCTGAATTGCGACATTGAGTTTCATGCTTTCCGAAGTCATTATTTGAAGGGATTCTGAACTAACAATAATCTCTTTCGCAACCATCTTACAATTTAATTTTACTTCTTTAGTGTAAATACCATTATAAGTAGTAAGCGTACATCTTAAAACTACGCAATAATTTTGTTGAGCAACTTCTTCATCTATTCTTAAATTCCCTAAATCATCAATATATGCATAATCTGCACCTTCAATTAATTCATATTTGCAGTCTGTAATATAATCCGTTGAATTTTTGTCTATTACATCTTCTTTAAATGAATATTCAAATTTATATTCTTCGCCCGGCAAAATATTATCAATGTTGGGCAACAAATAAAAATCCGTTAAACTTTCTGTTAACACGTTAATAGTATAGACATTACTATAAATTGTAGTGTCTTTACCATCATTAAGAACTTTTTTGACTCGTAATCTAATTTGATTTGTAGGGTCAAAATTATATTTTAATGTTATCAAATCATTTATTGAATCAAGATAAATGTTTTCTCTACCACTTAAAATTTCATATTCATAATTCTTGTATGTAACATCGTTCGGGTAAATTCTTACATTTAATTTAACAGTTTCCCCATAATGTAGTTCAGTTTCTAATGTTCCATTTGAATCAACAAGAGTCAAATTTTCTGCAAAAATTTCAGATACTGTAAATACATAGGGTTTACTTTCTACGCCATCGGCAATAGCAATAACACTAATTTTGCCTCCTATGTCAGCACTATTATTGACAGTTAAGATTCCAGTATCTTTGTCTATTTTTGCGAGGGATTGTCCACTTATTATTGCGTACTGAACTTCATCAGCTTCTGCAGTATAAGGTTTTAAAGACACAGAAAGTCTTACCGTTTCACCTTGATGAACGATATCGCTTTTTGTTAATATCTCAACTTCTTTAATTGCCTTTACTTGAACACTTAATGTTAAAGTTCTTGAAATTATCTCCTCTCCATTTGTGTTTATAGCATGTGCCACAATAGCTATCTTACAATTTTCTGATAAATCGTCTAATACGCTCAGCTCACCGTCAGATGTAATAGCATTACTGGTATAAGCATTTTTTAAATACTGCTCACCGTCCTTTATCTCATAATATAAATTTGTATATTTTGCATTTTCGGGATATTTAATTACATTTAACTTAATATCTGAACCTAACGGTATTATTGTACCGCCTTTAAATTCAGACATATCCGATGCATTATAAGGATAAATACTTATATCGCTTAATACAACATCTTTAATAGTAATTTCTATTTCATTTGAATAGACTTGTTCTTTTTTATTTTTTACGGTGCATGCTGAAATAACAATTTTTTGGTCGGGTACAGCATCAAGTGATACCGATAAAATATTATCAGATATTCGAACACCGTCTATAGGATTTTTTAAAGAACATTCTATTGCAGAAAACGTTGCATCATAAGGCTGTATATTAATAGGAGTTAATACGAGACTTGTTCCTATTTCAATAGTGTTTACATCACCGACAACAGATAATTCAAAACTTGCTATATCTTTAGGTTCTTTTATTATTGTCAATTCAATGGTATCTGCTATGAAAGCTTCCTTTTGACGTTCTATAACTGAATTACTAAACCATTCAATATCAATCCCTATACCGTAATTAGCAAATTTATAGTCATATAAGCCTACACCTACTTTATATTCAGCGTCGGGTTGACCGCTAACATCTAAAAAGCCGCCGTTCCCCGTTCTTCTTAATGCAGTAGTATCATATACTACTTCCATATCATCAAAACTAACCGGTTCTATTGTTTTTGAATTTTCAAATATATTATACCGTTGAACATAAATTTGAGGGAAATCTACTACATTATTTTCCATTGTTAAGGTCTTGTCATCCTCAGGAAGAATAAATGAAACACATTCCTTACTACCTAATTCAAGCAACTTTATTTCTATATCTAAAAATGTATACTTAAATTCAAATTTCATAATGAACAAGTTTACTTCAGCAAAAAATGATGCTCTTATATAAACACCTGTTTCAAAGTACATTGCTGTATAAACAGATTGCTCATATGAACTTACTTCATCCCCTTTTGCCGTAGGCACATAGCCATCTCCCCATTCGACAGCAAAAGCACCACCTATTTCAGCATAAATTCCAGCTTCTATACTAACGCCAGCTTTAAAAACTACTAAAAAATCAATATAAATATCTACTTTTATACCAAATTCCGCACGAGCAACACCATATGCACTAAGTCCCCAATTGCTGTAACTTGTTTTTTTGTTTTCAACAGGCTTTTCTCCTTCCGTTGTAACAATCATTCCCTCTTGTTGAACTGTTGTCATTGTATTTTCTATACCAATTTTCCCATTAAAAGAAAAACCAAAAACAAGATTTACATCTAGTCCTACGCCAACGAGACCCATATAAGTAGCGTGTAAACTCGCTATTTTAATTTCTTTACGAAGATCATATTTTTCAGAAAATTCATCAATCAATTTCTTTAACTCTTCATTTTCATCTTTACCTTTGTTTTTTGGTAAATTGTCATCAGAAGCACCAAGAATTCCTCCTTCAACTTCTAAATAAAAGCCTATTTTGGTTGTAGTCGTTTTCGTGGCAACAGTTGAAAAATTCCCTGTTGCCAAGTCCAAATCTTGATAAACATTAAATTCATTAATAAATTGTAATTTAAAGATAAGGTAGACGTTTAAACTACCAGTCAATGCTCCATTTGACTTATCAATTATCTTATCAGCAATAGCTTTGCCGATACCGTCTTTACATTTCCAAATATTTGCAATATTATATCGAATGGTTAAGCCAACATCTATACCACCATCACGAGGTTCAACTTCTAATTTAATTTCAGGCAAAAAGTTCAAAAACCCATTATCACTCATTGCAGGAACATTTTCAAGTTCACCTAAAAGTTCTTTTATCCCTTCCTCATTTATTTCAAAATTTTCTTCGTGAACATCATAATTTTCCGACACTTCTAATTCATCGAAAACTTCTTCCATATAAGGTTGTTCTACAACATATTCTGTGCCACCATACACTTGATGGGAAGACACGACCTTTACCGCAGCAGGCTGATTGTAATAATCCGTCCTTTCAAATTTGACAATATCGCCTTGTTTGTATTTATTTGTAGTCAAAACAAGCCTATCTGTTCCATTAAAACTTATGTACTCATCATTTGACAATTCATTCGTATTTTCTGAAACTACCGCATTAAAGATTTCATCTTTATGTATCAAAAAAACTAACTCTTGTTTGTCACGAAAACGAGAATCAACGAATTTAGCTCCATTTTTTAAAGAAATAGTATATGCGCCACCCTCATTATACCCTTTGGACGGCGCACAAACATTACCATTTGAGTAAGAAACGGAAACGAGATTACCGCTTACATCTGTAACGGTAACATAATCTTTCATATTTGCTGACGTGATGGACTTATCGGATTTAACACCAAATTGCACATATTTATCTTGGTCTGTTAAAAATTGCACATCATCAGTTTCGCAATCAATTGATTGCGTTGACGGAGCATCAACATTGTTTTCTATTATTTGATCAGGGATACAGACGGCTAAACAAATCGCCACAATAGAACAAACCAACGTAACGCATATCAATACTGATATTAAAATTTTCTTACTCAACAACTTCATTTTTCTTATCCCTCTTATTTTTTAATATATAAATCACTCCAAATATAACGGAACAACCTAATATTACTGCACCTATACTTATGAAAACTGTTCTCACAACATAAGTGTCTTTATACAAATTAATTTCATATGACAATTCGTTATTTTCGCAATTAATCAACAAAACAACCACATCGGAACTATTATGCATATTAAATTCATTAGTTCGTTGTAGTTTCAATGGTTGTTGTTCAACGGAATAAAAAATATAGTCCGCATTGGAATTAATTTTCACATCCCCTACTTTACTGAAGAATTCCTTTTCATAGTAAAACAATTTCTCGCTCCACTTACTGTCCGTATATGTAGCTGTTTCTAAATTTTTTATTGAAGAGTTTAATAGACCACTTTCTAATTTCAATTCATAAAAACTATTATAAGATTTTTCATTAAAAACGATAGGTTCACTATAGAGTAAACTAGTATTGTCATCCAAATTTATATCACAAACCGTTGCTAAAATAAATGATAAAAATAAACTTTTAAAATCATCAAATTTTTCATTCAATATATTTTCAATCGCTGCTTGTCCGTAAATATTTTTTTCGTATTCTTTGTATATTTGATTTAGTACATTCTCTCCATAATTTTTATATAGATAAATTCCAAACAGAGTAGTCATTAAATATTCCTTCCCTCTGTTTACTCCTAATCTTTTAAATAAAAACCCTTCATTCGTTCCATAATCGCTTAAAGAATATTGAAAATATGATGTATCAATATAATGCGAATCGTTGCTATATAGATAAGAACTTAAAGCGCTTAAACTCTCATTTAACCATAATTCGTTTGTTGCGCCCTCACAAGCAATATCACTTAACATATGTTGGAATTCATGTGCTATTGTTGCCCATAATTCTTTACCACTATCAGTTTTAAGGTTAACTTGAGCAGTTTCGTACGACAAATCAATATAAATTATGTCTAATTTGTTAGAACCCGCAACATCTAACAAATCATTTTTTTGATAATAACCTTTGATATCACCTTTATTTAGGTCACATAATAGAATATTTATTTTTCCGTCATTATCTACATCTCCCCACGTTTGTGAATGCGGATAAATGGCAGTAGTCATTTTTTGATAAATATTGTCGGTATGTTCTTTTATTAACTCATAATCTGTTTCCGATAAATAATTATCGTACCAAATCTCGTATTGTACCCAAATAACACAATTTTCACCAATTGTCGCTAAAAAAAATTCTAGTTCATCATTATTGATATATTGTTCAACAAAAAAATGTTTTGTTCCTACTTCATATTCAATACCACTTTCGAGCTGTACATTATCTTTTGTTAAATCCCGCTCACTAACAATATCGCAAGATTTTGTATTAAAAGCAATGTTATCTAAATCATATTTAAAGTTTAAATCAACCGTTTGAATACAACACACAAACAATAAGCAAACAGATATTATTAAATTTAATATTATAGTTTTTAATTTCATTTACAACCCGAGTAAAAATTGTTTTATTCCAAGTATAATTATATCATTATTACCAAAAATTGTCAATATTCAATATTTGGAATTACACCTCAGCGCTTACCTTAATAGAGTATTTAAAAGTACTTTATACTTTCCAAAAATGCTTTAATTGTCGGCAACTCCAACACTTCTTGTATCGTTTGCCTATCTTTCTCTCTGCCCGACCACAAACTTATATCAATATAAATCTGTGTTTCACCATCTTTATTCTTTTTGAAATCGTACAGTTCTATATAATGTTGCGTAGCACCAAACGTGTTTTCATAAAAAATTCCAACAGCCTTACCTTCCCCACGCTTAATTGAAAAGCAATCACTTAATTTGATAAGACAGCTATTTTTATCAAACATTTCTTGTATATGATTTTTTGCAGACTGGTTTTCTTTTTTTAAATAAATTACAATACTCAAATAATCGTTGTCTGCTGACACAAACACCAAATCATTATCGCTAAAACTATCTAATCCCTCTACACGATTAAACCCTTGTGGAAAAGCAAATGAAAAATTTGAACCATACAATTTATCGTCTTTTATATTTATCATAATATCTCCTTTCGCTGTATTATTGAGTTCTACGGCGATTTATAATACCAATAAAAACTACTATTCCTATAAACGCTATGCTTCCAACAATACTACACACAATTATCACCGTTCTGTTTGTTTCCACATTGTTGTTTCCTGCCGAGCTATTGATAGGCTTGTCCGACGCACTAACCACAAACGAAAAATCGTCCGCAGTTTCTGCCGTATAACTCAATCCATTTCTTTGCATTACCATACTTGAGTCTATAATATACGGAACATCATTACTAAGTTCTATGGTGTAAGCTATTGGGTAACTTCCAACTTTCTTTTGCTCTACACCGTATATAATTGGACTATAAGCGGAATTGCTTTGAATGTGAAAAGCTATTTCATAACTTATAATGCTATTGCTAGCAAGCACCAATTTAAATTTATAAGCATTTACCCTATTTGTATTGATAGAATTAGTAAATAGTTCTTCATAACTGATATATGTATTATTTATTATTACTCTATTAACTATCGAATAAAAAAGCTCAACCGGAACACCGCCGAGATACTCGTAGTATTCTTCATAATACTTATATTGGCTGTCTATATATTCTTTGCAAGTAAGTTGTTTCATTTGATATTCGCAACTGCTTTCAAACGTAAACACCGTTGAATCGCCTAAAACAAAAAAAGAATTCGATGATTTAGAAAGCGCATTCTTTAAAGTCCAAACGTCACTTCCGTCTGCGCTTTGTGAAGAAGAATATGCACTAGACGTTTCGTAAATATAACTTCTAATTTCGCTGAATTTTAATGAAACGGTTATCGCATCACTATCAGGAATAACCGTATATAATGTGCCAATAAGGTTTTCATCTAAAACGGGTGAATAAGTTTTATCAATATCAAATTCATAACCTTGCCAAAATCCGCTATGCCCATACCACACCGAACCGTCAACAATTTGTCCGTTGACTGATACTGAAATATCCGGCACGTTCTTTGCAGACGATATAAACGGTATTGCAAATTCCACTTCACGATTAGCCGCTGAAACCTGATAACTTGACCGCTTTCGTCCCATTCCATTTGACAGCAGTTCCGTATCTGTCAAATCAAAGTTTACCGTGCCGCTTTTGATAAGTTCCGAATCTTCGCAAAACAAACCATAAGTTGGAATTATCTTGTCAAATGTTTGAGCCCGTGCAGCCATAGCAAACGAAACATTGAATAATATTGCAAAAAAAGCCAAACCCATCACGACAAATTTTTTATATATCATTTTATATTTCCCAACCGTCAATCACGTTTATGATTGGCTTTTTCTTTTTATTGGCATATTCGCAAGCGGCGTAAGCACCGCCGCCGTGAAGAATTACACCTGCAATAATATAGTCAACTTTATCGACCAAGCATTTATTCGTTTCAATAATCGCAAGCCTTTTAGGAACTTGTCTTTCCAAAAGATAAATGCTATCGTCAAAGCATTTAGGTAATTCAAAGTTATATTCAGGATTTTCTGATACTTCGGGAACATAAGACAACACCATAGTATTTTTGATTTGTGGATAGCTAACTTTAAGTTCGTGTATCAAGTAACTGCAATACACATCGAAGTCACCCCTAAATCCCGAATAGAATTGAACAACCCCTTTATTCTCTATAAGGTCAATAATGATGTTTAACAGCTTCTCCCTATACTGCTCCACATTCATATTACGGTGTCCAAAAAAAACGCAAGATTTCATAAAATTTTTTGATAATGTTAGTCGCATATTGTCTTAATAAGTTGATAAGCATTGTAGCATAAAGCGTAGACAATGTAAACATAATATTGTCAAAGGTTATAAATGGCTATTTCAACAGAATTTCAAAAAAGAATTATAGAGTTAGCCGACGAATTAGTCGGGAAAAATAAATCTGAAAAAGCGGATAATATCGGTATAGACCGCACTTCATTTTCAAGTGCATACAACTACGGTATTGTTCCAAAAACACCTACTTTAATTAAAATAGCAGATTACTTTAAAATTTCAATGGAATTTTTAATGGGGCTAACCGATAATGAGCATTTTGAAGAATCTGATACTCCCAAAACATTCTTTGAACGTTTAGACGAGCTTAGAAACGAAAAGGGAAAGACAGCTAACAATGCTTTATCAAAAGATGTTCATATTCATAGAAACAACATACGGCAATGGTACAAATTACAGTGCTTACCTCTAATTGATGATTTGATTATTCTTGCCGATTACTTTGAAGTATCAATTGATTACCTGCTTGGCAGAACGAACGATAGACATTCTTACAAATAAAAAATGCCGTTCCCTTACGAGAACGACACCATAGAATATACCGTTCATCGCCAAGTCGCTAAACCAAATTACAATTCCCGAATGAGTTTTGTAAGCGAATACCGAGTATAGTTCTACCTTAACTATACCCAATCGGGAAAATAATTATGAAATTTGGTTTAGCTCTTTAATCTTAGCAAATTTCCGTAGCATTGTCAATCACTATTTATCTTCTCGCAACCCTTTCCAAACGGGTTGGCGCATACCGCCGTTTTCTGTTTCTTGCATAAAATGTGCTGTACCAACGAGTTGTGGTTTTAGCCATACCACGTTTTTATATTTATCAAACCACGGTCTTTTGACCGTGTTCTTTTTTGCAAATTGAGCTACAATCCTGCGTTCTTCTTTTGATATGCCGAGATAAACCTTACCTCTGCATTTAAGCTCACCTTTATCATTGTAATAGCCAAGAATCAAATCTTTAACGTTACCGTCATCGTCGGGTTGATACCCCAAAACAAGCAAATCTTCGTCTTGCATTACCTTGACCTTTACCCAATCGTGAGTTCGTTTACCAATATGGTATAAACCGTCTTTCTTTTTAGATACTATGCCTTCGAGATTTTCTTTCTTTGCAAGTTCGTAAAAAGCAACGCCAAAAGTCGATACATAGCGGGATATGCTTAAATTAAAGCCCTCTTTCACGTTTTCCGCAAGTATTTCCTTACGCTTTAAAAGCGGTAAATCGGTTAAGTCTTTACCGTTATAATAAAGAATATCGTAAGCAACGAATTGGACGGGGTTTTTCTTTGCCGCTAGCGATATTTTAAAGCTGTCCGTCATTAAACTGCGCCTTTGCAATGCATAAAAATCGGGCTTGCCGTCAGTCATAACGACAAGCTCCCCATCAAGTATTACACGCTTCTTAACGCACCCACAAATTGCCGAAAGTTCGGTATATATAGGGGTCAAATCCTTAAATCGCTTGTTTTGCAAGATTACCGATTTCGGCTCAATATAAGCCACGCAACGTATACCGTCCAACTTCAATTCGTGGATATAATCCTCGTCATCAAACGGCTCATTTACTTCGTGCAATAGCATAGGCGATATTTTTTTATCTTCAAACAAATCTGCCATTTATGCCTCTTTCTTTTTAGACGTTGTTTTCTTGGGCGCAGTCTTTTTAGTTTTAGGCTTTTGTGCAAGCTCGAGCGACTTCGTAAGTGCGTCCATAAGGTTTGAAACCGTTGCCGTTTTGCTGTCTTTCGGCGCGACAATTTGTTTGCCTGAAATCTTGCGTTCTATCGCTTCCTGTACCTTTTGGCGGTACTCGTCCTTATATTCGGACGGAACGAACTTACCGCTCATTCCCTCTATAATCGCCTTTGCCATTTTCAGCTCGGCGGCGTTCGGCTTTTCCGTTATTTCCTTTGCGGGATTCTTAGTAACCTCTTCTTCAAAAAAAAGCGTATTCAAAAGCATTTGCCCGTCTTTTGCTCTTATGAGTATAAGCGTTTCCTTTGTGCCGAGGACTGTCTTTGCTATTGCCGCCTTGCCCTCTTCTTCCATTGCTTTTAACAGCACGGCGAACGCCTTTTCTGCGCCGGTAGGAACAACATAATACGGTGTTTCAAAATACAACGGATCTACCTCAGCAAGCTCAACAAACTTTTCAATAGTAATATTCTTGTCCTTTTTGCTTTTTAACTTTTCAAAATCTTTATCATCGAATATAACGTACTTGCCGTCCTCATACTCAAAGCCTTTGACAATATCTTCTTGTCTTACCTCTCTTCCGCCGCACTCTACGCAAGTCTTTTTATACTGCACACGGCTGTTGGTCTTTTTGTCTATCATATTAAAACCTATGTCGTTGCTTTTTATGCTCTTATGAAGCGTTACGGGAATATAAACTAATCCGAAACTAATGCTGCCTTTATAACTGTATGCCATACCTATAGTATGCGCATAAAGCTAAAAAATAACGGTAGATATTAGCCTTTGTAATCTTTAATACCGCCTATGTCTGTAACCTTTGAATATCCCATTCGTTTTAATGCTTTTATCGCTCTTGCGCTTCTTGCTCCGCTATGACAGTAAACGTATAAAGGCGTTGTACGGTTTTCAACTTCAATGCTTATTTTATCGAGCGATTGTATGGGAATGTTTATACTCCCGTTAATGTGTTTTGCGTTATATTCATCTTGCGTTCTTACGTCCAAAAGTACGGCGTTTTTATCTTCCTTAAATGCTTTAACCCCGTCATTGATATTTATTGTTGTCATACAATAATAATTTGCAAAAAGCGCAAACTTAATGTATGTGCGGAAGATTTCATATAGGCATAAACGACAAGGGAATACATGATATTTTAAACAATCTTCCAGAAAGCGAGAAAAACGTTCAGATTAAGTTCGGCGATATTTACCCAACCTACTTCGTTCCAGTTTTAACGCAAGAAAAACACCCAATTATATGCAAATGGGGCTTCGGGCGATTTGACGGCAAGGGCGTTATTATAAATGCACGAGCTGAAACGGTAACGGATAAACAAACTTTCCGTAAGAGCTTTTTAGAACGGCGCTGTCTAATACCCGCAAGTGGCTTTTATGAGTGGAATAGGGAAAAGCATAAATATTACTTTAATCGTGTGGACGGAAAGATTTTATATTTAGGTGGATTTTACCGCAATGAGGACGGCGTTGACAAGTTTATAATTCTTACAAAAGAATCCACCCCACCCGTTGAAAAATACCATAACCGCATTCCCATTATCGTGGGTGACGAAATAAAAGATTACTATTTGAACGACGCCGACTTTGCCCGCCATTTCATATTAACAGACAACCAAATTAAACTTAAAGCGCACTCATAAGTGCGCTTTATTTATTGTTTTTAAAAAAGCTATAAGGGTGAATTGTATGTTCGCCCTTTATGTCCAAATCCTTTAATTTCGGGTCTTTGTAAACTATTGCTGACTGAATAATATTGTTGCCGTATTTTGCACGCAGTTTATCTATTGTATTATCTAACCGCTTTTGCTTCTCGTCCTTTTCCAAATTTCCGAACAAATCAAGTTGCTCATCACCGAATTTAAATTCCGAAACAGCTATGCCAATACTTCGCAAGGGGTTCTCCCATTTATAGACTTCCTTAAATAGTTGAAACGCTTTTCTCGCCACGTCTTGCATAGCGCCGGAGGGTCGAGGAAGTTTGCCCTGCTTTTGATAGCCGCTTAAATTGCTTGAACGTGCATAAACGTAAACGGTACGAGCTTTATTGAGTCCCGCTTCTCTCATTCTCGAACAAACGCTGTCTGCAAGCAACCAAATTACGGGTTCAACGTCCTCGTCGTCAACCAAATCACGGTAAACTGTAAGACTATTGCCTATCGATTTAATCGCTTCCTCTTCGCCTATTTTTGCTACGGGTGATTCGTCTTTACCATTAGCAAAGGTATGAAGATAACTCCCCCATTTACCGAGTAGACTTATTAAACGTTGTTCATCAGCTTGTGCAAGGTCTCCTATCGTCTTTATGCCTATTCTATTGAGTTTTTGTTGAGTGGCTCTGCCCACATACAACAAATCCTCCACGGGCAAGCTCCACACTTTTATCTTATAGTTATCAAGAGTTATTTCAGTTACTGCATCGGGTTTTTTCATATCAGAACCGAGCTTTGCAAATATCTTGTTCCAACTTACACCTATACTTACTGTAAGCCCGATTTCGGTCTTTATTCGTTCCCTAATCGTTTCGGCTATTTCTTTTCCACTACCAAACAACTTTAAACTTGAACTCACGTCAAGCCAACATTCGTCTATACCATAGGCTTCTATTCTGTCTGCATAATCCTCGTATATCTTCCGCACTTCCTTTGACACATTGATATATGTTGAAAAGTCTGCCTGAACTTCAACGAGCGTATCTCCACATTTCTGTTTTGCTTCCCAATAGACATCGCCTGTCTTTACACCCAACTTCTTGGCTATCATATTTTTAGCGAGAACTATACCGTGCCTATCTTCTTTACTGCCCACCACAACTACTGGCTTATTTCTTATTGCCGGATTGCGCAAGCACTCTACCGAAGCATAAAAGTTATTCAAATCACTATGAAGTATCGTCCTCATACCTAAAGTATGAGCAAAGCCGTCGTACTTAATCGTACAACGGCTTTTCCACGAACCATTTATTCGTTTGTTTATCTAAATAGATCACCCTTTCTTTCCCCTTAATTATAACTCTGTATTTTCTTGTAAGCACTCCGCCCGTATGCTCAGGTGGAGCATTTCGTTCGTCTATAATCTTATCTATCTCATACTTTGTACCATCTGTCCACTCAACAGCAACAGGCTTCATAACACCGTCATTATCAATGTGCAAGAGCATCGAAATATAGACTTTTCCATATCTTAACATACTTTAATTATAATCAAAACAACTTATTTTAATGTAGAGTTGCTATTTTATTTATTCACTTCTTTATAGCAATCTACTAAATTTTCTGCTTCATTTCGACTGTAATTTCTTATAGCATCCTTTGCTGTCATATAATTTTTAAACTGTTCTTCTCGAATAGGATTGATTAAATTGTATATCTTATTAATAGCCATTTCAAAATTTGAAATATCAGTATTGCATTTGAGTAATGAATTGTATATATCTATATTGCACCGCAATTCACCTAGTAATTTTGCTATATCTTGTGGAAGCTCACATCCACCTACTATTTTCGCTATATTATTTTCGATATATGGAAATTTTCCATTTTCTTTATAATTCTTTTTGGGATTCGCAATTATGTTAAGATAATAAAGTTCATTTAATAATTGTTTATAGACCTCCAATTCTTCTCGCCAACCATCACAAGCGTCATCACTATCTGGATTTGCAATTTTATTAAATTTTTCTTTTAGTTCCAACCTCAATTTCAATTTATCATTTTCTAATGTCTTTTTCATTATAATAAACTCAACTATTCCAGTTATTACAGATCCTACAACTGCGCCTACTAATCCTAATACTGCTGCCAACCATTCCATTAATTATTTCTCCTTTGTAAAATAATACATAAATTATATCATAAAGCAATATTTTTTCAATATATAAATTATATAGTTTATCTACCAACCATATGGTTTTATATATAGATGATGGTAACCATCGGGTTGTATTCCATATAAATGATGGTAACCATCGGTATGTACTTTCTTATATCGTAAATGGCTACCATAGGTATGTTTTTTCTTACCATAGGTTTGAAGCTCATTCTATGGCTACCATTGGTATAAAATAGACTCCGTGTACATCATTTTGTCAACATTTGAGTAAAAAACCGATAAAAACAGATAAAGACATATTGATACAAATTGGTTTCATTTATTTACACTAACAGCCTTTTGTGTAAGATAACTTGGTACAATTCAAGACAGATTGATACGATTAAATTTTCTACTCATGTTCGGGCAACAACCCCATGGTCGGCGCAACGGTTGCAGTTGCAGTTGCCGTTCAGGAAGCAATGACGAAGTAAAAAGCGCAAAAAAACAAAATTAACGATTTTAAGGGTTTTCGGAAGTCCGAAAACCCTTATTTTTTATACATAAAAACAAATTCAGGTTGTTATTCACTTTATAAAAAGAGAAGTGTCTTTCGACGCTTCCTAATTAACTATAATAAATAGTTATGGTTGGGCGGCAAACTTTATTTTTACTGACGCGTACTTGCCCGATACTAACGTATACGCATACGGATACCGAATCACCTTGCACCGAGGCGCTAAACGGAATTGTAAAACTCTAATGTGATTTAAAAGCGACTTTCTGCCGTGTTTTAAAAAACCGATAAAATACGTCAAGTTGCTTTTTTCAATAAAATCAACTTTTTGCCGCGCGGAATTTGCTATTATCCGCGGAGTGTGTTATAATTATCTGCGGAAACATAAAAGGAGATTTATATTTATGGCAAGAAGACCCTTTATTGCAGGAAACTGGAAAATGAACATGACCGTCGAAAGCGGCAAAAAACTTATCGAAGAGCTCAAACCCCTCGTTAAAAACGCCAACTGCGACGTATGCCTCTGCGTACCCGCAATACTAATTCCCGAAATGACCAAAGCGGCGGCAGGCAGCAATATACATATCGGCGCCGAAAACGTACACTTCGCACAGAGCGGCGCATACACCGGCGAAATCTCCGCCGATATGCTCAAAGACTACGGCGTAAAATACGTAATTATCGGTCACAGCGAAAGAAGACAGTATTTCGGCGAAACAGACGAAACGGTAAACAAACGCACGTTAACCGCGCTCAATAACGGGCTTACCCCCATAGTATGCGTCGGCGAAACGCTTTCCGAGCGTGAAAACGGTCAAACCGAAAACGTGCTCGACCGTCAGCTTTCCGTAGGATTGAACGGCGTTGAAGACGTAACCAAGCTCGTTATAGCTTACGAACCCGTCTGGGCTATAGGCACCGGCAAAACCGCCACCGACGAGCAGGCGCAGGAAACCATTGCGTATATTCGCAAAAAGATCGGCTCGCTTTTCTGCCCGAAATGCGCTGAAAAGATTGTTATTCAATACGGCGGGTCGATGAACGCAGGCAACTGCAAAGGTCTCATGGCTCAACCCGACATAGACGGCGGGCTTATCGGCGGAGCTTCGCTCAAAACCGACTTCGCCACCATAGTAAACTTCGATAAATAAGGCGGCTGTATGAAAAAGATTCCTTACGCGATTATTATAATGGACGGCTACGGGCTCGCACCCGACGGCGAAGGCAACGCCGTATATTTAAACGGCAGCAAAAACGTTAAAAACCTAATAAAAACTTACCCCTCCGCCACCCTCGGCGCAAGCGGAATGAGCGTAGGTCTGCCCGACGGACAGATGGGCAACAGCGAGGTAGGTCACCTCAATATGGGCGCGGGACGAATAGTCTATCAGGACCTTACAAAAATAACCAAGTCCATACAGGACGGCGACTTCTTCGAAAATCCCGCTTTAATCAAGGCTATTGACGGCGCAAAGGCAAACGGCAAAAAACTTCACCTCTACGGGCTTTTGTCCGACGGAGGCGTACATAGCCACATATCCCACGTTTACGCCCTTTTAAAGATGGCGAAACAGCGCGGACTCAACGAAATTTACGTTCATTGCTTTATGGACGGCAGAGACGTTTCCCCCACCTCCGGCGCAGGCTTCATACGCGGCCTGCAAGCCGAAATCGACAAGATAGGCGCGGGAAAAATCGCCTCGGTTTGCGGCAGATATTACGCTATGGACCGCGACAACAACTGGGACAGGGTAGAAAAGGCTTACGATATGCTCACGCTCGGCACGGGCGTGCAGTGCTCCGACCCCGCAAAGGCGGTTGAAGAAAGCTACGCCGCCGGCGTTACCGACGAATTCATCGTTCCCACCAAAGTTTACGAAAACGGCAAACCCGTAGGTCTCATAGAAAAGGGCGACAGTATCATATGCTTCAACTTCCGTCCCGACCGCGCAAGGGAGATAACCCGCGCCGTTTCGCAAAAGCAATTCACGGTACCCAAAGGCACCGCTTTCGAACGCAAAACGGGCTGGTTGACCCCAATATATGTTTGTTTTACCGTATATGACGCGGAGTTCGAAGGGTTAGATATCGCCTTCCCCAAAACCTCGCTTGACAACACTTTGGGCGAGTATCTTGCAAAGCTCGGCAAAAAGCAACTGCGCATTGCCGAAACCGAAAAATACGCCCACGTCACCTTCTTTTTCAACGGCGGCGTAGAGGCGCCCAACGAGGGCGAACAGCGCGACTTGATTCCCTCCCCCAAAGTCGCAACCTACGATCTTAAACCCGAAATGAGCGCTTACGAAGTCACCGACAAAGTTCTCAAAGAACTCGACGGCGGCAATTTCGACGTAATAATACTCAACTTCGCAAACTGCGATATGGTCGGGCATACGGGTATAATCCCCGCCGCAGTCAAAGCCGTAGGCACGGTTGACGAGTGCGTCAAAAAAGTAACCGATAAAATTCTCTCTATGGGCGGCGCCGCTCTGCTCACCGCCGACCACGGCAACGCGGATAAACTCATTTCCGAAGACGGCTCCCCCTTCACCGCGCACACAACCAACCCCGTGCCCGTGGTGCTTATTTCCGACAAAAACAAAAACGCAACCCTCCGCAAAGACGGCGTGCTTGCCGACCTCGCACCCACTCTGTTAACGGTTATGGGCTTGCCCGTTCCCGCAGAAATGACGGGCAAAAGTCTTATTAAATAATTTAGGTTATTATATCCCGCCCCGCGCTCAAAGCGCGGGGCGGGTTCTTTTTACCGGCAAACCCCAAACCCCGCTACAATCTCGACGGCGGCGCCATACTACCGCAACAAACAAAATTCCGCAACGCAAGCGCTAATTAATTGCTTAAAATTTCAAATTGCAATATAATGATAGTATGCCGATAATAAAAGAGCCCGAAAAGTTTTTTTCAAAAACATATATAGTTTGCGTATGCGCGATAATCTGCTGCGTCCTTTGGGGCAGCGCTTTTCCGTGCGTAAAATTAGGCTATAACCTCTTCGGCATAGACCGCTCTCATATCCCCTCCCTCATGCTCTTCGCGGGCGTAAGGTTTTCGTTTGCGGGCGCGCTCGTTATCGCCTTCGGCTCCGCAACTCAAAAAAAATTTATTTACCCCAAACCCAAAAATATCTGGCGCGTTCTTCTTTTGGCGCTCTTTCAAACGGCGTTGCAATACACCTTTTTTTATATAGGTCTCGCCAACACCGCGGGCGTAAAGGCGTCCGTGCTCAACGGCTTGGGCGTGTTTTTTACAATTATCTGCGCATGCTTCATATTCCGCACCGAAAAATTCAACCTCATAAAACTCGCGGGTTGCGTCCTCGGTTTCGGCGGAGTTATACTAATCAACCTCGGCGGCGATTTTTCTTTTAATTTTTCCACGCTCGGCGAGGGATTCGTAATCTTTTCGGGGCTTTCCTCCGCGGTTGCGGCGGGGCTTGTAAAAATTTTCTCCAAGCACGAAAACACAACCGTGCTGTGCGGCTATCAGTTTTTAATAGGCGGGCTGGCGCTCGTTATTATCGGCGTAAGTTTCGGCGGAACAATTCCCCAAATCAACGTCGGGGCGGCGTTCATGCTCTTATATCTCGCCTTTTTGTCCGCTTGCGCGTTCACTTTGCAGGGCTTCCTTCTCAAATATAACCCCGTTTCCAAGGTCGCCGTTTTCAAGAGCACAAACCCCCTCTTCGGCGCCGTATTTTCCGCCGCGGTACTCGGCGAAAGCGACCAGCTTTTGAGCTGGTACACTCTAATAGCCCTCGTTTTGGTGTGCATCGGAATATTCATAATCAACAAATTCGGAGAAAAGAGAAAAAAAGTTATCCCCGCAGACGAAAATTCGGAGTGAAATTTATAAAACACCCCCGTTTTTGATTGAAAAAATCAAAAAACCGTGTTATACTTTTTAAGTAAATTTCAAAATCAGAGGTTAGAATATGCTTGCTAATTTGCTCGCGAATATGAACGACGCCCAGTGGGTCGTATATTGGATAGGCATGATTACCTGCCTTGTGTTGATTTTCGTCGCCGCGCTCGTTGCGATTTTCCTCGTTCTCTTCCAAAAGAGCAACTCGGACGGTATTCAGGGAATAACCGCTTCAAGCGAAACGTTCTTCGGTAAAAACCGCGGTCGTTCCATAGAGAGCAAACTCAAAAAGTGGTCTTGGATAGTACTTGCAGTAATCGGCGTTCTGTCGGTAGTTGCATACGTAATCCAGCTTGCAACAATGGCGTAACTTAAACACACAAGCGGCTTTAATAAAGCCGCTTTTTTTTAGGAATAAATAATTTTATGGGAAGCAACAAAAAAAAGAGTTATAACAAAAAATCCACCGCCTTAACGGGGACGTTGCAAGGCACGGGCAAAGGCTACGCCTTCGTTTTGCCCGACGACGATTTCGGTCACGATTTTTTCGTACCCAAAAAATACAAAAACGGCGCCTTTCACGGCGATAAGGTTCTTGCCGAAAAAATCGCAAGCACCCGCGACGAGGTAAAAATAATAAAAATAATCCAACGCGCCGACCCGCGCGTCGTAGGCACTCTGCAAAAAGACGGCAGATTTTACTACGTTTACCCCGACAACGTCAAACAGCCGGAAGTTTTCGTGGCGGACGCGGACAGGCTTGGCGCAAAACACGGTCAAAAGGTCGTATGCGAAATAACCTCATACCCCAAGAGCAAGGCTCCCGGCGGCAAGGTTTTAGAGGTTTTGGGCGAAGAAGGCGACTTCGAAGCCGAAGAACTCTCCATAATCCGCTCTTACGGTCTGGAAGAAGAGTTCCCCCAAGCCGTTTTAAAGGAAGCTGACGAAGTTTCGATAGAAAAAGTGACTTTGGGTAACCGCCGCGACCTGCGCGGGCTGAAAATAATAACCATAGACGGCGAAGACACGCGCGACATAGACGACGGAGTATCGATAGAGTTCAAAGACGGACTGTATGTTTTAGGCGTGCACATCGCCGACGTCAGCCACTACGTAAAACACCGCTCCGCCCTCGACAACAACGCCTACGAACGCGGCACAAGCGTGTATTTCCCCGACCGCGTGCTGCCCATGCTCCCCCGCTCCCTCTCGAACGGCGCGTGCTCCCTGAACGAAGGCGAAGACAGATACGCAATGAGCTGCATAATGCAGTTCACTCCGGACGGCGCGCGTAAAAGTTATCAGATTTTCGAAAGCGTGATAAACAGCCGCCACCGCACCACCTACGCGGAAGTCACCGCAATTTTAAGCGGCGACAAACAAATTTGCGCAAAGTATCCCGATATCGTAAAAGAAGTCGAAAATATGCAAAAACTCTGCCTCGCTCTGGAAAAGCGTCGCGACGATTCGGGCGCGGTCACGCTCGACGTAAAAGAGGCGCATATCTACGTAAACGAAGCGGGCGAAATAGTAATACCTAATGCCGAGCGCACGGTATCGGAACGGATTATAGAGCAGTTTATGATTTCCGCCAACGAAGCGGTTGCGGAATTCCTGCAAAAAAAGGGCGCGCCCTGCCTCTACCGCGTGCACGAGAGCCCCTCGCTTGAAAAGGCGTCGGCATTTTTCGCATTTTTAAAGGACCTCGCAATTAAGCCCCGCGGCAACGCCGAGGACTTAAAACCCAAAGACTTCCAGAATATCCTGACCGCCTGTAAAGACAAACCATTTTATTCGGTGGTAAACAAAGTAATGTTGCGCTCGATGCAAAAGGCAAGATATTGCGAAGAGAATATGGGGCACTTCGGGCTGGCTTCGGAGTGTTACTGTCATTTCACCTCCCCCATACGCCGCTATCCCGACCTGTTCGTACACCGCAGTTTAAAAGAAATTCTGCACGGCGGCAACGCCGGTAAATATCAAAAAATCGCACCCGAAGCGGGCAAAGACTGCTCTGCGCGCGAACGCGTGGCAGACGAGTGCGAAAGAAAGGTAGACGAACTGTATAAACTCGCTTATATGTCCGAAAGGTTAGGCGAGGAATTCGACGCCGTTATTTCGGGCGTGACAAACTTCGGCGTATTCTGCGAGCTCGAAAACACCGTCGAAGGCATGGTGCCCATAGAGGACCTTCCTCCCGACGAATACGAGTTTTTTGAAGAAAAGTTTTTACTTAAAGGCGCAAAACGCTCCTTTAAGCTCGGGCAAAAGGTGCGCGTGCTCGTCGCAGACTGCGATTTGGGCAGACTTCGCGTTTTATTCAAACTCACCGGATTTTAACCCGCGCCCGAAACGCATAAATAATTGATTAAACATTTTAAATAAAAACAATTTACTAATTAATTCCGTTAGAGTATAATAAAAAAAGTGAAACAGATTTCTTATAACAAGTACGCCCTATACGAGTATTTCGTGCTCGAAAAATACGAGGCGGGTATAGTTTTGGAGGGCGCCGAAGTCAAGCAACTCCGCGCGGGCAACTGCAACCTTAAAGACAGCTTTTGCCTTTTGAAAAACGGCGAACTCACCCTCAAAAACCTGCATATCCCGCTTTACGACAAAGCGGGGGCGTTTTCCTCGCGTGACAGCAAGCGTGACCGTAAACTGCTTATGCACCGCAGAGAGCTCGACAAACTTGCGGGCAAAATCAACGAAAAAGGTTTTACCGTTGTTCCCCTCGCCCTCTATTTTAAAGACAGCCTCGTAAAAGTCGAGGTTGCGCTATGCAAGGGCAAACAAAATTACGACAAAAAGCGCACCATTGCGGAGAGAGACCAAAAACGCGCGCTCGACCGAGAGATTAAAAACTACAAATAAAAATAAATTAAAATCCAAATCTTGCGAGGAAACATTATGAAAGATTACAAAATAGACACCCTTTGCGTTCAAGCGGGCTATTCGCCCAAATCAGGCGAGGCAAGAATACCGCCCATATCACAGTCGACAACTTACTTTTACCCCAAAACCCGCGAAATGGCGGACTTGTTCGATTTAAAGAGCGAAGGCTACTTTTATTCCCGTCTCGCTAACCCCACGGTCGCCGCGTTCGAAAGCAAGGTTGCGGCGCTCGAAGGCGGCGTATGCGGCATAGGTTGCGCTTCCGGCATGTCGGCAACGTCGCTTGCCGTATTCACGGTTGCCGGCGCGGGCGATAACGTAGTTTCTTCCTCCGCAATTTACGGCGGAACATACAACCTGTTTTCCACCACTCTGCCCAAACTCGGCATAGAGTGCAGATTTTTCGATCCCGACGCGCCCGCTTCGGAGATTGAAAAGCTCATAGACGAAAAAACGAAAATGATTTTTACCGAAACGGTCGCAAACCCCGCAATAGTCGTACTCGACTTCGAAAAAATCGCAAAAATAGCAAACAAACACAAAGTTCTGTTCGCCGTTGACAACACGCTCGCCACCCCCGTTTTGTGCAGACCCAAAGAGTGGGGCGCGCACATTATTATTCACTCGTCGTCAAAATATCTCGACGGTCACGCGGCGGCGCTGGGCGGCGTTATAGTCGATTTGGGCAACTTCGACTATAAAAACAACCCCCGCTACAAATCCTTTAACGAACCGGACGAAAGCTACCACGGTCTCGTCTATGCGGATTTGCCCATAGCGTTCGGAACAAAGTGCCGCGCGCAAATGATGCGCGATTTCGGCGCGATTATGAGCCCGCAAAACGGATTTATCTCATACATAGGCAGCGACACGCTCGCTTTGAGAATGGAGCGTCACAGCGAAAACGCAAAAAAAGTCGCCGCATACCTTAAAAAACACCCCAAAATAGAGTGGATTAACCACCCCTCTCTGCCCGACAATAAATATTATAAACTCGCTATGAAATATATGCCCGCGGGTCAGGGCGGAATGATGAGTTTCGGCATAAAGGGCAGCGCGGATAAATGCGCGCAATTTATGGAAGCCCTGCAACTCATCACGCAGGAAACGCACGTTGCCGATGTAAGAAGTTGCGTTCTTCACCCCGCTTCCACCACGCACAGACAGCTTTCCGAAGAAGATTTGAAAAAGGCGGGCGTTCCGCATAACCTTATAAGGCTCTCCGTCGGCATAGAAAACGCCGACGATATAATAGCCGACTTAAAACAGGCGCTCGAAAAGGTTTAATCCCGCCCTCACGGAGTTTACTTTATGCCCATAGTAATAGACAAAGATATCCCCGCCTATAAAATTTTAACAGAAGAAAAGATTTTCGTAATGGACAAAGAAAGGGCGGTTTCGCAGGAAATAAGGCCTATAGAAATTGCTATTTTAAACCTTATGCCCACCAAAGAAACCACAGAAACGCAGTTAATGCGCCTTTTGTCCAACTCCCCTTTGCAGGTAAACGTAACGCTCATAAAAACGTCCACTTACAACTCTACCCACGTTGACAAGAGCCATCTGGACAGATTTTACAAAACATTCGAAGAGGTTAAAACCCGCAAATTCGACGGAATGATTATAACGGGCGCTCCCGTTGAAAATATGGAGTTCGAAGCCGTAGCCTATTGGAAGGAATTAGAAGGAATTTTCGACTGGACGGATAAAAACGTTACCTCCACCCTGTTTATCTGCTGGGGCGCGCAGGCGGCGCTGCACTACTTCTACGGCATAAAAAAACACCCATTAAAAGAAAAGTGCTTCGGAATATTCGCCCACCGTCGCGTGCAGGACGGCGTAGCCGAGCCTCTCATGCGCGGGATTTCCGATGAATTCCATATGCCGCACTCCCGCCACACGGTAATTTACGCAAAAGACATACTGCACGTAAACGATCTCAAAATCCTTGCATATTCCAAACGCGCGGGCGCTTCGGTAATAAAGAGCCGCGACAACCGCAAGGTTTTCGTAACGGGGCATATGGAGTACGACCGCGACACCCTTAAAAAGGAATACGACCGCGACGTTGCGGCGGGGCTTAACATAAAACCGCCCGTAAACTACTTTGCCGACCAAACCGAAAAAGAGGTAAAAATGAACTGGTCGTCAACGGCGAATCTGTTCTATATAAACTGGCTCAACTATTACGTTTATCAGGTAACCCCTTACGACATAACCAAAGTATAATAATGACCCCCTCCGCTTTTCCGTAATTCCCATATGGATTTTGATAAAACGCAAATAAAAAGATTTAGGCATAGCGTTAAGCTATGCCTTTTCTGTACTTATTTTCGTTGACGAACTATGCTGCTCATAGCGTAGTGAGATATAGATATGCTTTATATAACCCGCAAAATTCAATGGGTTGCGCTCTTTTATTTTTCGTGATATAATGATTGTACGATAAACAGTAATTTGTATAAAGAGGAAGATATTAAATGCAACCTAATGAAATACTTAAATACTGTCTTGATAATTTACCCGATACGGTTTTGGTAAGTAGTTGGGGCGAAAGCGGAATTTTCTATAATCCGAATAATACGCTTAAACGTGGAATTTATATTTTGACTGTCAAAGAAAAAGACGGCGACAATGATAAGAGTTCGGATTTGAACAGAGAGAATATTTATCGTGTAAATATAGGTGTTCGCAAAAACACTTTTATAAATATGTTTGGCTCTGTTCCCGCGCGTCCGTCAAAAGGCGGAATTGTGGATATGCCGTATGATTTTACGCAAACAGATAAAATACTGCCACACCCCGTTTACGCTTGGATGAGTTGGGTGTGTGCGCTCAATCCGTCCGATACTACCTTTGAAAGAATAAAGCCGTTAATTCAAGAGGCTTATGAGTACGCAAAGGAAAAATATTCTAAAAGAAAGTAAGATAAATTTCAATTTAGCTTTATAAATAATGCGTATTTAAGAAGCTCCCGAACAATTTGTTCGGGAGCTCTTTATAACCTTATCCTATGTTAAGTACGCTTTTCCGCGGACGGGTATTAATTTAAGCGTATACCGCCATATGCGCGGAAGTTATTTTTACGGGAACTTCAACGTCCTTCCCCCCGCGCGACACGGTAAAAGTCACCGTGCAACCTACCCGAGCCGAGATCATCAGGTCGTCTACGTGATAAATGCGGCTCACCGCTCTGTCCTCCACGGTTTTACCCTCGGAGTCGGTGATTTTGATTCTCAAAATAGAATCGTCCGCTTCGAGTCCGTCGCCCGCCGAAGTCACTTTCACCGTTTCCGCAATCACCGCGCGGTCGTTTTCAAGCGTAACTTTTCTGTTTTCCGCCGCGTATGCCGCTTTAACCGTAGCGTGCATAACCTGCGGGGCGCCCGCCGCGTTAAAAGTCTCCTCGTTCTCGCGCATAACCTTTACAAGCCTCTTTGCAATGCTCGCAGGCAACGCGTAACCCATATTGTCTATATCTTCCCTCGCGGCTTTCGCATTAACAATCCCCACGAGTTCGCCCTCTAAATTATACAGTCCGCCGCCCGAGTTTCCCCCGTTAATCGCCGCGTCCGTGCGCAACACGCGATAATCCCTGACGTCGGCTTGCATTTCGTCCTCGGAAGAAGACATATTCACGCTTATTATTTCGCTCTCTTTGCTTATTATGCCCTGCGTCGCCGAAAGTCCGCTCCCCGCGGGGTTACCCACCGCATAAACGGTTTCGCCTACGTAAGCGTCGTCCGATTGTGTAAAGTCCGCTTCGCGCACAACGCCGTTTTTGATAAGTTCGCTGTTCTCAACCTTCAAAAGCGCGATATCGTAAGTGAGCGAAGCCCCCACTACGGTCGCGGGAATCGCGTAATCCTCGTCGAGGAAGTCGTCGTCTTTGCCGTAAAGATAGATGTAAACCTCGTCCGAAATTTGCCTGTTCGCCGTATCGTCGTAAATAACGTGGCAGTTTGTCACAACGTAAGCGCCGCCGTTCTCCTTGTCAAGGTCTATAATAGCTCCCGCGCCCAGCCCCATATACTGCTTCGTCTGGAAAGGGAACCTCGTCGCCGTCGTTTCGAATACGGCGGCTATCGAAACTCCCGCAAGAAGCGAGCGGTTAATCGAAGCCTGCAAAGATATGCTCCCGCTTATCTCGTCGGGAGAAAAACTCAAATATTGCTTTAAAAACTCCTCGATAGTCAAATCGGGATTTTCCTGCTTCGCCAGCTCGTAATACTCGTACGCAGTCGCGTTTTTGCCGTCTTTACCGTCTTTTCCGTCTACGCCGCTCACGTTTATACACCCGCCTAAAAGCGCGGTAGAAAGCGCCGTAGCGGCGGCAATTAAACAAATAACGAATTTTTTCATACAAAATTCCTTATAAATATAATTTACAACTCTATTCCGTTCTTTTGCATAAGCGCCCGCGCCGTGTCCACGCTGTCGGCTCCCTCGCGGTTCTTTACAGGCGCAAACTCCTTTTCCCGCTCGACTTCGAACGCGCAGCAAGTCCCCATAAATTTAACCATATCCACCACCAGCGTCTCCAACTTATAACCGCACGGCTCCGCGGGAGTAACCCTCACCCCGTCCTCCATATGAGGAATAGCCTTTTCGGCAAGGTGATAGGGCAATTTCCCCAAAAGCGTCTGGTTTAAATCTCGCACGTTGAACAGATAGTTCAAAATTACGCCGTATCTGTAAACAAGCTCGCCCTTCTTTCTTTTTTGAGTAAGGTTTTCGGGCATCTCGTAATACTCCACAACCGTCGGCTTGCCGTTTTCGTTGCAAAGTATACCCACCTTTTCTTCTGCGCACGCCTTTTTAACCACTTTCGCGCCGCAGCCCGAACGCGTAAGCACCGTCGCGCCTATAAAAGCGGGGTCGCAAATCCGTTGCAAAACGTTATCAACCGCATAAACGTTAAGCCACTCAATGTTATCCCTTTCTATAATTCTCGCAAAACCGGCGTTCACCAGCGAAGAATACCACCCGCCGTTCCCGTTGGGGGCGAGAGATACGCGGTGTTTTTGGTCGAGGTATATTTTACCGTTAAAATCGCACGTCGGCGCAACGTCCTGAACGTAAAAATGCACCCTGTCGCGCGGATAACCGAAATAATTCTTCTCCTCGAAAAATTTAACCGTCATGTCGTTGTTCTGGCGGCTCGTCATAATAAATATATGAAAGTGCCTTCCCGTTCCGGCATTGACTTCGGCTATATTATTCATTTGTTGCTCGAATATAGACAGCTCGCGCGTCACGCCCACGTTATACATACCTTTCGGTCCGTTAAACCCGAGGCGCGACCCCTGCCCGCCCGCAAGCAACACCGCGGCGACCTTGCCCTTTGCCAAAAAGTCCAGCCCCACGCTCTCGAACTGCGCGCGGCGCCGCTGAATCTCTTCAAGACTCACCGCCGAAATGGGCGAAAGTTTGCCCCTCTTTTCAACCGTATTTTTCAGGTTCGCCACCGCCGAAAAGTTCGTGTGCTCTATGTCGTTTAAAAGAAGCTCGCGCTCCTCTTCGTTAAGTTCTTCGTAATATTTTAAAAGATGTTCCTGCCCGCGCTGTTCAAGATAGGAAAGCGATCTTTCGTAATTCATATTTTAACCCTTATAAGTGATAATTTTATGTAGATTGTTTGATTTTTTTATGGTTGCGCCTAAATACGCATATCCGCGCAACCTGCGCAATTTTTTTTAAAACCGCCATTTAATTATATATTATGTATAAAAATAAGTCAATATATTTGTTAAATTTGCCTCAAAGGTATTGTATTGCCGCAAATTTTGTATTATAATGTATATAATATTTACCGTCGCCCTCCGTCCGTCACCAAACGGAGCCCCGCGACAAACTCACCGGCCGCCATTCTGAACGCAGTTAAGAATGCGGCGCCTGTTCCGCAACCGCCCAAAACCCGAGCTCGAATCCCAGCTCGGATATACGCATAAAAATCTATAAACAACGTTATTTAAACAAGGAGGAAAATATATGTTCTGTACTGAATGCGGAGAAAAACTCACCTTAATGTTCGCAAACGGCGAAGGTCTCGTTCCGTACTGCAAAAATTGCAACGAATTCCGCTTCGCGCAGTTTTCGACCGCGGTCAGCATGGTAGTCACCAACCGCACCAAAGATAAAATACTGCTCGCCCGCCACAAGGGGCACGAAGATTATATTCTTTTCGCGGGTTACGTCAAAAAAGGCGAAACCGCAGAAAAGGCGGTCACGCGCGAATTCAAAGAAGAAACAAAGCTCAACGTCGTAAAATACAAATATATGGCTTCGCGCTATCACGAGCCCAAAAACGTATTGATGCTCGGCTTTTTGGTAATGGCTGAAGACGGCGAACCTGTCGTTGACGAAAAAGAAATCGAAGAAGTAAAATGGTTCTCGCCCGAAGAGGCGGCAAAAACCGTAAACGAGAACTACCCCACCGCCGAATGTTTCCTTAAAACGGCGCTGAACGAGCTTAAAAATTTTAAATAAGAGGTAAAAAATGAAACTGTTAATTTCGACGGGCGCGATCATAGGCATCGTCGCCGCCGCGGCGCTTGTACTCATAATTATCATATGGGCAATCGCGTCGCACAACAAAATCGTTTCGCTGCGCGTTCAGTGCGACGACGGCTTTTCCACTATCGACGTCTACCTTAAAAAGCGTTTCGACCTTATCCCCAATATCGTAGAAACGGTCAAAGGCTACGCCAAGCACGAGAGCCAGACGCTTCAAAGCGTTATCGAGGCAAGAAACAAACTCGCAGGCGCCACCACCGCAGACGAAATAATCGCCGCCGACAACTCGATGGGTCAGGCGATAAGGGGCTTGAATATGCTCGTTGAAAGATACCCCGAGCTCAAAGCCGACAGGAGCTTTTTGAGCTTACAAAGCCAGCTTCAAACCATCGAAACCGAACTCGCGCAGGCGCGCAAATACTACAACGCCACCGTGCGCGAATACAACGTAAAAATTATGACCTTCCCCACGCTCATCATGGCGAAGTTTATGAAGGCAAAATCAAAGTCGATGTTCAACCTCGACGCCAGCCCCGACGAAAGGCAAAACGTAAAAGTTCAATTCTGATTAAAATAAAATTCGGGCGGTGCGTAAAACGCACCGCCTTTTAAAGGGTAATATGAAAAAGCTGAATTTGAAACGCGGAATTTTCGCCGCGCTCTTGCTTGCGCTTATAGCGGCGGCAACGCTTGTTTTGACCCCGCTTTTCGGAGGAACGACCTCCGCAAGCGCGTATGATTATTCGGATCAGGGATCATATTCGTTCTATTACGAAAATTTCGATATAACGTTCGACGTTTCCGCAAACAGAAAATTATCCGTTCGCGAAGAACTCACGGTTAAATTCACGGGCTATAAATCCACGGGTTTTATGCGCGATATCCCCGTCAACGGCGGCGAACTCGTCAAAAACGTCAAAGTTACCGAACTGTTAAACGGCGAAGAGGTAAGCGTGCCCTACAATGTGGAATCCTATCAGGACGACAACTCCACCAACTACATAACCGCCGACATAGGGAGCAGTTCGGTAAAAACGGGCGAAACGCACACGTACATACTTACTTACGACTATTGTCTGACCAAGGCGCAAGAGGGCGCAAACGAACTTGCGGTCAACGCAATAGGTCCGCAGGACAGGCGGGTAGAAAAAGCCTCCGCTACGTTTATTCTTCCTAAAGGGTTGATAAAGGCGACTTACGTTTTGGGCGTAACGGGCACCGCGGGCAGCTCCGACGTCAAAGATATCGCGCAGTCGGGCGACAAAATCGTTGCAAAGCTCCAAGACTTCAGTCTCGAGCACAATATGGGTATAACCTTCAATTTCGTTTACGAAGAGGGCGTGCTCTCCACTTATTTCGATTTCTCCCCCTATATCCCCGTGATAGCTCTCGGCGTTCTGCTTATATGTATGCTCGCGGTTAAATTCTTATGTTTCAACAACCGCAAGCTGACCCCCGTGGTCAACTTCGAAGCGCCCGAAAATATGGACCCGCTCATCATGGGCAAGCTAATAGACAACAAAATAGACCCTGAAGACGTCTCGTCAATGATATTCTACTGGGCGGACAAAGGCTATTTGAAAATATGCCTCGACGACGTAAACAACCCCGAACTGATAAGGCTCGTCAGAGAACTGCCCGAAACTTGCCCCGATTACGAAAAACAGTTGTTTTACAGCCTTTTCGGAAACGACGACTACGTTTTCCCCAAACTCCTGTCTTCAAAATTCCACACGAAAGTTACCGGAATTATGGCTTCGGTTAACAAAAGAACAAAAGACTTTTACGAGAAAAAGAGCGTCAACGCCTCGATTATATTCACGGTTTTAGGCGGATTTATCATGGCGTTCGCGCCCCTTCTGCTCGTTCTGTTCGAAGTAAGCATGAAATTCAAATTTTTCGATCTGCTTATTGCGGCGATTACGGTTGTGCCCCTCGTGCTCGTATACGGCTTCGGTCGGGCAGTCGTAGACAGAAGCGCAAAACAAAAGGGCAAATTAGATTATAAAATACTCGCGACAATCTTTGCGTGCATGTTAGTCGGGCTTGCCGTAGGCGTATTTTACGGCGTGCTCCTGCCCGCGGGAACTATAGGATTTTTGCCTAAACTGCTCATAGTATTGTTAGCTTACGCCATAGGCGTGTGCTCTCCGCTGTTACTTTCGCGCACAAAAGAACATAACGAAAGGCTCGGTCAGATAGTCGGGTTTAAACAGTTTATTATGCTTGCCGAAAAAGACCGGCTTGAAAAAATGATAAACGACAACCCGCAGTTCTACTATCACGTACTGCCCTACGCGCAGGTTTTGGGCGTTTCCGACGTCTGGCAGGATAAATTCGAAAGCATAGCGCTTCCTCCTCCTTCCTACGTGACGTACTCGCACAGCACAATGCACAGAGTTTTGGAATTCCATATGATAAACAGCGCGTTCAAAAACATTACGCGCACGGTCTCCAATAAAATAGTACCCCCGTCGTCCTCCGGCGGAAGCGGCAGAGGCGGCTTCTCCGGCGGGCACAGCGGCGGCGGACACGGCGGCGGCGGCTCGCGCGGGCGCTGATTAATATGAAAAGGGTTGTCATTATCACGGGCGCGGGCAACGGCATAGGTCTCGCCTGTGCAAGACGGTTAAACCGCGACGGATATACCGTATACGGAATATCGCTCCACGGCAGAGAGGGCGAAGCCTTCCCCGTTTACGCCTGCGACGTCGCCGACGGCGAAAAAATTAAGAGGATATTCGAAAGCGTATTTGAAACCGAAGGCAGGATAGACGCCCTTATCAACTCCGCCGGCTTCGGTATTTCGGGCGCCGCGGAGTGTTGCGCGGAAGAGCTCGTAGACAGAATGTGCACGGTCAATTTTTCCGCCGTAATAAAACTCTGCGCCGCGGTTATCCCTTATTTGAGAGAGAGCGGCGGCGGCAATATAATCAATATCGGTTCTGTCGCGTCGCTCGTGCCCATACCCTTCCAATCCTGCTATTCGGCAGTTAAGGCCGGAACCGAAAACTTTTCCCGCGCGCTCGCAGCCGAGGTAAAGGGCTTTAATATCGGCGTAACCTGCGTGCTCCCCGGCGACACCGCCACGGGCTTCACCGCGGCAAGGATAAAAACGGAGCAAAATAACGAACTTTACGGCGGCAAAATCAAAAAATCAGTCGAAAAGATGGAGCGCGACGAAACCCGCGGCAAAAGTCCGGAAACGGTCGCAAAAGCGGTAATTAAAATTTTAAAGCGCAAACGCCCGCCACTCCGCGTAACCGTCGGGTTTTCGTACAAACTCATAGTGTTTTTAACGCGCATACTCCCCGTTTCGCTCGTAAACAAAATAGTGTCGGCAATTTATACATAAAATAAGCCGCCCCGCCGCATACGCGGCGGGGCGGCTCTTTTCTTCCGAATTATTCGCCCTGAACGTCTATTTTTATCTTTGCGGAAATACCTTCCATAAGTTTGAGTTCTATATCGTACTGCCCCAGAGTCTTTATCGGCGAAGTAAGAACAACCTTTCGCTTGTCCACTTCGTAACCGGCAGCTTTAAGCGCGTCGGAAACGTCCGCGCCCGTAACCGAGCCGAAAACCTTCCCGTTCTGCCCCGCCTTTATGTTAACGGTAAAGGTTTTGCCGTTAATTTCCTTCGCCATTGCCTGCGTAGCCTTAATCTCTTCCGCGCGGTGAAATTCCGAGGCGGATTTTTTCATATTGATATCGTTCAGCTTCGAAGCGGTCGCCGCCTCCGCAAGCCCCTTTTTTATTAAAAAGTTGCGGGCGTATCCCTCGTTAACGTCGATAACTTCGCCCTTTTTGCCCTGTCCCTTAACGTCCTGCAATAAAATGATTTTCATAAGCAATCTCCTTTTAATACATTTTAAACTTATTTTATCCGTTTGTCAAGGGCGTGCATAATTTCCGCGCCGCGCGGCAAATTAATATCGGAGGGTATTATAATGGAAAACGTAAACAACGATATCTGCTGCGACGTTGCAAAGTGCAAATACAATCACGCGGGCTGCAACTGCACGCTCGACCGCATAAAGGTCGGTTGCAGTTGCAATTCCACGGAATGCACCTGCTGCGAAAGCTATCAGGAAAAAATTTAACAATACCGTTAAAACGCCCCGCGCTTTATAAGCGCGGGGCGTTGATTTTTCCGTTTATACTCACATACGGGCGTTAATTTTCTTTAACCCAGCCACTCGTTCAAAGGAAGAAGCGGCGGCACGCCGAACATAGAAAGTATATCCTTGTCATAAAAATACGTAGCAAACGAGCTGCTCTCGAAGTAAGAAGTAAACTTACTCATAAACGCGTATCTTTCCAAATCCACCGCAAGCGGCTGAACTATATTTCCCAGCACGAGCAACAGCCCTATAACAAGCGAAACCGAAAACAACGCTCCGAACACGCCGTCTATCGCATAAAAAATCTTGCTGTTTCTCGCAAAGTCCAAAAGTTTAGGCACGAATATCGCCACAAGCACTATAACAACGCACATCAAAAGGAATATTATGGCCGTAAGCGCCCACTTCGCAACGGTAACGTTCATTTCCGAAACTTCCGCGCCCCCCGCAAACACTCCCGCAAGCGAGCTGACCGCACCCTGAAAAGATTCTACGTTAAACGCAAGGTTATAAGATGCAAACCCCGCAAAAACAACCATTCCGAGCACTATCACGCCCCACAAAACGTTGGATATTCCGCCGTGGAAACCGCACTTTACGGCAAGCATCAAAAGTCCCAGATACAGGCAGTCGAGCATATAAGGCTTAAACGCGGTATAAACTGCGTTTTCAAAAATATCCCCCGTAAACCCGTTCAAAACCTCCCACTGCGCAAGGTCCAGAGCCACAAGCACAAACGTCGCAACAACTCCCGCTATGGCAACGCCCTTTACGGCAAGAGTAAACCCGCCGAAAAGCCTGTCGACCGCGCCGCTCGCTCCCGTAGGTTTCGCGCCGAGTTCGGCAACCTTTCTCTTCTTCGAATGGCGGAAAATTGTGCGGCACAGCAAACTCGTCGCGCTGAAAAGCAGTATAAATCCCGTGCCTATGCCCAAAGACACCAATCCCGCCGCGGCTACCTGCTCGTCGCCTCCGTTCATACCGTTTTTAACAGCGCCGCAAATCAAAACCGTCAACACGCACGAAAGCGCGTACTCCACGCCCCACGCCGACGAGTTTGAAAAGCCCTTTACGAGCCCTATAACCAGCCCCGTAACCGCCGCCGATACTATCGCCGCGATTATCAAAATTCCTAAAACGTTCATTTTTATCCTCTCACGCCTTAAAGCCGTCCTTTAAGGAAACAATTTCCGACAAAACGAGTCCGCCTTGCGTGCACTTCTTGTAATATCCCGTGCGCATAAGCTGAAAGGCGGTTTCGTCCGCGCTCTCCGCAAGATAGGGCTCTGCTTTGCCGTAAAACTTTTTTTCGCTGTCCGTGTTCAGCCTCTCCGCATAATCCTGATCGGCATATTCCTCGTCCTTCAAAAGCGCTTCGTATTGTCTGAACTCTGCGTCAACGCCGTATTTGCAGTCAACCCACTGAACGACGCCCTTTGCCTTGACGTTGCACTCCTGCCCGCTTCCGCTTCTCGATTCGGGGAAGTAAGTGCACAAAAGCTCTTCAACCTCTCCGTTTTTATTGAGTTTAACGTCGTCGCACCTTACTATATACGCGCCTTTAAGCCTTACCGTGCCGCCCTTTTGCAATCTCTTGTATTTGGGCGGAGGATTTAACGAAAAGTCCTCCCCGTCTATATACACGCTGCCCGTAAACTTCACGGGTCTCGTCCCCTCTTCGGGCTTCAACGGATTTTTTTCAAAGTCGAGCGTCTCTTCGCCCGCGTAATTGGTTATAGTCAATTTTACGGGATTTAAAACAGCCATCGCGCGCTCCGCGTTCAGATTGAGCTCGTCGCGTATACAGCTGTCGAGTTGCGCCTGATTCACCACCGAATAAGCCTTTGCAACGCCCACGTCCGCACAAAACTTTTTAAGCGCCTCGGGCGGCACCCCGCGGTTTTTAAATCCCATAACCGTGGGCATACGCGGGTCGTCCCACCCCCGCACGATTCCCTCGTCCACAAGTTTTTTGAGGTAGCGTTTTGACATTAGCATATTCGTTATATTCAGTCTCGCAAACTCTATCTGTCTGGGCAGAGGCGCGGGGAATCCCGCCTTTTCCACAAACCAGTTATAGAGCGGACGGTGATTTTCGAATTCGAGCGAACACAGCGAGTGCGTAATCCCCTCTATCGCGTCCGAAACGGGGTGTGCAAAGTCGTACATGGGGTAAATGCACCACTTATCCCCCGTGCGGTAATGCGGCACGTGCGCTATGCGGTAAATTACGGGGTCGCGCATGTTCATATTGGGCGAAGCCATATCTATTTTCGCGCGCAACGTCTTGGCGCCGTCGGGGTAAACTCCCGCCTTCATTTCACGGAAGAGCTTCAAATTCTCCTCAACGCTCCTTTCGCGGTAGGGCGAAGGAGTTCCCGCCTCCGTCAGCGTGCCGCGCGAGGCGGATATCTCCTCGGCAGTCAAATCGCAAACGTAAGCGTTCCCGTCTTTTATATACTTTTCCGCAATTTCGTAAAACTTGTCGTAGTAGTCGGAAGCAAAAACGAGTTTATCATAATCGAACCCCAACCACTTCATGGACTCCACAATCGAATTTACGTATTCGTAATCCTCTTTCGCGGGATTAGTATCGTCCATACGCAAATTCATCGTGCCGTTATACTTTTCTTTCACGCCGTAACTTATGCACACGGCCTTTATATGCCCCATGTGCATATAGCCGTTGGGCTCCGGCGGGAACCGCACGCAAATTTTATTGCCGACTCCCTCGAATTTACCCGCTTCGAGTTCTTCGTTAATAATCTGTTCTATAAAGTTAGACGCCTCCGGAAGTTTCATAACACCAACACTCACTTTTATTTTTATATACACACCGCCGTTCGAAACAACGTTTTCGCCACACAGTCGTTACGAACAACTTATACTTTGTCATTTTGCCGTATCTGCGGATTTGCCGCAACGGAGCGAAGCCCTGAACCCAAAAATCCGACAAATCCCCGTATCCGCTCAATCGAACCGCCTTCAAATCACGGAAAATTCACTTCGCAGAATAGAAGTGAATTTTCGTGAACAAACTACGACAATCCCTTAATATTTCCGTTTTCGTCAATATCGATATGTTCGGCGCCGGGCGTTTTCGAAAGACCGGGCATCAGCATAATTTCGCCCGCAACGGCTACAATAAAACCCGCGCCGCCCTTATAAATTATATCGCGCACCTTTATTTTAAAGCCCGTCGGGCGAGAAATTTTCTTCGCGTCGTCTGAAAGGGAATACTGCGTTTTCGCCACAATCACGGGCAAACCCTTTATCCCCTTCTTTTCCATCTCATCTATCTTTTTAAGCGCTTCGGGCGTAAACTCCGCGCCGTCGCCGCCGTAAATATTTTTAACTATGTCCTCCACCTTTTTTACCGTGGAATCCTGCAAATTATATGCAAAATGCAGCTTCGAAGGCTTTGCGCACTCCTCAATAACGGCTTTTGCAAGCTCTTTGCCGCCCTCGCCGCCGTTTAAAAACACGTCGGTAAACACCGCTCTTGCGCCCGCCTTTTCGCAAGCCGAAAGCACCGCGTCTATCTCCGCCTGCGTGTCGGTGAAAAACCTGTTCATTGCAACCACCGCGGGCTTTTTATATACGTTTTTGACGTTTTCGATATGTTTTAAAAGATTGGGCAATCCCGCTTCGAGCGCCGTGAGATTCTCTTCGGTAAGTCCGGATTTGTCCGCGCCGCCGTGCAGTTTCAAAGCGCGCACCGTAGCCACTATAACCACGCAGTCCGGCTCTATGCCCGCTATCCTGCACTTTGTGTCGAGGAATTTTTCCGCGCCGAGATCCGCGCCGAAACCCGCTTCCGTAACCGCGTAGTCCGCAAGAGTCATAGCGGTGTATGTTGCACGCACGGAGTTGCAACCGTGAGCAATGTTGGCAAAAGGTCCGCCGTGAACTATCGCGGGCGTTCCCTCCAAAGTCTGCACAAGGTTGGGCTTTATCGCGTCTTTCAAAAGCGTAGCCATAGCGCCGTCCGCTTTGAGCTCGCGCGCACGCACATAGTCCCCCTTTCCGTTTACGCCCACCACTATATCGCCTATACGCTTTTTAAGGTCCTTTAAGTCGGCGGCAAGGCACAAAACAGCCATAATTTCGGAAGCCGCCGTTATTTCGAAGCCCTCGCTCCGTTCGTAACTTGCGCACCCTTTCATTGTGCCCGCGTCCGAGTGCAAAGTGATATCGCGCAGAGCGCGGTCGTTCATATCCATACAGCGCCTGAAATAAACTTCCCTTATATCCAGAACGTTCCCGCGCAGAATATGATTGTCTATCATCGCGCATAAAAGATTGTTTGCCGAAGTTATCGCATGCAAATCGCCCGTAAAGTGCAGGTTTATATCCGCCATAGGCACCACCTGCGCATATCCGCCGCCCGCGGCGCCGCCCTTGATACCGAAAACGGGTCCCAAAGAAGGTTCGCGCAACGCAAGGCAAACCTTTTTGCCGAGCTTCGACATACCGTCGGCAAGCCCTATCGAAACGGTGGTTTTACCCTCTCCGCCCGCCGTGGGGTTTATAGCCGTAACGAGCACAAGTTTGGATTTGGGTTTTACTTCTTTAAGGTCTATTTTCGCCTTATACTTGCCGTAAAGCTCCAAATTGTCTTCCGTCAACCCGAGTTTTTCCGCAATTTTGCGGATATCCTGCGGTTTATGGCTTTCCGCTATTTCGATATCGGAGAGCATAATTCACCTCTTTTTTTATTTTTATATTATTTCTCCCGCGCCGTCATTCCGAGCTTGTCGAGGAATCCGACAACTCCACCGTTTCCGCTCAATCGAACCGCAACCGTAAATATTGCCTGATGTTTCGACTACGCTAACGCTACGCTCAACATGACACAATCATTGTCATTGTAACCGAACGCAGTGAGCGGAAAAATCCGACAACTCCTCCGCCAACGCAAAAAAATAACGCGGGTATATATTTACCTTATTATATCATAACGCGCGAGCGGTTGTACACTTTTTAAATATAAATATTTAAAATTTTTTAAGTTGAAAAATATTTGCACCCGTCGGGTGCAATTGCAGACTATCAAAATTTAATCGAATATAATTTAACTATGAACAGCAATTTTATACAAACAAAACAAAATTACGAATGGCATTTAATCCGCAATTATTTAGAAGGAATTTACCGCTATCAGGAAATAAAAAAAGACGATAAATTTATAAAACTTTTTAAAGAGTTGTTCGCCTACGTAGAATCAAAGTTAGAACTCCCTGCAAACGGCGATATAGTAGATTTATACGTAACGGTAATACAGGAGCCCTAAATACTTGACTTTATCAAGCCTGTAATTTAAAATTACTCTATAAACCCGCATTAATCCAAGTGCGGCGTAAAAGGAGATATTTATGGCGGACAAAAAGAGAGCGGTAACGCAGGAAAAGCTGGTTGCACTCTGCAAAAACAGAGGATTTATTTTTCCCGGAAGCGAAATCTACGGCGGACTTGCAAACACGTGGGACTTCGGTCCTCTGGGCGTGGAATTCAAAAACAACGTAAAAAAAGCATGGTGGAAAAAGTTCGTTCAGGAGAGCGAATACAACACGGGGCTCGACTGCGCCATTTTAATGAACCCCAGAACGTGGAAAGCGTCGGGGCATCTGGGCGGATTTTCAGACCCCTTGATGGACTGCAAAAGTTGCAAGGCAAGGCACCGCGCGGATAACCTTGTGGAAGATTACTGCAAAAAGCACAAGCTCGATATAAAAGTCGAAAGCATGGACAATGACGCACTCGAAGCGTTCATAGCAGAAAAGAAAATCGCCTGCCCCGTCTGCGGAAAGAGCGACTTCACCCCCATAAGAAAGTTCAACCTTATGTTCAAAACCTTTCAGGGCGTTACCGAAGACACGGTCAACACCGTCTACCTCCGCCCCGAAACCGCGCAGGGAATTTTCGTAAACTTCAAAAACGTTCAGCGCGCCTCGCGTATGCGCGTGCCCTTCGGCATAGGCCAGGTCGGCAAATCGTTCCGCAACGAAATTACCCCCGGAAACTTCATTTTCCGCGTGCGCGAATTCGAACAGATGGAGCTCGAATTTTTCTGCAAACCCGGAACCGACCTCGAATGGTTCGCGTACTGGAAAGATTACTGCAAAAACTTCCTTCTCTCCCTCGGCATGAAAGAAGAAAATTTAAAACTGCGCGACCACTCCCCCGAAGAACTCTGTTTCTATTCAAAAGCCACAACAGACTTCGAATATAACTTCGCGTTCGGTTGGGGCGAACTTTGGGGAATTGCAGACAGAACCGATTACGACCTTAAACAACACCAGACGGAAAGCGGCGAAAATATGGAATATGTCGACCCCGTCACCAACGAAAAATATATTCCTTACGTTATAGAACCCTCGCTCGGCGTAGAGCGTTGCGTGCTCGCGCTCCTCACCGACGCTTACGACGAAGAAGTTTTGGACGAAGCTAAAAACGACGTAAGAACAGTTTTACGGCTCCACCCCTTCCTCGCGCCCTACAAAGCGGCGGTGCTTCCCCTGCAAAAGGGTCTTTCCGAAAAGGCGGACGAAGTTTACAAAAAACTTGCAAAGAAATTTTCCGTGACCTACGACGTTACAGGCTCGATAGGCAAGCGTTACCGCAGACAAGACGAAATAGGAACACCTTTCTGCATAACCGTAGACTTCGACACGCTCAACGACGACACCGTAACCGTTCGCGACCGCGACAGCATGGAGCAGATCAGATTAAAAATTGACGAGCTCGAAGCGTATATAGAAAAGAGCCTCGAATTCTGAATTTAAACGCTGCGCAATTTGTGAAAATTTGTGAAAACGTGCAAAAACCGCGCCTTTACCTTGCAAAATTCAAGGCGAAAGGCGCGGTTTTTTTGTGAAAAAAGTATGAAAAAAACGGCAGTTTTAAACTGCCGTTTTAAGTTTTAAGTTAATGCGGCAAATTCTGCATTGCGTCCTGAATTGCCTTTATGACTTCCTGCAACATACCCGTACCCGCCATAATACCGATAGCTATACCTGCGATAATGAGCACTACGAGCATCCAACAGAAGTAACCCCTTGCAAAACTGCGTCTTGAAATGTTGCTGCTGCTCAAAGCGCAAATCAAAAGAGCAATCTGACCGATAAGCGGAATACCGAATAAAATGGTATAACCCCAATAGCTCCACGCGCCCATAGGACGGTATTTGGAAGGAAGGCTCTGAATTTCGTTCTTTTCGTATCTGTTCATAATTAACACCCCTGTTTATTTTATTTCTCTCGATAGAATTATATCAATTAATATTTATTTTGTCAATACTTTTTTTACAAATCCGCTATTAACCATACAGGAATTTTTTACTAATCTTTATCGTTTGACCCCATAATATACTTGTCTAAAACAGATTTCCCTATCCTTTGCCCCACCTTTAACAGTCTGCCTTTCATGGTCTGTCTGGCGGGTTTTTCTTCCACTTCCACGCTCCCTTCGAACGGCAGGTCGCGGCAGGGATTAAAGGTTATATAGCCGCACTCTTCCGCGTAAGAAAATACGTTTTTGAGCACTCCTTCCAATATGGGTTTATCTTCTTCGGGAGCGCGCTCGACAAGGTTTAAAAGGGTAACCGATTTAAACGTGCTTATATATTTTTTACCCGCCGCAGGCACAAGGTAATTATCGATTAACACCCCTATATCATCGAAATACTCGCTTGAAACCTTTTTAACGGCGCCCTCGCGCGCGGAACCCGAAACGGCGAGTTCGTACCATTCCAAAAGCACTTTCGAAAACCTTGTTTTCACCTTTACGGGAGAAAGCAGCCAACGCACCAGCTTGCCCGTACCGCCGAACAAGAGAGGTATAACCTGAACTATCACGGTTATAACGGAAAACACCACTATAAGAATCTGCACGGCGGCGTTCTGCGCCGTCATATCCCCGCTTCCGTTTGCAAAAACTATTGCGGTTATGGATATGGCTACGGAAGTAAGTCTTACCAACAGTTTGAAAACGTTTAAAACCCGCTTGTATTTTACCATACTCTTCGTATTTGCCCGAGTACTGCAAGCGTACACTATAATTAGCGATATAAACAGCGCGCCGTACACCCCCAGCATACTGTAAAGCGCTATTTCAAGCTGAACGGCGAGTTTTCTCGTCAGCGATGTAAACAGCACGTAAGCGGAATACAGCATCATAAACACCGTGCTCACGGTTAAAGTAAGCACGTTAAGCCTGCGTGCTATAACCGCGCGGTTAGCGTAAACGTTTTTGATAAAACAGCGCAAATCGAACACGTCTTTCGCAAGCGTGAACGTCTCTTCCGCGTTTATCGTGTGGCGGACGGATACTTTTTCTTCCGCGTTTTCTTCGTTTTTATCTTCCATAAATCAAAACCGTCTTAATTCGTAAACTTATTAATATTATATCATACCCTCGTACTCGTTGTAAAGTGCGTCGAGCTCGGATTTTATTTCCATTAATCGGGCGGTTATATCGTTCACTCTCTTATAATCCGCAATAATCTGCGGGTCGGAAAGATTTGAATTCAGCTCCCGCTCCTCGCCTTCGAGTTCTTCTATACGCGCTTCCGTGCGGCGGATAAGCTCCTTTTTTTTCGCCTCTTCCGCCCGGTCCTTTTTAGAACGGTGAAAGTTCTCTTTTTCCGCCTTTCTCGCCGCAGACTTTTCCGCCTCCCTTTCGGCGGCTTCGAGTTCGCCCTTTTTTTGCTTTTCTTCCGAATATTTCAAGTATCCGCAGTCGTAAGAAACGAGCTTGCCTCCGTCTATTTCCACTACCTTTTCAGCCAAAGCCGCAAGAAAATATCTGTCGTGCGAAACGAATATTACAGTGCCTTCGAACTCTTTTAACGCTCTTTCGAGACTCTCGCGCGCGGGTAAATCGAGGTGGTTTGTCGGCTCGTCGAGCAAAAGAACGTTGCCGCGCTCGCATTCGAGTATACACAGCGCGAGTTTTGCCCGCTCCCCGCCGGACAGCGCCGAAACGGGCTTTTGCATATCTTCTTCGAACAGACCGCACCGTGCAAGCGCCGAACGCACTTCGGTCTGCGTTAGCCCGGTATGCCTCTCCCAAAGTTCCGAAATTACAGTATTGTTTGCGTTTAAATTCGCGCCCTCCTGATCGTAAAAAGCATACTTTACGAAGCGCCCCGACTCCGCGGCGGGGTTGTTCCCTTTAACGATTTCCTTTAACAGAGTGGTTTTGCCCGTTCCGTTTTCGCCGACGAGCGCAACCTTTTCGCCTCGTCTGACGAGCATTTGCCCCCCTGATATAAGCGTTTTACCGCCTATTTCAAGATTCAACCCGTTTAGTTTAAGCACGATTTCGTAAGGGTTTTCGTCAAATCCGAAAACGTATTTCGGCGAACGCGGAGGAACGTAAGGCTTTTCCGGCTCCACGAGTTTTTCGAGCTGCTTGACCCTGCTCTGCGCAGACTTGGCGGTAGTGGCGCGCACGATATTGCGGTCTACGTAGTCCTGCAATTTAGCCCTTTCCTCTTCCCATGCCGCGTACTCTTTTTCGAGCCGCGCGTTGCGCTCCGCTTTCAAAACTTTATATTTGGAATAGTTTCCCGAAAAACTCAAAAGTTTTTTGTTTTCTATTTCGAGGGTGCGGTCGGTTACCTTGTCCAAAAAATACCTGTCGTGCGAAACTACGAGTATAGCCCCGCCGAACGACGAAAGATATTCTTCAAGCCAGAAAAGGGTCGAAATATCAAGGTGGTTCGTAGGCTCGTCGAGGATTAAAATATCGGGCTGCTCCAATAAAAGGCGGGCAAGTTTGAGCCTGGTTTTTTCCCCGCCGGACATGGCGTCTATAACGCTCGAATAGCGCTCCGCAAAACCCATACCGTTTAAAACGGTTTTTATTTTTACTTCCGCGTTATAACAGTCGCGCGCGGCGATAAACTTGTTAAGGCTTTCAATTTGAGCCGAAACTTTGTTATATTCGTGGGTCAAAGGCGTAAGGCAGGCGAGTTTTTGCGAGAGAAACCCCAGCTTTTCAACCGCGGAAAAATCCTCCTTTAAAACTTCGAGCATTTCCGCGTAAACGCTGTTCCCGCTCGTATAGCCGCCGTTTTGTTCAAGATAGCCCGTCTTTATTCCGTTTTTACGTACTATCTGCCCCGAGTCCGCAGACAGTTCGCCCAAAATCAATTTTATGAGCGTAGTCTTCCCCTCGCCGTTCGCGCCGATAAGCCCTACGCGCTCCCCCTCGTGCACGGTAAAATTAACGTTTTCGAATATTAAGTTGCCGCCGTATGCAAACGACGCGTTTTCGGCATTGATAAGCATGTCAGTAATCCCAGTCAGGTATAAAAGTTTGTTCCGCGCTTGAAAAATCCTGTAAAAACACGTTTTTAAGTCCGTAAGCCGCCACCGCTTCAACGGCTTTTTTATACTCTCTTGCGGTGATTTTTCTTTGCAATTCTTTAAAATTTTCTATTTCACCGAAAGGCGTGTACTGGCTCATGAGTGAAAAGTACGTACTTTCCGGCAAAGCGGAAACGAATTTGATTATATTGACGCTGTCGTAGACGGCGAGCGGAAGAACGAGGTGCCGCACAATACAGCCGGAAAGCATTTTTCCGTCTTTACGCATATTAAGCGGCTTTTGCGCCATAAATTCCGCGGCGGGAAAAGCGTATTTTGCGTAGTCTTCCCTTGCGGTGTACCTTTTTGCCAGCGCGGGGTCGGCAAATTTCAAATCGGTCAGGTAGATATCGGTAAAAGAATCGGCTATTTTCAATCCCTCTTGGGTTTCGTAGCCGTGGGTGTTGTATACAACGGGTATTTTCGGGCGGTAAATCTCCATTGCCCCCGCAATATCATGCAAATAATGAGTGGGATTCACAAGATTGATATTCTCGGCGCCCGCTTTCTCCAACTCTTTAAAAATTTCCGCAAGTTCTTTTACGTTGATTTCTTTGCCTCGAACGGAACGCGAAAGTTCGAAGTTCTGGCAGAACGCGCACTTTAAAGAACAGTCGCAAAAAAATACGCAGCCGCTGCCGTTTTTAAAGGAGACGGGCGGCTCTTCGTAAAAGTGCAAACCGTATTTTGCTATTTTTATTCCCTTTGCCCCGCACGCGCCGGCGCGCAAAGTTCTGTCAGTCCCGCAGTTTACGGGGCACGAATTGCAGTTCATATTTCAATTATAAATTAATCGGTTGCAAAACGCAAATTTTATTGACAGAGTTTTTACATAATGGTATAATTAGCTACGTTACCTATTAAGAGTGTGCGAGGGAACGGCCCGACGACCACACAGCAACCTGCCGCGCAAGGTGCTAACGCCGTACCGATGGGAAAATATAAAAAATTTCTCCTTATCGGTCGGGATAAGGAGTTTTTTAATGTGTAAAACCGGTTTGAGAAAGATGCGTGAAAGCGACAAACAAAACTTTTTTGAAATGTCTCGCGATTTTTACGCTTGCGGCGCCGCGCACGCCCCTATTCCCGACAAAAACAGAGAAAACTTCTGGCGCGACGCGCTCGAAGGCAAGTTAATAAACGCGTATATCGTGGAGCACGACGGAGCGACCGCCGGTTACGCGCTTGTAGCCTACTACTCTTCGCAGGAGTTCGGCGGTAAAACCGCGCTTTTGGACGAACTTTATATAAAACCCGACATGCGCGGGCAAGGAATAGCGAAAAAAGTTTTTGCACTGATAGAAGCCGACGGCGCGGTTAAGTGCAGACTCGAAGTCGAGCCCGACAACAAACGCGCAATAAGGCTTTACGAATCTTTAGGTTACGAAACTTTCGACTATTTGCAAATGTATAAAAAATTAAAATAAACCGCTTACGAGGAATAAATATGAAAAAGTTTTTTACAAGCGAGAGCGTGACGGAAGGTCACCCCGATAAACTTTGCGACGGAATTTCCGACGCAATCGTCGACGAAATTTTAAAAGCCGACCCGCAGGCGCGCTGCGCGGTTGAATGCTGCGCGGCGTTCGACAGACTGTTGATTATGGGCGAAGTGACGACTTCCGCTAAAATCGATTACGAAAAGGTTGCGCGCGAAAAAATACGGGAAACGGGCTATATACACGGGTCGTTTGCGTACGATAAATGTAAAATAGACGTTGCCGTTCACACACAGAGCCCCGACATTGCAATGGGCGTTGACAGAACCGACAGCAAAGATATAAAAGACAGCTTCGGCGCGGGCGATCAAGGAATGATGTTCGGGTATGCGTGCCGAGAAACCGAAGAGCTTATGCCTCTCCCAATATCGCTTGCGCACAGGCTTGCAAAAAGACTTACGGAAGTGAGAAAATCGGGCATATTGCCGTACCTGCGCCCCGACGGAAAAACGCAGGTAACCGTAGAATACGATGGTAAAACGCCCAAAAGGATAGAGGCGATAGTGGTTTCGGCACAGCATAATTCGAAGGTAACGCAGGAACAACTCAAAGCCGATATTTTAAAGCACGTTGTAAGTATTGTGCCGCAAAATCTTTTGGACGGCGCAACCAAATATTTTATTAACCCCACAGGAAGGTTCGAAATAGGCGGACCCGAAGGCGACAGCGGGCTTACGGGCAGAAAAATTATAGTCGATACTTACGGCGGGCGGTGCGCCCACGGCGGCGGCGCTTTTTCCGGCAAAGACTCCACAAAAGTAGACCGTTCGGCGGCATATATGGCAAGGTTTATATGCAAAAACCTTGTTGCCGCGGGACTTTGCGACGAGGTTGAATTGCAGGTTGCTTACGCGATAGGCGTAGCCGAACCCGTTTCCGTTTTCGTAGACACTTACGGCACGGGCAAACTTCCCGACGGGGAAATTGCAGACATCGTTATAAAGGAATTCGACCTGCGCCCCTACTCCGTTATTCAAACGCTCGGATTGCGCGAACCGATATTCTCCCAGACTGCGGCTTACGGGCACTTCGGCAAAAGCGGGCTCCCTTGGGAACGCCTGACAAAAGTAAACGATTTAAAAAAATATTTAAACTGAAATTAAACGGGCGGTTGAAACCGCCCGTTTATGTTATTCGTTAATTTTTATGGATATTCAATTCAGGCAAGCCGTTTTCAACATTTACCCAAACTTTTTCATCTGAACCGCTATTCAATTTATCAGCTAAATAATACATATCTTCAGGTTTAATGTATACTGAAATATCTAAAGTTGACGGAGTTTCACCGGTATCTTCTGAAACGTAATTAAATTCTCGATTTGAACTTCTCAATAAATGAAAATTGTTTATTTGAGAATCCCGAGTCCGAAATATAACATTCTTTACGTCGCTCCCCGCATAATAAAAATTAGTTACTTTACTGTTTTGCACATGTGTAAATACGAAAATATTTTCTTCATCTTGCAACTCGTTTATGTTACTTTTTATATAGCAATTTTGTAAAATAGTTGTATTTAAAGAACGTGCGAACAATCCGTTATAGGCTGTAGAGAACTCTCCAAACACGCCATTTGCGTAACATCTTTCTAATACACAATTACTAAGTGAAAAGGCAAATCCGCTACCGCGTAATGTATTGATGTCAAAAATGCTATAGCAATCTTCAAAATTTATTCCGGATACCTGATAACTGAAACCACTGGCAACACCAACCGTTATATCTGGCTCCCATAATCTATGCGTAATTAATACGCAATCGGAATAACATTTACTTAATAAACAATTATTATTCCCAATAAATCTTTCCAAAAAACCAGCCGCACGGGAATAAGCCGTTATTTGATTCTGAACATAACAATTTTCGATACTTAATTCACCGTAAGAATAGCCGTTGCAAATAAACCCACCCGCTGTTCCTATTTTTATATTTCCGTGTACGGAACTGTTTACAATATTTAACGAAGCTTCCTTATAAACAGATATATGTCCTATAAATCCGCCCGCCTCATAATGATTATCTCCGTATATTTCTATCTCTGTCCGACAATATCTTATATATGCGTTTATCTGGCTGTCAACAATATAATATCCAACCATACCTCCAACTAAAATATCGGAATACTTATTCATATCACCCGCACTTCCGTTTTCAGTCCAGTAACACTCTGTTATATTAATTTGCCCACCAACTTTGCAATCTCTGATAAAAGCAGAATCACATACTCCTATCATACCGCCGAACACAAAAGGATAATTGAGTCTATCGCTATAAACATGCATAATATTTATTTGCACGTCACAATTGCAATCGGCTATCGTACCGTTAGCCAATCCAACTAGTCCGCCTATTGCCACGCCGTCATAACTTAATCCGTCAACGTCTATTTCTCCGTTTACAGTTACGTTATTAATAAAGCCCGAAGCCTTGCCCGCTAAAATACCTACGCAATACTTATTGTTCCCCGAAGTATCAAAATCGGTTGTTTTTATATTTGCGCTTTCAAAGTTTAACCCGCTGATAATACCGCCGTCTACAACACCAAACAAAGAAGGATAATTACTTTCGGTTTCAACGGTTAAGTTTTTTATAGTATGCTTGTCACCGTCAAAGATCCCTTGAAAATAGGATTTTCCGTCAAATACAGGCTCATGCTTTATTCCGCTCAAATCCAAATCGTTTATCAGTTTATAATTTGATTCGGGATAATACCGAATATTGTTTAATTGCACATAATTAGCAATAGTAAACGGATTTAATTGCGTACCCTCGCCACCTTCATATAAAAATTCAAATTCGGCGGTTACACAAATATCTGTGGTTACGTTTGTCTCCTTTCTTATGGTAGACCCATTTCCGTCCGACCATTTTACAAATTTATATCCGATATCAGGAACTACAACAACAAATGTTGCATCCTCACCATATTCTATCTTTTGCTCGGCAATGCCGTCTATTGTTCCGCCCGCACCCGCCTTGTAAGTCACTTTTAATTTTATCCGTTCAAAAATAGCCGTATAAGTTTTATCCGCAGTTATATTTCTATCATGCCGTTCGGCGGTTTCTATTCCGTCCAACCATTTTTTAAACTCATATCCCTCTTCGGGTATGGCGGTTACTTTCTCCGCATCTTCATTCTCTTTAACGATTTGATGAGTTTTGCCCTCAATATATCCGCCTGCGCCGGAATTATAAATTACCGAGTATTCTTTCGGTACGGGAATTACGGGATCTACCGCTTTGAACTCCGCTTCAAAGTGCATATCCGAATTCACGTTTTTTTCTTGTCTTTCGGGTGAAGTTGAACCGTCTGACCACTTTACAAATTCATATCCGGCATATGGCACCGCGGTTACGGGTTGGGCATTGTTTCCACTTTGCACAGTTTGTCTCATTTGCCCATCTATGTATCCGCCTTCGCTTGCCGTGTATGTTACGTTATAAAGAGTTTCTCCTTCCGTACGGCACCCAAATAATATCGCTACGGAACATAACAATAAAAATATAACAGCTATCAGTAAAATGTTTTTCAATTTTTTCATATTTTTATTATAACATAGCAATGTAAAAAATCAAGGATTTTTTCGCGACGCCGTTCTTTCATTTATATTCAGTTTTCGAGCATAATTTCCTTGACTTGGATTTTATTGAGTTTTAACGCGTAAACGACGGTCAACGCTTCGTAACATATAATAAACGCGGCGAGGGTTATAAAAAATACAGGAACGTTGAAATTATAGTCGGGCACTTCCGCCACGTCTTTAAAAACGAGCTCTACCATTAACTCCAACAGCCCCCACTGGTATACCGTGCCGAGAGCAAAGCCCGCAAACGCGAACGCGTGATAGCCGCCGAAAACCGTGAGCGCGCACTCCTTAAATCCGTAGCCGAAAGTTTTCATAATAGCCACGTTTTTTACGTTTGAATTTATAAGCGAGGTAACCGCCATTATCATTGCCGTAGCCGCAAGCACCACTCCTATGCCGAGAATTATCGCGCCCATGGCAACCGACGCGAGGTCGAGCATAGAGACGGACATCTGAACCATAGACGAAAAGCAGAAACACGCGAACGCGACGAAAAACGCCAGCGATTTTTTGGAGGAGAGCGTTTTAAGGCACGTTTCTTTTAAAAAACTCCTCTCCCTGTCGGGCTCTTGCTTTTTTGAGAGCCTGATTTTATTTTTCTCCCCGCGCATGAGTTCGTTAGCGGGACGACGGAGCGCAAAATACGCGTAGAGAACGGACAGCGCCGAAAACAGTACCGCGGGAAGAAACACGAGCAAAAACAACAGCTGCGTGTGAAACGTAATTTCTATTTGCGGTAAACCGTTTATAGACATTTTATCGTAAATTAACGGCGATATTGCGTAGCCGCCTCCGAAGCCCGGAGCCGCGCCCAGCAGTACGCTCAATCCGAACACGCCGAAGTTAGACGCGATTTTGAGCGCCGAATAGCCCATAGCTTTTAAAACGCCCAAATCGCGCGAGTGTTTGTCTATATAAAGTTTTATATAAAAAATTATCATTACGACGGCTATAACGCATAGAAATCCACCGCTTATCGCGCAGGTAAACTGCGCGGTTGCCATCTGCGCGTCGTATAAAATTTGTGTTTGGGAATCCGTTATAGAGTCTTTCAGCACGAGCGCGTCGAGATAGAAATTCAAAAAGAACGTGCACACGAATACGGCGCAGAATACTACGACGGTGACTCCGACGAGTTTAAACGCGTCTTTAATGCTTATTATCATATTACCACCCTATTTCGTAAGCCGTTTTTTTGGTTTGATTGTTATAGGATTGAGAAATGAGCCCGCTGTTCATTTTTATGACCGTATCCGCCATATCGGCAATATTTAAATTGTGCGTAACCATTATCATAGTGAAGCCCTGTTCTTTATGCAGTTCGGAAAGATAAGAAAGAACGCCGCGACCCGTGCTTTCGTCGAGGGCGCCCGTAGGCTCGTCGAGAAACAGCACTCGCGGATTTTTTGCGAGAGCGCGGGCTATACATACGCGCTGTTGTTCCCCGCCCGAAAGTTCGGAAGGTCGGCAGTTGATTTTATCGGCAAGTCCGACGCGTTGAATAATTTCGCGGTAATCTTTGTTTGCCGCGAGGTCGGCGCCAAGCCTGACGTTTTTATCGACGGAAAGATGCGGCAACAGATAATATTGCTGAAAGATAAAGCCCGTTACTCTTCTGCGGAACGCCGTGAGCTGTTTTTCGGTCATTTCCGCTATATTTTCCCCGCCGTAAAATATTTTGCCCGAGTCGCAACGTTCTAACCCCGAAAGCACGCTCATGAGAGTTGATTTGCCCGAGCCCGACGCGCCCGTTATTACGGCGAATCTTCCGCAGTCTATTTGCAACGAAACGCCCTTTAACACTTCAACGGCGCCGTTTTTATAGGATTTTTTTATGTTTTGCGCATCTATCATAATTTGCCCTCCGTTTTAATCCTCGTAATCAGACTTTTAAACGTCTGCGTGAGCATTTCCGAAATTTCTTCCGCGGTGAACGCGCAGACTCCGGTTGCTATGAGCACCGCCAACCCGTGCGAATATACCCACAAGTGCATATAAAGCGCCTTTGCGTTTTCACGGTTTACGCCGTAGCCTTGGGTTATGGAATTTATAATTTTTTCAGTATTATCGTCCAGAACGGCGAGAATATGGTCTTTATCCGGTTTTCCGCTCTGCTCGCGCATAAACAGCAATTTAAAAAGTTTAGGCTGTTCGGCGGCAAAACGGATATACGACTGCCCTACTCCCTTGAAAGCAATTTCGCTTTTGAGTCCTTCCTCCACATAGCCGTCGTACAACTTTTTGGCTGCTGACAAGACGAGAGTTTTAATTTCTTCCATAGAGTCGAACAGCGTAAATACAGGTCTTGCCGAACTGCCCAGTTTTTCGCCGAGCGATCTTGCGGTGAGCGCCTCTTCTCCGTTTGCGCGAACGATTTCGAGCGCGGCGGAGATTACCTCTTCACGGGTGAATTTTGCTTTAGGCGGCATAGCCCCTCCCTTATTTAAAACAAGCGTTTTAAAACGTTAGTTTTAGTATATTCTTTCGTTTCGGCTTTGTCAAGCAAACGGGTAATAAATTTAAAAAAAAGTATTGATAAAATTTTTGTTATGTATTATAATGACTACATAAAAATACAAGAGAGGTTTTTATGGCAAAGAAGAGTACCGCATACGACTTTTACGGAATAATAGAGGATAATGTTTTGATGGGACATAGAACTCCCGTAGGCGGAAGCCACAATATTGCTATACCCGAGGGCGTGGTTAAAATTTTCAGTGTTGCATTCGAGGGCGAGGGATTGGAATCGGTGATATTCCCCTCCACTCTAAAAACGGTGGGAAGAGAAGCGTTTAACCACTGCAGCGATTTGCAGGAAGTAATTTTTTCCGAAGGCCTGGAAGAATTGGGACCTTGGGCTTTCAATCATTGCGAATCGCTTGAAAAAATTCATTTGCCCGCATCTCTTGTCAAGATAGACAAAAAAAATCAGCCTTTCAACAACTGTTACGGATTAAAGGAAATTACCGTCGCCGAGGCAAATCCCGTTTATTGCGCGATAAATAACTGCCTTATCGAAAAGGCTACAGGAACGGTCATAGCCGGTTGCCGAAACTCCGTTATCCCCGACGACGGCAGCATTAAGGCCATCAACGAAAGCGCTTTTTGCAGACAGTACTATTTGAAAGAGATTAACATTCCCGAAGGCGTCAAGAGCATAGGCACATTTGCTTTCCTCAACTGCAGATCTTTAAAAGAAATTGTTTTGCCCAAAAGCGTTACAAAATTAAACGTAAGCACATTCGAAGGCTGTGAAAATCTGGAAAAAATCAATTTGGAGCACGTTGAGCGCATCGAGAGAAACGCATTCGAAAACTGCAAAAATTTAAAGGGCGAAATAGTAATTTCGGACTGCACCACTAAAATAGGCACATGTGCGTTTGAATTGAGCGGAATAACTTCTATAGTTATCGGTAAAGGAATTACTGCGATAGAATCGGGCACTTTCCGCTCATGCCATAATCTGAAAAAAGTAATTCTGCCCGACGGGCTTACTAAAATAGATAAGTTTGCGTTCTGCCACTGTGAAAATCTCACCGAAGTGGTTATTCCCCCTTCGGTTAAGTACATAGGAGACGGGGCGTTCTGGGGATGCAAACTCAAAGACGTAGTTTTGCCGCCCGAACCCGACTTTATACACAAGCAAGCGTTTGCGGGATGCACGCTTGCGACTAAAATAGAGCGTAAAACCTCTAACCCCGACTTCGAGATGGACGGCACGACAATTCGCAAATACCGCGGAAAAGCCGTTAACGTAGTTATTCCCGACGGGGTTACCGCTATAAAGGCGAAAGCGTTCAAGGGCAAGAAAAAAATGGAGAGCGTTGTTATACCCTCATCCGTTACGGCGATTGCGTCAAGCGCGTTCGAAGGCTGCGACAACCTTAAGACGATAACCGTTGACGAGGGAAACAAGAAATACCGCAGTATAAACAACTGCGTTGTTGACGTTAAGAGCAAAACGCTTATTCTCGGGTGCAACACTTCGACTATGCCCGAAAGCGGAATAGAAAAGATTGGCAACGGTGCGTTTTATAATTGCGACAAATTAGAAAACATTATTATCCCCAACGGCGTAAAAAAGATAGGAAGCAAGGCTTTCGATTCCTGCACGGGGATTAAAACCGTTACCTTCCCCGACGGTTTGGAATCCGTAGGAGAAAACGCGTTCAACGAATGCAAAAATCTGGAGGCGGTTGTTTTCGGCGCGGGATTAAAAGAATTAGGCGATTATGCCTTTTATAAATGCGAGAACATTTCCGAGCTTAAAATGCCGAAAGGGCTAAAAACTATAGGATTCGGCGTTTTTGAATATTGCAAAAAGCTGACCGTTTTAGACATACCCGAAGGCGTGGAAACCATTGACACAAACGCGTTTTATAATTGCGACGAGGTTAAAGTTATATCCTTACCCTCTACGTTGGATTACGCATATAACGCGGGATTCAAATATAAACCCAAACTGGAAAAAATCACTGTGGCGGAAGGCAATCCAAAATACAAATCGGAAGGCAACTGTCTTGTATATTTAAAGGACAACGAGCTTTGGACGGGCTGTCCTACCACAGTTATACCCGAGGGCGTAATACGCATATACAATAAAGCATTTGCCGATACCGACATAGAAACTCTTATTATACCAGAGGGCGTTGTTGTTATTATGTATGAGGCGTTCGAAGGATGTAAAAAGCTCAAACACCTCACTTTGCCCCAAACGTTGAAATCGCCGGAAGATCGCTTCAACGATTGTATAAACCTTGAAACTGTGACCGGACCCGAAAGATTCCGCGATTACTTCTTAAAAGTAAACTCCAATATAAAATACACGGCAATCGATTAAAAAACTCACAAAAAAAGACGGCGCTTTGCCGTCTTTTTTAATTTGGTTTAATTAATAAGCTCTTGCGTAAATTATCATATGTTTTGCCGTTTTGCCGCAGACGGCGCAGGTTTTTGCGCTTTCGCCCTCGGCGTACACGCGCGCGGTGGCAGCGGTTTCGGCTTTGATTTTATCTTCGCATTCGCGGCAGCCGCACCAGCCCGCTTTTACAAAGTTGCCGCCATCTACTCCATTTAAAATTCCCGCCATATCGTCGGCGTAAACTATCTTCTGATCGCGGCGGGCGCGTGCCGCTTCCAGCATATTCTTTTGCACCGTTTTAAGCAGAGTTTTTACTTCCTGCACGAGTCTGTTCAATGCGTAAGCGTTCTTTTCGAGGTTGTCGCGGCGGAATATTAGGGCTTTTCCCTCCTCTATATCGCGGGGTCCGAGCTCTATGCGCAAAGGCACGCCCTTCATTTCCCACTCGTTGAACTTCCAGCCGGGACTCTGCTCGCCGTCGTCGAGTTTTACCCTTACACCGGCAGATTCGAGTTCCGCTTTGAGCTTTGCGCAGACCTCCATGACGTTGCCTTTTTTTGCGGCGATCGGGATTATTACCGCCTGAACGGGCGCGACTACGGGGGGCAGAACCAAGCCCCTTTGGTCGCCGTGCGCCATTATGAGCGCGCCTATGAGACGGGTGGAAACGCCCCAGCTTGTGGTGTAGGCGTATTTTTGAGCGCCGTCTTTATCTAAAAATTTAATATCGAAAGCTTTTGAAAAGTTTTGACCGAGATAGTGCGAAGTGCCCGCCTGCAAACTTTTGCCGTCCTTCATCATGGCTTCCATACCGTAGGTTGCAACGGCGCCCGCGAACTTCTCTTTTTCAGTCTTTTTGCCGCAGATTACGGGGATTGCAAGGCAGTTTTCGGCGAATTCTTTATACACGCCGAGCATTTTCATAGTTTCTTCCACCGCCTCTTCCTCCGTAGCGTGAGCGGTGTGACCTTCCTGCCATAAGAATTCCGAAGTCCTTAAAAAGGGACGGGTGGTCTTTTCCCAGCGCATAACGTTAGCCCACTGATTTATCATTATGGGCAGATCGCGGTATGATTGAAGCCACTTTGAATACATGTTACCGAAGATAGTTTCCGAAGTGGGACGGATTGCCAAAGGCTCGGAAAGCTCTTCTCCGCCCGCGTGTGTTACAACCGCGACTTCGGGTGCGAAGCCCTCTACGTGCTCCGCCTCCTTTGTGAAATAGCTCATAGGTATGAGCAGAGGAAAATACGCGTTTTCGTGACCGGTGGCTTTAAAACGCGCGTCGAGTTCTTTTTGAATATTTTCCCATATAGCATAGCCGTAAGGGCGGATTACCATAGTGCCCTTGACGGGTCCGTAGTCCACGAGTTTGGTTTTTATAACGATATCGGTATACCATCTGGGGAAGTCCTTTTCTATGTCGGCGATTTGCTCCACGAAATTTTGTCCGTTTTCTTTTGCCATAAAATCCTCCTCACGCCCTTTGCGCGCGGCAATAATGTGTGTTTAACATAATTTTAGCATACGGGAAAATAAAAATAAAGGATTTTGACGCCGTTTGACAAAACAAAAAAATAAAAAATAATCTCTTGCAAATACTTGTAATAAAACCCCCGTTATAGTATAATGAATTCGTATGCAAAGCATAAATTTTAAAAAACTTAAGAGCGGAACAGACGTTCGCGGGGTTGCGGTTGCGGCGAATTCGCCCGTTACTCTTACCGACGAAGCGGTTGAGCGCATTTGCAAGGCTTTTGTTAAGTGGCTGAACGTCAAAACAGGCAAGACGAAGTTTAAAATAGCGCTGGGCAACGACAGCAGAGTTTCGTCAAGCCGTATTGTGGCGTGCGCGAAAAACGCGTTTTTAGCCTGCGGGTGCGACTTTGTTTATACGGGGCTTTCTTCTACTCCGTCAATGTTCATACTGCTCAAAAAATCGGATTTCGGTTGCGACGCTTCGGTTATGGTTACCGCCTCACACCTGCCGTTCGACAGAAACGGGCTTAAATTTTTTACCCCCGAGGGAGGGCTCGACGGCGGAGATATAGACGAGATTTTGAGTTATGCCGAGGAAGGAAACTTTTTTGAAGGCAAGGGCGGTTACGAGGAAAAATCCTTTATGGACGAGTATTCGCAAATACTCGTAAAGACCGTTGAAAACGCTTGCGGCAAGCTCCCTTTGAAGGGCAAAAAGATTATAGTGGACGCGGGCAACGGCGCGGGCGGATTTTTTGCCGAAAAGGTTTTGAAGCCGTTGGGCGCGAATACGGAGGGCAGTCAGTTTTTGGAGCCCGACGGAACGTTCCCCAACCATATACCCAACCCCGAGGATAAGCAAGCCATAGACAGCCTTTCGAGAGCGGTGGTCAGAGAAAAAGCCGACCTGGGCATAATTTTCGACACCGACGTGGACCGCGCGGCTTGCGTGGACGCGGACGGCGGAGAAATTAACCGCAACGCGCTGATTGCGCTTCTTTCCGCGATACTTTTAAAAGACAAAAAGGGCGTTATCGTCACCGACAGCGTGACGAGCGACGGGCTGACGGAGTTTATTGAAAAGCACGGCGGTAAACACCTGCGGTATATGCGCGGATATAAAAACGTTATCGATAAGTGCGTTGAAATAAACGAAAACGGCGGGTATTCTCCCCTTGCCATTGAGACGAGCGGACACGCGGCGTTTAAAGAGAACTATTATTTGGACGACGGCGCATATTTGATAACGAAAATTTTGATTTCGCTTTCCGAACAGGCGAAAAAGGGCGAAAGCCTGACAGACCTTATACGGGATTTGAAACGCCCCGCGGAAGAGAGCGAAGTGAGAATTTCTTTCAATGAGGAAAGCCGCGATTTCAGAGCGGAAGGCGCGGAAGTTCTGGAAGGGCTTAAAAGGGATATCGGAAGCGCGGACGGGTTTACGCTTGCGCCCGACTGTTACGAGGGCGTGAGAATAAACACGGGTTGCGGCTGGATTTTGGTGAGAATGAGCGTGCACGACCCCGTTATGCCGATAAATTTAGAGAGCGACGTTATAGGCGGAAACGTAAAAGCCGCGAAAAAACTTTTATCACTTTTGCAAAAATACGGGTTTTTGCAAACCCGAAATCTTTTGAATTTTACACTGTAAGGAGAAATACCGATGTCCATTAAATCAAAATGCGTAGACACCGTAAGAATACTGTCTGCGGAAGCAATCCAAAAAGCTAAATCGGGTCACCCCGGCATTTGTATGGGAGCGGCGCCCGTAGGGTTTGAAGTGTTTGCCGACTTTTTGAATTTCAGTTACTCTAACCCCAAGTGGGACAACAGAGACAGATTCGTTCTTTCGGCAGGGCACGGTTCTATGCTCCTTTACTCCCTTTTGCACCTTTTCGGCTACGACGTGACAAAAGAGGATTTGATGAACTTCCGTCAACTCGGGTCGCGCACGCCCGGTCACCCCGAATACGGCAAGACCGACGGTGTGGAGACTTCGACCGGCCCCTTGGGTCAGGGCATAGGAAACGCCGTTGGCTTTGCGCTTGCGGAAGCGCACCTCGCTTCGGTTTTCAACAAACCGGATTATAACGTTGTAGACCACTTTACTTACGTACTGTGCGGCGAAGGCTGCCTCGAAGAGGGTTTGGGCTATGAGGCTTGCTCGTTTGCGGGCACGCAGAAATTAGGGAAATTAATTCTCCTTTACGATAAGAACAACATCACCATCGAGGGAGATATAAACACGAATTTCAACGAGGATATCGTTACGAGATTCAATTCGCAGGGCTGGCAGGTTATACGCGTACCCGACGCAAACGACCTCGTTATTTTGAAATCCGCGATAGAAAAGGCCAAATCGGACCTGACGAGACCTTCTATAATTATATGCAACACGAAGATAGGTTACGGCTCGCCGCTTGAAAACAGCGAGAAGTCGCACGGGGCGCCATTAGGCGAGGAGAACCTTGCAAAGGCGAAAATAAACCTCGGCTGGACCGAAGAGCCCTTTGAAGTACCCGCGGACGTAAAAGATTATTGCGCGAAACTTGCCGAAAAGAAACTTGAAGCCGAAAAGAAATGGAACGAACTTTTTGCCGAGTACGAAAGGGAATTCCCCGAGCTTGCAGCAAAATACAAGCAATATATGGCGGGATACGATATCGACTATACCGAACTTTTGTCCAAGTTTGAATTTTCCGCACCGGAAGCTACGCGCGTATCTGGCGGGAAGATTTTAAACGAGCTTGCCAAATCTATGCCCAACCTTTTATCGGGTTCGGCAGACCTTGCCCCCTCCACTATGACCAACATAAAAGACGCCGATTACTTTTCGCCCGAAAACAGGGCGGGCAGGAATATCCGCTTCGGTATACGCGAGCACGCTATGGCGGCGATATGCAACGGCATACAGTTGCACGGCGGACTTAAAATAGTTTGCTCCACATTCTTCGCTTTTTCTGATTATATGAAATGCGGCATAAGAATAAGCGCGCTTTTGAACGTGCCCGTAATTTACGTTATGACGCACGACAGCATAGGCGTGGGCGAGGACGGACCCACCCATCAGCCTATGGAGCAACTTATCGCTTTGCGCTCTATACCCAATATTAAAGTTTTCCGCCCCTGCGACGGAAAGGAGACTGCGGCGGCTTATATTTCCGCATTTACGCAGAGCTCCCCTACGGTATTGGTTCTTTCGAGACAAAATCTAAACCAGAACGAGGGGTCGGGAATCAAGGCGCTTGCCGGCGGATATATATTAGAGGATTGCAAGGGCAAACCCGACGTTATTCTTATAGGCACGGGTTCGGAAGTAGACCTTTGCACGGGCGCGAAAGAACTGCTTAAAAAGGACGGCATAAAGGCGCGCGTGGTTTCGATGCCGAGCATAGAAGAATTCGAAAAGCAGACCCCCGAATATAAGGAATACGTTCTGCCCAAAGCCGTTAAGGCGCGCGTATGCGTCGAGGCGGGGTCTCACTACGCGTGGTATAAATACGCGAGAGATTACGGCGAAGTTATCGCAATGAAAACATTCGGAACGTCGGCGCCCGCGAAAGTGCTGTTTGAGTACTTCGGATTTACGAAAGAAAACGTTGCGGCGAAAGCCAAACAGTCTATTCAAAACGTTAAAAAAGGCTGACGCGTATAATATAATATGTTAAAAGACTTGTTTTTAAAGAGACAGAGCACGAGGGAATTTTGCGACAGAGAAATAGCGGACGGCGATTTGGAAGAAATTTGCCGACTTGCATGCCTTGCACCCTCGGCGATAAACGCGCAACCGTGGAAAATTTACGCTGTTAAAGGTGAAAAAGCAAAAGTTTTTAAGCCGCTCGTTCAAAAGGACGGCGCGAACGTCTGGGCGGACTGCGTAAACACCTATTTAGTATTGGAACAACTCCCCCCTCACGCAATTATGCGCGGGGACAGGCGGGTTTCCAACGAGGAATTTATACCCAACGATATAGGAATTTTGGCGGCTTATATCACGCTTGTCGCCGAAGAAAAGGGAATACAGAGCTGTATTATAGGTTTGCGCGACGAAAAAGGCATTGCGAATTTTTTGAATTTGCCGGAGGGAACGAAGTTTCCGTTGGTTATCGCGCTGGGATATAAAACGGAGAGTTGCCCTGTGCGCGAAAAGAAAAGACGCGACTTTGATAAAATTTATACTTTGATTAAGTAAAATTAACCCCCGAACGGTAACGTTCGGGGGTTTCGCTTTATATTTTTTTGCCTTTTAAAGACGCAACGTTTTTAAAATGAATGCGGTTTATACCTTTGAATTTTCTCTTGCGGTGGCGAGCATGAGTTTTATGCGGTTTTCCTGATTGACTTTTGTTGCCGAAGGATCGTAATCGACAGCCGCGACGTTGACGTCGGGATATATATTTTTGAGAGTGCGCACCGCCCCTTTGCCCGCTATGTGGTTGGGCAGACAACCGAACGGCTGGGCGCAGACGATATTGGGCACTCCCGTTTCCGCGAGGGCGCACATTTCGGCGGGAATGAGCCAGCCTTCGCCCATTTTTACGCCCTGATGCAGAACTTTATCAGCACACTTGCGCAAATGTTCGAAGTCGTGCGGGGGAAGGAAAGTTCCTTCTGCGGCGAAAAGTTTGATTACGTTTTTTTGCATACGGTGCACGAGATTGTAGACGCGCTTGTAAATAAAAGCTTTGCCGCGCGAGTGACCGTAAAGGGCGCCGTCGTTGACGGTGTTTATTATGCAGTATAAAATGAAGTCCATGAGCGCGGGAACAACCGGTTCGCACCCCTCTTCCAAAAGGAAATTTTCGAGTCCGTTGTTGCCGAGACGGGAATACTTGATGTAGATTTCGCCGACTATACCGACCTTTACCTTTTTTTCTTGCGTTCTTTCGACTGCGGCGAAAATATCTATAATTTCTTTTATAATCTTTTTATATTTGGAGTAGCCGCCCTTTTCGAACTTCGAAACCGCGAAGTCCACCGCCTTTTCCCGCGCCGCTTCCGCCGCACCCGAGGTCTTTTCGTAAGGCTTGGTTTGGTTATAACACCACATTATCGCGTCGCCGTAAAGTATGCAGTATGCGAGTTTTAAGAAAAGTTTTGCGCCTATTTCGAGCGCGCTGTCTTTTTCCAGTCCGGAAAAGTTTATGGAAACTACGGGCACGGAGGGGAATTCGTTTTTAATAGCCTTTCTTATGAGCGGCATATAGTTGGAAGCCCTGCACCCGCCTCCTGTCTGCGTTATTAAAAGTGCGGTGTGTTCCAAGTCGTATTTGCCGCTTTTGAGCGCGTTGATATACTGCCCCGTAACGCACAGGCAGGGGTAACACGTATCGTTGTGAACGTGTTTCAAGCCCTCGTCTATGACGGCGCGGGTCTCGTTTTTGAGCACTTCGAGGTCGAACCCCTCCAACTTTAACACCCTTTCTATAATAAGAAAGTGCCAAGGGAGCATGTCGGGCACGAGTATCTTGTGCGTTGCCTTCATGGACTTGTCCCATTTGGGGTATTTGGTGGTGTAATCAATCGCGCTCATTTTTTGCCGCCTCTTCTATAGCCGCCAGCATACTGCGAAGGCGGATTTTAACAACGCCGAGGTTGTTGATTTCGTCTATTTTTATCTGCGTGTAGAGTTTGCCGTTCTTTTCCATAATTGCGCGGACTTCGTCGGAAGTGATGGCGTCGAGTCCGCAACCGAATGACACGAGCTGAACGAGGCTGACGTTTTTGCGCTTTGCGGCAAAGTCCGCCGCCCGGTAGAGCCTTGCGTGGTAAGTCCACTGGTTGAGAACGTCAACCTTTACTTCGCCGCCTTTTTCGAATACGGAATCCTCGCTCAAAACGGCTATGCCGAGCGAAGTCAAAAGCTTGTTTATGCCGTGGTTGATTTCGCCGTCAAGATGATAAGGCCTGCCCGCAAGCACGACCACCTGTTTGCCGGCGAGCTCCGCCTTCCATAAAATTTCGTCGGCTTTGCTCTTTACGTCGGCGTGATATTTTTCAAGTCTATCGAAGCCAACGTCAAGCGCGCGGGAAATATCTTTCTTTTTTAAATTATAGCGAGAAAGCGCAACAAAAAGCGTTTTTACGGAGCTTTTCCGCATATTGAGATCGATGTAAGGCGTAATGAAATTATCTGCGGTGAGGCGCTCGTTATTTGCTTTTAACAGTTCGGGATAATAAGCCACGACGGGACAGTTATAATGATTGGTTGAACAGTGTTCGTCTATGTTATAGCTTTCGCAGGGCATAAAAATGAAATCGACGCCGCCGTCTAACAGACTTTCGATATGCCCGTGGATAAGTTTTGCGGGATAGCAGGCGGTATCGCTCGCTACGGTATGCTGACCCTTGAAATAGAGCTTGCGGGAGGATTTTTCGGAGAGAACGACTTCGAAACCCAATGTTTCGAAAAAGCCCGCCCAAAGAGGGAGCTGTTCGTACATTCCCAGCTGAAGGGGCAAGCCGACGCGCCCGCGCCTGCCTTTTGCGCGCACTCCTTCTATACTGTCGACAAGCCTTGACTGCTTATATGCGTATATATCCAGCTCTTCCGATGCAGGTTTTAAGCCTGCGCCGCGCTCGCACTTGTTGCCCGAAACGTACTTTCTGCCGTCGCCGAAGTTAATGAAATTAACGTTGCAGTTGGAAGTGCAACGCTTGCAGTTTGCCGAACGCGAGGTATAAGAAAAGTTTTCAAGCTCACGAAAACCCGAAGTCGTGCTTACGCCTGAAACATTTTCTTTTGCGTACAGCGCGGCGCCGAAAGCGCCCATTAAACCGGCTATGCCCGGACGCACTACCTCTTTGCCCGTTTCGAGCTCGAACGAGCGCAGAACGGCGTCGTTTAAAAAAGTTCCGCCCTGAACGACTATGTTTTCGCCGAGTTCGTCGGCGCTGTTTGCCCTTATTACCTTATAAATGGCGTTTTTGACTATAGATGAAGACAATCCCGCGGATATGTCTTCTACGCCGGCGCCCTCTTTTTGCGCCTGTTTTACCGCGCTGTTCATAAATACGGTGCAACGCGAACCGAGTTCTACGGGGTTTGCGGCGAACAATCCTTTTTCTGAAAATTTGTTAATTTCCATACCCATAGCGCGGGCGAACGTTTGTATAAACGAACCGCAACCCGAAGAGCACGCCTCGTTGAGCATAATGGAATCTATGCAACCGTTTTTGATTTTGAAGCACTTTATATCCTGCCCGCCTATATCTATAATGAAATCTACTTTCGGGTTGAAGTGCAACGCCGCTTTGTAGTGCGCAACCGTTTCCACTATTCCGAAATCGGCCTTTATGGCGCTTTTTATCAGGTCTTCGCCGTAGCCCGTTACCGCACTGCCCGAAACGGTTATTTTTCCGCCGCAAAGGGCGTAGAATTCTTTTAACTTATTGATAACTATATCGAGCGGCTGTCCGTTATTGGACTGATAGTGCGACCACAGGATTTTGCAGTCGGGCGTGATTGCTATGAGTTTGGTCGTGGTAGAGCCGCTGTCTATTCCTATATAGCACTCGCCGGCATATGATGAAATATCGGCAAACTTTAAGTCCGTGGCGCGGTGGCGTTTTACAAAAGCGGCGTATTCTTCTTTATTTTCAAAAAGTCTTTTACCGGTGATTATTTCGTTGCCCGTACGGACCTCTTCTATTCTTTTTATGATGGCGTCGATCTTTTCGCCTTTGTTGCCCACTGAATTGTACGCCGCGCCTATTGCCATAAAGCACGGGGCGTTATCGGGAAAAACGGCGTTTTCTTCGGATAAACCCAGCGTTGACACGAAGGCTTTGCGCAAGCCCTTTAAAAAGTACAGGGGGCCGCCGAGAAACAGCACTTTGCCTTTGATTCTGCGACCCTGCGCGAGCCCCGAGACAGTTTGATCGACAACCGCCTGAAAAATCGAGGCGGCAATATCGGATTTTTTTGCGCCCTGATTGAGAAGGGGCTGAACGTCGGATTTGGCGAAAACGCCGCAACGCGACGCTATGGAATAAGTTTTTTCCGCAGACAGGGCGAGTTCGTCCATTTCTTCGACGGAAACGTTCAGAAGCGTTGCCATCTGGTCTATAAACGCGCCCGTACCGCCTGCGCATAAGCCGTTCATACGCTGTTCGGCGCCGCCCGTGACGAAGATGATTTTAGCGTCTTCGCCGCCGAGTTCGACGGCGGCGTCGGTATCGGGAAAAAGTTTGCGAATGGCAATATACGCGGACTGGACTTCCTGAACGAAATTGAGTCCGCTCCGTTGCGACAGACCGAGTCCTGCGCTGCCCGTGATCGAAACGGCATATTCGCCGCCGAATTTGTCCTTTATTACGTTGAGCTCGGAGAGAACCGTCTCTTTGACTTTTGCAAAGTGTCTTACGTAGGACGAATATATGAGTTTGTTATTCTCGTCGATTACCGCCGCTTTTACGGTGGTAGAACCGACGTCTATGCCTAAAAGTTTCACCGTTATTTACCCGCCCAGCCCGCCGCATAAGCGGCGGGCTGGATTTAATACGTTTTACGAAAAAATTATATCATATAACGTCGAGATTTTTCAAATTTATGAGCATACAATTTTTGTTAAAATTAAATGAAAAATTATCTATCCGACCTGTACTTTTCTTTGGTGGCAAGCCCGCCGCGGATATGGCGCTCGGATAAATTTTTGTCTAAAACGGTGCGAACCTTTTCGAAAAGCTCGGCGTCGATATATTTTAGACGCTCGGTTACGTCTTTATGTACGGTTGATTTGCTTATGGAAAAGTGTGAAGCCGCGGCGCGGACCGTGGAAGACGTTTCCGTTATATAATTCGCCTCGTTTATCACTCTTTCGGCAATATAGTCCCACATAATTCAATCCTCTCATAGCCGTGTTTTCATTTTTTATTTTCACGTCAAGTATTAAATTATATGCCGAATAATATTTTTCTATGCCGTAATTTGTCTGCCGCGCGCAATTTTTGACGAATTTAAAAATATAAAAAAGAGGCGCATTTTACGCCTCTTGTAAAAAATTTTAATATATCCGTTATGCCGAATCACCTCAACCGTCAACTCCAACTTTATACATTTATATTATCAAATAGTTACACTCTAAAATCCAACTAATAAAAATGCCATGATTTAACTATCTGTTTTTTGTCTCTTTCTCTTAAATATCCTACATACTAAATACTTAAATTCTTTAAAGTGCCAACAAGTTGAACATATAATTACGCTTGCGATACTGACGGATAATAAAAAATTAACTATAAGTTGAACATAAATGTTAATTTCCAAGTATTGATTTATAAGATACATTATAAAACATGAACCAACTGTTAGCAAACTGAAAAATAGCATATATAAAATATATCTAAAACATTTTGTGGAAAACATAGATTTGAAAAACGTGATTGATTCCCATGGAATATCTATGAGAAGCATAGATAAAATAGTCGAAATTATAACACCGTTAACGCCTATATATTGAATTAAAATAATATTAATAATCAAATTGAAAACAGCGGAAACGATTGGTTGAAATTTATTTTCATTCCACATACCTGCCGCATCTCTAAACATAATAATTGTACGCCTTATAGTGTGAACAAAGAAATAAACACACAAAAGAATCATTGTTAGAGAATCAAACATATATTGCTCCCCTACCCAAACCACAATAAAATCTTGCAGCATTGAAAAAAGACATACTGTACAAACCATTACAATTATACAATTTGCAAAGAAAATCGCATAAAACTTTTGCATATTATCTTCTTTGCTTTTTAATATAATGTTATTGCCTATACCAGCCGTAAAAGCGTTGAACAAAATGAGTATAATACTTGAAACCGCACTAATTAAATAATAGTAATTATTATAATTAGATAAAACTACCAGTCCCAAAAATGCCGAAATGACGATATTATCAGCGGTGTTTACTACCGTGCCGCCGAATTTGTGGCAAAATAAAGCTGAAATTTTTTTGGATATTTTTTTCTTGGTATTTTTATCTATAACGCCTATACATTTAATATTGCTATACATTTTTTTTGAATAAATGTACTTTAACAGGTTGCCAAATATAGTAAAAACCGGCAATAAAATAATATAAGCGTAATAATTAGCAATCAATAACAAAACTAAAATTTGCAAACTGTACATTGCAATATTTGCAATTAAGTTAAAAATTGAAATGACGTCTTCTCTTTGGTAAGAGCTGAAAAGTGAAGCTCGGTATGACAAAAATACATAACCCAAAACCGAGTTCATTAAAAATATTACATAAAGAATATAAATATTTATCGATTCGGGGACATCGCCGCTGATAAAAAAATTTAAAAAAGGAATTAATGCACACCCAATTACTAAAATAACTAATCCGATGATTAAATAAATTTTTCGAAAGTAGTTTAAAAGAGCGTTAAGTTCGTCGATATTATCATTTGCTATTGGCTCATACATAGCAAATACCATTGCAGACGAAAATCCTAAATCGGCTAAACTTAATACCTGTAATACAGACGTAAATAAGCTGTTTAAGCCGGAATACTCCGCTCCCAATTTATTTATAATAATTGTTCGAATGAAAAAAGGGAACAAAATGGCCACTAATTTATTTAGAATTCCCCAAAATGCTCCCCTTTTTGCATTTTTCAACTTTTCCAATTGCATATTTTCTTACCTTTTTCTTAAATTATAAAGCCACCTGCAAATTTTAAATTTTTTAAAAAACCTTCTAACACGTGATTTGAAACTTTGTTTGGCATTATAAAGCTTACCGCCGTTAATATATTCATTATTTTCAATGCAAAATACCGGTTTTTTAGTTGATGAATTAATTTGTTCCGCTTGAACAAGAGAACTTTCAATAAATAGCATTGCGTCACTATGCTTGGCATAAAAATCCGCTTTGAATTTTGAGTGTAATGCGTTTGCTTTTCTTTCTTCTGCTGTAGCGTTTAACATAATCAATTGATCATAGCAAACATTATGTTTAGACAGCCATTCTTGAGTCAATTCTCGATATTTTTCCAATCGGCTGGTTACTATATATCCTATCTTACAGGTTGGAATTATTTTAGGTTTGGCATTTTTTATAAATTCTACATATTTAGGTCCGTCGTCATTCTCTTCTTCAGTAGGGTCAACACATAAAACTCCGTCAAAGTCTATACACGCATGTGGAATAACACCCTGATGATGAAAAATATTCCATTCAAAGACTCTGGGTTGCGATACTATTTCAAAGAATATATCCACCATTTTTTCTTTTGACGGTTCAACATAAGCTGCCAAATATAAAATTTCACACTGCAAATTGAGCTGATTTATATATTCTTTACATTTTATTATTGAATTTCCTGTACTTACCGAGTCTTCGACAACAAGTATTTTTTTGCAACTGTATACGCTGTCTTTTCTGCCGCTTAAATTTTTTGTGGAACCTGTTTTTATAATTCTATTTTCAGCAAGCCCGGATAAATCGGTCAACGGCTTATTCATAATCAACGACAAAATATTACCGACTAATAAGCCTGACCTTGGCACACCGACAACTAAATCGATATCATACGGTACTTTATCAATCGATGACAATATCAAATTGCTTAAATCCTGAAAATTTCTATAATTCATTATCTATCGGTTCCTTTAAATGTTTAAACAAGCGTAATATCATAACATTTTTTTAAGTTATTAAATTTACGTACATTTTTATTATGCAAAACGGATAATCAAACATCTCAAATATATTATAAAAATTCACGCTAAAAAACATATATGTCGCTTATGTTGCCGCTAAAAAATCACTCTAGAATTTGTGTTAAAATATCATTAGAAAATTTTTCCAAAGCAAAATTTTTTGCTCGTTTAATGATTTCGTTTACTTCCAAAATTTCGTTTACTGAACGGATAATTAATTTGCTCAATTTATCATAGTCACCGTATTCATAAAGGTAACCTCTGCCGTCGCTTAATAAATAAGCTGTTTCACCACAATCAGCACCGATTGTTAAACTTTCATAAAACATCGATTCTACCGTTACGCGCCCCAATGCCTCCATTTTTGAGCATACAAGCGAAATATCTACGTTTTTTCTAATTTCAAGCAATTCTTCTTTATGCACTTGTCCTAAAAAATGAACATTATTAAGCAAATGCTCTTTACAATATTTTTTCAAGACACCGGCATCTACTCCTTGTCCGCATATAATCAGATTAATTTTAATTTTATCCTTCAACAACTCAACTGCTCTGATGGCGTCAAATTGACCTTTATTTTGTTGTAATGTACCAACCATTAATATAGTTAAAATATTATCAGAATAAAATTTTTTTGATTTTATAAAACTATTTTCATAATGTATTTTATTATAAATAACTTTATAGCTTTTAAAACGGTATTTATTCAAATAATATTGTTTAATACTGTTGGATATAAATACGGCACTAGAATAAATACATAATTTTTCTACTTCTTCCAAATTATAATGAGTAATCTGATGGTCTTCTTCCATAAATTCTCTTATATGAAATACATGAGGAATTTTTAATTCAACAGCAATTTTTGCACCATATAGTACAGAAAATGAATTTGAAATTATCAATTCATAATTTGATAATGATTTTTTTAAACGTTTATAATGCAGACTGCCGAATATAAAATTATATGCGCGTTTTAATAAGCGTTTCAATTTTCTCTTGAATGAAAGTTTTTTGAGTTCTTTAGGAATAACAAAAAGTTTATAACAGCCATAAGATACCGAGATTTTTTTTAACTCATCAGCCATACCGCTGTTCTGTTTCATCGGAAAAAACACTTTAACATCAAAGCGTTCCCTATTATAATTTTTCAAATAATCAATTAATGATAGATTAGCGCCGGACAGGCTGTGGTCATGACAAATAATAGCTATTCTTTTCATTTTTATACCGTTACCATAACGAACTCAACAGTTACTGCCAAAAAAACTGATAATGTAGACAATTCAAGTTATTTAAAGTTGACAAAGTCATATAAATTAAAAACAACACAATAGCAGATATCTTTAGAAAAATTTTCAACGACTTGTTATTGACCTGACTTATTAGATTAGGCAATAATATAATATTTATTATAGTGAAATATTGACTGAACCTATAAAACTCTACTACTATAGCTGAAAATGCATACGCCATAATTCCAATAGAAAGAACCAATGTATACTCATAAGTAGAAGATAATACTTTTTGTCCACATCGAGACGATTTATCAGAACCATTTCTCAAGTTAAAGAAATATATACAAATCGATACAAATAAAATTAGTAACCATATCAGCGATAATTTGCCGCCAGTTTGATAAATTCCATATGATATATAATCATATATTTTAGGATAAAACAATCCTATCACATCGATTACAACAGATTGAAAAACTAAACCAAATAATAATCCGCTTACAATAACTGCGATAATCAAAATATTGGATTTAAAAATTCTTATTAAAGGATAAAGTAACCAAGCTACTAAAACTGTATAGTGAAATAACGCCCCTATAATAATAGTCAAAGTAAATTTAATCGGTTTTCTACCAAATAAATATGGCATTGAAAACAATAGAAAACTTAATGCCATATACTGCCTTATAACGGCAAAAGAAAAAAAGTATGCACTTGACAACAAAATAATTTGACTTAATAATACATCTTTTGAATATTTGAAAACTAATTTTTCGGATGCAATAACGAATACTGCGCTGCAAAATGCTAAAAAAAGCTGATAAGGTAAGTTAAGAGACGTAAACAACTTCATCAAAAGCATATTGCCGATTCCATTGTTTAAAGAAAATTGGGCGAATATATCAATAATAGTCAAATCCCTTGACTGTTCAAATAAAGGCAAATAGATTTTTTCAACATCGCCTAAACCCATTTCAGGATGACGTAACCCAGCACATAAAATCAACAAAACCGAAACAGCAATTATATAGTTTTTTTTATTTAAAATAAAATTTAATAAAATAATTAAACCAATCAAACAAACATAAACAAACATATATTATTTTACGATCTTTTTTATTTGTTCCAAATATTCGTATTTATTCTTTGCATCAGGTTCAAGATATGCGCCTTCACTCCACTCGTTCCATGCGTTAATAACCACAAATTCGCTATCGCTATCTACTCTTTTGTTTTCTATAAGCGTTTTTAAATAATTCCCAAATTTTTCAGGCGTTGCGCCTTTAACAATCATTGAATTTTTCCCTTTACGCGCAGAGTTGTCCCAATTTACAAAGCAACCCTTTTGAATAGGCTTACCGCCATATGTTCTTTTTCTTTTTAAAATATAATTCCACAGTTTATCATAGCTTTGATAATCTACTCTTTTTAATTTTTTACATAAAAACCTTTTAAATAAATTAAATTTTGAAATATCAAAATAAGTAGTATACAAAGGTTCGAACTCAACAACCGCATTGCTTTTTTCAGAGCACAAACATCTGTTTTTAGACGATATATATTCTATGATATAAATACCGTTAAATCCTTCTTCCTTTAAGCGTTTATTAAGATAATCTATCATATCTGAATAATCAGGTATTTCAACAGCGTTGTAAATATACAATAAAGGTTTATTGTTTATTTTAATGTATCTTTCATCATTAAACACCTTCAAAAAATATTGTAAATGATTCTCCCATTCTGCAATTCCACCGTATTCCTGTTTCAATAATGTTTCAGGATCTCGTCCGTGCCACGTGGTAATCCATGAACCATTAGCCCAGCATAAACAAAAGCGACCCTTTATTTTTTTATTAATTAAAACATCTTCAATTGGCTGTTCAAATAACATTTTTCCGTTACCAAACCAATAATGATAAAAAATAAAGCCATAAACACCAAATTCATCGGCTAATTCAAATTGTTTTTCGATGTCTTCCGCTTTTGAAAGATTATAATAGTAATTATTAATTGGAATTATTGGTTGCCAATGGTTTTTATATAATGGTTTACCGCTACGCACATTATCCCATTCGGTAAACCCTTCTCCCCACCATTTGTCATTTTCCGGAATCCTATGAAATGCCGGCAAATGAATTGCTAAAACTTTAGTACGGTACATTTTAATCTCCAAATTCACGACTTAATGTTTCAATAAATGTTGATTCTAGAGAATTAACCAAGTTTCTATAGTTATCAAATTTACTAAAAAGAATATTATAATTAATTAACAAATTCTTTATGGAATTGCTTATTGCTCCAATGTTTTTTTCTTCAGCTTCTATTTTATATTCTGTATCGATCATTACATCTTGATAAAAATTTGAAGCTCCAAAACATCCGGTTAATATATTACACCCATTATAAACGGCTTCTTTAGGAATACGCTCCGCTCCCGGAAACCATCCGAAATCAATATACAATTTTGAAGTTCTAAAAAGGTTTAACAGTTGATTTTGATTCAAATTTATCAAAGGAATAAAAACTAAATCAGGATTGGCTTTTATTATCTTTAAGGTGAATTCATAATTTTTTTTAGGATTATATAGAATTACGTCGTCACGATTATTTAGTTCTGTATAAATACCTTTCTCCAAATAAAATAAACTTATAGGTTCAATACATAGAACTACTCTATTTCTTGTTCTATTAACTACAAAATCATATGCGTAATAAGAAGCGCACAAATGCGTAATGCCTTTACATTCTTTGTTAAAGTTATATTGTTTGTGCTGCATTACATTTTTGAAAGTTAAAATCTTATAAAATTTGAATTTGAGAATCTTTTTAAAGGACAACTTTATTTTTGAAAATTTAGATCCACCCAATTTTCTGTCGTTATCTACAGATAACCACCACAAATACTTTTTAACATAGGTAAATTTATTTAAAAAATTTGATAAAGTTTCTGGAGCTATAACAATATTCTCCATACTATCATTAATATCTTTTAAAAGTTTATAAGAAGTTACGTATCTTTTATATGAGTCGGGTATTTTCTTTTTATTGCTCAATATATCCACATAGACTAAATTGGCATCTAGTCCTATAGAATTTAAATAGTAAACAATCTGATGAAGAGCGTCCGGTCCGCCTGTTACTAATCCGTACGGACATAAAACATAAATTTTCTTCATAATAAACCTACTTTGACTAAAAATAAATATAATTACTTATTTAATGATTTTTGCCGTTTCTCATACCTAGATATCTAGCCAACATATCCGGTAACCAACGCACTATCACCGGTAAGTTAAAATCTTTTAACGCTTGCCCCAAAACAAAAAACGCGAGTTTTAATCCTGCATCAGTCGTTTTATAATTATTAAATTCAGGATGCTGTGAAAACCATTTTCCCGTTTCACAATATCTATTGTACAATTGTTTTAACGTAAATTTATGCGAATGCTCAACTATTGCCGTTGCTATATATCCTTTTTTATATCCCGCTTCAATTATTTTTTTTGCATAATACATATCTTCACTCATCATCATATGAATATTGTCGTATCCGTTTAATTTAATAAAAGTCGGACGATGATAAGCGGAAAACGCATCGGAAGCGAAAAAAGTTGTTAGTTGCAATTTATCTATATCATCTATTGAAACAAATCGATTGCATTCACCATAATTTTTTTTACGAACATAATATTCTATAGTTTTTTTTCTACAAATCTGTTTGCCATAAACAAAAACAACCTCTTCGTTTAACGGTTTTACAAGTTCATAAAATGCATTACTGTTTAACAAATTAACGTCTTGCGATATCATAATCACTTTATCGCTTGTGCAGTAATCACATATAGCTTTTTCTCTCGTAAGCGAATGTGAGAAATCTTCTTTGTTCACACAAAAAAAAGCATATCCGTTTTCAGTTATTTTATTTTTAACTTGACGGGTATCACCACATTCAGTGATAGCAAAAATTACGTTATTAAAAATAACGCCTTCTTGCTTTTTAAAGCCTTTAATTAAATTTTCTATATAGTTGTCGGCTTGATAAAGTAAGCAAACAACATCAACTGTTATCATAATTAAAACTTAAAAGTATCTTTTAAAACAAGCCAATTCCGATCTTTTTCGGAAAGATTGAGAGGCGTGCCGTCGGGAAGAGTATAACCGTTTGCAGAGGCCGTACCGTCATAATTGCCGATTACTCCCCAATCAATACCGATAGTCGGGTCGTTCCAAGCTAAACCGCCCTCGTCGCCGGAGTGATAAAAATCGGTCACTTTATAACAAAATTCCGCAGTATCGCTTAAAACCAAAAAACCGTGGGCAAAACCTTCTGAAATGTAAAACTGCTTCTTATTGTCTTCGGTAAGTTCAACGCCGTACCATTTACCGTAAGTTTTACTGTCTTTTCTTAAATCGACGGCAACATCAAAAACTTTACCTTTTATAACCCGTACCAACTTCCCCTGCGGATACTGCTTTTGAAAATGTAAGCCACGGAGTACGCCTTTAACACTCATTGACTGATTGTCCTGAACAAAGTTCAAATTCAAGCCCGCTTCTTCCATATCGCGTTTATTGTATGTTTCCATAAAATAGCCGCGTTTGTCTCCGTGAACTGCCGGTTCTATTATATAAAGCCCTTCTATAGGTAGTGCCGTAACCTTAATTTGCCCCATTGCGTAATTCCTTTAAATATCTTTCAAGAGCGTTTTGCCATGTAGGCAATGTTTTAAAACCATTTTGTACAAGTTTGCTTTTATCTAACCTGCTGTTAAACGGACGAGCCGCTTTTGACAAACCGTATTCGGAAGTGGAAACGGGGATTACTTCCGTATCGTATCCTGCAAGTTTGAATATTTCTTTAGTAAAATCAAACCAACTGATATAACCGCCCTCGTTTGTCGCGTGATAATACCCGTATTTCTCACTCTCAACCATATCGACAAGTAGTCTTGCAAGATCATAGGTATAAGTCGGCGTGCCAATTTGATCGTTAACGACACGGACGGTTTTGTGGGTTTTTCCTACATTCAGCATCGTTTTTATAAAATTCTTACCGTTCAAACCGAATACCCAAGCGATACGGACAATAAAATATTTTTCAAGCGATTCGGCAACAGCAAGTTCGCCTTCAAGTTTTGTTCGCCCGTAAACGTTGAGAGGGTTGTAATCTTTACAGTCGGGTTCCCACGGCTTGGTGCCTTGTCCGTCAAAAACGTAATCGGTAGAAATATATATCAACTTACAATCGAGTTTTTTACATTCTTCCGCAATATATTTAGTTCCGAAATAATTGATTGCGCGAACCTTGTCAATGTTCTCTTTATCCTCGGCGGCGTCTACAGCCGTCCACGCGGCGCAATGGACGACTGCGTCAGGTTTAACGTTATTCATTACTCTTTTTACGTTTGCGGCGTCGGTTACATCCATTTCGGAGATATCGACGCCCACGGATTCGTGTCCGCGCTTATTCAATTCGTTTACAACGTCAAATCCTAACTGTCCGTTTACGCCTGTTACCAATACTTTCATTTACGGTTCCCGTACATTTTATTGTAATAATTTTTATATTCTCCCGAAATTATAGGTCGCCACCAGTCCTCGTTATCGAGATACCATTTTATGGTTTTTCGGATTCCGTCTTTGAACTTTGTTTCCGGCAACCAGCCGAGTTCTTTATGAATTTTTTCAGGGTCTATGGCATAGCGCATATCATGACCTTTTCTGTCGCCAACGTGAGTTATAAGACTTTCTGGCTTGTCCAACGCCTTACATATAATTTTTACAATATCTATATTTTTCATTTCGTTATGTCCGCCGATATTGTAAACCTCGCCGACTCGACCATTGTGAATAATTAAATCTATAGCTTTGCAATGATCTTCTACATACAGCCAATCACGCACGTTAAGCCCCTCTCCGTAAACCGGTAAAGGTTTATCGGCAAGCGCATTGATTATCATAAGCGGAATCAGTTTTTCGGGAAAATGATACGGGCCGTAATTATTTGAGCAACGGGAAACGGTTACGGGCAAGCCGTAAGTTCTGTGGTAAGCCATAACGAGTAAATCGGCCGAAGCTTTGGAACTCGAATATGGGCTACTGGTATGCAAAGGGGTGTTTTCGGTAAAAAACAAATCGGGCCTGTCCAGAGGCAAGTCGCCGTAAACTTCGTCGGTGGAAACCTGATGAAAACGTTGAATTCCGAATTTACGACAAGCGTCCATCAGTGTTGCGGTACCGATAATATTTGTTTGAAGAAAAACACCCGGATCCTCTATGCTCCTGTCCACATGACTTTCCGCGGCAAAATTAACTACAACGTCGGGTTTTTCCTCTTCAAAAAGTTTAAAAACAGCCGTCCTGTCGCAGATATCAGCTTTTACAAAACGAAAATTAAGTTTATCGATTACGCCTTTGAGCGTAGAAAGATTTCCGGCATAAGTAAGTTTATCAATACAAATTACACGGTATTCGGGATGTTTATCCAACATATGGAAAATAAAATTGCTCCCGATAAATCCGGCGCCGCCGGTAACTATAATATTCATGAAAAACGTCCCCCTAAAATAAACCGTTTATGAACTTTCCACTCATTACGTCTTTCAAATATTGTCCGTATTCGTTTTTTGAAAGCGGTTCGGCAAGCGCTATCAGCTGCTTCTTGGTAATCCAACCGTTAAGATAAGCAATTTCTTCAATGCAACCTACCTTCCGGTGCTGATGCGTTTCTACGGTTTTGATAAAATTGGAAGCCTCCAAAAGACTATCCATAGTACCTGTATCCAGCCATGTGAAACCTTGACCGAGAATTTCTACTTGTAAAATTTCTTTTTCAAGATATATCTTGTTAAGATCGGTAATTTCAAGTTCTCCGCGCTTTGACGGTTTCATTTTTTTTGCGTTTTTTATAACGCTGTTAGGATAAAAATACAGCCCTGTAACGCAATAGTTACTTTTAGGAAAATCCGGTTTTTCTTCAATAGAAACCACTTTTCCGTTACGGTCGAACTCCACTATGCCGAATCTTACGGGATCGTCTACATAATATCCGAATATAGTTGCCTGACCTTCTTCTTCGGCAGTTTTTACAGCTTTACGCAACCTCTTATTTAAACCGTGCCCTGCAAAAATATTGTCGCCCAAAACCATAGCAACGCAATCGTTGCCAATGAATTTTTCTCCGATAATAAATGCTTGCGCCAAGCCGTCGGGTGATGATTGCACCGCATAAGAAAGCTTTAACCCCAAATCGCTGCCGTTGCCGAAAAGCTTTTCAAATCTCGGCGCATCGTCTGGCGTTGAAATAATGAGTATTTCGTTGATGCCGGCATTCATTAAAACAGACAACGGGTAATAAATCATTGGCTTGTCATAAACAGGCAAGAGCTGTTTACTTGTTACTCTTGTAAGCGGATACAATCGCGTTCCGCTTCCGCCGGCTAAAATTATTCCTTTCATAATTTTAATCTCTCTTAAACAAATCTCTTGAATAAACCTTTTCAACTACGTCATTTAATGCCACATCTGTCCTGTTTGCCAATATGACATGACACCTTGTTTTAAATTTCGTAAAATTATGTTCTAATTCATAACCCGAAAAACACTCGTCTTTTAAAGTGGGTTCATAAATTACAACTTTAATACCGTGGTCGGCAATACGTTTCATTACTCCTTGAATTGCCGACGCACGAAAATTATCGGAATCGGATTTCATTGTTAAACGATAAATTCCAATAATTATATTGGAATTGTCCGCCCCTTCTTTATATCCTGCTAACTTCAATATTTCATTTGCAATAAAACTCTTCCTTGTATGGTTTGAAGCAACAATCGCTTTTATAAGGTCGTTAGGAACGCCGTCGTAGTTTGCGCGGAGTTGTTTTGTGTCTTTAGGGAGACAATAGCCGCCGTAACCGAACGAAGGGTTATTATAGAAATCTCCAATACGTGAATCTAGGCATACGCCTTTAATAATATCTTTTGTGTTTAAGCCTTTAATCTCACAGTAAGTATCTAACTCGTTAAAAAAAGCAACTCTCATTGCCAAATAGGTATTTGAAAAAAGCTTTACGGCTTCCGCCTCGGTCAAATCCATAAATAATGTGGGAATATCCTTCTTTAAAGCTCCGTTTTGTAACAAACCGGCAAACTCTTTCGCTTTAAATTTTAAATATTCGTTATTTTTATCATATCCGACAATTATTCTCGACGGAAATAAATTATCATACAAAGCTTTTGACTCTCTCAAAAATTCCGGAGAGAAAAGCACATCGTTATAATCGTATTTTTCTTTAATATACTCTGTAAACCCAACAGGAATTGTAGATTTAATAACAATAACGGCTTTCGAGTTTACAGATTTGACTAATTTAATAACTTCTTCAACAGACGAAGTATCAAAAAAATTTTTCTCTGTATCATAATTTGTAGGCGTTGAAATTATTATATAATCCGATTGTCTATAGGCTGATTCAGCGTCCGTTGTAGCAGTCAAATTCAATTCTTTTTCAGATAAATATTTTTCAATGTAATCGTCTTGAATGGGCGATTTTTTATTATTGATAAGTTTTACTTTTTCCGGTACAATATCGACAGCAAAAACATCATTATGTTGTGATAACAAAACTGCTAAAGATAAACCCACATAGCCGGTTCCGGCTACTGCAATCGTAAATTTATGCACTTTGCCCTCCTTACTTTCAATTCAATGAAATTTCCACTTTCAAATTGGTAAAATATCAAATTAATAATAAACATTAATTAGTTTTTATTATACAACACGCGGGGATATATTGCAAGCGGAATGTTTAATTTGATATTGATAAATTGACATATTTTTCTAATATACGCACTATACCGATATAGTTATTATTGACTTTTAGTCCGATTAAAAATCAACGCTGCGCTATAAATATAAAAATCGCGGAGCCGAATACGTTTTCGGCTCCGCGATTTATTGATAAAGATATATTTTCGATTACGGAATTACCCCTCTTTGAAGATATGCGCGAGAATCTCGGCGCATTTTTCGACGCCGAGTTTGCCGCTGTCGAGCGCTATATGATAGTTTGACGCAACGCCCCACTCGGAGTCGGTATAGCACTTATAATATGCGGCGCGGCGCTTGTCTTTGTCCTTTAAGCGCTTTTCCGGTTTATCCGCCTTTTCGCCGTAAAGTTTGACTATACGCTCCGCGCGCGAGCAGTCGTCCGCGTGAATAAAGACTTTAAGCACGTCTTGCCTGTCTTTTAAAATACTGTCGGCACAGCGACCGACAATAACGCAGGGATTTTGGGAAACCTCTAAAATAAACTTTCTTTGCTCGACCCAGATTTTATCCTGATTGTTCATGCCCTCGAATCTGTTGGAGCCTTCGAGCGCTCTGCCCAGCCATGTGCGGTGATTGGCGTACTCGCCCTGACTTTCTACAAAGTCCTTTGCAAAACCGCAGTTTTGCGATACCTTTTCTATAATTTCTTTATCGTAGCATGGAATGCCGAGCTTTTCCGCCGTGAGTTTGCCTATTGTTCTGCCGCCGCTGCCGAACTGTCGCGATATAACGATAACTTTATACATAGCCGCCTCTTGTCTTTTTTATAATTATATACCCGAACAGGAAAAACGTCAAGACCAAAAAATGGCATTGCCGAATTGTATAATACCTGAAAACCCGCACAAAATACTTGTAGACGGAGGAAAGTTATGCAATTTGACGAAACCAAAACTTACCGTAATTTAGCAAGGAGTTTTGCCGGCGAAAGCCAAGCGGGAATGAGATATCAGCTTATAGCACGCGCGGCGAACGAACAGGGTTACGTAACCCTTTCCGACACGGTGAAAATTCTTGCCAAAAACGAGACGGTACACGCGAGAAGATTTTTCGAAGAACTCAACAAACGCGGCGAATATCTTGATAATATAGATCTTGACGCCGGCTATCCCTTTCACGGGGGAGATATAGCGGAATGTCTTAAAAACGCCGCGCACGACGAACGCGAGGAACACGAAAGAATCTATCCCGCCTTTGCAAAGGACGCCGAAGATGAAGGTTTTAAGGACATCGCCGCTCTTTTCAAACTTGTGGCAAAAGTAGAAGAAAGGCACGAAATGATTTTTAATTATCTGTACGAAGCCTTTAATAAGGGCGTACTGTACAGCAACGAAACGCCAATACTCTATATTTGCAGCGAGTGCGGATATATGCATACTTCGACAAAGGCGTGGGACGTTTGTCCCCTGTGCCATTCGAGTCAAGGATACGTCGAGTTGCATATTCCGTTTCAAAAGGAGAAAATATGAGAAAGACCAACGAAAACAAACAGGCTAATTCTACCAAGAATTGCGGCAAGAACAGCGAAAGCAAAAACGTAAAGAATTGCGGCGGTAAGGGTTGTGGCAAGAGCTCGAAAGACTGTAAATAAGTTTAAAGACAGCTATGATCCCAACGGAAGTTATACCGGAACGCCCGTAGACGGGGGAAAACCCGTTCAGGACGTCGACGACCTATAACTTGAAAAAAAGAGCGCGGAAGTTTTAAACTTCCGCGCTTTACTTTTTGAAAAAATTGCGTTATTTGCGGCATATTGCGGGGGCAATTCAATTTTGCTATGCTTTTTTATCCGCCGTGCGCCGCTTGAATCATATAATTCCGTCTATGAATTCTTCAGGGTCAAACGGCTCCATATCCTCTATTTTTTCACCCACGCCCGTAAAGAGAACGGGGATTTGCAAAGTACTGCAAAGCGAGATAACGAACCCGCCTTTTGCGGAGCTGTCGAGTTTGGTTAAGACTATTCCGTCAAGCTCTACGGCTTCGTCGAAAATTTCCGCCTGCGAAATAGCGTTGTTGCCCGTGGTTGCGTCAAGAACGAGCAGCTTGTAAAAATCGGCTTGAGGATATTCTCTTGTTACCACGCGCGACATCTTTTTGAGTTCTTCCATCAAGTGAGCCTTTACGTGCAATCTGCCCGCCGTATCTACAATGACGACGTCGGTTCCCTTTGCCTTTGCGGACGCCACCGCGTCGAACACTACCGCGGAAGGGTCGCTACCCTCTTCGTGCTTGACTATGCGCACTTTCGCGCGTTCAGCCCATACGGTGAGCTGATCAGCCGCCGCCGCGCGGAAGGTATCCGCCGCCGCAACCGTGACCGTTTTACCCTGCGACAAAAAGTAATTTGCAAGCTTGCCCACGGTGGTGGTTTTGCCCACTCCGTTGACTCCTACAAGCATAATCACCGCGGGATAATTGATTTGCGGAATTTCCGCTTCGGTCAGTTTTTCTTCGAGGACGTCCTTCAAAAGGTCGCAGACGAATTCTTTATCTTTGATTTTATCGTGCTTTGCTTCGGCGCGGATTTCTTCGACCACCTCTTCGGCGGTGGTCACCGAAATATCGGCGGAAATCAGAATTTCTTCAAGTTCGTCGTAAAAGTCGTCGCCTATCTTGTTTTTGGAAAACAGATTCGAAAGCGCGGACGAGAGTCCTTCTCTCGTTTTTTTGAGCGCGTTTTTTAATTTTGAAAAAAGTCCCATAAAATACCGTTTGATTTGTTTTTAAATAGTTTAATCCGGGCAGTTGCCGGACGTTTCGGCTGTGCTCAACGTGACGATAAGGTAATTACTGTATACTGTCGCCGCCGAGCTTTTCCGCAATTTCCGAAAGTTTAACGGAAACGACCTTTGAAACGCCCTTTTCTTCCATGGTTACACCGAAAAGTATATCGGCGTTTTCCATAGTGGGTTTACGGTGAGTTATTACAATGAATTGGGTATCGGAAGCGAACTTTTTGAGATATTTTGCATACCTTGCTACGTTTGCTTCGTCGAGCGCCGCTTCGATTTCGTCGAGCACGCAGAAAGGCATGGGGCGCATACCTATAATAGCAAAGAGTATTGCTATTGCAGTGAGCGCGCGCTCGCCGCCTGACAGAAGCGAAATTTTAGTTAGCTTTTTGCCGGGGGGGCAGGCGATAATTTCAACGCCTGCGTTTAACGGATCGTCGCAGTCGGTGTAATCGAGTTGAAGTTCCGCTTTGCCGCCTCCGAAAAGTTCTTTAAACGTACGTTTGAAATTTTCATTGATGGTATTAAAGCCCTCGTCGAAGATTTTGAGCATTTCGGAACGGATATCGTCGAGCGCGGTAGTCAAATCTGCAATCGCCTTATCCATATCCTCTTTGTCCGTAACCATCTTTTCGTAATGAACGGAGAGCTCGTCGTACTCTTCAACCGCGTTGTGGTTTATGGCGCCGAGCATGGTAATCTGGCGTTTGCAGTTTGCGATTTGCGAGTTGGCGGTGGAAACGTCGTAATTTTCTTCTTTGTACTTCAAACAGCCTTCGTACGTTTCGTTATACTCTTCTTCTATGCGCTGGCGCAAATATTCGAGGTCGCTGTCTATTTTTGCGAGCGACATTTCGAGATTGTGCGACTTTGTAATGAGGTTTTCGCGCTCGGTTACGCTGTCGAGGCGCTCCGCGTCCGTCTGTTTAATTCTTTCGTTGAGCTGATTTTTAGACGCGGTTACTTCTGTTATCTGACGGCGCAAATCGTTTACTACCCGCTGTTCCTCTTCCGTAAGGGCGGTTTTTTCCGCTTGCGCGTTTAAGTTTTCTATTTCGAGCTGAATTGCGGGTATGCTTGCGTTGATGCGCTCTATTTTCAAATAGTGCTCGTCCTTTTCTTTTTTGTAGCGGTCCACATTTTCGCCGAAAGAGGCGTTAGCGCTGTTAAGACCGGCTATTTCCACGCGCAAAGCGTTGAGCTTTTCGAGCTTTTCAGAGCGGACTTTGCTCAATTTGTCGAACTCGGCGCTCATATCGTCCATTTCGTCCGCGGCTTTATCAGACTGTTGCGTAAGCGAACTTGCGCCCGCCGTAACGCCAGTATACTCGCTGTCGAGCCCCGCGAGTCTTTGGCGCAACGCGTTTAACGACTGGTTGTACGCCGCATATTCGCTCTCCGCGGAAGTTACGGAATTTAAGAGCGACGACTGCTTTTCCGTGACGGACGCGAGTTCCGTTCTTGCGTTTTGCAGTTTGCCGCGGAGGAGGTTGAGTTCTTCCGCCGCCTGCTCCTTGTTTTTTTGAAGTTCGGCGCGCTTGCCTTCCGAACGCTGTAAAAATTCTTTTTTAGCCTCTACGCTCTCTTCGAGCTCTTTAATCCTGCGTTCGTTTGCAAGCAGGTTGCCTGCGGCGTCTTTTTTGGAGCCGCCCGTCATAGAACCGCTTGTGGCGATCAGGTCGCCGTCGAGAGTGACTATTTTGAACGCTCTGGGGTAGAGTTTTGCTATACGCGTAGCGTTGTGAATGTTGTCTACTATTAAAGTATTGCCCAAAAGGTATTTTATAACGCTGTCGAACTGCTTGTCGTATTTTACGAGTTTTATAGCCTGATCGATAGCGCCCGTTTCTTTTGCGGCAAAGTCTATCATTTTGTTTACGGGGCGGGGCTGAATTGCATCTATAGGCAAGAACGTTACCTGACCCGCGCGGTTTGCCTTTAAGTACTCTATAAGCTCCCTTGCGTCCTCGCGGGTGCCCGTTATTACGTTTTGCATGGCGCCGCCGAAGGACGTTTCGATAGCGACTTCGTAGTCGCGTTCGCAACTGACGACGTCGGCTATGAGTCCCTTTATTCTTGCGGAGAGTTCCAGATTGTTTTTTGCGTCGCTCAACAGCCTTTTTACTGAATAGATGTAGCCGTCGAATCTGTCGCGGAGGGCTCTGTAAGTGTTTAAACTGTCGTTTATACTCCTAATGCCCGCCTCGGTGTCGTATACGCGGCGCACGAGCTGTTGAAGTTCCTGTTCGCTCTTGTTGAGTTTTTCTTCCGCTTCGGACAGGAGCGCGTCTTCGTTGCCGAGGAAAGACGATAAACTCTCGCCGCGCTCGATGCTCTTTTCGTAACCCTGCCTCGCCTCGTCTCTGCGGGCGCGGATTTTTTGCATTTCGCTCTCGATTTCGCCCAGACGCTCGGCAAGAAGCTGTTTTTGCGCTTCGAGCGAGCCCAAATTCCGGCGCATTTCTGACAGGTCTTTGAACGTGTCCATTACCTTTTTGCGGTGTTCGCCCGTCTGGAATTCGTAGTCCGATATTTTAGCCGAAAGTTCGTCGGTTTCTTTTTGGAGTTCGCCAGACTTTGCCGTCATTACCGAAATTCTTTCCGCGTTTTTGCTTTGCAACGCTTCGGTGCGGCGGATTTCACGTTCGAGCTCTTCTATTCGCTTGGTTGAAAAAGTTATTTCTTCCTGTGCGTTGGCTAACTTTTCTTTGACCGAACGTGCGCGCTCGGTATAGAGGCGGGATTCTCCGCTCTTGTTGGCTATGCCGACCTCGTAACGGCGGATTCTGTCGTTTAAATCCTGCAATTCCGTATCGGTTTCGTCGACTCGCTTGCGGCAATCGTGATATTCGTTAAGGAGTTCTTCCATCCTTACGGTGAGGAACTCTATTCTCTCGTCTATCTGCGCCTTTTTTTCGTTTATTTTCTGTTTTTCGCCCTCGGCGCCGTCGTGGCGGACTATGTAAAGGTTGGTTTCGTGGCGGCGCAGTTCGGAGTATAACTCGCGGTACTTAATAGCGTTTTCAGCCGCTCTTTTCAAAGGATTGAGCTGGCGCTCGACTTCCTGCATACGCTGCGCGTGGATAAAAAGGTTGTCCTTTGCGGCGTTGAGCTTGCGTTCGGCGTCGGCTTTGCGGTCTTTGAATACTACTATGCCGGTAGCTTCTTCGAAAATCGAACGCCTGTCTTCGGGTTTGGCGTTCATTATCTGCTCGATTCTGCCCTGACCGATAATCGAGTAACCCTCTTTCGCCGCGCCCGCGCCGTGCAACAGTCCCGTTAAAATTTTCATACGCGAGGGCTGTTTGTTGAGCAAATATTCGCTTTCGCCGTCGCGGTACAGACGTCTGGTCATTTCGACCTCGTCGCAGTCGATATCGAAGATGCGGTTTGTGTTGTCGAAAGTGAGCGTTACCTCGCACATCGACATCTGGCGGCGGGACTGCGTTCCGCTGAAAATGACGTCGAGCATTTGCGAGCCGCGCATCATTTTAGCGGACTGTTCGCCGAGAACCCAGCGGATAGCGTCGGCAACGTTGGATTTGCCGCAACCGTTAGGCCCGACTATACAGGTTACGCCCTCGCCGAGGGTTACCGTGGTTTTGTCGGCAAAAGATTTGAAACCGACGAGTTGTATTTGTTTAAATGTAATCATACTTTACCGTTTTTTAAAGAAAGAACATTAACCGAATAAACTTTCGAGTGCGTTTTTGGCGGCCTGACGTTCGGCTTGCTGTTTACTGCCGCCTTCGCCCGTAAACGTTTTGCCCATTACGACGACCTTTGCAAAGAATTTAGGGGTTTGCGGGGTTCCGCAGTCCGTCACCTTATATTCAGGACAACCGCAACCGCGTTTTTGCAACGCCTCTTGCAATTCGCCTTTATAATTTTTTTCCGTAGCGCGAAAACCGAAATCGAGTGTGCGCAAAACGAATTTTTTAGCCTTATCCATTCCGCCGTCGAGGTAGATCGCGGCGGTAACCGCCTCGTACACGGAGGGCACCGCCTTTTTGTTGCGGGTGTCGCCTGCGTCTTTTATAAGAAACTTGTCTAACCCGAGCGATCTGGAAACGCGTTCGAGCGATTTGTCGCAAACGAGGGATTTGCGCCTTTCGGTGAGTTCGCCCTCGTCTGCATCTACTGAAAATATGCTCTCCGAAACGATGAATTCCAGAACGGCGTCGCCGAAAAATTCCAGCGCTTCGTTGTTGCTTTCGGCATCGAACGAGGCGAGAGTAAAAGCGCGTTTTAGCAGGTTTTTATTTTTGAATTTGTAACCGATGCGCCTTTCCGCCGCGAGGATATCCATCAGTCGTTCTCCGCCGGAACGAGCGCGTCGAAATCGATTGCTTCGAGCTTTTTTTCTATTGCGGGAATCAGACCTGCGCGGTAGATGGAGGCCGCGTTTTCTATAGAAGCCTGTATTGTGCCGGATTTAGACGAACCGTGACTCTTTATTACGACTTTTTTGAGTCCCAAAAGGAGCGCGCCGCCGTACTTTTCGAAATCGAGTTTCGCGCGCATTTTCTTTATTGCTTTGCGCAAAAACAGGTAGCCTATTTTAGAGGAAAGCGTGGCGGAGAACTCTTTTTTCATAGTGTTGGTAACGAGCTTGCCGCAACCTTCCATGGATTTGAGCGCGATATTTCCGGAAAACCCGTCGGCTACCGCGATATCGCAGTCGCCTAACATAACGTCTCTGCCTTCGATATTGCCGATAAAATTTATATCGGGTATTTTTTTAAGACTGGAATAAGTTTGTTGATGCAGAGGGTCGCCCTTGTGCTCTTCTGTTCCGTTGGAAAGCAGCCCGACTTTGGGATTTTGAATTTTAAAGCCCGCCTCGGCATACGCGGAGGCGAGAACGGCGAACTGACAAAGCATTACGGGCTTGCACTCGGCGTTTGCGCCGCAGTCGCAAAGAAGCGTAACTCCGCCGCGCGTATTGGGTATGGCGGGGCAAAGCGCGGGACGGCGCACGCCTCTTATTCTGCCTAAAATGAGCTGGGCGCCGACTATAGTCGCACCGGTGGAGCCTGCGGTTACGAGGGCGCAGAGGTCGTCTTCTTTTTTGAGTTTCCAGAATCCCGCGATAAGAGAAGCACCCTTCTTTTTGACTGCTTCGGTGGGGATATCGTTCATATCTATCACGTCGGGACAGTCGACGACTTCGAGACGGGTTTTGTCGTAGTCGTATTTTGAAAGTTCGGCTTCTACCGCGTCTTTTTTACCCGTTAAAACGAGATAAAGTTCCTTGTCGTTATTAAGAGCGCGCACGCTCCCTTCGACGGGTGCGGCGGGCGCGTTGTCTCCGCCCATTGCGTCAACGAGTATTTTAATCATAACACCACCTTGCGGTTTTAAAAAATATCCTTAACATTATAACATAATCCGTGAAAAAACACAAATATTTGAGCGCGTTAATTTTGGGGCGGCGACTCTGACGTTTCGCCCTCGTCCGAAGGCGGATTTTGCTCTTCTTCCCCGTTATAGACGAGTCCCTTAACGGGCTGATATTTGTCTTTACGCAAGAGCACCCTTTTTTCGAAGCCCCCGCGCGTTATCGTCAAATACCCCTGCGAGGTGAGTCCGTCTTTGCCTGCGCGCGCCTTTTCGGGGCTGTCGCACTCCTCTTTGGGCGCGGGGAGACTGCCGGTGACCTCCGACGAAAGCGAATAACTTGCCCCGCCGTGCAGCCCGTAAATTTCGAACGTGACGAAGTTTTTGCCCGTTAAAGCACGTATATATGCGGGGCAATCGGAATTGTTTTTTATTTTTAAGTCGCACGACGAACCGCTGACCATAGCGTCGCGCGAGGGCGGAACGTAGCTGACGGCAAGAGAATGCGGATGATATTCCTCTATATTGAATCCCGCGAGAAGAGCGCAGTTATAAAGCGTGGTGCTGACCTGACACACGCCGCCGCCGACGCCCTCGACAAACTCGCCGTTTTCTATTATTTTTGCGGGCAGAAAACCGCGGGCTTTTGTTCTTGCCCCCACTGTATTATTGAACGAAAGCGTTTTACCTCCGTCTAAAACCGTTCCGCTTATTTTAGAAGCGGCGAGGCGGATATTGCTTACGCGGGTGAGATTGGAACCGTCGAAATAGGTTGTGAAAGACGAAAGTTTTTGCGTGCGTTTTTTGACGTTTTCGAGAGTCTCTTTGCGCTTGACCCCGACATATGTTACGGTTACGGGCTCGAAACCGCCGTTTAACGACTCCTCTATATCCGCTATGAGTCCGGTTGAGTTGACTTCGCGCCCGTCGTTGCCCTCGAAATAAGTAAAAGGTTCGCCCGTTGAGTTGAACACGGCGTAAGGTTCTACCTTTTCAAGCCGTTCGTTGAAGCATATTGCGGAGGCAATCTCTTTTACGCCGCACAGATAGTACGTGATTTGAGGCTCTAACCTCTCGCCCCTTTCAGCGTTTTTAAGCAGTGTGAACAGGTTGTCTTTATAGTTTATTTCGGGATAAGCGAAGGTGTAAACTTCTTGACCCGTTATTTTGAGAGTTTTTGTTTTTAACTCCTTTTCTATATCTTCACGCACGGCGCGCGCCGCTTGAGAAACCGGCATTCCGCCCACGTTTTTGCCGTTGACGGTGACCCCGCGCGGCACGGTAACGGTAAATCCGCAAAGTAAAAAAATTATGCCCGCCGAAAGAGCGAGCACAGATATAAGCAGTTTTAATTTAAAAAATTTATTTTTCAAAATCCGAGTTTTTTTGCAAGAACTCCTTCCGCACGGAAAACAGGTCGACCTATTTCCCGCGAGCCGCCGATACGGTGCACGTCGGAACCCCCCGTAACTTCCAGCGAAAAAGTTTTTGCCGTCTCCTTATAGTATGCCGTTTCGGTTACAGTATGCGTAGTATAAACGGCTTCTATCCCGCCCAGACCGCACGCTTTCATATTTTCTATAAGTTTTATAAGATCCGATTGCGGCATATCTATCCTTGCGGGGTGCGCGAGAGAAGAAAACCCGCCCGCCGCGGAAATAATTTCCACCGCCTCAAACGGCGACGGGCGGCAGATATCGGAAAAACCGCACTTGCCCCAGGCAAGGTAATTTTTGAAGAATTCGAACGGATTGCCGCCGCAATAACCTTTGGCGGCGCACGCAAAGGCAAAGTGCATAGTATGCACGGGCGAGAGCGGACTTTTGAGCCGCGAGGTTACCTCTTCGAGCGTGATTTTGACTCCGTTTTTGTTGAGCTTGTTTATTATATCCTCCCCCCGTTTATACGAACCGAGGCGGAGTTCTTTTAAAAAATTTTTGAAATCGGGATTTTCTACGTTTACGTTATAGCCGAGAGTGTGGATTTTGACGCCGCCCAGATAAGCCGAAACCTCTAACCCGTTTACGAAATTTATTCCCGCGGCGGAGCACAGCGCGGGAAGTTCTTTGCAGGCGGGCATACAGTCGTGATCGGTGACGGCGATAAGCTCGACGCCGTTTTTATTTGCCTCGGCGACGACTTCGGCGGGAGACAGAGCCCCGTCGGAATAATAAGTGTGGATATGGAGGTCGGCTCTCATCTCTTTACCGCTCCCCCCTCTATTTTTATTTTGTTTGTTTCTCTGCCGTAGAGCACTCTTTCCGCGTGCGTGCACGTGAGCACCGTTTGCAAGCCCGAAGTGCGTTCGACGAGTTTTTTTCGGCGGGGAAGGTCGAGTTCGCTCATGACGTCGTCGAGAATAAACACGGGATATTCGCCCGAAAGAGTTTTGAAAATTTCGACTTCGGCAAGTTTTATAGAAAGCGCGGCTGTGCGCGTTTGACCCTGCGAGGCGTAAGTTTTGGCGTCGGTGCCGTTGATTTCTATATCGATATCGTCGCGGTGAGGCCCGCTTGCGGTATAGCCGAGGCGGATATCGCGGTCGTAGTTGTTTGAAAGTTCGTCAAAGAGCTTTTTTTCGAGCTCGGCTTCTTCGCCCTTGTACCTTTTTTCGGGTGAAATTTTGAGTTCTTCGCCGCCGTCGGTTAAAAAATTATGGGCTTCGGCGGCAAGCGGGGCGAGCATTTTTATATAATCGGCGCGCTTGTATGCAACTGCCGCGGCGTACTTGCACAGCTGGGCGTCCCACACGGGGAGAGTCGCGTAAACGGTATCGAGGTCGCGATTTTTCAAAAGATTGTTGCGCTGTTCCAAAACCTTGTTGTAACGTTGAAGAGCGATATAGTACGGGCGGGAAAGCTGGGAAATAGAAACGTTTAAAAACCGCCTGCGCTCGTCGGGTCCGTCCTGAATAAGCCGAAGCTCCTGCGGAGAGAAAAACACCGAAAAGAGGTTGCCCAAAATATCCGCCGTTCGGGTTATCTTGTTGCCGTTGAGCCTGAATTCCCTGCCGTTTTCGCAAATCTTTGCGTAAATTTCCATTTTGCCGTAACGCCCCTCCGCCTCCGCGGAGATTTCGGCGAATTCGGCTCCGTGTTTTATGAGCTGTTTGTCCCTGCGGCTCCTAGGCGAAACGCCGGTGCAGAGATAAAAAACCGCCTCCGCGCAGTTGGTTTTGCCCTGCGCGTTTCTGCCGAAAACGACATTGAGCCCGTCTTTGAATTCAACGCGCTCGTCGGTATAATTTCTGTAATTTTTCAAAATCAGATTTTTTATATACATTTTTCGGTCAAAACACTTTATTTTAAACGGTTTTTGTATTATAATTGTGTTTACAATTATTTACACTTACTATTATAGCAAAAATTTTTGAAATTTCAAAGGATTAAGAGCTGAAAATGGCAGAAAAAGGCAACTTCGACTTTATTTATAACCCGATTAAAGAAAAGATGCGCGAGACAATTTCGCACATCTACTTTTCGACTTATATCGAAAACCTTACTCCCGTGGATATAGACGGGCGGTTCATAGTGCTTGAAACGCCGACGGAAACTTTTGCCAAATTCATTACGGGCACGCTCGCGGAAAAGATGCGCGAATCCATAATCAAAGCCGACGTAGGTATTTCGGACTTCCGTTTGAAAGTCGAGGGCGGCGACGGCTTTGCATATAACGCGCCCGCGGAAGAATATTTCGACGCGCCGAACAATCTTGATAAAAAGTATACGTTCGACAGCTTTGTAGTGGGAAAAAACAACGAGTTTGTGCACGCGGCGGCGCTTTCGGTAGCAAACGACCCCGCGGGGACGTATAACCCCCTTTTCATTTACGGCGGCACCGGTTTGGGTAAAACGCACCTTATGCAGGCGATTGCAAACAAGATTACCGCGGAAAAGCCCGAGTTGAAAGTAATATACGTTACGAGCGAGCAGTTTACAAACGATATTATAGACAATATGTTCACAAACCGCGGACCCGACGCCCGCGACAAGGGCAACAGGCTGCGCCAGCATTACCGCAGCGCGGACGTGCTGATTATAGACGATATTCAGTTCATAGAAAAGAAAAAAGCCGTTCAGGAAGAGTTTTTCCATACGTTTAACGAGCTGGTTGCGAAGGGCAAGCAAATAGTAATATCTTCAGACCACCCTCCAAAGGAGCTCACTCTTTTGGAAGAGAGACTGCGCACGCGCTTTTCCGGCGGGTTGCTGTTCGATATACTCCCCCCCAACTTCGAGACGAAAATTGCGATTTTGAAGAGAAAGGCGTTAGAAAAGAAGTGCCTTGTGCCCGACGACGTGCTTACTTTTTTGGCGCAGGATTCGGGCGACGACGTGAGAACGCTGGAAGGCAGGCTGACGAAAGTTATATTCGCGTCTAAACTGCATGAAGAGCCTATTTCCATATCTTTGGCGAGAAGCGCGCTTTCGGAAGCCGTTTCGGAAAACGGCAAGGAAGAAATTACTCCGCAGGCGATAATAGGCGCGGTTGCGGGCTATTACCGTTTGAATAAAAACGATTTGACGGGAAAGAGCAAGAAAAAGGAGATTGTTATTCCGAGGCAGATATGCTGTTACCTTATGTGCGAGCTTTTAACTCTGCCGCTTATTTCCATAGGAAAAGAGCTGGGCGGGCGCGATCACACCACTATTTTATATTCGCGCGATAAGGTTGAAGAGATGTGCCGCGTGAACGACAAGATTGCAAAGGACGTTGACGATATAAAGAACGTTATACTTAAAAAGTAGTTTGACGCGGCGGAAACGCCGTTACGCTTGATTGGAACAGATGGTGACGTTTGAAGAAGGACAATTCGATATAGCCGTAATCGGCGCGGGACACGCGGGCTGTGAAGCCGCTCTCGCTTCGGCGCGGCTGGGTATGAAAACGGCAATGCTCACGCTCAACCTCGACGGCATAGCCTTTTTGGCGTGCAATCCTTCCATAGGCGGCACGGCGAAGGGGCACCTTGTAAAAGAGATAGACGCGCTGGGCGGCGAAATGGGAATAAACGCGGACAAGACAGCATTGCAGATAAGAATGCTGAACGAGGGTAAGGGCGAAGCCGTTCAGTCGCTACGCTGTCAATGCGATAAAAACGCGTATCACGCGGAAATGAAGCGCACTTTGGAAAATACCCCGAATTTGAGAATTATTCAGGGCGAGTGCGAAAAGATATTGACCAAAAACGGTAAAGTATGCGGAATCCGCACGGCGTACGGCGGAATTATAAGAGCGAAAGCCGTGATTATAGCCGCGGGCGTTTATCTGAACGCGGAAACGGTTACGGGCGGACACCGCCAAAAGAGCGGACCGAACGGATTTGCGCCCGCGAACAAACTAACGAAAAGCCTTGTTAAGCTGGGTTTTAACGTGCGCAGGTTCAAGACGGGCACTCCCGCAAGGCTCGACGGCAGAACGGTAAACTTTGAAGCGTGCCTTAAACAGGGCGGCGAAGAGGGCGTTACCCCTTTCTCATTTTTAAACGACGTTCAGCCCGAAAACACGCGCGACTGTTTTGTGACTTACACCAACAAAACCACGCACGAAATAATTTTGGGAAACCTTGACCGCTCCCCCCTTTATAACGGCGACATAAAGTCGGCAGGACCGAGATATTGCCCCTCTATAGAGACAAAGGTCGTGCGGTTTGCCGACAAGGAGCGACACCAGATTTTTTTGGAGCCCGAAGGCGCGGACACGAACGAAATTTACGTTCAGGGTATGTCTTCCTCTATGCCGCACGACGTACAGAGGGAAATGTACCGCTCGGTTGAAGGGCTTGAAAACTGCGAGATAATGCGCTACGCTTACGCAATAGAATACGACTGCATAGACACGCTGGACGTTTTGCCGACGCTGGAATTCAAAAAAACGGAAGGGATTTACACGGCGGGGCAGATTAACGGAACTTCCGGCTACGAGGAAGCCGCCGCGCAGGGACTGATGGCGGGAATCAACGCGGCGTTTAAAATAATGAAAAAGCCCCCCCTTATTTTGGGGCGCGACGAGGCTTATATAGGCGTGCTTATCGACGACCTTGTGACAAAGGGAACCGAAGAGCCGTACAGAATGATGACCTCGCGTGCGGAATATTCGCTCAATTTGCGGCAGGATACGGCGGACTTCCGCTTAACGCCGAAAATTTACGGCACTCCCCTTTTGACTGCGGAACGCAAAGAAAAATTTGAAAAACGGGTTGAAAGCTATAACAGAGTCGTTGAAGTTCTCAATTCTCGGGCGGACGGAAAAGCTACCGAAAATTTTATAAAAAGTTACGGGATATGCGGCTCGGCGCAGGGCGTGACTTACGCCGACCTTATAAGGCGCGGAGCGAAGCTGAACGATATACGCGCGCACTTTGATATATTAAAAGGCGAAAAAGCGGACGTTTTAAAGTCTGCGGAAACGGCGGTTAAATACGAGGGATATCTTTTAAAGAGCCGCGCGCAGATAGAAAAGGCGAAAAAGCTGGAAGAAAAACTTTTGCCCGAAGACATAGATTATTCTAAAATAGAGGGTTTGAGGCTGGAAGCGCGTGAAAAGTTAGAGCGCGTTCGCCCCGTTACTTTGGGGCAGGCGGGCAGGATTTACGGCGTAAATCCCGCGGACGTGACCGTTTTGATGGTTTATCTTGCAATGAGAAAGTGAATTTGATTAAAGTATAATTTTTTTAGGATTTTTTATTTTGTTTACAGGCGGCGCTAACAGTTTTGTTCGCGCCGCCTAATTATTATATTTTTAATTTTATTTTGTAACAAAAACGGCAAGGCGGGACAAATTACGACGTTTTTTTACGGTCATATTATTTTATAATGGCTCTATGCCGTTAAAAATCAACCTGAAAACAGTATTTTTATACGCCTTTTTCGGCGGGCTTATGCTTGCCGCAAACTGCGCGGTTAAGGGCGTCCCCCTGTCTTTGGGGATTTGTTTCGCCATGCTTATGTGCGGAATGAACGTTATTGCAACGCCCGTTTTGTTTGCGCTGGCTTCGATAGTGCACCTGAACCTCGTGCTCTCGCTTATAAGCGTGTTTGCGGGGCTGTTTTTGTCGGCGGTTGCCTTTTTATACAGGCGCACGGGCAGAAAAATAAAAATCGAGGCGCTTGTTTACATATCGATTGCGCTTGCGCCGTACGTGGCTTTCGCGCCGTGGCTTGGCGGAGATTTTTTTATAGAAAACGCTTACGCTCTGCGCGCGATTGCCGCTGCGGTTATACTCATATTCGGGTTTTTCTGCTTTAAGACGGTTTACGCGCTTTTATACCGCTTGGAGCGTGCGCGCCTTAAAGAGGACGAGCTGGTGTGTCTTGCGGTTGTTTACGCCGTTTGCGGCGCGGGCGCCGCGCAGTTGTGCGGCACGCCGTTTTACGTTTGCGTCGCCGCCGGAATAACTGTTTTTTCCGCACGTCTATCCCGTTCGCCCGCCTGCATAATTGTAGCTTTGGTTACGGCGTTGCCGTGCGCTTTGATGGAGCTGTCTTTCGAGCCGCTTACCGCGTTAGTAATAATCTCTTGCCTCTCGCTGTTGTTTACCGGCGCAGGAAGGTTTGCATGCGGCGCCGTTACCGCCGCCGCGACTGCGGTTTATATGTATTTTACGGATTGCTTCGAGTGTCCCGTGTTGCTTATAGTGGTCTACTCGCTTTTGCTGTTTTTATCCTGCTTTTTGCCGTCGCTCGCAAAAGACGAAAAACTTGCCGCGCTGAAACGCAGGCTGACTGTTACCGGCGTGTTGCCCGAGACTGCGGTGGTGCGCTCGCGCAGACGTACGGGAGAAAGACTTTACAGAATATCTGAAGTATTCCGCGAAATAGAATTCGCATTTCAGTCGCTTGACGACGAGTCTAACGATTCGCCGGCGCGGGGCAGAATGCTTGAAGAACTTAAAGAAAAGTGTTGCAAAAACTGCGAGCGGGCAAAGCGGTGTGAAAAGACGAACGTTTACACGGGATTTAAACGGCTGATAGATACGGGGTGCGTGAAGGGAAAAGTCAATTTAATAGATTTGCCCTCCGAAATGACGGCTAACTGTGCGCGTCCGGCGGACGTTTTGACACGGCTTAACGGGTTGCTTGCCGAATACCGCCGTTTTATGACCGAGAACGAGAACGCGCGCGCGGGCAGACTTATGTTAGCCGAACAGGCGCGCGGGGTTGCGGAGGTTATGAAAGGGTGCGCCGTGGATTTGAGCAGAGTTTCGGACTTCGGAGCGGCGGCGGAAAACGTTAAGCGGGCGTTGTCCGCGCACGGCATATGCTGCCCCGAAGTGTATCTTGACGGCGAAAGCTGCGGCGAGCTGTGCGCCGTGGTTTTGGGGAAGCCGAACGCGGGAATTTTTGAAAAGATAATTTCCGAAACACTGGGGCGAAGATACGTTTTAAAGGATAAAATCATTTACGACGAGCATAAAAGCTGCCTGATATTTTCTGCCCCGCCCCGACTTGACGCGGCTTTCGGCGTGGCATACGCGGTAAAGAGCGGAGAAAAAGTTTCAGGAGATACGCACTCCGTTATAAGGATTAACGAGCGGGCTTTTTTGATGGCGCTTTCCGACGGTATGGGAAGCGGCGAGTACGCGCGCAAAGTTTCGGAAGCGGCGATTTCTCTTATAGAGGCGTTTTATCGCGCGGAGATGCCGGAGGACGCGATTTTAAACACGATAAACAAACTGCTGTCTTTCAACCGCGACGAACGCTTTACCTGTATTGACATTGCGGCGGTAAATCTCGATACGGGACGCGCGGACTTTGTTAAGATAGGCTCGCCCGCCGGCATTATACTGCGCGAGGGGGAAATTAAAATTTTAGAGAGTTCTTCCCTGCCGATGGGCATTTTAGACACGTTGCGCCCCGCAGTGAGCTGTGAAATTTTAAAGGGCGGAGATATGGTAATTTTTATGAGCGACGGGATAACTTCCGCCTTCCCCTCCGCCACCGACCTTTACGAATTTTTGCAGGAGTTCAAACCGCTTAATCCGCAGACGCTCGCAGATAAAATTCTGGCGGGCGCGCTTGACCGAACGGGACATAAGACCGACGACGATATGACCGTGCTGTGCACGAGAATATTCGAGAATACGTAAAAGTAAAAAACCCCGCACGGCTTTTTGCGGGGTTTTTAATTGTTTTAATTAATAGTTAATAATTATCTGCCGTATTCCTCTACTATACTGCGGAGAATTGCGGTAGTTTTTCTGTCGGGAAGTTCAGCAAGGCGGAAACGCCAGTTCCCTTGCGAAGTGCCCGGCATATTCATTCTTGCGCGGTCGTCCAGACAAAGGAGATCCTGCACGGGAATTACACTCACGCCGGCGTTGCTTGCAAACACGCAGAGGCAAAGAGCGCGGACCGCCTGCTCCCTTGTAACGAAGGGATAGACGACGCCCTCGTCTTTGAGAGCGGCGCGAAGCCTGGATTTGAATACTTTGAACTGCGGTTCCGTCATTCTTTCGAGCAAGCCCAGACATGTGGCGTTGTCGTGCGTGCCAGTATAGGCGACCGAATTGCTCTCTATATTTTTGGGAAGATAGGGATTTTCTTCTTTGCCGTCGAACGCGAAGAGCATGATCTTCATACCGGGATAGCCCGTGCGGCGGCGAAGTTTTTCGACGCCGGCGTCCACTATGCCCAAATCTTCGGCTATGACGGGGATATCGCCGAGACGCATTTTGATTTGCAGGAAGAGTTTGAGTCCGGGACCCTGCTTCCACTCGCCGTTTTCGGCGGTTGTTTCGCCCGCGGGTATGGAATAATACCTGTCAAAACCGCGGAAATGGTCTATGCGGATAATATCGAGCAGTTTGGAAGCCTGTTTTATACGGTTTATCCACCAGTCGTAGTTGTCGCTCTCCATAACTTCCCAGTTATAGACGGGGTTGCCCCAAAGCTGACCGGTGGGAGAAAAATAATCGGGCGGAACGCCGGCTACTTCGGTAGGGTGCAGGTCTTCGTCGAGTTTGAAAAGCTCGGGATGAGCCCAGACGTCCGCCGAATCGTAAGCAACGTAAAGGGGCACGTCGCCTATTATTTTTATGCCGAGCGAATTGACGTAATCCTTTAATTTGAGCCACTGCTTCCTGAAAACGAACTGCAAAAACAGCCAGAAACAGTAGTCGCTCTTATAAACGCTCGCCTTAAAATCTTTAATTGCGAGGTTTTCGGTATACTTATAGGAATCGGGGAAGGCGTCGAACGTGCACGAATATCGGGATTTTAAAGACATAAACACGGCGTAATCTTCGAATTCGCCGCTATCGACGAACGCCGTGAACTCCTCGTCTTTGATATTGAAACGTGCATATGCTATGCGCAGAACGTTAAAGCGCTTTTCGTAAAGGTCGCCGTAGTTTACGGGACCGAAAGGCACCTCGCACGAGGCGAGCTCTTCGTCGTCTAAAAGACCATCGTCGCGCAAAGCCTCCAAGTCGATAAAATAGGGATTGCCCGAATTACAGCCGACAGACATATAGGGGCTGTCTCCGTAACCGGTTTGCGCAAGGGGCAAAATCTGCCAGTATTTGATATGCGCGCTTTTGAGCCAGTCGGCAAAAGCGTATGCTTCTTTGCCCAGAGAACCTATTCCGTATTTGCCCGGAAGCGATGAAACGTGGCACAAAATGCCTGCTCCGCGCTGTAACAGTTCGTTCATATTACACCTTTTTTAAAAGACTTTTAATTCGATTGACCGCTTCTTTGGTGACTTCTTCGCTACCGAATGCGGTGAGACGGAAATACCCCTCGCCGTTTTTACCGAAGCCTGCGCCGGGAGTGCCCACGACCTGCGCTTCGTTCAAAAGATAGTCGAAAAATTCCCAGCTTGACATACCTTTGGGGCATTTAAGCCAGACGTAAGGCGAATTTTTGCCGCCCGTATACCATACGCCGAGTTCGTCCAGACAGTCGGCAATGAGTTTTGCGTTGTTTTTGTAGTATGCGAGATTTGCGCGGATTTGTTTTATACCCTCGTCGGAAAACACCGCCGCCGCGCCCTTTTGGACTATATAGGGCACTCCGTTGAACTTGGTGGATTGCCTGCGCAGCCACAATTTGTTGGCGCTTACGCCGTCCTTTTTAAGCTCTTCCGGGATTACCGTATAGCCGCAGCGCGTGCCTGTGAATCCCGCTATTTTGGAGAGCGAACAGAACTCTATGGCGCAGGTTCTCGCGCCTTCGACGGAGAATATCGAGCGGGCGAGCGCAGAGTCGGTTACGAAGCACTCGTAAGCTGCGTCGTATAAAATTACGGCGCCCTTTGCATTTGCGTAGTCTACCCACTCTTTGAGTTGCGCCCTTGTGTATGCGGCGCCCGTGGGGTTGTTGGGCGAACATATGTAAATTATATCCGCGTTCACCTTGTAGTCGGGCATGGGCAAAAAGCCGTTTTTCTCCGTTGCATCGGCAAAAATAACTTTGCGCCCCGCCATGAGGTTAGTGTCCACGTAAACGGGGTACACGGGGTCGGGAACGAGCACCGTGTTGTCTTTTGAGAAAATATCAAGGATATTGCCGAGGTCGGACTTGGCGCCGTCGGAAACGAAAATTTCGTTCAAAGAAAGCGTTACGCCCGATTTTTTATAATAATCCGCTATTGCTTCGCGAAGGAACGAATATCCTTCGTAAGGGCCGTAACCTTTGAACGTTTCGGCGCGGGACATATCTTCTACACCGTCGTGCAAAGCCTTGATAACGGAGGGCGCGAGGGGAAGAGTTACGTCGCCGATGCCCAACTTTAACACCTTTTTATCGGGGTGGGCTTTGGTATATTTTGCAACCCTGTCGGCAACCTCGGCGAAGAGATAACTTTCGGGTATATCGTTGAAATTTTTATTAAAGTTCATTTATATAAACTCCGGTAATCGGTTTAATTTTATTGTGCCGTGATATGTTCCGGATTCCTCGACAAACTCGGAATGACGGTTGCGGTTGAAGTTATGCGGTTCGGTTTTTTTGCGCTTCGGCTTCTTAACCCCTCGACAAACTCGGAATGACGGTTGATGACGGAAATTATTTTTTAGAGTATTTTACAGCATATTTTATAAACTCGCGGAATATGGGGTGAGCCGACTGCGGGCGGGATTTGAATTCGGGGTGGAACTGCACGCCGACGTAGAAGTCGTTTGCGGGGACTTCCACCGCCTCTACGAGTTTGCCGTCGGGCGAGGTGCCCGCTATCTTCATACCGGCGCCCTCTATTTCGGCGCGGAAATCGTTGTTGAATTCGTATCTGTGGCGGTGACGTTCTGAAATTTCTTCTTCGCCGTAAGCCTGTTTCATCATATTGCCCAGCACTTTGCAGGGATACGCTCCGAGGCGCATGGTGCCGCCCATTTTTACGCCGTGCTGGTCGGGCATAAGGTCTATTACGCAGTGTTTGGACGCGGGATCGAACTCGGCGGAGTTTGCGTCTTTATAGCCGAGAACGCTGCGAGCATACTCTATAACAGCCGTCTGCATACCCAAACATATGCCGAGATAAGGCACGTTATTCTCCCTTGCGTATTTAGCGGCGAGGATTTTTCCCTCTATTCCGCGGTTGCCGAAACCGCCGGGAACGAGAATTCCGTCTACGTCGCCGAAGAATTTTTTGAGCGTGGACTTTGTTATTTCTTCGGTATCGACCCATTTTATTTCTACTTTTGCGCCGTTTTCGTAGCCGGCGTGCGCGAGCGCTTCCGCTACCGAGAGATACGCGTCGTGCAAAGCAACGTATTTGCCGCAGAGAGCGATTTTAACCGTTTTGTTGCGCGCGGATATGCGTTCGAGCATCTTGTTCCACTCGGTAAGGTCGATTACGCGGGGGTCGAGCTTTAACCTTTTACATACTATTTCAGAAAAGTTGCTCTCCTCCAACATTATGGGGCACTGGTAGAGCACGGGCATAGTCATGTTTTCTATACAGCACTCGGGCTCGACGTTGCAGAACATAGCTATTTTTGCCCTTACGTCGGCGGGCATAGGAGCGTCGACGCGGGTGATAATTATATCGGGATTTATGCCCATTCCCTGCAACTCTTTAACGGAGTGCTGGGTGGGTTTGGATTTGAACTCTTCGGAGCCGGAAATATAGGGCACGAGCGTTACGTGGATAAAGCAACAGTTGTCTCTGCCGACTTCGCGCGCGACCTGACGGATTGCCTCGATAAAGGGCTGGCTTTCGATATCGCCGATAGTTCCGCCTATTTCGGTTATTACCACTTCCGCGTTTGACGATTTGCCCACGTTGTAAATAAACGTTTTGATTTCGTTGGTAACGTGAGGGATAACCTGAACGGTTTGTCCGAGGTATTCGCCGTTACGCTCTTTATGCAGAACGTTCCAATACACCTTGCCCGTGGTAAGGTTGGAATATTTGTTCAGATTTTCGTCTATGAACCTTTCGTAATGTCCGAGGTCGAGGTCGGTTTCGGCGCCGTCTTCGGTTACGTAAACTTCACCGTGCTGGAAAGGGCTCATGGTGCCGGGGTCGATATTGATGTAAGGGTCGAGCTTTTGCGAAGCCACTTTGTAGCCCCTGCACTTTAAAAGCCTGCCCAAAGAAGCCGCCGTAATTCCTTTACCTAAACCCGAAACGACTCCGCCCGTAACGAAAATGTATTTTGTCATGTCCTCTCCTCTACGCAAAACCCGGTTTTGCTCACGCAGTAAAAATTTTATTAATTATTTTCAATCCAATTTATTGTAACATTTAGCGGAATAAAAATCAAGAGTTGCCGCCCAAATATTTTAACTATTGTCAAATTTCGACTTCGCCCGTAAAAGCAAGCGCGGCTCCGCCCGTCATGGACACGGATTTTTGCGTATAGACAATCTTTAAATCGCCGCCGAGAAGGTGAACCGTGATTTCTTCTCCAAAGCCGCAATAACCGTTTAATACGGAGGCGACCGCCGCCGCGCACGCGCCGGTGCCGCAGGCGAGAGTTTCGCCGCTGCCCCGCTCCCACACGCGCATTTTAAGCTCGTTGCGGGCGATTACCTTTATAAACTCCGTGTTAACCCTTTCAGGAAAGGCGGGATGGGTTTCGAACTGTTTGCCCAGCTTTTCGAGGTCGACCGTATCGGGGTCTTCGAACACCACGCAGTGAGGGTTGCCCATTGACACGAGGGTGACGTTGTAATTCTTTCCGCATACTTCGAGCGGCTCGCTTATAACCTTTTCTCCCTTGAAAGCGGAAGGGATTTTTTCGCCCTCGAGAATCGCCGCGCCCATATCTACCTTTGCTCCGTTTACCTTGCCGTCAGCGCCGAAAGTAAATTCCAGCGTTTTTATGCCCGAAAGCGTTTCGACGCGGCATATACCGCCCTTAACGTAACCCAAATCGTGCGCGAGTTTGCCTACGCAACGCACGCCGTTGCCGCACATTTTGCCCTCCGAACCGTCGGCGTTGAACATTCGCATTTTGCAGTCGGCAATCTTCGAGGGGCAGAGAAAAATTACTCCGTCGCCGCCTATGGAAAAGTGCCTGTCGGAAAGTTTTATAGCGAGTTTTTCCGGATTTTCCGGTTCGCCGTGCATGCAGTCGAAATATATGTAGTCGTTGCCTATGCCGTGCATTTTGTAAAATTTCATTAATTCCTCCTCACGCGCACAAAGAGCTGTTCTGTGAGAAACGCGCTTTAAAATTTATGGTTGCCGCTTTAATTGAAATCGACGGCGAATTACATTTTAAAACCGCCGTAAAAGGCGGTTATTTTAAATATATTGCGGGGGCAATTATATCACGTTCCATTTGCGGTTGGCTTTAAACCAGTCGGTATCCTTTAAAACCGTGTTGCCGTTGGAACAGAAAAGTTTGAGTTCGTTTTCGGAAGTATAAAAAACTATATCGCCGTTCATGGAAGTAAATTCGCCGTTTTTATAGTCCTTTATAAGCGTGGTGCAGTAGATATTTTGAGTATACTTTGAAACCCTGTCTATAAAAGCCTGCGCGGGGAAAGTGTTGGCTTGGTTTGAGGTGTATTCCGTAGTGCCGCAACAGCAACATACCGCTACGTTTTTGGGTTTAATCACGTTCAACAGTTTTTCGGTCGAGGCTGTGTAACTGCCGTGGTGACCGCCCTTGAAGAGCTCCACCTGCGGGAGAGAGTTGGAGTCTGCAAGACTGCTTTCGCCCTCCTCTTCAAGGTCGCCCGTGAAAAGGTAATTGCGGGAAGTTTCGCCCGATTTCTGCGTTAAGAGCACGCAGACGGAATAGTCGTTTTCGTCTTTTGTCGGTTCGTCGTAATACCTTTGATAGAGGATATTAAGCGTGACTTCGCCTTTGCCGCCGTCGAGAGAGTAGCTTTTTTGCGCATCGTCCGTTTGGTACCAGCACTGTTTTGCGGTGAAAACCTGCGTGTTATTCCCCTTTATGTATTCTACGGCTTCGCAGTAGTTTTTATAGACCTGCGTGGTTGCGTTTGTGCCTGCGAACTGAATTAAAGTGCCGATTTCATACTGATATAAAATGCCCGTGCGCGAATCGCCCGACTTGTTGCCGACGAAACCCGCGATATGGTCCTGATGGGCGTGAGTGGCTATTACGTATTCCAAAATCCCGTCGGTACAGTATTTGTCTACGTAATTTTTAATTGTGACCGCGCTGTCCGTGCGGGAACCCGCGTCTATAAGCACCTCGGTATTGCCGCACTTTATGAGAGTGCAGTCGCCCGTGTACTTGTTGCCGAGCTCCAAAAAGTGGATTGAAAGGTCGGCTTCGGCTACTTCGACGACGGAACCTACGGGCAAGCCGTCTGCCCCGTCCGCTTTATCCAGCCCCAGCCACTTTTTGAAGCGCTCGGGGTTGAGTATGCAGAATATCGCAAAAGCCGTTATCAGTATTACGAGAATTATGGCAACCGCCGCCGTTATGTTGGGGTGACGGTTTGCAAAACTTACCGCCTGAGCCGCGTTTCTTCTTTTTGACATAGAATTCCTCAAAGGCTGTTAAGCTGCTTGATTATTTTTTCACGCATTTCTATATATTTGTCGAGTTTTGCGCGCTCTTCGTCGACGAGCTTTTTGGGCGCTTTGCCGACGAAGCCCTGATTGTTGAGTTTGCCGTCCGCGCGGCGGATTTCGTTCATTACCTTTTCGAGCTCGCCTTCGAGACGGGTCTTTTCCTTTTCGACGTCTACGAGTTCGCCCATAGGCATAAACACGGTGCCGACGGAAAGAACTTTTGTAACGGTTTTTTCGCCCGCTTCTTCTGGCGAGGAAATAAAGTGTATTTCCTTGGCGCCCGCAAGTTTTAATATACTGTCCTGATTGGCGGAAACAAGGCGCTTTGCGTCCGTGATTATATAGAGACTTACTTTGCGCGAGGGCGGGCATTCGAGTTCGGTTTTAGCCGCGCGCACCGCCTTGATAATTTCCATAACCCCCTCGAAGCTCTGCGCGTCCTTCTTGTACGCCCTGCGCGAATTGTAGCGGGGGAATTCCTGCGTCATTATAGTTCCCGAAGAATTGGGGAGATTGCGGAAAATTTCGTCCGTGATAAATGGTATGAACGGGTGCAGGAGTTTGAGCGCGTTTTCAAGAACGAACACGAGAACGGACAGCGCGCCCGAGCTCTTTGCCTCGTCGTCCGATTTGAGCGCGGGTTTTACGAGCTCTATATACCAGTCGCAGAAGTCCGACCACATAAAATCGTACATAATCTGACAAGCAATGCCGAACTCGAATTTGTTTAACGTGAGAGTTACGTCGCGTATAGCCGATTGCAGGCGGGATATTATCCATTTATCCGCGGGGGTGAGCTTTACCTCTTCCAAAGGTTTAACCTTTTTGCCCTCCGCGCTCATTATTACGAAACGGCTCGCGTTCCATATTTTATTCATAAAGTTGCGGCAGGCTTCCACCTTTGCGTCCGAATAGCGCGTGTCGTTGCCGGGGGCTACGCCTTGCAGGAGCGAAAAGCGCAGGCTGTCGGCGCCGTATTTATCTATAACTTCGAGAGGGTCTACGCCGTTGCCCAGCGATTTGGACATTTTGCGCCCCTTTTCGTCGCGCACGAGTCCGTGAATCAAAACGTCGCGGAAGGGTACTTTGCGCATATGTTCGAGACCGGAGAAAATCATTCTCGCAACCCAGAAAAAGATTATGTCGTAGCCCGTGACGAGCACGTCGCCGGGGTAAAAATATTCGAGGTCGGAAGTGTCGTCGGGGAAGCCCAGAGTGGAGAACGGCCAGAGCGCCGACGAGAACCACGTGTCGAGAACGTCTTCGTCCTGCGAGAGGCGTTTACCGCCGCAAACGGGGCATATATCGGGGTCAACCTTGGAGCAGATTTCTTTACCGCAGTCCGCGCAGTACCATACGGGAATACGGTGACCCCACCAGAGCTGGCGGGAAATACACCAGTCTTTGACGTTTTCCATCCAGTTGTAATATATCTTTGCGAAGCGCTCGGGAACGAAAGAAATCTTTTTATCCGTGACCGCGTCTATTGCGGGGCGGGCGAGCTTTTCCATTTTGACGAACCACTGTTTCGAAACTATGGGTTCCACAGTGGCGCCGCAGCGGTAGCAGTGCCCGACGTTGTGGGCGTGGGGACGGATTTTAACCAGCGCGCCGCTGTTTTTCAAATCTTCGACGAGGCGTTTTCTGCACTCGTATCTGTCGAGTCCCGCGTATTTGCCCGCGTGTTCGTTCATTGTGCCGTCGTCGTTCATTACCTTTATTACGGGCAAATTGTGGCGAAGCCCCACTTCGAAGTCGTTGGGGTCGTGCGCGGGAGTTATTTTGACGCAACCCGTGCCGAATTCCATATCCGCGTGCTTATCGCCGACTATGGGAATAGCCTTGTTTACTACGGGAAGAATTACGTTTTTGCCTATCAGGTGTTTATAGCGCGCGTCTTCGGGATTGACTGCGACCGCCGTATCGCCGAACATTGTTTCGGGGCGGGTGGTGGCGACTTCGAGGCAGACGCTTTCTCCCTCTACGGGGTAATTAATATGCCAGAAAAAGCCGTCTTCTTCGGAATACTCCACTTCCGCGTCCGAAAGGGCGGTTTTGCAACAGGGGCACCAGTTTATTATACGGCTTCCTCTGTAAATAAGTTTTTTATCGTAGAGATTTACGAACACCTCTCTGACTGCTTTGGAACACTTTTCGTCCATAGTGAAGGTGAGGCGCGACCAGTCACAGGAAGAACCGAGTTTTTTGAGCTGTTCTACTATTCTTGCACAATATTTGTCCTTCCACTGCCATACGCGCTCCAAAAACTTTTCGCGCCCGAGACTCTCTTTGCTCTCCCCTTCGGCTTTGACCTGCTCCAACACCTTTACCTCTGTGGCTATGGAGGCGTGATCGGTACCGGGAAGCCAGAGCGCGCAGTAGCCCTGCATACGCTTGAAGCGGATAACGGTATCCTGCAAAGTTTCGTCCATCGCGTGCCCCATATGAAGCTGCCCCGTAATGTTGGGCGGGGGCATCATTACCGTAAAGGGCACCTTATTATCGTCCCTCACCGCCTTGAAACAGCCGCCCTCTTCCCACTCTTTATAGAGCTTATCTTCGAATTCTCTGGGGTTATAAGTCTTTTCCACAATATCCTCCTCGCGTTCGCAACACGATTATCCGCATCCGGTAAATCATTATATACTTTTTTATTATAAAACAAAGGGGCGCGGGTTGTCAAACGGTAACGACGCAAGCATAAAATGTATTATCAAATTTTTTAAGGAGTTGAATTACTTATTTTGAAAAAGAAAATTTTAAGCTGTATTTTCGCGGTATGCCTTGCGCTCGCGCTTCCTTTTGCGTTTGCGGGCTGTTCCGATAATAACAAAATCAGAATAAACGAAGTTACCCACTCGGTATTCTACGCTCCCCTGTACCTTGCGGAAGCGTTGGGCTACTTCGAGGACGAGGGCGTAGAAATAGAACTTACCAACGGCGGCGGCGCGGACTCCACTATGGCGGCGGTTATTTCCGGCGCGGCGGACGTGGGATTTTGCGGACCCGAAGCCGCTATATACGTAAATCTGGGCGGAAGCAAAGATTCGCCCAAAGTCTTCGGTCAGCTCACGAAGCGCGACGGAAGCTTCCTTGTGGGGAGAACGGCGCAACCTGACTTTAAGTGGAGCGACCTCGAAGGCAAAGAGATACTCGCAGGCAGACGCGGCGGCGTGCCCGCGATGACGTTCGAATACGTTTTAAAGACCAATAACGTAAACTGCAACCTCAACTACGACGTGGAATTTGCAACTATGACCGCGGCGTTCGAGGGCGGCGTTGCCGACTACTGCACAATGTTCGAGCCCGTTGCGTCAGAATATCAGAAACAGGGCAAGGGCTATATTGTGGCCTCCGTGGGGCAAAAATCGGGCGAAATACCCTACACCTGCTTTGCGGCTAAAGAAAGCTACATTAAAAACAACGGCGACAAAATCGAAAAACTTTTGCGCGCCGTGACGAAAGCCGTTAAATACGTGAACGAAACCGACTCCGAGACGGTTGCGAACTACCTTGTCCCCTACTTTACGGGCACGAGCAAAGACAGCCTTAAAACCTCGGTGGACAGCTACAAGTCTGTTGACGCGTGGGTTACGAATATGGCTATGAAGGAGAGCGCGTTTTCTAAATTGCAGGACGTTATAGAACTTGCCGGAGAGCTTGAAAAGAGGGTGGATTTTGCCGACCTCGTGCTCACCGATACCGCCGAAAAGGTCTATAAAGAAGTATACGCCAAATAAAAATCATGCTCGAATTTAAAGACGTTAATTATACTTACCACACCAAAGAAGGCGAAACGACTGCCGTTTACAATTTAAACTTTTCGATAGAAAAAGGGCAGTTCGTTTCGGTAATAGGTCCTTCGGGGTGCGGGAAGTCGACGATTTTGTCTCTTGCGGCGGGGATTTTATCCCCGTCTGCGGGAGATATTCTACGGGGAGGCGGCGAGTTCGGCTATATGCTCCAGCGCGACGCGCTGTTCCCTTGGCGCACCGTGGAGCAGAATATTTTTCTGCCGCTCGAAGTCAAAAAGCGCAACACCCCCGAAATGCGCGAAAAGGCGCTGCGCCTAGCGGAAAAATACGGACTCAAAGACTTTTTGAAAAAGACGCCCACGCAACTTTCGGGCGGCATGCGCCAGCGCGTGGCGCTAATCAGAACCCTTGCGGCGGAACCCGAAATTCTGCTTTTGGACGAACCCTTTTCCGCGCTGGACTATCAGACGAGGCTGGAAGTTTGCGACGACGTTCAGTCTATAATAAAGAACGAAAAAAAGACTGCCCTGCTGGTGACCCACGATATTTCGGAGGCGATAGCGCTGTCGGATAAAGTCGTGGTGCTTTCCGCGCGACCCGCAACGGTGGTTGCACAGCATAAAATAGACTTCGGCGGGAACAGTCCCAAACAGCGCAGAGAGTGCGGTGAATTTGCGCCCACCTTTGAAATACTTCGAAAGGAGCTGGGTATTTGATTTAACGCAATACCTTTACCAACTTATGAAAAACAAAAAACCGGAATATTCGCGCGAGCACCTCGCGTATCTAAAAAAAATAAGAAACAACAAAATTATTGTGCACGTTTCCCGCGCCGTAATACTGCTGGTGATTTTGGGCGTTTGGGAACTTTGCGCACAGCTCCAAGTTATTGACCCTTATATTACGAGCTCGCCGTCGCGCATGTGCGTGACTCTGTATTCGCTCGCCGCGGACGGCTCGCTGTTTTATAACGTGGGCATAACACTTATGGAAACGGTTGTGGGCTTTGTTATAGCCGTTGTTCTGGGCTACGGAATAGCCGTTATTCTGTGGGCGAACGACACTGTAAGCAAAGTGCTGGAACCGTATATAGTAATACTTAACGCGCTGCCTAAAATAGCGCTGGGTCCAATGATTATAATCTGGGTGGGAACGGGCTACACCGCCATAATTTTTATGACGGTTATAGTGGCTATTATCGTATGCATTATGAACACTCTTGCGGGGTTTATGGCCGCCGACAAGACGAAACTGCTTTTGATGAAGTCTATGGGAGCGAACAAGGCGACCACGCTTATAAAGCTAATAATACCCTCTTCCCTGCCCGCGCTTATGAATACATTGAAAGTTGCGGTTGGGCTTGCGTGGATAGGCTCGGTTATGGGAGAATATATTTCCTCGCGCGCGGGCATAGGCAACCTTATAAACTACGGCAGGCAGGTGCTTAACCTCGACCTCGTAATGACGATGATTTTCGTGCTGTGTATAATCGCCGGAGGAATGTACGGCATTATAGCGCTCGTGGAAAAATACGTGACCGAAAAAAATTAAAAAAGCAATAACCCCCGCCGCGCAGTTTTGCGCGGCGGGGGCGTTTTTTATTTATAATCGTTAAAAAGGCGCGCGGAAAAACGCCGTTAAAACACGGTGACCACTATTGCTATGACCGCGCCGCACGCCGCCATTATGTTGACCGCTTTTTTTATAAATTCTATCATACCGCCGTCCTTTTGAAGTTCATTCTTTCGCGGGTGTTGAGTCCGCGGGATTTAGTAAGTTCCGCAAACAGCTTTTCACTGCCCGATACGGGGATTACCTGCCCTTTTTGAATGAGGAAAGTTTCACCCTCGTGGCGGCTCCTTATAAGTCCCTTCTGTCTTTCAATATACGCCGAAAATTTCATTTTTGTTCCTCCTTGCGTTTACGGTTACTATTTTACACGATATACTTGACATATATTGTCATGTATGATAAAATATTTTTAAAAATTTTAAAAAACTAACGGTTTATATTATGTTTGCAAGGAGAAATTAATTCCGTGAAATACGATATTATGCTGAAAATTCTTATGCTCTTGCTTCAAAAGCGAAAAATAACCGCGAGCGAGCTGGCTAAAAAGTATGAGGTTTCGGTCAGGAGCATATACCGATACGTTGAAGAACTCATAACTTGCGGGGTGCCCGTGGACGTGGAACGCGGACGTTACGGCGGGCTGACGATAGCCGACACTTACCGTTTGCCCACGGGATATTTCACGCGCGAAGAATACGCCGCGGCGATTAACGCGCTGGACGCGATGTCTTCGCAGATAAACGACGCAAACGTTGTTTCCGCGAGGGAAAAGTTAGAGAGCAGACAAAAGAACGAAAAGCGCGAACTTTCAGTTTGCGGCAATATTTTAGTTGACTGCGGCAGTTGGACAGACGGGGGGAAATTTTCGGAAAAAATGCGGGTATGCGAACAGGCGGTGAACGAATGCAAACTGCTTTCGATAGATTATTTTTCGCGCGGGGGCGTGCACTCGAAGAGAATTATAGAACCGCACGTGCTTATTTTAAAGCAGAACGTTTGGTACGTATGGGCGTTTTGCAGGACGAAGCAGAGCTTCCGCACGTTTAAGATAGGCAGAATAAAATCCGCGCACTTTACGGGCGGAGAGTTTAAGAAGCGTGAATTTTCCCGCAGGGATATAGACATAGATTTTTATTACTCCGCCGAGGATATGACCGAGGTAACGCTGGAAATCGAAAAAAATTCGCTTGCGGACGCCGAGGAATGGCTGGGCATAGACAACATAGAGCCGCGCGGAGACAAGTTGATTGCAACGATTTCGCTTGCGGACGACGGCGGACTGGTAAACAAGATTTTGGGCTTCGGCGGGGCGGTGAAAGTTTTGAGCCCCCTCTCCCTTGCAAAGCGGGTAAAAGAAACCGCGCTCGAAATAGCGCGGACAAACTGAAAATTAAAAGCGGCGCAAAAAGCGCCGCTTTTTTTAACTTTTTTACCAAGGGAGAGGTTCGCCGCCGAGGATATGAACGTGCAGGTGGAAAACAGTTTGACCCGCGTCTTCGCCCTGATTAATTACAAGGCGGTAACCGTTTTGACAGCCGTTGTCCTTTGCGATTTGCGGAATTTTGTTCAACATATAAGAAATTAACTCCGCGCGGACCGGATCCGCTTCTTCCAAAAGTTTAAAATGGTCTTTGGCTATTGCGAGCAAATGTACTTTCGCCTTGGGCTCTATGTCTTTGAAAACGAGCATTTTATCGTCTTCGTAGACCTTTGCGGAGGGGATTTCCCCCGAAATTATTTTGCAGAAAACACAGTTTTTATCAATCATTTTTTTTCTCCTTGTTTTTTAATATTGCAACCGCGGCTATACCCCCCGCGGAAACCGCAACGAACGCGGCGCCGAGCGATACGGCAACGGCGAGCCCTTCGAACGTTTCGCCCGAAACTATGCGGAAACCCTGTTCGAGACTGTAATAGAAGTGCGCGCCGTAAACGGAATTTTCGGAAACGCCGAAATAAGAAATTATTTTTTGCGGTTTTTCCGGCTCGGACGGCTCTTCCGGCTCTTCCGGCTCTTCGGGGACGTCCGGCACGTCGGGTTGTTCGGGATTGTCGCCGTCTTCCGGTCTGTCGAAAATTATATCGTCATAGAATACGGGGCGCGACGACGGGCGGAAAATATAATCCCGATAGACGACAATTCTGTTGCAGTAATAAACTTCGTTTTCGGTCATTACGGCGATATAGCCGAGCGCGGGCTCCGAGTCTTCGGAAAAGGTATAATAATAAAAATAATCGTAATCCCCCTCCGTTACCCTTTGCACGGCACGCAACTTTTGCCCGTTGTAGACATAGTTTGAAAAGTCACCCTGATCCTTGTCGTAGGGGCGCGACCAATCCGCCTTTAACGGCAAGCCGTTCTGAATCAAAGCTATGAAATCTTCGTCAGAAAGGTCGGAGTATTGCGTGACCGTGCCCTTTACCGTGCAACAGCCCGCCATATTTATTACGGATAGAGCGAGCGCGCAACAAAGCGCCGTAACGTTGGCGGCGTGCGCAAACTTTTTTTGCCGCGAAAGCGCGGGCAAACGCGTTGCCGAAGCCGCATTAATTTGCAATTGCCCCCTAAATATGCCGCAACCTAAACTTTTAAAGGATTTTTTTATTATAAAATAAACCGCCGCCCAAATTGCCCCGACGACTACAATTTCTATGAGCCAGCCGAAATTTAAGCCCTTTAAAAACATCAGCTCCTCAATAAAAAACGGAACGTCGGCAAAGTAGTGCAACACCACGCTTGCAAGCGACACAAGCCAGAAACGGAAATTTAAAAACGGTTTTTTAAAGTAAGCGAACGCCCAGCAGATTATGCCCGTCCACGGCGCGTGTGAGCAGGCGCATGAAAGCCCTCTGCCCACGGACATAAGCACGACCCACAGCGTGTTGCCGCCGCGCGAGTACGCGTAAATATAGCCGAGGTCTTCGAGATATGAATAACCCGTACCCACGGCGAAACCTATAAGAAAACACCACAGCGGATTTTTGTTTTTTAAAAGCAGAATAACGCCTATTGCCGCAACCGCCTTTGCGAACTCCTCCCACACCGCAGTGAACACGAGCGAAGTCCATTGGTTATTCATAAACGGATACGGATCTACGGCGGCGTATCCCAGAGACACGAGCACGCAGGAAACACCGCCGCCCGCGAGCAGGACGAAGATTAAAAACAAGAGACTTAAATCGCGCTTGGGATATAGCTCGTAAAAGAACACGAGCACCGCGAGATTGAACGGAAGCGCGCCGTAAAGCGCCGCCGCCATGAGATCGGTCGCGCCGCCGCCGAGACGGAACGCGAGCACCATGAACGAAAAGGCGATAAGCCCGAACGCAAGCACGCGCAACCACAGCCACGGAACGGTAACCCTTTCTACCCGTTGAGGAAGCGCGCCAGCCCTTGGCAAGCCGTTGGCTCTCCCGCTCATTCCGCGCGAAAAAATACAAGCGTATTCGTCCAAAGTGCGGGGTTTGACGCTTTCGCGCACGAAATATTTTAATTTTGACTTAAACGAGTTTTGCAAGCGCACCGTCCTTATAAATTTCAATCAGTTCGACTTTATACTTACCGCCCGACGCGGCGGATTCGGGGAGATAGATTTTTATGTAGTTGCCCGTGTAGCCCGTGGTAAAGCCGCCCTCTATCTCTTCCGCGATAAATTCGAGCGTTTTGCCGATAAACCCCGCAATATATGCGAGTGAAGCCTCTTTTCCCGCCTCCAAAAGGCGGTGAAGCCGTTGCGATTTTACGGCGGGGGGAAGGTCTTTCATTTTATACGCGACGGTCCCTTCACGAGGGGAAAAGGCGAAGGCGTGAACGCGGGCGAACTTCGCTTTTTCAATAATTTTAACGCTCTGTTCGAAGTCCTCTTCGGTTTCCGTACAAAATCCCGCTATTATATCCGTTGTTATTGCGGCGGCGGGGAAATACGCGTAAATCATTGCGCACTTTTCGAGATACTGCTCCGCCGTGTAACGTCTGTTCATGGATTTTAACACGACATCTGACCCGCTTTGAAGCGAAAGATGAAACTGCGGAGCGAAGTCGGGAAGCCGTTTAAGCGCCGAGAGAAGCTCTTCGGTTATAACTCCGCATTCAAGCGAACCGAGCCGCACGCGTTTGTTTACGTGTTCGAGCGCCTCGATTAAGTTGCGCAGAGTTACGTTTCCGTAGCCGTAGGATGAAATATTGATGCCGTTTAAAACAATTTCGGGACTGTCCGAATTCCGGATTTCGTTTAAAATATCCTCTACTGTGCGCGACCTTTCACGACCGCGCAGATATGGAATTATGCAGTATGAGCAGAAATTATTGCAGCCGTCCTGTATCTTTATAAAGGCGCGCGTCTTTGTCTGTTTGGGGAATAAAAGCCCGACGTCTTCCGTATCGAGAAGTTGAGAGATTCGAGTGACTACCTCTTCTTTTTTTCTTGCGCCCGTGACGAAATAAACGCCCTTGTCTGTAAACGGGGTTTTATCCTTTTCGGAGGCGCAACCGCACACGAAAATTTTTGCTTCGGGATTGTATTTTTTAGCACGCGCCACGAGCTGGCGGCTCTTTTTTTCGGCCTCGCGGGTGACCGCGCAGGTGTTTAAAACGTAGATATCCGCGGGGCAAAGGCTGTCGGACACCTCTAAACCCAGCTTTTCGAGCGAAGCCATTATTGAGGCGCTCTCGACCTCGTTCACCTTGCAACCGAGGGTAAAGACGGAAACTTTCATTTGAGTTCCCCCAGAGCGAACGCGCAGAGCGCGCACACGGCTATGCAAGCTGTTTCGGCGCGGAGAATTCTTTTCCCCAGCGAAACACCCGCAAATCCCGCGCTTTGTGCGAGGGCGTATTCTTCTTTTGAAAATCCCCCCTCGCTGCCCACTACGGCGCAGGTAGACCCCGTTAAATGCGACATATCAGCGGCGGAATCCTTTAAAAACTCACAAGCGAACAGTTTGTTTTTATAGTCGGTTGCGGAGGATAACGCCGATTTTAAATCGGGGAAATATGTTATTTCGGGCGAGCGGGAACGGCGGCACTGTTTTGCGGCTTCTCGCGCGACCTTTTTAAGCCGTTCGAGCTTGTTTTCGTTCATATATGCGGAACAGTATTCCGAAGAAAACACGCCTATTTTGCTTACGCCGAGCTCTGTGGCTTTTTGCACGATAAGTTCGGTTTTGTCGCCTTTGAGCGCGCCGCACAAAAGGCAAATTTCGGTTGCGGGCTCTTTGTCGCCCTCGCTTACCCCCGTAATATGCGCGAGTAAACGGCGTTTTTCTATTTTTGCGGCTATTGCCGAATATTCTTTTCCGCTTCCGTCGAGCAGTATGAGTTCGGCGCCCTCTTCTATGCGGAGCACGGTTTTAGCATGGATAAACTCCTCGCCCTCTATATACGCTTCGTCGGTTTGCGGATAATCTATCGTATCTATAAAAAATCTTTTGGGTTCGCTCATAATCAGCCCTCGTTTTTGAACGAGAGAGCTATCCATTCGCCCTCTCTCAAGGTTTTTTCGAGTTTGAGATTTTGCGCCGTAAACGCCTTTAACACCATGTCGAGGCGGCTTTCGATTATTCCGCTCAAAATAAGCGTTCCGCCCGATTTTAAATTTTTGGGGATAGACGGGGCGAGCCCGCACAAAATTTCCGCCGTGATGTTTGCGAGGATGATATCTCCTATGATTTCCGCGTTGCTCAAAAGATCTGAATGAGCGATAACGCAACTGCTCGCAACGCCGTTTTCAAGCGCGTTGTGCTTTGCGCTTTCGACGGCGACGTAATCGATGTCCGTGAGGTACGCGAGGCGCGCGCCGAGCTTTACGGCGGCAATGCCCAGAATACCGCTTCCGCAACCGACGTCTATACACACGCTGTCTTCCTTTAAATACTCCTGCAAGAGTTTAAGGCACATTGACGTAGTTTCGTGCTCGCCCGTGCCGAACGCCATATTGCTGTCTAAACGGATTATTTTTTCGCCCTCTTTAGGGGAGTAGTTTATCCACTCCGGCACGACTACCACGTTCGGCCCTATGTGCAACGGGCGAAAGTGAGACTTCCATATGCCTATCCAGTCGTCGCCCTCCACTTCTCTCGTGCCCGTTTCAAGCGTGCCGAGGTTGCAATATCCCTTGCTGTTTTGCGCGAGTTCTTTCATATCTTCGCGTATGAGCGCTAAAATCTTTTTTGTTTCGTCTTTAGGAATAAAGGCTTTTACGAGGACGTCGTTCCTGCCGTTTAAAAGTTCCTCGTCCATATAATCCCAGTACATTTTTTTATTTTGCTGTAAGGCTATTACGTCTTTAACGTCGGAAACGGCTACGCCGTAGTTGGTGTAACGCCACATTATATCGGCGATAAGTTCGCTGCCTTCGGTTGTGGTATGTACTGTGAGTTCGGTAAAAAGCATAATATTCCTCTTTTATTGCGTACTGTTAAATTATACATTGATTTTAACATCTTTCGGCGTTTATTGCAATAAAAAAAACGCCGCATAAATACGGCGCGAATCAAGTTTATTTATATGTAAGGTCTATAAATCTTTTCTGCCTAATAAATAATCGACCGAAACGTCGAAAATTTCCGCTATTTTTATTAGCGTTTCCTGTGAAGGTTCTGCCGTACCGTTTTCATATCTTATATATGACGGTTGAACTATATTCAGTTTTTCCGCCATATCTCTTTGCGTTAATTTTTCCGCTTTTCGCAACTCTTTTAATCGTTCACAAAAAATCTTCAAGCAAATCACCTCTTGACAATTATTGCAATTTGCTATATAATTATGCAAATTTATAGCAGATTGCTATCAAAAGGTTAGGTTTAGGTTAACTATGAATATTTTTGATGAAAATAAAAACTGTTTAAACTGTAAATATTTTTGCGCGCAGAATTCGCAAAGATATTCTTACAACGTAATTTTGCGCGGGCAGTGCTGTCACGGAGGCATAAGCAGAAAAACGAAAGAAAGCAGAAATGAAAATTGTAGCTTATGGGAAGACGCAACGGATTATAAAAATCATCCTTTTACAGTAGTTTTAGCGCAAATAAACGAAAAGTTAAAAAGCATAGAAGAAAAAATAGTGTAACGGCTTATCGTCACGTTGAGCGCATTAAAAATGACGCGGAAAAAACCGCCCGCCGCGGAACGCGGCGGGCCGAATTCAATCCTTTTTGAGTTTGCTTAAATATTCGACTGCGAAGTGGACGGCAGAATTGCCCTCCCCCGCCGCCTTTACGTACTGATACGGTCTGCCCGTGCAGTCGCCCGCGGCGTACATTCCTTTTATGTTCGTTTCCATACGGCGGTTGACTTCTATATGTCCGTCCACAATTTTGAGTCCGTGCACGAGGGTAGACGGCGAAACCGCGTCGCGCAAAATGAACACGCCGTCTACTTTAAGCTTGCCGTCTTTAAAAACCACCTCTTCCGCGCGCATACCGCCCGTAATTTTAAGAGGGGCTTTCATAATGAGCTCCGCGTTTTTTGCGGATATAAAACAGTTTTGATACATGGGCATAACGTAGACTTTTTGTGCGAGCGAACACAAATATTCGATTTCGTGCTCGAAAGCTTTATCCGTTGCAAGCACGGCTATTGTTTTGCCCCTGTATAAATTGCCGTCGCAGGTGGCGCAATAGCTTACTCCTCTGCCTAAAAACAATTCTTCGCCGTCGAGCGGTTTTTTAGACTGAACGCCGAGGCACAAAATAACGGTTTTGGCTTCGTAATCTTTATTGCCGGCGAGCAGGGTGAACTTTCCGCCCGTTTCGTAAACGCCCGTAACTATGCCTTGCGTGTTTTCGATATACATAGCGTCGCAGTGGTTTTTAAACGTCCAGTTAAGTTCCGCGCCCGTAACCGAGGGCAAGCCGGGGTAGTTTTTTATTAATTCGGCCTTTGAAACTTTGTCCGAAGTGCTCTTTGCCGAAAGCCAAATATAACTTTTGTTTAATATTTTTGCGTTTATTACAGCGGAAACACCCGCGGGGCCGCTGCCTATTATTGCTATATCGTAAACCAAATCGATACTCCCGAAGCTCTTAACGAGCTGTTTTGCGCTATATATTTATTATAACCTTGAAAAGTAATTTTTAAGCCCCGTATCGGGGCTTAAATTTAATTCATTTTATTGAGTTTTTCCGCCAAATCTTCCATTTCTTTGGGAGGCAAGGCCTCTTTGCTTGACTTTACCGTTTGTTCGACCACGAACTTCGCGCGTTCGGGAGGGATTATTGTTCCCACGCCCGCAACGCAACCTCCGGGGCAACCCATTCCCTCTATCAGATAACCGTTGAGTTTGCCCGCTTTCGCGAGGGTCAAGACCTTTTTGCAGTCTGAAAGCCCTTCGGCATGCTGAATCTTGACTTCGGTTCCCGCGAAATACTCGTTTATGCAACTCTCTATTGCGCTCGCAACGCCGCCGGCGCAGGCGTATCCGCGACCCGCGCCCGTAGCCGAAAATTCTACGGGAAGTTCTTCGAGCTCTTCGAGGTTTAATCCCTTTGCGTCGAACATACCCGCGAGCTCTTCGAATGTGATTACGAAATCGACGTAACTGCGCACAGTGCGGCGGGAGGCTTCGAGCTTTTTAGCCGCGCAAGGCCCTATAAACACCACGCGAGCATTGGGGCGCAGAGTTTTAACGGAGCGCGCCGTTGCGACCATAGGCGTAAGTTCCTGCGAGACTTCAGCCGCGAGGTCGGGGAACTGCTTTTTGACGAGCACCGCCCACGCGGGGCAACAGCTTGTGAAAAGGAAGGGCAATTCGCCGGTGGCTACTTTGTCTACGTAGTGGTGAGCTTCGGCAATACAGCCGACGTCGGCGCCGACTGCTACCTCGTAAATATCTTTGAATCCCAGCGCGAGCAACGCCGATTTGAGTTTGCCGGCCGTGACCTTGGGTCCGAACTGCCCTATTATGGCGGGAGCGACCGCCGCGACTACTTCGTCGCCCTGCTTTATAGCCTGAATAAGCTGATAAATTTGCGATTTGTCCGCAATGGCGCCGAACGGGCACGCAGACATGCACTGACCGCACGCGACGCACTTTTCGTTATCTATATGCGCTCTGCCGTATTCGTCGGTGGAAATAGCTTTTACTCCGCACGCCGTAGCGCAGGGGCGCACGTGGTGGGCGATTGCATCGTAAGGACACGCGGCTTTGCATCTGCCGCACTTTATACATTTGTTCTGATCTATAAACGCCCTGCCGTTAACAATGGAAACGGCGCCCTTGGGGCAGCTCTTTATACATGCGTGCGAAACGCAGTTGCGGCACTGGTCAGAAACTACGTATTCGTTGTCGGGACAGGCGTCGCAGGCGGAAGGTATAACCTGCATAAGGGGCGGCTCGTAGTATTTGTCCGCTATGGTGCTTTTATCCACCCCCGCGGTTATGTGAACGGGTTTGTTTGCGGGACGAAGCGAAAGCCCCATTGCAAGGCGAACCCTTTCGGAAGCTATCTGACGTTCGCGGAAAATGCTCTCACGGTAACGGGGAACTTCGTCCGGCGTTATCAAAAAGGGAATTTCTTCAAGATCACCCGCCGGGTTATCCGATTCGTAGGCGACTTTTGCAACCGCAGTGAAAATTTTTCTTCTTAAATCTGTGACGACGCTCTGCTGTTTCATAATTTTCTCCGTAATAAATATTTACGTAACGAATTATAACACAATAAAATTATTATTTCAATATTACGCGGGTACTTTTTTGTATAGATTAAGCCGAACCGCAAAATATCAAACGGTTTGTTTTCGGTGTTGCGGTAAAGTCGGCGGATTCTTCACATACGTTCACAATAACAGGGTAGTTTATGCGGGCGTTTCGTTAATCCGTTAGTCCCAACAGATAGTCTGCGGAAACATCGAAATATTTGCAAAGCGAAATTAAAATTTCGTAATCCGGCTGACGGGTTCCCGCTTCCCAACTGCTTACCGTTCTATAACTTACGTTCAGATATTTTGCCAGTTGCTTTTGGGTGAGCTCTTCTTCTTTTCTTAATTCTTTTAATCTGTTTTTAAATTCCATAATATGACTTTACTACAAATAAATTATAGAATGTTTCGCAATAAGGAATTTTTGAAAATTTTTTAACAAATTTAAAACGGTTGTAAAAACGGCGGCTCAATTGAGCCGCCGTTTTTCAGCTTATTCGTCTTTATTTTCTTCTTCGGGGGCGGAAATGAGGTTATCCTCTTTATAATCTATTTCCTTTTTATCTTCTCCGCCGGAGAGAAGTTCGGCGCCCTCGTCAAGGACTATTACAGTTTCGCCTGCGGCGGGCACGAGTTCGGAAGTTATTTCCGCCTTCTTAATTTCGGGGTGCTTCATAAGTTTAGACAGTACGTAATATTGCAGGAAAACGTATCCCACCCCCGCGAGCACCATTACTATGCTCCATATCTGCGAGGGATAGAGTTGAGCGCCGGGGAAGAGCTCGCCCCTGTCGTCGCAACGGAAATACTCTATAATAAAACGCCATATGCCGTATGCTATCGCATACACTGCGAAATTGTAGTTGAGCTTGAATTTGAAATACAGCAGCGCCATTACTCCCGCGAGCGCAAGGAGAAAGAACATTTCGAAAAGTTGCGTGGGCACTACGTTTACGCCGCGGAGGTTGGTCATTACCCCGTCGATTTTAACCGTAGCGTCGGCGCAGGGCAAGCCGTACCACGCGTCCGTGGGGCAACCGAAACAGCAGCCGCCGAAAAAGCACCCCAACCGACCGAAAGCGTGCGCTATGCAAATGCCTATCGGAATAAATGGCAACGCGTCGGAGAGGCTTGCGTTCATATTGTTTTTTAAGAATTTGACTTTTGCGCGGGGAGCTATTACATAGACGTAAAGGTTCCATACCCCCAAAAAGCTGGCAACGCCGCCGATAAGTCCGCCTATAAAGGTCATTCCTCCGAGGTGGAAGCCGCCCGAGGGGTTGGCGATATAGTTGTAAACGCTTTGGAAAAGCATTGCGGCGAATATGCCGAAACCCGTGCCGAAGAGACCGATTAGCAGAATTTTGTCGGTGGCTTCTTCGTTGAATTTTTTATACCACATGGTGAAGAGCAGAAAGCCGAAGCAGGCGATTATGCCCACCGCCATACATATGCCGTATGCGTAAACTCCCTGCGAGCCTATTTTAAAAAGAGGATCGGGATACATTTATATTTCCTTTATATATTATTGCGGTTATTATACTTCTTTTTAACGGATATGTCAAACGGAATTTTCGCGAGGCGGCTCCGCGACGGGGACTTCCGCCGTTTGTTTAGGGAATTTTTTGAGCATAAAAGCCCAGAACGCAAAGGCGACAACCGCCCCCACGCTCCAACCTATTGCCCAAGCCCAGCACACGCCGGAAAAGCCCCAGCCCGCCGCGACGAGGATATAAACGAGGGCAACTCTTAAAATAAGGTCGGTAAAGGTGCTGACGGTAAAGCCTATATTTCCGCCGCAACCGCGCACCGCGCCGTCCGCCATAATCTTTACGCCGACCACGGGCATAAAGCACGAAACTATTGTTAAAAACATTACGGAATAAGACATAGCCGCGTCCGTTAACTTTTCCGCCTGAATAAATACCTGCGTCAAAAACTGCGGGCAACTGACGAATATGACAAGAAACACCGCGCAAACGATTTGCATGTATAAAGTCATTATCCAAAAGCCCTTTTTAATGCGCCCGTACTCCCCCGCCGCGCGGTTTTGCGAAGCGAAGTTGGAAAAGCCGTTCGTCATAGCGACTATGCTCATAGTGCACATTACTATTACTTTAAACGCCGTGGTAAAGCCCGTGATTGCGTCGCCCGTGTCGTCTATGCCGTTGATGCAACGGTTTACGAAAAAGTTGCCCACCGAAACAAAGCTCTGTTGCAAAATTATGGGCACGCTTGTTACGGTAAGTTCTTTTAGCAGAGTTTTATCGAAGAGTTTGGGTTTTTCTTGAGATTTAACCGAGCGCAATTTGCCCAATACGACCACCGCGGTGAGAACGCTTGAAACCGCCTGTGAAATAAACGTGGCCCACGCCGCGCCCGCGACGTCCATATGTAAACCGTAGACGAAAGCAAAATCAAGCCCGATATTCAGTACGGAAGAAATTACGAGAAATATGAAGGGCGTTTTACTGTCGCCGAGAGCCGAGCACACGCCGCAACCCAGATTATAGATAAACACGAACGGCAACGAGCCGACGAAGATATAGAGATAGTCAAGGCAGTCTTTGAAATATACGCCGTGCACGCCCAGCCCCGTAAGCAACACGCCTCCGAGCGAAAATCCTACTACCATAACCACGCCGCAGAGCACCGAGTAAGAGACTACCGCGGTGTTTACCGTTTCGCGCACGCGTTTGAAATCGTTTTCGCCGAAGTGCCGCGCGACCGCTACCGAACAACCGCCGTTCGCGCCGAACGCAAAGGCGAAAAGCACGTTTATAACCACCGTGGCGTTACCTATTGCGTCTACTGCGAGTGCGCCCTCGTTTGCGAAGTTGCCCACTACGAGCAGATCCACAAGAGAATACATTTGCTGTACGAACGCGCTTCCGAAAAGCGGAAGCGAATACATGAGGAGCACCTTCCACAAATTGCCGTGAGTTAAGTTGACCGTCTTTTTCTTTATCATAGCGGTAAACATTATAATACCGATTTTTTGATTTGTTAAAGGATTTTAAGCCCTATGCGAAAAATTTTATAATAAAAAAATCCCGCGGACGCGGGATAATAAACGTTTTGAAAGGGTGACGGTCAGTCGTTGTTTGAAAATGCGCGGGGCGTTGAATACAGATCGAATTCTTCGTCTATATCGAACTCCGAATCGTCGTCGAAGGCGGCGAGTTTCGAAACCGAAACTTCGTATGCAGTCATGGTTATAAAACTGTCGTCCGGCTGTTTTTTCTGGTATTCGCGGCTTTGAATTCTGCCCGAGAGCGCAACCCTGTCGCCCACCTGCAAATTGCGCACGAAGCGGGCGTTTCTGCCCCAGGCTATGGCGGGGATATAGTCAGACTTGTTGTAAGAGCGGTTTACCGCTATAAGCAAATCTGCGATTTCGCGGTTGAACGGCGTGGTACGATAGACGGGCGGTTTGCAAATATAACCCGAAAGCACTATGGAATTGGGGTTTTTTGCGGGCTGGCTGTCTAATATTTCACGCACGAAAACCGTGAGCATAAGGCGGGATTTGCCGTCTTCTATCTTGTTATAGGAGCGGAACTGTCCCAGCGCGCAGATATAGCTGCCTACGCCCATGCCTTCGGTCATAATCCGTTCGGAAACGGTTACGGGCAGATAGTCCGCCTGACCCGAAAGCCGCATTACTTTGACGATAAATTCGTAAAAGCCTTCGCCGTAAACTTCGTGGGAGAACTCCGCCTCCGACATGATTTCACCGTATAAGTAGACCTTGTTGTTTTTTTCCGTATTGTAATTCATAATTCCTCCCAATGAGTTTTTCTTGCCGATTTTCACGCCTGCGCGACAGGCTTCTGTTTACCCGTACCGTCTACGGTGTAATTTTCGCGGAAAATGAGTTCGCCCACCGGAACTATGGAATAGCCCCTGTTTTTGAGCGTTTCAAGTATGACGGGCACCGCCTCCGCAGTATGCAGGCCGTTGTTGTGCATAAGCACGATAGAACCGGGTTTTACGCCGTTTATAACCCTCATGGCTATGTCGGAAGCGGAAAGGTCTTTCCAGTCCAGACTGTCTACGTCCCACTGTATGGTGTAATAACCGAGTTCCGAAGCCGTTTTTATAAGTTCGTCGTCGTAGTCGCCGTAGGGCGCGCGGAAGAGATCCACCTCTTTGCCCGTAACCGACTTTATCGCCTCCGACGAGGTTGTCAGCTCCGCCTTTATACCCTCGGCGTTGAGTTTAGACATATATGAGTGCGTTGAAGAATGCGTGCCTATTTCGCAACCGCTTTCGTCTATCTTTTTTACATAGTCGGGATATTTTTCAGCCCAGAACTCCACCATAAAAAACGTAGCGCGCACGTTTGAATTTTTGAGCGCGGTAAGAATTTTATCGGTGTATTCGGTGCCCCAGGCGCAGTCGAAAGTTACCGAACACACCTTTTCTTCACGCTCGACGCAATATATAGGAATAAGGCGCGGGCTGTTGCCGTAAAACACGGCGTATGCGCCTGTAAAATAAGCCGATACCGATAAAACGGCAATTATAACCGCCGTTGCTATAAAAGTAATAACTGTCTTGAATTTAACCGTGCCTATCAAGTTGCCCACCTATATTAATGCGGATTAACACCGCACAATTTGTCTAATAACGTCAAAAAACAGACGTTTTCGGCGAAAAGGTGAAACGTTGCGCTCACCCCTACGCTTTATAATATTAAGCCCGCCCGCTCATTATGCGTTTTAACGGCGCAAAAAAACGGGAGCATTGTCTGCTCCCGCGCTTTTAAATCAAAATTATCATTAGGTTGACGCGCCTTATAAATTATGTGTTTTACTTAACGAAAACGCAGATTGTTTATATGGCTTATCCAATTAATTTTTTATAAAAAAAAGCTCCTCAAAATTGCGGGGAGCTGTTTTTTATTTTAATTTCCCTTTGTTTTTTCTTATTTCTTTTACCGTTCGCTCGTAACCGTAGTCCGAAGGAGTGTAATAAATTTTGTCTTTTAACCCGTCTGGCAAGTACTGCTGTTCTACGTATCCGCCCGAATAGTCGTGAGGATATTTATATTTTCCGCTCTGCGCCTTGGTTTGTTTGTCGCCGAAGGTGTTGTCTTTGAGGTAAGGCGGAACGCCGTCGTCGTCGCGCACTTCGGTAGCGTCGCGTTTAGCCGCGTTCATAGCCGTGACCACGCTGTTGCTTTTAGGCGCTTCGCAAACGTAAATTATCGCGTTGGAAAGGGGAATAAGCCCCTCCGGATAACCCGTTTTTTCAAGCGCGTACATTGCCGACGTAGCCACGACGAGCGCATTAGGGTCGGACATACCCACGTCCTCGGAAGAGTGAATTACCAGCCGCCTCGCCACAGTCATAGGGTCGCAACCGCCCTCTATGAGCCGCATAGCGTAGTAGAGCGCGGCGTTCGAGTCGCTGCCGCGGAGCGATTTGCAAAAAGCCGACAAATAGTCGTAGAAAGCGTCTTCGTTATAAGAAAGAGATTTTTTTTGTATAGACTGCTCCGCGTCGGCGAGGGTGACGGTTATACTGCCGTCCTGCTTTGGAGGAGTTGTTAAAACGGCGAGTTCGAGCGCGTTGTACGCCGTACGCATATCGCCGCCCGCCGTACGGGCTATGTGGTCGAGAGCTTCGTCTTCGACGGTAACCGAATATCCGCCCAGCCCCCTCCTTTTATCTTTGAGGGCTTTGACCATTGCCCCCCGAATATCTTCGAACGAAAGCCTTTTAAACTCAAAGACTCTGCAACGGGAAACTATTGCGGGGGTCATTGCCGCGAAGGGATTTTCGGTTGTGGAACCTATAAAAATAATTGTACCCTGCTCTATTGCGGGGAGGAGCGAATCGGATTGCGTTTTATTGAAGCGGTGGCACTCGTCAAGCATGAGATAAGTGCGTTTGCCGTACATTTTTAAATTGTCGCGCGCGGTTTCCACGGCTCTTTTGACGTCGGCAACGCCTGCCTGTACGGCGTTCAACTTAATGAACTCGCCGTGAGTGGTTGCCGCGACTATGTTGGCGAGCGTGGTTTTACCCGTGCCGGGAGGGCCCCAGAAAATGCAGCTGCCGAGCCTGTCCAGCGAAATGGCGCGGCGCAACAGCGAGCCCTCCCCCACTATGTGGGGCTGACCGATAAAATCGTTTAAGTTGTTAGCGCGCATGCGCTCGGCAAGCGGCTTTGCATCGTTTTCGTTGCCGTTTAAATCGAACAGGTCAAAAGACATTATTTTAAAAGTTCCTTTATTTTTGCTATGTTGGCTTTGCCCGCCGCATATCCCTCGTCGAACGCCTTATCAAGGTCTTTTATCAGGTACTGGCTCATTCCGTCCATTTCGGGCTCGATCAAGAGGTCGCACATGCCCTTTTCGAGCTCGCGCGCCATTTCGGTCTGGTGAGTATCCATTATGTCGAACACGCGCAAGACCATAGAAACTATGTTATGCACCTTATCTACGGGCTGCGCGGCGTTTTTGAGAGCGTCGACCGCGACAACGACGTCGGCGCCCATTTCTTTTACCACACGCACAGGAACGCGGCAAAGACAGCCGCCGTCGACGAACATCATATCATTTATCTGCAACGGACGGAATACCGTAGGGATAGTGCTCGACGCCTGAATCGCAGCCGCGGCGTCGCCTTCCGTAAAGACGTGCAGTTTGCCAGAATACAGTTCGGTTGCCACGCAACGGAAAGGTATGGGCATATCTTCTATATTTTTCACGCGCACGAATTCGACGAGCAAATCCCTCACCTTTTTACCGCGCAAAATAGACATTTTGGTAATTACCGCGGGTGTCATATCGAGGATATCTCGCGCTTTTACGGCGAGAATCGCCTCCCTTATTTCTTTCGCGGTCATACCGCTCGCGTAACAGCCGCCGATAACCGCGCCCATAGAACAGCCCGCTATGTAATCGGGCTTTATTCCCTCATCTTCGAGGGCAAGCAAAAATCCTGCGTGAGCAACCCCGCGCGAGCCGCCGCTGCCGAGTGCAAGTCCCAATGATTTACTCATAAATTCACCTTAAGAAAAATATTTATTTATAGAATGAAAAGAAAATTAAAATACGTTTTTTTGTGTTTATGCCTGCTTGCTTTCGCCGCGGCGGTGATAATTTATCCCGAGCGGTACGTGACACGTTGCTTTCAGGGGTTCGCCATGTGGGCGGAATGCGTATTGCCCTCGCTGTTCCCGTTTATGGTGATAACGCTTATTTTCGTAAAGACGGGGATAGCCGAAAAGGCTTCTTTACCGTTAAAAAAGGTAACGGGAAAGTTTAAATTCCCTCCTGCCGCCGCCGCGTGTTTTTTGCTGGCGGTCTGCTCCGGCTACCCGGCGGGGAGCAAAGTCGTGGCGGAGTTTTACGAGAGCGGGGCGATATCGAAAAGTCAGACCGCAAAAACCGCGTATCTGTGTTCCGCCTCCGGCCCGCTATTCATTATAGGCAGCGTGGGGTTCAAAATGTTCGGCGATAAGATTTACGGCGTTAAAATACTGTTGTGCCACCTGATAGCCGTAATTTCTGTTTCGCTCGTAATTTCGCTTTTTTCCAAAGACGGCGGAAGCAACGCGGTAAAAAAAGCGCCCGCGCCCGATAAAAACGTGCTATATAACAGCTTTTACGGAGCGGTTACCGCCGTTTGCACCGCGGGCGGGTTTATCGCGTTTTTTTATGTGGTCGCCTGCTTTTGCGCCGACTTTTCGTTATTTTTTCCGCTTGAAAAATTTTTTAATATATTTATGGACGGACAAACTTCCGCCGCGCTGTGTTCGGGATTCATAGAAGCAACCACCGGTTGCCGCGCGCTTGCCGCAACGGGCGGGAAGCTCCCCGTTGCACTTGCGGGATTTTTAGTGACGTTCGGCGGGGCTTCGATACTGCTGCAACAGCTGTCTTATCTGATCCCTGCCGGAGTAAACCCCTTTAAATTCGCAGCGGTAAAATTAATTCAGGCGGTAATATGCTTTGGTTTACTTATGCTCGCCGTCTGAAAGATACGCGCCGAGTATTTTGAACGAGTTGGAAATATTTTCTACACCTTCAAGAACTTTGCGCACGGTTTCGGAGGAATAATCCCCCTCCACTTCTATAAAAAAGCGGTATTCTCCGGCAGAGCCCTTAATGGGGCGGGACTGGATTTTAGTCATATTGAGTCCGCCCGAGCGCAGAGGTTCCAATATCCCCAAAAGCGCGCCCGACGAGTGGCGGCAGGTTACCGAAAAGAAAATTCTGTCAGTCTTTGCGTTTACGTCCGCAACGCCCTTTTTAACGAGCAAAAAGTCTGTGTAATTGTGCGGAAAGTCTGCTATATTGCGGGGGGAAAGGGTTATCCCCTCCCTTTTTACGTGAGCGCCGACAATAGCCGCGTCCGCAAAAGTTTTTACTTTTTCCAGACTCGCCGTAGTGGATTGCGTTGCTATGAGTTGTGCGGCGGGAAAGTTTTTAAAAAGATATTCCGCACACTGCGCCAAAGGCTGTTCGTGCGAATATATGCGCGAAATACCGCGCATATCCGCGCCGTCGAGATAAGCGAGACGGTGGTCGAGCCCGAGCCTTGCCGTTTTGACGGCAACCAGCCCCTGCGACTGTTGCAACAAATCGATATTGGCGAGCACCGCGCCGTTAAGGCTGTTTTCTATCGGCAGTACGGCGAGATTGCACTCGCCATTTAAAAGCGCTCCAACGACGAGCGGAAAGGAAGAAAAGGCAACCTTTTTAGCGCTCGGCGCGAGCAAACCGACCGCAAGGTGCGAATAGCTCCCCTCCGGACCGAGATAAGCTACGGCGGACATCACGCCTTCTCCGCCACGTCGAGAATGAGCCTCTCCGTGTCTTTCCAGCCGAGGCAAGGGTCGGTTATGGACTTGCCGTAAACCTTGTCTTCACTCTGGCACCCTTCCTCTAAAAAGCTCTCTATCATAAAGCCCTTTACTATCTTTTTAAAATCCGCGTCGTAGCCGCGGTTTTGCATTACCTCTTCACATATCCTTATCTGCTGATAAAACTGCTTTCCGCTGTTGGAGTGGTTTGCGTCTATGATAATGGCGGGGTTTTTCATGCCCGATTTTGCGTAGCCTTCCGCCACCTGCATTACCGTTTCGTAATGGAAATTGGGCACGTCGTGACCGTAACCGTCCACCGCGCCGCGCAGTATGGAGTGGGCGAGCGGATTGCCGTCGGTTTTAACCTGCCAGCCGTTGAGTTTGAAAACCTGTGCGCTCTGCACCGCATAAACGGAGTTGAGTAGTGCGAGCACCGAGCCGCTCATGGGATTTTTGACGCCCACCGCCACCTCTACGCCGCTGGCGACCTGCCTGTGCATCTGGTTCTCGCTGGAACGCGCCCCCACGGCGATATAGGAGAGCAAATCTTCTACGTAATGAATATTTTCGGGGTAGAGCATTTCGTCCGCGGCGGAAAGTCCGCCGACCTCTATCGCCTTGACGTTAAGCTCGCGTATAGCGTAAATTCCCCTCAATATATCCTCTGATTTAGAGGGATCGGGCTGGGAGAACATTCCCTTGTAGCCGACGCCGCGCGTGCGGGGTTTACCGGTGTAAATTCTGGGCACGAGCACGAGTTTGTCTTTAACCTTTTCGTTGAGTTTGCCCAGCCTCTCGACGTAATCGAGAACGGGTTTTTGTTCGTGCGCGGAGCAAGGACCGACTATCAAAATAAGTTTGTCGCTGTTGCCCGAAATAACGTTTGCTATCTCTTTATCTCTTGCAAGCTTTATTTTTTTAAGCGCCTCGGGAAGGGGCGAATTTTCGAGTATTTCGGTATGGGAGGGGATTTTTATCTGCTTTTCAAACATTGCGTTTCCTCTGTAATTTAATAACGTCTTCTTTTATTTTTTCGGGCACATAGTCGAAAATATCTTTGCCGAATTTTAGCGAAGTCCTCACGAGCGAAGAACTTACGTGCACGCTCTCCTGCTCGGCGGGAAGATAAATAGTGATTATATCTCCGAACAGTTTTTTGCTTGCAAAGTTATCGCGGTTTTCGTATTCGAAGTCGGTTGCGTCTCTTACGCCGCGAACGTAAAAGGGCGTGTTTTCTTGTTTTAAAAGATCCACAGCCGCGCCGTAAAACGTGCGCACTTTGACGCGAGGCTCGCCCTCAAACAACTTTTTTAAAAGATTTTCGCGCTCGTCAACCGATAAAAACGGGGTCTTTTCCGGATTGACCATAACGGCCACCACGGTTTCGTCGAATATTTTAAGGCACTTTTCCACTATTTGGACGTGACCTTTCGTAGGCGGGTCGAAAGTGCCCGCAAAGACGCATTTTTTCATTTTGAAACCTCGAAAAAGGTGAGATACGTATTGCCGTACTTGCGCTCGTCGAATACGTTCAAGCCCTCTATTTCTCCCAAAAAGGCTCTGTCCCGCTCGTAAACGGCTATACCGCCGCTGTTGAGAATACGCTTTTCGGCAATAAGACGAAGGGCGGTCGCGCCGATATCGAGCCTGTAAGGCGGGTCTATAAAAATAAGGTCGAACCCTTTTACGCTCGCAAGACATGCGGCATAGTCGAGATTTGTAACCGAAAAGCCTGTTTCTTTGATTTTTTGCAGGTTTTGTTTGAGCACTTTTACGCTTTCTGTCGAACAGTCGTTAAAGTGCACGAATTCGGCCCCGCGGGACAGACACTCTATCCCCAGATTGCCGCTTCCGCAAAACAAGTCGAGCGCCCGCGCTCCCGCAACCCTGCCGTACAATATGTTGAAAAGGCTTTCTTTAACCCTGTCCGCCGTGGGCCGAATATCCGCGCCCGCAAACTCGGCAAGTTTGAGCCCCCTGTATTTACCGCTTATTATTCTCATTTTATGCCGCATTTAGCCGTAATTTCGTTTTGATTTGCTATTATTTCCTGCTTTTTTCTCTCCGTCTTGCCGCCGTAAACGTAAGCGCCGGCATGCACCGCGACGTAAGGAATAACCCAAATAAAGTTGAGCCACGGCGACAAATTCATGAGCCCGAAAGGATAATACGCCCAGCCGAACATATAAAACATTATGAACTCGCAGGCTTTGTTGGGCGCCGCCGAGTATATGATATTTATAATAATGAAAGGCACGCAGACGATTAAAGGTATGACTATGCCCTTCCACAAAGCGTATTCGCCGACGCGCAGCACAACTTTGAGCTCCTGCGAGCCCGTCTCGCGCTTGGTGCCGTTCTGAATAGATTTTTTATACGCCGAAGCGCCGTTTTGCTTGCCGAAAATTACGGTAGCGGCGACAAGCAACAGTTCTCCCGCGACTAAAATTACGGCTTTGAGCGCGATATCTTCCTTTCCGCCGTAAGAAATGAAGCCTATGACGGTTGCCGAAAGTATGAGCATCAGCATAAACGGAAACGCCGCGCCCGCCAGCAGGTCGAGAATTTCCCCGCGGATTTTCAAGTGCGTTTCACGCGCGGTGAGTTTTGTTTTCAAAATAAACTATCCCCCTTTCCGAAACGAACGCGTCCAAAGGCTCGTCCCATTCGTCTTGCGTAAATTCTTCCTTCTGGAAAGAATAGCCCAGCCCGACTTTATATGTGCGGGCGGTTTTTAAATACCTGTCGTAATAACCCTTGCCGTAGCCCGTGCGGTAGCCGAGGGAATTGACGGCGAGAAGCGGAATTACCGTCACGTCAATATCGCCGAAAAAGGCTTGTCCTTGGGGCTCTTCTATGCCGAAAGCGCCCTTTATAGTTTTGCCGAACGCTACGGGAACTATATTTTCGCCCTCCGTTCGCGGGAGGTAAACCTCTTTGCCCGCGAGTTTTAAAGCGGAAATAATAGCCGAGGTATCCGTCTCGCTGCCGAACGAATTGTATATAAAATAACTGTTATAGCCGCCGAACCGCGCCAAAAAAGTTTGCGCGATTACTTCGTTTGCAAATTCGCGCCGAACGCCAGAAAAATACTTGCGTTTAACTTTGAGTTTATATCTTAATTCATCTTTCATAAATTCTTTCCGAGCGGCGCGTGACGTTTGTCAACACCTCGTAAGATATCGTGCCCGCCCGCGCGGCGTATTCGTCGGCGTCCGCCATAACGAGGCGCATTTCTTCGCCGCCTTCGCGCAGGAAAGCGTCCATACACAGCGTTTTTTCGCCGAGGGGCACGGTGCGGAAAAACCCGTCGGCGTACCCCAGACGGTAAACGCTCAAATTTTTGTAATTTCTATCGGCAAAGTTATAGCCGACTCCGCCGCCGATAAACGGCGTTATCTGCGTGCGGCGGGCGTAAACTTTGAGCGCCGGCTCGAACCCCGCGCGCGAAAATCCGGCGGGCGCGTAACCGTAAAGCGTTATGCCCGCCCTTGCGCCGTCCTTTAAAAAACCGCCTCCGCGTAAAATGCCGCCGCTTGCCGAAATATGGGCGCAGACGTCGGGAATTTTTGTTTTTACTATCTCTTCCGCGCGGTTGAAAACGGCAAGCTGCCTTGCGCTCGCCGACGCGTTTTCGGGCGCGTACATATGGGAATATACGCCGTTTACCGAATTTTTATCCAGCGCGTTAAGCACGGAAGGCAACTCGTATAGTGTACACCCCGCGCGGTTCATTCCCGTGTTTACTTTTATATGGCAGGGTATGCCCTGAACAAGTTTTGCCGTAGCCACAGAGTTGACCGTAACCGTAAGCGAATAAAACCGCGCGCGCTCCGCGTCATTTTTATCGAGAGGCGGCGTGAACACCAAAACGGGCTTGGTTATGCCGGCGACTCGGAGAGCCACGCCTTCGTCTAATATAGCAACGCAAAAGCCGTCTGCAATATCTTCGAGGCACCGCGAGACTTCCTCTGCACCGTGACCGTAGGCGTCCGCCTTTACCACGGCGTAAAACTTTTTTTTACCTAAAATTTTACGGATTTTAAGCGCGTTGGAACGTATCGCGCGTAAACTTATATAAGACAACGTTTTCTGCATACGCCCATTATATGCGGAGCGTTAAAAAACCGTTCGGATTCAGTTTAACACAATCCGCACGGTTTTGCAACATATAAAAAATATATTCGTGAATTTTTAGGCGTAGCCGTATTTTTTGCGGAATGCGATAAAAAATATTACCGCCACTACGAAAGCGCTTGCCTCCGTTGCAAACATAGCCCACCATATTCCGTCCACGCCCACGAGCCAAGGCAATAAAAACACGTATGCGACCTGAAAAACGAGTGCGCGCAGGAACGATAGAACCGCCGAAACAAGCCCGTTGTTGAGCGCAGTGAAAAAACCCGATGAGTATATGCCGACGCCCGAAAAGATAAATGCGAAAGAAAACAGTCTGAACGCGTAAACGGTGAGATTGTACAATTCTTCATCGTACCCAACGAAAAGTTTGGCTAACGGCACGGCGAGCGCTTGCGCGAGCGCGGCAAGAACCGCGCCCAAAACGCCCATAATTACCATACTCTATATCAATTGCACGTACATAATAACACCGTAAGCCGCAACGCCGTTTTCACCGAGTAATTTCATCAATTGAAGATTGTAGAGCATACTCACAACAGACGAGGCGACGTTGGTCAAAAGTTCGGAAGAGCCGTTTCCGCACGCCTTTAATACCGGCTTTATTTCGAATTTGGTTTTTACGAATCTCAACAAACTGCCGTTTTTTCTTGCAAAATATACGAGCGGGATAACGCCGCCCAGAACCTGACCGACTCCCGTTGCGACCGCCGCGCCGACTATCCCCCATTTGAACCAAACTATGAAAACGGCGTCTAACACGGCGTTGGTGCAACCCGCTATGATAGTGACTATAAGCCCGAGCTTGGGCTTTTCCGCCGCGGCAGTAAAGCTTTGAAATATGTTTTGCAACATGAAAAACGTTGTGAACCCCACCACTAAAGCCCATTCCGCCCAAAATCATAGGGAAGGGCATAATAAGGTTTATTGCGGCGAACGGCGTTTTACCCACGAAGTTTGAGACGAAAAGCCCGTCTATGACGCCGTATATGGACGTTACCGTCATCATAAATATCGACGGCAAAACGAACCTTATAAGTTTTTTGTAGTTGAAACTGTCGGAAATCTGTATTTTCATATCTGTTCTCCGATACTGAAATAACGCATTTTTTAACCCGAATAAAAAAAGCGCGCCCGATTATTTAACATAATCGAGCGCACCCGACACCTTATCGACTATGGGCGCGCAACGCCCGACCGCTGCGGCGGTCAGTCCTCCGGTGAACTATTCGGTTTTAAGTAAAGCGTATTATAACACGGTAAAATACGTTTGTCAACAGTATTATAAAGAATTGTCTTGCTTTCCTATTTTACCCCTGCCGCGCTCTATAAGAGGAATAACTCGCTTTGCCAGCATGCCCGCAAGCGTGCACAAAACAAAGTCTTTGGGCATATATAAAAGGTTGCCCGTGACCAAAAGACCGGCAAGGTTTTCAACGCCCAAAAGGTGCGCGCAAACTATACAGTAAGGAATACCGACCGCGTAATCCGCCAAAAATGCGGCTATGCCCGCAACCACGTAGCGCCAGAACGGCAACCCGCTTTTGCCGGCTATAAGCCCCGCGACAGCGGCGCTTAAAATGAAGCCGAGTATGTATCCGAACGAGGGTTTCAACACATAAAACACGCCCCCGCCCGCGGCGAACACGGGTATGCCTATGAGCCCCGCCGCGCAATATACCGCCATGCTTATGGCGCCCTTTCTGGCGCCCAACAGCAGACCGGCGAGCACGCTTATTACCGTTTGAAATGTGAGAGGGACGAGCGGGAACGGTATTGTTATATACGCCCCCGCCACCATGAGCGCGGCAAAAACAGCGCACTCGGCTATATCCGCCGCAAGAAGTTTTCCGTTAATTTTTTTCATAACTCTTAAAAATCACCCCTTTGAAGAGGGGTGAAATAATTTTATTCTTTTTTGTCTTCCGCTTCGTCTTCGGTTACTGCCGCCTGCGAAAAAGCCTCTTTTGAAGTTTGAAGTTGAGTTTTCTTTTTGTTTGCGGGGGCGAATTTGCCGTAGATATAAGCGGCGATAAGCCCCAAAACCAGACCTATGACGAGGCTGACGAGTATGCTGGTAAGCAAGCCCGTGCCGCCTTCGGAAGAGACCGCGTTAACGTTGATGAAAGTAACCGCGGAAGCCTTTTCGTAAACTTCGGAAACGGCGAGTTTGAGCGAAGACGTGTATTCTTCGAGCACGGCGCTCTCCTTTGCTATTTCCGACGCGAAACCCGCGTTTTGCGTTCCGTTTTCAACGTAATTTTTGAGGTCGTCGCGCTGTTGAGTGAGACTGCCGACCAAATCCGCCTGCGCCTTTATAACCGACGCGTCGAGGTAGGTTATATTGCCGCCGCCCTGCACGGAAGTGAGCTTATCCAAAGTCTCCTGCGCCAGCTTAAGCTGCCTTTCAAGCTCCAGAATCTGTATTCCGTATTCGGTTTTGTTGTTATCATCTTTCAGATAATAGTTGGTGCGGGCCGTTACCGCGAGGGTTGTTAAACGATCCTTTTCTTTATAAGCCTTGATTTCGTTGACGTAAGACGAAAGCGATTTGCCCTTTACGGAAAAGTCTCCGCCGTAATTCGAAACGAGGTTGTCGAACTCGTACAAAACGTAGTTGAGCTGGGATTTTAAAAAGTTGATCTGGCTCTCGTAGTCGGTTGCGCCGTTTGCGAGATTGAGATAAGAATTGTAATCGGACTCTATAGTGCCCAAATATTTCACGGGGCGGGTAGCCACCGCGGTTATAAACTTTTTGGCGGTTTCATAATCCTTGAAATAGTGCGCTTTCGCCGTCACGGTGTAGGTTACCGAACCCTTATCGTCTGTTTCGCGCGATATGGATATAGCCGAATTGTTTACGAGCGCCTCGATATTTACGTCTTTAAACGACTCTTCATCGGAGTTTTTAACGTCTTCGAGCGCGGAATAGGAAACTATGTCGGCATAGTGCAGGATAGTTCCGTCGGGGTAAGTGTAAACCACCTTACCGTCGTCGCCCGGAAGAGTGAGCCCGAAAGACGAGACGTAATTTTGCTTACCCTTGTTGTAATATAACTGAACGAAAAGCGTGCCCGCTATAGTGATAACAACGGCGAGCGCCAATGCTATCCATTTTCCCTTTAAAATAGTTTTAAACACGTCCGCTACGGACACGCCGTTATTTTCTTCTTCCATTTTTCCTCCGTAAAGCCGAAATTTTAAAGTACTATATAAGTATACTTAAATATCCCGAAATTATCAATCAAAATAGCGTTAAAAATTTATTTTTCGTAAATACTGCGTTTTAATATGCCTATGTAGGGCAAATGGCGGTATTGCTCGTTATAGTCGAGCCCGTAACCTATTACGAATTCGTTTTCTATATCGAAGCAATTGTAGTCGGGCGCAACGCCGTATTCGCGGCGCTCGGCTTTGTTTAAAAGCGTGACTATTTTAACCGAAGCGGCGCCCCTTTCGGAAAGCAGCGCCTTTAAATTTGCGAGCGTGAAACCGCTGTCTATAATGTCTTCCACAATAATAACGTCGCGCCCGCATACGTCTCTGTCGAGGTCTTTTTTGATTTTGAGCTTACCGGACGAAACCGCGCCCGAGCCGTAGCTGGACACCGCCATAAAGTCGAGCTCTACGGGCATGGACAAAAAGCGGATAAAATCGGCGTAAAATATTATGCTGCCCTTTAAAATTCCCACGACGAGCGGGCGTTTGCCCTCGTATTCCTTATCGACTTCTAACGCTACTTCTTTTACTCTGGCGCGAAGCTGTTCTTCGGTGAGCATAATTCTCTCGCAATCGGGATGCATAGACATTGTTTTTTCTCCTTGGTAATAAAAATTATTTGCTTTAAAGGCGGACGACAGATTAAAAGTTTCCGCCGTCGAATCCCCAGTTATCAACGCCGTGATAGGTAACGTATACGCATGAGCCGTCTATCCCCAGCTCTTCGTTCAAAACTTTACACACAGCCGCCGTCATATTTTCGCTGTCTGCGGAATTGACTTTACCGAAAAGGCTTATTGAAACGTAAGCGCCTTTTTCAAGTTTTTTACCCGCGAAATACAGCGAATACCCGTCCTGAATACCTACCATAAGATAGCTTTCCGGCTTGTGCAAAATACTTATTTTTTTACCGAGTTCGCATTTGATTTTTTCTTTTTTGTCTTCGGCAAGCTTTTGAGTTACTTTCAAATCTATATAGGGCATAAAAAATCACTCCTTCGGCGGCGTTTTAATCCGCCCGATATATTCCGCGGATTTTACGGTCAGCTCAATCCACGCAGGATAATAGCCGCATTTTATCGCGTTTTTTACAGATTTTATATTGGACCACGCCGCGCAGTAAAAGGGAACTTTGCCCGCTTTTAAAATTTCGGCGGTGAGCCTTGACGTCAACGCGGAACCCACGCCCCTTTTGCGGTATCCGTGCAACACGTCCACGCCTATCTGGTACATATCGGCACAGTCCGCGCTCGCGCCCGCGAGCCCGATAAGTTTGTTTCCGTCGTAAGCGCCGACCGCCATAACGTCGAGATTTTTACGCTGTTTGCAAAGCGCGTTGCTCCACTCCTTTTTATAGAGTCCGTCGAACGGCGGGTCAATAACCTTTATTTCGAAGCCGCAAGGCAAAATTTTAATCTTTTCAATATCCGGTAAAAAGTATTCCGCCATAAAGCAGACGCCCAGCCCGAGGGGATTGAGCTTCGCCTCGAATTTTGTAAGCTCGGGGGATTCGAAAAGCCTGTACCCGCCCGAAACTCCTATATATTCCCGCACCAACGGGATTAAATCTTCGCGCACGGACGCAACGACGTTATCGCCGTAAGTTACCAAATTACATTCGAACGGGAGTTCTAAATACTTCCTTGCGGCGGCGCTTTTGCGCGAGACGGTAATTACGTTGTTTTCATCGCGGAAGTCGGACGGGGTGCAATTCAAATCCGTCGCCGACTGCCGCATGGCTATGCCGAGTATTTCAGCGTTTGTCATTTTACCACCCGAACAAATCGGTTTTTATTTTTGATGTGTGGGCGCAACCTACGGTAAAGCACTTTTCTGCGGAGCAGAGTTTTTGCACGGTGCCGTCCTTAATTGCGAATATCCGCCTGCCGTTCGTGACGATAAAAGTTCCGTCGGGCAAAATATCGTAGTCGGCAACGCCGCTTTTTATAACTTCGCCGCTGTTCACCTCAATAAGTTTCCAGCTCAACGGAATCAATCCGTAATCGGCGTCCTTTTTTTTGTTCTTTTTTTCTTCTTTTTCGCAGTTTATAAGGTTGCCCTTTATAAACTCTTTGCGGCTGTCGTAATCGCGCCCCTTTGCCGGATTGCTTCCGCCGGAAACAAGCCCCTTGCCTGTGAACGCCTTTACGAAAACGTTAATGAAATTCGCTATTGCCTGAACTATACGAAAGGGAATAAGCAAAATTTCGATAAAAGGATTTGCGCCTTTCTCTTTGGCGGGCGCGCTTATGGCGTAAAGTTTTCCGTTATGATATATTGGCTTTATGTAGTTTACTTTATCCGATACCGCGATTTCATCCACGGTCAACTCGGAAACGTTGAGTTTGCAAATAGAGGAATTGGAAAATTTAACGAAATTGCCTCCGCCGTCTCGCCCCGCCCCGCGCGAAGTGAAATAAATCACGTTGCCGTCGTCGGGAGATATGAACGGGTCGCAATCGAGAGTGTCGCCTTCGGTTAAAGTTTTGTAGTCGCCCGTTTTCAAATCAAACAACGCTATATCGGAATTAACCGCGTTGCGGCTGAACGAACAGGCGAGCAAAGACGAATTAACGTCCAGACAACCGCCCGAAAACTCGGAATCGACCGAGTTGATTATATGAGTTTCGGGCGCCTTCCCGTCGAGCAATTGAGCCCTGTATATGCCGGAAACACCGTTGATTTTAAAGGAATAAACCGCCTCGCCGTCACCGGCGGGATATACGCCGTTTATTGATGATACGAAGGCGGTTTCTTCGGCGTCCAAACGCACGTCGCCGCGAAATTGCGCGCCCTCGCCCGAGTGTTTCCACTCTTTGGCGCGTTCTGCGTTCTGCACGGAATTTTTATAATTTTCTATAAACTTACTGCGGTGCCGCACGATTTCACCGTCTGAATAAAGACAAATATCTTCGCCGTCGGCAAATAAAAATTTAATCATAAAATATCGCTTATTATATAAAATGTTTGTTGCGTTTCGCCCGTGATTTTGATTTTATCGGAAATTTCCACCCCGCATACCGCGAGAATTTCGCTTCCGTCGGCTATTAAAGGAATCCTCTTCCTCGCTTCGGCGCGTATCTTTCTGTCGGTAAAAAAATCCCCGAGGCTTTTTGTGCCGCCGCCGAACTTTTTAAACCTGTCGCCCGCTCGCATAAAGCGGATTACGGCGGTTTTTGGGATTTTAGAGAGATCCGCCTTCAAAACCTTTTTAGAAGGGTTTTGCGCGCCGCAAAGATAAAATTGAAGCGGTTGCCCCCCGAATATGCTTGAACCTGCGTCTAAATACGCATAAAAGGAAACTTCTTTTGAAACGTCTTTTACGGTGGAATCTTCTATAACTATTTTATCCCCGTCTTTATATGCGGTGAGCCCCAGAAAGTTAAACTTTTTTCCGTTCGAAAGAAATTGCAACGCATACAGCACGGACAGATGTGTAAAGGTGTAGTCTTTTTTGCCGAGCTCCGTCAGTATTTTTACCGCGGCGCGGCGAAAAATAACTCTTTCCGGACAGTGCGCCAGATTATAGCCCTTATTCGTACGTAAAATTAAACCGCGCTCCTCGATTATCCCGCTGAAATAAGCCTCGTCTTCGGCGGCTATGCGTGAAAAGCGGAACACGTTTTCCGCAGTGCCGTTGACGGCGCGCTCAAGCTCGGGCAAAACGCTTAAACGCAGTTTATTCCGCGTATAGTCGGGGGTGAAATTAGTTTTATCGTCTACGTAAGGTATAGCGTTTTTATTTATATACCCGTCTATTTCCGCACGGGTACAACCTATGAGCGGGTGAATTATATTTACGCCGCGCACCTCGCAGTCGCGTATACCTGTAAGCCCCGCAAGCGCGCTGCCGCGGGCGAGGTTGAATATAACCGTTTCCGCGTTATCGTTTAGATGATGCGCGGTTGCAACCGCGTCGGCGCCCTCCCATTCGGAGCCGTCAGCCAAAACGTGCGGCGTTGTCGCCTGCAAATAGCAGCTATGACGCCAGCGGCGTGCGTCCTCTTCGGATTTGAGAGGCGTGCCGTCATATTTGAAAGTTATGAGTCTTATTCCCTCCGCCTTACAGTAGTCGGCTACGAACTTACTGTCACGCGCCGAGTCCTCTCCCCTGATTCCGTGGTCGCAATTGAGAGCGGTGAGCGTTATGCCGTACTCTTCGGCGTGCTTTTTAAGGCAGTGCAAAAGCGCCATTGAATCGCGGCCGCCTGAAACGGCTGCGCAAATTTTTTTATCGGCGTACTTTGCAAGTTCGGGTTTCATAGTCGCAATTATAACATATAATTCACATGGTTGCAAGTTATTAAAATAAATTTTTTTTACGTGCAAAAAACGGTTGACAAATTCAGTATTTTCTAATAAAATAAAAAAGCCTTGTGTAAAGGCGGTTATCGCGGGGTAGAGCAGCCAGGTAGCTCGTCGGGCTCATAACCCGGAGGTCGCGAGGTTCGAATCCCGCCCCCGCAACCACTTTTCCGCGCAAAGCGCGGACTTATGGCGACGTAGCTTAGTTGGTCTATAGCGGCCGGTTCATACCCGGCAGGTCGGCGGTTCGAATCCACCCGTCGCTACCAAAGATAATTGCGCTTAAAAAGCGTTGTTTATATAAACTCGGCTACAAGCCGAAATATGACCGGCCCGTTGGTCAAGCGGTTAAGACATCACCCTTTCACGGTGGTAACATGGGTTCGATTCCCGTACGGGTCACCAGATGAACGCGAGTTGTAAAACGAACTGTTAATGTCCGAATTACAACTCTTTTTCTATATTTTTAAATTGATTTTTACGGTATTTTGCCGTTTTTTTGCTTGTTTTTAACAAAAACAGGCTTTTTTACTTTTCGGACAATAATATGCAAAACGGTTCAAAAATGAAAATCAAACGTAAAAAAGTTTCAAATCCGAACCTATTCAGTCCGAATTTTTAGCGTATAATTGCTCATATCTTTCAGGCGATAAATAACCTAAAAAAGTATGCGGTCGCTTTACATTATAGTATTCGATATAGTCCGAAACCGACTTGTGAAATTCCCTTTCTGATTTGTATTTATAGCGATACAATTCTTCCGCTTTCATGCCTTTAAAGAACGATTCGCTTACGGCGTTATCGTGCGGTCTGCCACTTCTTGAAAATGATTGTATTACTCCGAATTGTTTTAAATAAGAGTAAAAACTTTTTGATATGTAGTTACTTCCGTTATCTGAATGAAAGATTAGCCCATCTTGCGGTTTCCGGCTGAAATACGCATATTTAAAAGTCGCCTTTGTCAACTGCGTACTATTCCGTTTAGAAATTTTGAAGGCGACAACTTTTCTGGAATACAAATCTAATATAACGCAAATATATAATTTCCTTTCATTGTAGCTAAAATAAGTTACGTCACTGACCCAAACTTGATTAGGTTTTTCGGCTTTAAAATTCTGTTTGAGAATATTTTCTTTGCGTCTCTCGCAGTATTCATATAACGCCTTTGCATTTGTTCTGACGCTGAACCAACCGTTTTTATGCATTATATCCCCCACAAGTCTTTCCGTAACTGTTATTCCCCTGTCACGCATTACCGCAGCTATTTTTCCTGCACCGAAAGTTTGATTGCTCTTATTGTAAATTTCTTCAATAATCGGTTTTAGTTCCGTCCTGCGTTTTGCTATCTGTGAGTTTTCTCCTTTCCTACGCAAAAGAAAATTATAATAAGTTCCTTTGGACACATTGAAAGCGTCGCATAAAGTATAAATAGTGTACTTTGATGACAATTCCTTAATAACTTCAAATATGTCTTTAGCGATAGTAATGTATATCAAAATAAACTGTTTATAAGATATGCTGTAAATGAAGAAAACTTATTGAAGGAGCTTCTTACCGCAAAAACAAAGACGATTGAGTGCGACTTTATTACAGAACTACTATCTTGTTTGGATAAGAAATTCGATATAGATATTGATATAATAAACCAAAAAATAGATAGCTTGAGAAACAACAAAAAAGATATTGAAGCAATTGCAATAGAACAAAAATATTACTTTTCTTTTAATAATGAGTCTATTAATCCTAGTGATTCAAAGTACATATTGGTAAGAAAGCAAATAGCGCAAATTTGTAAGTCCTTTGGATTAAATTCAGGTACTTATAGTGGAAATGATGCCACTGCTATTGTTAGAAAATTGCAAGATCTAATAATTCCTAAATTTGAAGATGAAATTAAAAATTTTGATAAAATCAGCTTACATAAAAAAGCTGTTTCTATACTTGCAGGACTTGTTCATAATAAAAATTTAGACATGAAAAGATACTCCCTTTCAGAAAGAGATAGCTTAAGCGAAGAAGCAAAAGAACGAACAATCACTAACATCATTGAAAACCGCGAAGAAACAAAAAATAAAATTCGAGATTTAAATTACTTAATAGATACAAACTTATCGCTTAGTCGTGAGTCAAAAAATATAGTCAATCGAGATGATTTGGAATTCTTTATAGCCTTTTCACATTGGTTGGTACTATTACAGGATTGTGCAGACCAAGCACATTATGGATTATTTAACGCACAAATAGACATTGAAGACGATTTCAAGGTATCAACAAAGTATCCAAATGATGCGCCAAATTATGCTAATACTCAAAATCGAAGGATATATGATAACAGAGATTATATTCCGCACATAGAAAATGAAAATCAGTGGCTTGATAAAACACTAAAAGCATTTTATGATGATACAAATGTGAAACTTGAGGATATTATTTTTTTATGTGCCAACTATTTAGCGTTTGAGTTTTATGCAACCTTTAAGGAACAAAGTGAAACTGATGTCTTTGAAATAAAGAAAGATGCTCTTATCTCTGATTTGGAAAGTGTTCTAATAGATAAAACACAAATAGCCGAATTAATTGAAGCATTAGATTATTTAACCATTGAAACGACAAAAATTAAATCAATAGGCACAGAATCTACTTCATTTGTTCCTATTTGGGAAAGAGAGAAGCGAGATCAAAGGTTTGATGTTAGGCCTATTGTTGCAAATGGCGATAACATTATCTTCTCTCCAGTTCTTATGTATGAACTATCAACGATATGGAAAGTTGGTATACAAGAATTTTATCCAGCTTATGAAATTGGTTTAGACAAATTTACAGCCACATTAAGACTTTGGAAAAGTGAATGTGAATTAAAAATGGAAACTGAAATAGCTGAATTATGTAAAAAGGCTGGATTTACTACATATAAAAATTTAGAAATACATAATTTAAATAAAACGCATTGCCATCCAAAAGATTTAGGAGATTATGACGTTGTTGCTATAGATATAAAAAATAGAATTGTCTGGAATTTGGAAAGTAAATTTTTAATTAAAGTGGGTTCAATTAAAGAATATGCCAATCATCAAAGTTCATTCTTTTTGAGAAACAAGAAAGATGAAAAATTTGCAAAAAGAATTAAGTATCTTTCAGAACACTTAACTGATTTTCTGAAATCAATAAAGATCGATCAACCAAACTTATATACATTAAAAAATTATATGGTTACAAACAAAGTATTCACTTCACCTTATAAAAAGCTTGATTTTGAAATAATAACATTTTATGAATTGGAACAATTATTAACTGAACAGTAAGACAAAGTTTTGCTAAAAGCTCTGTTGGTTTTTCTGTGGTTCACCAATACAAAAAGACGAACTTATAGTTCGTCTTTTTGTATTGTGTCCCGTTTAGACTGATAAAAAATTACTTTATATACATTATCTTACATTAAACCCTACATTTTACACAATATAATTTATCAACAAGATAAAAATAACGCCAATTATCCATTTGCAAAGGTTCGAATTCATTTTGACTGTGGTCACCAGACGAGGGGTATAAGAACACCCCGAAGAAGAAACCGAATTTTCGGTTTCTTTTTCTTTTGCGCTTTTTTCGTCGCCGTTCTCGCTCCCGTCGGGATAATCGGGAAAAATCAAGTTCAAAAGCAGTTCCTCTTTCTGCCCGCCTTTCAAGTGGAATAACACTTTCATTTTATCGTCGTAAAGCACAATGCGGTAAATAAAGATATTGATTAGCTCCTTGCGGTGCTTTGTCTTTGAATAGTCCAGCGTTCTGAAATGTAACAACCATTTGCGAATATCAGAATAGCTGTATTTCATTTGCATTGCCTTTTCCATTGCGACGGTGTCCGTAAGTTCTTTGTTTTCATTCTCTAACCGCTCCACTTGCGACAGTATAATATCCGTTGCCTTGCCGTGCATAAGGGCTTGCATAAGGTTGTCAATAGCCTTTTTGTTGTCCTCGATTATATTTTCAAGCCGCTTTATCTCGCTGTCGTTTCGTGCCGCTTGTATAAGCGTGTAGGTTTTTGCGGCAACCATATCTATAAATTCGTCGGTCAAAACGCCGTACTTGTTCCGCTCCGTGCCGTCGCCCGTAATAGCAGTTATAACCTCGTCCTCTAAATATTGCTTGCGTATCGTGCGCTTGTCGCAAGTATGCTTTGTAACGCCTACACACTTGTAATAGTTGTGTAGCGTTTTATTTTTGCTCATTGCGCTAACGCCCGTCATTTTATTTCCGCATTTTCCGCATATCAATTTTTCCGATAATATGTACTCGACTTTTGCCTTGCCCCTTGCTGGTGCGGCGGCATATAAAGCAAGTTTCTGTTGCGCTTGCTCGAATAGGTCGTCGTCAATAATACGCGGCATACCGCCGTCAATTTCGTTGCCTTGATAAATATACTTGCCTAAATATCGGCGATTGCTCAAAATGCGTTGAAAGCTGTTTTTGTTGAACTCGCCGCCTTTGGTGGTCTTAACGCCCCGCCCGCTCAGATAGCGGATAAGCTCGGCGTAATTGCTCCCCGCGACAAACATTTCAAAAACCGTCTTGACGACGGGCGCAAGCTCCTCGTCAAGCACAAAACTCTTTTCGCTGTTTACTTTGTAGCCGAGCGGAATAACGCCGCCGAAATACTTGCACTTTGCCGCCGACATTGCAATACCGCGCTTAACCTTTTGCGAAAGCTCCGCGCTGTAATATTCCGCCATACTCTCTAAAACGCCCTCAATTAAAATGCCGCTCGCGTCGTCAGTGATGTTCTCTTTTGCCGAGAGTACGCGCACGCCGTTTTTCTTTAACTTGGCTTTATACGTTGCGCTGTCATAACGGTTACGAGCAAAACGGTCTAACTGATAGACAACGACAAACTGAAAGCCTTTGCGCTTGCTGTCCTCAATCATTTGCAGAAATTCGGGGCGTTTGTCCGTCGTACCCGTCAATGCGCGGTCTATATACTCGTGCGTAATGCGTAAATCATTGCGCTGTGCAAAATTATAGCACTCGGCAAGTTGTCCCTCAATACTTTGCTCGTTCTGTGCGTGTGAGCTGAAACGGGCGTAAATAACTGCGTTCTTCATAGCGTTTGCTCCTTTGCGCCGTCCGTGCGGACTGCGGCTTAAAAAATTTTGTGTTCGCTTTGGTGCTTACCGTCTTAACCAGCGAAAAATGCCGTCGCAGACAAATTGTCAAGGGTTTATTTGCGAAGCAAACGACGGTTTTGAGAAAATCGTCGCCCTTTACAATTTGGCAAGACGGCGTATTCCGTCCCCAGACGGTAAGCACAAGCGAATAACAAAACTATGCAATTCTTATGGAAAAGAATATACTCATACACAATAATTATATCACGGTAAATATGGCGTTCTATTTGATTATGCTGTTATAAAACTAATGATTTTGTCGAAACTTGAATGAAACAGAACACTGTTGCCCTTATCGTCATTCGCTACTTTCAGGTTCTTGCTATTTAACGCAATTTACAGTATAATAAATATGTAATGCTTTCAAAATCGGGAGTTCATTATGTATAAAATTTTACTTGTAGAAGACGACGAAATAATATCAAAATCAATTATGCAACACCTTGAAAATTGGGATTTTGAAGTAATAACAGCACGGGATTTCAAAAATATTACAAATGAGTTTACCGAGTGCAATGCTCACATTGTTTTACTTGATTTAATATTACCGTTTTATGACGGCTTTTATTGGTGTAAAGAAATTCGTAAAATTTCCAACGTACCTATCGTGTTTTTATCGTCGGCTTCCGATAATATGAACATTGTTATGGCTGTCAATATGGGCGGTGATGATTTCATTTCCAAACCGTTTAACGTAAGCGTTCTTCTTGCCAAAATTCAAGCGATATTAAGACGAACATACGATATGCCGAGTGGCATTTCCATTCTCGAACATAAAGGTATAATTTTGAACTTGAACGATTTTACTCTTTCTTATCGGGATAAGAGTATGGAACTTACAAAAAACGAGTTTCGTATATTGGAAACATTGCTTGTAAATAAGGGGAAAATAGTAAGCCGCGATACTTTGATGATGAAATTGTGGCAAGACGATAATTATGTCGAAGCAAATACGTTGACGGTAAACGTAACGCGACTTAGGAAGAAATTAGAAGATTTAGGTATCTACGATTTTATCAAAACAAAAGTCGGTTGCGGCTATATCATTGAACTGTGAGAAAAAATTATGAAAGCACTAAAACTCATTCCGAAATATCTATGGCAATATAAATTCGTAATAGCATTGCTTTTTGTTTTTACGGCTGTTTTTGCGTTGATTGCATATCTATATCAAATGGCGGTTGAAGCGATTTTATACGCATTTGCGCTGTGTTTTGTCATTATAATCATTTTGGTGGCGATACACTTTTATTTATATTGTAAAAAGCATTTCGAGCGTATTCGGCTCTTGAATTACCCTTTGACTTTGCAATTACCTATTCCCCAAAATCTGACGGAAGCGGAATTGTATGCGGTTATCAAAAAAATCAGAGAACAATATAAAAACGATATAAGTAAAAAACAAAAAGAACATTCGGAATATTTAGAGTATTATACTATGTGGATGCACCAAATAAAGACGCCTATTTCGGCAATGGGGCTTATACTGCAAAACTCCGATACGAAAGAAAGCCGTGCGCTTGCCGCAGAACTTTTCCGAATAGAACAGTATGTAGAAATGGCATTATGGTATTTACGAATGGACGATATGACGGATATGGTGTTTAAGTCCTATGATTTAGACGAAATTATAAAAGAAGCCGTCAGAAAATATGCGCCGCTTTTTATAAGCAAAAAAATCAAAGTAAATTATTCGCCGGCGAATTGTAAAGTTATTACGGACAAAAAATGGCTGTCTTTCATAATCGAGCAAATTTTATCCAACGCAATCAAATACACCGAAAAAGGCAGCGTTACAATTACCGTAGAAAACAAAGTGATTATCATTGAAGATACGGGTATAGGTATCAGAAAAGAAGATTTGCCGAGAATTTTTGAAAAAGGCTATACGGGTTATAACGGTAGAATCGAAAAAAAATCAACGGGAATAGGATTATATTTATCCCGTCGGGCGGCGGACAAGCTCTCACATAAACTTTCCGTTACTTCCGAAATCGGAACGGGTAGTAAGTTTTATATTGATACGAATACTTATAATCTTAAAGTTGAATGACCTTACGAAAATGTCATTTCTTTCAGCCGAAATGTAACACCGTGTAATTGTGTTTATTTCGGCTGTTTTGATAAAATTAAATTATCTTAAAATTCGGAGGTAGTTTAACTTGGCTCTTTTATCGGTACAAAATTTAAGTAAAGTATATTCTTCGCGTTTAGGCGGCAATCAGGTTACCGCTCTTTCCGACGTTACTTTCTCGGTTGAATGCGGTGAATACGTTGCGATTATGGGTGAATCGGGTTCGGGCAAAACAACTCTGCTCAATATTCTCGCCGCACTCGATAAGCCTACAAACGGAACGGTTGATTTAGACGGTAAACTTCTTTCAAACATTAGCGAAAAAGAAATTGCGGCATTTCGACGTGATAATCTCGGTTTTGTCTTTCAAGAATTTAATTTATTAGATACTTTTTCTTTGAAAGACAATATCTTCTTGCCGCTTGTGCTTGCAAAAAAAAGTTATGAAGAAATGGAAAATCGTCTTGCCCCTATTGCGACCGAACTCGGCATTAAAGATATTTTGGAAAAATATCCTTATGAAGTTTCGGGCGGACAAAAGCAACGCGCCGCTGTCGCACGGGCGATCATAACCAATCCGAAACTAATTCTTGCGGACGAGCCGACGGGCGCATTGGACTCGCGCTCGACCGACAGCCTTTTGGATGTGTTTGAAACAATCAATAAAAACGGTCAGACAATTCTAATGGTTACGCATTCCACGAAAGCGGCAAGCCGTGCCGGAAGAATATTGTTCATTAAAGACGGACGACTTTTTCACCAAATTTATCGCGGTGAAAGCAATAACGAAGAATTGTATTGTAAAATTTCGGATACGCTGACATTGCTTGCTACGGGGGAACGAAAAAATGGTTAAAAACTTATATGCCCGTCTTGCGTTCGGAAATTTGAAGAAAAACCGCAGAATATATTTGCCGTATATATTGACCTGTATCATTACGGTTATGATGTTTTATATGATTTACTCTCTTTACACCAATGAGAGTATTGCGGCAATGCACGGCGGTCAAACAATTCAATATACTTTGAATTTCGGTACGGTAATCGTCGGGATATTTGCCGTTATATTTCTGTTTTATACAAACAGTTTTGTTATCAAACGCCGTCAAAAAGAATTCGGACTATTTAACGTTCTCGGGATGGAGAAAAGGCATTTAGGTATTGTTTTGCTGTTTGAAGTTTTATACATTGCCTTATTTTCAATTATAGTCGGCATAGCGTTAGGAATGTTATTGGATAAGCTGATGTATTTGATTATTGCGCGTATTTTACATGCAAACTACGGCGCAGGTTTTTATATTTCGTGGAAGTCAACGCTGTTTACGACTTTGTTATTTGCGTGTATCTTTGCAGGTATATATATCCTTTCTCTTATCCGTATCAACATATCAAAACCCGTCGAATTATTAAAGGGCGATAATATAGGAGAAAAAGAACCGAAAACGCGGCACATAATGGCGATATTAGGTATTATTACGCTCGCTGCCGGCTATGCGTTGGCTATTTTTACAAAGGACGCCGTTGACGCTGTTTTATTATTTTTTATTGCCGTCATTTTAGTGATTATAGGAACGTACTTTCTCTTTACGGCAGGCAGTATTGCTCTTTTGAAAGTTTTGAAAAAGAAAAAGAAGTATTATTATAAGCCAAACCATTTTACAAGCGTTTCCGGTATGACGTATCGAATGAAACAAAACTCGGTCGGGCTGGCAAGTATATGTATACTCGCCACAATGCTGCTTGTTACAATATCGGCGACGACCTCTTTTATGTTCGGCAGAAATGATATGATAGCACAAAAATACCCATACGATTTAATTGTGCAAGCAAACGTAAGCGAAAATGCCAACAGCACATTAACGGCGGATATCCGTTCGGAAATCGAAAAAAACGGTATGACGACAGAGCAAGAAATACTATGCAATTATTTACCTTTGGCGGCATTTTCCGACGGTAACAAAATAAATCTTCAAAAATCAGCGGGCGCAAATCCGTTATTATTATTGTTTGTTACCGCGCAAACGTATAATGACATTACAGGCTCGCAAAAACAGCTCGATAACGACGAAATTATAATAAGCGAAAGCAATATAAAATTCAATTACGAAGCAGTTAATATCTTTGATACAAATTATACTGTAAAAGAGAAAGTTGATAACTTTGTTAAAGACGGTTTAATGGCAAACGATATCGCCGGAGTCTCCGACGGAATGTATCTTGTCGTGTCCGACGAAACTGCGTTAAATGCGATCTACCAAAAATATAAAGCCGAATATGGCGAAAATACACCGACGATACAGTTTAGTTACGGGGTGAATTTTAAGAATACCAAAGAACAGCAAATTGTTTTTTCGGATGCGCTCTCGGCTATGTTGCAGGAAAAGAATTATAACGCACGCTATTCAATTCGCGTTATTAAAGCCGAAGAATTTATGAGTCTTTACGGTGGGATATTTTTTCTCGGCGTATATCTCGGACTTCTCTTTTTAATGGGTGCTATTCTCATTATTTATTACAAACAGATTTCGGAAGGCTATGAAGATAAGAAACGTTTTGAGATTATGCAGAAGGTCGGAATGAGTTATGCCGAAGTTAAAAAGTCTATTAACACACAAATTCTTATGGTGTTTTTCTTGCCTTTAATAATGGCAGGAATTCACGTTGCTTTTGCTTTTCCTATGATAAATAAGATTATGAGTTTGTTTGCCCTTTTGAACACAAAATTATTTGCGCTCTGTACGCTCGGCTGTTTCGCCGCATTCTCACTTATATATGTGTTTGTATATTTTTTAACGGCAAAGATTTATCATCGAATAGTGAAAAACAGGGATATGAGTTAGAGATATAATATGATTTAATTTAGAAATTGGAGAAATAATTTATGACCTATTATGTCGTATGTCTCGAATGCGGGTATAAATTATTAAAAGCGGGCGACGGCTCAACAATAGAAATCTTATGCCCGAAATGTAAGGGCAAAATGCTTATCGCCGTAAAGGACGGAAAAGTCAGTGTGCAAAAAGCACCCGATAATAAGTAATCATTAGTATTACTTTTATAGTCCACTATGTCACACTGTCACACTTTTGACGTATAAACGGCAATCTGCGGGCGGCGAAGCCGCCCGCACTGTGGCGTATAGTATTACCTACGCCACCCCGTAACGTGTAACACATTTAGGGGTGTTTAATGTAAAATCGGCTATTATTCATAAAAAAATGCCAAAATACCCTTTATACCTTGTTATACTATTTAGGGTGGGTATGGGTGGGAAATCAAGGAGCATTTTTTATGAATAAAATACCGAGCGGCTTAACCGTCATTTATTTCGACGATAAAAACAAAAATATATATGCGGAATTACCGCCCGACAAAGAGCAAGCAAAAAAGCTGTCAAGGCTCGTTTACCGTGAGGCAATGACAACCATTAGTACCGAAAAGACAACCGACAAGCCGCAAGATTAACTTGCGGCTATTTGCTTACCGTAAAGCGGGTAATCCGACAGCGGCAATTCCACTTGGCAGAATAATTCCGTATTGTTCACCTGGAATATTACTATGTTCTTATTTGCAAGCACCCGCTTCACAAAAAAAAGCGAGCGATTTTGAGTAAAAATCGCTCGCTTTTTGCTTATTTTCGCACTTTTTCAGTAATACTGCCCCGTAATTGCCCCCAAAATAAAAAAGAATATCCCCGTTTTTATATACTTGTAACCGAATAAAATAAGTGCTATAATTATTTTATTGAAACTTTGGAGACTATCTATGGAAATTAAAGACAAAATAATCGCTTTACTAATTGACTCAGATAATATTTCAAGCGACTATTTCTCAATTATATTAGACGAATTAAGTCAGTACGGAAAAGTTACATATCGCCGTCTGTACGGAGATTTTACAAATCCCCAAGCCAACGGATGGAAACAAGCTTTGTTAGATTACTCTATTGAGCAAATACAACAAGTTGCGTTTACAAAAGGTAAAAACGCCACTGATTCCAAAATGATAATCGACGCTATGGACATATTGTATCAAGGAAAAGTCGATTGTTTTTGTCTTGCTACAAGCGATAGTGATTTTACAAATTTGGCAATGCGGTTCAGAAACGATAATTTAGTCGTTATCGGTGCGGGGGAACAAAAAACGCCCATATCGTTCAGAAATGCTTGCGACAGATTTATTGCAATAGATGATTTATTAAAAGCAAAAGTTCAAGAAAAGAAGCAGACGGCAGAAAGACAACAGCCGACCAACAACGAGACGCAAGAAAAACTCGACCAATTAATAGACACCGCAACGGAAATTATTAATGCAAACGAAGGAATTGACGGTTGGATGCATTTTGCCGCTTTGATGAACGAAATTTACCGCAAAGAAAACGCTTTTAACGCAAAACTTTACGGATATAGCAATCCGAGCTCAATATTTAAAAACGCTACAAAAAACGGTAAAAAGATATTTACATTAAAACTGATAGCCGGCGCAGCTCAAATAAAAATCAATTAATCGGCAACGGAAGATTTTAATCTTCAAAGTATTCGTGGTATTTGAGTTTATTTAACAGTGTGTCGTTTATGTGCAGATGTTTGCACACGTCGATAAAATAGTCGTCGGTCATGCTGGCGATAAAATCGGTAACCACGCCGTTGGGTTCGACAATAATTCTACCCCACGTCTCCGCGTCGCGGTAATAATTCCTCGAATTTATATTATTTAAATGGTGTTTGAACACCGGTGAATCGTAATTTCTGTTCTTCACGTCGTTTAAAAGCACGTCGTACAAACCGTTCATAAGAGGTTTTATAACGGTTTCATAAGGTTCGTTGAGACGCACGTTGCTGTAAATAACCGCGTAATTTTCCTGAATTATATCTTTCAGGTCGTTAAAGACTTCTTCGTCCATATTCAAAGCGGGCTGATTTATACTGTTCTTTATTATATTTACTACCACGTTTGAAATTATGTCGCTGTTCTTTACGCCCACGAGACGTTGCTCCGAAAATTTTTCTTCGGTTATGAGCTTAGCGCGCCTCAAATCCTGCCTGTCTTTACCTGCGTAGGCTATCATATCGCTCACGCGCACCACGCACCCTTCCAAAGTATTGGGGCGCAACGTTTTATGAAAACCGTCGTCCAGAAAACACTGTTCTAAAACCGCGTCGAACTCTTCAAAGGTTTTAAGATTTGACGGCGAATACTCCCTGCACACCTTTTCTCCGTTGTGCGATAAAATGCCGCTCAACGTCTGGAGCGTTACGTTCGTACCCAGAATATTTCTGAAAATATGCGCGCTGTGCACGTTATGGTTAAAGTAACGCGGCGTGCCCGTGTCCCTTGCCGAGCCGCGACTGTAACACTCGCTCAAATACGTTTCGCCCTTATGACCGAACGGAGTGTGCCCCATATCGTGTCCCAGAGCAATCGCCCCTATCAGATCGAGATTGAGTTTTAGCGCTCTCCCTATGGTGCGGGCTATTTTAGAAACGAACTGAACGTGAAGCGCGCGGCGGGTTAAATCGTCGTTTTTATAAAACGAAAAAACCTGCGTTTTATCCGCATAGCGGTTATAAAAAGCGCTGTGAAGAATTATGTCGCAATCATAAGAAAACGCCGGACGGATTACGTCGTATCTGGGCAGTTTCAACTGGACCGCATCCGAATTTTTACAGGCGTATACCGAAAGGTTGGCGTCGCTGCCGCGGTTAATTTCTTCAAGATAATTTTTTTCAGCTTCCGAAAAAGTAAACAATTTACCGTTCATATGTGTTATGATAACATTTTCGCTTTAAAAAGTCAACGGCGAAAAATTTATGCGCAAAAGAAGCCGCCCCGCGGGCATATGCCCGCGGGGCGGCGTTTATTTTGTTTATTTATCTTAAATTATCAGTGTTTTGCAACATAAGTTATAGCCACCGCGCCCGTTACGAGTACTGCCGCGAGCACCACGCTTGAAATTACTATTGCCGCAACGTTGGTTTGACTGCCGCCTTCGGGTCCCTTGAAACTGTCGTTAATAGTCGATGAATTAACTATTATCATATCCGGCTGTTTGATTTCTACGCCCTTCGCCTGATAATTATCAACCGACTTCTGCGTTACGAAAGAAGCTTCGAGAGTGTTACCGGACAAAAGCTCTTCTTTGGTCAAAGTAACGCTTCCGCCCTCATACCTGCTCTTATCCATCGCCTTGCCGTTCAAAAGCAATCTGTCGACGGCGTAGCCGTCTTTTGCGGTCACGTTCAAGGTAACGCTGTCGCCGCTCAATTCTATTATACCGCTGTTGCCGTTTTCGTTGGTAAGCGTTCCGCCCTCGCCGAGCACGCTTGCGTAAACGCTCTTGGTCGCGCTTTCGGTAACCGCGGATTTTTTAACCTGAACTACGGCGAACGGGCTAAAGCTGTTAACCCTTGCAATAAGTCCGTATTCGGTGACGATTACGGGTATTTCCTCAACGCCCGTTATTTGGGTGGGATTTGCGGGGTTATCATGTTTATAGTGATAAATTTTGAAAGTCGTTCCCGCGTCGTCGGGGCTGAAACCTTCGGGGAATCCGAACGCAACCTGCATATAGCTTCCGTTGGGAACGGTGCGAACTACGCCGCAGATTTGCAGGCTTATTTCGTACGTCGCCGTGGTTATTACGTCCTCTTCTTCCAATCCCTCTTTATCCGCGAGCACGTCTTTGAGTTCGTCCTCTCTCGCCTTGGCGGGTCTGTCTGCTACGAGAATGAGCTGACTGCGCTGACTTTCAGCGTAATAGTTGCCGTTTTCGTCCTTGAATCCGCTCGTGGAAAGGTCAGAAGTATCGAGCATCTGGGGCGCGCCGTAAACGCTCATATACAGCCTGCCGTCGTTGAATATCTTGCTGCACACAACGCTCTTGCCTTTAAAGGTATACTGAACGGGTTCGGGCACCTTACTGCTCTTCTGTCCCATAAGGTTGGTGGGATAGAAAGAATATACAGCCTGATTGTGTATAAACATACGGCTGGGTTTGAACGTGAACGTAATAGTTCTGTCCCCGTCCCATTTAAAATCCGTTACTTCCACGTTGTCGTTAACGGTGTCGTTTCCGCGCGAGGTGCTTATGCCCAGCTTAACGTCGTTTGCCGTTTTACCTTCCATAAGCACGAGTTTGTCGCTGTAAACGAACTTCATGTTATAAGTTCCGTTAACGTTCCACGAACCCGTGTTCGTAGGCGTAACGCCGGTAGCCGCGGGAGCGGGAATATAAGAACCGTATCCGTCATTCTGGTAGGGCGTACTCGGCTGAACAATATAATGGTTTTCCGTAAAGTTCTCTTCGAAATAAGTATAGTAGCAGGGCTTACCTACAAGCTGGCTTATCTGCTCGGGCGTATAATAGTCGGGATAATAGCTGGGGCTTTCCGGATAGGTAGCTCCGCGGGAGTTATCGGGCGCATAATCTACGACTGCGAACTGGACGAACTGCGTGTTTGCATAAAGCGCAACCTTGCTCTCCTTATCCGTATAGGTCATAGCGCCGGGGAACATAAAGTCAGCTGCGTGCACGAAGTTAACCCATTCCTGCCAGACAATGCTGCCGTCCTTCGAACTGTCGCCTATGCGCACGGTAAGGTACTTTCCTTCTTCCTGCAATTTTCTTGCGCCCTTGCCGAAGTAAGTAACCTTAATTTCACAAATCTTACCCGTGCCGTTGGGAGAATCGCTGTATTCGCCCTTTATTTCCATACCGTTGGAGTCAACGTCTTTACCGTAATTATAAGGCTTTAACGCGGGATATTTGAGCTCGTAGCCGGAAGAAGAAATTACGTTGTCCTCTATATGGTCTTTCGAAAACTCGAGTTCGCCTAAAAGCATCCAGCCCTCGGGCTTGTTTGCCGTATCGTTCCACGTCGGGTCTACAGCGTACCACTGCCCTTCAACCTGAACGGCGTTCCACATGTGAGCGTCGTAAGGAGACGACTCTTTAGTGTCGTCGCGCTTGTAACCCTGAACGCATACGCAGGGAATATCCAACCTGTCTAAAACAGCCTTGAACGCCTTTGCATATCCGCCGCAGACAGCTTCGCCTTTAACGAGCGCGCCGTATGCGGTATTTATGTACGGAGTTATATTCTCGTCGTCAACGTTATATCCGTCCTCAACTCTCGTTCCGAACGAATACTCAACGTTGTCTATTAAATATTGGTTTACGTACTTAATTTTTTCTACTACGCCGTTTTTAGCTTTTGCGCCGTCAACTACTTCGGCAATTTTCGCCTCGTATTCGGCTATTGCTTTGTCGATAGAAGACACGCTATTGAGCGCGCCCAAATAAATGGAATCCACGCGGCTGGTGTCAAGGTAAGCAACATATTGCCCGTTCTGCACACCCGCGCTCACGGATACGCCGTAAAGATCGGCATAGAATATGTCGGGGTGGTCCATAAGGAAGGCGTCGCGCCCAGCGCCGAATGCTACGGGCAGAGTGGAAGACCCCTCTTCCACATAGAGCCTCACGTCCTCGCCAACCGTAGTTCCGTTTTCCACAAGGTTGTAATCGACCTCGTTTTTCTTTAATGAACCGTTGCGGTCGAGTTCCTCGAACGCCTTGTAATACCTTTCGGCTCTCGGGTTGTGACGAAGCCCGCTGTAATAGTAAGTGAGCCCCTCGTTGCTTGCGGCGCTTGCCGAAGAGCCCGTGCCGAATGCGAAGCCCAACCCCGCGAACAGCGTTACTCCGTAAGCCGCCGCGGCGAGCATAGCTCCCGTGCGTTTTGCAGTAGTTTTCATAAAACCTCCGAAAAATTTGCTTTTTTACTTTTAATCCGAATTGACGTTTTCTATGCCTTACGCATAGAAAACGGGGTGCGCACCCCGTGCGACGATTATTCGGATTACCGATACATTATATATATTTTAATTTTTTTTTGCAACTTTTTGAACGTGAAAATTTATTCGGTCGGATTATCGTTAAAATAATGCTTTTTGCCCTCTTTGTCCTTATAGGCGATAATCGTGGAAAGATTTATGTTTTCCACACTCTTAAAAATATTCTGCTCGATTTCGGGGTCTTCGGCGGCGAGCGCGGCGATAAGCCTTTTGATTTTTAGCCGTTTGCCCTCTTCTTCCTGTTTGCTCTGCGTAAACTTGCAGGCGCAGTTTAAAAATTTAAGCCCGTTATAATCCCGCCATGCCACGATATCCTTTTCCCTTATGAGATACATCGGGCGGATAAGTTCCATTCCCTCGAAGTTCGCGCTTTCGAGTTTAGGCATCATAGTCTGAACCTGCCCGCCGTAAAGCATGCCCATCAATATGGTTTCTATCACGTCGTCGTAGTGATGCCCGAGCGCTATTTTGTTGCAGCCGAGCAACTTTGCGTTGTGGTAAAGGTGCCCGCGCCGCATTCTTGCGCAAAGGTAGCAGGGCGATTTTTCTATGTGCAGCACGCTTTCGAAAATATCCGTTTTAAACACTTCGAGCGGCACGCCGAGTTTTTTCGAGTTCTCCTCAATGAGCTTTGCGTTTTCCGGCGCATAGCCGGGGTCCATAGTTAAAAACACAAGCTCGAAAGGGAACTTGTGGTGTTTTTCGAGTTCCTGAAAGAGCTTTGCCATCAACCAGGAATCCTTGCCCCCCGAAACGCAAACGGCGATTTTATCGTTGGGCTCTATTAAATTATACGTTGCCACAGCCTTTGTGAACTTACGGAACAGCGTGCGGTGAAATTTTTTTATTATGCTCCTCTCCGCGCGTTCGAGCGAAAATTCCTCTTTCATTTAACCTCCGCCAAGTCCTTTATTACCTCGCCCGCGGCTATCAGCCCCGCAACAGACGGAACGAAGCTGACGCTCCCCGCTATCGTTCTCTTTTCACCCCTGTCCTCGTCGGTAACATACCGCGCGGGCACGGGCTCCTCTTTGGAATAAATAACCTTTACCCCCGATATATGCCTTTGTTTAAGCTCCCTTCTCATAACCCTCGCAAGCGGGCAAACGGAAGTTTTATCTATGTCCGCGACCTCGAAGCGCGTAGGGTCGAGCTTGTTTCCCGCGCCCATGCAACTTATTACGGGCGTTCCCGCCCTCTTTGCGCGCGCAATAATCTCTATTTTACCGCTGACCGTGTCTATTGCGTCCACAACGTAGTCGTATACCGAAAAGTCGGGCATATCCCCGCACGAATGAGAAAAAAACACGTTGAAACACTCCACCTTGCAAAGGGGATTGATATCGACTATGCGCTCTTTCATAACCTCGGTTTTATACCGCCCCACCGTGCTTTTCAGCGCTATTATCTGGCGGTTCAAATTGGTTTCGGTAACCCTGTCGTTATCTATAAGGTCTATCGCGCCCACCCCGGCACGGGCGAGAGCTTCGGCGCAATAACCGCCCACGCCCCCTATTCCGAACACCGCCACGCGGCTTAAAGAGAGCTTTTCAACCCCTCCCCCGCCGAGAAGAATCGCGCTCCTTGAAAACTGTTTTAACATTTTTTGATCATCAGCCTTATTATTTCTTCGCCGGTCTCGCGCATACCCACGCGCGCTATGTCGCCTACGTTGTCTATCGTGCTCTCCACGCAGTCGTCTAAAATCCCGTCGCCGCCGCAAAACTTACTGCCTTTGCGGCTCATTTCAAACCCGAGAATTCCCGCCTCCACCGCGGAAGCTATTTTCGCCGCGCAGCTCGACTTCGCGCCGTCGCAGATTATGCCCGAATTTATCGCAAGCGCGTTTACTATAGTGCAGGAAATCTCCTCGCGCTTCCCGCCGTGCAGATAGCAAATCCCCGCGCCCGCTCCGCAACCCGCCGAAACGGCTCCGCAGTATGCCGAAAGCCTGCCTATCCCCGTTTTTAAATGCACGGTGACAAGATTCGAAACGGCAAGCGCGCGCAATAATCCGTCGTTATCGACCTTTAAATATTCGGCGTAGACCGCAACGGGCAACGAGGCGGTCATCCCTTGATTTCCGCTGCCCGAAACTATGACGACAGGCAGAGAACAACCGTTCATGCGGGCGTCCGACCCTGCCGCCGCGGCGGCCTTGGCACGGTTGCTTACTCCGTTGCCGAACGAGTTCAGAAGTACCTTGCCCACCCGCGCGCCGTAGTCGTTTTTGAGCCCCTCGCGCGAGATTGCGCCGTTGTAGTCGAGCTGGCGCTGTAATACGTCTTTTACGTCTTTAACGTCGAGTGTGTCTGCGAATTCCACAATTTTTTCTACCGTTAAAAGATTGCGGTCTGTTTTGCACTGCGTTTCGTCGCCCTCGATATGCTTATTGATTATATCCTTTCCGTTTTTTTGTATGCGCACGACGTTGGTATGGTGCCCCGCTATGCGCACAAGCGCGGAATTTTTGCCGTTGTGCACGCTAACCGCGATATCGAACACGCACCCCGAATGCGATTGAGTAACCGAAAACTCCGCCTCACCGAGATATTTTTTTATTTTATCCCTGTCGGCGGGCGTAACCGCAGATATTACTTCGAGCAACTTGTCCGCGTCGCCCGCAACTATCCCTGCGGCGGCGGCGGAGCTCACCCCCTTCATTCCGCCCGTATTGGGCACGACCACGCTTTTTACGTTTTTTAAAATATTTCCGCTTACGGAAATTTCAACCTTTTGCGGAATTGCCCCCAGAGTATCCCTTGCCAAAGCGGCGGCGTAAGCCACGGATATGGGTTCCGTACAGCCAATTGCGGGCAAAAGTTCTTCTCGCAGGATTTCTATATAAGCGTTGTAAAGTTCTTTTTCCATCTTTCGTAACCTTAAAATAGTTTGTTTTAAAAGCCGCTTGATGCGACGTAATTTTATTTAAAGAGCGTGAGCTGTTCGGGCTCGGCGGGTCCGGTTGCCGCCGAGATGTCACCGTTGAAACTTATATCTACGGGCACCGCTCCGCGGGCTATGAGCGCGGTGTTGCCCTCGTAAGCGGCGCGCCGGCGGCAAAGCAATTTACACCAGCCGTGTTTTAAACAGTCGGTTGCGCCCGACCACGTTCCGCCCTTGTTGAAATCGGAGCGGATAACCACCGTACCGTCGGAACAAACGTAAATATATCGGTTGCGCATGAGCGCGAACCCGAGGTTGAAACCGCCCTCGGGCGGCGCGAGCGAAGCCATAAGCATTTGTCCGCTTTTAACCGCGCGGTCGGTTTTGGGATTTTTGAGCCTTTTAATCATGCCGTCGGCAGGGAATTCCACGACCTTGCAACCGAGGTCGAGCCCCTCGTCCTCGCAGGCGGAATCCACTCCGCGCGCCCCGCCCGAAACCACGCCGTAACCGCGTTGCGCGGTTTGCTTTACGCAGAAGCGGGCAAAAGCCAAATCGTCTTTATTTGCCTCGCGCGAGCCTACGTAACCAGCGAGTTTTTCTTTAAACAGCGCCGTATCCCCCGCGCAAAACAGCACGGGCGGGCAGGTTGCCCCCAGCATATGTTTGAGTTTTGACGAAAAGTCGCCGTCTTCACAAGTTACCGCGCGTATGCCGAGGCGGGCGTATTCTATTATTTTTCCTCTGATTTCAGGCTCCCTCGAAACGAGAGAAAAAAGCCTTGCCGCATAATCTGCGGGCACGCCGAGATTTTTGATAAAGTCGCCCTGCTCCCAGCCGTAAAGTGCGGCGGGGTCAACGCACTTATCGTTTAAAAGCGAACAAAAAGCGCTCCACTCCTTGGCTTCGAGCGGTTTTACTCCTCCCGTGCAGATTTTGGCGCATAACGTAACACAAATTCCCGAAAACATCGTTCACCTCGTAACGGCTTGACTCAATTTAAACGTATTATGGTAGTATGAAAATTATAGATTATGACAGAGATAGGTCCGTAGCCTACGCAAAAAAATGGGCTTACGGACGCAACCCGAAGTTTTACGATTTTTCCAACCTCGGAGGCGATTGCACAAACTTCGCCTCGCAGTGTATTTACGCCGGGGCGGGAGTTATGAATTACACGCCCACGTTCGGGTGGTACTATAAAAACTTAAACGACCGCACCCCGAGCTGGACCGGCGTAGAATATTTGTATAACTTTCTCGTGGGAAACGAGGGCGCCGGCCCGTTTGCCGAAGAAGTTCCGCTTAACAAGCTCGAAGCGGGCGATATCGTTCAGCTGGGCAGAGCAACGGGGGATTTTTATCATTCGCCCGTAGTTGTGGGGTTCAGGCGCGGGCAGATATTGGTCGCCGCGCACTCGTACGACGTTTTCGGAAAGCCCCTTTCCTCTTACGTTTTCGCCAGAGCGAGGGGTATTCACATAAAAGGCGTACGCAAGCCGTAAACCGCAAAAACGAGCCGACAACAAGTCGGCCCGCCGCATTTTAAAATTAACCTTTATAGCCGTTGGGGTTTTTAGTCTGCCAGTTCCAGAGCGAAGCGCACATTTCGTCTATGCCGAGTTTCGCCTCCCAGCCTAGTTCTTTTTTAGCCTTTTCCGCATTGGCGTAACAAGCCGCTATGTCTCCCGCGCGGCGGGGCTTGATAACGTAGGGCAGTTTTTTGCCGCAAGCCTTTTCAAAGGCGTGAATAACGTCTAAAACCGAGTACCCCACGCCCGTGCCGAGGTTGTAAACATAAACGCCCGACTTGTTTGTTTTGTCTATGGCGCAAACGTGCCCCAGCGCAAGGTCCACCACGTGGATATAGTCGCGCACGCCCGTACCGTCGGGGGTGGGATAGTCGTTGCCGAACACGCCTATTTCTTTAAGTTCGCCAATGGCGACCTTTGCAATGTACGGCGTTAAGTTGTTAGGTATGCCCTTGGGATCTTCGCCTATTAGCCCGCTCTCGTGCGCGCCGACGGGGTTGAAGTATCTCAAAAGCACCACCGACCACTCGTTATCCGCCTTGTAAACGTCGGTGAGCATAATTTCCTGAAAGTATTTGCTCGTGCCGTAGGGGTTTGTTGTGCCGCCCGTTTTACACTCTTCGGTAAGGGGCAGAACTTCGGGGTCGCCGTAAACGGTTGCCGACGAGGAGAAAACTATCTTTTTGCAACCGTGTTTTCTCATTGCCTGCAACAGCACCAACGTGCCGTAAAGATTGTTGTCGTAGTACTCCACGGGTTTTTCGCAACTTTCGCCTACCGCTTTCAATCCGGCAAAGTGAATAACCCAGTCTATTTTGTTTTCGGTAAAAATTTTATCGAGAAGCTCCGCGTCGCGCACGTCGCCGCAATAAAGTTTGACCTTTTTGCCGGTGATTTTTTCAACGCGCTTAACGCTCTCTTCGGAAGAGTTCGAAAAGTTGTCTATAACTACGGGAGTATAGCCCCTATCCAACAGTTCCACGCATGTATGCGAGCCTATGTAGCCCGCTCCGCCGGTAACCAAAACCGTTTTGTTCATTTTTTTAATCCTCCGAAAATAGTTTTAAATTAACTCAAAAGAGTATTTTATAAAGTGCTTTGCCTCTTCTCCCGCTTTTAATACGGGTTTTTCGAAGCCCGCCTGATTTATTGCGTTGGGGAAGTATTGCGGTTCGAGGCAGAAACCGAATCCGCCCTCGCCGTTTATATATTCGCTCGGTCTGCCTACGTAAAGCTGAACGCCGCACAAATCCGTTTGCATAGTCATTTTTACTTTTCCGTCGCCGCTCACGGCTTCCACCGCGGGATTGCCGCTCAAAGCGAAGTTTATATCGTAGGTGCCTATCGCCCCGACTTTGCCGATATCCTTACCTATGCGCTTGGGCTCCGTAAAGTCGTACGGCGTGCCCTTTACGCTTTCCACCGTTCCGAGCGGTATTAACGCGCCGTCTACGGGGGTGTAGCCTTCCGCGTTGATTTTTAAAAGCGTGTCGAGCACCTCTCCGCCTCCGTTGAGGTTGAAATACGCGTGGCAGGTGGGTGAAAACGGCGTGGCTTTATCGCACTTGCCCGTGTATACTATATTCACCGCGCCGCCGTCGAGAGAAAATTCGACTTTGAACTCGAGGTTGCCGGGGAAGCCCATATCCCCGTCCGGACTGACAAGCGAGAGGGCGAGCGTTTCGCCCTTTATTTCGGCGTCGAAAAATCTTTTATCGAAGCCCTCCGCACCGCCGTGAAGGCAATTCCCGTTTTCGTTTGCCGAAACGTTATATTGTTTCCCTTCGATAGTGAAAGCCGAGCCCTTAATGCGGTTTGCAACCCTGCCCACGGTAGCGCTGCAATAGCCCTTTCCCTCGTACGCCTTAACGCTCTTATACGTGACGCACATATCTTTTTCGCCCTCGGGCGTTTTGAGTTTGATAAAGTTGAGCACGCCGCCGTAATCGAGCACGCCCGCCTTTATTTTTTCGTTTTCGAGAATATAAAGGCTAACTTGTTTTCCGTTATATACGTCGAACGGGGTTTTTGTAATCATTAAAGCTCCTCTACGGTTATGCCGTCCGCGATTTCCGCATCGTAAATTTTGCAGGCGTAACCTATTTTTTCTTCGTATTCTTTTGCAACGGCGCGTTTGAAATCTTCGACTCCGCCCTTTTCCACAAGTGAAATCGTGCAGCCGCCGAACCCCGCGCCCGTCATTCTCGAACCTATGCAAGCGGGGTGTTTTTGCGCCGCCTCCGCGAGGGCGTCGAGCTCTTTACCCGTAACCTCGTAAAGTTCTTTTAAAGAACGGTGCGATTCGTTTAACAGACCGCCCAGTTTTTTGATATCGCCGCAACGCATTGCTTCCGCCGCGAGGGTTACCCTTTGGCACTCCTCCACTACGTGCTTGCACCTGTCGAAAACTTTTCCGCTCAAAAGGTTGCCGTGTTTTTTGAAATCTTCAGGCGAAACGTCCGCAAGACAGTCTACTGGCAAAACGGTTTTTAAAACTTCGAGCGCCTTTTCGGTTTCGGCACGGCGTTCGTTATACTTGCTCTCGACGAGGTTATGCGGCTTGTTGCAGTTGATTATAACCAGCGAATAACCGCCCAGTTCGAAGGGTACGTATTCGTGCTCGACGCTCTTGCAGTCTAAAATCATGGCGCAGTTCTTTTTTCCGTTAGCCGAAGCGTACTGATCCATTATTCCGCAGTTTACGCCCGCGTATTCCCGCTCCGCCTGCTGGGCTATAAGCGCTATTTCTTTTTTATCTAATTTTTCCCCCGCAAGCGTTGCGAGCGCGGCTATTGTTGAAACTTCGATAGCGGCCGAGCTCGAAAGCCCGCTTCCGAAAGGAACCGTGCAGTCCTGAACCATATCGCAGCCGTAAACTTTGTGACCCGCCTGTTTCCACAGATACGCGCAACCCGCCTGAAACTTTGCATATTTTTCGTTTTTGTAACTTTCGAGCTTGTCGATATCCAGCGAGACTTTGTCGGGCAGGGTGGTCCAGCTTAAATTTATGTAATTTGTGCCGTTGGGGCGGATATATACCGTGTTTTTGAGAGAGAGCGCCGCAGGAAAAACCTTGCCTCCGCAATAATCGATATGCTCGCCGATTACGTTTATTCTGCCCGCGGCAGTCACTTTGAATTTATAGTCTTTCACGCTTCGAACCCCGCTCCGCTCAAAAATTCAAGCAAATCTTCTTGCTTTTTGAATACCGCCGTGTTTTCGAGTATTCTGTAACATATACTGCCCAGCTCTTCCTGCATGGCCTCGTGAACGGTCTTGTATTTTCCGCTCCCGTAAAGCTCTTTTGCTTCGCCGTAAACGAGCGAAAACTGCTCATATTCGGGGGGCAAAGGCTTTTTTGCCTTAATAAACTTTTCAACTTCGCCCAGCTCTTCTTCGAGTCTGCCGGGGAGAATGAACAAGCCCTGCGCCTCGATAAGCCCTATGCTCTCCTTTTTTACGGAGTGGAACTCGGGGTGGGCGTGGAACACGCCGTCGGGGTATTCTTCGCTCGTTATATTGCTGCGCAGAATTACGTTCATTTCGTAACCGCCCACCGTCTTTATTACCGTGGGGCTTATTGCGTTGTGGGCGCCGTCTTTATCTTCCGCTATTATTTCGAGGGCGGGGTTGGAGTACTTAACCCAAGCCTGCCTTATGCGGTCGGCTACTTCGATGACCTCGTTGCGCTTGTCGCTCTTCACTCTTATAACCGTGCCAGGCCAATCGAGAATCCCCGCGCGTACGTAAGGCAGTTTTTTATCTTTTATAACCGTTTTTATCGCCGCTTTGTGTAAGGGTAAAATTTCGCCGCCGCCCTGATAGTGGTCGTGCGCGAGAACGCTGCCGCCTATTCTGGGCAGGGGAGCGTTGCAACCTATGAAGTAATGTGGGAATTTGTCCACGAAATCGACGAGGTTTTCTATAGTCTCCCTGTCTACGCGCATGGGGATATGCTCGCAGTTAACGGCTATGCCGTGCTCGTTAAAATAGCCGTAAGGCGAATACTGCCAGAACCAGCGGCGGTTGCCGAGCGTTATAGAAACGGTGCGCAAATTTCTTTTTGCCCTTGCGCCGAATCCCTCGTTTTCGCGGCAGATAACGCACTGCGCGAACCCGCCGTCTACCGAGTTGCCCGCCTTCGCCTTTTTGGGGTCGCGGAATTCGGGCTTCGCCTTGTTTATTGTAACGGTGAGCCCGTTAGAAGCGTCGAACCTCGGGTTTTTATCCAAAACGGCTTTTTTGACGTATTGATTTTTTACGCAATAATTAAAGAACCAGTCGGTCGCGGCTTTGGAGCCGTCTTTTTTATAAATTTCCGCAAACCGCGCGTTGATTGCCGAAGGCAACAGCGAAAGCTCGCCGTAAACGGCGTCCCAGTCGTCCGCGGTAAGTTCCTCTTCCGCGCCGGATAAAATTTCGAGCACGCGGTTGCGCGCGTAAATTATATCTTCTTCTTTGAGTTCGAGTTTTTCCTTTGCGTAGGCGGCAAGTTCTGCCGCTTTTTGCACTGCGTCTTTCATAATAATCACCGTATTTAATTTATTAGCCTCTATAAAAGTTTATAGCTTTATCGGTAAAATAAGTAAAAAAAGCCGGCAAACAGAATTACCGACTTAAAGGATTTGGTGGACCGGTCGGGACTTGCACCCGAGTCTTACGGACTTCGTCGGAGCTTTCTACATACTTATTCCGCCTTTAAACTTGAACCTTGAACCCCGACGGACGGGGATTTAAGGGCGCATACCGCAAAATCACGTTTCAAACCCGCGGTAAAAGGTTTGACTCGTTTACCGTTTAATTAACGCCGAAATCCTTTCCAACGGTGAAAAAGGTACGACGGACCGCTTTTAAGTTAAGCGGCGCAAGCCATGCTTGCCGCTCTCATCGAGGGGAAAGCTACGACTTTAGAATCTTTGGATTCTGCATTTAAATTTAATTTTCCGTTTTTACAAAGCCGAGCCTTTGGTATGCTTTTCTCGTCCTCCGCGCGCAATCGAATCTGAAAACCGGCCCGTATACGCGCCGAAAGATTTTAATCTTTCACTTCATTATATATTATGGCAGAAGGCGGTTAAAAAATCAAGCGTTTAAATTGTTTTCTATTGACAAATTTAACAAAATGAATTAAAGTTATTTTATGATTTATACGGTTACGTTTAACCCGTCGCTGGACTATTACGTTCAGGTCAACAATTTAAGAAGCGGAATAGTCAACCGCGCCTGCGAAGAAAGGCTTGCGGTGGGCGGCAAGGGTCTGAACGTGTCGCTCGCTTTAAAAGAGCTGGGCGACCAATCGTTCGCCTTCGGCTTTGCGGCGGGCTTCACCGGCGCGTATATCCGCGAGAGCCTGAACGCTTCGGGGCTGGATTACGATTTTATCGAAGTAAAGGGTTTGAGCCGCATAAACGTAAAAATAAAATCCAATACCGAAACGGACATAAACGGTTCGGGCGCGCAAGTTACCGCCGCAGACGTAAACAAGCTCGTAAAAAAGCTGAAAACGGTATTGAAAAACGGCGACTGGCTGATAATTTGCGGCAGCGTTCCCTCCACCCTTGACAGCGGAATTTACGCCGACACGCTTAAAAAATTAAAGTCCGCAGGCGGCGTAAACGTTATAGTAGACTCGTGCGGAAAACTTTTGACCGAGTCGCTGAAATACCGCCCGTTTTTAATAAAACCCAACGTATACGAAATGTGCGAAATTTTCGGGTTGAACACCATACCGGACGTAGAGGGCATTTTCGCATGTTCTCGCGCGTTGCAGGATATGGGCGCGAGAAACGTAATAGTTTCTATGGGCTCTTCCGGCGCGGCAATGGTAACCGAAACGCACAAATCCATGTATGTGAGAGCGGCGCGCGGGCAACTGGTTAATTCCGTAGGCGCGGGCGACAGCATGGTTGCGGGGTTCGTACACGAATACTTAAAATCGGGCAACTACTTTTCTTCGCTCAATTTCGCAACGGCGGCCGGGAGCGCGTGCGCGTTCACTAAAAACCTTGCCACCAAAGAACAAATAGAATACGTTGAATCGTTAATGCTTTAACGGGTTCGTGCAGATGCTTGAAATTCATTTCACCGACAAAACTCAAATATATACGCGGCTTAAAAGCGCGTTATCCCCGCACATATGCGGTGATTTCAGTATAAAGCGCACCGTAAACGGCAAGCCGTATATCGAGGGCGACCCAGTTTATTTTTCGGTTTCTCACAGCGGAAACTACGGCGTTTTTGTAATATGCGACAAACCCGCGGGCGTGGATATGGAAATTTATAAAAAAAGGAACTTTTCTTCGATTCTTTCCCGCTTTACCGTGCGCGAGAGGGAAGAAATAAACGGGGATTTGAAAAATTTTTTAAAAAACTGGGTTGTCAAAGAGGCTTATATAAAGATGCTCGGCTCAACCCTTGCAAAAACGCTTTTTGAATTGGAATACTTTGGCGGAACACTGCTTTATAACGGAAACGCCGTAAACTGCGAAATTACCGTTAAAGAATTGAAAAACCACGGTATTTACGCCATATGTACGGGGGAAACGTTATGATTTGCTTTATAATAGCTATGAATAAAGAAGCCGCGCCCATTCTTGAAAAAACAAAGGTTATAAGCGACGAAACCCGCGCAAACAAGCGCATAGTGCGGGGGCAACTGCACGGCGTTGAAATTGCGGCGGTTATTTGCGGCGTGGGCAAAGTCAACGCGGCGAGCGGAGCGCAATACGCTATAGACGCTTTAAATGCGGATAAAATAATTAACGTAGGCGTCGCCGGCGGACTCAACGGCGGGTGCTCTGTGGGCGAACTTTACGCCGTGAGCGAAGCCGTTCAGTACGACTTCGATTTAACTCAACTCAACGGCGGAAAGATAGGCACGCTGGACGAGTGCAAAACCAACTACCTCCCCCTCGCTCACGGCAAGGTTTATCCCTTGCGTAAACTTGCCACGGGAGACAGGTTTAACGACAGCCCCGCAGATTACCGCCTTTTGACTCAAACTTTGAACGCAGACGTTCGCGACATGGAGGGCGCCGCAATAGCGCAGGTTTGCATGCACGCGGACGTGCCGTGCTACTCTTATAAAATTATTTCCGACCTTGCCGGCAGCGGCAGCACCACGGAGCAGTATTTGAACAATCTCGAAATATGCTTTAACACCCTTTCGGAAGAAACGGAGACTATTATAAACGAGGTAAAAAATGGATAAAATTCCGTCGTTTTCAAAGAACCACGACGAGCTTGAAACAGGGCTGCACTTCTGCACCGAGGCGCACGGCGTAACCACGTGGGATTTGCGTTTTAAAACCCCCAACGGCGGAGACTATCTGCCCGTTGCCGCGATGCACACTATAGAGCACCTTATGGCTACGGTTTTGCGCAATTCCGAAAAAAAGGATAACGTAATATATTTCGGACCTATGGGTTGCCGCACGGGTTTTTATTTTTTGACCGTTAAAATGGATTTTAACGACGTAAAAAATCTCTTGTTGTCCTCTCTCGAAAAGTCGCTCGAATTCGATGAAGTCCCCGGAAACAAGCGCGAAGAGTGCGGCAATTACCTCGAACACGATCTTGAAACTGCGAAAGCCGAATGTAAAAAATATATGGAAGTACTTAAAAAATCATGAAACCTTTAAACGGTGGCTGGGACGAACTGCTTCAACCGCTGTTCGCCGACGAAAGATACTTGAAAATACGCGAATTTTTAAAGAAAGAATATTCCACCCATATCGTTTACCCCGATATGTACGATTTGTTCAACTGCTTCCGTTATACTCCGTTAGGCGAGATAAAGGCGGTGATTCTGGGTCAGGACCCCTATCACGAACCCAATCAGGCGCACGGGCTGTGCTTTTCGGTTAAGCGCGGCGTTAAACTTCCGCCCTCGCTCGTGAATATATATAAAGAAATAGAGAGCGACCTCGGGATTAAAGAGCCAAACTGCGGAGATTTGACAAAGTGGGCAAACGAGGGCGTTCTGCTTTTAAACACCACTTTGACGGTGCGCGAGCACGCGGCAAACTCGCACTCGACTTGCGGCTGGGCGTGGTTTACCGACAGCGTAATAAAGCTCGTTTCCGACAACACGGAAAACGTTGTTTTCATTCTCTGGGGAGGCAATGCGCGGAGCAAGGCGCCGCTTATAGATAAGAGCAAACACCTTGTTCTGCAATCGGCGCACCCCTCTCCTCTGTCCGCATACAACGGATTTTTCGGCTCGAAGCCCTTTTCCAAAACCAACGAATATCTGGCGGCTCACGGCAAAAAGCCGATAGACTGGGATTTGAACGTATAATCACAAAAAATCAAGGAAAGTTATGAAATATATCGTAGTGCTCGGCGACGGCATGGCGGATTGGAAAATCCCCGACCTCGGCAATAAAACCTGTCTCGAAGCGGCAAATACGCCCAACCTCGATAAAATAGCCCGCCTTTCCGAAGCGGGCTTGTGCAAAACCGTTCCGCAGGGATTAAAACCGGGTTCGGACGTTGCAAATATGTCGGTTATGGGCTTCGACCCGAATAAATTTTATACCGGAAGGTCTCCGCTCGAAGCCGTTTCTATGGATATCCCTCTCGGCGAAAACGACGTTACTTTGAGATGTAACCTCGTTACCCTTTCCGACGGGGAACCTTACGAAGAAAAAATTATGCTCGACTACTCGGCGGGAGACATCTCAACCGAGGAAGCGGGCGAGCTCATAAGCTTTTTGAAAAAACATTTCGACAGCGAAAAATTTACGCTTTATGCGGGCATGCAATACCGCCACTGCCTCGTGATAAAGGACGGAAAAACGGGCGCCGTTCTTACGCCCCCGCACGACATATCGGACAAAAGCGTAAAAGGGCGACTGCCCGCGGGAGAAAACGCCGACGTTTACACGGTGATGATGAAGGCGAGCTACGCGCTTTTAAAGGACCACCCTATAAACTTGAAGAGAATTAAAGAGGGCAAGCGCCCCGCAAACAGCATCTGGCTATGGGGCGAGGGCACCAAACCCGCGCTGGGCGACTTTAAAAATTTGCGCGGCGTCAAGGGCGGAGTGATTTCGGCGGTGGATCTCGTAAAGGGCATAGGAATACTCGCCGGACTTGAAATTATAGAAGTAGACGGCGCTACGGGTAATTACGACACAAACTTCCGCGGCAAAGCCGACGCCGCTTTTAACCGTCTGCACGGCGGACTGGACTTCGTTTATATCCATATGGAGGCGCCCGACGAGTGCGGGCACCACGGCGACTATAAAAACAAGGTGAAATCAATCGAGCTGATTGATAAAGACGTTGTGGGCAGGCTGCTTGAAAAGTTTGAAGACTCGGGCGAAGATTTCGCCATGCTCGTCTGCCCGGACCACCCCACCCCGTGCGAAATAAAGACGCACACGCCCGACCCGATACCTTACCTGTTGTATTCCAACGTTAAAAACCTTTCTTCCGGCGCCTCGCGCTATACGGAGGACGAAGCGGCAAAAACGGGGATTTACGTTGCGGACGGGTATAAACTGATTGAAAAATTATTAGGTATAAAATAAAAATAACCGCAGCCCGCGCCTTAATAGGCGCGGGCTGCGGTTTTTATTTTACGCGTTTACTCCGCGTATCCGATTTCAAAAAACTTCCACGGCGTTTCTTCTTTGGGAGGCTCTATAACAAACTTCATACTCTCGCCCGTGGTCGGATGAGAAAACTTTAAAGAATACGCCCAAAGCGCAAGTTTGCCCTTAACGGCCTTATCTCCGCCGTAACGCATATCGCCGTAAACGGGGCAGTTTATAGCCGCCGTCTGAACGCGAATCTGGTGCGTTCTGCCGGTGTGCAACTTAATATCGGCAAGCGCGAGACCGTTCTTTTCCTCTATAACACTGTATTCCAAAGAAGCGAACTTCGCCCCCTCTTCCGTCTGCGTGCAAACGTAAACGGTGTTATTTACGCTGTTCTTGCGCAGATAGTTTTCAAGCACGGACTTCTTTTTGAACGGCACTCCCGCGAGAACGGCGTAATACTTCTTTTCGAACCCGCCGTTTTTCATCTGTTCCGAAAGCCTCGCCGCCGCCTTTGAGGTTTTGGCGAACACCATAACCCCGCCCGTAGGTCTGTCGAGCCTGTGCACCAATCCGAGGTACGCGTTACCCTGCTTGTTGTAAGTTACCTTTATGTATTCCTTTACAACGTCCAAAAGGTTGTTATCGCCGCTCTCGTCCGGGCAGCATGCAATCATCTGCGGTTTGAGCACCACTATTATATGATTGTCTTCGTATAAAATTATAAGTTCTTCAGTCGTCATAACCTTCACCGGTAAAAAGTCCGCTCGCTCCGCAGGGAAGCGGAATTCCGTCCTCCGCGTCAAGCCCCACCTCGTACGCGTCCGTCTTGCCCGAAAACTCACCGAGCGCAAGCGTTAAAATATTTTTGAGCACCGCGGGCTGTAACCCCGTGGTGTAGCTGTTAATCAAAAAAAACAGCGGTTTATCGGCGAGCAGTTTTGCGCAGGAAGTAACAAAGCCGAAAAGGTCGCGCTCTATCTTCCACGTCTCGCCGCCCGGTCCCCTGCCGTAGCTAGGCGGGTCCATAATTATGCAGTCGTACTTGTTTCCGCGGCGTATCTCCCTTGCGACAAACTTCATACAATCGTCCACAATGTAGCGTATGCCGCTCTCCACGCCGGAAAGTTTGGCGTTTTCTCCCGCGCGTTCAACCATACCTTTGGCGGCGTCCACGTGGGTCACCTTCGCCCCCGCTTTCGCGCAGGCAACCGAAGCCGCGCCGGTATATGCGAAGAGGTTTAAAACCTTTATTTCCCTCCCGCCGTCCTTTTGCCTCGCGGAGGTTATAAGCCTTGACATCTCGTCCCAGTTCACCGCCTGTTCGGGGAACAGCCCCGTATGCTTGAACCCCATAGGCTTTACTTTAAAAGCAAGGTTTTTATAACTCACCGTCCACTCCGCCGGGAACGGAATTTTGGTCTCCCAACCGCCGCCGCCCCTTTCACTGCGGTGATAAACGGCGTTTATTTTTGCATAAGAATACAAATCCTTGCCCGACCAAATAACCTGCGGGTCCGGCCGGAGAAGAGTAACTCCGTTCCAGTTCTCGAGCTTCATTCCGTCCGAAGTCGCTATTATTTTATAATCTTTCCAGTCACGGGCAATTTTCATATGCAAATTATACCAAACCCGCCCGCGTTTGTAAAGTAAATTTTACTTGCTGTACGTGTTCAAAACGTTGTAAAGCGAGGCGTAATAACTGCCCAGATACTTCCTTGCCACGGAGTCCGCGCCGTAAAGCGACATTCTCTCCGACGGGTCCTCTATAGAAAGGTAATAATCGCGCACTATCTTATACCTCTCGTTGTAAGACAGCGTGTAATCCACAATATAGGGCGGTTCGCCGTCGCCCTCGTCAGGGTCGTAAGGTTCGCTCAAACTCAAATTGTATTTGAGCTGTTCGGCTATCTTTTCGCACTCCGATCGAAACCCGCTCTCAAGACTCGCCCTCTTCTGCTCCGCAAGCGAAGAATTTTCGGTTCCGTTCGTCAACAAAAAACAGCGGAACGTCTGCATATCCTTTTCGAGGTTTTCTCTCATCTCGTTCTTTTTCTTTTGCGCCGTGCGCAAAAGTTGCATCTGCACCGAAGTGAGATTGCGCAGTTCCTCTTCGGTGATTTCGATTATATCAAAATTCATTCAAAACCTCCGCAACCGCCGTAACGCCGTGAATTTCGCCGCGCGACTTTATCTTTATTTTAAAGGTATTTCCGCCCGCGCACGGTAGGCAATAGCCCTGTACGCCCCGCAATATGCGCGATTTACCGCCCGAAATCACCTCAAAATCCACAGAAGCGGAGTTCCCCGCAAAAATCTTTTTTATCACCTTTCTGCCGCGCGCCCCGAAGTTAAGCTCACCGCTTAAAAAAGTATATTCTCCGCCCGTATCCAATCTGTAAAACCCACCGTCCGCAAAGCAGTGCAGTTGCCCGTTTGAAAACGCCGCCGTTGCGGGTAAATCGACCATATACGCGGCGCAATCGGTTAAATTAACGACGAAAATAGCTTTTTTTTGCAAATTTTTGCTTTCGGCAAAAAGAAAGTATTCGTCTCCGCAACTCTCGCAAAACCGCGGGGCAGAAACGTCCGCCAACAGCGGTATTTCGAGATTTTCGGTCTTTATTCCGTCAAAAATTCGCAGTCCGCGCTCCGTTAAAAACACGAATTTATCCCCCGCAACACGGGCGGTGTTGCCGTAAATTTTTTCGATTGCCCCGTCAATATAGCTCACTTTAAAGGTTTCAGGCGTACCCGAAACGCTCAAAAGCGCAAGCCCGTACTCGCACACCGCCACCACGTTCCCCTTATAGGATGCAAGACGGATAATCTTTCCCCGTTCGGAGTTGAGTTTCAACCAGCCCGCGCCATCCAATCCCTCTTTGAGGTCTAACCCTCCTTCCGAGCCGGACCAGCGTATTTTATAGGCGTCCTCTTTATCCTGCGCAAACAGTCTGCCGTTTTTTACCGCGCCGCCGTACATATAAAAATCGTAAGGCTTAACTTCAACTCCATCGCCCGTAATGACGGCGCAATCGACGTTGCCGCCTATACACAAATCGCCGCCCCCGGTATAAAAGGCAAAGGGATTGCTTGCGGTAAAGTTCTCGAGCGCGCACTCGGCTGTTCCGTCGGGGTTCGCCAAATATAGCGAATTACCTATAATCAGCGCCGCCTTGCCGCACTTATCGGCGTACGCCGCAAACCTTACGTTTAATAAAAATTCTGAAATTTTGACGGGCGACAGCGCGGGACGAATAACCCCGTCTTTTACAATACAACCAAAACAAAGCGCACCGTTTGCTTTAAGCACGTCGCTCTCTCTTTCAACGCCGTTATTTTTCACACCCACCTCCTCGGAGGCAGTTTCATCTCTATCAGCGCGCTGCGCCTGACTTTGTCAATCTCCTCACGGTAAACTTTTTGCCAGATTTCCGCCCTGCCCGTCTCGCCGTTAATAAGGCAGAATTCCGAAGCCGTGCCCGCCGCAATCAGTCTCAAAGGAATTATCCCCTCCGAAAATTCCCCCTCTCCGTCAACTCCTTTTTTAGACGGAACATAACCGTAAGTAACTTTTATTTTATTCTTTTCGCACTCCATATACGTGGGAGTCAATTTATACGCGGCGTCCGCTCCGTCGGACTTTACCGAAACAATCTTTACGGGCGCGCGCGGAAAATCTTTGTAATAATAAATCCCGTCCCCGCTCGTAAGCTCGTCTGTGCGAGTTATCGAAACGTACCGTCTTGCCAACTCGTCCTCAACGGCGTTAAAACAGTACAGCGCGGTTTTTAAGGCTTCGGCAATTCCTCCCTCGGGCGCGTCTCCGCGTTCGAGCGCTTCCGCAACGTCTTCCCGCCCCGCAAATCCGAGCGCCGAAACCAAAACGTCTTTAACCTTCATTTCCACTCCTTTAAAATTAAGGGCGCGCAAATCGACGCGCGCCCCTTTTGGTTTTTTATTCGCCTCTTTAAGCGGAGGCAGCCTCTTCAACGTTGTAAAGTTTAGCTTGTCCGCAGGGCTTTTTGCAAACGAGCTCGGCGTATTTTACGAGCGTTGCGGTGTATGCCGCTTTACCGGGCACCTGCTTTAAAATTCTGCCGTCCTCGTCCTCGAGCCACTCCCAGTCGCAGAGCTGGCTCAAACGGAAATCGTCGGTGTTCAAAAAGTATATTTCACCCTCGGGGCAGTACCTGTCGGCATAAACGGGCACTCCGTTCACCGTAACCGTACCCACGCCCGTGTGCGCGTCGAGCGTGTTGACCACGCGGCGCCCGTCGGCAATAAGCGCGGAAATTCTACGCCTCGTCTTATAAGAGCACAAAATCATATTTATTTTGCTGTCGTAAGTTTCTTCCATGATATCCAGAACTTCAGCCAGAGCGTCCTCCGTCAGCGCGTTTTTGCAATCTATAACAAGAGGTTTAACAAAAGGCTCGTCCGCCTTGCTGTAACCGTAAAGCGTAGTCCCGCCGAAAATCGCGCCCAGCCCCGTGAGCTCGCCGTTGAGCGAGCCGCTTACTACCGCCGTGCCGTTTAAAAGGTTGTCCGTACAGGTTCTGTCGAACTTAACGGTTTTTGCCGACTTGTCAACAGACTTTATCAAAAGATTCACCGCGTCGCCCGCTATCGGGGTTCCCGAAATCTGAATATCCACAGTCATGCCCTCGAAGTAATCGCAAGCTCTGTCAACCTTATACGCTCCGCCCGAAGCCGAACCCGTTATTTTAAAGAGTTTGCCCGTGCCGTCGCCGAACAACATTCTGCCGAAGTTGTGCTTCGCGCTGGAAATGAGCCCCTCCATTTCCGCGTTCACAAGGTTTACGAAAGCGCCCGACTTATCGCGCGAGGCGCGCAAAGCCTTGTCGCTTATTTCTATGGTGCCGTAAATGTTTTTTAAAGGCAAAGTCACGTCTATATATCTGTTGGTATAGGGCGCGGGCAAATCTCCGTCTTCGCTTCCCGCGGCTATGCTGCCGTTATTGCCGCGCACTATCGCCACTCTCACGTCCTTGCCGAAAACGTCGTCCGAGTTCTTTTCTATTGCGGAAAAGAAGGGTGAAACGCAACCGTTGAGCTGCATTGAAACGGCGTCGAGATAATAATCTTTTAACGCCTTGTCTGCGTTTTTAACAGTAATCAAAAAAATTTCTCCTTATTCGTTTTTTAAAAATCTTTGCGCGAGCGCCCCCGCCTCTTTAACGGATTTGGGAACGCTGCGCGGCGCGGCGGGAGCTACCCCGCCTGTTATCAGCGGAACGGCGCCGGCAGACAGGGATTTTAAATAATCCTCTATTACCGCGCGTTTGGCGTCCGCGTCGGAGAGTACCGCTTCTGCAAGCTCCTCCCCGCTTCCGAGGGAGGGCGCGGCACGTACGTCAGCCGCCGCCTTGTTCCCGTTTTCAAGCTCTTTAAGCCGCTTGCTTCGTCGGGTAAATTCGGCTTCGAGCTCGAGGTAGGCTTTTAAAAGGGCGTCCGCGCTTTTGAATTTTCCGAAATTCACGCCCGACTGCTCTTTAACCTCTTTATCTTGCGCCGCCTCTGCGGCCGTTTCAGCCTCCGCCCGAATTTCTTGTGCGTTTTCGTTATCCATTTTTAACCTCCGGAAGTTTATTTTTGATTTTTAATTCGTGCGCTTTGATATGTGCGCATATGCGCGCCTCCGCCTTTTTATCGGCTTTGGCGGTCAAAAGATACGCGGTGTGCTCTTCGATATGCGCTTCGTGCGAGTCGTAATCCTTTACTTCAACGCTGTCGGAGAGCATCTCCGCATTTTCCTCTTCGGCTCTGTCGCGGTTGAGCCTGTCCATATCTCTGCCCGCCGCAAACGAACCGTAGCCTATACGATCTAAAATTTTGTTTTTTACGGTAAGGGGAATATCCCCGCCGTTACCGAACAGCCCCTTGTCTATGAGCTCGTAAATTACCGTGCGTTTCTGCGCTTCGGTCATATTCAAATCGCTGTCGGCTTCGAGCATAACGTCGTCCGACGATATGTCGCTCCCCTTAAAGGAAGCCACGCCGTAAACGTCCCCCTTTTGCGAATACTTAAACAGCCGCGGCGCGGTGGCAAACTGCCTGTAAAGCCGCAATATATGCCGCCCTATCAGTTTTAGCGCCCTCTTTGTGTTGGCGTAAGTTACGCTCAAACGTTGCTCGTCCTGATCGATAATGAGTTGCAATCCGGTAGCCGAAGTTATCCCCGCGAAGCTGTCCGCATTATCCGTAAGGCTCCCCGTGCCCGCAACTTTTGCAAATTCGTTTAAAAGCGTTTCTTCCTCCTTGTCGAACCCCGCCGGCACAGAACCGAGCGTGAGCATTTCCGGCGGGCGGCTTCCTTGACGGTAAACTATCACTTTACCGGGTTCGAGCCCGTCTTCCGCAAACTCGTCCGCGTCGACCGAACCGTCTTCAACGGCTACCGTCCCCATTGAAATTCTGTTCAGGAATTCGTGTTTTCTGTTCTTAACGGCGTTATATGCCCGTTGCAAGGGTATAAGCCTGTCAACCACGCTCGCCCCGAAAAAACTCCCCGTCACGGGCAGGGCGCACTGTTTTATAAAGGGATATCCCCTCTTACCGTCGTCGCCGTTGACATACGGGAGAGGTCCGTCAAACAGCAGTTTACCGCCCGCCGCAACCGTAAGCCTGCCTTGCGGGAACTTATGCGAGGGTCTTTCGTATCTCTCCGCAACCAGCTCGTACCCCTTCGCTCCGCTCCCTTCCGCCGCCGCGCCGGCGCGCATCGCCGGCGCGGCGGCGAATTCCCTCAAATCCCTGCCCGCGAGCTCCACGCCGTACATCGCGTAAATATCCTCTACGGGCAACGCCTTCGCGTGGATTATGCTCGGTTGTCCGTCCACGCTCTCCTCCGACATAGAGTACGGATATATTTCAAACGGCGAAACGGCGGTTATCTCCGCCGAACCCGCGTACAGGCTTGCGCCGCTCTCCGTCCTGCCCACTTCGCCGCCCTTGCACGCGTTCCAGCTTACCTTATAAAACGCCGTTCCGCACACTTCCGACCACAGCGCGGCGGAGCTCATAACCCCGTCTATATCGCAATCCTCCTGAACGGCGGAAAGTATGGCGGAAGCGAGAGTCGCGGCGCGGCGGTCGCTTTCCTCGTCGGAGGCGGGACGCACCACCAGCGCGGGACGTATGCGTGACAACTTCGACAGCCTTATATCCACTATCGGCGCTATATGGTTGAACACCCTGCGCTCCTGCCAGTAATAGCCGCTCTCCTCCTGAAAGAGTTCTCCCTTCCCGTCTATCCCGCAATACTGATTGCCGTTCACAAAGTTTATATTCAGCTCCCAGCCGCGTTCGGTAGCTTTGCGTTCTTCACGGCGGCGCAAATAATCTTCTTCCACATTTTTTGCGAGTTTTTCTTCTTCAGTCAAATTTTCTTCAATCAAATTTTCACCTCAACCGTTTTCATTAAGCAGCTTTAAAAGCTCTTCTTTTTCCTCTTCGAGTTCCTCGTCCGTAGGCTCGCCGCGCCCCTCCATCAAAAGTTTTACCGCCTTGATATCGGGAGGGATATCCCTTTTGGTCACCTTTTTTTTAACGAGTTTGAGCTCTCCGCAAGAATCGGCGGCAAACTCCTCCACCGTCTCGCTCGCGGAATATCCCGCGGCGCACCTTAAAAGCGCGTTGTTCACGCAATCGTTACCCTTGATAATTTCACCTCCCCGCGCGTTTAAGTCTGCGTATTTTTCTCTGTTTGTCGCCGTAAACGGGAGAACGCGCCGTCTCGTCCTTTACGGCGGGGCGGGGGCGGGTCATAATATAATACCGCAACTCGTCCATACAGTGGTCGTCCTTTTTTACGGGAGTGTCTCCGTCCGCCCAGAAATACCGCTTAAACTCGTCTATCATATTTACACAGTTGGAAAAAACGTATAAATTCCCCTCCCCGTTCCCGCTCTTCAAAAAGCTCTTTACACGCGCTACCCCCGCGAATATGTCCTTGTTTACGCGTGTATTCACCAAAATTCCCCTCTCCGTAAACAGCTCCGCGACCGACTTGGAAGATGCGAGCGTACGCTGATTCGCCGCGCTGTCAATCAGCGCGCAAACTCTGCCCCGAGGGTCGGTTTTCCAACCGAGATTTTCGCTTATACGCTTTATTTCGGAAGCGTGAAAATCCACGTCTTTACCCGCCGCAAAATGCTCGGCGACAACGTAAACGTTCCCGTCCCAGTCCACGCAATACCAGTGTGCGGAAAGCGGATTATTCAAGCCGGGATCTATCGAAATAATATCCTGCCACTCGCGCGGCGCGTCAAAGGGCTCTATGACGTGCACCACCTCGTCGAATTCCGGATACACAAGCCCCGCCCCTTCAGAAAACCTTCCGTATTTTCTTGCGTCGAGCGTTGTGCCGTCTAGCGCGCTTTCAAGCAGTTTTGTTTCCTTTTTGCATAAATAAGGGTTATCCTCCCACGTCATAAACTCGTGCCATACTTCGGGGTTTTTGCGTATATTGAGGTATATCTCGTTATATACGAAAGTTTTGCCCTTCAACGGCGTCATAGTGCCGAAAATGTCGCCGCGCCTGTCAAGCACGCGCATCCGGCACTCCTCGTATATATCCCGCGGCGGCTCCTCGTCAAACCAAACGAAATCGAGCGAACTTCCCTGAAATTTTTCCCGACCCTGATCGCAGCTTTTAAAGCCGAGGGTGGAGATCCCTCCGAAAACGTTTTTGATTTTAATCTGGTCTATTATCCCGCTCGCGGGGCTGTCTCTGCGCCCCGAGAGCATGGTAATTTCCGCAATCCAGCTCTTTGGCAGATAACTCAAAATTTTAGCCTGCGCGACGTCGCGCTGAACCTGTTGCGAAAGCGATACCGCCCAACCGAATACGTCCTTTCTGTTTCTCCGGTACGGGTGAACGCCTCTCAAAATCCAGAGACATTCAACGGCCCCGCACTCGGTTTTCCCCGAGCGGTTGCCGCCGAAAACCCAGCGGTTGCGCTTTTTGCATTTATGAAAAGCTATCTGCTTTTTATGCTTTTTTCTGCCCGCGTTATACAGCTCTATCTTGCCCTTTTGCCTGCGCCTTAAAAGCTCTTTGTCTATCTCGTCTATGCGCCTTAATATTTCTTCCCTTTGCATAAGACCTTTTTCGCCAAAATCCTCTTTTATTTTCGTCAATTGCCGTTATATAATCGTGAAAGTATGAACGTTTTAAAATCGGCGCTTATCGCCGTGCTTACAACCCTCATATTGATTTTTACACCGACCGCACTCCCCGCAAGAGCCGACGGCGCGCGTTACGCATGCGCTCCCGACGGGAGTTCGGTGTATTTCTGCGCCGAAAAATCAGTGGATTCGGCGCTTTTTATAATACCGCAGACTTACTGCGTGGAAATTCTCGCCGACGAGGGCGTATGGTATTACGTAAAATACGCGCGCGACGACGGGCTTTACAGGGCAAAATACGGTTACTGCCTCAAAACCGAACTCAAAACCTTGAACGAACCCCTTGAAAACCTGTATTTGAACCTGCCGCTCAAAATAAAATTCCGAACCGACGAAATAAACTCTATGCTCCCCTCTCTTGAAATCGAGATGACTGCGGCGTATTACGGCGAATACGTTTCAGGCAAAACAACGCTTTCTTATGTTTACTGCGGCGAAAAGTTCGGCTACGTGGCGCAAACCGTAGAGAGCTATCCCAAAAACGAGCTCCCCGAGCCGGTAGTCGGCAGCGACGTCAAACAGCCGGACAACGATTCCAAAGCCACGTGGATAGCAGTGGGCGTAATAACGGGCGTCGCGCTTATCGCCATAATCGCGCTCTACTTCTCGTCGAGAAAAAAACCTTTATAGCCGCGTTTACCCGTAAAGCAGTAATATTCGTTTACCAGCCGCACGCCCTCCGCATACCTCTCCGTAAATCTTGCCCTGCGCGCAAACTTGACCGTTACGCGCTTGATTTTCCTGAACGTTCCCGCGGGCTCTCTCTTTGCGCCCGTCCGCAACTCCGCATAATATTTTAAAACTTCCCTTTCCTCTGCGCGAAACCCGACTATCACTCCGTCAAGATACCGCCAAAGTTTGCCCAAAGCGGTTTTCGCCTCCGCGATTTTTATTATTTTTTCGTCGCAACCTCCCATACCGACGCAACTTTCCATTGATTTCAAAGCGTAAAAAGTTATAAGTCCGTCGAGCGAGGCGTTGAGTTCGTCAACCGAAAAATAGAATTTTAAAAGCCGTTTGCTCTTCATTTGCGCTCCTTCGATTCCCGCAAAAAACAAACATTTGTTTGCGTTTACGGTTGTATTATAACCGTTAAACCTGACAAAAAACGCACGATTAAAAAATAAAATTAAAAAATATTTATATTTTTACGTTATTTTTACGTAAACCCTGTCAAAAATTTAATAAACGAACGGTTTACAATCCGTTAAAAGGTATGGTATAATTTAACCGTGAAAAAATTAACCGCAATAACAACTGCATTGTGCGCCGTAACGTTTACGGCGGTTTTTTCGGGAGCAACCGCTTACGCCGATACGACAGGCGGACTCGACTACTATCCCTCCCCTGCCGAATTCCAAAGGGAAGCGGCATTTTCAAACGTGGACGAATACGCCGTTGGTGCGGACAAATACGCTTTTCTTGACGGCAATGTAATTTACGAATATGCCGGCGGCGTTTTGTCACAGCTCAACGCGGACGGCGCCAAAACGGTGACTTCGCTGTTCTATAAGGAAGGAACGATTCTCTGTTACGCCAATTCGGGAGGCGCGTTCGAGTATTTGACGGACGAGCCCGCCGAACCCGAAGAAGTCAAAGACAGCATTACGATAAATAATTATCACTATTTCAAAAATACCGAAGGCTGGTACGTGCTTAATCAAAACGAGCCGTTGTCTCCAGCCGAACCTTTGACCGATTTTTCGGCCTTGAAAGAATCCGGCGGCAAAGTTTACGGCTTGAAACAAAACGATAATTCTCTTTATTGCCTTTATTCATTCAACGGAGCTGAAGCGGAAAAAATAAAACTCGTTTACCTCGACTACTCGATTACCGGCAAAATCCTTATAGGCGACTCAAAAGAAAGGTTACAAACGTTCTCCGCGGAATGCCCTTCGTTCGTATATTTGAAAGAGGGCTCGCTGATGACGGAACTGTCAATCGACGAAACAGACGGGGAATATTTTAAAACGGGCGCCACTTTGACCGCAGGCAAGGAAATAACCGCAAAAACGGCGCTCCTGCTTGCCAACACGGGCAAAGACGGCAAGATATCTATAGTAATGACGACTGACGGCAGTAAATCCGCATGCTATATAATGCACTCCGACGGCGCGGGAGCCATAGAGAGGCAACCTATAAAACAAAAAACTCTCGGAGCCACGGTAACCGTTGACGACGGTTTTATCTACACCGCTCCATTCGTCTGCGCAAACACCCGACTTTTCGACGGCGAAACGCAGGTTAAAATAAAATCGGGCGACGCACTCAAAGTTACGGGCGAAATAACAAAAGACGACAACCCCGAGCTCGCCCGCTCGTTCTACAAAGTTGAATTTACAGACGAAGACGGCAAAACCCACACGGGCTACGTGCCCACCGGCTACGTTTCGCCTTTCGCCTTTATCGAGCCCCCCCCCACAGTTACGCCCGACCCCGATTATTCGGAAGAAAACGTCATAAAAACGGTGGTGCTCGTAATTTTGGTAGTTATGCTGGTGCTCGCCGCAGGCGGTTATATTGTTTACGCGCTTTGGGCGGGTAAATTCAAAAAGAAAGACAAAAAAGATAAAAACAGATAAAACGTTAATAAAGCGCGCCCCTTTAAGGAGCGCGCTTACACGTTTAATTATTTTAAAATTGTGTCAAAACCCTTTTAAAATGAGTTGACAGTAAAATTGCGTTTTGATATAATTTGTTAGCATTGTGTCGTTGCGGACGGAATTACGCATATATGCGGGTGTAGTTCAATGGTAGAACACTAGCCTTCCAAGCTGGTTGCGTGGGTCCGATTCCCATCACCCGCTCCAATTCGCCTTATAAAGCGCGCAACAGAAATGCTTATGCGCCCGTAGCTCAGCAGGATAGAGCAACGGCCTTCTAAGCCGTGTGTCGGGGGTTCGAGTCTCTCCGGGCGCACCAGAATATGGCGGGCGTAGCTCAATCGGTAGAGCGCCAGATTGTGGCTCTGGAGGTAGCAAGTTCGAAACTTGTCGCCCGCCCCATATTTCTGTTTATATTGGGGTGTCGCCAAGCGGTAAGGCACGGGATTTTGATTCCCGCATTCGTAGGTTCAAATCCTGCCACCCCAGCCAAACATATAAAAGGGACTTAACATTTCGACCGAAATAAAGCGCTAATTCGCAGGTTCGGCTGCCACCCCAGCCAAACATATAAAAGGGACTTAACATTTCGACCGAAATAAAGCGCTAATTCGCAGGTTCGGCTGCCACGCCCGATCAAAACTTTTTAATAAGTTTAATTTCGACCGGAGTCGAGCGTCGATCCGCAGGTTCGCCGCCACACATTTATGCAGATTATCGCATAGCTATGGCATGTGGCAACAAACACACAAAAAATTTATTAACGGCCCATTAG
>CAJTUK010000001.1 GCA_910579525.1 uncultured Christensenella sp. | reverse complement strand
CGGGATGAACGCACCTATTGTGCACCTCTTGTCGCGCCAGCGGCATAGCAGGGTAGCGAAGTGCGGATGAGATAAACGCTGAAAGCATCTAAGTGTGAAACTCACCTCAAGATAAGATATCCCATCGAAAGAGTAAGACCCCTTGCAGACGACAAGGTTGATAGGTCGGGGGTGTAAGTACAGTAATGTATTTAGCTGACCGATACTAATAGGTCGAGGGCTTGATCTCATTATTATGAGATAAGATCGATAAACTACGAATTCTAACAAAGATTAGCTACATTTTTAACGAGCAACTTTTAATTACCTTTTTTATCTCTCTTTCCCTCTTTTTACCTCTATTTATGCAGTTTATTTTCGCAAACGCGCAAACCGACATCGTTATTCCGCTTTAGCTCAGTCGGTAGAGCATTCGGCTGTTAACCGAAGTGTCGTAGGTTCAAGTCCTACAAGCGGAGCCATTCCGGTGACGATAGCAACGAGGATCCACCTGTTCCCATTCCGAACACAGAAGTTAAGCTCGTTTACGCCCGATGTAGTTGGGTTTTAACCCTGCAAGATAAGGTAGTTGCCGGATTTCAGTTAAAAACCGCCCGTTTTCATAGCGAAAACGGGCGGTTTTCTATACTTTTTGCCCGTATACGCATTGCTTCAAGTCTTACGAACTTTATATCCGTTACTCCGTCGAGATACGGTTTTAACATAGGATTGATAGGAAAACGTTTTAACTCAACCTTTCCGTTTTTGCGTTTACTGTTGTTTGCTACGATAAAGTTGTCTTCAATTATCGCCGTTTTATATTCATTGGGGCGCAAACCCGTGTAAAGTCCGACTGCGAACATAAGCTTATAGGGAGTACCCGCCGTTCTGAATTCTTTTCTGAATTGTTTAGGCATCTTTAAAATCTCCTGTTTGGTGAATTTAAAGAGTTCGACCTCGTTTTGTTTGTCTGCTTCTTTGTCGGGCTTAACAAGCGCATTTAATTTTTCAACGGTGATAGTGTCAGCCGCCAAAGGAATGACTGTTGCCGAATACCGCGACAAAATCCTATTCCCGCACGGCAGAGAAAAGATATTAGCACGGTTTAAAAAGTTTTATAAATTGAAACAAACAGTAGGCGGAATGCTTAAAAATACGCCTATTATTTAAGTGATATAATTAAATTTACGGCGTTTAAACGTAAATGGTAGAGCGCCTTTTCATTGACAGTAAAACCGTATTTAGCTAAAATAAAACTGCGAAACAAAATTACATATTATTTAAACCAACGGGCATAGTTTAGGTAGGACTATACCCTAATTGTTGTTTACAAATCCCTTTGGTGAATTGTAATTTTGTTTCGCGACTCAACGATGAACTGTATATTCTGCGGCGTCGTTCTCGTAAGGGAGCGGCGTTTTTTTATGTCATTTAATAAAAAATTGTGAATTTGTTGGTCGATTGTGCGTTTTTTGTTGATAATACAACAAAAGGTGGATTATTCTCCAAATTCTTTAAATCTGTATTGACTGCAAGCTTCTCTTTAATTATTATAACAATGCAAAAACGGAGCACGAAATGTTACTTGTTAACATTGTTGATAGTAAATAACAGTACGGAATAATAACGGAATCAAAATCTCAAAATACAAAAGGGCAAAAGTATTATACAGGGGCTCGCCCCTGTTGCGTCATAAAATATGACGCAACAAAAACACTTGCGGAGAACTTATGATAATACCGATTAAAAATGAGCTTTTCGATGATAGAGATATTACTTTGGACGTCGTTAAAGTCGGTCAGGAGCATTGCAGTCCGCGTAAACCTGTGGAAGGCTGTGTAAGACCGTGCTATTCGTTGCACTTTGTAATGTTCGGCAGGGGTACGATAGTTTCAAGCGACGGATACCGCTACAACGTGAATAAAAACGAAGTATTTTTGCTGTATGAGGGCGAGCAGTATAGATATTATCCTAACAGCACAGACCCTTGGTCGTATATCTGGGTGGAATTTACGGGTGAAAATTTAGACAAATTAATATCTGCTTGCGGTTTTGAAAAAAATAATATCAAAAAGCACGTAAAAGATTTTTCTTGTTATCTTGAATTAATGCGCAGTTTGTATGATGCGTACGATGCCGGCGAAGCACAGCAGTTGAAATGCGGCGCCTATTTGTTGCTTGTTATAAGTAAGCTTATAGAATACGAGCAGGATGGAAAGGTTCCCCCCAAGATAGCTTTGAAAAGAAAACAGATGAGAGAAATTCTTATTTATATAAACAATAATATTGCGGCGAACTTAACAAATCAAATGATAGCGCAGGTAAACGGTATGTCGGTAAGTTCGCTTAATATGCTGTTCAACGATATTTTGGGAATGCCGCCCGTCGATTATATAAACGCTTACCGTATCGCAACGGCGTGCGAAAGATTTCAGACTACCAATTTGAATGTTAAAGATGCCGCTTTTTTAGTGGGTTTTACTGATGAAAAATATTTTACTCGCGTGTTTACGAACATAAAAGGCGTAAGTCCGCAGGAATATAAAAAGAGCGGAACTTTGGAAGACCCATTTTTGTGGATAAAAGAAAAGGGGATGCTGTTTAGATAATTTCATTTTTAAAATTATTAAGAAAAATAAAGGGAGAAAATAATGGCAGGTTTATCTTTAAGACATATTTATAAGGTCTATCAAGGCAAAACCAAAAAAGTTAAAAAGAAAGATGCAAACGCCGTAAAACGTACGGGTGATTTTCTTGCGGTCAGGGATTTCAATATGGAAATCGAGGACGGGGAGTTTATCGTGTTTGTCGGACCTTCGGGCTGCGGTAAATCTACAACGCTTAGAATGATAGCCGGACTTGAAGAGATTACCGTGGGCGAACTTTACATAGGCGACAGACTCGTAAACGATGTGGAACCGAAAGACAGGGATATTGCAATGGTGTTCCAAAATTATGCGCTTTATCCGCATATGACGGCGGGCGAAAATATCGCGTTCGGGCTTAAACTCAGAAAAAATCCCGTTCCCAAGCTCGACGAAAACGGAAACCCCGTGTTTGCAATCGATAAAAAGAGGATTTCCGAAGTTAAAAGAAATTTAAAGACCGTGAAAGCGGAAATGCGGTACGAGGACGAAAATGCCGTCTGGCGGTTGTTTAATACGAGAACCGAAGCTGTATGCAGCGAGTTTGCCGACAATGTCGCGTTATTGAAAGAGAAAAAGAAAGAATTGATTTCTGCCTATACAGCAGCGGTTAAGGTTATAAAACTCGAATATGCAGGGAAAATCGAAGGGGAAATTCAGGCGGCTCGGGAAACGGCCGGAACGGCGGCATCCGCCTGCGGCGTAAATCTCGAAGATGTTGCCGAAAGCGAAATAAAGTCTGCGCTGTTATTAAGAAAATCAAAGCTTGAAAAAGATTTGGAGTACTATGAAAATACACCCGTTCAGATGTATGACTATAAGCATATTCCCAAAGAGGAAATAGAAAAGAAAGTCAATTGGGCGGCGGAAGTCCTCGGCGTGAAGGAGCTTTTGGATATTCGCCCCAAAGAAATGTCGGGCGGACAGCGTCAGAGAATTGCTCTCGGCAGAGCTATGGTGCGCGACCCCAAAGTTTTCCTTCTTGACGAGCCGTTGTCCAACCTTGACGCAAAACTGCGCACTACGATGCGTTCGGAAATAGTCAAACTCCACAACGAACTTAAAACAACGTTTATTTACGTAACCCATGACCAGATAGAAGCCATGACGATGGGAACGAGAATAGTTGTTATGAAACTCGGAGTTGTGCAGCAGATAGATACGCCGATAAATCTGTTCGACTATCCCGCAAACAAGTTCGTAGCGGGCTTTATAGGCACGCCGCAGATGAATTTCTTTGACGTAAAAATCAAAAAATGCGGTGCAAAACTCAAAACCGTCTTTGCCGATGGGCAGACGATAGATTTCAATTTGTCGGAAATGAGAGATATAAATAAGGAATATCTCGACGGTAAAGAACACGGCGTTACTCTTGGTATCCGCGGTGAAAATTTAAAGGTTGCAGATAAAGGACTGAAAGTTAAAATCTCGATGAAAGAGATATTGGGCAATACTACCCAGTTGTTTGTTACCGCCGAAGGCGAAGAAACCGAAAAAATAGTATGTCTTAACGAACGCAACGATTATCGCGCCGAACAGGAAATATATTTGCTGCCCGATGCGCGAAGCTTGCATCTTTTCGATACCGAAACGGAAGCGTCTATAATGTCGAGAGATTTCGGCAATAATTAATACGATGAAAGATTGGATTAAATTTTTTACGTTAGGTTTTTTTTCGGATAAATTGACGGCAAAAGCTCCGCACAGGAGAGTATATTCATCCTTTTTTGCTTTGTTTTTTGCGTTCGTGCTTTTTGTGGCGGTTGTCATTGCGGCGGATTTTATTCCGTTTTCGCTGCATTATGCGGACGCAAAAGATTTTAAAAATACGATGTACAACGCATTTGTCGCCGACGGTTCGCAAAGGATTTCGCTGAAAGTTGAAGAAGGAAAAATTACGGCGGCAAAACGAAACGGGGCATACTTAAAGGACAGAATTTTAAATTCGTTTAAATACGAAGAGGATAAACCGTATTCCTTAAACGGTTACAATCTGGTAATAGATACAAGACCGATGAACGCATACGACGCTTTCGAAGCCGAGTTCGACGGCGGAAAAATAAGCGCGGAGGAATATGCCGGACTGTCGTTTACCGCGAAGAAGAACTGTTCGGTCAAAATAAGACTGACCGACGGCGTAATCGGGCTTGACGAAGCGTTTATGGGGTATTGTGAAAGTTATCTTGAAAAGGTTTCGTCGCCTATCGATATAAATTACGACAAAGCTTTATCCGAAGAATATGCGGCGATAAAAAACTCGGATGACGAGGGGAAAGCCGATAAGATTTACAAACTTTATTTGCGGGCTTACTATCCTCAGACGTTCGACGGTAAAAGCGGAGTACCCGTGCTCAGAAATTACTATGCGCAAGAATTTATCGAAAACGAAAACGTAAAAAATTATTTATTCGTGTTCGAGGATATGCTTGTAGGTTCTTTTACAACCGAAAGCGGAATTTCGAGAATGTTTTACGGATATGCTTCCAAGCTTTCGGACGGAGTTGTCGTAACGGCGGTCGGAACGGGTGAAGCCGAAAAACAGATTGACGGGTTCATAGATGGGGCTTACAGAGATTCTCTCGGAATTAGCTCGTATTTATATTTTATAAATTCAAGGCGGATTTTTCTGTTCGTAATTTGCATATGGCTTATACTGTCGCTTATAACGTTCGGTATATCGAAACTCATAAAACTCAATTTACCGAAGAAGTTCGGGGCGTGGTTTAAAATTATCGGTTCGTTTATATTTATAAGCTCGCTTACAGTATCGTTTATTGCGTTTATTTGCGGATTTTTTGTTTCGGTTAATACGGTTTTCGCAATGATAACGCCTATGTTCGGCGCGATTATGCTGATAAGGCTTGCGACTTATTTCATAACGTCTTGCATTAAACTCAATAAAGAGAAGGCAACCGAAAACGATATTTCGAATATTACAACTGAAATATCGGAAAATGCCGAAGTAAATGATAAAAATGAAAATTTATGAAAGCCGTATTCGGCTTCAAATAAAAATGAAAGAGGAAAAATAATGAAAGCATTTAAAAAGATTTTGGCAACCTGTGTCTGCGGAGCGCTTATGACGACGCCGCTTATCAGCGCGTGTGGCGGAGGAGGCGGTTCCGGAGAAATAATGTTTTGGTATAAAGCAGGCTCTTCGGACAGCAAAATTATTAAAGATATGGTAGAGATATACAACAACGGTCAGGGTAAAGAAGACGGCGTAACCGTTACCGCAAAAAGCAGGCAGAAAATAGATAAATCCACGCTTACTTTCGACGCCCCTAACGTTGTTTTGGTAGAGGACGAAAATTTTAAAAGTTGGGCTGTGGAAGGGCTTTATCACAATCTGACCGATTATTATAAGTCTTCGCCCGGTAATTATAAGGAAGAAGATATTCCCGAAGCCGTCGTTAACCAGTTGCGTTTGGATAGAGAAGTTAAAAACGGTAAAAGGATGGCAGGCAAAGGGGCGGACTTACAAGGCTTGCCTTTCGGGTCTACTCCTATGGTTTATTATTACTCCGTTGACGCGCTGAAAAATCAACACGTAAACGTAATTTCCGTTGAAGAAGAAAAATTGGACGGTACGGGCGTGTATGCTAAAATTAAGCCTCACGGTTATGCGGAATATAAAGAAAATCCTTTGCCGAATTTAAATCCCGCACTTGAAAAATCGGTAAATCTTGCCGGCGAAGAAGTGTACAAAGTTTTTAATAATCGCGTTCCTATGAACTGGGAGGAATACAGATACGTTTCGAAAATGTTTACGAAAAGTTATAATTCCTCATCGCCCACTACATACGGAATAACCCAGCATTGGTGGTTTTCTTACGGGTGGTCGGTCGGCGGCGATTGCGTTGGATATAACGGTGAAAAATACGAGTTTACCGTTGCGGACACATCTTCAAATTGGCTGGTTACCGCGGAAAACGGAGTGGAGATAAACGGCAAACACTATGCCGCAGGCGAAATAATCGGTTACGGGGATAAGATAAAAACTGCGGATATCGCAAAAACGGAAGGACTATATAAATTGCCCTCTCAATACGATGCACTCGTTGAATTTTGCAGAACGACTACACCGACAGATAGAACGGTAGATAACGGAATAAACGGTTACGGCATTTCTACGGCTAACGAGGATAATTCCGCAAAAACGCTTATCGACGGAACGGCGGCAATGATAGCAAGCGATTTAAGCACGGTAACTTCGCTTTCGGTTACTTACAGTGATAAATACGATATAGCTCCCGCATTGCAGTGGAAAAAATACGATGATGACAACGGCGTTTACTATAAGGGAAGCAAAACTTTTGAAAACGAATATCTCAAAGTTATAGGAGAAACTTATGACGGCGTCGAGTTTACGGGCGAGGTTATGAAAGTCGGAAATACTCCCGTGCAGGGATTACAGACCAACTGCTCAAAGACTAAGGCTCTCGTTATTCCCGAAAATTCCGACGCGAGCAATTACGAAGCGGCTTGGAAGTTTATCCGTTGGGCGGCAAGCAGCGCCGGACAGGAAATTTATTTGAAAACCGGCTACGTTCCCAATCAGACGTCGCTTGCAATGAGTGAAAAATATACTCAAAGCGTTGCAAATAAAAACTATTGGGCGTTTGCAAACGGCGTACGGAACGGAAGCATAGGAGACTGGGCGTACTTTGAAAACGGTCAATGGATTACCGATTGGGAATCCGATTTCAACGGTCAGCTTCGCGGCGGTTTCCAGACGATATCCGCGTTTTTAACGAAGAATGCCTCTGCGGCAAACAATGCAATCGGTAAGGTAAACATTATTTTCAACGGGAGGAAATAACTTATGCGCTCGCAAACGGCGACGGCGGAAATCGGAGTTAAAGACACTCTTATTAAAAAACCGCGCAGGCACGGTATACGCTTTAATAAAAAGTATTTAATGTGTTTGCTTATCGTCAGCATACCGCTTATCGGGTTCGTTGCGTTCAGCGGTTTTCCCGTTATATTATCGTTTATATCGATGTTTGGCGATATGAAATACAACAAACTTGATACGCTTACCTGGAATAATTTTGCAAACTTCCAAAGACTGTTTTCGGACGCAACGCTTTTGCAGTCGGTAAAGGTTACTTTGATTATTGCAAGCGCGCAGTTCGTGTCGTTGGCTATAGCGATAACGATAGCGGGGTTTTTAAGCCAGAACGTAAAGGGAACGAGAGTGTTTCAGACCCTGTTTTTTGTTCCGTATATTTGCTCTACCGTTGCAATTGCAATAATGTGGACGCAAATTTTCGGCGGCAAGGGCGCGCTCAATGCAATATTAGGCACAAACATTCAATGGTTGGATAACCAGAATAATCCTTATACGCTGACAATGGCGATTTTTATATCGATAATCTGGCAGGCTCCTGGTTACGGAATAGTTATGTACTGTTCGGCATTCAAGGCGATTAATCCGTCTCTTTACGAGGCGGCGGCGCTTGACGGGGCGAATGCATTTCAGAAATTTAGACACATAACGCTGCCCGGGATAACTTCCATAACGCTGTTTCTTGTGTTGGCAGGCATACTTACGGGCTTTACCACGTTCGAAGCGGCGCAGATAATGGCGCCCGATAATTGGACGGGCGTCGCGGGACCGGACAATGCCGGACTTACGATAATGTATTACATTTACCGCGAAGGCGTCAAGTTTGGCAATATGGGTTATGCATCCGTATTGAGTTGGCTGCTTTTTCTGGTTTTGATGATACCTTCGGCTTATCTGATAAGAAAAAAAATACTTGCGGAGAACTGATATGGAAGAAGTTATAAAAAGACGTAAAAGATTTAAAAAAGTCAAGCCCACAACCGTAATAACGTACGTCGTACTTTCGCTATATCTGCTTTTTTTGTTCGTGCCTTTTCTCGTTATCCTGTTCACTTCGTTTATGTCGGATGCGGAAATTGTGGACAACGGCTTTCATCTCTTCCCGAAAAAGTTTTCGATAGAGGGTTACGAGCTTATATTCGGCGTGGGAACGGATTTTGAGGACGTGCCCAATCTGTTTTTGGGGTTTTTCAACACGCTTTGGCAAACGCTTATTCCTCTTGTCGGCGGACTGTTCGTTTCCGCTTTGGTGGCGTTTATATACTCCAAATTTAAATTCCCCGGCAGAAAGGCTCTGTTTATGATAACCGTGCTGACTATGACATTCCCCTTGGGCGCATTCGGTTTCGTAAGCTTTCTTTTCTATCAGAATATCGGTTGGGTAGGCGGAGCGAGAGGAATTCTGCCCATAATAATCCCCGGGCTGTTCGGCAGCGCGACTGTAATCTTCTTTTTAAGAACTTACTTCGACAGCGCGCTTTCAAACGATGTTTTGGAATCGGCAAAAATCGACGGCGCGGGAACGTTCAGAATATTTTTCACTATGGTTTTACCGCTGGCAAAGCCTGCTATTATAGCGCAGTTCCTTTTGGGATTTGTCGGCGGATACAACAGCTACGGCGCAGCTTTAATGTACCTGTATAAAAACGAATCGCTTTGGAATTTACAGCTCACTCTTTCTGAAATGGTGTCGTTTGTGTCGCAGGAAGGCGGTGGATACAACAATGCACAGTGCGCCGTTGCTATAATGGGATTGTTGCCGCTTCTGGTGCTGTATATCTTCGTTCAGAAGTATTTTATCGAAGGCATCAATATAGGCGGCGGAAAAGAATAATAATAAGGGGTAAATAATGAAAAAACAAATTATCGCGGTTTTGGCGGCAACGGTTGTTTTATCGGGAATGGCGGGTATTTTAACTGCTTGCAGTGAACATAAGCATACTTTTTCCGATGATTGGGCAACTAGTTCCACTCACCACTGGCACGCGGCGACGTGCGAACATAAAGACGAGATAAGCGGTAACGCCCAGCATAATTTTTCGGGAAACAAATGTACTGTCTGCCAATATATCAAGTCTTCGGTTGACCCCGTAAAGGATACGGTGGTTGAAGACACAAGTAAGAAAATAACTACTCTCGTCTATAACGATACGCGTATTCAGTTGTTTTCGGATTCTCTCGTAAGAATAGAGGATAAAGCCGCAAACGGATTCGAGGACAGAGAGAGCTACATAGTTTGCAATAAGTCGAATTGGGGCGAAAAAATAAACTATACCGTTGAAAAAACCGAAGAGTACAGCATTATAAAAACTTCGACCTATACTCTTGAAATACCGACGGGAGGTGATGCTGACGATATAACGGCGTATTATACGGACGGAGAAACGGCATACGGCTACAACGGAATAACGGGTACAAACGTATATCTTCCGTCGCCTTCGGACGAACTTTCAAGCTGGTACTTTACCGACAGTCCTCGCGTAATCCCTTCGTCATACGGCTATTCGCCCGAGGACAATAACGTGCCATTGCAGGGCTGGGAGTTTGAAGAAAACGTAACGGACATTTATTTGTTTCTGCCTGCCGGGAATTACCGGAACTTTTCAAGCGATTTCGTTTCGCTGACGGGTCAGTCCGAAATGGTAGAGCTTAAAACTTTCGGACAGTGGGATTCGCGTTATTACGCATATAACGAGCAAACGGCTTTACAACAGATAAAGGATTATCAGGAAAAAGGCTTTGCAATCGACGTTCTTGTCGTGGATACCGACTGGCGCGACGCTTCGGACGGTTTCGGCTACGATATCAATACCACCCTATTTCCCGATATGGAAAGGTTTTTGGAAGAAGCGCACAAGCTGGGCGTAAACGTTTGCTTTAACGACCATCCCCAGCCCAACGGCGGAAACAATCTTTTAGACAAAGAAGAGGTGGCTTACCGCAACGAAAAGCTTACTATGCTTTTGTCTATGGGCGTGGATAACTGGTGGTACGACAGAAACTGGACTGTCGAGCTAAACCAGATACATCCGGATATTTCGCGGTATGCAACGGGAATGTACGCTTATCAGTGGATAACGCAGAGCTATCTCGAAAGCATTAAAGATATCAACGAATACGCAAAACGCGCCGTCATTATGGGAAATATCGACGGTTGCAACAACGGTTCTTACGTGTATGCTTCCGATTTGTCGGCTCACAGATATTCGATACAGTGGACGGGCGACATCGGCGCGCAGGGCAACTGGCTCCGTCAGGAAATCGAAGGTGCGATTTTCGCGGGTGCGGAACTCGGCTTACCTTACGTGTCAGCAGATATTGGCGGTCATAACGTAGACCCTTCCAACGAAGAGTATACGCGTTGGTATCAGTACGGCGCGCTTTCCCCGATTTTAAGAGTGCACTGCTGGAACGGTACGACGAGTGGTGGAAGAATGCCTTGGCTTTACGGTGCTACCGCCGAAGAGGTTGCCCATACGTATCAGGATATGCGTTACCGACTGCTGCCGTTATACTATGCTTTGGCGCACGAAAATTACGAAACGGGCTTGCCGATTATGCGCCGTCTGGATATAAATTATCCGAAGTACACAGAAGCAAAAAACAACGACGAATATCTTTTGGGAAATTATATTTTGGTTGCGCCCATTTCCGAGTGGACGGGTAAGGATATGCGTGAAGTATTCTTTCCCGAAGGCAGTTGGATAGACGTGTGGACGGGTAAGAGATATTCGGGTCCCAACACATATAAAGTAACTCACGACATTAAAACTTCGCCTATATTCGTCCGCGAAGGCGCGCTTATCGCGCTTGCAAAGAATATGAGCAACGTAGACGAGAAAGACTGGTCTGAAATGTCGCTCGAAGTGTTTCCTTCGACAAACTATTCGGCAAAAACTACTCTTTACGAGGACGATACGAAGACGGTTGCATATAAAGACGGACATTTCCGTACGACCGATATTTCTATGGCGTGCACGGGCAACATTCTTAAAATCAACATCGGTAAAGCAAACGGAACGTTTAACGGCGATAGGGCGTTTACGGACAGAGTTTGGAACGTGCGTCTGCATAAAAATACCGATTGGGGCGAGATTAAGAGCGTAAGAGTCAACGGTCAAAGCGTAACTGCCCAAACGCTTGCAAAGCTGACGTACAACACGAAAGGCAGACCGTTTGCATTCTCGGGCGGCGCGCTCGACGGAGATATACAGACGTTTACGATAAATACCAAGATTTCCGAAGCTTACGAAATAGAAATAGAATACGCAAGCGTAGTAAGATCTGCGGTATATGAAGACTATGACGCTACGGCGGTTAAGTTCAAGGTAACGTCGGAAGCTTGCACCGAAAGCAGCGTAAACCTTACCGCGCTTGGCACAACGGATTGGGTGTCTTACGGTTACAGTCTCGGAACAAATACCGATTACAAAAAGGGCGGACCTCGCCTGTTTTCGGCACCCGAAGACGTAAGGCTTATGCTCGATAGTCCTACAAAACAGTACGTTGCATTGCAATTTAAAACGGGACTTGAAAAGACGTATACAAATGGTTCGAAAAAGGCGTCGAATACGGTTAAAGGCGGAACGAAAAACTCTATGGGTTACGATTTTACCGTACAAACCACCGGTAATAAGGAAAAAATCGTTCTCTATCTCGGCGGCATGCAAACGCTTGCAAAATTGACTGTAAGAGATAGGGCGGGCAACGTTAAAACCGTTTATATCGGTAACAGAGACGAAAAAGAGTTTACAAGTAAGGTTATTATCGAGGTCGAAGCAGGTCAGGCAAGCACGCTTACTATGCAGTACTCGCCGGTTGCCTATAAAGTAAACAGTCAGAACACAAGTTCTTTTGTAACAATGTACTGCGGATACGTCTGCGAAAATAATTGATTTAGGAGAAAACGATGAAAAAAATCAAAATCACGGCAATTTTAATGACGGCGTTGCTCGCTTGCGTTCCTTTGGCGGCTTGCGGAGAGTCCGACGGTGAAGTAATCAAGAAAAACGCGTACGAACTGCCTCATTATGACGGCAATTATTATCAAGAGCTTGACGATAAAGATAAACCGCAGTTCAATAAAGAGCTTTGGCGCAGGTCTGACATCTCGCTCGGCGGCGCAGACCCGCTCATTCTGGATGATACGGCAAGAAGCGGACTTTATTACGCTTACGTAACGGGTTTAACTTATTATACGTCGCCCAATCTCGAAGATTGGACTTACGGCGGTAGTTTCGTAAATCTTCCCGCTGAATTGTCGGGTTCGAAAGCTACTTGGGCACCCGAAGTAATTTACGACGATGGTAAGTATTATGCGTTTTTCTCGCTTACGCCCTCGCCGGACGGCGATATGGAAACTTCTGCGGCGGTAACTTATATGCCTGTGCTTGCGGTCGCGGACAGTGCTGCAGGACCATTTGTGCCCGTTGATTTTTACGGCGAAAGCAAGAGGACGGAAAATTCGAATTACCCTCAGTATTACGCAAAATACTGTCTGTTCGACGAAGGCGAATATCAAGCCGCTTTCGAAAAAGAGGGCTTGCCCGTGGCGGAAGGCACTTCGCTTAAAATTTACAGCGTAGACGGCGGCAATATAGACGGCGGCTGGGTAAGAAGTATAGACTTCCATCCGTATATCGACTCCGATAACGGTGACAGATATCTTTATTGGAGTCAGACTCCCGGAGCGATTGCGGGCGTAAAAATGACGGATTGGTACACTCCCGAATGGTCCACGTTCAAAACGCTTACGGCGTGCGGCTTCTATACCGTAGAGGATTACGTTAAAGATATGAACGGCGAAACGGTTGAAACCGTTCTCTATGAAGAAACCGCAGCCTATTGCAACGAAGGACCGTTTATGTATAAACATAACGGAAAGTACTATCTCACTTTCTCGATAGGCGCATATGACGAGCAGTCTTACGGCGTAATGCAAGCCGTAGGCGATTCGCCGTTAGGACCTTTCCGTAAACTTACCGACGAAGAAAACGGAATGATACTCAACAACGATATAGGCGGCAACCATGCGGTTGCGGGACCCGGACACCATTCGTTCGTACCTATATCCGTAAATGGCGAAAATAAACTTTTAATTGCCTATCACGCGCACAACAATCCGGACGTATACACGGGCAGACACGTTCGGCTCGACGAAGTGAAGTGGGTTACGGTCAAAGATAAGTTCGGCAACGACTTGGACGTTATGCACGTCAACGGACCAACCGTAACCGTTCAGCCCACGTTCGGTCTTGGCAAAGAATACGGCGATATCTCTTCTGCAATTTCAAACGCCGAAACGGTGCGCGGAGAGCTTGCGGAAGGCAGTTCGGCTAATAGTCTTGCCGACGGACTCGTTTCGTATTTCACGAGAGTAAGCAAACCCTTTAACGAAACTTACGTAAAGGAAACGGAAATAGTAAAGGAAACTACTTTCGAGCTTACTTTAAGCGATGCCAAGGATGTGCGCGGAATTATGTTTTATAATTCCAAAGACGAAAAGAAAACTTTTGAAAAGATAAAGAATATAGCGTTTATCTGCGAAGAAAACGGCAAGGAGAAAATTTATCTTATCGACGAGTTAAAAGTCAACGAAGACGTAAACTACGTTTACAGTAAGGATAACGAAGAGTACTATCTCGTTTACGGCGCGACATGCTACGCCGAATTCAGTTCGATAAAAGTTAAAAGTATCAGATTTACCGTGGAAATACCCGAAGGTCAAAAGTCGGCGGCCGTTTCCGAGGTCAAACTTGTAGGGAAAATAGGTTAAGGAGGAAGTTATGAAAAAATCAATTAAAAGGCTTATTGCAATAACTCTTTCGGCGGCTTCTTTGTCGGCTGCGGGATTGTTGGCTACGGGTTGCGGAAACAATTTTATCAACGGTCCTACGTACGAGTATAAAAAACTTCCTTCCACCGGTGAGTACGAGTTTACGGGCAACCCCACGACGACGGTCGTTCCCGACGCGGGAATAAAAATCGACGGCGTTTTGGACGAAGATTTTTATAAAAATACCAAATGGTTTAAAGGCAACAAAATACTTCCTACCGAAAACGGTACGCTGGAAGTCGCAACGTATTTTGCCGAAACGGGCATAGTGATTGCGGCAAAGGTTCACGACAGCCGCCCAGCGGTTCATTCAAGCTGGGTCGAAACGGGCAACATTACCTGTTTTAACTGCTACTTCGCATTCGGCGACGCAAAACAACAGTCCGACGGCGTTTACGAAATAGAGTGTACGGCAGGCAACCGCTTTAAAATTACGCAGTTCACGGCAAGCGGTATGAAAGTTTTAAGTCCTGCTCTCGACGTTGCTCCCGTCAGCGCGGTTAAGCGCGATGGGGATATAAAGGCTGGAGAGTGCTATGACTATACGGTAGAGTATTTTATGCCCTACGCATTATTCGGCAAGCAGACGCGTCCCGAAAAAGTATTCCTTAATCCTACTATGATTTCGTCAACGCTTGATGAAACGGGGAATTATATTCAGGAAGCGAGAACTTGGTATAATTTCGCTCAGCGTCAAGCTCCTGAAATTCATAAATGGGGTGAACCCGATTCGGGTTACGCTTTTAATTCGCAGGGATTTATAAGCAATAAAATTACGGTAAATGCTACAGGTGGAAAAATCGAAGAGGAATGGGGTTACGATTGGTGTCTTAATCTCGATAACGTAAATTTCTACGTTAAACCCGAAACCGGCAAAAATTTAAAATCGCTTACCGTAAACGGCGCGGACTATACGGGCAAAGTAAAAGACGGCAGATTTACCGTGCTTTGCCGCGGCGATATAAATATAAACGCAACTTTTGAGTGATAAGGAGAAATAAATGAAAAAGCAAATTATCGCGGTTCTTGCAGCGGCGGTTGTTTTATCGGGTACGGCGGGTATTATATCCGCTTGCACAAAACCGCACGAGCATACTTTTTCCGACGAATGGGCTACCAGCGCGACCGAGCATTGGCACGCGGCGACGTGCGAACACAAGGACGAAGTGAAGGATAGAGGCGCTCACAATTTTAACGGAAATAACTGTACTGTATGCGATTATGAAAAGCAGACTGCTTCGACTGAGCTGATTGAAGATGTTGACTGTTCGGTAACTACGCTTTATTACGGCGATACCCGTATTCAGCTTTTATCCGATTCGCTGTTAAGGCTGGAAGATAAAACGAATAAGGGCTTTGAGGACCGAGACAGTTATACGGTTTACAACCGCGAGTTTCAAACCGACAAAGTTGAATACAAAAGCAATAAAACGGAAGAAAGTTTTGAAGTTTCTACCGAAAATTATACGTTGGTTATTCCTTTCGGCAGTAAAGCCGCAGGTATGTACATAACTGACGACGAGGGTGAAAAGATATTCGATTATCTAGGTAAAACGGGGTCTAACGTATACCTTCCTTCGCCGTCGGACGAACTTTCAAGCTGGTATTTTACCGACAGCCCTCGCGTTATTCCTTCTGATTGCGGTTATACGCCGTCGGATAAAAATCTTCCCGTCAACGGTTGGGAATTTGAAGAAAACGCGATGGATATATACGTATTTTTGCCGCACGGCGATTATAAGACGTTTTCTACCGATTTTGTTTCTTTGACGGGACAGTCCGAAATGCTTTCTTTAAAACAGTTCGGATTCTGGGAGTCGCGTTATTATGCCCACACCGCGCAAAGCGCGTTGGACACGATTAAGACATACCGCGATAAAGGATTTTCCATAGATGTGTTTACGGTCGATACCGACTGGCGCGTCGGCGGCGGAGTGGGGTATGAAATCAATACCGAGCTATTCCCCGATATGAAACAGTTTTTAAAGGACGCGCACGACCTCGGCGTTAATATTTTCTTTAACGACCACCCCGAACCCGTTCCGGGAACGAATAATCTTTTAGACAAGGAAGAGGTTGAGTATAGAAACGAAAAAATAGTAATGTTCCTTGCTATGGGAATGGATTACTGGTATTACGACAGGAACTGGGGTGTTGCGCTCAATCAGATACACCCCGACATTTCCAAGTACGCTACGGGAATGTATGCGTATCAGTGGATGACCGAAAAGTATTACGAGAGCATAGCAGACAAGGGTGAATACGCCCGCCGCGCATTACTTCAGGCAAACGTAGACGGTTGTTACAACGGTTCTTACGTCTATGCTTCCGACCTTTCGGCGCACCGTTATTCTATACAGTGGACGGGCGATACCGAGTCCGGAGACGATTGGCTTCAGCAAGAGATAGAAGGAGCAATTTTCGCCGGCGCGGAACTCGGCTTGCCTTATGTTTCCGCGGATTTGGGCGGACATAAAAACCAAAAATCACCTAACAGTTATATGCGTTGGATGCAATACGGCGCTCTGTCGCCCGTAATGCGTACGCAATGTACCAATACCGACGACGGTCGTATGCCTTGGGTATACGGCCCTACTGCGGAAGAGGTAGTGCATACCTATCAGGATATGCGTTACAGATTGCTTCCTTTGTTTTACGCGCTGGCGCACGAAAATTACGAAACGGGTTTGCCGATTATGCGCCGTCTGGATATAAAATATCCGAAGTACACAGAAGCAAAAAACAACGACGAGTATCTTTTGGGAGATTATATTCTGGTTGCGCCCATTGCGGAAAGCAGCGGTAAAGATACGAGGGAAGTATTTTTCCCCGAAGGCAGTTGGATAGACGTGTGGACGGGTAAGAGGTATTCGGGTCCCAACACATATAAAGTAACTCACGACATTAAAACGTCGCCTATATTCGTCCGCGAAGGCGCGCTTATCGCGCTTGCCGACAATACGATTACCGATAAGGAAAGCGGTGAAATAAGAAATGTTTACAACACTGGCGAAATGGATTGGAGCAAACTCGCGTTAGACGTTTATCCGTCCGCAAACTACTTTGCTAAAACTACCGTTTATGAAGACGACAGAGAATCGGTTGCGTATAAGCACGGGCAGTTCCGTACTACCGACGTTTCAATGAACTGCACTGGCAACATGCTTAAAATAAGCATAGGCAAGTCGAACGGAACGTTTAAGGACGCGAAAACGTCGAGGACTTGGAACGTGCGTCTGCATAAAAATACCGATTGGGGCGAGATTAAGAGCGTAAGAGTCAACGGACAGAGCGTAACTGCCCAAACGCTTGCAAAGCTGACGTACAACACGAAAGGCAGACCGTTTGCATTCTCGGGCGGCGCGCTCGACGGAGATATTCAAACGTTTGCGCTGGATACCGAAGTTTCAAAATCGTACGAAATAGAAATAGAATACGCAAGCGTAAAAGACTCCGCGGTATACGAAGATTATGACAATACGGCGGTTAACTTCAAAGTCAAGGTAAGCGAATGCACCGAAAGCAGCGTAAACCTTACGGAACTCGGCACGACCGATTGGGTTTCTTACGGTCAGGGACTCGGCACTAGTATCCTCTATAAAAAGAACGGACCGAGAGCTTTTTCAAAACCGGAAAATCTTTTAACATTGTTAAACACATTATGCACCGACCATATGGCAATGCCTTTAACCGTGGGACTGAATAAAATTTACACGGATGGAAGCGGCTCCAAACCTTCTTCCGGAGCGGGAGTAAGGGGCGGCTCGCAGAGTGCAGTGGGGTACGGCTTTACCGTTAAAACTTCGGGCGGCAGTGAAAAAATAGTTTTGTATATCGGCGGAACGGAATGCATTGCAAAACTTTCCGTACGCGACAGGGCGGGTAAGGTTAAAACCGTTTATATGGGCGGTAAATCCGAAAAAAGCTATATGAAAAAAGTGGAAATAGACGTTGAATCGGGCAAAGCAAGTACTTTGTATTTCACTTATGCGCCCGTAACCAGCGCTGTTGAAAGCGAAAGAATAAACAGGTCGAGAGTATATCTGTACTGCGGATATATCGCGGCAAAAGAAAATTAAAAAATTTAACCGTAAACCGGTAAATTATAAAATCAGGAGGAAAATATGAATAAAAAAAGACTTTTTAAGTTTATTGCAGTGAGTTCGATTTTTACAGTTTCGGCGGTATCCGCTATAGTTGTAGCCGGCTGTAAAAACAAACATACGCACGACCTAACGGAAGTTGAAGCGGTTGCGGCAACCTGCACCGAAGACGGCAATCGCGCTTACTGGGTATGCAGCGGCTGCGATTTGATTTTTGAGGACGGCGAGGGAAAGACCGAAACTACTGCGGAAGACGTTGCGGAAAGCAAGCTCGGACACGACCTGTCGAAGCACGTAGAGGCGGAAGCGGCAACCTGCACAAAGCCCGGAAATATCGAGTATTGGGAATGCTCTAGGGGCGACGGCAAGTTTAAAGACGCGCAGGGAACGCAAGCTGTGACCGATGTTGTTACAACAAAACCCCATACCTGGGGCACGAACGGACACCACGAAATGGTTTATCCCACTACGGAAACCGAAGGTACCAAAGAATACTGGGAGTGCGGTGAGTGCGGCAACGTATATCTTGACAGCTACGGAGATACCGTTACCACGAAAGATAAGCTTTCGATTGATAAGGTGCTTGACAATATCGACGGCGTAGTGGGCAGCGCGTATACGCAGTCTACCGCTTACGTTATCGGGCGCGACGTGGCAAACGGCGGCGTGGGCATAATCGCAAACGCATTTCTCGGCAAAGACGGCGTGTATTTGCATATAAGGCTAAACCACAATTCATCTCCCGACGAACAGTCGCAGGGACACGGCAAAGTTGGCGTGTATATGAATATACGCAACGAAAACAATCTCTATCTCCCCGGCGACGCAGGCACGAGTTTCAGAGAGGGTGTGGGTATAGAGCTGTACATAAACGGAAAAGTAGAACAGCAACAGCCGTTCAGTCTGAAACATTTTGAAAATAAGATTAACCCCGAGGGCGCCGCTACTGCTTATACGACCGTTTGGGAGCTGTTTATGCCCAACGCCGAGCTTGCTGAGGCAAACAGCGGCAAACTTTCGGGCGCGTTCGAGGAAAAGGACGGCAAAACCTTACTTAAACAGGGTTATAACGTGCTTATGACTGTATGCGGCAATCTGACTTTAAACGAGAAGGATAGGTTTGACGACGGCGACGGCAGTGTTTGCAAATATAACCACAACAACAGTGAATGGACGTTTATATACAGGGAAGGCTACGGCGACTGGGGTACCGACCAGAAGTATATGGTTGTCGGTAAAGACGGTTTCTCTAAAACGCACGTGCGCGGAACGGACGTTTATAACGTAAACGCGCAGGAGTTTGCCAACGCAACTCTTTCCGCGCCGTTGCCTGCAACGGTGGATTGGAACGGAAAGCTTCAAGGCTCTTTAACCGTTGACAGCGGATACATTCTTACGGGTATCAAAATTAACGGCAAAGCCGCATATAAGGGTGGCGCTCAGGAAGACGGTTCGCTTGTTTATAATTTTGAAATAGGTATTGAAGGTTTAGGCCTTGCCTGGAACGAAACCGACCTCGACGTTGAATTTGTGGTTATCGAAGCTAGTTACGTGGACGCAACCTTTACCCTTAAAGGAAATTCGGGCGGTAAACTTACCGCCGTTGCGGAAGGTACGCAAATTACGCTTGTAGACGATTTCGGTAACGAAATATCGGCGGAAGTCGGCGCAAACGGCTCGGTTACGGTCGATAATTTGCTTTGTCAGCATTACGTCATAAAAATAAAGGACTATCTCGACGGTGAAATGAACGTAATGTCCGCGGATGTGGGCGATGTCGTAATCGAATACGAGTTTGCGTCTCCCATAGGCGATGTTTCGCATCTCGTGGATTTGTCGCATATGAACGATGAAAGCGCAACGATAACTATGGGCGCTAACGGACTTAACGGCTTGGGTCAGGGTGAATACGCTCAGGGCGTAGGCGTTGAAATCAATATCCCCGAAGATATGAAAGATGGCGCGTACGTGCTCGAAACCACTGTTTCGGTAAACGACCCTAAAGCGCAGGGCGCGTGGCTGCAAAGGTTTGCAATTACGTTTGCACAGGGCGATTCTGACAAATATAAAAACAAATTCGTAATCTGGTGGAATGATTTACTTACAAACGAATTCCCTTCGGCAATATGGGCTGACGACGGAACTCCTTGCGGCGGCGCGGTTGACAGAAACCAATCTTTTGAGTGGCTTGCCGAAGCGGTAATGGACGGTTTACAGCTGAAAATAATACGTAACGGAGAAAACGTAGCGGTTTACGCTTACAATTTCGATGAGGAAGAATGGGTAACTCTGCTTGAAGGTAAAACCTCCGCAACTGCGGCTAACCGTATCGCGTTCCACGTAAGCGGAGCAAGCTGGACCTTCTCGGATATATCTTTTGAAAAATACGAAGCACCCTCCGCCGACGTTATTAAAGGAGACGTTACAGAAGGCGCGGACGTAACTTTTGATAAAACGAGCATCGGCGCAGGCGGAAGCGTAACTTTGACGTTATCAGGCGGCAGCAGCTATCTGCTCAGCATTAACGGAAAAGAAATTTCGGTTAACGGCAATACTTACGAAATAGCATACGACGATTATGCTTCCGTAATGCTGAACCCTCAAATCACAGTGTCAGTGCATGCTTTCACCAATACAGAAGTATCCGGCACGTCTTACACGAGAGTTGACGGGCAAACTTACAATCTCGATTCGGCGGCTATGGGCGAAAAAGAAGTTTTGGGTTATGCGCGCTACGAAACCGCGGGTAATACAATCGTAACCGGCGGCGTTGCAGACGGATCCGCGCTTAACGATATAACAAGATACGGCGACCAAGGCGGAGCTTCCAAATTTATCGTCAACGGTAAAACGAGCGACAAATGTTTGTATCTTGACCCTAACGTTTATAAGTCTGTAACGTTGAACGTTAAAAAAGGCGTTACCGAAATTTTGGTCTATACCGGCGCTTATGAATTTAACGCAAGCGGCAAAGGCGACCGTATGACGTTTAAACTTCTTGAACAAAACATAGTTATAGGCGACGCGTCGTTCGACATAGCCCAAACCCGTGCGTACGAAGTTAAATTTTTAATCGATACAACCGCTTGGGAAGACGGAGAAACGCGCGAAATAGAGTTGTATTTCGGTGCGGAAACCGATTGCCAGCTTGCGGCAATAGTTTTGCTCGGCGGCGAATACGTTAAAAATTACGAAGTGGAAACCGTAACCGGCGAAAACGTTAGTTATAGCGGCGTTGCGACGACTATTAATAATAAAGGCACGCTGACAGGTACGGTAACGGGTAAAAACGGCTACAAAGTGTACGGTGTGAATATTTGCGAAACAATAATATCCGTAGACGAATCGGGCAGGTTTTCCGTTAATATTGCAGAACTTGGTCTGGCCGCCTCCGTCGACGTTATTACGGTTGAAGCGCTTATAGATAATTTCACCGTAACCAAGGCTGAACAATCCGTGCTTGCGCAGGGTAACATAAACCTTGACGCGGCGGCTCTTGACGGGAAAACGATTCTTGCATATCAGCGTTATGAAGGCAATAACGTAGCTCCTTACGGCTATAATTGCACGGATTGGGATTATTCGGGTTACGATGCGGACGCAGGCAGAAACGCAAACGACTATGACGGCGACAGAGTAACGTTTACTGCAAACGGAAAGACAAATTCCAACACCCGTTTTATAGACGAGCACGTAACAGCGGAGAACGCACGCCAAATCAAGTTTAAAGTATCAAAAGGCGCAACCGAAATTTTGGTTTATACGGGGTCGTGGAATCAAGGTACTTTGTATTTCGATTTGCTGAATTCCGACGGGGTCAAAGTAGGCTCGTACAGTTACGTTAAAGGAACGGACAGAGGTCAGCTTGTAAAGTTTATAGTCGACACCTCGAAGTTTAACGCGGGCGAGTCGAGAGAATTTACCCTTAAATTCTATACGAACGGCGGAGATATGAATTTGATGCTTGCGGGGATAGTAGTACTCGGCGAAGATTTTAGCAAAACTTACGATATAAACGTTTCCGAAAACGATAAGGCAACCGTTGCGCTTTACAACGACATTACAAGCATATCCCAAGACGGTACGCTTTCCGGTACCGTTACGGCTGCAAATAACGGCAAGGCGTATTACGTTATGGTAGCAGGCAAAAAAATCGTACTCGGCGACAATGGCGAGTTCAGTATTTCGGTCAAATCGCTTAACCTTGCGCGCGGAACAGATGCAATCGACATATCCGTTGTCGCTTCCGATACGGTGTTTAATACGAAAGATGAAAACTTGTCCGATAATGCAGTAATCGCGCTTGACGGTGAAGATATAGTCTGGTGGAGACGCTACGGCAAGGACGGCAGACGCGAGGAAAAGGAAGGCGGTGTTTCGTACGTGGATAACGGCTTTGCTTCAAAGCGCGGCGGCGATGATTCCGGACTTACCTTTAATAACGGTACAAATAAAATTTTAGCAGGAGAATTTGCCTGTACGCCTCACGGAATATCCGGAAACGAGACGAATTATACGGTAAATTTAACAATTAAGAAAGGTATGAGTAAAGTCGTGTTCTATACCGGAACATGGAACGATAATAACGTTGTGACTTTCAAATTTATGGAAAGCGACGATACCGAGCTTATTGTAAACGAAATTAAAAAAGGTTCTTCGGTAAGGCATACTTTAACGCTGAACGTTGATACGAGATCTTGGAACGATGGCGAAACGCGTGAGTTTAAGGTGTTTATCGGCGGCGGAGTGGATGCGGCTATACTCGAAGCGATTACAGTTCACGGCAATATAGCATAACAAGTAAAAATAAACACAACAAAATCGGTGGGCGGGGGAGCGTTCGCGCTTCCCCGCTTTTCCGAAAAAACATACAAAGAAGCGGCAAAAAGGAAAAGAAATGAAAAAAATATATATAGGCGCGGCATACTATCCCGAAATGTGGGAAGAGAGCGAGATAGAAAAAGACATACAAAGATGCAAAGAAACGGGGATAAACTGTCTGCGCATAGGCGAATTCGCCTGGGGAAAAATGGAACCCAAAGAGAGCGAATTCGATTTGCCGTGGCTTGAAAAAATCGTAGATAAATTATACGAAAACGGAATTTACACGGTAATGTGCACGCCTTCGGCAACACCGCCGCGTTGGCTTCTGGATAAATATCCCGAAACGCGCACGGTAATGCACGACTTGGTACGCTCGGACGTATCATCGCGTTGCCATACCTGCAAGACTTCGAAAGTGTTGAGAGAGAAAAACCGCATTATATGCGAGCAGCTCGGCAAAGCTTTCGGTAGGCATAAGGGCGTTATCGGCTGGCAGCTGGACAATGAAATTTACCCCTATAACGAGGGGTGTTTTTGCGAAAACTGCAAGTCCGCATTCCGTACGTATTTAAAAGACAAATTTAAAACGGTAAACAATCTGAATAAGGCGTGGGGTACGGCGCGTTGGTCGCTTACGTACGACAGCTTCGAAGACGTTCAGCCCCCTTATCCCAGGCAGTGGCGGCACCCGTCGTTGAGAAAAGCTTGGAGAGATTTCCAGTACGCCCAAATTCAGTCATACATAGAAGAGCAGGCGGAGGTTTTAAGAAATTATACTTCCTTACCGCTCGGCACCAATATGATGCAGCACAACTCGTTGAGTTTTTATAAACTCAATGAAAAGTTGGACGTGGCGCAGTACAACCATTACGACGCCGCGACTCGGTTGCCCGACACGGCGTTCGGTTACGATTTTGTGCGCACGGTAAAGGATAAACCTTTCTGGATAATGGAAACGCAGGTGGGCTGGAACGGCAGTGAGTACGCAGATAACGGCTACCGTCCGCAGGGCGCGTGCTATGCAAATACTATGCTTCCGATAGCAAGGGGCGCTGAAATGAATTTATATTGGTTATTCCGCACACACCCCAACGGACACGAGATGGGGCACGGCGCGCTGTTTTCGTCGGCGGGCAGGGCGTACAGAGTAACCGAAGAAATTGTAAAGGCTTGCAAAGATATAAAAACCTGCGAAAAGTTTTTAACGGAAAGCAAAATAGAGAGTAAAATAGCGTTGCACAATTCTTCGACTGCACACAACTCGTTCGAGTGCGCTCCGCTTATAAAGGGTTTGAATTACCGCGAAACGCTGATTAAAAAATATTATTCGGCATTCAGGCACTACAATATAGACGTTATAGACACGGCGCACGGCTTAGACGGCTACGAAATTTTAATATCGCCCTTTTTGGCTTGTGCGGACGAAAACGGCTTTAAAGAACGGGTTATAGAATGGGTAAAAAACGGCGGCGTGTGGATAGTGGGACCGATGTCCGATATAATGGACGGAAACGTAACCAAATACGCTCATGCGCCTTATTCTTTCGTTGAAGAACTTGCGGGAGTATACGTGAAATATCAAAAGCCCGTTGACAATAACGTGTTCAAAGCGCAGTGGACTAACGACGGCGTGTGCTCCGTTTCAACTTGCTTCGACGCGTTCGAGTGCAATACGGGAACAGAAAGTCTTGCTCATTTTATAGACTGCGAGTTTGCGCCCCTTTCGGTGATAACGGAAAGGAAAGTCGGTAAAGGTAAAGTTATTCTTGTCGGAAGCGTAATATCGCACGGCGACCTTTTAAGGCTTGTAAACCGCGCGCCGATAGCCGAAGCGAGTAAAAACGTAATTCTCACCGAACGCACGGGTGAAGAGAGCGGTATCATTGCCGTAGAAACGGAAAACAGAGAGGGCTATATAGTTTTGGACGGCGAATATACCGACCTGATTACAAACAAAAAATACAGCGGCAAAACGGGAATAGAACCTTACGGGGTTTTAATATTAAAAAAATAATTGGTGAATTTATGGAACAAATCATTTGTGATAATATCAGAGTACAGTTATTGAGCGAAGACGTTGTGCGGATAGAGTACGGCAAGAACGGTAAATTCTGCGACGACAATACGTTTTTTATACCCGACAGAACGGCGTATACGAGCGGCGTTGAGTACACGCAGGAAGGAAACATAATTCGTTTTGGCGGGTATGAATTATACATACCCGAAAATGCGAAATCTTTATCGGGCGTAAGGCTTGAAAAGAACGGCAAAAAGGTATATTCTTATAAAAAACTTAAAAACAGCGGCGAACTTCCCGCATTGGATAAAACACCCGAAGTATTCGCGATATCGGACACCCCGAGAATAATAATCCCCGAGGGCGGCTATTCCGCTGAAAGAAAGGGCGAGTATAAAGTAGAGGAAAACGTACAGGACGTTTATTTATTGCATTGTCGTAAAGACGCGAAACTTTTACGCAAACTGTACGTCGAACTTACGGGCAGACCCGAGCTCGTGCGTTTGTCAACTTTGGGCGGTTGGAATTCGAAGTATTATGCCTACACGGAAGAGGAAGCCAAACAGCTTATCCTAACATACGAAAAGCACGACGTACCATTGGACGTAATGGTAATTGATACGGATTGGCGCAGCTGCGAAAACGGCTGGGGTTACGATATCAATACAAAGCTTTTCCCCGATATGAAGCGATTTTTGAACTTTGCGCACGAACACGGGGTTGAAGTAATGTTCAACGACCATCCCGAACCCGTGAACGGCGCGCAGGTGTTCGCACCCGAAGAGATAGAATACCGCGAAAGCAATTTGCAATCCTTAATGGAAAAGGGTTTGGATATATGGTGGTACGACAGAAATTGGGGCACGCACCTGATATCGCCCACCGATAAAATATATTGGGAAACGTTCGGGTTATATCTGTTTGAGGATATTACCCGCCACCATTGGCAAAAGGTTTCGGGCGATACGGAAATTTATCGCCGCCCCGTGGTCATGGGTAATGCGGTGAATATCGTAAACGGCAGATACATGGGTATCACCGACAGCGCAAGCCACCGCTATTCGGTGCAGTGGACTGGCGATATTTCGAGTAGGTCGGATTCCCTTGCCAATGAAGTGGAGAGTTTGATCAGGTGCGGAAACAACTGTATTCCGTATATAAACGCAGACTGCGGCGGACATATAGGCAACCCTGATAAAGAACTGTTTATACGTTGGATGCAGTTCGGAATTTTGTCGCCCGTGTTCCGCCCGCACTGCACAAATGTTGTAGAGCGCTTCCGCGACCCGTGGTCGTACGACGAAGAAACGCTCGATATTGTTCGTGAGTACAACAATTTAAGATACCGTTTATTGCCCGTAATTTATAAAAGCGCTTACGAAAGTTATAAAAACGGCTTGCCCATATTTAAAGGATTGGGCTGGGAATATCCCGCAGATAAGCGTTCTTTGAGGTGTAATAGCGAGTACTTGCTCGGCGCAAATATCATAGCCCGCCCCGTGACCTACGGCAAGCCTGTCTGTTTGGATAAAAAGGATTATCTTACGCCTGTCAAAGCAACGTACTATAACGGCAGAGAGCTTAACGGCGAGCCCATAGCAACCGCTGAGTACGATACTTTGGATATGGTGTTAAACCATACTTCGCCGGAGGCGGGTGTGCCCGTTTACGACTTTTCGGCGAGATTTGAGGCGGAAATCAAACTTGATTCCGACTGCGAACTGGTCATTTCCTGCGACGACGGAGCAACGGTATGGATAGACGGCGAAAAGGTTTTGGAAGATAAAACTCTGCACTCTGCACTAACTTTCCCGTTAAAGAAAATAAAAGGCGGAATAGTTTACAAAATAATTATTGAATATTTTCAGGCGGGTGGAGAAGCCTGTTGCGGACTTTTCGGCGCGGAGCTTCCCAAGGACGGTAAAATCAAAACCTATCTTCCTGCAGGCAAGTGGTTGGACGCGTTCAGCGGCAAAATATATAGCGGAGGTAAGACTATATCGCGCGGATACGGCTTGCAGGAAATGCCTCTGTTTATAAGGCTTGGCGCTCTGATACCGCTTGCGCACGAAGCGCATAATACTAAATTGCAGAAATGGGATAAACTCGTATACGATTTCTACCCCTGCAAAGATGCGACGGACAGAGGATACCTTTACGAGGACGATACCGAAACCACGGCGTATAAACTCGGACAATGCAGAAAGAGCGCGTACGAGGCGTACTATTGTGAAGATTGCAACGCTTACGTTATAAAACTGCACGCAGCGGAGGGCAAATTCGAGGGCGAAAAGTGTTTCAATAAGCGCAAAATCACTGTTAAATATCACCTGTTAAAGGACGCTGAAAGCGTTCGGAAAGTGACGGTAAACGGCGAAGAAGTCGGCTATAAAAAGACAAAAAAGGATAGTTTTGCGTTTCCTCTGAATACGTCGGACTGCGCACCCGACGGCGGTGTAATTTGTGTGCCTGTGGTACTCGACGTTGACAAAGAATACGAAATTAAATTTCATTTATAAGGTAGCTTATGCGTTGGTATATTGCAGAAAATAAAAGGAAAATCGCAAGCGAGAGCTTTGAGGGACATTCCGACCGTATCGAAATGGGCGGAGAGCAAGTTTCCTGCGCCGTAACCTACGGCGTAAAGTGTGGCGAGCCGTATTATAAACGGCAGTTTGCGTTTCCCAATTTCCGCACACAACCGAATAATACTTGCGCAACCTACTATCCCGAAACGGATAAAAGTCCGATTGTGTTCCAGACAAAGGAAACATTCGGGCGGGTGGAATTTGACGGGGTGCTTTCGGTGTGCTCCCGCGCGGGTGATCTGACGGTTGTGCGCAGGTTTTTTCCGTCTGTGGAATTGCCCGTCTTTTACGAGCAGTTAGAGCTGTGCAACAGCGGTAAAAACCAAGCTTTTGCGAAATGGGAAGAGCTTAAAAGAATTGATTTGCGTCTTACCTGTGAAGGCTATGTCTATTTTGAATGCTCATGCAATACTCCTTGCCGTCCGATAGCGGCTGGAGAGCGGTTAACGCTAACGTTCGCATATGCGGCGCGGTATGCCAATGAGGATATCCCGCACGAAAATGTCCCGCTTGAAAAACGGCGTGCGCGCGTAAAAGAGATCCTTTCACAATGCGATATATCCACGGGGAATGATACCGTAGATACTATGTTTGCGCTTGCTAAACTCCGTGCCGCGGAAGGATTGTGCCGCACTTTCAAGGGGCTTATCCATAACCCCGGCGGGCTTGCCTATTATGCGGCGATATGGTGTAACGACCAATGCGAATACGTTGCGCCGTGGTTTGCGTTTACGGGCGATAAAAAAGAGGCGGAGGCGATCGAAAATATATACGGCTGGTATTATCCGTATTTCAACGACGATTATCTGCCGATCCCAAGCAGTATCATCTGCGGCGGTATGGATAACTTCGGCTGCGCGGGTGATAGGGGTGACGCGGAAATGTATCTGTACGGTCTCTCGCGCGTGCTGTTAACGCAGGGAAAGCTTCCGAACGAAGAGCAGAAAAAAGCGCTTGATTGGTGTGTGGAATATATCAAAAGAAATATCACCGAGGACGGCGTGGTTTATTCGGACAGCGACGAATTGGAGAACCGCATATCTTCGGGCGTGAATTTAAACACGTCCTCTCTTGCATACGGCGGACTCGGAGGCTACGCAATTTTATTAAAACGAATGGGGAAAGCGGACGAGGTGGAAAAGCTTATAAAAATGCAAACGGCGTTGAGCGAGGCAATAGAACGCTACTTTGGCGGAGAAGTAAGCGGATACCATACCTATCACTATCACAAGGGTTGTTACGTAATTCGTGCTTGGAACTGCCTGCCCGTATATATGGGGATCACGAACCGTGCGAAAGACACGCTAAACAGCATCGACGAAAAACTGTGGACGGACGGAAGCTGCCGCTCTACCGAGGGCGAAACAATCCTTTGGGATAGAAGCGCGCTTTATTATATTATGGCATTGTTCCGCGCGGGAGAAACGGAACGGGCGTGGAAAAAGCTCAAAGAGTATGCTCAAACGCGGTTGTTGGGCGAGCACGTTCCCTATGCGGTGGAAGCGTATCCCGAGGGCGGAATGCGGCATCTTTCCGCCGAGAGCGGGCTTTTCTGCCGCGTGTTTACGGACGGACTTTTGAATATCGGCTTTGATGAAAAGGGCTATACAGTGAAGTGCGTATTGCCCAAAGAAATCAACGAACTATCGGTTAAAAATATCTGCTTGAACGGCAAAACGGAGACGGTCAATGTTGCAAGGTAAATTTATCGGGGTAAAGGAAAGGGTAAACACCTTTACGGTAGAGAAAAAATTTAAAATAGAAAGCTTGGAAAAAGCCGTTTTAAAAGTCACGGCTTTGGGCTTATATTATGCGGAAATAAACGGAGTAAGGGTCGGGGATAGCTATTTAACCCCCGGCTGGACTTCGTATAACAAGACTTTGCAAATGCAAAGTTACGACGTAACCCCGCTTTTGAAAGAGGACGAAAACGTAATTTCGTTTACCGTAAATGAGGGCTGGTATTGCGGCGGTTTGACTTGGGAAAAGAAGCGCAATCTGTACGGCGAACAAACGGCGGTCTGTGCGGAGCTTGATATCGGTAGTTCAAGCATATGTACGGACGAAACGTGGTCTGCACTCGAAAGCCATATCCGCGAGAGCGGAATATACGACGGCGAAACGGTGGATTACACGGCGGAGTTAAAGCGCTTGACGACCTGTGAAGTTGCTTACGATAAGTCCTTAATAGTTCCGCAGATATGCGAGCCTGTGAGGGATACGGAGCGGTTGGCTGTTAAAGAAATAATTACCACGCCGAGCGGCGATAAAATCTACGATTTCGGACAGAATATCGCGGGCGTGGTTGAGATTGTAACGCCCGAGGATTTCAGTGGCACTATTACTTTAAGGTTTGCGGAGATACTTATAAAAGGCGAGTTTTACACGGACAATTTGCGCGGAGCAAAGGCTACGGATAAATTCACGGTAAAGGGAGCAAAGGCGTTAAAGCCGAAGTTTACTTTTCACGGATTCAGATATTTGAAAATAGAGGGCGCGGTGTTCGACAGCCGTCGTATAACGGCAATAGTCCGCCATACGGATATGCGGCGCACGGGGGTATTGACGACCTCCAACGCACGCGTTAACCGGCTTATTTCCAACATAGTATGGGGTCAACGAGGTAATTTCGTGGATTTGCCCACGGACTGTCCGCAAAGGGACGAGCGCTTGGGCTGGACGGGCGATATAAACGCATTCTGCGGCACGGCGGCGTTCAACTACGATATACGCGCGTTTATGAAGAAGTGGCTGAACGATTTACGCAACGACCAGAAAGCCGACGGAAAGATTCCGCACGTCGCGCCGGACGTTTTACGCGGTGAAAACGACAGCTCTACGTCCGCGATGTGGTGCGACGCTATAACTATGGTTCCTTGGACGTTGTATAACGCGTACGGCGATATAAGTTATCTAAAAGATAATTTTTCCGCAATGAAGAAGTTTATCTCCGCACGCGAAGCAAACATGACGGACGGAATAATAGACAAGGGTTTCGAGTGGGGCGATTGGCTTGCGCTCGATCAGGAGCGAACGAGCTACGAAACGTTTATAGGCAGAACGGATATCTACTATATAACGAACGTTTTTCACGTCGCTACGCTTAAAATCGTTGCGGAAACGGCAAAGCTATTGGGCGAAAAATCCGAAGCAAAGCTGTATAAAGCCAAATACGAAAGACAGCTCAAAAGGGTGAGAGAAGAATACTTCACCGCTGGCGGCAGACTTTGCTTCGATACGGTGACGGCGCAGGTGCTTGCGTTGTATTTCGGTATAGTACCGGAACGACACTGCGCGAAATTAGCCGAAGCTTTGAACGAAAACGTCAAAATTCATAATTACACTCTTTGCACGGGCTTTATAGGCACAACGTATTTATTATACGCCTTAGCAGATAACGGATACTTTGAAACGGCTTGCAAGGTATTAATGAACAACGGTTATCCCGGCTGGCTTTATGAAGTTGATATGGGCGCGACCACGGTGTGGGAGCGTTGGAACAGTTTAATGCCGGACGGTACGCCCAACCCCGACGGAATGAACAGCTACAACCACTATGCCTACGGCTCGGTAATGGAGTTCGTTATAAAGCGCATAGCGGGCTTGCAACCTAATGCGGCGGGATATAAAAAAGTAAAGATAGCGCCGAAGCCTTGCAAGGGGCTTGCGGAGATAAAAGCCGAATACGACAGCGTAAGCGGAAAGATAGTTTCGGGCTATAAACAGAAAAACGGAAAAATAACGTTCTTTGCGGAAATACCCGAAGGAGTTGAGGCGGAAATAGTATTACCAAATGAAAAGCCCGTAAAAGTAAAGAGCGGCGGTTACGAATACGAGCGCGAGTGGGAAGAATTGAACGTTCCCGCGTTCACGCCCGAAAGTACGGTAAACGAGATATTCGAAAACCCTAAGGCGCAAAAGGCGTTTAATGCGGTGTTCGGCGGAATATTTACGGGCAGAGAGATAGCCTGGATGCGCGGGGATAAAACATTGCAGTTTATGGCGGAGTTCCGCGATATGGAAAAGAAGATGAAGCTGTCCGATTTCCCCGCAATGCTTGAAAAAGCCAATAAATTATTCGAGGAAGAAAAGATATGAAATTTGAGCGCAAGGAATACCCGCGTCCTCAGTTTCGTCGGTATAATTGGCAGAGCCTGAACGGCGAGTGGGAGTTTGGGTTTGGAGAAAAGGTAAACTATGATAGAAAGATAAACGTTCCGTTTTCCTATCAATGGGAAGCGAGCGGAATAGGAGATAAAGCCGTACACGATACGGTGTGGTACAAGCGCACGTTTAAGATTGACAGAGAGAACAAAGGCAAGCGCGCGCTTTTATGCTTTAATGCTGCGGACTATGAAACGGACGTATGGGTAAACGGCAGTCACGCAATAAAGCATATCGGCGGGTTCACGCCGTTTAAAGCGGACATAACGCAGTATTTAAAGGACGGCGAAAACGAGATAACCGTAAGGTGCATAGATACTTTGGAAACGTCTGTTCCTCGCGGCAAGCAGAGTTGGACGGGCGAACCGTTCACGTGTTTCTATTATCCCAATACGGGGATATGGGGCAGCGTGTGGATAGAGTTTTTCAATGAAGACTGCATAGAAAACTATTCTTTACAGTCCGATATAGATAACCGCAGAGTGTACGGGTACATAGAAACGCTGTATTCAAAGGCAGACGAAGCGGAGATTATCTTAATGTTCAAAGGCAAAGTATTAAAGAAACAGAAATTCAGTCTGGACGGGAAAAGAACGAATTACAGCATTAGTCTTGCGGATAACGCGTTCGACTTCGGCGAATTGCTTTGGTGGGTAGATAATCCGAATCTTATCAACGTAGATTACGTGTTGTATAAAGATAATAAAGCCGTAGACAGGGCGCATACGCGGATAGGATTAAGGAAGATAAGCATAGAGAACGGGAAGATATGCTTAAACGGCAGACCGTTATACCAAAGGCTTATTTTAGACCAAGGGTATTGGAACGAGAGCGGATTAACTCCTCCGAGCGCGGAAGCGTTGAAGAAAGATATAGAGCTTTCAAAGGCAATGGGCTTTAACGGCGCGAGAAAGCACCAAAAACTTGAAGACCCCTATTTTTATTATTATGCGGAAGAGCTTGGCTTTCTGGTCTGGGCGGAAATGCCGTCTGCGTACACTTTCTGCGATAAAGAGGTAAAGGCTATAACGCAGGAATGGCAAGAGATAGTAAACGCAGCAAAGAACTTTACGAGCGTAATAGCGTACGTGCCGTTAAACGAGAGCTGGGGCACGCGGGAGATAAAGACGAATAAAGAACAGCAGAACTTTACAAGAAGTCTATATTATTTAACGAAGAGTATAGACGATACGAGAATAATCTCGACTAACGACGGATTTGAAACGATTGAAGAGAGCGACATACTCGGCATACACGACTACGATATAAAGAATGCGGAAGAGTTTTCCGTAAAGTACAACGGAAACTATGACGGTATGTATCCGCAAGGCTGGGCGTTGTTCGCGGACGGACACAAGCATAAAGGACAGCCCGTACTGTTAACGGAGTTCGGCGGGATAGCGTTCGTAAGCGAACAAAAAGGCGAAGCATGGGGCTACGGCAACGGCGCGAAAAATGCGGAAGAGCTTTTAGAACGATTGGAACAACTTATAAATGGCATAGCGCAGACGGAGTTTCAGGGCTATTGTTATACCCAGCTTACCGACGTGCAGCAAGAAGTAAACGGCTTACTCTACGCAGACAGAACCCCTAAGGTTGACCTTAATAATCTTAAAAATATTTTCGGAAATAAGTAAATGAAATATTATTTAGCAATAGATATCGGGGCTTCGAGCGGACGGCATATAGTCGGGTGGGAGCAGGACGGCGAAATAAAGACGGACGAAGTATACCGCTTTTATAACGGTGCGGAGTGTAAGGACGGACGGCTTGTATGGGATACGGAGCGGCTGTACAGGGAAATAATAAACGGACTAAAAGCGGCGAAGGCAAAAGGGTATACGCCTGTGAGTATCGGCATAGACACCTGGGCGGTGGACTATGCGCTTTTGGACGGCGAAGATAATTTAATCGACGACGTGTTTGCCTACCGCGATAATCGCACGGAAAGCGTAATAGATAGCGTACACCGCATAATATCCTTTAACGAACTGTATAAACGCACGGGAATACAGTTTCAGCCGTTCAATACAATATATCAGTTGTACGCGGATAGATTAATCGGTAAGTCAGATAAAGCGGAAAGTATGTTAATGTTGCCGGATTATCTGAATTTCTTGCTTACGGGCGTAAAGCGGCAGGAATATACCAACGCAACGAGTACAGGTATGGTAAACGTGCAAACTCATAATTGGGACAGGGATATCCTTGATTTACTTCGATTTCCGAATAAATTATTCGGGCAATTATCGCAGCCCGCGACGGTTGTAGGCGAGTTAAAGCAAGAAATCGCGGACGAGATAGGTTATACGGCAACGGTAGTGTTGCCTGCAACTCACGATACGGCAAGCGCGGTTGAAGGAATACCTATGACGGAAAACAGCCCGTACATATCGAGCGGAACGTGGTCGCTGTTGGGCTTGAAAGTGCCGCAAGCTATTACGGACGAAAAGAGCCGAAGGGCGAACTACTCAAACGAGGGCGGCGTGGGTTACGTCAGATACCAAAAGAACATTATGGGTATGTGGGTCGTCAACCGTCTGCGCGGCGAGCTATGCCCCAATAAGCCTTTCTCTGAAATAGTAAAAGAAGCAGAGAATAGCAAATTTAACGAATACGTCGACGTAAACGGTAACGCGTTTCTCGCGCCCGAAAGTATGAAAGAAGCGTTTGACGGCGCGCTCAAATGCAAGCCGCAATCAGAAGCGGATTATTTCCGTTGTGCGTATATAAGTCTTGCGCAGAGCTATAAACGGGCTTTGGAAGAATTAAAGGCAAATACGGGCGCGGAGTTTGATAAGCTGTATATAGTTGGCGGCGGCGCGAAGAACAAGTTTTTAAACCGCTTAACGGAAGAGATATGCAAAATTAAAGTAGTTGCGTTGCCGATAGAAGCAAGCGCGATAGGGAATATAAAAGCACAAATAAAAAGGAGCGAAGATAATGTATAATTCGGCAAAAGCGGAGTACGCAAAACACGGCGTGGATACGGAAAAGGCGATATCTAAACTAAAAGAAATACCTGTGTCAATCCACTGCTGGCAGGGGGACGACGTTGCGGGTCTGGACGGCGGCGGAGAATTAAGCGGCGGCATACAGACGACGGGTAACTACCCGGGCAGAGCGAGAAACTTCGAGGAATTGAAAGCGGATATAACAAAGGCGTTTTCAATGATGCCGGGCAAAAAGCGGTTGAACCTGCACGCAAGCTACGCGGTCGGCGCGGCGGCGGACAGGGATAAATACGAACCGCAACACTTTGCACCGTGGGTGAAGTTTGCCAAGGAGCTCGGGTTGGACGGAATAGACTTCAACCCCACCATGTTTTCGCATAAAAACGTAAAGGACGGGCTGACACTGTCCAGCCCCGACGAGAATATTCGTAAGTTTTGGGTAGAGCATTGCAAGGCTTGTTTAAAAATTGCGGAATACTTTGCAACAGAAATGAATAGCCATTGCCTTGTAAACATATGGATACCGGACGGATATAAGGACGTGCCCGCGGACAGACTTACGCCGAGACTGAGGTTAAAGAAGAGTCTGGACGAAATACTCGCCTGCGGTTACGCCAGAAGCAAAGTAATCGTCGCGGTTGAAAGCAAGGTGTTCGGAATAGGCGTTGAAAGCTACACGGTGGGCAGCAACGAGTTCTATCAGAACTACGCCGCAAAGAACAATATCTGCTGTCTTTTGGACAACGGACACTATCACCCCATGGAATACGTCTCGGATAAAATCCCCGCGCTTTTGGCTTTCTATGACAAGGTGGCGCTGCACGTGACGCGCGGCGTTCGGTGGGACAGCGACCACGTAGTATTGTTCGAGGACGAGCTGAAAGAGATAGCAAAGGAAATAGTAAGAAACGACGCGACGGATAAAGTGTTAATAGGTCTGGACTATTTCGACGCGAGTATAAACCGCCTGTCCGCGTGGGTGACGGGACAACGCGCAATGCAGAAGGCTCTTTTGTATGCACTGCTCACTAACCACGCTGAACTCAAAAAGTTACAGGACAAAGCGGAGTATACAACGCTTATGGTAAAGCAGGAAGAATACAAGACAATGCCCTTCGGCGCGGTATGGAAAGAATATCTGAAAAGAGAAGGGTTAAGCGAGGACTATTTAACCGATATAAAAGAATACGAAAAAGAGGTTTTGAGCAAGAGATGAAAGATATAATGACTGCGCCGTTCGTAAAGGAAATGTGCAAGACTACTGCAAATATGTACCGCTTGGGCTGGGACGAAAGAAACGGCGGGAACATAAGCTATCTGTTAAACGAAAAAGAAGTGACGGAATATATAGACTTAAACAAAGTAATCCGCACAATACCGTTAATGGGAGTGAACGAAGCGGAGTTCGACGTAAGTCCGCTATTGGGTAAAATCTTTATAGTGACGGGCACGGGCAAATACTTTAAGAACGTTGAGGACGACCCCGAAACAAATTTAGGGATAGTGCGCATAGCAAAGAACGGCGTAGAGCTTTTATGGGGATATAAGGACGGCGGAAGAACTACGAGCGAGCTGCCCGCACACCTTATGTGCCATATGGCAAGGCTTAAAGTAGACCCCGAAAACAGAGTAGTAATGCACTCTCATCCGACGCACACGCTTGCAATGAACTACGTTCACGAGCTGGACGAGAAGAAGTTCACGCATACGCTTTGGGAAATGTGCACGGAATGCATAGCGGTATTCCCCGACGGCGTGGGAATACTTCCGTGGATGCTTTGCGGGACGAACAGCATAGGCGTAGCGACTGCGGAAAAGATGAAAGAGTTCCGCCTTGTAATCTGGGCAATGCATGGCATTTACGGCGCGGGTAAGACAATGGACGAAACGTTCGGCTTAATAGAGACGGTGGAAAAGGCAGCGCAGATTTATATGCTTACGGCGCACCTGCCGAGAATAAACACTATTAAAGACGAGCAAATGCAGGAGCTTGCAGAACTGTTCAAATGCAATTACCGCAAAGATTTTTTAAACTGATTCACGAAAATCTCGGCTATTCTGCGCCTGCGATTTTCCGTGATTTGAAAGGCGCTGCTTTTCTTTGCGCAACTTTAAGGGCAAACAAATAATATAGTTGCGCAAATCCAAACTGCTGAGGCGAAAGTTTTCGCAAATTGGGTGCGCTAAGTAAAAAGTGTGATTTTTACTTGCGCCGTAAATTAATTAATAAAATAAGAGGTGAAATAAAATGAGCAACAGGATAGTATTAAACGAAACAAGTTATCACGGCGCAGGCTGTATTAAAGAAATAGTGGGAGAAGTTGAAAGGCGCGGACTTAAAAAAGCGTTTGTCTGCTCCGACCCCGACCTTATTAAATTTAAGGTAACTGATAAGGTTTTAAACGTGCTCGAAGGCGCAAACCTTGCGTATGAGCTGTACAGCGATATAAAGCCCAACCCCACGATAGAAAACGTGCAGACTGGCGTTGCGGCTTACAAGAAAAGCGGCGCGGACTATATCATAACCATAGGCGGCGGCTCGTCAATGGACACCGCCAAGGCGATAGGCATTATTATTAACAACCCCGAGTTCGAAGACGTGCGTTCTTTGGAAGGCGTTGCGCCCACTAAAAAGCCGAGCGTTCCCATTATAGCCGTTCCCACGACGGCGGGTACTGCGGCGGAAGTTACCATAAATTACGTTATAACAGATGTGGAAAAGAAGAGAAAATTCGTCTGCGTTGATGTTCACGATATTCCCGTGGTTGCGGTTGTGGATAGCGATATGATGAGCACTATGCCTAAGGGCTTGACGGCAGCAACGGGAATGGACGCATTGACTCACGCTATAGAGGGTTATATCACAAAAGGCGCGTGGGAAATGACGGATATGTTCCACTTAAAGGCGATTGAAATTATAGCAAGAAGTTTGCGCGGCGCGGTAAACGGCGAAAAGGACGGCAGAGAGGGAATGGCTCTCGGGCAGTACGTTGCAGGAATGGGCTTCTCTAACGTAGGGCTCGGAATAGTCCATTCAATGGCGCACGCTTTGGGCGCGGTATATGACACCCCTCACGGCGTGGCAAACGCGATTTTACTTCCCACGGTTATGGCGTACAATGCCGATGCTACGGGTGATAAATACCGCGATATAGCAAAGGCAATGGGCGTTAAAAACGTTGATAAAATGACATTGACGGAAGCGCGGAAAGCGGCTTGTGATGCCGTTGCAAAACTTTCCAGAGACGTGGGTATTCCGCAGAACCTTAAAGGTATAGTTAAAGAGGAAGATATAGATTTCCTCGCGCAATCCGCAATGGACGACGCCTGCCGTCCCGGCAACCCCAAAGACCCTACGAAAGAAGATATAATAAATTTGTATAAATCATTGCTTTAATTATGGAAAAAGAATAAGGCTGATACCAGCGAAACCCAGACAGGAACTGACGGGGCGGACGGGGGCAAACGGCGACGGAATGGCTGTATAATTACTGTGTAAGCAATAAGTATGTTAAAAAGGACGTGTTAAATAAAAACCTGCGTTTCGATACCGAGAACGGGCTTACTATCACCATAAACAAAGCCAAGCCTGAGTTCCGCGACCCCAAGAAAGCCAAGGCGGACAGCTGAACAACGTTAAAGGCAAGGGCGGCGTTTACGACAAATACGCAGGTTTTTGTTTAGAGCCGCAATTTTGCCCAAACGCTATAAATATGCAGGGCTTCGAAAAACCGCTATTGGAAGCGAGGGAAAAGAAAACGTATTTTATACGATATAAATTTGATAAATCTATAATGTAAAATATAAAATATAAAAGTTGCAAAATACTAATTTAATATAGTCAAATTATTTGCAATTTTTATTTTGAATATCGTCAAAAAACTTGCATAATTTGTTTTTGCGGTATATAATACGTAAAAACGACTGCGGGTAATGATATGCTTAAACGGAAACTTTATAACGATTTGCTAAATTGGAAAAATACTAAAAAGAACGAATGTCTTTTAGTAAAGGGCGCTCGGCAGGTAGGTAAATCTTTTATAATCCGTGAGTTTGGTAAAAATAATTATAAAAGCGTAATTGAAATAAACTTTTATCAACACCCCGAATATATAACCATTTTCGACGGGGATTTGACGCCTACGGAAATTTATAAGAGAATATCGTTGCAAATTCCCGACGTTAAGTTTATCGAGGGCGATACGCTGTTATTTTTGGATGAAATTCAGCATTGCCCTAACGCCCGCACTGCAATTAAATTTCTTGCAACGGATAACAGATACGACGTAATTTCTTCCGGTTCGCTTTTGGGGTTGCATTATAAAGAAATAGTTTCTATTCCCGTCGGTTACGAAAAACAGATTGAAATGTTTTCGCTGGATTTCGAGGAGTTTCTTTGGGCGTACGGCTACGATGAAAACGCCGTAAATTCGCTTAAAAGTTATTTTTTATCCAAAGAGAAAATACCCGAAAATATTCATAATAAATTCAATCAAATTTTGCGGGAATATATTGTCGTAGGCGGTATGCCCGACGTGGTGAATACCTTCTTTGAAACTAATAATTTTCAAGCGGTGTATCAAAAACAACTCGATATATTAAACGAGTATGAAGAAGATATTAAAAAGTACGCAAAAATTTCCGATAGGCAGAAGATAAAGGATTGTTACTATTCAATTCCGCGTCAACTTGCGAAAGAATACACTAAATTTCAGTATACGACCGTAGAGCCGCGCGGCAGTTCAAGGAAGTATGAGAACACGCTCGATTGGCTTAACGACGCGGGTATGGTGAAGTTGGTAAAAAATATTTCCACGCCGCAATTGCCGTTGAATGCGTATGAAAAGCCTACGGAATTTAAGTTATACACAACCGACGTAGGCTTGACTACCGCGCTTTACGGTTTTGAAACGCAGGTTGCGCTTGTTAAAGATATTTTAACGGGACCCGCCAAGGGCGGCATATACGAAAATCTTATTTTCGATATGCTTGTTAAAAGGGGATATAACGTCCATTATATAAAGAAAGATAATAATACGCAGGAAATAGAATTCTTGATAGAACAGAACTGCGCCGTTATTCCTATTGAGGTGAAGAGTAAAAAAGGTGAAACACATTCGTTAAACGAGTTTTTAAAGGAATGGAATCCACCTTATGCATATAAACTGACGAGTACGAATATAGGACAGGCGGGAACGAAAATTACATTGCCGCATTATTTGGCGATTTTTATATGATGATACGTTAGAACAAGATGATTCCAAAAAGGTTTAGGAGTGTTATCCTAAACTTTTTTGCGACATTATTTTAAAATTACGCCGCAACGGGAAACCGTTGCGGCGTTAAACTTTGGTCGAAATCTTTTGTTGGTTAGTTTGGCACACGATTGGTGCATAACGTATAAAACAAATAAAATTTTGCATAAAACTATTAAAAATAAGATGTTTTGGGCGATTTATGCATAAAAAAAGTGGCTTCAAGTCCTACAAGCGGAGCCATTCCGGTGACGATAGCAACGAGGACCCACCTGTTCCCATTCCGAACACAGAAGTTAAGCTCGTTTACGCCCGATGTACTTGCCTTTTAAGGTTGGGAGATAAGGTAGTTGCCGGATTTCAGTTAAAAAGCGCCCGTTTTCACAGCGAAAACGGGCTTTTTCATTTGCTTAATTATTTGCGTATTTATAAAATATTAAAGGTGCAACAAAAAGCGTTTTTCGTTTGTTTAATATTTAAGAGGTAACTATGGACAAAAGGCAGATAGATAAACTGCTTGTAAAAATTTCACGCGGGGACAACGCCGCTTTCGGTGAGTTGTACGAACTTACCAAAAAAGGAGTGTTTTCGTTTTTGTATTCTTATTTAAAAAATTATGAGAATACGGAAGACGTTATGCAGACCGTTTATCTTAAAGTAAAATTGAATATAGCGCAATACAGACCGGAGACGAACGGGAGCGCGTGGATTTTACAGATTGCGAAAAATCAGGCGTTGAACGAACTGCATAAAAGCAGACGCGTGAATTATACGGATGAATTATCGATTACAGAACAGCCGGCAACTGTCGGCGGGATAACCGAGGCGATGGGCAAAGTGCTTACCGAAGAAGAGCAACATATAATTATTTTGCATGTTTTATGGGGATATAAGCACAGAGAAATTGCCGATCAGATGGGTTGCCCGACGGGGACGGTAACTTCTAAATATAAGAGAAGTATTGCAAAGCTGAAACAGGCTTTAAAGGAGGTGGAAGAATGAAATCGTGGAAAAACCGCTGGAAGAGCGAACTTGACGGAATGGTGCCGCAACTGCGCGACGACGTAAAAAATGCGGAAATTCCCGTCAGTGACGGGGCAGCCGCCAACGGCGGGAATACTGCCGTGTTATTGAAAAATAAACGCGTGATAGTTACGGTAACCGCAGTTTTTCTTGCGGTGTTGTGCGTAATAGTTACCTGCATATGCGTTATTAAACCCAAAAAGCAAGATATTTTTATGTTTACGGTCGAAATAAACCCTGCCGTTTGTATAGTTTCGGACGGAAACGGAAAAGTTACGGGGATTATGTCTTCGAACGCCGACGCCGACGTCGTTCTTTCCGCCGACGGTATCGGGGAAAATATCGTAGGCAAAAGTGTTGACGAGGCGATAGTACTGTATACGGACACGGCGGCGAAACTCGGCTATCTTGATTTTGCCGGGTACGGTTCCGCTGTGCGCGTGAGCGCTTGCGGTGACGGCAACGCAGAGGAATTACTGGTTAAATCCGACGCGGCATTAAAAAGTTATTTTTCGGGCAAGGGCGTTTTAGCCGCGGTGTTGACGGAGAGTGTAAGCAAGGAAGAATTCGACGCGCGCAGCGGTATAAGTTACGGACTGACCGCCGAGGAGGTTGCAAATTACGTTTCTTCCGGGGACCTTTTATATGCGGACAGGGAAGCGGAAGGGCTGGATTTGGGCGGATTGAGAAATTTGTATAACGAAAACGTGTTGAAAGGCGGGCTCGTTGATATTGTAGGGAACAGTTTAAAAGAAAATTTGGATACGTTGCGTAAAAACTTCGCAGATATACAGAGACTGTTTGAGTTATACTGCGAGATTTACGACCACGAGGATAATCCCGCCATGCTGTTAAAGGATTATTGGGAAGTAAAAAAATATTACGGTAACGTGCTTACGGGCGAATTCGCGTTGCTTGTAAAGGAAATGGATTCGGCGCTGGCAAAATACGGGGAGGATTACGGAGTAGAAATTACAAACTATGCCGATTTATTGGAGGCAGTGAAAAGTTATGCCTCGCTGTCGGTTGAACAGCTTGCCGCATTTTTGGAAAATTTCACTTACGAATTATATGTAAAATTTTCTGCGGAACTGTCCGAAATTTTAAAAATTACGGGGATTATACCGGACGCCGTTTTATCTTTGCTGAATCTGCCGGAGAGCGTTGAGGAATATTCCTATAAAATTCAAACCGTACTCGAATCGAAATATTCTTTCAGAATAAAAAAATACGAGTCGGTTTACAGCCAAAACCGCGAGCCTATATCCGCGGACGAATATGGAAATTTTATCTCCGCAATAGAAAAAAAGTACGGTTCGCTGGCGAATTATTGGAATAATTTAAAAAATTCGATTTAGTTGCAACAAAAAGGCTGCGAACGTTGTTTAATAGGCGTAATAAATTTAAAACGGAGGCAAATTAAAATGAAAAAGAAATTGATGGCGGCGAGTGCGGTATTGTGTGCGGGCGTTATGACCGTATCTCTTGCGGCATGTAACTTCGGCAACAAGGAAGAGGAAGCCGCGGCGTTCGTTAGTCTGGATATAAACCCGTCCATAGAGCTTACTCTGGATAAAAACGACAAGGTTATAAGCGTTTACGGGGCAAACGAGGACGGTCAGGTGCTTTTATATAAAGAGGACGGAATTATAGGCGCCGACGTTGAAACGGCAGTGGGCAAAATTACTTCGCTTGCGGTTGAATACGGCTATTTGGACGAAGGCAACAAAGTAGTGGAGACTTCGGTTACTTCTGCAAAGGGGAGCGCGGAAAAACTGCTTGAAAAGGTAAACGCAAAGGTTACGGCGACTGCGGGAGACCTCAATTTAAGCGTTTCCTGCGACGGCGAGGGGGCTTATTCGCTCTTGCGCAAACTCGAACAAATCAAAGCAAAGTATCCCGGCAATGCGGCAATTCAGACGCTTACGCCCGAAAAGTTAAAATTGGTGCTTACGGTAACGGAGGACGGCTCTATATCGGTTGAAGCCGCCGCGGAGCTCGACGTTAAAGAACTTATTAACAAGGCTTCGAAAGCTCATAAAAAGGTGGAAGAGTACGCAACCGCGGCTTACAGCAAAATAAAAGCCGAAGCTTCGGCTGCTTACGACGTTGCGGTCGGCGACGTTTGCGACGGAATATATACTACTTATTATACACTGCATCACCCGGCAAACGCTTATTACGGTTTTAGCTACCAGAGCTACAAATATTCGGCGAGAGCGCTTTATGCCGTGTCCGACGCGCTCGTATATGCGGAAAAGGTTTGCGAGTATCCGTTGAACGAAACGCAGATAGCCGCCGTTGCCGAGGCGTTGGGCTTGGGCGTAAGCGTTGAAGAATTAAAGGACTCTGACGGAGAGATTACGGTAAACAGTATTTACGCATATGCGGACAAAACGTTTAAAAACAGCGAAGCGGCGGAAGAAATAAATAAGATTAAAGAGGATTTGAACGCCGCGCTCGATACGGTTGAGGCGCAGTTGCAGACAAAGGTCGAAGAATCTTCGAAGAAGTACGAAACGCAGATTAACGCGGTTAAGGAGCAACTTAACGCCGCGGCGAATTCGATTAACGCTTTGGTTGCGCTCGTTCCGGAGAGCGTAAAAACGCAGGTTCAGGCAATGGTGAACGATTGCAAGGAGCTGGCGGCGGAAGCGGTAAAGATTGCGGAGGACGGAAAGATTACCGCGGACGAAGTTCGCTTACTTGCGGCAAAGTTCGAAGAAAAGTCTGCTGCAACGCTCAAAAAGATAGAGAGCGATTTAACGAAAGAGGAGCTCGAGGAAGTAAAAAAATTGCAGTCAGCGGCTGAAAGCAAACTGACTGCGGCAAAGCAAAAGATGGAAGAGGCTATTGCCAAAGCAGAACAGGAAGCAAAGGCAAAGCTTGACGAACTCAAAGCGAAGCGCACGGACAAATAAAAACCAAACAGCCCGTTTCCTTGTCGGAAACGGGCTGTTTTCACTTTATGATATTTTTTGTATATAATGCGTTATATTATGTGACAAACGCTACGTTTTTAATAAAATAACACTTTACTTTACCGATAGAGTTATGATAATATAAGAGTATACCCGTTATTCGGATAAATATTTTTTTAGGTATTAACGTGATTATATTCGATAAAAAGCAAAAGAGTTTTATATTAAGCGGTAAAAACTATTCTTACGCCATGTACGTAAACGGATTGGGCACGCTGAAACAGCTGTATTACGGGGGGAAGATTTCGGCGGACGATACGGCTTATTTAATAAGCGAGCACGGCGCGAAGTCCGACCCGAACGCGGAGGATATAAACCGCGATACTGCGGCGGACTATCAGCCTCTCGAGGCGGGAAGTTACGGCAAAGGCGACTTTCGTTCCGCTACGGTATTGGCGCGCAGAAAAGACGGCGCGGCGATGAGTATGTTTAAATATCTCACGCATGAAACAATAAAGGGCGCGGTTAAGCTTAAAGGTATGCCCTGCGCGAGAAAGGCGGATGAAACGCTTATTATAACGCTCAAAGACGAGTGTTCCGATATACTATTGAAACTGTATTATACGGTGGCGGAAAACTCGGACGTGCTCGTCCGCAACGCCGAAATAGTGAACGGCGGGAAGGAGAGCGTTAAAATAGAGAAAGCGTTTTCTTTCTGCGTTGATTTGCCCGATACGTGCGACGGCTATTCCGCGCTTCGCCTTGCGGGTAAGTGGGCAAGCGAAAGAAGACCAGTTGTTACTCCGCTTTTTGACGGAACTTTGAGGATAGAGTCGAATTACGGCTATTCTTCGCACGCAATGAATCCGTTTTTGGCAATTTTGCGCGGCGATTGCAGCGAAACCCGCGGCGATTGTTACGGTTTTAACCTTTTGTACAGCGGGTCGTTTGCAATATGCGCGGAAGTTAACTGTCACCAAAGGCTTCGTGTTCAGGGCGGCATTAACGACTATACGTTCGATTGGGAACTTGACGGCGGGGAAAGGTTTATAACGCCGCAAGCCGCGCTCTGCTATTCCGCGGAAGGGTTGGGCGGGCTGTCGCGCGCATATCACGATTTTTTCCGCGAATATATCATAGACCCTAAACGCGCTTACGAACGCAGACCCATACTCGTAAACAACTGGGAAGCCACATATTTCGATTTCGATAACAAAAAGCTGTTTGATATAATAGACGAAGCGGCAAAGCTGGGAATAGACACGTTTGTTTTGGACGACGGGTGGTTCGGGAAAAGGAACGACGATAAAACGGGCTTGGGCGATTGGTTCGTGAACGAAAAGAAACTTGCGGGCGGGCTTAAAAGTATTATAGACCGCTGTAAGAAGAACGGATTGAAATTCGGGCTTTGGTTCGAGCCCGAAATGATATCGGAGGACAGCGATTTATACCGCGAGCACCCCGACTGGGCGATATGTAAAAAGGGCGTTGAACCCAGCCGCAGCAGAAATCAGCTTGTGCTCGATTTTACCAGAAAAGAGGTCGTGGACTACGTTTATAACGCAATATCCAAGGTATTAAAGGAAAACGACATATCGTATGTGAAGTGGGATAAAAACAGAGATATTACCGAAAATTATTCGGCGAATCTGCCCGCGGACAGACAGGGCGAGTTTGCGCATCGCTATACGTTAGGTTTTTATGAGCTTGCAAGGCGATTGACCGAAGATTTTCCTAACGTGTTTTTCGAAGGTTGCGCGGGCGGAGGCGGACGGTTTGACGGCGGGGCTTTGTATTACTTCCCTCAAATTTGGACGAGCGACGACACCGACGGTTTGGAACGCACGAAAATTCAGTGGGGTACTTCGGTTTGTTATCCCTTGTCGAGTATGAGCTGTCACGTATCGGCATGCCCCAACCACCAGACGCAGAGAACAACGCCGTTTGCGACGCGCGGCGCGATAGCCTCGCTGGGCGCAACGGGATATGAGCTGGACCTTTCGAAACTTACCGACGAAGAAAAAAAGCAGGTTAAAGAACAGGTGACTAACTACAAGGCAATTGACGGGCTTGTTTTAAAGGGTGATCTATACAGACTTGCGGACCCGTTCAAAACAAATTATTTCTGCGAGATGATTGTAAGCAAGGATAAGACAAAGGCTTACGTTGCGGGCGAGAGGTTCCGCGGCGACCCGAGCGACCACGACAGGGTTTTGAAACTTTGCGGGCTTGACGAAAATAAGATTTACGCTATAAAAGAACTGAACGCAATTGCGAGCGGTAAGGCTTTAATGAACGCGGGAGTGTTTTATCCCCGTTTGCCGGACTGCGGCGCATGGACATGGATTATCGAAGAAGTAAAATGAGAAAGAATTATAAGTTATTCGGCGCTTATTACGACGATTCTGCGGGCGTAAGATTTTTTGTCCCCGACGGGGAGTTCGAAAAGGGCAGACCGTGCCGCGGATTCGGAAGTATAAAGTATCCGGAAGGTTCGGTATATACGGGCGACTTGTTTTACGACGGAAAGAATTTTGAAAAGCTCGGTTACGGTGAGCAGGATTTTACCCGTTCTACGTTAGGGGCGACGGATAAAAACATAGGCGAAAAAATTTATAAATTTGCGGGGCGGTACGATTACCGCAAAACCGAGTGGATTTACGGCAACGGCGTATTGTATTACACGTATGCGGACGGCAAGCCCTCGCACTTTATAAAAGGGTTTTTCAGAGGGCTTGACAGAGTAGGAGATTATAAAGGCGAGTTCGACTACGCAATTCTTTACGAGGGATATACCCCCGATATGGAATTTTATTACGACAGCCGCACGGCTTACGTTGACGGGGTTTTTAAAAACGCGGCGGAAAAGTGTGAACGTTGCGGAGTGAAAACGCTGTTTATAGGAGATTCTTATTTCGGGCTCGCGGACGAAAAGGAGTTTTCGGGCGTGAATTCGTTTGAAAACAACTTTGCCGAAAACTGCGTGAACGCCGGCGTAAACGGTTCCACTTTTGCCGATTGGGTGGGATATATGCCGCGGATAACGCGGTTTTTGCCGCCCGAGAATATTATAATCAACCTTGGGTTCAACGATTTGCACGCGGGCAAGAGAGCAAAAAAGGTGTTTGCCGATTATAAGCAATTTATATCTTTGCTGAAAGGCAAATTCCCCGAATCGAGGATTTATCTCGTTCAGGTGGTGCGTTCGCCCAAACACCCCGCGTATGCGGAAAAAGAGGAAGAATTCAACGCGCTTACGGCGGATACCGCGCAAAAGCTCGGCGTTACCGTCGGAGAGTGGAACGGATTAATAGAGAATAGCGGAAAAAACTGTTTTCACGCCGACGGCGTGCACCCGAACGAGTTCGGTTACGGACTGTTTTTGGGGTTTATTAAACAATTGACGGCGCTAATATAAGGAGTACATATAATGCAGAACTATCGCAAAGAATATCCCCGTCCGCAGTTCCGGCGGGACGGCTGGACGTGTTTGAACGGAGAATGGGAATTTGAGTTCGACGACGATGACACGGGCGTTAAACGCGGCATATATGCGGGGCAAACGGCTTTAAACGGTAAGATAACCGTTCCTTTTTCCTATCAGTGGGAGGCAAGCGGCGTTTCGGACGCAACGCAACACGACGTTGTGTGGTACAGGCGCAAATTCACGCCTGATAACGGTAAAAAGCGCGCGCTCCTATGTTTTAACGCGAGCGACTACAAGACGGACGTGTGGATAAACGGAAGGCACGCATTGCGTCACGAGGGCGGTTTTACGCCCTTTAAAGCCGATATTACGGGGCTTTTGAAAAAGGGAGAAAACGTTATAACGGTGCGTTGCGAGGACACGCTCGACAGCGCGCAGCCGCGCGGGAAACAGAGCTGGACCGGCGAGCCGTTCACGTGCTTTTATATTCCGAACAGCGGCATATGGGGCAGCGTATGGCTTGAATATTTCGGCGAGGATTGCATAGACGACTATCTGTTGCAAACCGATGTTGACAACCTCGAGTTGAAGGGATACGTAGAAACGCTTTACGGCAAGGCGGACGCGCTGGAAATAACGCTTACTTTCAACGGCAAAAAGATAAAGAGACAATTTTTTACGCTTGACGGAAAATTGACGGAGTACGCGGTAAAACTGACTGATACGGGTTTCGGGTTCGGGGAGCTCTTGTGGTCGCCCGAAAAGCCCAACCTCGTTTACGTTGATTTTAAACTGTTTAAGGGCGGTAAACTGTGCGACGAGGCGCACGCACGCACGGGATTCAGAAAGATAAGCATAGACGGACAGGGGAATATCTGCCTCAACGACCGCAAGATTTATCAGAGGCTGATATTGGACCAGGGATACTGGAATGAGAGCGGACTTACTCCTCCGAGCGCCGAAGCGTTGAAAAAGGACATAGAACTATCTATGGCGATGGGCTTTAACGGCGCGCGCAAGCACCAGAAATTCGAGGACCCGTATTTTTATTATTATGCCGAAGAACTGGGCTTTTTGACGTGGTGCGAGATGCCTTCCGCTTATACTTACTGCGGGAGAGAAATAAACAAAATAACGAACGAATGGCTTGGGATAGTAAACGCGGCAAAGAACTTTACGAGCGTTATAGCTTACGTCCCGCTTAACGAGAGCTGGGGCGTGCGGGAGATTAAAACGAACAAGAGCCAGCAGGATTTTGCCAAATCTTTGTATTATCTTACAAAGGCGGCGGACGGGACGAGGCTTATTTCAACAAACGACGGGTTCGAGAACGTTGAGGACACGGATATAGTTTCAGTGCACGATTACGATATAAAGAGCGAAGAAGAGTTCGCCGTAAAATACAACGGGAATTATAACGGCTTGTATCCGCAGGGCTGGGCGCTGTTTGCCGACGGACACGGGTACAAGGGGCAACCCGTACTTTTGACGGAATTCGGCGGTATAGCGTACGTGAGCGAACAACAGGGCGCGGCGTGGGGCTACGGCAACGGAGCGAAAGACGGCAATGAACTTTGCGCGAGATTGGAACATCTTTTGAAAGGTATTGCAAATACGGAGTTTCAGGGCTATTGCTACACCCAGCTTACGGACGTGCAACAGGAAGTTAACGGGCTTTTATATGCGGACAGAACGCCTAAAACCGACGTTGCGGCGCTGAAAAAGATATTCGAAAATAAATAAAAAATACGTCGAACGGCGTTTTAAAACGCCGTTTTTTGTTTTGAAAACGGGCTGAATGTTACAACCGTTGACTTGCGGCAAAGCTTGTGATATAATAAAAAACAATATAAAACGGAGAGTAAACGGCAGGGATGAGAAAATTGGTTTTTTTGGTTTTATCGCTATTTGCGGTGTGTACTGTTTTCGGCAGTTGCCACACGCAAAATCCCCCGTCTAATCCTCCGCCCGAAAATCCTCCGCCCGTTATACAGCCTCCGGACGGGAGCGGCGACGAAGAGTTTTCGGTTTCTGATTTGCCGCAGGATATAAAAACAAATCTTTCCGCCGGCGGTTACGTCAAGGACAAAATAGACGGGTTTTCGCAATATGAAAACACTTCCGCTTACCGCAAGGTTAAAACGGTGGACGAGCTTGTTGCGGCAATTAGGGACGCGCAGTGTCACTACAACAATATCTGGGACGAAGAGAGCAAGACTTATACGCAGGTGCCCGCGGCGGGTTATACGCAAGAGAATTTTGCGGGCAAGGTGCGTGTAATAGAGATAGAAAACGATTTGAATTTAGGCTATTATACGTTGAGCGAGTCTGTAAAAGCCAGCGGACTGGTAGATGATTTTTGCAGCCGCACGCAGAGCTCGATAACAAGTTACACCATGTCTGCCGATTTTTTACAAAACGGCGCGTCGCAAATAAAAATAGAGAACGTTTCCAACTTGTTAGTGTATTCCAAAAACGGCGCAAAGCTGACTCACGGCGGGTTTAAACTGACGAGCGATAATAACGTTGTGTTCCGCAATTTGCAGTTTGACGAGCTGTGGCAATGGGAGGATACTTCCAACAGGTCGGTTGCGAAGGTCGGCGACTACGACGCCTTCGGCTGGGCGTATTTTAAGATAAGTTTTTGCGGATACATATGGATAGACCATTGTTCGTTCGGGAAGTCTTACGACGGGCAGATAGATTATTCGAATCCCGTTTACAACGCTAACGCGTTGACGGCGTTCAGAGCGCCGTACGGCGCCGACGGCAATAACGGGTTGCATATTTCTTATTGCAATTTCGGCGCGGGGAGCGCGGAAGAGGACGGATATATTTATAAAATGATGTCCGCGATAGAAAAGGATTATAAAAGCGGCGGGGGGAATTATCTTTATTACGGCAAGTTGCGCGACTGCGGGGCGAGCTTCGAAGATATTTTGCACGGGTTAGCCGTTCCGCAAAAGAAGGGCTTTTTGTGCGGCGACGACGCGACTTTTTCCGGCTCGTACGACAATGCGGACGACTATAATTTTAATTTGAAGCTCCGCGTTTCGTTTGCAAACTGCGTTTTTAAGAATTTAGAGGACAGGCTCCCCAAGCTCCGCGGCGGCAACGCGTATATGTATAATTGCATGGTTGACAACTCGGAATATTACTCATACCGCGCGCGTTTGCAGTCAATCGGCGCAAAAGACGCGTTTACTCAAATAAATTCAACGTGGAAGTGCGCGCTCGTATCTCAAGGGATCGTGTGCGGAAACGGCGGCAGCGTGGCGGCGGAAAACTGCTCTTTCGAAGGAATAGAATACCTTTTGAAAAACAACGACAAAAAGAACACAGGCAAGTACGTAGAGGGCGGTTACAGACTGATAAATTGCAGCTACCGCAAAGCAAAGAGCGACGCGGTTTATATCGGTTCGTCGAGCGACCCTTTGAACAGGTTTGTAAACGATACGCCCGATATTTTAAAGGCGGAGAACTTTAAGTGGAATACCGCCGACGGAGAAAAGCCGTTCGAGCCGGCGCTTATCGATTTGGATAATGCGAAAGCAAATTTGTTTAACGAGAATTACGGCGCGGGCGTAAGCGTTGCGTTGAAAGACGATTTTTTAAAAACGGTTTATTGATTTTGGGTATTATATAAAGAGCCGCGCGTGGCGCGGCTCTTTTTTGTTATTTGACGAATGACGGAGGGGAAATGCCAAACGGGGAATATGATATCAAACGAAAAAGTCTTTGCGGGAGTTTAATACGGCGGTTACTTCCTTTCTGACAGATTTAACGGAATATTCGCCCAATCCGTCGAAAGTGATTTTAACGCACTTTGTATAGTTGTTATGAGGGGTTTCGTCAAGGCAGAAACTTGCGTTATATTTTTTGAGAATTTCAAAAAGCGTAAACAATCCTATACCGCTACCGCCTTCCGTTTTGCGGGTGGTAAAGCGTGCGACGCCGAAATTTTTAATTACTTCAGGGTTGAAGTGCGCGCCGTTATCATAGAAACAAAGGCGGGGGATATCTCCGTCCGAAACCTCTAAAACAACGCATATATGCGGGTCAATTGCGGATTGTGCCGCGTGAACGGCGTTTTCGCAGAGGTCTGCGATAATTGTGTCAAGGTCCGTAACGGACTTTCCGGCAGCCGATAAAAGAGCTACGGCTTCGGGGTTACAGTCAAGTTTAAAGTTTATACCTTTGCGTTTGGCTGCGGCGGAAACGAGCATTAAAACGGAATCGATTGAAGCGTTGCCCGTTTGCGGCAAAGGGTCACGGTCGGATTTGTAATCTTCGATAAGGTCGGAGCGACCCTCGGCAAGAGCTTGCAATTGGGCGTAAATTTCGCCTGCGCTTTCCGATTGACCCTCATATATCACGCGTTTAACCGCTAAAAGCATTGCGGGGATAAGTTTGTTATCTCTGTGAATTACTTTAGATAACCGTTCGTTTTGAGCGGTTAATTCTTCGTTGACGGATTTAAGTTCTTTCAACGCTTTTTTATTTTGTTTGGCTTCCTTTTCCGTTACGAGCGATTTATAGTTTGAAGTTATTACCTTTCTCCACCAAACAATTAAAATCAATCCGAAGAATGTTATGAAAACTATAATAATGTTAAGCATTGTAAGCTGTATATCCTTGGCATATACAAGGGTTAAAAGAAAAATTGCGGCAACGCTTAACATTAGAAATAATTCTGTAAATCCGTTCTTTTTTGCGGAAAAACCTGATTGCAGTCTTTTGGATTTATAAATTGTAATTGAAATTGTTATTTGTAAAATATTTTGCAACAATAATGACAAACAATCTCTTAACGGCTCATTTTTAGTTAAAGCAAAGATAACTAAATTCAGAGGAAAAGAAATTAAAAACGGAATTACCATAGCAAAAATCGCAAAACCGCAAGCAATGGTTCAATAAGTTAAGACGTTTACTTTGGGTTTGTGATAGCGAATAATTAAGTATAACAAAGAAGAAATTAAGAAAACAAAAGGTTCAAGGAATCTAATATTTTCTGTTGCATAGTAAATTCCCGTTGCCAAAAGTAAGGCAACGGGAATACCGATTAAATCTAAAAGCCTGAATTTGATGTTTGCAAGTTTGATATACCCGTAAAAACAACAAAGATAGAGATTAAAGTATTTAATAATTGAAAATATAAAATTAATCATAGCCTAATTTAAAAAATGTGACAAACAAAGATTTTTTGCGACAAAACAAGCAAAAAACCGACCTCCTGTCCGTATGTATAATTCACAAAAAACAGGAGGATAAGATTATGTGGAAGTTTATCGTAACGGTTTGGGAATGGTCGCTTCGTCTGTGGATATGCCTCTAATGCGACTGTCGTAAAGAAATTACAAAACAAGAGGATAAGATTATGTGGAATTTCATTGTTTATGTTTGGAACCGAGTTGCTCAATTCTGGATTTTTCTGAATTAATTTAACAGGAGGATAAAGTTATGTGGAATTTTATTGTTAAATTATGGAACTGGGCCACAGATTTTTGGTTTTATTTGACTATTTAACTAAATATGTTCAATAAAACGTGTAACAGGAGAATAAAATTATTTGGAAGTTTATTGTAACAGTATGGGAATGGTCAATACGTTTGTGGTTAAATCTCTAATTAATACATATTCCAAACAATCTTAAAAAACGGGGCTGCCGTCAGGCGTGCCCCGTTTTTTTAATCTATTTCGTTTTTAATTTTTTCGGCATAATAGAACACGAATTCTTTTACAGTCGGCACGCCTTTTGCCGGATCGATAGGCGCGTTGTAGTTATTATAAAGAGCGCGGGTGTCGGTATTTTTCCAAGCGCGGTTTATAGTGTTTTGCATTGCGTGAGCGACGTTGTCTTCGGACTTGCCAAACATTTCGCTGATAAAGCGGTTTAAGTTTACAGGCGGTTCATCAACAACCTTTTCTATTGCGGCAACCAAATAGGGGTAGCCCGTACAACGGGAGTGAACGCCTATTTTAGTAAGTTCGGAGTAGACTTTGCGGTGGATTTGAATATTGCGCTCCGCAGGTGTGGGTTTGGGCGGCTCGTAATTTGCTATTTGATTCTCTATAAAAACAGAGGATTTTATAGTGAGCAACAAGTTAAGCGCGCTGTTGGCGGAGTAGTCGTACTGGCTTTTGGTAATTATAAAATCCGCACCCAAAGATCTTGCAGCAACGTGCGTTATACGGCTTATATTGTGGGTTGTAACAACTACGAAGTTGGGTTTTTTGACGCCCCTTTCTTTGAGCAGTTTTAGGAACGTTAATCCGTCGCCGCTTCCGTGGTGGAGTTCCAAATCAAGAATCACCGCGTCGGGGTTGCGTTCTACAACATATTTTACAGCCGTTTCGGGATTGTTGGTTACGCCCGCAAGTTTGAAGTTTTCGGGGTCGGCGTCTATCTTATCGATTATGGCGCGGCACTCGTCCTCGTCGTCTTCCACCAAGAGTATTTTTAACTTCTTTTCCATAGGATAACCTTTTTTATGAGTATATCACGATAAAAGCCGAAAAGCAACGAAAAAGGAAGTAATAACTTGCATTTTTTGTTATTTTGGATAAAATTCGGCGTGAGCGCGGAGCAAAGAGCCCGCAATTACTTGCAAACCGCGCGGGTTTGGGGTATACTTTTTTTAAGGTGATTAAAATGAACGTGGACGGGCGTTTGGTAGAGGAAATAATAAACAGGTTAAAAAGGGAGCCGAGCGTTGAAAAGGCCGTTTTGTTCGGCTCGCGCGCGAGGGGGGACAACACGGAGCGGAGCGATTACGACGTGGCGGTGTACGGAAAAGTACCGTATGCGGTGCAACGCGATTTGCGGGTGTTTTGTTGTGAAGAGCTGTGGACCTTGCACAAAATCGATTTGGTTTTCGTAACGGAAAAAACTTACGGCAAGTTGTTGGAGAATATAGAAAAGGAAGGCGTAACGCTTTATGAGCAAGCTCGAACATAAGTACGACAATTTCAATAACGCGGTTAAGAGTCTGAACGAGGCGAATATCGCGTTTAAAAAGAATTCGGACGTTTCTATTTACCGCGACGCGCTGATTAAGAGGTTTGAGTTTACGTTTGAACTTGCGTGGAAGACAATGCGGGAGTTTTTGTTCGAGCAGGGGTATGAAATAAAGGTTGCGTCGCCTAAAAACGTGATAGCATTTGCCTATCAGGAGGGTTTTTTAAACGATGAGCAAATCTGGCTGGATATGTTAAAAGCACGCAACGATACGGCGCACGATTACGGCGACGAGCTTTCGCAAGAAGTGGCGGAAAACATAAGCAACCGCTATTGCAAAGAGCTTTTTAAGTTAAGTAAATTTATTTTAAGCAACATAAAATGACGATAAGGTTTTCCGTTTTTTGACGGGGGACCTTTTATTTTAGCAAAACTTGTTAGTGTTCGAGTTATTGCGGGAATTTGACATTGTATATAATAGTGTGATATAATAAACTCGCAAATTTTTATTCGATAAAAATTTATTTATTGAGACCGGTAAAAAATATGGCGGAAAACTGTTTGGACGTGTACGCGGGGCTTGACCTCGGCAGCGACACACTTAAAATTGCATACGCATACGACCGCGGAGGACTTAAAACGGGCAAGATAACCGCGGGGGACAGCTCGGTTACGGCAATACCCGCCGTAGCCTATTATGACTTTGAAGAAAATAAGTGGCTTTTCGGCGAGCAGGTTGACGCCGTGGGCGACAAGTCTTTTATGAGCGTTGTAAAAATAAAGAGCCTTTTGTCGCTGCTTTTGAAAAAGGGGAACGCGGACATTACGGCGAGGAATTCAGGATTTTATTTTAACGGGCACGACTTCCCCAAATTCTATTTTCCCGTGAGGAGGAAACTTTCGCCCGATTTCGCCGACGCGGTGAGCCGCGATATGACTTTTAAAGCTCCGCAGTCTACGCCTGCGGAGGTGTGCCTTACGTTTTTCCGGTACGTTTATTGCCTTACGCGTGCGCGCGCGGGCATACTCGCGGAGAGGTGCGGAGCGGAGAGCTGCAACGTTATACCTTCGGTCGTTTATCCGCAACACGTTTGCAAGGAATACACGGACGAACTGAAAAGGCTGATTGAGACGGCTTTCGGGACTGAACCTAAAACGGTTTTGAGCATGACGAAGGCGTTGTGCGTTTACGCCATGCAGACCGAGCGCGTAAAGCGCGGGGAAAGCGTGCTTGTGTTCAACATAGGCGAAGAGCGGATTTCCGTGGCGAAGGCGAGTCTGTTTAACAAGGGGCTTGCGGTGGACGGCGCGGACGGACACAACGACCCCGAATACATAGGCGGCAACGACATAGACGACGCCGTTGCGGATTATCTCGAGAGGAGCATAAGCGGGCGCGAGAGTATGGGCAGACCTTCTTGCGGGGAGGACGGACACTCGGCGGAGGGGTCGCTCAACGCAAAACAGTACCTGTTTATGAAGGACATAAAGTCGGCGAAAGTGATTTTCAATATGCCCGTGTACGACAGGGGCGTATTTAAAAACGGCGTGCCCGTTTGCGTTTCGCGCGATTTGTACATTCAGCGCAATATCACCCGCGAGCAGTTTGCGGAGTGCGTTGGGATTTCGAACGGCACGGGCGTTGCGGGCAGGCTTTTGGACTATATTCAAAGAGAATTGGCGCGACCCACGAACTCGGACGTGAGAAAGATATTTTTAACGGGCGGACCTGTTGAAACTTACGGACTTGTGGATTTTTTGCGCGGTAATATAGAGAGCGGCGGTAAAATAAAGGTTTTTACGTTCGAAAACGATTACGGCGGGTTGACGCCCGAGAACGACGGGTTTAATATCCTGCCCTATGAGGACGCGCTTTACTCCGCGGCGTTGGGGTGCGCGGAGGCCGATTTGAACGGTTTGGAAGTTGAAACGGTGCTTGCGCTCTCTTATGGGTTGAGGCTGTTTTTATACGAGGGCGAAACGCCGTATTTGGAGCTTTTGGTAAACCGCGGAGACGTGTTGCCGCCCGAGGGCGCGCAATTCATTACCCCCAAACCGCGCGACAAGATCGGGTTGACCACGTCGCAAAACAGCGTGAATTCGGCGCCCATGCACATAATGAGCACCATACTTACAAAGAGAGACATAGACAGGCGGGCTTATGCGCCGAATATAGAATACATTACGTCGAGCACCGGGAAGAACTATTTGAAAGCCGACCCGTTCAACAAACGGCTTATGGCAAATCTTTCAAGACACGCGGGAATGAAAATTTTGACGGCGCAGGAGGACGGCTCCGGCGGCGCGGGCGTAATATATTATTACTATAACAAGACCCGAGTGAGGCTCATAGAAAAAGTTTACGCCGTTATAGGCGTTGACATAGACGGCGAGGGGCGCGCGCGCCCATATTGCCGAAACGACAAGGCGCGAAACGGAAACTCGAAGGTGACTGTTATTTACCTTTGGGATATTAAGAAGAACGGCAAGCTATTACGCAGAGCGGGGCAGAGCGAGGTCGTTTATAAGAAGGATATCGACTTTGACTTCGATATCGGCGAAATGATATTCAACTGACAGGTGGGAATATGAAAGAAGAGAGTTACGAAATTAATTTTACCGACTCGGCTTTTTCGGCGGAGGAGCAACGGAGCGGGTTGCACGGAAAAAAGCGCTACACAAAAGACGTTGCCGCCGCGGAAAAATACGTTGAGGCGCTGGACAGTCAGGACGATTTCCGCAAGCTGATGATAGACCCCTCCGTATACAAAAAGGGCAGGAGCAAATACGGTATTCCGTTTGACAGAACGGTGCACTCCGCGGACGGTACGGTTATTTTGTCGCATCAGGAGAGAGCCGCCGAAAAGTTTTTGCGCGATTTGCGCGGATTCGGCTTGCTCGCCGACGTCGTGGGGAGCGGCAAAACGTTTGAAGCGGGCGTTATTTTGAGCGAGCTCGCGGTGCGCGGTAAGGCGAAGTCGCTCCTTATAGTCACGCCCGATCAGGTTTTCAATAACTGGGTGAGCGTGCTGGAAAATAAGTTCGGTCTTGGAAAGGACGTGCTTTTTCAGGTGCGCAAAAAGACTGACAAAAAGGGCAACGTTACGGGCGATTTCCCCACTTTAAACGACGTTTTAAACGAGACGGGAGTTACTACGGAGGGCGGATTCATGCGCCCCAACCGCCCCATAATAGTAGATGTGGATATCTTTTCGCAGTGGAAGTACGCGGAAAAGTTTTTGGCCGACGTTATAGTTGTGGACGAGGCTCACCATTTGAGCGAAGAGGCGGGAAAATACGCCGGTGCAATGCGGCTGTTATCGGAAATGATGCAGACGAAGAAGAAAGCGGAAGCGACTTATTGCCTGCTTTTGACCGCTACGCCGCACTCCGGCAACCTTGAAAACATGTTCAGGCTGTGGTACTTTGTCAGATGCAAGGGCGGAAATCCTTCGGACTTTGACGAAAAGGACGACAAGGACCGCACAAGACAGTACCGCGAGGAAAAAAACTATTATAAAGAATACATTTGCCGCGGGGCTTCGAACGTTACCGAATTCATAAGAAGGGTGAAATACCTTGAAGTTACCGGCAATTACAAACCGGAATTTTCGCGCTATTTAAAGGATAAGGGCGAGGAGGAGAGCTTTAAGGATAAAACGGAATACGACCGCTGTATGCTTGCGGACGCTTTTTTGAACGAGCCGCAAAACGAAGAAATAGCCGTAAAGGTTGAAAAGAGCGTGGCCAACGCTTACCATAACGGCGTTTTGCGTTCGATAATGATAAGGCAGCCTAACCGTCTTTCCAAATCGAAAAAGATTTTTAATTACTTCTTTTATCCAATGACCGAGGCGGTTAAGTCCGTTGAGATAACTTCGCCTTTCGGGGGGAAGCTGAAACTCGATTTCAGCGACCTTTCGGCAAAGGGCTTCCCTTTGGCGGTATCGGGCGGCGAAAAGGAGTATTTGGACGACTTTATAGAGAACAACCGCGGAAACGTGAAGTTCGAACAGGTGTACGCGGACGTGATAAACCACGTTTTGAGCGCGCTGAACGACGCGGACCCGCGCTCCGACGAGATTTTTACGAAGAGCGGCTACGTGAGCTATTACGCAAACAGGATAGCTTCTTCGCCGGCGGGGATTTCCAAAAACACCTGCGTTTTGCCCGTTGCGCTTTCGGACGATAAATTGGGGTATAAATTCGAATACGCGAAAAAGATATTGAGGCGCCACGAGGGCTTGCGCGTGCTGGTGTTTTTCGACTACGAACTGCCCAAAGCCGAAAGGGCATACGACGAGTTTTGCAACGCTTTGCTTGCCGACAATGAATTTGCGGGCAGGGTTATCGTCGGCGACGCAAATTCGAACGTGCACGATATAGAGACGCGGTTCAACGCGCAGGAGGACGCGATTCTTATAGCCAAGGACGCGAAGTTCACCGAGGGCGCGAACTTGCAGGAATCGAATATTATCATAAATTATCAGGTTACGCCCGACCCCTTGGCTATGGACCAGAGAATAGGACGTATTTTCAGACTCGGACAAAAGAGCGAAGTTTATATTTATTCGCTTGCCGATATGAACAGGTTGGAGGGCTTTGCGCTTTCTTATTTTTCCGCGATAGGGCTTTTGTCAAGCAACAGCGGCGACGCTACTATTCTTGCGGGAAGCAACTCCGACCAGATGGTCGCGGTGCGGTGCAGGCAGTGTTCGCGCGTGAAGCTTATGACGAGGGCGGACTACGAAGAGAAGAAGAGAACTCGCTCTCACGACCTGATTTGCGACGCAACCGAGGCGTGCAAAGGGTTGAGCCCCGACGGGCGCGGAATGGAAATGACGGAAATAACCGTTTACGACTTCAAGTGCGACAGTTGCGGAACGGTTTTGAGCCGCTCGGTTTCGGAAGGGTATATGTGTCTTTCGCACGTTGCCGACGGCGAAAAGGGTAAGATGTGCAACTCGGGAGAAAAGGGCGACAGGTCGGTTTATTGCCGCAAGATATGCGCCGTTTCGCACTGCAATAGATTTTTGACGGATAAACGCCTTGCGGGCAAATGCGAAGCGCTTAAAAGATATAAGACTAAACCGAATATTTCGGAAGCGGAGCTTATGAAGATATGCGCCATGTGCGACAACGCCGCCTGCTGGGACAGCTGCAAAATCACCGGCACGGGTAAGGACCAGATAGCCGCGTGCGGCGACTGCGAATACGCGGGTTGCTCGCCGGCGCCCTATTCTTTGGATTTTGACGAGAAGTGGGAAGCGTATTGCCCTATGCCGCAGTGCAGTTGCAAGCGCCCGCGCGGGAAACTGCGCCCGATAGTGGCGAGGACGTTCGCAACGTTTATAAACGAGTTGTGGAAGTTCTCTCACGACGGGGGCGAAAGCTTCTGCCGCACGATAGGCAAGGAAGCCGACAAAGTTTCGGAAGTAAGGCGTATTCTGGAACAGGACGCGGGAAAGGATTGAGGTAGAATATGGCAAAAATTATTATAGGCCGTGAATACGCTTCGGAATTCGAGAGCATATGCGCCCTTTATGCGGGCGGGTTTCTCTCATCCGATGTACATATTATAAAGGCGCAGGGAAAGGTAATACAGACCCCGTCTCACACCTTCGAATACAGTGAACGCGAACACGGCGTAAACGGTTCGGGCGAGGGCGAGGAGAGAACTTTGAACTTTTCCGCCGACGGGGCGAGCTGGTTTGCTCCGTTGCGCGGCGAAAAATTCGACAGCGGAAACGCGGACTGGAAACAGCTCGTAATGGACGTTGCTGCCGACTATCACAGGCACTACTCGCTGATCGAGTTCAGACAGGCGAAGGACAAGGGCACTTTAAACGAAGAAAGAAGGCTGAAAGAAAGGTTTAAAACGGGCTTTATAGACAGGGTTTTCAACGAAGGCGCAAGGTACGTTATGGCGGAAAACCGAATAATCGAGCCCGAAAATTATTATGCGGTTTCGCTACGTCTCGAAATAAACGGCGGCGGCGAGAGCGCGCCGCTTTTGGGGAAAATTTATTTCCGCGAGGGCGAAGACGGAAGACTTACTCCCATAACGTTCGCCGAGGCGGGAAGAATAGACGAGTATATTTCCGGTTCGGTGCCCGACGAGGACGGGCGCGGCGGCGAGGGAATAGTCGACGTAAAGCTGGTGGGCAGAGTGTTTGCGGGGCTTGAAAAGTCGTTCGGGAGCGGCAAATTCTCAAAATACGTATCCTTTGGCGGAAAGTATAAAAAAGAAATAGAAAATATGCTTTCGCAACTGGCGACGAGCGAGGTGAAGGAACTGGAGTGTACGAACGTTAAAGTTCTGGGCGTTTCGCACGTGGAGTGGGAAAAATCCGTTTACCCCGTAACTTACCGCGGCAAAGTTGTGCTTAAATTTATAGTGGGGCTTAACGGATACGTTTCGCTCGTTTGCGCAAATTGCGGAAACGGCGTTATAGTCGACGGGAACATAATCAAGTTTAAAGAAGCCGTGCCCGAAGGATGTAACTCCGTTATTAACTTCGACGCGGACAATCTGGGATTGATAGAGGACGATATAAACGCAATTAAAACATGCGGCGAGGCTGCCGACCACCTGTTTGCCGTGGCTTGCGCGGAGAATCAGCGCAACGGAGATTGCAGGCGCACGGTTTGCGCGTCGCAGACGGTTGCGTTTGAAAGCGGGGAACGCAAGTGCAAAAACTGCCGCTACCCAGAAATAGTCTTTACGGATATATTTTCGGAGGACGGCAACGGTGGGTATACTCCCGCTCTTCACTTCGCGTTCGATAAACTTTCGCTTGTGGATACTCCGACCGTAAAGTGCCGCTGTTGCGGGAGAGAGTTTGATAAATCTAATATGGTGCGGGGGGAACTGTGCTCTTTCTGCGCCGATACGGAGCATTCCGCAAAGGCGAAAAAGCTGTACCGTAAGTACGGAGGAATGTTGAGCCTTACGGTGAGGCTCTCGCATTTGTTCGCGCAAAAGTATTGCAGAGAGGACGCGAACGTGATAATTTTCGAGCTCGGTTCTGACAGGTACGTTTTCGATAAGCTTACGGCGGCGCGCAGCGGATTTATAAAGAAACCCCGCAAGGTGAAGAGAGGTGACGCACAATGAGAAAGAACGCTATAACTTCGGCTCTGTCGGGCAAGTCTAAAATATTTTTACTTGTTTGTCTTGCCGCGGCTTTCGCAGCGGACCTCGCGGTTTTCGTAACGCTTCTCGTGCTTGGCGCGGGTGCGGAATACTGGGCGTTTCCGCTCGTGTTTCTGCTTGCGGACGCGCTTTTTATAGTGCAGGCGGCGTTTTCTAATTTCCGCTTTTCTTACACGGTATGGCAGATAGTAATTTATTGCCTGCTTACGGCGGCTATGCTTATAAGTACGGTAGTTTGCAACATATGCGTGGGGGAAACGGCTTTTACCAATACCGCTTCGGCATTGCTTATAGCGACGCACGCAGTTGCGCTGTTTGCCGTGATTTTCGGTTACGTATACGCCGCGCGCAGTATTGCGGGAGGTAAAACCGCGCAGACGTTCGCCGTTATAGTCATAACCGCATTATGCGTTTCGATAACGGGACTTTACGGGGCTTTTCTCGGCTTCGGCGGGTATTTCGGACAGGGCGGCGGGATTAGACCCGTTAAATACGCTATGGACGCCGACGGCAATTATATAGCCGTGGGGACCGTTGGCGCGAAGGGCGACACGGTAGTTATTCCCGAAGAGTTCAACGGAAAAAAGGTGAGCGCGGTTTATTCTTCGGTTTTTGTTTCGGAGGGAGTCAAGGATATTTATCTCGAGTGTTCTGCGGACGTAACTTTTCTTCCGGACAACTTGGTAATGCCCGACGGCGAGCTCAAAATTTTTGCTGAAAAAGACGCGATAGACAGGTTTAAAGCTAAATTTTACAATTTGTATTCGTTGGGCGACCCGACGGCGTTGGAGCTTGCCAACAAAACGGTTCCTTACGGGTTGGATAACGACGAAGTTTATGTAACGTTTGCTTATTCTTCGGATTCGTTCGAAAATGCGAACGGGAAGCCGTTGCCCACTTGGTACGGAAAGAAGGGCGATTTGCTGGATATGAGTTACTTCGACGAAATCCCCTATGCAAAGTATTCGGATAAACTTTGCGACGAGGATCTGGCGTGGTGCTGGAACTCGGTTAAAGATAAGGTTATACTTTCCGACTTTTCGATAAACGGCGGAGACAACAACGGAAAAGTGAACGAAAGCCTTGTGGAATACGTTGAGTTCGAAAGGATTTACGCAGTTTATCCCGGCGAGAGCAACGATTTGTTGCACTCTACGGACGTGGAGTTCGTTTATACGCAGACGGACGAAACGAAGCCGTATAAACTGACAACTGCGAAGAACGCCGATAAAATTACGCAACCTTTTAAACGCGACGGGTTCAGCGTTAAATGGAGTTATGCGGTTTCGGCGACGGCGGTATATAGAACGGAGTTCGACTCTCTTTCGAGCGCGCTCGAATACAAAACCGACCGAGTGTTCTGGATATTTCCCAAGTGGAAGATGAATGCGCCGCAGTTGAATTTGAGTTCGGATCTTGCGGACAATACCGTGGTTTATGGGGACGGAGTTACTTTGACTGCGGAAGCCGCCCCGCCCGCCGACGGGTTTAAACTCGAATATTTGTGGAAATTCAATTCCGAAGAGATTGAGGGGTTGAGCGGTTCGGTCTACGGCATAGATATGGCGAGGCGTACGCACGCGGGCGAATATTTAGTGAACGTTAAGGCGACGTCGGAGGGGAGCTCCCTTTACGCAAATACCGTGCAGACGCTTAACTTAAAGGTTGACCGCCGCCCCGTTACGGTCGAGTGGGAATTGCCTTCCGAGGAAGAACTTGTTTACGACAATACTTTAAAGAAAGTAACTTGTAAAATTAAAGACGGAGACGTAATTACGTTTAACGGGGTCAAGGACGACCTCGGGTTGAGTAAGACCGAATTTTTTTGCTTCTCCGCAGGTTCGACGACTTTAAGAGCGGTGCTGACAGGCAACGACGAAGACAATTATGTGATTTCCGACGGTTCGGATGCGAGAACGATAGTTATAAAACAAGCGCCCTTAACGGTAACGGTCGACGTCGAAGATAAGTATTACGACGGCGAGACCAACACTTGCACTTATGAAATCGAAGGGGGTATAGGCGACGACGAAATAGATATTTATATGCAAGGGCTCACAAGCTCGGCGGGAACGCACCGCGTTACTTGCAGACTCGGGATTAACAGACCGAGCACAAACTATTACATAGCGGAGTGCAACGAGCCCGAATATACCATATATAAACAGCCGCTAGTCATTGAATGGATTATAGCGGGAGACGACGGATTTGTTTACGACGGCGAAAGACACGACATTGCGTTAACAGCCAAGGGCACGCAGGGGAAATTTGCGGGTGCGGTATGCAACGGATACGTTGCGCCTGACGAATACTCGCTCATGAATGCGGGAACACACACGGTAGGCACGTACGTTTTGAACTCGAATTACGAGGTGTTATCGGGTGCGACTCACACGTTTAACATTAAAAAGCGCGTTGTGAACGAGGTGCGACTCATTAATAAAGACAAACAAATGGTTTACAGCGGATACGAGCATACGCCCGACTGCGTGATTACGGGCGTGGGCAAAGACGCGGGCAAGACGATATACGTTACGGGCAGAGGCGAGGTGAACGCGGGAACGTACACCTTTAAGCCCGACGGAATAGAAGCCGATTATGCGGGCAATTACGAACTGGGCGCGGTGGATTATTCGGGTTTGGTTTATACGATAAAGCCCGCGACGGCGTACGTTATATGGAACGGGCTGGAAATAACTTACGACGGGAAAGCGCATACTCCCGCGGCGAGCGCCGGCGACCTTAAAATAGAAGTCAAGCGCGAGGGCGCGGGGATAGACGCGGGAATGTATAAAGTTACCGCGCAAATTGCCGACGAATTACAGGCTAAAAACTACGTGCTTGCAAACTCGCAGGCGGATATGATTATAAAAAAGGCGAAGCTGAACATTAAGCCCGACAGCAAGACGGTGCGCGCGGGGCAGACTTTTAGCTTGACTTATACCGTTACGGGTTTTGCAAACGGAGAGAACGCGCAGAGCGTCGGACTGAACGTGACCGAGATTTTCGTTTCAGGACACAAGGGCGAAACGATTTTGCCCGCGGGGAAATATACAATCGTCGTATTCGGAACGCAGGTTTTGAAGAATTATGAAATTACCTATGATTCCGGCGTGCTGACCGTGCTTGCGGAGGGTAAATAAATGGAATGCGAGAAGTGTAAAAAGTCGTTTGACAGACCTTTGGAACTTTATAACGGCGAATGGGTGTGCCCTTGCTGCCGCGAGGTTTTGGCGCTTGCGAAAATAAAACTCAACGTAACCGACGAGAACGAGGCGGTTTTTAAGACCTCGGAGGCGTGCTACATGCGGGCTTTGAAAACGCCCGCCGCGGACAAGAAGGAATATTTGAAACTTTTGACCGACGCCATAGAGACGTGTAAAGAGGCGGCGCAGTCGGGCAACCCCAAGGCAATGCTTCGGCTGGGGTATCTTTACGATACGGGATATTTCCCCATAGACGAGGCGGAAGCGTTTAAGCAGGCTTATGAGTATTACCGTGCCGTTTGGGGGGGTAAAATCAACGATATGCGGGGGGCAAATTCCGACGGCGAGTACTCGCACGGCGGGATAAAGATAAAGAGGTGCGCGGCGAGGCTGTACCTCAATCTGCTTAAAAACGCCCCGGAAAAGATGCGCAGGCACGAGAGATATCAGTACGTGACCGAGTTTAACGCCTTAAAGGAAGCGGGACTTTGCGAGGGCAGCGCCGAATTCGAATACACCGCGCAGAACAACGACCGCGCGGCGAAGATTCTGGAAATTTTGCAGAGCTGTTTTTCGAAGGACCGCCCGCCGCTGTTCGGACTGATAGCCGTAGACGGCGAGGAATTCACGGCTCTCGCTTCCGTGAGGGAACAAGCGAAAAACCAAGGGAAATTCAAACTTTTGCGCATAGCCGAAAAGGTGAATATTTATTTGATTGATATTAGTACGGGCGTGCCCCGCGCCATTAAGACGGAGCGCGATTTGGGAGAGTACGGCGGCAATTACGTTTTGTATTTCTTTAATCAAAACGGCAAACACCAGCTTTCGGGCGGGAAGGTGAACGCGATAAGAAAATCGCTCGAAAAGGGCGACGCCGTTACGGATTTTGCGCGTGTGAACGAGCTTATTTCGATAATATGCGGGGGGCAGGATGTATTCGAGTACGTATTTTGCGACGACGATATCATCGCCCACAAGGCGAGGGCGGAGAGCGCGTCTCACGCGCTGGGCGACCTGATAAAAACCGTAAAGAAAAACGTAGAAAGAGGAGAGAAATAATGAACAGAAAGATAGACAACGTTATTTCGGTTGCTACCAAAAACGGGATATCCCTTAACAAAAACTTTAACGTGACTTTTTTGTCAACGCACGGATTTTTCGAGGGGCCGCAGGCGCTTGCCGAAAAGGCGATTATTGATATGGAGCGCCTTTGCTTTATGGGGTTGAACGCGGGGTTCGACAATCAGTTGAAAAGCGCGATTGACAAACTTTCGGACATAGTGACCAATCTAACGGGAGTGAAAAACGGCGACGTGAGAGAGCTTTCGAAAATGGACGCGCAACGCAACAAAATACTCGAAACGGTGCGCGAAAGCGCTTATCCCGTCAGAGTAGACGCTCGTAAAGGGTTGAGCGAATACGTGGCTTCTTCGGCGGAGGCGATAGACACTATAATCTCGATGCATGCCGAAGGCGAAATCTTTTCTACGGTAGACGCGAGACAAATAGAGTACCTCGAAACGAGCAAGGCGAAGCTGGGCGAGCTGGCTCTGGAACTTGCCGGCGTGTTGGAAGTAGGAAGTAACGTTGCCGGCGAGACTGCGGAAAAAGTAATAGAGCTTATAAAATTATGGCGTGAGGACGCGGCGAGGTTTATGCTCACGGGGCGTTCGCTTAAAAAACTCGACGAGGCGAAGGCTTTGGTGAGCGAGTGGGCTAAGGTTGCGGTTGCGCCCAACAAGAAAGACAAATTAAAAGAGGCGCCCTCTTACGTAAAAGACGAACTTTCGGTAATAGCGGAGAGCCGCGGCGGGCTGGAAACGTTGAGCGTGTTTAACGCGAGAATACAGACGAGACTTGCCGAAGTGGAAAAGATGCGCGATGAACTCAACGCGGACAAGGCGAAAGTTTCGGAGCTTAAAGGGAAGCTTGCCGAGTTCGAAAAGAAAAAGCGGGATATAGCGGTAGAATTCAAAAATACGGGCGATGCGGTAAAGGCGAACCGCGCGATAGCGGAAGTGAGACAGGAAGCGGAGAGCGTGGAGAGCGAGATTAAATCGCTCGAAGGCAACGGCAGACTGACGAGAAAGGAAAAGGATATAAGAAACCGCCGCGAAATAGCCCTGCACATTAAACACATTTGCGACACTTTGACGGACAACAAGAGCGACCTTGTGTTCCTTGCAAAGGTTATCCGTCACGTGGATTTTAACGCGCTCGTCGGGGTTATGACGGGCAGAAACGCGGATATGGAAGAAGCGCGCGAGAGTATTTTGCAAATCCGCGTGCGCGTGGACAATTTGCGGCAGTCGTTTATGGAGGGGGCGAGAGCGCTCGACGACGAGGACGAAATCACCACTTCTATACTCGAAGAGGATTATATTGAGGAAGACCTCGGCGAAAAGGTTGAAACGGTTAACGGGCTCGACGCGGAGCTTGCGGAACTTTTGAAGGACGTCGGCGAGGAAACGCCCGTGGAAGAAAAGACGGAAACGGACGAAATAAGGCGCATAGCGCTGGGCGACGACGATAAATAATGAGTTTTGCGGAAGATTTAGAGAGAATCAATACGGCATATCACCTCTCCGTCGACACTGCCGAACTCAAGGGCGGGCTTAAAGATTTAGGCGGGCTTTTGGACGGCGGTATGCTAAATAAAGAGAACGCCGAAAACGCAGAAGCGCTGTATTGCAGGCTTTATATCAAATTTCGCCTTGCGGAGCATGTTAAAAATTTAGACGAAAAAGCGGGCGCGGAACTTGCGGATTATATTTCTACGGAGTACGCCGCGGCGGAGAAAAAGGGATATAAAAAGACCTGCGCATTAATGAAAAGCGCGGAAAAGTTTTTAAACGTATTCGCTCCGTACCTTAAACTCATACGCGAAACGAGGCTTGCGCTCTCTTCGGGGGAGGAGCTCGGCGAAGCGGCGGTTGAGAAGATAGAAAAGGCTAAAAGCCGCGCGGGCGGGGTGACTTCGCCTTTCGGCGGGGAAATCAATTTTATTCCCGCGGGTGAAACGCTTGTAAAAGAGTTTGACAAACTGCTTAAACGCGCGGACGAAAGACGTGCGGCGGGGCTGGAAGAAAAGACGGCAAAAGTTTTAAAATATGTTTCGGAAAAGTATTTGTTATACGAATATTTTCCTTTGAACGACAGGGACGGCACGCAAGCCGACACCGTTGTTATAAGCACTCCGTTTATAGAAGAGGCGAGGTTGTATGCTACGCGGCAGTCGGAAGACAGGCGTTTGCGCGAAATAGACGCTACGGCGTTGGAGAGCGAGAGAGAGGATTTTTCGGACGGAATATTCGCGTTGCTGGCAAATAAAAAGGAGTCCGTGCTGATTGTGAACGGTGCAAAACTCGGCGAAAGGAAGCGGCTCAGACTGTTCAAAAACGCTATGCTGGCCGGCAAAAAGGGCGCGCGTACGTTTATTTTGGACGATAACGGAGACGGAAAGGAGTATTCCGAATGTATGTCCGTAGCAGTTGCCGACGACAGGTTGGCGCCTTCGGACGTTTGCAAAAGCTATATTACGGTGCCCGCGTTCGGCGACGTATGCGCGGAGCTTGAGACTAAAAAGATAATAAGCGGCGCCGCGGATTACGGAGTTTTGAAGTCGATGCCCTTTATGGGGTTTATAGGGCTTAATAAGGTTGTTTCCGCGTTTGTCGCGGGCGAAAACTGGAAGTATACGGGCGAGAGGATATCGAAGGATAACGAGCCCGCCGCGCTGAAATACCTTGCCGTGCTGACTTCGTCGCACCTGTTTATAGATTCGGGCTGGGGCGGCTGGAAAGCGGGCGGCAAAAGGGAGCAGATTGCCGACGGCTGTGATTTGAGCGACGTGCCTGCCGCTGATTACGAAGCGGTGGACAGGGTGTTTGCTTGCGGGAGGTCGTCGTTTGCGAAGTGCGGACTAATTGCCGCGTATTTTGCGGAAAAGTGCGCGGAACTTTCTCGCGGGGAGTTGGAGAGCAATATAAAACTCGCCGTAAGACTAATATTCAGGATTATGCGACTGGAAACGGTGCCTGACGTCGAGGTGAGAGACGCGTTAGACAATCCCACGGCGGGAGGGCTGTGCTGCGGCGGGGATAAGCTGATTTTGTTCAGGTATCAGGATTGCAAAAATACGGCGTGGTTGCGCGGGAGTCTCGTGCACGAGTGTTTCCATGCCATGCAGTTCAAACTGCGCAAGGGAGGCTGGTCGGAGTGGTATTACGATAACTTCGGCATAACCCGCGGACGGGTAGAAAGGTGGGCTTTGGCAAACAACGTTTACGACTCCGATACGGGTTCGGATATGTATAAGGTGCATATAGTTGAGGCCGACGCGAAGGCTTTCGAACAGGATTGCGCCGAAGCGTGCGCGGAGTGCAAAAGCGCCGTTTTGGGTTGAATATATTAAAAATCAAGGTCATTTGAATTATACAGGAGGAAATAAAAATGGCAAAGAGCGAACAGAAGCAGCTTGACCCCGTTGACGCGGAGGAAGAGATTATCAACGCGAAACTTAACGACGTGAGACGCCGTCAGGAAGAAAAGCGCCGCGAAAAGGCGATAGAGGCTTCTAAAAACAATTTTAAGAACAAGAAAGAGAAACTGGCAAACCGCGCGGCGGAGTTTATTATAAAATACGGTAAAGACGATTACCGTTCGCAGATAATGATTACGTTTCTTGACGTGGCTTTGCAGATGGAGGACGCTATAAACCTCACAAACGACGTGGGCACGGCGATGGGGTGCATAACCGAGGCGATTGGTTGCATGGACGATATTTTGCAGACCAACGAATTCCAGATAGAGAGCACCCTTTCCGTGAAACACGGATTTTTCGAGAGGTGGAAGCGCAAAAGAAAGTTACAGCGCGCAATTCGCAACAACGCGGGACGTATGAAGCAGATTTGCGACACGCTGGTAGGCAATCAGGAAATGGCGCAGGCAATCGTCAACTCGCTTCAAAAATCGAGTATCAAAATGCAGATTATGATGCAGAAGAACGCCGAAAAACAGAAAAAACGCGAAATCAAGCGTAATCCTTCGGCAGGAAGCAAGCCCTCGGCGGCGGAAGCGTTGGTTGACGAAATCGTTCGCGCAAAGTCGGAGAGCGGCGATGAGGGCGCGCCCGCGCCCGCGGCAGGAACGGCTCCTTCGGCGCCGGCTGCAAAGAGCGGCGACGGCACCGTGGATATAAGCGATATTTAAGAGGTGAATTATGTCCGGTTTAGGTAAAAAGGGCGCCGCTCGCGACGGGCAGTCGGTTGAAGAGCTCGAAGCGCAATACGCGCAGACCGTTGACGGTATAAGGAAAATTTTAAACGGAAGAAAGGACAAGCGCGATTTGAGCGGCGAGGACAAGCAGAAACTTCGCACAGAGTATTTGCGCGCCTCGCAACTTGCGCAAAAACTTTCGACCCGACATACGGATAACGAAAAGACGGAAAAGTACAGAGCCGACGCAAAAAAACTTTCGGATCGCGCCGCGGAATACGGTTCGGCGATTACGGGAAAAATCCCCGACACCACCTTTGAGGACGTAAAGGGGCTGGAAGAAGTTAAAAAGATTGTAAAGAGTTTTATATTTATTGCGCAGAATCCGGATATTATTGAGTATTACAAGATAGAGGGCGGGCTGGGTATGCTGATGTACGGCGCGCCCGGTACGGGTAAAACTATGTTTGCCGAAGCCATAGCAAACGCTTTAAAACTGCCTCTGTTCGTGATAACCCCCGCGGATATATTTAAATCTTACGTGGGCGAGTCGGAGGCGGCCGTAAGGCAGATATTCGACGAAATAGACGCCTGCCCCGACGGCGCGATACTCTTCGTGGACGAGTGCGAATCGATATTTTCGAAGCGTACGAGCGACACCAAGGACTATAAGGCCGCCGTTACAACCGAACTGTTGCAACGCATTAACGGATTCGGCGTTAACGGTTCGAAGCGCATTATAATAGCGGCGACAAACCGCCCCGACGTTATAGACCCCGCATATTTGAGGTTTAAGAGGTTTTCGCATCGGGTGCACGTAACTCCTCCGGACGTTAAGGCGAAGCGGGCGATTATAGAGAGCAAGTTGAAGGGGATAGAGCTTTCGGGTATAACTTGCGAGGACGTGCTCGATATGACTGAAAAGAGATGTATGGCGGAAGTAGGCGGCGAGCTGAAAAGGGGCTGGTATTACTCCGCGGCGGATATTTGCGGAATTATCGAGGAGACTTGCCGACTTGCGCTCGAACGCATTCAGGAGGCGGAGTCGCGCACGCCCATACCGCTCACGAGGGATATGTTCGAACGGGCTTTTAAAAAGCTTAAACCCAGCATATCCGCGGGTCTGTTGGCGGAATACGACAATTTTTAAAAACGGAGAAATTAAAAAATCCCGCGGATTACGGTGTGTTTCATAGGGAATTTAATAAAGCGCAAATAAAAAGATTTAGGCATAGCGTTAGGCTATGCCTTTTCTGTACTTATTTTCGTTGACGAACTTGGCTGCTCGTAGCGTAGTGAGATATAGATATGCTTTATATAGTACGCAAAATTCAATGGGTTGCGCTCTTTTATTTTTCGTGATATAATGATTGTACTATAAACAGTAATTTAACGGAGAGAAAATACAATGGATAAAACTCAAATCTTTCAATTCATATCGGAACAGAAAACGGCGTTTATTGCCTCTGTCAACGAACAAGGTTATCCTGTTATCAGAGCTATGCTTTCCCCTCGTAAAATAGACGGGAACGAGATTTACTTCACTACCAACACTTCGTCAAATAAAATAAAACAGTATTCGGCTAATAATAAAGCGTGCATTTATTTTTATAAGCGCGGAAAATTTAAGTATCAGGGCGTTTCAATGATAGGCGAAATGCAGGTTTGTACCGACCAAGCGACAAAAGACGAAAATTGGCGCTTTGGCGACAAGCTGTTTTATAAACAAGGTGTAACCGACCCCGATTATTGCGTATTGAAATTTACAGGCAAAACAGCCGAGTATTATTGTGATTTTAAGATTGAAACGATAGAACTATAAATCTCAATTTATCTTTGTAAATAGTTTGTAGTAAAAAGCCCTCGAACATATCGTTCGAGAGCTTTTGTTCTCGCTTGAAAGTACAGCTTATAAAATTTTGCTTATTTATTCCCTATGGGAAGTGCGCTTTTTAGCGCGGGCTTTTTTATATTAAAATGATGAATCAGATTTTGTTTGTTCGGGGATTTGTGAAATTACCGCGCTTTTACCTTTGTATTTGACTGAAAACTTGTTGATTTGTTTAAAATAATCCGCTTCTTCTCGGGTATATATGGATTGCGATTTTTTTGTTATTTCCTCTTCTCCGACTGTATATCTGAATTTTATGTTATATTTATTTACGGTGGTTCCGCTGTGGTCGCCGCCGAAATGCACCGAAAACTTAAGGTCGCAGTCTATAAAAGTAGCTTCCGTCTCGATTCCGTATTTGAGTATGAATTTGTTTTTCAGGCAAACGGTAATCTGCCAAATCAGCGCGCCGAGAGCTGCTCCGCCAATAAGCGTTACAATAATCGCAAACGCAATCAAAACTCCGTGCAGGCGTTCGGCAACGCAAAAGCCCCACCACAGCAACGCCGAACCGAGTCCGCAGACGAAAATTACTATGACCAGCCAAATAACTAAATTTTCGGAAAAAGTTTTAGGCTTGGGCTTGCGGTTGAATACAGGGAGCGGTAAACCGAGTAAACAATAAAAGTAGAATAATATCAATGCGGTTAAAGGAGTTAAAAAAATTATGCCGACATAGTAAGGGACGTAGGAAGGGTCTTCTATGACGGCGGGAATTAAAAGATAGAGTGCTATGCCGTAGCAAAACGGCACCATAAGCATTAAGAGAATTTCTATTATTTTTTTTAATATTCCCATTATTTTTTTAAATATTTTCATTTTTGCTATCCGTTAAATTACCGTTTATATTAATCCGTTATAGTGAAATTTTAATAAAAAAGCAAGAAGAGTATTAATTGACTTTTCTTGCTTTTTATCTGTTGTTATTCGAGCGGTTTTTAAAGAGTACTGCGGAAGCCTTTGCCCAAAATCTCGTTGGTGTCGGTAAGGATTACGAACGCGGCGGGGTCGGCTTTTTTGATTTGCAGTTTGAGTTTGAGAGCCTGCGCACGGTTGCATACCGTTAAAAGAACGGTTTTTTGTTCGCCGGTGTAACCGCCTTCCGCTTTCAATGAAGTATAACTGCGGTGTATGCCTTCTAAAATAAACGGAGTTATCGCCTCGGGATTGGACGTTATTATCGTAACGCATTTGCTTTTGCCTATGCTCTCTATAACGCTGTCTACGAGGAAGGCTTTGAAAAACAAGCCCAAAATGGAAAACAGCCCCGTTTTTATATCGAATATAAAGAAGGTGGAGGCGGCGATTACAAGGTCGGTTGCAAACAGCGCTTTGCCTATGTTTAGTTTGGTGAATTTTTTTATGATAAGCGCTATGATATCGGTACCGCCCGACGACGCGTTGCAGTTGAAGAGTATCGCGCTGCCTATGCCCGTGAGGAGCATTGCGTACAGAAATTCGAGGAACTTTTGATCGGTCAACGGAACGGTAACGTTGCAGGCTTTTAAGATTATTTCGAAAACCCACATTTCGAAGGAATACATCAGCGAGCAGTATACGGTTTTAAACGTGCACCCTTTGCCGAGGAATATGAAACCTATGAGCAACAGCAGTGAGTTTAAAATAATCATTATCACCGATTGCGACAAAAACGGAACTGCGGGGGTTATGAATCTTGACAGTATTATGGCTATGCCGCTCACTCCGCCCGTTGCGAAGTTGTTGGGCCCCTTAAAAAAGAAAACTCCCGCAGCTAAAAGTATTATACCGAAGTTGAGTATAATTCCGTAAACTATGCGGGATTTGATTTTTTGCCGCTTCTCTTGAGGAGTAAGCGGCGCCTTGTCCGTTTTTTTCATGGTAGTCAAGCGTTTTACGCCGTAGATTGTTTTAAACCGTGCCGCCGAAGCCTTTGCCGAGTATTTCGTTCGCGTCGGTAATTATTACGAAAGCGGCGGGGTCTACTTTATGTATATACGTTTTTAGCTTTAACGCTTCGCTCCGCTTGCACACGGTAACGAGCACCTTTTTCTTTTGGTGGGTGTAGCCGCCCTCCGCGTCGTACATGGTAAAGCCGTGATTTATCACCGTTAAAATATAGTCCGAAATAATTTCAGGATTGGGGGTTATTATGGTTATGTATTTTGTTTTGCCGATATTTTCTATAACGCTGTCTAAAAGGAAAGATTTTGTGAACAAACCCAGCATGGAGAACAGCGCGCTCTCCACGTCGAACGTATAGAAAGATATGCAGACGATGATAAAGTCGATAAGCATGAGCGCCATGCCTACGTTGAGACGGGTGAACTTTTTGAGTATGAGCGCTATGATATCCGTGCCGCCGGAGGAGGCGCCGCAGTTGAATATGAGCGCGCCGCCTACGCCGAACAGGAGTATTGCGTAAACGAGTTCCAAAAGGGGTTGGTCGGTCAAAGTTTTTTGCCCTTCGGGAGCGAGATAGCCGATTACGTCGATATATTCGAAGAGCCAGATTATGCCCGTATAGAAAAGCGAGCAGAATATGGTTTTAATCGTACACTGTTTGCCGAGAATTATAAGCCCCAGAATGAGCAGTAAAACGTTGATTATAGCCATAATCACGCCCTGCGTTAAAATGGCGGCAACTTCGGGAGAAGCGCCCTCTATGAGTTTGTTTAAAACTATGGCTATACCGGCGATGCCGCCGAGCGTTAAGTCGTTGGGCGTTTGGAAAAAGTAAACGCTTGCCGACATCATTATTATGCCGACAATCATGAGCGCCCAGTTTACGGCTGTGCGTTTGCGTTTTTCTTTTTTCGAAAGTACTTTATCTCCGTAGGTTTTGGGTTCCGCCGCCGTTGCGGGGAGAGCGGCGGCGTCCGTCGCCGCGACTTCGCTTCCGTTCGGTTCTACGTTTTGCGCAAGCCCGTTATCTTTTAAAATTTCACCGTTTTCCGTGACGTTTGAGGAAACTTCCGTTTCGTTTTCCGTGACGTGGGAAGAAGTCTTTTTCTTCATTTTTTCTCGCTTATAAATGTGATAAATTGATGATATCACACGGAAATTTTAAAGTCAATTTAAAATCAGAAGGTAATTTTTGTAAGTTGAAAAATTATAGGGTGAGTTTGAAAAATTCCGCAAACCGCAACGGTTGAAATATAAAAAAATATATTGACTTTTTTATAAAAACGCGGTAGAATTAATGAGAAAACGCAGAGGGGCGCCCCTCTATTGTTTGCATATGCAAACAATAATAAATATTAACTGTTTCTCTGCGCGAAAAAAAATTACAGGAGACATAAATGAAAAAAGAACGGATAGGGAACGGCTTCGGGTTCAGAATCGCGCAGTTTGTAATTTATCTTTTGTCGGCTTTGGCTCTTGCGGGAGTGTGCATAGGCGTTCACGCTTCGGTGCCGAAAACGTTTACGGATTACCTGCGCGGTATGTATGACGGAAGTTCGGTTGGATTGAGCGGAGAGTTCGCAGGCGGCGTCATTGTGTTCGACGGGGAGAATATTGCGCTTCGTATTAACGGCGAGGGCGGTCCGGTTGAAGAATACGCGTTTTTAAGTGCGGACGACGACGCGGCGGTTTTTACTTTTGACGACGGCAACGGCGGGGAAATTACCGTAAGCTATGATAACGTGTCTTACGGAAGTTTCGATACTCATAAAAGCAATTTGGAGTTTGACAGAACTTTTATGATTATTTTCGTTACTCTCGCCTGCATTATGGTGGTTATATCGGTTTTGCAGCTTCTTACCGCTTATTTCGGGAAAAAGTCGATACTTGCAAACAATCTGTGCATTGCGCTGAACGCGATTTTTGCGGGAGGGGGAGGACTCTACGGGCTATTCGGACTGATAGGCGGAGTAAAGGGCAGAATGTACACGCAGTATAGGTCGTTGGGATATGAAAGCGCGCCGCAGACGAACTGCGACGAAAACCGTGAGGGAATGAGCGTGGGCGCGGTAGCACCGGCGGAGCCTTTGGAAACCGCAAAAGCACCGGCGGAAGCCGCCGCGCCGCCCGTTGCGCCGCATATGTCTTTGAAGAGCAGGCGGGGGATAATGATTTCGGTATGCGTATCCTATGCTTTGCTGCTGTTGGCGGGAATACTGTTTGCCGCGGTGCCGCAGATAGCGCAGGCGATAGGCGACGATTTGGAAACGCGGGCGAACATTATGTCTATAGGGCTGATGTGGATTATGCTTGTATCCTCTTTGGGACTTTATTTTGCGACTGTTGCCCCGCTGGGTTTGAGCAGGAAAAAGAAGATTGTTATATTTACGCTTTCTGCCGTGCTTCTTGCGGCGACGACGGCGGCGTTCTTTTTAATAATCAACTTTGCGCAGCTGGAAGGCAACCCGATAAACGCTTATTACGAGGGTGAGGACGTTTGGTTTATACCCATGTGCATGGTTTCGGGAACGGTAGGACTGTTTGCGTGCTACGGGCTGGCGGCTTTGAAAATAAATCCCGATAAGGCGACGAGGTTTAAGGGGATTATAAAGGCAAAAGAAAAATACCCTGACGCGTTTGCCGCGGCGGTGACGGCGATTCTTACATGGCTGGTTGCGTTTGTGGCTTTTATAATAGCCATAATATGTATCGCAATATTCGTATTGATAGTTATCTTATATTTTGTAGGCGTTTTGAGCCTTGCTTCGCCATATAAAAGTTCTTATATCAGCGCGGACGAGGTTGTTGTGCGGGAGAAGGTTTATACATACACCGACTCGCACGGATATACGCAAACAGCCGTTTCTTCGGATAAAAAAGATTTTTACGACGAGGGCGGGAGCCACGTTGCGACGAGCGCCGACGGGGGAAAAACGGCGGTGTTCGACGACGGAAAGAGCAAAAAAATAGACGAAAATTAATTTTTAATGTAAGAAACGGCTGCCGTATTAATTGCGGTAGCCGTTTTTTGTCTGCAAATGCGGAGTTTTTTATATAAAAAATAAGGTAAAGCGCGGCGGCTTTTTTGTTTTGAGGCGTATTGACTTTGGAAGCGGGGGGTGTTATACTTTAAATATGATCAATAAGAACGCGCTGTTCGCAGACGAGACTGTTTATTATAAAACCCCTTACGAACCGAAAGCGGGCGATACCGTAACGCTCACGTTGCGTACTATGAAAAACGACGTTTTAAAGGCGAGCGTCGTTATAAACGGTACGAGCGGGCATAAAATGACAAAGTTCCGCTCGGACAATAATTTCGATTATTTCAAATTTTCTTTTAAGTGCACGCAAAAGCAGATTTGCTATCATTTTGTCGTAACCGACGATGACGACGTTGCCTGTTATAACCGACTTGGCGCGGTGGAGAATATTCAGTCGGAGTTCGATTTTTCTTTTACGCCGAACTTCAAAGTACCCGAATGGGCGCGCGGTGCGCTGTATTATCAGATATTCCCCGACAGATTTTGCAACGGAAACCCCGATAACGACGTTGAGGATAACGAGTACTTTTATACGGGCGGTCACTCTAAACGCGTGAGGGAGTGGTATAAGTTCCCCGACGAACTGGACGTGCGCTGTTTTTACGGCGGCGACTTGCAGGGAGTGAGACAGAAACTCGACTACATCCAGAGCCTCGGCGTGGAAGTTATTTATTTTAATCCGCTGTTCGTTTCGCCTTCTAACCACAAGTACGACGCGCAGGACTACGACTATATAGACCCGCATCTCGCCGTGATCGAGGACGATTGCAACCACGCGATGCAACACTGGGAAAGGCACAACGGTTTCGCTCCCAAATACATAAAGCGCACCACTTCGAAACTAAACCTCGAAAAATCCAACGAATACTTTGCGGAGCTCGTAGAAGAAATTCACGCCCGCGGAATGAGAGTTATTCTCGACGGGGTGTTCAATCATTGCGGTTCGTTCAATAAGTGGCTTGACAGGGAGGGGATTTACCGCGACAAAGACGGCTATGAAGACGGGGCGTTCTATTCTGAAAACAGCCCGTACCGCAGTTATTTCAAATTCAAGAAAAACGAAGCAAACAGCGAGTACGAGGGGTGGTGGGGGTATCAGACTTTGCCTAAACTCAATTATGAGAACAGCCCCGAACTCGAAGAATATATCTGTAATTTGGGCGCGAAGTGGGTTTCGCCGCCGTATAACGTTGACGGCTGGCGGCTGGACGTTGCCGCCGATTTGGGACACAGCGAAAAATATAACCACAAATTCTGGAAAAAGTTCCGCGAGAGGGTGCGCGCGGCGAACCCCGACGCTATCGTGTTTGCGGAACACTACGGCTCGCCAGAAAAATGGCTTGACGCGGGCGAGTGGGATACCGTAATGAATTACGACGCCTTTATGGAGCCCGTAACTTATTTTTTGACGGGTATGGAAAAGCACAGCGAGGCGTTCGATTACGGCAAGCTTTGGGACGGACATCAGTTTTTTGACAGTATGTTCAAGAATATGTCTAAATTTCCCCGCCCGGCGCTCGATTCGGCTTTGAATCAGCTTTCTAATCACGACCATTCGAGATTCCTTACGAGAACCAACGGGGTGGTCGGCACCACAAAAACGCGCGGACCTCACGCCGCGGGCGACGGGGTGGACAAGCGTGTTTTGCAGCTTGCCGTAGTCATTCAGATGACGTGGGTGGGCGCGCCGGGGATATATTACGCAGACGAGGCTGGGCAGGTCGGCTGGACAGACCCCGATAACCGCAGAACGTACCCTTGGGGAAACGAAGATAAGGACCTTATAGAGTTTCACCGCCGCGCCGCGGCTTTGAGAAAACGCTTCCCTTGTTTGAGGGGGGGAAGTCTTAAAAAACTCGACGCGGGCATAGGCTATATAGCGTACGGCAGGTTCGACGATAAGGAGTGTTGCGTAATAGTAATAAACTGCACGGACAAGGAGATGTCTCTTTCGGTGCCCGTCTGGGAGCTGGGCCTCCCGCGCGAAGGCGCCGTTATGAGGACTAAATTCGCGTGCGGGAGCTGGGGATTTACCGAGTTCGAAGAGGAGAGCATGGTAAGACACGGCAGGTTGTTTGTGTCGCTGCCGGAAAAGTGCGCCTGCGTCTATCATTATAATTTAAACGAAGAATAATATTTTGTGATTCGGAGCTTTGAGTTAATTAAGGTCAGGAATTACTTGTGAATTTTAAATAAAAAGGGGAAAATAATGGAAAAGTTTTTCGGGGATCTGGACAGATATTTGTTCCATCACGGCACGCACTACGAGCTCTACAACAAGATGGGCGCGCATATCCGTGAAGAAAACGGCGTGAGCGGCGTTCATTTTGTACTTTGGGCGCCCAATGCAAAGGCGGTTTGCGTTGTTTCCGACGGAAACGGCTGGACGCCGTGGCGCGATATTATGACGAAAGTCGACGACGCGATGTGGGAGCTGTTTGTCCCGGGTATGTGCGAGGGAGTAAAATATAAATACCTCGTGGTGCGCGCCGACGGCAGCGAGGTTATGAAGACCGACCCTTACGGCTTCCGCGCGGAGCTTCGCCCCGCGACGGCTTCTATAGTGGCGAACCTTGACAACTACGTTTGGGGAGATAAAGAGTGGCGCAAAATAAAGAAGGGTGAAAACTTTCTTGAAAAGCCTATGGCGGTTTACGAAGTGCACCTCGGAAGCTGGAAAAAAGACCTTTCGAAGTGGGACGAAGACCAGTATTTCGATTACCGCAGACTCGCGCACGAACTTGCCGAATACGTAAATTATATGGGATATACGCATATAGAGCTTATGGGCATTTGCGAATATCCTTTCGACCCGAGCTGGGGATATCAGGTAACGGGATATTTTGCGCCTACCGCGCGTTACGGCTCGCCCGAGGACTTTATGTACTTCGTGGACTATATGCATAAAAACGGCATAGGGGTTATTCTGGACTGGGTGCCCGCGCACTTCCCCAAAGACGACTTCGCGTTAGCAAATTTCGACGGCACGCCCCTTTACGAATACGCCGACCCGCTGCGTGCGGAGTACCCCGAGTGGGGTACTAAAGCCTTTGATTTGGGCAAACCGGAAGTTTCTAACTTTTTGATAGCTTCCGCGTTTTTCTGGGTGGAAAAATACCATGTGGACGCCTTGCGCGTGGACGCCGTTGCGGCGATGTTTTATAACAGCTTCGGCAGGGAGCAATACCGCCCCAATATGTACGGCGGCAACGAAAATTTAGAGAGTTTCGAATTCTTCCGTCACCTCAACAGTGTTTTGAGACAAAGGACCAACGCGTTTTTAATAGCGGAGGACAGCTCGATAATAGAGGGCGTTACCAAGCCTGCCAAAAAGGGAGGGTTCGGGTTCGGGCTCAAATGGAACATGGGCTGGATGAACGATACTATAAAGTATTATTGCAAGGACCCTATTTACAGACCGTATCACCACTGGCTTATGACGCACACTGCGGAATACGCTTTTAACGAAAATTATATGCTAGTGCTCTCTCACGACGAGGTCGTTTACGGCAAGGGTACCATGATTAACAAGTTCCCCGGCAATAAGCTGGATAAGCTCGGCAGTCTTAAAACGGCTTATACAATGATGTTCGGTCACCCCGGAAAGAAGTTGCTTTTTATGGGGCAGGACTTCGCGCAGGAGAGCGAGTGGAACTTTAAAACGGGGTTAGACTGGTGGCTGTGCGACGACGAGAGCCACCGCGACGTTATGAACTGCTTCCGTACGTTGCTACATATTTACCGCGAGCGCCCCGTATTGCACAACGATTGCGGCGGACCCGCTACGTTCGAGTGGATAAACAGCGGCGACTATAACAGAAATATTTTCACATTTATAAGGCGCAACCCGTGGAATTATAACAACGCGCTTATATTCGTGTGCAACTTTGCGCCCGTCGACAGGTGGGATATGGGCGTGGGTGCGCCCGTTGAAGGCGTTTACAAGCGCATATTCACCACATATTCGGAGGGAACGCCCCTTGAAATACAGACGGTTGAAGAGCTTTGCGACGGCCGACCTTATAAAATCAAATTCGATTTACGCCCGTTCGAGAGCGTGATTTTCGAGGTGCCTTATAAGGAAGAGACCGAAGAGGAAAAGAAAAAAGAAAAGTCGGTAAAAGCCGGTATAAAGAAGGATTTCGAGGAAGTTATAAGCGACCTTTCGCACGTGCCGCAACCCGAAGTGCCCGCTTCTATCGCGGGGGGAAAAGCGCCCGCAAAAAAGACTGCGGACAAAAAACCCGCAGCTAAAAAACCCGCGGCTAAAAAGACTTCTGCGGCGGAAGGGAGCAAGACGGTAAAAAAGACAGCGACCGCTTCCGATAAGAAACCTGCGGCTAAAAAAACCAAATAATTTCAGGCGATAAATTAAGACCGCCCCGCGCTTTAAAAGCGCGGGGCTTTATTAGTAATTATTTGTTTACTTCTCCGTCAGAGCAGTGGACGATATAATTGCCAGAATCGATATCCCAACGATCTCCGTTTTTATCAAACACGAGAGCTTGCCACTCCGTGACGGTGCCGTCAAAGAAGATGTTTTTAAGACTGGCGCATTTTTCAAACGCTCCGCGGTGTATGGCTTTGAGCGTTTTATGAAGAGTCACGGTTTCGAGTCCCGTACAGCCGTAGAAAGCGTTGTCGTAAATGTTTTCTACGCCGTCGGGGATTTCTATGATTTTCAGCTCCAAGCATTCGCTGAATGCGGAAGAGGAGATGTTTTTAGCATAAGAGGTCCTTGCGTATATTTGAAGCTGCAGACCTTGCAACCGTTTAAGTCTAGGTCGTGCGTCACTTGAAGGCGGCGTGGGTAGCTCGACGGGGGGACCACTCGGGTCTTCGGGGGGTGCGGATGGCGCGGTAGGGTTGCAGCCCGCCATACATGTGGCACAGATAGCAGCCGAACAAATTGAAAGAATCGCAATTAAAAGTTTGTTTTTCATGATTTCTCCTTGTTAAAGATGGTGTTGTATTTACTTATTTAACAATTCAAAGCGTAGTTTTGTCAGTAAAAAATTAAAATAATTTCCGCTTGACCGATTTTGCGGGGTGTGGTATAATTCTTACGATTATGACCGTTAACGAATTACAGCAGAAAATTAAAAATTTAAAGCGTGAAAATGACGTTTGTATCCTTGCGCACAGCTATATGACCGAAGAGGTATGCGAGGTAGCGGATTTTACCGGCGACAGCTACGCGCTTGCGGTAAAGGCTAAAAGCGTTCCGCAAAGCACGGTTATTATGTGCGGCGTGCGCTTTATGGCGGAAACGGTTAAAATGCTTTCGCCGCAAAAAAAGGTGATATTGTCAAATCCCTCGGCGGGTTGCCCTATGGCGGAACAGTTTTGCGTTGAGGATATAAGACGGTTAAAGGCGCAACACCCCGACTATGCGGTAGTGGCGTATGTAAATACTACTGCGGAGCTGAAAACCGTTGCCGACGTTTGCGTTACCTCTTCTAGCGCGGTTAAAATTTGCAGGGAGATTCCGCAGAAAAACATTATTTTTATACCCGATATAAATCTGGGCGCGTATGTGAAGGCGCGCGTGCCGGAAAAGAATTTTATTTTATTGCAGGGCGGGTGCCCCGTGCACGCAAAAATCGAAAGGGCGGAAGTTCTCAAAGCAAAGGAGGCGCATCCCGACGCGCTGTTTCTCGTTCATCCGGAGTGCAAAGGAGAAGTTGTGGAACTTGCCGATTACGCGGGTTCGACTTCCGGCATTATGGATTACGCCGAAAAGTCGCCTTGCCGTGAGTTCATTATAGGCACTGAAACGTCGATCGTTGAGCATCTGCGCTACAAGTGCCCCGACAAAGAATTTTATCCGCTGTCTAAAAATCTTATATGCGGGGATATGAAGCTCACGACTTTGCCCGACGTGCTTGCATGCGTTGAGGGAAGGGGCGGCGAAGAGATTGTTATGCCCGAAGATCTGCGCGTAAAAGCCGTGAAGTGCATAGAAAAGATGATAGAGTACGGCGGTTGATAACAAAGCGGTTACGACGTTTTTTGGAGTATTGTATTATGTATATAACAACCAAGGGCAGAAACGCTCTGAAAGTTATGATAGACCTTGCCCAGCACGAGGGGGAAGGGTATATTTCGCTTGCGGACATTGCAGAAAGGCAAAAGGAATCTTTAAAATACCTCGAAGCTTCGGCTTCGCAGCTTTCCGCGGCGGGGTTTGTCGTTAGTGCGCGCGGCAAGAGCGGGGGGTATAAACTTGCAAAGCCTGCGGAAGAATACAAAGTATCGGATATACTTTTAACGGGCGAGGGCTCGCTTGCGCCCGTGAGTTGCCTTATTAGCGGTTGCGGTTGCGAAAACGCGGGCACCTGCATGACTTTGCCGCTGTTTAAAGAGCTTGACGAAGTTATAATGAACTTTTTGAATTCTAAAACTTTAAAAGATTTATTGTAAAACGCATTAATTCCTATTGACAAAGTAGGAATTATTTTCTATAATTAAATCATACTTATTAAATAGGGATTAGGCATGAGGACTATTTACGCAGACAACGCCGCAACCACCGCTATGAGCGATAAGGCTATCGAGGCAATGAAGCCGTTTTTAAAAGAAGTTTACGGCAATCCTTCTTCGTTGCATACGGTAGGGCAAACGGCGAAAGAAGCGCTGGAAGAATTCCGCGCGAGAATAGCTAAACTTATAAACTGCGATCCGAGGGAACTTTATTTTACTTCGGGAGGGAGCGAAGCGGACAATCAGGCGATACGCTCGGCGGCGGAAAACGGCGCGGCAAAGGGCAAAAAGCACATAATTACCACGGCGTTCGAGCACCACGCGGTTTTGCATACTTTGAAAAAGCTGGAAAAAGAGGGCTTTGAAGTAACTTATTTGGACGTGCACTCAAACGGACTTATTACCGCGGACGAGGTTGCGGCGGCTATACGCCCCGATACGGCGTTGGTTACCGTGATGTTTGCAAATAACGAGATAGGCACCGTGTTGCCTATTAAAGAGATAGGCGCCGTTTGTCGTGAAAGGGGAGTGGCGTTTCATACCGACGCGGTTCAGGCGGTAGGGCACATTCCCGTGGATGTTAAGGCGCAGAATATAGATATGCTTTCGCTTTCCGCTCATAAATTTCACGGGGCGAAGGGCGTCGGCGCGCTGTACGTAAGGCGCGGGATACCGCTCAAAACCTTTGTGCAAGGCGGCGCGCAGGAGCGCGGCAGGCGCGCGGGAACGGAAAACCTTGCGGGAATAGCGTCTATGGCGGCGGCTCTTGAAGAGGCATGCGCGGACATGGAGGCTAATACGGCTAAACTTGTAAAATTGCGGGACAAGCTGATCGAAGGGCTTTTGAAAATACCTCATTCCAAACTTAACGGCGACCGTGAAAAACGTTTGCCCGCGACGGTGAATACTTGCTTCGAGGGTATAGAGGGCGAAAGTTTGTTGCTTTTGCTGGACGCGAAGGGCATCTGCGCTTCTTCGGGTTCGGCGTGCACTTCCGGCTCGTTGGATCCTTCGCACGTGTTGCTTGCGCTGGGGTTGCCGCACGAAGTGGCGCACGGTTCGCTGCGGTTAAGCCTTTCGGCGGAAAATACCGAAGAGGATATAGACGTGATTTTGCGGGAAGTCCCCAAAGTAGTGGAATATTTGAGAAATATCTCGCCAGTGTGGGAAGAACTCGAAAAGGGTTTGAGACCTCACCTTATTTAATTAATACAAATTCGTTTCCGGAGAAAAAGGAGTTTTTTATGGCATTATACAGCGAAAAGGTAATGGACCACTTTACAAACCCCCGCAACGTGGGTAAAATAGACGACGCCGACGGCATAGGCGAAGTGGGTAACGCGAAGTGCGGGGATATAATGAAAATATATCTTAAAATAGAGGACGGTATTATAAAGGACGTTAAGTTCAACACTTTCGGTTGCGGCAGCGCTATAGCTTCGTCTTCTATGGCCACGGAACTTATAAAGGGCAAGCCGCTTTCGGAGGCGCTTACTTTGACAAACAAGGCGGTTGCCGAGGCGTTGGACGGTTTGCCCGCGCACAAACTGCACTGTTCGGTGCTTGCCGAAGAGGCGATACGCTCGGCTATTAAAGATTATTACGACAAAAACGGAATAGCTTACGATAAGGCGCAGTTCCCCGACCCGCACGAAGAGGAAGAGCACGTTATAGAAGAAGATTAATCCGTAAATAAATTACGTTTAGCGCCCCGCGGCTTTTGCCGCGGGGCGCGTTCTTTATTAAATGCGCGTTGGTTTAAGTCATAACGAAGGACAAACCCGAATACCTTAATTTAGAGGTATTTTATGGCTAACTATTGTTTTGAAGAGGCGGGGCAGACGCTTAATAAACTCAAAACTTCGGCTAACGGGTTGAGCGTGACCGAGGCGAGAGTCCGCCTTGAAAAATACGGATTGAACGAACTTGAAAAGGGGAAAAGCACGGGGTTTTTGAAGCTGTTTTTTTCACAGTTTAAAGATTTTATGACGGTGCTTTTAATCGCCGCCGCGGCGGTTTCGGGAGTGATTGCATTTTTGTCGAAGGATAAAAACGATTTAACCGATACTTTTATTATTCTTGCGATAATTTTTCTTAACGCGGTGGTGGGGGCGGTGCAACAGTTCCGCGCCGATAAAGCTATAGAAAATCTTAAAAAGCTTTCCGCAGGCACTTGCAAGGTGCGCCGTGACAGAAAGGAATACGTTATTCCGTGCGCGGAAGTAACCGTGGGCGATATAGTGCTTTTGGAAGAGGGCGACGTGGTGCCCGCCGATTGCCGCGTGGTGGAATGCAATTCGCTGACATGCGACGAATCCGCGCTCACGGGAGAGAGCGCCGGAGTGGAGAAAAGCGAAAAGCGCATACGCGGTAACGAAGTGGCGCTGGGCAATATGACTAACACGTTGTTCGGCTCTACTTACGTGGTGCGCGGCAATGCCTCCGCCGTGGTGACCGCCGTGGGAATGGACACGGAAATGGGCAAAATCGCCAAAATGTTGCAGGGCGGCAAGGCGGGGAAAACTCCGCTTGAAAACAGTCTGGACAGGCTGGGGAAAATAATTTCGGCGTTTGTGCTTGCCGTTACGGCAGTGATATTTTTGATGGGGATTTTCGTGCGGGGCGACGGAATACTCAAAAACTTTATGACTTCGGTTGCTATAGCCGTTGCGGCGATACCCGAAGGCTTGCCTGCGGTTGTAACCATTATAATGGCTATGGGCGTGCAGAAAATGAGCAAGAAAGGGGTTGTTATCCGCAAGCTGAAATCGGTTGAAACTCTGGGGAGCTGTTCGGTAATATGCTCCGATAAAACGGGTACGCTGACCCAAAACAAGTTGCGGGCGGTTAAAGCGGTTTATTGCGGAAAAACGCTGTTGCCGCAGGATATGCGGGGGGCAAAGCGATTTTTGCAGTGTATGACGGCCTGTACTTCGGTTAAGGGCGAAAAAGGGGCTTATATAGGCGACCCTACCGAAATTGCCCTACGGATATGTGCCGACGAAGCGGGGTTTGAGTCCGATTTTCGCAGGTTGGGAGAATTACCCTTTACTTCTGAAAGAAAAATGATGTCGGTGTCGGCGGAAATCGGCGGCGAGAAGCTTACTTTTACAAAAGGAGCGCCCGATCTGCTTATGGACCGCTGCACGAAAATTTTGACGGAAAGAGGAGAAGCGCCATTTACGGAATCGGAAAAGCGGGCTGTTCTGAAAAGTAACGACCAAATGTCTGACGAGGCGTTGCGCGTGCTGGGATTTGCTTACTCGGCGTACAACGGCAAAACGGAAGAGTGTGATCTGACGTTTATAGGGCTTTTGGGAATGGCGGACGCGCTGAAAGAGGGCGCCGGCGACGCCGTTGAAGAGTGCAAGCGGGCGGGAGTTTCTACCGTAATGATAACGGGCGACCACGTGCGCACGGCGTTTTCGATAGCGAAAAAATTGAACATAGCGAGCGACGAGTCGGAGGTGATGACAGGACGGCAACTCGATACGCTAACGGACGACGAACTCGACGCCGCGGTTGCAAGGTGCAAAGTGTTTGCGAGGGTTTCGCCAAAGCATAAAAACGTTATCGTAAAATCGTTGCAAAGGAGCGGCAAAGTGGTGGCAATGACAGGCGACGGAATTAACGACGCTCCCAGCATTAAAAGCGCCGATATAGGCATTGCTATGGGAATATCCGGCACCGACGTCACTAAAAGCGCCTCCGATATGGTAATAACGGACGATAATTTTACGACTATAGTTTCAGCCGTGCGTGAGGGGAGGAGGATATCTTCGAACATAAAAAAGACTATCCAGTTTTTTCTTTCTACAAACCTTGCGGAAGTGCTGGCAATACTCGTTGCGTCGCTGTTTTTGTTTAAGTTCGACTTTTTGCTCTCGACACAGTTGCTGTGGCTGAATTTGATTACGGACAGCTTCCCCGTGCTGGCGTTGGGAATGGAGAGAGCGGACGACGGCGTGATGACGCGACCTCCCGAGAGAGCGGAAAAGAGTTTATTTTCTAAATCTTCGCTTTGCGCGATTGCGTTTTTCGGGCTGTATATAGCGGCGGCGACGATAGGTATTTTTGTGATTGCCCTTAACATATGGGGCAACGAAACTGCCACCACGATGACTTTTATGACGATTTCGTTCCTTGAACTGTTTCAGTCGTTTAACGTGCGTTCGGGGAGAGGGTCGGCGTTTAAGGGGTTTTTCTCAAACAAAATACTGCTTGCAACCGTTGCGGGCGGGGTGATTTTGAACGTGCTTTTGTGCGTGACTCCGCTTTCGAACGCGTTCGGATTGGTTAAGTTGAACGCCGTGCAGTGGGTTACGGCTTTCGGCGTGTCGCTTTCGATACTGCCCGCCGGTGAAATTTATAAGGCGGTTTTAAGGTTGATAACAGGCAAAAAAAGCGGTTATACGGTGCATATGCGCGGGGTAAAGGCGAAAGCGAAGAGGTAAACGGAACAAAAAAAGCCGCTTGCTGCGGTTGAGCAAGCGGCTTTTTAAGTATTGAAAAATACTGTTTGTCAATATAAAGTGGAAATTTAATTTGTATTTTAATATATAAAAACGCTTGCCAATCAGTCGGCAGATTGATATAATGAAAAAGCTTCGGGGGCATAGCTCAGTTGGTTAGAGCGCTTGCTTGACATGCAAGAGGTCACAGGTTCAAGTCCTGTTGTTCCCACCAATAATATAAAATAATGGCGCGGGGCGGTTTGTTTTAACTGCTTTTGTGCAGTTTATAAAACGGGGATATAGCACAGTTGGTAGCGCGATACGTTCGCAACGTATAGGTCAGGGGTTCGAATCCCCTTATCTCCACCAAGAAAATCCGTACACGTTTGTGTCGGATTTTTTTATTTGCCGATTTTATCAAGCGCCCGCCACAGTGCCATTTTTCGTTTTTTGACAAGAAAGCGCTTGCTTTTATTCGCGTTTCGGAATATAATATTTGCAACGCTTTAGAGGTGTAAATATGTTAAGTTTTATATCGGCAAAAGAAGCAGCGAAAAAATGGAATATATCGCAAAGACGTGTTTCGGTTTTATGTAGCGAACATAGAATTGACGGGGCTATGATGGTCGGCAATATGTGGATCATTCCGAGTACAGCCGAAAAGCCTGTTGATAAGCGTACTGTGCGCTATGAGAAAGAACATGTCATAGCATTAAAACCGTTTGTTAAATGGGTAGGTGGTAAAAGCCAACTCATAAACGAACTTGAAAAAATGTTGCCTGCTGACGGCAAAAAAGTTTTGACAAAGTATTGCGAGCCCATGGTCGGCGGCGGCGCACTCTTTTTCAATATCTTATCTAAATATGATTTTGAGCAATTTTATATAAGCGATATAAATGCCGAACTAATAAACGCATATCAAGTCATAAAAAGTGATGTTGATAGCTTAATAGAAAAATTGCAAGAAATGCAAATGCTGTTTTATCCTATGAACGAGAACGGCAGAAAGTTTTATTATTATTCGATACGTGATAAATTTAATAAATTACAATTACACGAAACAACGATAATAGAAAAAGCGGCGTATTTTATATTTTTGAATAAAACTTGTTTCAATGGTCTTTATCGCGTCAATCGCAAAGGACAGTTTAACGTGCCTATGGGCGCATATAAAAACCCTATGATTTGCGATGAAGAAAATTTACGCAATATAAATAAGGTTTTGCAAAACGTAACGATTGTTTGCGGCGATTATTCGCTTTCCCAACAGTTTATAGATAAAGATACGTTTGTTTATCTTGATCCGCCATACCGTCCCCTTTCGGAAACGTCGGCATTTACGTCATATAACTCCGATACATTTGATGATAACGAGCAAATTAGACTTGCAAAGTTTATAGACGAAGTAAACGCAAGCGGCGCAAAAATAGTATTAAGTAATTCCGATCCGAAAAATGTAAACCCGGAAGATACCTTTTTTGACGAACTCTATAAAGCATATCAAATTAAGCGCGTATCGGCAACCCGTATGATTAACAGTAAAGCCGATAACCGCGGGAAAATAAATGAATTGCTTATATGTAATTAAGGAGAATACCACTTATGAAGAGAAACTTTAACGAATGGCTTAAAACTTTCAAATCGAGTATTTGCGACTATGCGTATTATGTTGATTTTGAAAAAGTTTACGGCAATATAGAAAACATAAAAGTTGAGTTGAACATACTCAATTCGCTTATCGGATCGAAAAATATAGAACACGAATTTGATAAACTAATAAACGATTATCCGCAAGTAATAAAATGTATTCCCGTTTTGCTTGCTGTTCGTGGTCGTGAAATTTATGCTATTGACGGGGACGGCGAATACCTTTTTAACTTTAACAAACCTAACTACACTGCGAAAGAATACATAATGTTTATGCAAAAGACGGGTTTGTTTGATTTAATTGCAAATCACGTTATCAATAATCTTGTCGATTACGTTACGGGTGTAGAAGTTGGACTTGATAGTAACGGGCGCAAGAATCGCGGCGGTCATTTAATGGAAAATCTTGTAGAAGACTATTTAATTAAGGCTGGTCTTGTTAAAGGTAATACCTATTTTAAGGAAATGAAACTGTCCGCGATTGAAAGAAAATGGGGTATTGATTTATCGGGCATTTCCAATCAGGGTAAAGCCGAAAAGCGATTTGATTTTGTCGTTAAGAAAGGTAAAACAATATACGCGATAGAAACGAATTTTTACACGGGCGGCGGATCGAAACTAAACGAAACCGCAAGAAGTTACAAAACGATTGCATTAGAAGCAAAACAAATCGACGGTTTTGCTTTTGTATGGTTTACGGACGGTTATGACGGGTGGAAATCGGCGCGGCATAATTTGGAAGAAACCTTTGACGTTTTAGATAATATGTATTGTATTGCCGATTTGGAAAACGGCATACTCGAAAGGTTGTTTGATTGAAATGCCGAAACAAATTCCGTTACAACCCGAAAATTTTGAACTCGAAACAAATACGGTATGGGCGTTCCCCGATCGCGGCAAATGGGCAACACACGACGCAAAATATCGCGGTAATTGGTCGCCGTATATTCCTCGCAATATTATACTGCGTTATTCCAAAGAGGGCGATACTGTTTTAGATCAGTTTGTCGGCGGAGGCACAACGGCAGTCGAGGCGAAATTAACGCACCGTAATTTTATCGGCATTGATATAAACCCGTCGGCTATTGAAATTACAAAAAATAAATGCGCTTTTAATTTTGAAACACAGTCTACCGCTACTCTCATAAATGGCGATGCGCGAAAATTGGAATTGCCCGATAATTCTATTGATTTAATTTGTACGCACCCACCGTATGCCGATATAATTCATTACAGCGAAGACATTGACGGCGATTTGTCGCTTTTGCCCCAAAAAGACTTTTTATTCGAGATAGGCAAAGTTGCCGAAGAAAGTTATCGCGTTTTGAAAAATGATAAGTTTTGCGCCATTCTTATGGGAGATATGCGTCATAAAGGAATGGTGCAACCGCTCGCATTTGAAACAATGCGAATATTTGAACTCGCAGGTTTTAAGGCAAAAGAAATAATAATCAAGGAACAACATAACTGCAAAGCAACGGGTTATTGGAAAACGAACAGCATAAAGTTTAATTTTCTTTTACTCGCTCACGAATACTTGTTTGTATTCAAAAAATAAAAGTCAAGTGTCAATGTTTTATTTTTATGATTAGTTGCGGACTTAACCTAATAAACATTTTTATATTTTTTGAGAGTAAACATCGGGCGACTTGCCGTTTGCTTGATTAAATATTTTGTTGTTGCTATAATAATTGTACGATAACGGAAATTTAGCGAAAAAAATCGGAGATTTATATGCTTGACGCGATACCTGACGCAGAAGAAATGACGTGTTTGGTCGGTAGACATTTATACGAAATATGGAATAAATTGTGCGCTTTAATTGAAGATAAGTACGATATGGATTGCTTATGGAATAAAGGCGGCAAAGCGTGGAAATACGAATACAAATTTCGCAAAGGCAGTAAAACGCTTTGCTCCTTGTATGCAAGAGAAAATTGCATAGGATTTATGATAGTCTTGGGTAAAGACGAGCGAATAAAATTTGAAGCCGACAAAGAAACATATTCAAAAGAAGTTCAAGAAATATATGACAATACTCATACTTATCACGACGGTAAATGGATAATGTTTGAGCCGACTGACGCTTCCTTGTTTAATGATTTTATCAGACTGTTGTGTGTTAAAAGAAAGCCGAACAGAAAGTAAAGATAAATTTCAATTTAGCTGTGAATGACCGCACGAAATTTGCTTTTTAAAGGACATATTTTAGCTCGCCGTTTTGAAAGAGCTATAACATATGTTTGTTCGGATTTATTTTATTGTTTATGCTTATGCAAGCATTTATAATAAATCGAAATTGTCCGCGTTATGCACTTGCTTAAATTTTTTATGTTTGTTACAATACCGTTATGGAATATGAGGGAGTAAATATGATAAAAACACTTAATTTGATTAAGGACAATTGTCCGCAAAACCATCCTTGTCCTGCCGTTAAAGTGTGCCCCGTCGGCGCACTGTCGCAAAACGGATTTGACGCACCGGTAATAAATCACGACAAATGCATAAGATGCGGCAAATGTTCCGATTTTTGCCCCAAGAAAGCGCTGGTGCTAAAATAAATTTGTAAGGTTTAATGACGTGTGAGTTATATTTTTGCCGACCGGAAAAATCGCCTTTCTTGTCGGTTTTTTATTTTATGCGGACATAGTGATTGCGCGTTTTGTTATAGGAATTGATTTTATTTGTTCGGTATGATATAATTTTTACGTAATAAAAAGTAAGCGGTAAGTTTTTAAGGAGTGAATTATGTACGGTACGGACGAAGAATTGCGCAAAGTTGCGCGGAGCGTTACGCATTACGCGTACAGAAATACAAAGCTCGAAGATTATCACTCCGACGGGGTCAAAATGGACGGAGCGTTTTATAAAAAGATTTACGCCATAGTTTATAAAAAGCTCGAAAACGTGAGACTGTTGCACAAGTATGTTGCGCGATTCCCGCGCGCGTGCAACGGCAAAGAGGATATCGACGAACTTATCGGGACGGTGCCCGAAGAGTTGCAGCTTAAATTTATTAAATACGTGAGGGAACTCGTTTGGGGATTTTATTACGGAACGCAATGGGACGCCGCCGAAGTTTGCTCTCCTATATCCGAAGGACAAAACGCGGCGGGTTACGTGCTGGGCGGCAGGTTTAAAGAGTGTTGCGAAAAGGGGGCTGTTCTGGACGATAAAACTATGTGCTATGTTAATAAAGACGTCCATAACAGAATTTACACCTTGTTCGTAAACGGATATTTTGACTGATTGCGGTTAAATATTGTGTTTCAAACTCGGGTATTTTATAAAATACGGCGATATTTTTGTTTAAAGTGAAATATGACGTTATACGAACGGTTAGGGGGAGAAATGGGCAAAAAACTTTGCGAAATGACGCTTGAAGAGCTTTGGCGGCTGTTTCCCGTTTTTTTGACGGAGCACAAGCCGTATTGGACGGATTGGTATAAAGAGGAAGCCGCGAGCCTTAAAAGCGTTTTGCCGCAGGGAACGGAATTTTTTCACGTGGGCAGCACCGCAATAAACGGAATAATGGCTAAACCGATAATAGATATGCTTATAACGGTGGACTCGGAAAAGAAGCTGAAAAGGGTTGCGGATATTTTAAAAGAACGCGGTTGCCTGATTATGTCCGAAAGCCGGACGCGCGCTTCGCTCAATAAGGGCTACGCCGAAAACGGCTTTGAGGAAAAGGTTTTCCATTTCCATATAAGATTGAAAGGTGACGCGGACGAGATAGTTTTCAGGGATTACTTAAACGCGCACCCCGCCGTTGCAAAGGAATACGAGCGGTTAAAGTTGCGGCTTTGGAAAGAATTCGAATTCAACCGTGACGCATATACAGAGGCGAAAACGGAGTTTGTAAAAAAATATACTGCTCTCGGATTGAACGCGCGCGTCGGCGTAGAATAGACCGCGACGATATAAAGACTTATATCAAACCTTTTTATGAAATAGACGGAGAACTGCTTAAAAGTATGGACTTGCTCTGCGAAACGTTGATGAAAGCGCTCAACGGCGACTACGGGGAATCGGGGGAGATAGGCGAACTGCGGAAAAATTTAGAAACGCGTTATTTGAAATACGATTGGGCTTGCCGGAAGTATATTCAAAGACGGAAGGACGGGTCTTATATGAACAGCAACGACGCGTTTGACAACATTTATTATGAATTCGAAAAGCGGCCGGACGCTAAAAAAGGACGAAATGGAAATTAAGTATAAAAAGCTCGGCGCCGAAAATTTTAGCGTAACTTCGCCGGACGGGTTCGAACGCAGGCAGAGCGTTGAAAGATGTTGGCGGAAAGTAAACGGCGAATATGCGCTTTTGCCCGTAAAGTATATTGAGGACTGGACGGTTGAAGAGAAGCGCGCGCTTGCGCGGCGCATGCTCGACGGCGTTTTGCAAGGGGGCGTGTTGTTCGGCGCGGAGGCGGACGGGCGGATTATAGGGTTCGCCTACGTTGACCGCGCGCTGTTCGGTAGCGGTAAGCAGTATTGCGATTTGGCGGAGTTTTATGTTTCGGCGCCGTTCAGGAATATGGGAATAGGGAAGAGGCTGTTTATGCTCGCATGCGGCGCCGCCGCGGAATTCGGCGCGCAAAAGCTATATATTTCGGCGCACTCCGCAGAGGATAGTATTGCCGCGTATAAAAAGTTAGGCTGCGTGTTCGCAACGGAAATAAACGCCCGCTTTGCAGGAAAAGAGCCGTGCGATTTGCAACTGGAATACGTTTTATAAATTTACGCGCCGCCGTATAAAGGTATTCGGCTCTTTAAATTTTATTTTGATTTAAAGCGTCGAAAAATAAAGATTTTATTAAAAAACTTTTTGCGACAATTTAAATGTCCTGCCGCGCTTCCGTAACAAAGCGTAGCGGGATATATTTTCGTACGGGCGGTTTTTTGTTAAAATTTACCCTATATTTTTGCAACGCGATTTTAATTGATTTTATTTTTGACGGTATGTATAATATAATAAATTACGTAGGGCGCCCCCAGACGGAGGGGATATTTTGAAAAGAAACGTTACTCAAGAAAAGTTCAATGCGAAAATGTTCGTCGGTACCGACTTCCGCAAACTGGACAAGAGAATACCTATAATAGGCGCGGCGGCAATGCCGTTTTCGGCGGCGGCGTTTGTTTTTGCGCTGTTGTTCGGAACCGGAACGATAGCCAACGAAACGCCCGTTCCGCTTATGCTCATTTTCTTTTTTGTAGCTTCTATGCCCTTCGCCTTCGGACTTGCAATGATTTTGCATTACGTCAAGGCGTATAAAAAAGCAAAATATGTATTTTATCACTCCGAAGAAGTTTTAGTTACTCCGCTCGATATAATAAAAACAGATTTCGATTCTCCGCCGAAGGGCAGCGTTTACGGTTTGACTTATGCGTTTTTGACGCGGCCGTCTTTGATATTTATAGACGAATACCGTGTGAGATGCACCGAGGACGACGATGACGACGGAATAACTAACGTGGTGAACAGATCTAACGAAATATTGCTGAAAGATATCGATTTTGCCGGCGCGTACCGTTATGAAAAATACAAGTATGTCAGATATACTGCCTGCTATCCGTTTTTTAAGGAACGCGACGTTAAAAAACTTGCCGAAGCGAGTTGTTTCAGAATAAAAATCGACGTTGAAAACGGTGTGGCTCTGTATTATAAACCCGAATATGCCGGTATCGACGTCACAAATAATTAATCAGGCAAAATCCGCAGGGCGCGCCCTGCGTTCCGCTCCGTGCTTTGCACGCCGCGGAAATTATATATAAAATTATTTGCGAGGTAAAATTTGAAAAAACAAAACGAAGAAAAGAATTCTACGGTTTCGCAGTCAATCCGTAAAAAGCCGAATAAAAAAATTATCGCGCTCGCGTGTTCGGGCGCGGCGGTATTGGTTGCGTTGATTATCGTACTTTCCGTAGTGCTTACGGCAGGCGGGCAAAGTTATTTTACGCCGCCCGAAAGCACCTTGCCTATAAAAGACAAATACGCGCTTACACGTTACGATTACGAGGAAGCGCAGTCCGTTCAGGCAACGCTCCGCGCTGACGTGCTCAACGTTACCGAACGCGGATTGCCCCGTTCGTCGACGAGTATTCTTACGGACGATTTTTCGCTTGTTTACAATACCGACAGCAAGGAATTGAGCGCGGTTTACGGAACGGCTTCGGCGGGGACGAACAAAAAGGTGTCTTCTGTAACCTTTACTAAATACCCAAATCCGGCGAGCAGTATAAAAGCCGCTGATTTTGCCGACGCCGCGGAGGCCGCCGGCAAGTCGCAGGAACAGTATTTTGCATATTACAAATATATGCTGATGACGCAGGGTCAACACCTCGCGCACGAGGCTTCGCGCCGTTCGGCGGCTTCTTACCGCGCGGAGGGCGATAATACTCCGAGAGGAGCGGAGAGTCTTTCCGGATGGCTAAAAAAACACCCCGCCGCCGACGCGCAGTACGGAGAGGTTATAGGCGAAAATAACGCCGTTAAAAAGAGAATAATTTTAGACCCCATTTATCGCGGACAGCACACTACGGGGCTTTATCTTCCTGCGGGCGAGGTGGCTACGATAAAGGTAACCGGACTTAAACCCGGCGAGCGCATAAACGTTTTACTCGGCGAGCAGAACACTCTTGCCTGGCGCGGAGGCATAAGAAAAGAAGCCGAAGCTGAAATATCTTCTGTTACGGGCGGGATTAACAGCGTTACGTTTGTGGATTCCACCAGCGATATGTTCTTTAAAAAGGCTGATATCCTCACGGCGAACGGCAGTTTTTATACTTATAACGCAACATATGACGGGGCGGATTTTTTACAGAGTCAATGGAAGAGACAAAACTGGCGCACTCCTTGGCTTTCGGCTTCGTTCACTTTAGATAAAAACGGAGAGTATGAAATAGGCTTTGCGTTCGGCGGGCTGATAAACATAAGCCCCCAGAACTGCTATTCGAACGCAGATATAACGATAACGGGAGCGGTTGAAACGCCGCACTATATATTGGGGGTAACGACTCCCGAGTACTTCGACACATACCTGCGAGACGCTCCCGGGGTAATAGCCGTATTGGATACCGAAAACGGGCAACTTATAGGTCCGGCGGACGAAGCGGGGAAAAATTTATATTACAGATGGAATGCCGTAAATTCGTTGAGGCAGATAAAAACCGAAGAAATAGACAAACTTGCAATGCTGTGGCACTCGTTCTTTTCCGTGAACGAATCGTTTACGGGGGGCATTTACAACAGGTACAACAAGGTTATGTTCGACTGGCACGTGCCTGCCGGTGCGGCGGTTGCTCTGGGAGGACATACATACGCCTGCCCTACCGAGTGGTTTAACGGGGCTATGAGCTACCGCGGACTGCTTGCGGGCGGAACATGGGGCGTTCTGCACGAGGTAGGGCACAACCACGGCGCGGCTTACGGCTCCATATGGGGGTTTGGAGCGGGCAGAGACGGCGAAGTGAGAAACAACGCTTTGAACCTGCTTTCCTACATAATATCCTGCGATATAGGCACTACGGTACGAAATAAAACGGGTAATGCCGAACACGGCGGATATGCCAATCCTTACAATGTGCTTACGGAAACTTTGACTTTTAAAAACAAAGAGGGCGATTATGACGACGGCACTTACGGTTATTTCCAATGTCTGGGTATGTATGCGAATCTGATGCACTCTTTCGGTGCCGATAAATATTACGAATTGCTGTATACCTACGGCGAAGAACCCAATTACGTAACCCGCCGAGACGGCGACTCGAAAGGTATTTATAAACGCGCCGACTTTGCTTATCGTTGTGCGTTGACTTACGGAATGAACTTTATAAAGTATTTCAATACTTTCTATTGTGCGAATATTCCCGAAGATTACTTCACTGCGGAACAGCTTTCTTATATGAAGGAACTGCCTGTTTACGAGCCCGTTTCAAACTTTTACGCGGGAGGGATAGACGGCGTTAAGACGGCGGGCGACTATCTTGTAACATATGGAAGCGATATTACTTTCGACCTGCTTACGACAACTATCAGTTCGCTTGACGACGGAGATAAAAAGGGCTTTGAAATTATATCGGTAGGAAACCCCGACCACGGTTCAATAAAGGATATAGGCGGGGGTAAGTACGTTTATTCATTTAATAAAGAATATACGGGCGCGCTTGACGACTTTAAGTTCCGCATTAAAATGAACGACGGAGTTATACACGAATTCAGGATAACGCTTCGTATAAGCTATCACGGCGCGAGCGTTGAGTCTTATACGAATATTACCGTTGACCCCAAGGCGACAGCGGAAGGCAAGCTCGATAACGCTATGATGCAGACGGAGACTTTAGAGTCGGAAAGGTCGGATATATCTAACCCCGTTTACTCTTACAATTCGCCTTCAGGCGTTAATGAAGTCAAAGTGCTGGAATATTATTACAAGGCTCCCGAGACGGGCGAATATGAACTTTCGCTCCGTGGTGACGACTATGCGTACGCTTACTTCGGAAAGGATTTTGAATCGATAGAAAAGGTTTTGACTTTGCCCGCGTATAGCGGAGCTTACAGCGAGAATTTAAAATATTCCGTTTCGCTTGTAAAGGACGAGTTTTATGCGGTAAGGCTCTTTAACCTTAATACGGGCGGTAAAGGCGGGGTAGCTTTAGGTATACGCGCCGCAGGAGAAACGAGCTTTAAGGATATACCTGCTTCCGCGGCATATCATCCCGAGCTCAATCTCGAAAGAGAGATAGAAACTTACGTATTCGAAGCGCAATACCTTATTTCCAAAAAGGACAGCGTTAAACTCGCCAACACGGGCACGGACAAGAGCGAGTGGTCGGTAGTGGAGGCGCCCGACGGAGACCATATCCACGAGGGCAGATATAAGACCGAAACGATGGTTGACGAAAAGACGGGAGAGACGACGGAGTTTATTACAGACAAGTGGGACTGGCTGATAGACGGTCAGACGGGAACTCTGTTCCATACCGCTTATACGGGCCACGGAGTCCGTCCTCCCACAGAAACGGCGCCCGACGTGTTTATAATAGATACCGCGAGCGAACAGACCTTTAACTACTTCACCATATCTTCGCGCAATACGGCAAACGCAATGATAACCAAATACAGACTTTCTGTTTCGAAGGACAACATTACTTACGAAACGGTGTCCGAGGGAGACAGTCTGCCGTATAAGAAAGGTTCCGTCACGCTGACCTTCCCGCAGGTATCCGGCAGATACTGGAAGCTGGAAGTAATGGCTACGACGGGCAAGAACTTCACTATTATATCCGAACTCGACACCGGTATTCAGTCGAGCACGCAAAGGATTTTGCCTTCTTCGAGCGGGCTTTTATACACCACCGACGGCTGGAAAAATTCAAATTCGATAGACGACTTGCCCAACGGCTACATAGTTGCCGAAAACAGGAACGAAAAGGCCGTTATAAGATTTATCGGCGAAAGCATAACGCTTTACGCAGCCACGGGCGAGGGATACGGTTCGGCGGACGTTTACATCGACGGCAAAAAGCACTCGACGGTCCATCTTGACAGTGAAATACGCGAGGCGCGCAAATTAGTCGTCAACGCGGAAAATTTAGGTAATAAGGAGCACACTTTGGAAATTATAACGACGTCTGCGGACAAAGTAATGTTAAACGTAATAGGTATACCTTACACGGCAAGCCTTATAAACGCGCCCAATATTTACGTGGAACGCGCGCTTACGATATCGCTTGTAGTGTTCGTTCTGTTGTTTGCGGCGCTGGCGGCGCTGATTGCAGTGCTTGTGTTCGTGCCTAAATTCCGTAATATGGTATTCGGCAACAAGTATATGGAAAAGCTCGATAACCGCCCTAAAAAGAGCAAAGAAAAGGCTGTAAAATCCGAGGAACCCGAAGCCGCGCCCGAGCCCGCCGTAAAGCGCTCGGCAAAAAAGACGGAACCCCCGGTTGAGGAAAAGGCTGTAAAAAAGCCCGCTCCCGCCAAAACTCCCGCTAAAACCCCCGCCAAAGCTCCCGTAAAGAAAACAAACGAAAAGAAGGACGGTAAAAAGTAAACTATGACCGAAAAGCAAAAGATGCTGGCAGGGAAAATTTACGACCCCAACGACGGCGAATTGCTCGGATTAAGGCGTAACGCGCACCGCTTGTGCAAACTTTATAACGATACTTTCGAAACGCAGGAAGAGGAACGTAGCGGGATATTGTGCGAGCTTGCGCCCGACCTCGGCGAGGGGTCGTATTTGCAGGGACCCGTGTTTTTCGATTACGGCTTGTTTATAAAGACGGGCAAAAACTTTTATGCAAACTTCAATTTGACCGTGCTGGACGTGTGCCCCGTGGTTATAGGCGACAATGTTTTTATGGGCCCGAACGTTTCGATACTTACGCCCAAGCACCCGCTTTGCCACGAGGACAGAAACCCCTACAAGAGCGAAAAGGGATACGTAACCGATATGGAATACGGCGCTCCCGTTACGATAGGGGATAATTGCTGGATAGCCGGCAACGTCACCGTTCTTGCGGGCGCGAAGATCGGTTCGGGCTGCGTGATAGGCGCGGGTTCGGTGGTAACGGGAGAGATTCCGCCCGATAGTCTGGCTTACGGCAACCCCTGCCGCGCCGTGAGAAAAATAACCGAAGCCGACAGGCTGGTATACAAAAAAGAACTGTTTTAAAAATCTTAACATATAAAACCCCTCCCCGCTCGTATGAGCGGGGAGGGGTTTTATTTTGTATTATTGATTATTTGGGCTGTTTGCCGATATATGCGAGAATTCCTCCGTCTACGTACAGAATATGTCCGTTTACAGCGTTTGACGCGTCCGAAGCGAGGAATACTGCGGGGCCCGCGAGTTCTTCGGCTTCGAGCCATCTGTCCGCGGGAGTTTTGGCTACGATAAACGAGTCGAAGGGGTGGCGGCTGCCGTCCGGCTGTCTCTCGCGCAAAGGAGCCGTCTGGGGTGTAGCGATGTATCCGGGCCTATGCCGTTGCACTGAATGTTATATTCGCCGTATTCGGAGCAAATGTTTTTGGTGAGCATTTTGAGCCCGTCCTTTGCGGCTGCGTATGCCGAAACGGTTTCGCGCCCGAGCTCCGACATCATCGAGCATATATTAATGATTTTGCCGTGACCCTTTCTAATCATGGATGGAATTACGGTTTTGGAAACGATGAACGGTCCGTTCAGGTCGATATCTATAACCTGCCTGAACTGTTCGGCGGTCATTTCGCACATGGGTATGCGCTTGATTATCCCCGCGTTGTTTACGAGTATATCTATTACGCCGACTTCTTTTTCTATTTTTTCGACGAGTTCGTTTACGGCCTTTTCGTCCGTTACGTCGCAAACGTAGCCGTGTGCTTTTACGCCCTGCTCTTTATATGCGGCAATGCCCTTTTTGACGAGGTCTTCGTTTATATCGTTAAAAACCACCGTGCGCCCGCCTTGGCAAAGCCCATTGCAATGGAAAAACCTATGCCGTAAGAGCCGACCGTTACGAGCGCGATTTTACCGTCGAGTCTGAAATATTTCATATCCATAAAATAAAAATCCCCTTAAAATGTAAATTTGTAAAATTTCGGTATATTTTGAAACGCGTTTTTTGCACGGGTTGAAAAAAACTGAAAAAAACTGAAAAGAAGTGAAAAAAACTGAAAAAATCAAGCCGAATTTTGTCGAAAAAAGCGGGAAAAAGTGAAATTATTATTTTTAAAAAAGTATTACAATGTATATACAGTAATTTTACGGAGCCTGTACTTATGAAAAATTCAGACGCACTGACCTTATTGAAAAATCTGACCGAATATATAGAGTACAGTTTGGACGAAATTGCCGAACTTAAAACCGATAACGGCGAACTTTCGGATTTTTTCATAGGTGAAATGCAGGCGTATTTCGAATGTCTCGAATTTATCGCGGCGCACACCGGCGGGGATATGAAGGCGCTTTCGGAACGGGAAAAGGCATACGGAATAAAATGACCGTTTGATATAAAAAGCGCGGCGTTTTGCCGCGCTTTTTATATGCTTTTTTGCGGGCGAAGGGCGGCATAGCGGTTGCGGGTTTCTTGCATAAGCCTATGGCGCGGTAACGGTTCACGAAAAAGAATATTCTTGCTACAAAATAAAACGGCATTTTGGAAGAAATGTCGGCAAAGAAAAGCTGAATAAAAAAAGCTCTGAACAGATTGGTTCAAGAGCTTTTTTTAATTCAGAAAGTAACGTTTTTTTCTGTTGAGTCGCGCCGTATAAGTTCGGCGGCTACCGTAACCACTCTGGAAGGGGCGGCGGGGTTTTCTATTCTGTTTACAAGAGTTCTCACCGTTTCGGTGCCCAAAAACTCTTTTTGCACGGAAAAAGAAGTTATGGAGGGAGTGAGCGCCACCGCTTCCGCAACATTGTCGAAGCCCAGAACGAGGGCGTCGTCGGGAACGCCCACGTCAAGCGTTTTGAGCGCTCCGCACAGGGTGCGCGCCACGAAATCGTTGCAACAAACGAAGCATTGCGGTCTGTATTTGAGTTTAAGTATTTCGGTTTTAAGGGCGGCGGGGTTGCCGTAATCGAAGCTCGAATCGTTGCAAAGGATATCTTCGTAACCTGTGTGCGGAATTCCGGAACTTATAACAGCTTTAAGCATACCCATATATCTTTCGTAAAAGCTCAAACAGTGTTTGTGATCGCCCACGAACGTAAATCTTGTTATCCTATATCTGCGGTGCAGGAATTTGACAGCCTCGTAAACGGATTGCCCGTCGTTTGCGCTTATAACGTCGTACCGTTTGTCGCTCTCTATTACCGAAGCCGAAAAATCGTTAAAGCAAACGGGCTTGCCGATATTCAACAACTTTTCTATAAGGGTTTTTTCAAAGCACTCTATGGCGATTATGCCGTCGGCGTTAAGCTCTTTGACGTAGTCGTAAACGCCTTTGAACGGCGTTTTGTCGCTGTTGTATGTGTATTGGAAAAGCTCGTAATTTTTTTCGTAACAGTAATTTTCAACGCCTTTTATTAAAGGTATAAAATAATTCATGTTGTTGAGCGGCTTGCCCGAAATCAACAGCAGTCTGTATTTTTTATTGCCGACTTCTATACGGTTCAGGTTTAAAGATTTATAATTCATTTCACGCGCTTTGTTAAGCACGGCTTCCCTCGTCTTTTCGGGCACATACTGCCCGTTGAGCGCCTTTGCAACGGTATTGCGCGATAAAGTGAGCTGTTCGGCTATGTCTTTTATAGTTACTGCTTTTTTCACGGTGCACCTCTCAAACAGATTATAATATAAACTTTCATTAAAATCAAGTTTACAAATGCACAAATTGTTTACAATTTTAAATTTGCAAATGCACAATTACCTATTGCTTTATTGACAGTTTAAAATGTGTATAATAATATTGTGACAAACAAACATATTGTGTTATATAATTTCAATGAGGGGGAATTATGAGAAGATTTGTTTCTGCGGTTGCGGGATTTTGCGCTTTTGCGTGCGCGGTGACCGGATTTACGGCTTGCGGAGGCGACGAAGGCGGACATGACGGCGGACATACGCACGATTTTACGGGAGCGTACGTGCAGGCCGAAGGCGGACACGCACGCGAGTGCGCCGCCGAAGGGTGTGCGGAAGTAAGCGCAAACGTTGAACCGCACGGCTGGGTAGCCGATACGGACAAAACGGATATTGCCGCCACATGCCATTCGGACGGTACGCACTATATAAAGTGCTCGGATTGCGGAGCGGAGAGCAGAGAAGCGGTTACGCAAAGACCCGAACACGATTTCTCGGGAGAGTGGATTGACGCGAAGGACGGAATCAACCACTATAAAATCTGTATAAACGACGGATGCTCGGCGGAGGACGAAAAAGTCGCTCACGATATGCGGGACGTTGAAGAAATAACCCCGCCCGACGTTGAAAACGACGGGATAATGAAAACGCGTTGCAACGATTGCGGTTACGAAAGCACGCGCACGGTCCCCGCGCTTAACCACGTGAAGGGAAGTGGGTTGATTTATGATAACGACGGATCCACGCATTGGTACGAATGTGCGGTTCACGATGACTGCGGAGTTAAGTTTGAGGAAAGCGCTCACGAATTTTTAACCGAACTGCCCGAAGAAGGCAAGGGGGCTGCTTGTAACGAGGACGGCTATTCCGTTTGGGCGTGCGTGTGCGGCGCGAAGGAGCGCAGAGTAATTTCAAAAGACACGGTGGCGCACGTCTACGAGGGGCAGACGTATGTTAAAGACGGAGAAAACGGACATTACCGTGAATGTTCGGTTTGCGCAACGCATTCGCAGACCGCCGGGCACGTTTACGGCGACGGCGAAATTACTTTGAAACCCACGTTCTGGGACGTAGGCGAAAAGACGGTTACCTGCGAATATTGCGGGCATACTAAAACGGAGAGCGTAGCGGCGCTGAACAAGGTCGATTATAAGGACGAATTTTCGGTAGAGAACAATCCCAACGGAAGTTGGAGCTACGGCACTGTAACTTATCAGTGGGGCGATAAAGAAGATTTTATCTTTACGCCTCTTACCGACAAGACGGGCGACGCCTGGATAAAGGGCAACCTTGAAATAAAGGACTCTTTTATTAACACGGCGGAATGGGCCGTAGTTGCGTATAACTTTAAAGAAGCCGTAAACGTTAACGTCAATTTCAAGTTTACCGGAACGGTTCCCACGGATGAAGATGGCAACAGACTTACCGACGGAGAAGGCAACATAATACCGCAGTCGAAGTTCAATTGCAGAATAGGCGTCAAGAACGCGGAGGGAGCCATTTACGCCAACCCCGAATTCGTTGACGGCGAAGTGAGCTCTTATAAAAAAACGCTTGCTTTTAATGCGGGCGACACCGTTTATTTTATGATAGAGCACGCCGGTACAGGCTGGTCTAGCGGAAATATTAACTTAACAATAACGAAAGTTGCGTAAGAATTATGAAAATTAAAAGTATTAAAACCAAATTGGCGATTTCTCTGGGCGCGGTATTTGCTACCGCGCTCGTTACCGCGGGGTGTTTAGCGGGCGGAACGGCGGCGTTTGCGGACGGGAGCGATGTTTACGGCGAAAGTTACCGCAATAAACTCGCTTTTTCGGCAAAAGAGGGGTGGAACAACGACCCCAACGGACTTTTGTACGCTGACGGCGTTTATCATATGTACTATCAGTACAACTGGGATAAAAACGCTAACGGCGGCGCAGGTAAAACGGAAAACGTTTGGGGACATATGAGCTGGGGGCATGCGACGAGCACGGACCTTGTTCACTGGATCGAACAGCCCGTTGCGCTCCCCGAAAACACCGTGGGCGCGGACGGAAAAAATTACGGCATGATGTTTTCGGGCAGCGCTGTGTACGACGAAACCAACACGAGCGGACTTTTCGAAACGGAGAACGGCAAGGTTAAAGACGGTCAGGGCATAGCGGCGGTTTTAACGCAACCCGACGACTCGGCGGGCGGACAGCGGCAGATTCTTGCGTACAGCAAGGACGACGGCGCCAGTTTTGAAATATACGGCGAAGTGCTCGGAGCAAACGCCGAAGGAAGCCTCGGCGACGGTGAATTCCGCGACCCCAAAATATTCTGGAACGAAAAGCTCTCCAAATGGCTTATGGTAGTCGGAGGCGGCGCGGTGAGAATGTATTCTTCCGCAGATCTTAAAAACTGGGATTATCTCGGGCAGACGGGTTATTGGGGAGAGTGCCCCGATATTTCGCGCTATACGGTAGGCGGCGAGGAAAAATACGTTTTGATAATCTCGCCCGAGGACAAGAACAAAAGTCACGAATATAACGGCACTAACCGTGCCGGAACGTATTATCCTGCCGAATATTACGTTGTGGGCGACCTCAACGAAAGAGGCTTGTTCGTCTCGCGCGAGCCTGTTAAGAGATTGAGCGAAGGCATAGACTGTTACGCCTTTCAGTCTTTTAACAACGCGCCCGACGGCAAGGTGTACGGCGTAAGTTGGGCGGCAAGCTGGAAAACGGTTGGCGAATACGAAAAATTCAGAAAAACTTACAACGGGGGCATGACTGCCGTTTGCGAGCTCAAACTCGAAGAAGCCGAAAGCGGCTACAAACTTTCTCGGTATCCCGTTGCGCAATACGAGGGGTTGCGCGGCGATAAAATAAAGGAATACCGCGGCGCGCTAAAAGCGGGCGACAATGCGTTTGCGCAGGTTAAAGCTAAAGAAGCCGATATAGTAGCGGAGCTCGATTTTAGCGGAAGCAACGCTACTTACGCACAACTTTGTCTGCGCGTTTCGGAGGACGAAAGAATCAGCGTTAAATACGACGTTGCTTCAAAAACGCTCACGTTGGACCGCTCTCGAAGTTCGCTTCTTGCAAAGGATACGCCGCTCTATAAAATACCTTACAGCCGACACGTCGAGCTTGACGGCGGCAAATTGAACTTGAGAATTTTACTCGATCGCGCGTTTGTAAGCGTGTTTGCAAACGGAGGCGAAACGAGCGTGTTTTCGGCGGTTTTCCCTTCGGCTGTATCTAACGGAATGGAACTCGTTTCCGACGGGGATATTTCGGTAGACGCCGCAGTATATGCCGTTAACGGTATATTCGGCAATACTAAAACTGTTGACGAGCTCATTTTATCGACGGAAAAAATCGATACGGTAACAGGAGCGGAAACGGTAGTGGCGGTTACTTCGTTCGCCGAAAATTTCAATCCCGACGACGTTGAGTTGACCGTTACCGACGGAAGCGGAAACGTACGCGCGGAAAAATCCGGCGGCTTTATACACATAGAAGCGTTGCAAAAGGGCTCGGCGAAACTTCAGATAAAGTACAAGAGCGTTACGCGCGTTATAGAGGTTTATATTTACGAAAACGGATTCGAAAGCAACGTGAATTTCGAACACCGTCTGGGCGGATTTTCATTTATTAACGAGAACGGTCTGCGGTTTGCGACGGGCAGCGGCGACGCGTTTTTATTCGGCGACGGTAACGGAAAAGATATAAGCTATTCGGCGGAATTGACTCCGCTTTCGGGCGCGCAGGCAGGGGGGCTCGTTTTCGGAGTGTGCGATAATCTGACCGATTACTGGGTTGCCACCGCGGATTTCAAAGAAGGAAAAATTAAGTTATGGAAGTCCGGCGTAGGTGATTTGAAGACGTGCGGTTACGGTTTGAATTCCGGCACGGTTAAACTAACGGTTACCGTATCGGCGGAAACGGCGAAAATTTTTGCGGGCGAAGATTTGGTTATAACTCATAAACTCGAAAATTATAACGGCGGTAAAGTCGGGCTCAACGTTTACAATGCGGAAATGGATTTCAACAAGGTCGCGTTCGCGAACCGCAGAGTCGGTTATAACTCTTTCGATATCGGCGGGAACGAAGTTTCGAAGGTCGTAAACGTGACCGACGGCAGCCGCAAACTCGCGGAGGGAGAATACGCCGTGCAGGGCGGAGTGCTCACTATAAACGAAAGTTATCTTTTCACGCTCGAAGAGAACACGGAGTACACTTTCAGAGTAATAACTCCCTTAACCGATATCGACTTTACAATAGAAACTAATTTTACGGCGGCGGAGATTTCGTCGGGAAAGAGCGAATATTCCAGAGGCGAATCTTTGACCTTTACGTTGAGCGAAGCGGTTGAAGTGGAAAAACTAGAAATAAACGGCAAGGTAACGGAGTTTACCGTTGAAGGAAACGTTATCACCGTTTCGGCCGAAAGCGTTAAAAACCTGATAGGCGGCGAGCATACCGTAAAGGCTTATACGTCCAAGGGCAGACCGGAATTGAAAATAAGCGTTACCGGCCCCGAAGATTTCCGCGAGGACGAAATCGAAATTATAAGCCACACCTTCTTCTATATAGATATTGCCGTGTTCGGCGCCGCGATAATGGCGTACGCCGTGGTTGCGGTGATAAAGAAGTGCAAAAAGAACAAACGTTGATTTTGCATTTGAAAAAATTGTGCTCGGTTATTATTGTGCAAACGCACAATAAATATACGGTTGCTTGACAGGCTTTTCACTTTATTATATATTTGTGAAAAGCTAACGAATTTTGTAAATTATTTTCCGACTCTGGTATGGGGGACAAATATGAAAAATACAGCGTGCGCCGCCGTGGCGGACACCGGTATCAACGGAATAAACGAAGCCGAATTGCTTGTGGAACAGGCTTACGAAGCTCTTGACGGCGAAACCGCGAACGGGAAGCCGGACAACGGCAAAAGTTCGAAATGGGAGAACTGGAAGGCTAATTTTAAACGCAGGGGGTGGATACTTTTATTTATCCTGCCCGCGCTTATCTACGTTCTGGTCTTTTGTTACGCGCCGATGTACGGCATACTGATAGCCTTTCAGGACTACGGACACGGCGATCCTATAATAGGACCCGACACCGTATGGGTAGGGTGGAACAACTTTAGTATGTTCTTTTCCGACCCGAACTTCTGGAACTATTTTTCAAACACGTTTTTGCTTTGCTTTTTCGGTTTTATAGTCGGATTTCCTCTGCCTATAATAGTTGCGTTGCTGTTAAACTCGCTGCGTTCTAAAAAGGCGAAAAAGGGTTTGCAGATACTGTATTACGCGCCGCACTTTATTTCGCTCGTCGTAATGGTGGGTATGCTCAAAATGATATTCGGGTCCGACGGACTTTTGGATAAAATCGCGGGAGGAAACGGGCTGGAATTGTTTTTAAAGCCCGAAGCGTTCCGTCCGCTGTTTATATTCTCGGGCAACTGGCAGGATTTCGGCTGGTCGGCAATAATTTACCTTGCGGCGCTTTCGGGTGTTGACCCCGCCTTGCACGAGGCGGCAAAGGTTGACGGGGCTTCGCGTTTCAGAAGAATTTTCAGCGTTGACCTGCCCGCTATTGCGCCCACCATAGTTATGCTTATGATATTGTCCATAGGCAACCTGATGAGTTGCGGATACGAAAAGGTTATACTTATGCAGACGGACGGCAACCGTTTGACGAGTGAAATAATATCCACGTTCGTATATAACTTCGGACTCGGAAGCGACGGCAACCCCGGTTTGGGTACGGCGGCGGGTCTGTTCAATTCGGTTATAAACGTGGCGTTGCTTATAATTGCAAACTTCACTTCTAAAAAACTTGCCAATCAGAGTATGTGGTGACGGTATGGACGCGAAAGAGTTAAAAACGTTAAAAAAGAAAAACAAGATAAAAGAGAGCAAATCCGACTACGTTTATTATGCAATTTGCGCGTTTATTTTGTTTTTGCTTGCGGTTATAGTAATTTATCCGCTCTATTATATTGTAATAGCCTCTATTTCCGACCCCGCCGCGGTGGTCAACGGTGAGGTTTGGCTCTACCCGATAAAAGTCACTTTTTCGGGATATGCAAACCTGTTTAACCGCCCCGACGTCTGGCGCGGATACTTCAATACGTTGCTGTATACGGTGGTGGGAACGGTGTTTAACATAGTCTTGACCATACCCGCGGGGTGGGCGCTTTCACGCGATTATCTGCCGTTCAGAAAAATTATTATGCCTTTGCTGATAATAACCATGTTTTTCGGCGGCGGACTCGTGCCATATATCGCCGTTTGCACGGCGCTGGGCTTATACCAGAACCCTCTTATTTTGATAATAGGCGGGGGTGTAAGCGTTTACAATGTGTTTATGTGCAAATCGTTTTTCCAGACCAACGTTCCCAAAGAAGTACTCGAGGCGGCGCAGATAGACGGCGCCGGCGAAGTGAGAACGTTTTTCGATATAGTTTTGCCTCTTGCCAAATCGATAATAAGCGTAATGGTGCTCTTTTATGCGGTCGGGCATTGGAACAACTATATTGACGCGCTTATTTTCCAAGTGGACCAGGACTTTTATCCTTTGCAGACCGTGCTTAAAGGGTTGCTCGAAGCGTCGGCGGGCGAAGGCGAAGTGGCGGCGGAGCAGTTTTTAATTGCAAAACAAGTTCAATTCACTTCGATAATAATTGCCACGGTGCCCATTCTGATACTCTATCCGATGATAGAAAAGCATTTCGGGCAGGGCGTTCTGGTAGGTTCGTTTAAGTAAAGGGGGTTTATATGAACAAAAAAAAGATAACCTCATTTTTGCTTGCCGCGGCGGTGTGCTGTACGGCCGCCGTTCCGTTTTCGGCATGCTATTATAAAGACGAGGACGAGGGGCATGAGTTTACCGTTCTCACCGTAAAGGAAGAGACGGTAAAAGATTACAACACTATGCCCGTGTTCCGCGCGCTCGCAAAGGAAACGGGGAGGGACGTTTACTGGACGTATAACACGTCTATGCAGTATTCTAACAATTCCGACCCCGTGGGCATCAAGGGTATAGACGCAATATATCACGCGGGTTTTTCCAACCTTCAGCTGTATAATTACGGCAGAAGGGGAAAGATAGTGGCGATAGACGAGTATTTGAAAGACGACAAGGTTATGCCCAATTTCAAGGCGATTTTAGACGAGCGTCCCGACATAAAAGAGGCGTTGAAATCCCCCGACGGGCGCATATATTCGTTGCCCAGAGTTGAAGAAATGGGGCTTAAAGCTTACCCCAACATACTTTTTATAAACAAGGTTTGGGTTAAAGAGCTTATAGACGCGAAAGACGCGTCGGTTGCGGGACTGTCGGAAGAAGACTTAAAGGACGGGCTCAAACTCACGAGAAGCAAATTCAAGGGCATACTCGAAAAGTTTAAGGCAAATCATGCAGGCTCGGTGCCGCTGGCGTTCGTACACGGAAACTGGCAGGGCAACGAGAGCGATTTTATAGCTTCGTTCGGGGTTCCGGAAAATATGGAACACAAAACCGTTTTGAACGGCGAAGTGGTTTTTACTGTTGAAAGCGAAAACTGGTTCAACGCAATCAAGGAGATGCACGAGTGGTACCGCGCCGAGCTCATAACGTCGAGCGCGTTTACGCAGACGCAGGACGAATTTCTTGCAAGGGGGCAGGACGGCAGATACGGTTCGTTTTACTGGTGGGAAAAGGAAACCGTAGTAGCCAAAGACAAGCGCGACGATTACATTATGTTGCAACCACTCGTGGACGACGCCACGGGCAAGCAATACGTGGGGTTGAGCAACGAGCTCGAAGTGGAAAAATCGGAATGCGTTATTTTGAGTTCGTGCAAGGATAAGGCGGGGTTGTTGGCGTATTTCGATAAATTCTTTTTGCCTGATTATTCGGCGCAGCTCAATTACGGTTCGATAGAATCGGGCGCGTTTTTACGGCAGAAGCAGGACGGCAAGCTCATTCCCAACGACGACCACGGCAGACAGAGCGCGGACGATTTCCGTATGAAAAACGCGCCTTACGGCGTGGTGTATCTCACGGAAAAGGTGTGGAACGAGAGCGTTGAAATGGAGAGCCGCGCTAAATTGAGATTGCAAAGACTTGAAAGTTACGTTAAGCCCTTTGCTTACGAGGGGGCGGCTTCTATACCGAACTTAAATTATACCAAAGAGGAACTTGACGCCCTTGCAAGATACGAGACGATGTTGGGCAAAAACATAAACTCGTGGATGGTTAACAGAATAATTTCGGATTCTGCGCCTACGGTATCGGACTGGCAAAACAACTTGCTAAAAGCCAACAGGGCTTCGATAGACGAGATTAAAAAGGTAAACAACGCGGCTTATAAGAGATATCTCCAAGCGACGGGGAATTAAAAAATACGGGAGGGGGAAATGAAAGGGTTCAGGCTTATCGGTGACTATGCGCTCGAATTTTTAGTAGTTACTTTAATAGTTGCCCTTTCGGCGGCAACGGTGTTGCCCTTTATCCCCGTGCTCGTCGGCGTGACCGGTTATTTTAAAAGCGAAATAGACTCGCGCAGATTTAAAGACATATTCGTTACCATAGGTAAAAATTGGAAAATTTTAATATTTTACACGCTGTTTCAGCTCGTAATATTGATTTTTCCGATTTTGAATATATACTATTTCAACGCTTATCCCGAACGCATGAATTATTTCGTGCTCGCGGTCAGTTGCATAGCGCTGTTTTTCGGTATAATTTACCTTGTTACTTCCCCTACTGTAATAGTTTATATGAACGTAACGTTGCGTCAGCTGTTCTATAACGGACTTATGCTGATATTCGGCGGGTTTATACGCAGCGTTGTTTCGGTTGCGTGCGTTGGCGGAGTAGTCGCGCTGGTGCTGTTTTACCCTTACGTGCTTATACTTACGCCCTACGCGGTGCCGTTTTTGATATCGCGGCTTATGAAAGAAAATTTTTACAAACTCAAAGCGAAGGCGTTAAAAACGAGTGTGTACGAACTGAAAAAGAGAGAAAGCGCGGACGAATACGTGGACGAAAACGGCGAAATTGTCCGTGAAGAGGAGACGGAGAAGAATGATGAAAAAATTTAAATTTTTAATATTACCCGTAACTGCCGCGGCAGTTACGCTCTCCGCCTGCGGCGGAGAGCCCGTAAATCAGGGCCCCGAATTGAGAGGGGTGAGCGACTTCACTTGTCTTGTAAACACTTATGTGGATTTGCTCGACGGGGTAGCCGCGCTGGACGAAGAGGACGGCGACATAACGCCGCAACTCGAAATAAACATAACCCCCGCGGCGGAGGTTAAAGACGGATACGCGCTGTTTACCGAAGCGGGCGACTACGAAATTTGTTACGAGGTGCGCGACGGTATGGGCAAGCTCGCGAGAACGACGGCGTTCGCCACTGTTATAGAACGCGACGTTTACAGGAGCGATATCTGCACAAACGGGTTTACCGTTACCGCAGGAGGCGGAGCGGCAATAGAAGCCGATGGATTGAACGGAGGAGTATATTCTTTTAAGGCAAGCGGGCAGGAAATTGCGGAAGATATAAAGCTTGCAAAAATGTACACCATGGTTTGCGGCGTGGAATATACGTATAAGTATTATCTTAACTGTAACATAGCGGGCAGAATTAAAGCTGCGGCGGACGGCGAACAAATAGCCGAACTTAACGTTGCGCAGGGTGAAAACGTATTGCAGTTTAAACACGCGTTGCCGTTTAAGCAGTCGCCGGAAGGCGGCGCCGCTTCCGACAGCGTGAACATAGAGCTCTGGCTCGGCAGTCTCGAAGGCGGGCTCGAATGTTCGCTTTCCAAAGCGGAACTCAACTATTACAGAGAGGACGACGGTTTTACCGAAAATTTGCCGGACTTTAACTTTAACGGCAAGACCGATAACAGGTTTGACGACGACAACGGAAGACTTGTTTTGAACGGGTCTTCGGAGATTGCGGACGGCGGCAGGGGTGTGAAGCTTAAAATATCGGAAACGAACGCTCCCGATATATGGCGCGGCGGTGTGTTCGTCAATACGGGGTTGCCTCTCAACGCGGGCGAAAGCTATTACGTTTCTTTCGATTTGCAAAGTGAAAATCAAAACCCTTACGAAGTGTTGCTGTTATGTAAACAGTGGGGCCCCGGCGAATGGATAGCTACGGTAAACGGAGCTGACGGGCGGCAGGAAAAGAAGATAGATATCAACGACGGAAATAAAGGCTCTTTGTGGCTGTATATTCAGTCGGGCAACGCCGTAAACGAAATCACGTTGAGCAATTTGAGCGTTAAAACCAAGAGCGGCGGAGAAAAGAGCGAAATTTATTCGATAGGCAATTTTACGACTAACAATTTTAACGGCGGTATCGGGACGGTAAAAACGGAGTACGGCAAAGCCGTTTACGAAATCGAAAACTTTGGTTACGACTGGGGCAACAACGAATTGGGAAGCCCCGAGTTCAATCTTTCGGGCGCGGCGGACAACTACGTTATTACTTTTAAGGCGAAGGCTTCGGCAGAACTCAACTGCGTGTTTGCGGCTACGGTTGCGGCTAACTGGGATACCTTCGCATGGGAAAACTTTAAAATGTCCGCCGGCGAAAAGACTTATTCCATACGCTGTAACGAAAAAAATCTGGACGGCGTTTACAAATTCGTGTGGCAGTTCGGAAACGGTGCCAACGCGGACTTGCACGGGGTAACGGTGGAAATAAGCGATATAAAAATCTGTTTGAAAAGCGAGCTGGAAAATTAGGACAAATGAACGGTTTAAAAAACGCAAACGAGTATATTTTAAAATTCAAAGACGGCGTTAACGGAAAGTATAAATTAAAATACCATATGTCGCCCCCCGTGGGCTGGATGAACGACCCCAACGGTCTGATTTGTTTCGGCGGGAAATATCACCTGTTTTATCAGTATTATCCCTACGATTCCATCAACGGGGTTATGTATTGGGGGCACTATGTTTCGGAAGACCTTATTTCTTACGAGGACGCGGGTGTGGCGCTTGCACCCGAGGAGAACGGCGAAAACATTTTTTCGGGCGGGGCGGTAGAAGCAAACGGTTGCCTCAACGCGCTTTATACGAGGCACTTCGAGCATTACGGCGTAAAGACGGAAGAAGTTTATTTGGCTACGTCGCGCGACGGTTACGAATTTGAGAACCGCGGATGCGTTTTCGACAACGAAACTTTGCCCGAGGATATATGCAGAACGGATTTCCGCGACCCCTGCCCCGTTAAAATCGGGAACGAATATTACGTTTTCGTCGGAGGGAAGAACACCCGTCTGAATCAGGGCGTTATTATAGTTTTGGGCGGGCGGCTCGATAAACTCGAATACAAGTTCACGATAGGCCCGTTTTACGAGCTCGGCGATATGGGCGAATGTCCTTCCTATTGCAGAGTAGGAGGCAAAGACGTGCTCACGGCTTCGGGTTGCCATGTAAAGGAGCGCGGAAACGATTTTAAAAACATTAATTCGAGCGTTTTTATAGTAGGCGATATTGATTTTAAAAAGGGCGCTATGCGCGTGGATTTCATACGCGAAATAGACAAAGGCGACACGTTTTACGCTCCGCAGTTTATAAACGGTATAAATAGACCCGTAATGATAGGCTGGCTGGAAATGTGGAACAAGCGTTACCCCACGCACGAGTGGGGGCACGGCTGGGTCGGCGCGTTTTCGCTCCCGCGTGTAATTTCTTATCTGGACGGCGATATTTATCAGACTCCCGTCGAAGAGATAGAAAATTACCGTCGGCCTTTTAAAGACGGCGGTTTGCCCGTCTCCGCGGACGTTTTGATAGAATTCGGCGGAAAGGGAAGCGTGACCGTGCGCGCCGATAACGGTAAGTTTGTTATAGGTTGCGATAACGGCGTATACCTCGATACGACCGAAACGAACAACATGAACGGTTGCGTGAGAAGAACAAACGGCGGATACGGAGCGTGCTCCGTTCGCGTGATTCTGGACGTATCCGGAATAGAGGTGTTCGTGGAAGGCGGCAAAGAAGTTATTTCGAGCAGAATTTATCTCGACGGCAAGTATTCGGTTGAAACCGACGGGGCGGCGAGCGTAAAAAGTATATATAAATTGGGTAAAAAACTATGAAAATAAAACGGCTTTTGCCCGTTGTGACGGCGGTGTTGGCATGCGGAATTTTTGCCGGTTGCTCTATGCCCAACAAGAACTCGGCGGATCAGGGCGATAAAACGGTTTTCCCCGTTTCCACTTACGAAGACGGGTTGGAAAAGTATATGGGCGACGTTATGCCTTTTTACGACGACGGGGTAATGAATATATATCATTTGCAGGATACTGTGGGGTCTAACCCTGTTTTCTATCACCCTATCGCGCGGCTCACCACTACCGATTACGTCAACTATACCGATTGCGGGGTATCTATAAATTTCGACGATACAGATACCGACCCCGACGCGGCAAAGTCGCCCGACGCGGCTTTGGGCACAGGTTCGGTCATAAAGGATAAAGAGGGGAATTTTCACTTCTTTTATACGGGGCACAACGACCACGGACAGGAAGAGGGACTTAAATTCAACGAGGTTATCCGCCACGCAAAGAGTTACGACAATCAGCAAACGTGGGTAAAGGACGCCGACGACGAAAATAAAGATTACGAACTAAATCTTTACGGATACGAAAACGATTTCCGCGACCCGTATGTGTATTACGACGACGCAGACGAACTGTATTATATGCTCGTCACCACGCGCGACTACGGGCGTGGAGTAATAAAGCGCTATTCGGCGGCATCTCCGGACGCGCGCACGGAGGAGTGGAAGGACGAGGGAGTGTTCTTCCGCAACGACGACGGAGATTACAATATGGAGTGCCCGTCTTACGTGGAGTATAACGGATATTATTACCTCGCTTACAGCGAGCAGGGGGCTAACCGCGTGACGCATTACCGTTACAGAACGGAAAAGAACGGCGAGTGGAAAAGGTTTGCCCTTGACAGCATAGACGACAGCGGGTTTTATGCCGGCAGACTTGAAAAGGCGGGCGACGAACTTTATGCATTTGCCTGGTGCGCAAGACTTTCGGGCGGAAGCACGGGCGGTTTCGACTGGGGCGGCAACCTTGTAGCCCACAAAATAATTCAGCTTTCTAACGGCGAGTTGTGCGCCGTTATGCCCGAAAGCGTTAAAAACGCCTTTTCTTCGCAGGTTAAATACAGGTTTGGCGGCGGCACAAACGAGGAATATAAGGAGATATCTTTTTCCGGAGAAGGGTTTTCGTCGCGAAGTGCGGAGCGGCTCGGCAGACAGGTTACGAGAATAGAGCTTACGGTGAGGGCGGAAGATTTTAACGGTGATTTCGGTTTGACTTTCGCGCTGGACGGGGTTTACAACAACCGTTTGGGGCAGTCGCTCATTGCGTTCGATACAAAAAACAGCAGGCTCGTGTGTTATAACGACGTTTCGAGCATACTGCGCTACGGCGCGCCGCTCGCCTCGGTTCCGTTTGCGTTTGCAAAGGATAAGGATTATTGCGCGGATATAATTATAGACGGCGAGGTGTTGACGGTTTATCTTGACGGCAAAGTCGCGCTTACGGTGAGACTTGCCGGTATACAGAGGAAGAACTTCGCCTTTTATTCTAACGGGAGCAAGGCGCAGATAAAGGAGATAGCTTTTTATGAGTAAGCTTTATTCTATAGGCGAATTGCTTATAGACTTTCAGTCGGTTGGAACGGGGAGTTTAAAAGAGACGAAGGAATTCGTTAAAAACGCGGGCGGCGCGCCCGCAAACGTCTGCGTTCAGGCGGTAAAGCTGGGACAAAAGGCTGCTTATCTTACGCAGGTTGGGAACGACGGCTTCGGCGAATTTTTGATAGAAGCGCTGGCACGCGAGGGCGTAGACGTCTCTTTTATAAAAACCACCGACAAATACGACACGTCGCTCGCGTTCGTCAGCTTTAAAGAGGACGGCGAAAGAGAATTCAGTTTTTACCGTAAAGCCGCGGCGGATTTGTATTTTACCGAGGAGGATTTTAAAGGCGTGCGGTTCGAGGCGGGCGACGTTCTTGAATTCGGAAGCGTGGCGATGAAAACGGAGACCGCAAAGAAGACGCACCGGTTTCTTATAGACAAGGCGGCTGAGGCGGGCGCGACGGTGTGCTTCGACCCCAATCTGCGTTTCAATCTTTGGGAAGATAAAGAGGAACTGCGTAAAACCGTTATCGAATTCGCAAAGTTTGCCGACGTTATAAAGACGGGCGCGGACGAACTCGAATTTGTAACGGGACTAAAAGGAGACGACGGCGTAAAGCTTTTGTTCGGCGGAAAGTTGAAGGCGTTGCTTGTGACCGACGGCGGCAAGGGCGCGAAGCTGTACCTCGCGGACGGGAGGTCGTTCGAATGCGGTGGCTACAAGGTAAAAGCGGTGGATACCACCGGCGCGGGCGATTCGTTTTTCGGCGGGTTTATAGCGCGTTTAATGGAAAATAACTGTCGGGCGGATAACCTTTTGAAACTCGACGGCTATAAGGATATGCTGGAATTTGCATGCAGGTGCGGCGCGTATACCACTACGGGCTACGGCGCTATACCCGCAATGGGGAATAAAGAAATCATAGATAAGGCGGTAAAATAAAAATGGCTTCGGTACAGCTTATAAACGTAAATAAGGTTTACGACGGCGGCGTGCACGCGGTTCACGATTTTTCTATAGACATAAAGGATAAAGAATTCATCGTGTTCGTAGGTCCTTCGGGTTGCGGTAAATCCACGACTCTGCGTATGATTGCGGGGTTGGAGGAGATATCTTACGGCGACCTTTTGATAGACGGCAAAATTATGAATGCCGCCGCGCCCAAAGACAGGGATATCGCCATGGTGTTTCAGTCTTACGCGCTCTATCCGCAGATGACGGTATATAAAAATATGGCGTATGCTTTAAAACTGCGCAAAGTGCCCAAAGACGAGATAGACAAAAGGGTGAGGGAAGCGGCGAGAATACTCAAACTTACCCCGTACCTTGACAGAAAGCCGCGCGCGCTTTCCGGCGGGCAAAGGCAACGCGTTGCGCTGGGCAGATCCATAGTGCGCAGGCCGAAGGTCTTTCTTATGGACGAACCGCTTTCTAACCTTGACGCGAAGCTCCGCGTTGCGATGCGCAGCGAAATAGTGCGCATACACGAGGAAGTCGGCGCGACTACTATTTACGTAACCCACGACCAGATAGAGGCTATGACTATGGCTTCGCGCATTGTCGTTATGAAGGACGGGTTCATTCAACAGATAGGCGAACCTAACGAACTTTATCGCAATCCCGCGAATATGTTCGTCGCAGGCTTTATCGGAACGCCCGCAATGAACTTTTTACACGGCGAATTGAACAAAGGATATTTCGTTATAGACGGCACGGGCGAAAAAATCAAGCTTACGCCGGAGCAGAAAAAGCTTTTGAAAAATTATGAGGGGAAACGGCTGGTGTACGGTATCCGTCCCGAAAATCTCGTTTTCGAGCAGAGCGACAGATTTGAAAAATTCAAAGACAGCTCCTTTAATATGACCGCGGGAATGATTGAACTGCTCGGGGATATTATCAACGTTCACGGCGCTGTGGGCGGAGATAAAGTCGTGCTTAAAATGAGCAGCAAATACTCCGTAAAGGAAAAGGACGGATTTAAAGTCGCAATCGATAACGAACATTCGAGGTTCTTCAACGAGACGACGACAAAAGCCATAACTCCCGATTACTGCGAGTATGAAGAGGTTGAAGTCAAAGGCTCGCTTGACGAGGATAACGTCGTTATAGTGGAAGATAAAAAGCAGGGAATAATTTCTAAAGCGGTAGGCGCGGTTAAGGAAAAAATAAAGACCTCTAAAAACAAAAAAGAGGAGACCGCGGCGGAGAATACGGGTGCGGAGAAGGACGGCAGCGAGGAAACTACGCCCGAGAACGCAGACTGACGCGGATTGTATGATAAAATGATTGGCGGATACAAGATTAAAAAAGCCGCCGAAAACCGTTCGGTTTTCGGCGGCTTTTTTACATAACTAATTGTAATAAATAATTTTGTTTTTTATCGTTTGCTTGACGATTATCTGCGCGGATACTATAATAATATTCATCTGTTATATTTTATTTTGATATAAGAGGTTTGTTATGAGGGTTATAAGTAAACAGCGGAACAGCAAAATGTGCATTATGTGCGGGCTCGATAACGAATACGGCGTTCGCGCTCCGTTTTACAATATGGAGGACGGAAGCGTTATGACGGTATTTTCTTACCGCGAACAACACCAGAGTTATCCTCAAAGAGTGCATGGCGGACTTATCACGTGTATGCTTGACGAAATGGGGCTACGCGCGCTATGGGCAAAAGAAATGTCGGAAGAGAGTTTCGGCGTGACGACTTCGCTCGAAACCAAATTCAGAAAACCCGTTCCGTACAACCAAACCATAATAGGAAAGGGAATTATCGTAAAAGATACGCCGCATTTTTGCACCGCCGAAGTGTCTCTTTATGACAAACACGGCGCTTTGCTTGCAAACGGAACGGTTAACTATATAAAACTTGACGTCAACAAAATAGCGGATAATATTTCCGCACACGAAGAAATGTGCTATTTGGTAGAGGACGGAGTAACAGAGATAAATTTCGAATAAAAAATGAATAAGACGGTTTTCAGATGCAAAAGAGACGGGTTTACGATAAGCGGAACGGAATATCGTAATAAAGAAAATGACGGTATTCCCGTAATAATAAGTCACGGCTTTCTTGCAATCAGCGCATGTTAAAGGCGTATGCCGAAAGTCTGTCGAAGAAAGGTTATATAGTATATACGTACGATTTTTGCGGCGGAGGGCTTTTCGGCAAGAGCGAAGGCAAGTTTGAAGATATGTCGCTGGAAACCGAAAAGCGTGATTTACAGTGCGTGATAGATTACGTTTCGTCGCTCGGTTACGCGGATATGACCAAACTGATTTTAACGGTCGAAAGTCAGGGCGGGCTCGTCTCCTGTTTGGTCGCCGCCGAACGGCAAACGGATAAACTTATATTGCTTTATCCCGCTTTATGTATCCCCGACGACGCCCGCCGCGGAAAAATGTTGTTTATGCGGTTTGACCCGGAAAATATAGATTCTACGCTAAAAAGTGGGTTTTTCGGGTTTTCGGCAAATTATCCGAAATCGGCGATTAATCTCAACGTTTATGCGGTTTTGAAAAATTCACCGTGCCGGTTTTGATATTGCACGGAAACAAGGATAAAATAGTTAATATAAGCTATGCAAAAAAGGCTGTAAACACTGTTAAAAACGGTAAATTGTGTGTGATAGAGGGGGCGGGTCACGGTTTCAATAAAAAACAGGTAAAGACAGCTAACGGAATAATAGTAGATTTTTTGGGAATATAATAAGCAAAATCGGACGGTTTTATTTGCCGCCCGATTTTTTTGCGTATCGAGTTATTCAGATTCTATCTCCGCGTTGCGATATATGATAGTTTATTCAGCAAATGTCTTAATTAAGGCTGAAAGGTTACGCGGGTATCTTTAAGTGACATAATTATCTCAAAGCGCAGTTACAAAGCATAAACGGCGCACTTACGTTTGCAATCTAATGCTAACAGTTCAATGCGAACGTCATTAAGCTGTTTTTTTGTGGCGTCAAAAGACGAGTGCCCTTTCGTGCTGAATTAAATTGTTTTTATATCGGTTGCTTCCGGTTTGCGCTTTAAAAAACTAATTTATTGCAAATTGCAAATATTCACGGCGATTAAAACGACCGTCATTTTTTGTAAAGAATTAAAGTTAATTTATCATTGACTTGCTTAACATTATCGGTTTTACAATAACCCATTTTTTCGTACAAATGACAGTTTGCCTTTTCTTGCAAAATTGTATCCAATTCCCAGTTATATAAACCGTGAATTTTTTCAACTTGTATGATAGCCTGTTGGGCATAGCCGTTGTTGCGGTATTCGGACATTACGAAAATGGGAGAAATGCGTTTGTTTTCACCATTCATTTTATCAATAACCCTTATTGCGCCAACTTTTTTGCCGTTAGCGATTATGAAATAAAAATATGTGAACGGTTGCCTTAAACGCATTACTGTCTTTTCCAAAGGCTCATTTGCAGGGTTGGTTTCAAAGTCCTTATATTTATTGAACAATTCCTTAAACGCCACCTTTTGCATATTCCAAATTTCTTCGGCGTGGCTTTCATTTGCCTTTATTAATTCTATTGTCATTAAAGTTCTACCAGCTTGTTATTTTTAAAACAATATATATTTTCCTTTTTAAAACCGTATTTCAAACCTTTAACTGCAATATGCGGTTCAAAGGTAAAATATTTAACGCTTCCGAGAGTTGTATTGTTGCCTTTCTCGATATAAATTCTGTCGTCTTTTTGCGTTTCTATGGAATGACCTAAATTCTCCATAAAATCTAAATTTATATAACCGTTAGCCGTAATAAAATTGTTTATATGTAAATACAATTCTTCAAAAGTTGTTTCGGGCGTTGCGAACGTCAATAATTCACGATGTAACTTTTCCTCCATAAGCAAGCCGTTTTTCCATTCGGTATTGCTTATTTTATTTATATCGTCCACAACAACGCCGTTTTCAATAATTATAGTTCTTGCATAATCGCCCCAAATATTTCCAACTTGCGGACTTAAATCAACCGTAATTATATCGTTTTCTTTAATGGCTTTGTCGGCGGTCTTATACCGCTTGCCCGATACGGAAAGCGTTGTTTTATCACCCGAAAAAATAAATGTGCCTATATCCCAATACCAAAAGGAAGTTGCGCCGAGAGAAAGCATTTTTATTTCTGCCATTTGTCTTAATTCCTGCAAACTCATTCCAACCTTAATTTGCGATTTAATAAAAGACATTGTTTGCTTTGCTATATGCTGAACTTCGGCGTTAGTCATTTGCTTTCTCTCTCTATGCGTTTCCCCAATCTGAAAACTTTCATTATTTTCGTTTTATTGCTCGCGCATACCGGCGCGGACGGCTATGGCTATGCCCCTAATATTTTTGTTGGTCGCATATTTACGGTTAGGGATAGTATCGCCGTATGGGGTAGTTCTATCGAATAAAGTTTTTAGTTGCGCGGGTACGTCCGCCCGCCAAGACGGCGCGGCGATTACAACATAATCAGAACTTAAAATATCTAAAATAATATCTTTAACTTCGTCGTTTTGAATGCACTCGCCGCATTCGCAGCACATTTTACAGCCGTAGCAGTAATTCATTTAAATTTCGCCCGCACAGTGCTTTTTTATGGTAACGGCAGGATTGTTAATTCCTTTTATCAAATTATTAACAAGGTAAGCACAGCTTCCGTTTGAATACGGACTGCCGATAATACAAGTAAGCTTTAACATGTTACTTTCACCTAAATATATATTTGAATTATTATAATATAAAGTTTAACGTTTTGCAATAAAAAAGTAAGAAAGGTAAACCTTTTTGTGCGTAGAGAGGGATATTGACGCAAGCATCAAGCGTTGCGACATTTGCGCGGACCTCGGGGTTTCTTACGCTCATTTGCAACAATAAAAAAGAAAAGGGAAAAATCCCTTTTCTTTTTTGTGGCGCGGAAGGAGGGAATTTAAAGTTGGGTTATTTTAGGTTATTTCGAGTTATTTTAAGTTAATTTTTCCCTTTAAAACCATTAAAAACCATTAAAAATTATAATAAATTATTTTCTTGTGCCTAACCTTGTGCCTAAATATCTATATCTAATTTTTGAATTATATCCTTTTGTGTATTCGGGAAAAGGTGTCCGTATGTTTTGAAAATCATTTCCACCGTATCGCCTAATCTTGCCGCTATTACGTATATTGTTGATAACTGATTATCGCCTTTATTTATAAGTAATGACGCGTGTGAATGACGAAGGTCGTGAATGCGAATCGGCTTTACTCCCGCCTTCTTTGTGTATCTTTCAAATGCGTGCTGTAAAGTTTGAAAAGGTAAAATATTGCCATCACTGCCGAATATAAACTCGGAAGTTTTGTTCTTTTGTAACTCTTGTAAGTGTTTTATAAGAATGGTAGGAAGTAATATTTGTCTATAAGAATTTTCTGTTTTGGGGGTGGTTATGCGGTATACATCTGAAACTACTTCACCTTCGTTTACGCTTCGTTCGGAATCAGTAGCCTTTGTTAATGTTTTATTGATTTTTACGGTAGAATTTGTAAAATCAATATCTTCCCATTTAAGGGCACACGCTTCACCTTTTCGGCAACCGGTGAGGTATAGGAATAAAAATACACACTTGAAACGATAGTTGTCTACAACGGCAATAAACATTTCAAACTCTTCCTGCGTCCAGTAAAGCATTTCCTTTCGGGTTTCTTTGCTTTTTTTAAAGCCCTTTACCATTGAAAACGGATTGTGAATTCCGTAAATCTTTAAGTACTCAAAGAAATTGCTAAAAGAGCTACGTATAGCTGCTTTGTATTTAACTGAAAATCCCTTATCAGAAAGACCATTTTGCCATTTTAATAGATCCGCGGTGGTAATGTCCGTAACTTTATAATCAGCAAATATGGGAAGAACATATTTGTCAAACCTTTGAAGAACCGCCATATAAGACGATTCTTTAATATTTACTTTAAGATGCGTTTTGTACTCGGCGTATAAAGTAAGGAAGTCAAAGGTCTTTAATTCGGATTTCGGGTGGGAGGGATGTTCGGCTATCCATTGCTCGTAGCCCTTTTGCGCGGCAGACTGCGTTGTCCAAGACGGCGTGCCGGTAAGACGTTTATGTTCTTCCTCGCCTTTCTCGTTTATCCAGCGAAAACGCACCGTGTAAGGCGGGAGAGGCTTGCATTTAGTCCCGCAGTCACAAACCTTTTTATTCGATTCAGTTTTGCATTGGGCGCAGTAGAACGCCTTGGGAATAATAGAGGGCATAATAGTGCTGATCAATTTTCTTTTTTCTTATCTTGCTTTTGCTTGTCTCTAAATGCCTTATAAATATCTTTATATTTTTTTTGTTCTCTTAATAAAACTATAGCTAGAATATTATTAAAAGCCATATCGCAAAGTGCTGATGCTTCTGTATCAGTTATATCTTTAATATAGTTTTTTTCCCATTTACCAGTTTCGTTATTGTGTCGAATTTGTATACTGTTAAGTATATTCGTAGTATCTTTCATTATGGGTTTTATATGAGGGTTTCCCTCTTCATCGTCTTGCTCAATATAAAATTGGGTGGCGAAATAGGCGAGAGATTTCCTTTTTTCTTCGACATGCATACTTTCGCGGGCATATTTAATAAGTTCCCATTGGGCATGTTCATTATCAACAATTTTAACAACCTGCTCAAGCGGGGCGTTTTCTGGATATAAAACAAATTGATTTTTAATATTTTGTTTCGCAAGTCCCATGCGAGATTCTAAAGTTAAAACTATATTATAAAAGATTATAGAAAAATCTTCATTTATTGTAATATTGTAGCGATTATATAAGTAGCCTTTATTACTAAAAAGCAATTGACACCAATTTTCAATGACTTCAAGAAAGTTAATAGCGCAATTTTCATTTCTATTATTAAAGTAGTCGGCTTTGGACTTTTGTAGGTATTCGTCAGTGTCTAAGCATGTTCCACGAAAATCCCATGTTTTTAAAAGAACTTGGTCGAGTAATTCTTTAAATGTATGATCTCGGCCGTGTTGGTTAAAATAACTTCCATTTAAAAATAATTTATACAACTTTAGAAGTTCAGATCCAATATTGTAATTTTCTTCTACTATTTGAAAAGTATTTTTTCTTTCCATAATTATTTACCTATTACAAATCCCTTATCAATTTAACGACTTTGCCGAGAATGCGGCATTGGTCTAAATCTGTACCTTCAATGCGCTTTGAAGGGTACTCGGGGTTAATTGGGATTAATTCAAGCCAGTTCTGCCCTGTAATATAATTAACCTTCTTAACGGTAGCTTCGTCGCCGTTATAAAGTACTACGGCTAAATCCCCGCTGTCTACGCTGTCGCAACGTTTGCAGAGAATGGTATCGCCTTCGAGAAGTTTGGGGTACATACTGTTACCGGTAACCCTTAAAACGAAATAATCGTCCTTGTTCCCGCCGCTAATCATAGAGGCGGGGATTTCTATTTTCTTACCAGTCGGTATTTCATTAATCGCACCGTTAAATCCCGCGCAGACAGTTCCTATTTCTTCATACACAAGCAGTCCGTCCACGTCGTATACGTTGGACGGGCTTTTTTCATTTATACCGAGTGCCCGCTCTATGGCTTGAACAGTATCTAAACGGGGGTTGCTTGTTTTGCCGCTAAAAATCTTTTTCAAAGTGCTTACTGGTATTCCAGACTTTTCAGATATGGTTTCATAAGTTATATCTGCGGACTTTGCATAGGCTTTTAAGGTTTCTATTTTTTGATTAAGTTCAATATTCGACACTTTTCGTTCCTCCTGTGAGATTGAGTATAGAAAAAAAGTTCCATTTTTGCAATATATTTTATGAAAAATACTTGACAAGTATAAAACTTGGTACTATAATCAAATCATAAAGTTCCAATTAAGGAACTATTCAAAAACCAAAAAGCCCCTCCAGCGGGGCAGGAGGGGGAGAGATGAGCATGGGAGATTGGATATTCTTGGTTACTGTTGTTATCTACGGCGTATTTGGGTTTACAGCAGTAGGTTTCAATATAGCGTTTTGGTTAACTAAAGCAAAATTTGATTATGAAAATAAACTTTTTATTTTAAAGTATAAAATGGTAGTGTGGAAGCGTGGATAACCAAAGCGTTTTCATATGTCTCCTTATAGACCCGCCCCGTATTACTTCTTTCATCGGGGCGGGGTTAAAGGAAAAATACAAAGCACTCTGCAAAGGGTGCTTTTTTCATACTTAAAATGAAGGTGTTTAATGGCAAAGACAAAATACGAAACGGTCGTATTGCCGAACTTAAAGTTAATAGAGCGGTGGAAGCGCAACGGTGCAAGTGAAGAAGAAATAGCAAAAAGGTTGGGTATAGCATACTCAACCTTTAATCTTTATAAAAGTCAAAAATCGGAACTTTCGGAAGTCTTAAAAAAGGGAGCTGAAATAGTCGATACGGAAGTGGAGAACGCTCTTTTAAAGCGTGCGCTTGGTTATGATTATGACGAGACTACAAAGGAACGAAACGATAGCGGCGAGCTTATTGTTACCAAAGTAGTGCATAAACAAGTTGTGCCCGATGTTACAGCACAAATATATTGGTTGAAAAACAGGTGCCCCAAAAAGTGGCGGGATAAATTGCAGGTTGAAACAAGCGTAACGAACGAAAACAAAGAATTAATGCGCGAGTATCTCAACAGTGTTAAAAAGGAAGAATGAAACTTAACGACATTATCTGGACTGATAAAATGCGCGCCGTTATGCGCGACCCTTCGCAAATACTGTTTTTAACCGGTGCAACGGGGTGCTCAAAAACCTTGGTCGCGGGACATAAGTTTATGGACTGGCTTATGAACGCACCGCTTGACGATACGCAGTTTTATATGATTTTCAAAGACCGCGGAACCGGCGTGCGAAACATCCTTGAAAACAACGATAGTTTTTACAACATGTACGACTTTATGCGTGAAAAGTACACTGAAGGCAAGGCAGGGGGCTTACAATTCACGTTTCACGGACTGCATGGGGACAAAATAGTTTATATCATAGGCGCTGATGACAGAAACTCGTGGTCGAAAATACTCGGAGCAAACCCTGATGGAATTTGGCTTGAAGAGCTTTCGGTTTTGCATATCGACTGTATCCGCGAAACTATGGGGCGAGCATTTTCCCGCGGCTGTAAGTTGATAGGCACGACCAACGGCGGACTACCAACGCAAGAGTTTTATACTGAGTTCGTCAACCATTCAAAGGTTATGTTCAGAGAAACGGTGCCGAGTGCCGAGCTGTCTGAAATGGTGGAAGATAAACCATATATGCATTACTACCATTTTAACCTGAATGACGATGCGCCGCATTTAACGCAAGAACAGCGGGAACGGCTTATTGAGCTTTACCCCGAAAATTCTTTCTATTATACGAGTAAAATCCTCGGCTGTCGCGGTGCAGTTGAGGGTGCGGCATATGCGCCGCTTATGGACAAAAATGTCCATTTTATACCTTTTGAAGATATTGAAATAGGAAATTTGCAGGAAATTGGAGTATTCATTGACGTGGGTTCAAATCGAGAAATAGAGAACGCCGAAAGAGCTTCAACGATAGCAAGTCTTATAGGATATTCCAAGGGCTGTCAGCGCATTGTCGTGCTCGAAAGCTGGGTTGTTCCTGCAACAAGCCACGACGCTATAATTTCTGCCGTGGAAGAGAAAATTGAACCGTGGTGGTGCAGGTGGATGTTTAAGCTCAAAAAAATAGCTATCGATAACGCTGAAGCCATATTAATAAACACGTGGAAGGCAAAAAATAAGTTTAATACCATTCAAATAAAGGGTTCGGTTAAAGCGTTTAAAGACGTTATAACTTTAAAGACGCGCTGTGAGTTAAAGCAACAGCTTTTAATCCAGAACCGTTTACTGTGGAGCAGTCATGCAATAAACTCTTACAATGCTCATACACAGTTATTATTATCGGACGACGGCGCAGAGCTTGATTTGGGCATTCAGATTAATGATTTCGGAGATTCACTTTCATACGGTTTAACCGAGAAGTGGAACGATATAACAAAAAATATCAGGAGGTAATATATGAAGTTTTTGAATATAGTTAAAGATGGTATAGATAACGTTGTTGACGAGGCATTGTACGAGGCTGTCTATAAACCCGCGGGTTGGAAAGTTGTCGGCGAAAACACGTTGGCAATAGAAAAGACGATAGACGCCGCCGACGAAATAGTAAAGAAAAATACCAATAAAATGAAAAGAACCGTAACAAAAAAGTTTGATGATAAACTGATAAAGGATAAGGGAAATGGCGAGATATAATTTTAACCTTAAAAACAAAGAGCTTATAGACGATATGCGTTCTCCCAGCGTCTATGAGTATAATATGGCGCAAAACCTTGCATTACTAAGTAACGATACTTCGGTTATAAGGTGGTTTTATCAGGTGCAGGTGCCAAAGTATTTTAAAAACGTATGGCTTGCACAAGAGGCCGAAAATAAGTTCTTCGGGCATTATATACCCGGGCAAGCATTCGCATATTTCGGAATAATTCCGATGATAGTCAAAGCGAAGGTCAACCTTGTTGCGTCAAACGGTTTCGTCTGTAAAAGTAACGACGACGAAATCGACGAGATACTCAATGAGTTAAAGGACGAGGCTGAGCTACAACAAAAGTTTTGCGACGGCGTCTATTGGGAAAGCGGAATCGGCGATGTTGCTTTCAGAGTTTCGTATTGTCCCGATGTAAGTGATAAACCGTTAATAGACATAATAGAGCCTCAGCATTTGGAAGTTAATTACCGCCGCGGAAGAATAAAATCTTTCGTTGTAAAAGAAGTATCGAAAGATGACCCGACGTACGAACTCAGAGAAATTCACTATAAGGACGAAGAAGGTTACGTCAATATAGCCTATAGATTTGCCGTAGACGGCAAGTACGTTCCACCCAACGATGAAGCGCTTATAAACGAGTGCAGAACCAAGTTTCCCGACGATATAAACACGAAGTCTTTAAGGTTACCCCTTAAGGACTTTTTGATTATTTTCAAAAAGAATGATAACGCAAATCAACTCTATAAAGGCGAACGGGGAGTTCCCGATATTCAGGGACTTGCAAGTATAGAAGATGCGCTCACTGAAAGTATTTCGGATTTAATTGACGCTATCCGTAAAGGCGGTATTAAAGAATTTGTTTCGGACGAGTTGATTCCTCAGGACGAAAACGGCAACGATATGTGGTTAAATCACTTTAATAAAACCATTATCACGACGCGGGGCAGCTCGTCGCCCGGCGACAGTTCGGCGCTCTGGAACGTAGTTCAGGGCAACATTAACTGGGAAGCATACACAAAGACAATTCAGAACTTAATGAGCGTCGCAATAAATAAAGCGGGGTTATCTCCTACGACCTTAGGACTTACTGGGCTTGAAAGTATTAATAGCTCGGCAGAAAGCCAAGACGCGCGGGAAAAACCGTCCATGCGTGCACGGGAGATAGCTCTTAACGGTTGGCGGATAACGCTCAAAGAACTGCTGAACAGGTATTTACAGGTGCGCGATTATATCGACGGAGAGCAGATTAACGACTATTCCGACTTAATCAATATAACTTTTAACGAGTACACGAACCCGACTGCGGAGAACGTAACCGAGTTGCTCATAAAGCAGGTTCAAGGCGGTATCAAAGCGCCGTTGACGGCAATTAAGGAGCTTAATAAGGGTATGAGTGACGAGCAGGCCGAAGACGAGCTTTTGCAAATTCTCGCATCGCAAGGCGTGCCTACGGTTGAAGATGGTGAGACTAATGAGGAAAACTAATTGCAATGCTTATTAATTTATGATAAAATGGAGGAGTAAAATTGTTTGACGAAAGTAAACATAAGCGTGATGATATCGGCAGATTTGCCAAATCTTCGGACGGTGCGGGTGGTATACACGAGGCGACGCCCGCGGAAAAGAAACGGCTAAGCGAGCTGGGAATTGATAAAAAACAGACGCTTAAAAAAATAGAGCTTTCCAAACAGGAATATGCGGTCTTGCGTAAAGAAGTAATGCGTAAAAATTCAGCGCAGAAGGGAAAAGTAAAACCGATTAATTTTGCTTTTACTGCTAATTATTTTTACGTGTATTTAACGAGCGGAAACGATAGTTTAACCCCATTAGTTCAATTGGATATTGAAATAGATGGGGATAAAATAGACGCATATTTGGATTTATTTAGAGGTGATTAAATGAAAGAGCGCAGGAAAATCGGAGAAAATGAGAGAAAACTGTTGCCAATACTTGTAAATTATGTAAAGGATAACGAACTGGAACGGGAGGACGGATTGGCCATTGCATTGCTATGCAACTCGGACGAGAAGTCAGTAGCAATGATGGATTTCTTGCGAGAAAATCCAAATATAGAATTTGATAAGCTTTTGGAAAAAGCGGTAGAAATTTATCAGTCGGACAGCAAATAAAGTCCAAATTCAAAAAAAGTCAACACAGCAATTACATTTTTAAAAGGTAATTATATGAAAACTATCAGAGTAGAAAAGAGAATCCCCTTCGGCTTTATGGGCGACTGGGGACAATTATACAAACTTTACACTTATGAAGAAAAAACTGACAAAGCGGTTATTAAATGGCAAAATAACACCTACGTAGACCTTGGAATGGACGTCCAGTTCAAATACCTTGAGGACGGCGTAGACAAGCAGGATAAGCCCCATCAAACCGTTGAAAATCGCGTTGGGAAAGGCGAGTATCGAATTGTGGAAACTACAGACGCGTATTTTGACGTGGACAGCGGCGAGTTCGAGTGTGTTGTCAGTTTGGGTGATATAGTAAACGTATTCGGGCGGTGGTGGGAGGTAGACACAATTGACGAAAAAAGCATATTCACCCCCAACAAGCAGACTTTTTACTATATCGGGTTGAAACGTATTAAAGAAGAAATATCAAAAATTTAAAGGGGATAAACTTTATGTTAAGCGCACAAGAAATCGCAAACTATTTAGAAGCAGGTTTAGATGCTATCGCGGCAACAAAACCGAATAACTATCAATTTTCAATACTTGCAGAAATAGGCAGAGGCTACGACGGTAAAAAGATTAACGGTATGGTAAGAACCGTTTCTGCCGAGCTGTCGCCAATACCTACCAACTGTGTTGAGGCAAAGTATGTATTTGTGGTGGAAATGTTTATATCGGGGTCTACTAATTACACGTTTATCAATGTTAACGATATTATTAACGAGTTTATAAATGCCAACCAATGCACTAACGTTGATTTCGAGAACGGCAAAGGCTTAATGACCTTCAGTATGGGCGTGCCTAAAAGCTATAAAGTTTCCTATGAGTTGGGTTCGGGCGTGCCGCTTACTTTTACCGTTCACGTTACATATACCGAAAACGCGGTGACTTCGGGCGACAAGCATTGGCTTTTGGACGGTAATGAAATTCCTTACCTTTCAGAAAGCGTTTACGTAGAGCGCGAGGGAATGACCCGCAAGCTGTTCACGGATGCGTATAACAAGACTATATTAACGGGGCAAACGAAGTTTTATTCTTTCCACATCCCGTACGAAAGCTCGTTATATAAATCTTTGCAGGCGGAAATATTAAACTCCACGACCGCAAACGGCGTTAAGCATACCTTAACTTATTACGACGGCGCTGCGTTTACCAAGGACGCGCCTTTTACCGCCACCGTGCGTATTTACCGGACGGCTAAATCCGAAGCCCGCCGTCCTGACGGCTCAGTGTTCGAGGTCACTTTTACCGACGTCTATAATGCAGAAAATTACAGTCACAAATACTACATAGCCCTCATTGACTTCCCGTTCGATATGCAGGGTGACGATACCCGCTACTTCAACAGCACGGCGGAACAGGTGGATTACTTTGAGGAAAAGGCGGCGGCAAGCTCTGCGCCTTTCGTGGAGATAGAAGCGCCTAACCTTGACAGTCTTGTAATCACCAAGCAGGTCTACGGCAATTCCGGCGCGCCGTGGGCTTCACAGTTCGATTTCGTAAACAAAAACTACGCCGTCATTAAAGCTGTTTCGGGCGATAAGACTTACTATTTTTATTACTTCATTACAAACTCGACGATAGGCGCGGACGGATTCGTTATGGTAGATTTAAAGCTCGACACCGTTCAAACCTATTTCTTCGACGAAAATATCACCTTCTCCGACTGTTTAATCGAGCGTGCGCATTTGAACCGTTTCGTGCCCGTTGAGGACGACCCGACAAAGGTCAAGTTCGTTACCGACTCCGCAAGCAAGATTTATAACTCAGAGCAGGGGCTGAACTTCCCCAAAAGGCTTGTAAAAAGGGATAAGTTGAAGTTGCGGTATACGGGCAATGACGTGGTGGACGAGTGGTTGAATGAAAACGTGGCTAGTTGGGTTTATGTGTTTATAGACCCGTCACACCAGTATACAGTAGCTGAGATTAGAAATCCTAGTGGTGAAAGCGACACGGTTGAGATAGAGGTAAATCCTAATAAAGGTAGAGTATCTTATCCTATTGGTTTTAATGGGGCAACAAATTGTATATGTTATCCAATTTATAAAAATGTTGATTTTGATGACGATAATTACCCTATAAATAAAATACTATTGAATGTATCTCTATTTGCTTCTGCAGAAGATAATTTTAATATGCCAATAACACATATAGGAAGACAGAAGTTTGAGAAATTAAATAGTCTTGCTAGTTATTATTATACAATTAAACTCTCATTAGTTCCGCCATTTGATTCTTCGTCAATTAGTGCTAATGTAGATAATAATAATAATTTAATAATTGATGCGACAACAATAGCTGAAACTGTGGGAACAAATATTAAAGATAGGTCAATTGCTTACTTTGGTGGAGGAATAGCTATTTGTACTAGTAATACTGTCACAAAGCGATGGTCTGACATTGATGGGCTATTTTTTGGTTCTAGACAAACGAAAACTTTTATTTTGACAAACGATTATGCATTATCTGAAAATTCCGAAATTTTTAAAAACGAAATAAAAGCAAAAAAATCACCCAATCCTGCTTTTAACCCTAAATTGAATAGTCAAAATTTTAAAGAGCTTGTAATAACGGCTTCAAGTGGCGATACGTTCGCTTATGATATACAGAAGTTGGGCGAAAACTCAATAGCCTTTGAATATTCTGAACCTATTCAACCAGAGGTTACAAAGTATTATATGCGCGTTCAGGGTGGTACAGGGCTTTATGAAGACGACACAGACAAAAACTACACGGGGCTTGTAGGCAGTACAGATAATTCGCTCGCCTATACCAACGACCAATATGCCGCTTTTATTGCGAATAATAAGAATTTCTTCTTACAAAGCAATATGAAAATAGTTTCAGGCTTAAAAGATTCGGTTGTGTCGGGCGCTAAATCGGGCACGGCAGGTGGTCCTATGGGGGCAATAGCGGGTGCAGCTGAGGGGCTTATTTCTGGGGCAAGTCAAGCCGCAACTTCAATTATAGACCGTGAAATGACAATTGATAATCTTAAAGCTGCGCCGGACCAGCTTAAAAACGCGAACGGAAACGTTATTTTTAATATGTTTTCGACGGATTTGGGGCTTTATATTGAAAAACATTCGGCATTAGAAGGAGATTTAAAAACCGCAAATGACTTTATGAATATTTATGGTTTTTCTTTTAGCGGAATTGCAAACGTGAAAGATTACGCGAACATTCGCAAGTATCACAATTACTTAAAGGCACAACTTCAAAGTATCAACGGCAACCTTAGTAACGTTGCCCGTTCCGATTTACGACAGCGTTTTGCAAATGGGGTTAGGTTTTGGAACAGCGATGTGGTTGCTTATAACTATGAAAACTATGAAAATTGGCTTGATAGCGGTGCGAACAGTTTTGAGGACTGGCTAGAGAACAAAAATATACCGCTCGGCAGTTAACCGAGCGGTATAAATTATTCGTTAAAATATGTTATTGTGTATGGTAACAACTGGTCATTCAAATACAAGGGAGATAATTCTATAATTTCTCCTTCATAATCTATTTCAATGTGGTCATTTTCTACAAATTTAACTTTTACATATTCTAGCGTGTAATTTGTATAAGTACCTTTAACATAGGCAGATACCTTATTCCCTTCATTATTCCAATCTGGGTAAAAATATTGATAGCTGTAATAAGTTTCTCCAATTTTTTTGTTTGCGTTTACTATAAATTCTTGTCTGTTTACATCGATAATTTCCTTATTAGAAAAATTAAAAAATTCACCTTTGTGATCATTAGGCGCATTTTCGTATTCTGCTTTTGAAACAATTTCATCGGCTATATCCCATATACACATTGAAGTATATGTAGTTTCTTCGCCGTCCATTGTTGTATATGTAATACTTTGCACTTCAACCCACCCGCTGTCGCACCCTGCAAACGGGATAGATAAACAAGCACAAAGAGCAACGGTTAAAATTAATGTTAAGAATTTTTTCATAAAGCACCTCTTTGTGATAGTATAAACCCGAATTGCATATTTTGCAAGTAAAATAAAAGACGAGTAGCAGCTCGTCTTTTTCCGTTGTGAAAGATTATACAAATATTCGCAAGCATCACAACTATATTAAAGCGCAACTACAGAGCATAAATGGCAACCTTAGTAACGTTGCACGGGCGGATTTGCGCCAAAGATTTGTAACCGGAGTAAGGTTTTGGAATAGCGATAATGTTTCGTATGAATGCGAAAACTATGAAAATTGGCTTGAAGAATAAGTAAAAAAATCCCGCTCAACATAATACAGTCGAACGGGATTTTATAATCAATTTTCTTCTTCAAAGCGTTGTATTTCGTAAGATAAAGGTTTAACAGAAATTATTTCATTATCGTAATCTATTTCTATGCTTTTATCTGGCATAAATCGTACTTTAACGTATTTTATCGTATAGCTGTTAAATACAATTCTTTCACCCGTATTAGGGAGAATTGTTGAATAGTAGTAATATGTTTGCCCAATTTTGTTGTCAGCTTTTGAAATATATTTATTCTTATAAATACCTACTGATTCTGCTATTTCAGTCGCAGACGGTGAAACGAAGCTGTATATTCTATTTTCTTCAGGTGCGTTTATATATTCTTCGTCATCGTAACTAAGATAGCCGTCGTGGGTTATTTGCCAATAACATTTTGATTCGTAAGTAGCGCCACCTTCTTCGGTGGTATAAGTTATATATTGAATTTCTTCCCACTCAGTCGCTTTGCACCCCGCGAACGGCACGATGCAACAAATGCACATCACTATCAGAATAATGGGGGTAATCAGCTTTTTAATCATTTTCATAAAGCACCTCTTTGTGATAGTATAAAGTATATTAAACTATTTTGCAAGTAAAATAAAAGACGAGTAGCAGCTCGTCTTTTTCCGTTGTGAAAGATTACGCGAACATTCACAAGTATCACAATTATATTAAGGCACAACTGCAGAGTATCAACGGAAATTTAAGCAATGTTGCCCGCGCGGATTTGCGCCAAAGGTTTGTAACCGGAGTAAGGTTTTGGAATCAAGACAAAGTTGCGTATGAATATGAAAACTATGAAAATTGGCTTGATAGCGGTGCGAACAGTTTTGAGGACTGGCTGGAGAACAAAAATATACCGCTCGGCAGTTAACCGAGCGGTATAAATTAATCATTAAAGTAAATTATTTCGTTTGAGACAAATGAATATTTTTCTATATTATCGTTGTTATCTATTTCAATAGTTTTGCCCGAAATTTTTATTTTTAAATATTGTATTTCATAGTTTTTGCAAGTGTATTTTTCATAAACAATGTTATGATATGTGTAACGGGCATAATAATATGTATTACCAACCAAATTGTTTGCATTTTCTATAAATTCGGTTCTGTTTATAGGTATCACTTGTGAGCTAGAAGGAGGGGTTTTGCGTAATTCATTAGGAGTATTGTCATATTCTTCTTTCGTTATTTCTTCTGTGGTAATATCCCAAGTGCAAGACGAATAAGCAACAATTTTACTACCGTCATCTAGATTGCAAATAATTCCTTGAACCTCAACCCACCCGCTGTCGCACCCTGCAAACGGCACGATGCAACAAATGCACAGCGCAAGCAGAATAATGGGGGTAATCAGCTTTTTAATCATTTTCATAAAGCACCTCTTTTGTGATATAATAATCTAATTAAGCGAAATTTGCAAGAAGATTTAAAAAGTTTATAAAAAGTCTTTACTTATGTTGTTTAATTACGAAACCGTCCTCCCCGTACTTAAATCTCTAATTGAAACGGAGGTGGCGGTATGAGCGAGTTGTTAATAGTCGATGTAAATCCGCAAGTTTCGGTAATGTTTAAAGACAAAATGCCGGTACGCGTGTTTATTGATATCAACATCAACTCTGCAGTTGACGAGGTTGGCGAGTGTGTTGAACGAGCAAAAGAAATAATTAAAGCTAAATAAATCAAAAAAGGACATTCCGAAAGGAGTGTCCTTTTCCAAATCTTGCAACTATAAAATTGTGGGCTATGAAGAGAAGGGTAGGGAGTGAAATTGAAAATAAAAGTTTTAAAAGTCAAGTATTTTTTGTAAATAATGTTGCAAAAGACTAAATTTGTGTTATAATCAAATAAAGATAAGGTATAAGTTTAATTTTTTTACAAAGGTAAATAATATGTTTGAGAGACCATTGGAAACAGAAAACAAAAAAATTATGAAATCTAAACTTATAGACCTTGAACAGTACTTAAATTCAGATGTTTTGGTCTATTACGGTGATATAGCTTTTAATTCTGATAGCTTGATTAAACAGGTTATTGAAGATTTAAAGCAAGACGAAATAAAAAGAGATACGCTATCTGTAATTTTAACTACTACAGGTGGTTCATTATCTCCCGTAGAAAGAATTGTAAATGTATTCCGTAACTTTTATAGAGAAGTTAACTTTATTGTTCCTGATTACGCTTATAGTGCTGGTACAATAATGTGTATGAGTGCGGATAATATTTATATGAATTATTATAGCGTTTTAGGACCAATAGATCCACAAGTACAAAATAAAGATAAACACTTAGTTCCTGCGTTAAACTATTTAGATAAAATTAGTGAGCTACTTGAAAAGTCTAAAAATAAAACTTTAACTGATGCAGAATTTGTTATTCTTAAAGATTTTGATTTGGCGGAACTTAGAGAATACGAGCAGGCAAGAGATTTGGCTATTTCTATTTTGGAGAAATGGCTTGTACAATATAAGTTTAAAAATTGGACAAGCCATAAAGATGGCAGACCTGTTACAATTAAAGAAAAAGAAAAAAGAGCAAGAGATATTGCAAAAGAATTAAGTGATAATAATAAGTGGAAAACACATGGTAGACCCATTAATATGAGTATTCTTACCGAATTGAAATTAAAAATTGAGGATTATGGTAAAGATTCACAGCTTAATAGTTTAATTAATGAATATTATAATCATATGATGGAATATATAGCGCAACATAATTTTGGTAGATTTTTTCAAACAAGGAGATTTATATAATGATTGCAGTTGAACTTGAAAAGGTTATAGATGAAAAAGAGATTAACGATACACAAAAAGGATATATAGAGTCTTTACGAAAATTTGAAAAGCTTGTAGAAAAAGGAGTTTTAAAGAAAAGAGAGAATCAACTTCTTGTAGATAATTCAAATTTAAAGTATAATTTTTAGTCTTTTATGTTAAATAAACCTAAAAGCACTAAGCGTTAGCTTGGTGCTTTTAATTTGTCCGTTTTAACGGAAGTACAGTTGACTGTACGAAAAAAGGACATTCCGAAAGGAATGTCCTTTTAATATACAAAAATATAAAAAGGAAGGTAAAAATGAACGAAATTAAAATTTACTTAAAACCAAGCGGCAGTACGGCAGAATTATATAAAGATTTTAATCTTTATCAGGAAAGCTATCGTAACGTTCAGATTACGATATACGTGCCGACGGTATTGCTGTACAAAAACGCAGACAACACGTTTTTTAACACGGTACAGACGGGCGCTATACTCACGGCCACGACCGGCGCGAAAGTGCCTACTAAGGGCTTTAACGCCGCATTTGTTAAGACGGTGAAAATCGATAACGTTGAGTATGCCGAATACACGCAGATTATGCCGAAAGAGTACACGCTTTATGCCGGTACGCAGATTATCGTCTGTAACGTGGTAAGCGTTGATAATACGGACGCAAGTGCGCCAAAGGTTATTTCAGTCACAACTTCACAGCGAGTTCCGCTCGCTGTGCAGGAAAGCGCGTATTTGTCCGAAACCGAGCCGCTCGACCCCGATGACGCACAAGTCATTGAGGGACTTATAAATGACTTGCAAGAACAGTTGAATAACGGGACCTTTGCGGCGCGGGCAATATATCCTTGGAGCGATTCGTACACTTACGGATTAAACGAGTTAACGTTTTATCCCGATAAAGGCGAGTACGGAGTATTTATAAAATCGCTCGTTGCGGATAATAAAGCAGAGCCTTACATAAACGGAGTGCTTAACGGCGAGAGCTGGCAGGAAGTCGCAGACTTCAATATCATAAACGAGCTGTATACTGTTCGCGGTGAAGTCGAGCAGTTGGCGCAAAATGCCGAGGAAAGCGCGAACGCGGCGGCGCAGTCTTCTCAGAGCGCGGCTCAAAGCGCACAGCTTGCGGACAATGCGGCAAAACGCATAGAAAGCGAGGCAGAATATATCGAAGGCGTAAAAGAGGGTTCTATAGCTGTTCCGAAGGCAATCGCTGACAGCGCAGGTAATAACATTGCAAATCAATTCGCCGTAGTTAAATCGGATATAGAGGGTTTGCGTGAAGATATCTCTAACGAGGCGCACTTCCGCGGTATGTTTGATTCGGTAGAGGACCTTAAAGAGCAGTATCCCACGGCAACACCTAACGACTACGCTTATATCGTCGGCGGAGATATTTGGCTTTATCAGAACAACGAATGGACGGATAGCGGAAAGCCTTCGCCTAACACCTCGGTGCCCGCGAGCAAGGCTACGCCTTTAATGGACGGCACGGGTGCTGCGGGAACTTCGGGCGAATATGCCCGCGGAGACCACCGTCACCCTACGGACACTACGCGGGCTAGTGCGGTAGATTTGGCGAACGAAACCACTGCGCGTGAAAATGCCGATGAGGTTCTGACCGAAACCGCAGAAAAAAACCTCTACAACCTCGGTGCTTTTGATGCGGTTACCTCAAACGGCGACGGTCCGGCTACGATAACAAGGCAGACGGGATATTTAAATGCCAAAGAATTGACAAATATGTCATGGCTGCCGGAAAGCATTTCTACTGTTTCCACGCTAAATTTTTATACTCCGTTACCGACAGGCGCAAAACGTGAGATAGCTTATTCAAACCTCTTCAAGGGATATGCAACAGTCGGTAATGATTTTAAAGAGGGGGTTCCAAACATATATGTTTCTGCTGGTGGAAATTTAAATATATACCCTGCAGTTGCCTTAAATTCGGTTGATGAATTTAAACAATGGCTATCAAGTAATGAATTTAATATTCAGTTTGAACTTGCAGAGAGTTATACCGAAACAGTAATAGAAAATCAACCCATTCATACGCTTGACCAAAATGGTGAACAGTGGTTAAGAGAAGAGTGGCAAAAGGGGTTGAATTTAGCTCAATCAAATATTGTTGGGACATTAACTGTGGGTAGCGAGAAATGGATAAGTGTGAGCAATTCAACACTTCAACATTGGGGCTTAAAAGTAGGCAAAACGTATACTGTTTATACTTCTCCTATTGTAAATAGTGATGGAACTAGTATTGCGTGCCAACTCCTCCCTGAATATTATAGTTTTTCTTCACAACCTCAAACTTTTGTATTTTCAAACGAAACCGCATTAAGAATTGGTAACAATACTCAAACTGTTCAGGCACAAATAAATCAGCCAATCATGCTCAATGAAGGCTCTCACCCTTATCCCTATCAACCTTATAACGGTGGAATTGTTAGAGAAGAAGATTTAGAAACTGAAATTAATAAAAAAGTTTCTAAATCCGGCGACACAATGACTGGGGAACTTACTAATGTATATCAGCAAAATGTTCGTGGGTACAAAAGTGTTGATTCTGGCGTAACTCTTGCTACCGAAAGAAGTGGTTTTTATGGCAATGCATACACTGATTATAGTAAATATATAAATGTGGGTGAGGGCGGGGACAAGTTCATGATAGGTTATGAGTATAATGACAAGCGTGTTCATGCGAGAGCAACTTATAACAAAGAGGAAATCTTTAATCTCCGTTTTCTCGGTTATGACGGCGCCCTATACGATATGGGGCAACGTGTTTATTCGTCGAAGAACCCTCCTAGGTTTAAGTTAACCGAATTATATGGAACTTTTAGTTCAGTTTCAACCGGTGTAAAAACTTTGAGATATGCAATGGAGAATTATCCTTTTTTATTGTTTATAACAAGAACAAACAGTACTTCAAATTTAGGCGGAACAGTTCTGATACCGTCTGACAAATTTTTTAATTTTTTTCAAAGTAATGACCATGCCATTGGAGTACAAGACGGAAACGTTTATATAACGTTTTATTATTCAGGCAGATTATCAATAAATGTAAGAAGTGTTTGGGGTGTAGACGCTTTTTGGGTTTATGGTGTGGAGGTAGAATAATGATGCAGTATAAAGAAGGGATAAAATATCCGATTTCGGAATTAAACTCAATTAACGAGTGGTGGCAAAATAATAGACAATATGATATTAATGAATATCTCGAAGCGCGTGAGTACGACGAAAATGGCAATAAAATATTTCGCGAGTACGACGATTATGTGGAAATTGTTCCGCGTGATGAAGGTATAATTCGCGACGACCGAATACATAATTTAAAAGCCGAACTTGAAACTATCAAGGAAGATATCGAACAGGAAATATTCGGGCTTGTGAGAGACGACTACACTGAAAAGAAAGCGCGGGCGGCAGAGATTATAAACGAACTTCGCGTGCTTGAAGGGAAAGAGCCGAGAGAGGTAAAAAATGAGGACGATTAAACTTAATTCCAAAGGAACGGGGCGGTACGACGACGTATCGCCCTTTATCGTTACCGATAAAAAACTCGAATTGCAGATAGAACTTCCGAGCTTTAACGGTGAGTTTTATCTCGTGTACGAGATCAACGGGAAAACGGACAAACGCTTGCTTTTCCGTAGCGGTCAGATAGTTCTTGACAACCTCTCGGCGGGCGAGCTTAAAGCGGCGGTCAAGCATTACATAAAAGGTGAGCTTATCAAGACTTATACGGTTGAACCGTTACTCTTAAAGGAAGTGGACGAAACATTATCCGCTTTACCCGAAATAGAAGAACTGCGGCGCAGTATAGCGGCGGTTGAGCGTGCTTTAGGAGAATATAAGCAAACTGTCGCAGAACGCGAAAAAGAACGCGAGGAAGCGCTTGAAACGCGGATTAATGGTTTTGAGGCTAATCTGCTTGCGCTCAGGCGGTTTGCTTATAAGGATTATCAGAACAATGTCTATTTAGGCGGCGGCACGGAAGAGGACTTTATAAAAGAGTTCGGGTTTTCCGACGATAGAGAATTTATAAAAGGAGAAAACGACGATGACCAAGATTAAAAAAATTTTTGCATTAATACTTGCAGTTATGCTGATAGTGTTTATTGGTGCAGGGGGCACGCTTGTGGCGCTTGCAGACGCGGACGAGCCTGTACAAACCGAAGAAACTATTAAAGGCGAAGAAGTCAACGATAGCGGTTTTGAACAGCTTGTAGAGCAGTTTAAAGCGTATCTGAAAGATAAGTACGGTGCAGACTATGAGTTTTACTATAACCAAATAATCGAACAGTGGGGAAGCATAGAGGCGTATCTATTATCGTTCGGCAAAAAACTTCCCAAGGAGTATAAGTCGGGTTGGGATAAGTTTGTTGGTTGGCTTGGCGAATATTCGGTAATTTGGGCACCCGCACTTGCGGTTTTAATCGTTGTAGTGGTTGCGGTTATTGGGAAGAAAGCGTTTAACGTAATAGTGGAAAAAATTGTCAATACTAAATTGACCCCGATAGTCAAAGAGCTTAACCGTCAATCCGCGGCGACAGTTTCTATTATGCGTGCACAGCGAGCCTTATTGGGTAATAACGAGCGGTTTTCGGAGCATGTCAAAGAGCTCGAAGAGAGTGAAAGGGGGCTTTGTGGTGAGTAACGTCAGAACTTACAGAAAAGAAAGGTGGGCGTATTTCGCGCTATCCGTGGCGTTTTATTTTTTGCCGTTTACTATAACGGCGGCGTGCTTACTTCCGTTAGTTAAAGCGGTTACGGGCTTTAAGTTGGCCTTGGGTTTTGGCATCGTGGTAGTAAACGCGGTGCCATTTCTCGTTGGGGTATTCCGTTGGTTTTTTTCGCACTTTCCTATGCTGAATTTCGTGTCTTTGCTGTTTCTCGCGCTTGAAGCGTTTTTCAGAATGGATGTATTCAGGACCTACGCGGATATATTCTTATGGATAGAACTTGCCGCGGGGGTGGGTAGTATTTTAAGCTGCGTATTCTGGGCAAAGTATCTGAAATACTCGTCGTATAACAAAACCATGCAAGCGACGCTTAAAAGCGGGGCGTTCGTAATGAAGGAGGATAAGTAATGATAGAAGAATCTGATAAAATAACTGCAACGTCGGAAGTCGTAAAAAAGGTAAAGCTAACGCTTGGCGGAGGAAGGGGAACGCTTTTGCTTGCCATAATAGGTATTGCAATTTCGCTGTGTTCCTCTTTTATGTTCTGTCTTGCTTCAATCGGCTTTGACTTTACCCAGCTTACTCAAACGCTGTTCTGGTCACGCTGGGTAAGTATGTCGGTTTCGGCACTGTTCGCTTACGTGCTCGTAATTTTACATAAGGACGAGGTGAACAGGCTTCGGAAAGAGTATACTGATAAAATGAAAACCATAGCCGAAAAGTCTCTTACGGCGGGCGAGGAATTTGACTTATATCTCAAAGAACTTAATTTGCAAAGACGGATTGATTGGTATAAGCGGAAGATTAACGGAAAGATAGCTAAACTCAATGCAAAGTTGTTGAGAGTTGAATTAAAAGGGAAATCTACCGATAAGATTAATTCAAAGATAGAAAAATACAAGGCGTGCGTTACGGACGAGTATTTAGAAACGAACAAATATATTTTAAAAACGCGCTCAAAGCCAATCAGCGCGGTACAGGTATTGTGCGAAACGCCGCGCGGGGATAGAGGTGAGGTGAACTTCCGTTCTGCTGCAGCGTATTACGGCGGCAAGGCTCTTACCAAGCTTTGCTTATCGCTTTGTATGACTGCCGCATTTGCGTGCGTTATCGTGCAGAATTTTGGTGTGGGAATAAATATCGCCGCTATCTCAATGACGATACTGACTATACTTTCGCTTCTTATTTCCGTTGTATCGGCTATTATGGCGGCAAACGGGTGTTATAGGAACGTCTACATTCCAAACCTGCAATTCAAGTTGAAAATTCTTGCCGGCTTCGAAAAATGGAAGGAATATAAGAAATAAATGAATTTTAAAAAGGGCTGTGAGATATCTTCCACAGCCCTTTTTTATTTTGCAAGATAATATAAAAGTGCTCTTAAATCAATGTGTTGTTAAGATATAACGCTTTAATTTAAATATGGATTTTGTGCCTAAATTGTGCCTGGACACAACAAAACACAATATATTGTGTAAAATAAAGCAAAATCACCACAATATATTGTGGTGATTTTCTCTGGCGCGGAAGGAGGGATTTGAACCCTCGCTGCAGTTTCCCGCACTACTCCCTTAGCAGGGGAGCCCCTTGAGCCACTTGGGTACTTCCGCTTATACGGCTCGATTAATTTAAAAAGCTAAATTACTATATCATATTTTTATGCGTTTGTCAAAGCATTATTTAACCGTTTTTTAAAATTAGCCGCAACAAATTTTGCGCCGTACTTGCCAAATCACACCGTTCGTGATAAAATAATTTTGATGAACGGCAAAAAAGGTTTCAGAATTTTTATAAACGTTTTAACCGTAATTTCAGTGTGGTTTTTTATCGCCGGTTTTGTCAATATAATAAACGTAGTAAACGCGGAACAACTTTTTAGGCACGGAGCCGAGGTTGAAGGGGAGATAATAAACTACGAATTGCGCGTTAGCGGGGGCGGCGGTAAATACGGTTACAGGGTGTATTTCACTTGCAAATACGTTGACGCGGTTACAGGCAAAACATACTTTGCCGAAACGTATACCAAGTCTCGCTATCCGTCAGACAAGGCGGAAAATATAGGTCGGGAGAGTCTGGGTGATAAAATCGCGCTGGTTATAAGCGGATCGCTGTGCGCGGCGGAGCGCGACGTGGAAAGGGAATATGTTTTCGCCGTTTTAATAACCGTGTTTTTAACGGTAGGCGGTGCGGCGATAATTGTATGGCGTATCGCATACGAAATTTTGTCGGATAAGAAAAGAAAAAAATCAAAGGCGGTTGCAGAAGGCGAAAAACTTTCCGCAGAGTCGCAACTTTATTAAAACAGGAGGAAAAGATGAGAATAGTATTTTTAGGCGATTCTATAACAGATTGCGAGAGGGACAGGGCGGATATAAATTCGCTTGGTAACGGTTACGTTAAAATTCTTGCGGACAAACTGCGCCCTATATATCCCGATACGGACATCGAGCTTATCAACAAAGGCGTTGCGGGAGACGAGATTAAAGACGTATTGGTGCGCGCGGATAGCGACGTAATCGCGTTAAAACCCGACGCCGTGGTAATAATGGCGGGTATAAACGATACGGTGCACGACTTTAAGACCGATAAACAACTCGATTTGAAAAAGCTTGAAGGCAACTTTAAAGAGCTGCTTAAAAAACTTAAAAAAGAGGGGATAGTAATAATTTTCCTCGAACCGTTCCTTTTGCCCGCACCCGATAAGTTGAGAATGAGAAAGCTCTTCTCTTCCGAACTTGCCGTGCTGAATAAAGTTGCGCTCAAGTATGCCGACGAAGTCGTTGCATACGACGAGATGTTCAACGGACTTGCCGAAAGCATACCGTATACCGAATATTCGCTCGACGGAGTTCACCCCACGCACCGCGGTTCGCGCCTTATTGCCGACCAGGCTATAAAAGCCATACGCAAACATCTATTGTAATTGCCCCGCATATATTGTGAAAATACCGCGTTAAAGCGCTTGTAAAATTAATGATTTAATATCGTTTTTTATCATTATTTTAATATACTGTAACTACGATAAACAGTAATTTAACGGAGAACATCATGCGGGAAATCGCCGAAATGTTTAGTCAATACAATAATAATACTTTGAAATGGATAGACTCCTTAAAAAAGTTAAAGCAATTAGAAGATGAGGGGAAAATCGTTTTATATGCTGGTACTTATTCTTTTGAAGAAGCATTAAGGCATTTTGATAGTGACGTGGCGGATTTTTATTTTTATACTTTGCCCGATAGGCAGGGATATCACTTTTTCACGAATGCATTTGGAAGTGAAGCAGCAATAATGATAGATAACGAAATCTTTGCGTACAAACATAGAAGACTGTACAACAAAAGACATTTGACTAACCGATACTTTGGTGAAAAAGATTTTAGAAGCGGCGAATATTTTAATCGTATAAAGCAAAGATAAATTTCAATTTAGCGCTCTAATATTAAAAAATATAGCCCGCTATACTTCGTATGCGAAGTATAGCGGGCTATTTCTGTTTTCACAAAAAGGCGCTATAACGGACGCTCATTAAAGTCATCTTTTTTTATCGGTTTTTTTAATTTCGTAATACTTTGCAAGTCCGCCCGACGAAGTCTCTTTATAGTTGTTTAACAGGTCCTTGCCCGTGTTATACATGGTTTTGACTATTATATCAAAGCTGATTTTACGGCTGTCCGCAAGAAAGTTTGCAAGCGACAGCGCGTTAATCGCTCGCATTGCCGCAACGGCGTTGCGCTCTATGCAGGGGATTTGCACCAGACCCGCTATGGGGTCGCAGGTGAGCCCCAAATGGTGCTCCATAGCCACTTCGGCGGCGTACTCTATCTGATCGAGCCCCATTTCGAACAGCTCGGCAAGCGCGGCGGCGGCCATTGAACAAGCCGAGCCGATTTCCGCCTGACAGCCGCATTCCGCGCCGCTTATGGAGGCGTTTTTCTTTATTAAATTGCCAATTATGCCGCCCGCCGCAAGCGCGCGGACTATTTGCTCGTCTGAAAACTTTCTTTCGTCCTGCATATATTTAAGAACGGAAGGCACCACGCCGCAGGCTCCGCAAGTGGGTGCGGTTACTATTATGCCGCCCGCCGCGTTCTGCTCGCCGGTGGCGAAAGCGTAAGAGCATACGAGCCTGTTTTCTCTCGTTTGCGCCGATTCGTCTATATGCCGCTGGTTATACAGTTTTTGCGCCCTGCGTTGCGTGCCGAGAACGCCGGGGAGAACGCCTTCGCAGGTCAATCCCTCGTGTATGGTCTGCTTCATTCGCTCCCATACGTCGGTTAAAAAATCAAAGATTTGAGCGCCCTCGAACAGCTCGGCAAACTGCCACAGCCTCAAATTGTTCGTTCGGCAGAACTCGGCTATTTCGGTATAAGTATTTAAGGGATATATGCCGTCGTAAGCGTATTTTTCATACTTTTCGGGCGGTTCTCCCTCAAAATTGACCGAGCCGCCGCCAACGCTGTAAACGCGGCGCTTAATTTTTAAATTGCCCCCCGAATATGCCTCTATATCCATTGTGTTGGGGTGGACGGGGCAGGGCGTTTTTTCGTCGAATACAATTTCGCATTCGGCGGGGCGCGCGGTTTCGCAAATTACGCGATCCGTGCCGTGGCCCTTGCCCGTCAGCGCCAGCGAACCGTAAAGCGTCACCTTATAGCGGTCGGCTTCGGGGCAGAGCGATTTCATTATTTTTATCGCCCTTTCGGGCCCCATTGTGTGCGAACTCGAAGGGCCTCTGCCCGTTTTGTAAATTTCTCTTAACGATTGCATAAATTATCCTCGTGGAAGTTAATCTAATTTTATATTGCCGCCATAAAATTGTCAATAAAAAATTTCCGTAAAAAATATGTGGTTTTTTTGTTTAAACCCGCCGCAAACGACTTATATAAAAAATGTAAACGAAAAGACGGTAATAAAAATGGCAAAGAAAAAAGAAAACGGTAAAGAAGAATTAAAAGAAAGCGAGCTTCCGCCCGAAGAAGAGAACTTGGAAAGCAAAGAACTTTCCGAACTCGAAAAGGCGCAGGCGCTCGCAGAGGACTACAAACGCAAATGGTACGCGGTTTCGGCAGAGTACGACAACTACCGCAAGCGCAATCAGACGGCGGTGTCGCAGGCTTATGCCAACGGCGCGTCGGAGGCGGTTTTAAAACTTTTGCCCGTTGCAGACAACTTCGGCTACGCGCTCGACTCGGCTTCAGACGAAAAGACGAAAGCGGGGATAGACAAAGTTATAAAAAGTTTTTTGACTATTCTCGGCTCGTTGGGCGTGGAGCAAATTGCCGTGACCGCGGGCGATAAATTTGACGAGTCGGTTATGGAGGCAGTGCTTGACTTCCCTTGCGAAGAGGGCGAAGAACCCAACACCGTTAAACAGATATTAAAACAAGGCTACCGCCTTAAAGACGGAAAAGTTATCCGTTTTGCGCAGGTTGCCGTGACGATATAAAATAAAAGAGGTAAATATTAAAAGAGGTAAATATTATGGGAAAAGTAATAGGAATAGATTTGGGAACTACAAACTCGTGCGTAGCCGTTATGGAAGGCGGCGAGCCCGTGGTAATAGCCAACAGCGAGGGCAACAGAACCACGCCTTCGGTAGTTTCGTTTAAAAACGACGGCAGCAGAATAGTAGGGCAGGCGGCTAAACGTCTTGCCGTTGCTTCACCCGATAAAACGGTAATTTCGATTAAGCGCCATATGGGCGAAGCATATAAAGTCAATATCGACAACGGATATTCCCCGCAGGAAATTTCCGCTATGATTTTGACCAAGCTCAAAGCGGACGCGGAGAGCTACCTCGGCAGTAAAGTAACCGACGCCGTTATCACCTGCCCCGCATACTTTAACGACAGTCAGCGTCAGGCGACCAAAGACGCGGGCAAAATCGCGGGACTCAACGTTTTGAGAATTATAAACGAACCCACGGCGGCGGCGCTCGCTTACGGGCTCGATAAGCAGGAAGGCAGTCAGAAGGTAATGATTTACGACCTCGGCGGCGGCACGTTCGACGTTTCCATTCTCGAAATAGGCGACGGCGTGTTCGAAGTGCTTGCAACCAACGGCGATACGCACCTCGGCGGCGACGACTTCGACAATAAGATTATAGATTTCCTTGTAGATACTTTCAAAAAGGATACGGGCGTAGACCTTTCGAAGGACAAAAAGGCGCTTCAAAGACTCAAAGAGGCGGCAGAAAAGGCTAAAATAGAACTTTCGGGAATGTCTTCTACAAACATAAACCTTCCTTTCATAACCGTAGTAGACGGCGAACCCCAGCACCTTGACATAGACCTTTCGAAACAGAAGTTCGATATGCTCACGTCCGATCTCGTAGACCGCACCGTAGAGCCTATGAGAAAGGCCATGAGCGATGCGGGGCTCTCTTACGGCGACATAGCAAAAGTTATTATGGTCGGAGGTTCCACGCGTATCCCCGCCGTATTCGATAAAGTTAAGAGCATTACGGGCAAAGAACCCTTTAAGGGCATAAACCCCGACGAGTGCGTCGCCATAGGCGCGGCTATTCAGGGCGGCGTTTTATCCGGCGAAGTTAAAGACGTTTTGCTTCTCGACGTTATGCCTTTAACGCTCGGTATAGAGACGCTCGGCGGCGTATCCACTCCGCTCATCGAAAGAAACACGACTATCCCCGTAAAGAAGAGTCAGATATTCTCCACCGCGGCGGACAATCAGCCCGGCGTTGAAATTAACGTTTTGCAGGGCGAAAGAAAGTTTGCCCGCGACAATAAGTCGCTCGGCAAATTCATGCTCACCGATATTCCTCCCGCACCTCGCGGAGTGCCCCAGATAGAGGTTACTTTCGACGTGGACGCAAACGGCATAGTGAACGTTACGGCGAAGGATCTTGGTACGGGCAAGAGCACAAACATCACCATAACGGCTTCTACCAACCTTTCGGAAGAAGATATAGACAAGGCTGTCAAAGACGCGGAAAAGTACGCGGAAGAAGATAAAAAGCGCAAAGAGGCGGTAGATAACAAAAACAACCTCGAAAGCATGATTGACAATCTTGAAAAGACCGTTAAAGAAGCCGGCGATAAGCTCACGGAAGAGGATAAAAAAGTTGTGGAAGACGCCGTTGCAAAGGCAAAGACCGAGCTCGAATCGGGCGACAACGACAGAATAAAGGCGGCTTCGGAAACGCTGGCGAAAGATATCCAGCCCGTAGTTGCAAAAATGTATCAGCAGGCAGGCGGTCAGAACGGCGCGGGTCCTGACGGAAACGACGGCGGCGACACCGAATTCAACCAGCATTCATAAAAAGTTTACGCTTGTAAAAGCGCATAAGGGGGTGTTGCTCAACACCCCTTTAAGCGGTATTTAAGGCATATTACAGGGTCAATTATGGCGGATAAGAAAAATTATTACGACGTTTTGGGCGTTTCTAAAACCGCGTCGCAAGACGAAATAAAATCGGCGTACAGAAAACTCGCAAAACAGTATCACCCGGACTTTCACCCCGGCGACGCTGCCGCAGCCGAGAAATTTAAAGAGATAAACGAGGCTAACGAAACCCTCTCCGACGAGAACAAGCGCAAGCAGTACGATTTCGAACTCGAACATCCCGGCATGGGAGGGGGCAATCCCTTCGGCGGGGGCGGATTTTCGGGCTTCGGCGGAGGAATGGGCGGCTTCGAGGATATAATAAATTCCGTGTTCGGGGGCGGCTTCGGCGGTTCTGCCGAGCGCGGCAAGCCCCGCGGCGCCGATATTCAGCAGACTATAAACCTCTCCTTCCTCGACGCTATAAAGGGCTGTACAAAGACTGTCAGCTATATGCGCAACGAGCCCTGCGGCTCGTGTAACGGCACGGGAGCGAAGGGCGGCACTGCGTATCAGTCGTGTTCCCGTTGCGGCGGAAGCGGAAGAGTAAAATTTGAGCAAAATACCATTTTCGGCAGGACCATACAGGTGGGGGCATGCCCCGACTGCGGCGGCACGGGCAAAAAAATTATAGACAGGTGTCCCGACTGTAAGGGCAAGGGATATCTGCGCAAAGAAACACGCTTTACCATCAACATACCCGCGGGCGTAGACCGTGACAGCAGCATACGCAAGCGCGGATTCGGTCAGGCGGCGGGCAACGGCGGCGAAAGCGGAGATTTGTATATCTATTTCCAGATAGAGCAGCATAAGCTGTTGCACCGCGAAGACAGGGATTTGTACGTTACCGTGCCTATATCCTATAAAACCGCGGTTGAGGGTGGTAAAATTTACGTCCCCGGCATAGACGATATGCTGGAATTAACTGTTCCCGAATGTACCCCGAGCGGCACGCGCTTCTGTATGCGCGGTAAAGGCGTTAAAACGGTGCACGGCACGGGCAACCTGTATGTCACGGTAGAAATAGAGGTTCCTCAAAAGCTCTCACGCGAGCAGATTAAAAAACTGGACGAATACGAGAGCAGCGTTCCTCTGCGTTCCTGCGCCAAGATGCAAAAATACTCTAACGACGTTTCCGCGCTTTACGGTAAAAAGATTGATAAACAGTAACAATTCCGATATAATCAAAAAAGAGGCAATTTATTTGCCTCTTTTAATATTTTAATCATATCGTCTGTTCCCGCGCGTATAATATTAAGTTAAAAATTGTGGATAACTGCCCCAATATGCCTGTTTTACCGTTCAAAATCGCGGGTTATCCACCAAAAGTTGTTAACATTTTTTTGTTGAAAACGTTATTGCGGGAATATATGCAAAAAAGTTATCCACATTTTATTGACATTGGTGAAAAAGGTCGGCAATATGCGCCGTTTTTCGAGCTGCTCTTTTAAAAATCAATAAAAAGTTATCCACAATGAATATTTATTAAGCGGTTTTACGTCCGTTTTCGGAGTTTGCGCGTATAATTACTTTGCCGTTGCAGGGCATAACCGCGTCTTCGCTTATAATTTCACCCACGGAGTCTACCGTAATCTTTCCGCTTCTGGGATTTTTAATCGAATCCACGCCGCCGATAATTTCCGCGTGAACGTCCGAGTATTCGAACGCGAGGTCGCAACCCTCCGTTTTGCAGTTTATAAGCCGCAGATTTTTACAGTAGCAAAGCGGTTGCGTGCCGCATATGGTGCAGTTTATGAGCGTGAGCCCGTCCGAATACCACCCGAGATATTCGCCTTTCAAAACGGAGTTTGTAACCGTTACGTTTTTCGAGTGCCAGAACGCGTCTTTTGTGTCTAAATTGCAGTTGGATAATTTAGCGTTTTTTACGTACTGAAAGGAATACTTCCCCGTGAAAGCGACTTCGTCGAAAACGAGGTTTTTGCTCTCGAACATAAAATATACGCTTTCCGCCGTACAGTTTTTAAGAGTTACGTCTTTACTGCGCCAACCGAATTCGGGCGATATTATATTGCAGTTTTGTATATAAATCCCGTTGCACTCGCGCACGGCTTTTATTCCGCCCAGCCTGCTGTCGGCTATTTTTCCGTCGTTGCAATACCACAGCGCGGCGCGGGTCTTTTCGTCCATATCGCAGTCGCGTATAACAAAATCGCGAGCATGCCAGAACGGATAGCGCAGAGAAAAGGCGGAGTGCTCGACTGTTATGCGCGAGCTCTCTTTCAAAACCGATTCGCCGTCGGCGGGGCCCGCAAATCTGCAGTGCCTTACTATGGCGTCTTTCAAAGAATAGAGAGCGCGCTCTTCGTCAAAAGTTTTATCTTCTATAATTTTTGCCGTCGTATGTTTCATATCGCATATATTATAATATTTTTTCCTCGGTGTTTCAAGCGATTTTACGTTTTTGGCAAATATTTGTTTGACAATATAAATCGGTAAATGTATAATACGGTAAATCAACCGATTAGTTATAAAACGTCGCCGCACGTCGGCAAAGTTTTAAAAACGGGAGCGACCGAAGATTTATTCCTCGGCGGCTTTTTTATATTTTACGGAAAGGTTTGTTATGAGAATAGGATTAAGCGAACATTTTACTTTAAAAAAATTGCTCATCTTCGTTTTGCCGTCCGTCGTAATGATGTTGTTCACGAGCGTGTATTCGGTCGTGGACGGCCTTTTCGTGTCTAATTTTGCGGGCGAAACGGCGGTTGCCGCAATAAATTTAATATTTCCCCTGTTCATGATTTTCGGCTCCATTGGTTTTATGATAGGCGCGGGAGGAAGCGCCCTCGTCTCTAAAACTCTGGGCGAAGGGGATAAAGAAAGGGCAAACAAATACTTTTCGATGCTCGTTTACATTACGGCGGGAATAGGCGTGTTTATTGCCGTTGCGGGGCAGTTTGCGGTGGAGCCGGTTGCAAAACTTCTAGGCGCAAAGGAGGACCCTATTTTAGGCTATTGCGTGCTGTACGGAAGAATACTGCTCGGTACGCAACCCTTCTTTATTTTGCAGAACATTTTCCAAAGCTTTTTCGTCACTGCGGAAAAACCGCGTCTTGGGCTCATTGCCACCGCGTCGGCGGGAGTTTTGAATATAATTTTAGACGCAGTGTTCGTTGCCGGGTGCGGGTTGGGACTTACCGGCGCCGCCGTGGCGACCGCGGTTAGTCAGGTTTTCGGCGGTATCTTCCCCATAATATATTTTGCTTCGAAAAACAACAGCCTTTTACGGCTGACCAAAACAAAGTTTTACGGCAAAGCTTTTTTAAAGGCGTGCACAAACGGCTCTTCGGAGTTTTTTTCAAACGTTTCTTCGGCGCTCGTTATTATGCTCTACAACTTTCAGATTCAGGCGATACTCGGCGAAGAACTCGGCAAATCGGGAGTTGCGGCTTACGGGGCGATAGGTTACGTGGGTATGATTTTCTTCGCCATATTTATGGGGTACGCCGTGGGAAGCGCGCCGCTTATGGGCTATAATTACGGCGCGGGTAATAAACCCGAAATGAAAAATCTGTTTAAAAAGAGTATGATAATAATGGGCGTTACGGGGCTTGCGATGTTCGGGCTTTCGGAAGCGCTCGCCTACCCGTTTATGAAGATTTTCGGCTACGAACAGCACGTTTTCGAAATGGCGTTGCGCGGGTTCAGAATATACGCGGGAATATTTTTGATGTGCGGCATTAATATATACGGCTCGTCGCTGTTCACTTCGCTCAACAACGGTCTTATATCCGCGCTGATATCGTTTTTGAGAACTATAGTTTTTCAGGTTACCGCCGTTATGGTGCTGCCTCTGTTTATGGGGCTGGACGGCGTGTGGTCGGCGGGGCTCGTATCGGACGCGCTTTCGTTGATAGTTACAATAGTGTTTGTAATTGTCTATCATAAAAAATACGGTTATTACGGCAAAGAAAAGATTTTTGAACAACGTGAAAATAACGAATCGGGAGCATAAGCGCGCCGCCGGTCCTTTTAAAGGGTCGGCGGATTTTTTTATAATAAACTTTACATTTGCGGCATAAAAAGTTATAATATAAATGCGACTGTTGTAACTCCGCCGATTGCGGAGCTCGAATTGAATAGTTTGGAGGTCTTTATGAACGAAAAAGAAAAAATTATAGACGACATTTTAAAGTCTAAAGAAGTTAAAGAACAGGGCTCGGATTTGTGCGCAAAGGCGAAAAAGCTTTACGAAGAAAAAAAATTTGCCGAAGCGCTTGAAATATACAAAGAAGCGGCGGAAACCAACGACCCCGAAGCTCTGTATATGCTCGGTTATTGTTATTATTACGGGCTTGGAATAAGCGATAGCGAAAAAGAGAATAAAACCGCAATCGCAACCGAATATTTTTTTAAGGCGGCCGAACTCGGTCATGCAAACGCGCAGTGTTACGCGGGTTTGTTCTATATGTCGGGTACGGGCGTTGAAAAAGACGAAGAAAAGGCGCTTTATTGGTTTAAAAAATCCGCCGATTTGGGTAGCACGCAAGCGCTGAATAATCTCGGTTATTATACGTCCAAGGGAATAGGCGTAAAAGACGATACCCGCTACGAAGAATCGTTCAACTGGTATAAAAAGTCGGCGGACCTCGGCGACCCTACGGGTCAGACTTACGCCGCTAAAGCATATTTGAGCGGCAGGGGCGTCGCTCGCGACGAGGAAGAGGCTGTCAGGCTTTTTAAAATTGCCGCAGATAAGGGAATTGCCGAAGCGCAGTTTTGTTTGGGCGAGTGCTACGACGACGGCGACGGCGTAGAAGAAAACGACGTTGTGGCATTTTCCTATTATAAAAAGGCGGCGATGCAAAATCACGCAAAGGCGCAGTGCTACGTTGGGTGGTGTTACGAAAACGGCGAAGGCGTTGCTTATGACGTGGCGCAGGCCATAGAGTGGTATAACCGTTCGGCGGCTAACGGATATTTTCAGGCGTTTTGCAATCTGGGCTGTATGTACGAGCAGGGCGTCGGCGTAAAGAGAAACATGCAAAAGGCAATAGAAATGTACGAAAAGGGCGCCGAGCTCGGCAGCGTTATGTCCAACTACAATTTGGGCAACGTTTACGCTTTCGGTAAGGGCGTAAAGGTAAATAACGAGCTTGCGGTCGAGTATTACCGTAAAGCCGCGGAGGACGGTCAGGCGGAAGCGCAGTATAACCTCGCACAGCATCTTTTGTCAGGTAAAGGTGTTAAGCAGGACGACAGAGAGGCGGCTTACTGGTTCTATCAGGCGGCTATGCAGGGCGATTCGGACGCGCAGTATAAAATAGCTTGGTGCTACCTTGAAGGTACGGGCGTCGACGACGACCCCGAAAAGGCTTTTCACTGGTTCTATAAATCCGCTATGCAGGGCGACTCCGATTCCCAGTACTGCCTCGGCAGGTGTTATGAAGACGGCATAGGCGTGGACGTCGACCTCAACGAAGCGCGCGAATGGTATGCTCGGGCGGCGCAACAGGGAAATAAAGATTCTAAAAGGGCTTTAAAGAGACTCAAATAATGGAAAAACAAGAAGGGCTCATAGACGATATTTTAAAGAAATTCGGCGGCGACGTCGATGAAGAAACGTGCGCCTCGGTAGCGGGAATTTCCGTGGAGGAAGCCGAAGAAGTATGCGAAAAGGCGCTGACCCTGTACGACGACGGCAAGTTTGAAGAAGCGTTCGAACTCTGGAAGTCTGCGGCGGACAAGGGCAACCCCGCGGCGCAGTTTCACGTTGCAGTGTGCTATAAGTTCGGCGAAGGCGTTGAAGAGGACGCCGAAGAGGCGGTTAAGTGGCTAAAAAAATCAGCCGCGCAGGACGACGCTAACTCGCAGTTTTATCTGGGTGTGTGTTACCGCGACGGCGACGGAATAGAAGAGGATGACGGATTAAGCTCGTACTGGTTTAAAAAATCAGCCGAACAAGGATTCAAAAGAGCTCAACACGCGCTGGGCGTTTGCTATGCCGACGGCGCAGGCGTAGACAATGATTACGTCGAAGCTGTAAGATGGCTCAAACTTGCCGCGGATCAGAATTACGCTCCCTCTGTTTTCGTTTTGGGTAAATTCTATTTTAACGGGGAAGGAGTTGAAAAAGACCGGATAAAGGCGATGGAATTGTTGAATAAAGCCGCGGAGCAGGATTATTTGCCTGCGGTTCACTTTCTCGGACAGTGCTATCGTGACGGCGCAGGTGTTGAAAAAGATACGGAAAAGGCGTTGGAATTGCTGAATAAAGCCGCCGAAGGCGAATTTGCTCCCGCGCAGTACGACTTGGGCAAACTGTACGACGAGGGAAAAGAGGTCGGGCGGGATTATGCCAAAGCGGTGGATTTATACCGTAAAGCCGCCGAAGACGGGTACGCCGAAGCGCAGAACGAGTACGGCTGGTGTTACGTAGTGGGCAAAGGCGTAAATAAAAATTTGTACGAGGCGGCGCGATGGTTCCGCCGTTCGGCGAAGCAAGGCTATTCTCGCGCGCAATACAATCTTGCAATGTGCTATGAGGAAGGGCACGGCACAGTGGTCGACGCGGAAAAGGCGCTTTACTGGCATATGAAAGCCGCCGAACAGGGCGACGACAGGGCGCAGTTACACGTCGGCTGGGCTTATCAGGTAGGCAACGGAGTAAAAATAAATAAAGCGGAAGCGTATAAATGGGAGTTAAAGTCAGCGGAGCAAGGCAATCCGCAGGCCATGAGCGACGTGGGCTACTGCTTTTTGACGGGTATAGGGGTTAAAAAGGATTACATTCAGGCAGTAAAGTGGTTTGAGCGCGCTATGGAAGCGGGTAGCGGCATGGGCACTTCGAATCTCGGATTTTGTTACGAGCAGGGTAAGGGCGTGCGGAGGGATTACGTAAAAGCCATGGAGTATTATCTCAAAGCCGCCGATATGGGTAGCCCCGAAGGTATGTTCAACGTCGGCGAACTTTACGAAAGAGGCATGGGGGTTGAAAAAGACATAGCAAAAGCTGCCGAGTGGTATAAAAAGGCGTCCGCTGCCGGCGACGACGACGCAAAATTCCGCCTGACTAAAAGAAAATTCAAAGATTATATATAACGTAAAAACTCCCCCCGTCTTTACGGGGCATAATGATAAAAGCGAAGCAAGGATAATTTATCCTTGCTTTTTTATTGCGATTTTGTTATAATCCTTATACGATAAACAGTAATTTAATGTAAAAGGCATATCATATGAGAAAAATAGTATTTTCTATCGTAGCAACAATAATTCTAATTCTAAGTTGTGTGCTATGTGCTTGCACAAGTTTTGATATAACTATTGAAAATACGAATTGGCATTTACAGGTAGCGATACGAGCGGATATTGAAAATCAAGAGAGTCAAGTTATTGCTAGAAACGATGAATGGGTTGTTGAAGATTCGCTCATTCCTATTGTAGATGTTACTCTTGTTGCAAATGACGAAATAATCACAATAACTGATAACGCAGATACAAACAAATCATTTATTGGAACTTATAAAAAGGTCGATGTCATAGGAGTGGAAACAGTAGTATATAAAGTTACCGTCAATGATTTATCGGGAAATGCTACTGTGTCTACAACAAAATACAATGATGGTAGCAAAATCAAAACTTTGATTTTAACATTATTAAAAGAAGATATTCAATATACTTTGAATTTCATATCTAAAAATTGACGTTAAAATAATTATGAAAACTAATTTTTAAACAATAAATTTCAATTTAGCGTCCTAAACTTAAAAAAATATAGCGCACTGACTTCAAAAAAGAAGATAGTGCGCTATTTGCTTATTCACGAAAATCTCTATGACATAAACCTGTTTACGAGGGATTTTTTAATGCGACCGGATTTGTCGATATTCATATTATAAAACTTTGGATAAAAAGTCTTTGAGTCTTTCGTTATTCGGCGCGCCGAAGATATGTTCCGGCGTTCCCTGTTCCTGAATTTTGCCGCCGTCCATAAACAGCACGCGGGTGGCAACTTCGCGGGCAAAGCCCATTTCGTGCGTTACTATGACCATAGTCATGCCCTCGTTTGCAAGTTCTTTTATGAGCGCAAGCACTTCGCCTACCATTTCGGGGTCGAGCGCGGAAGTGGGTTCGTCGAAGAGCATAACCCTAGGGTTCATAGCCAGCGCGCGCACAATGGCGATACGTTGCCGTTGTCCTCCGGATAGGGTTGAAGGGTAGACGTTTGCTTTTTCTTCAAGACCGATGCGCTTTAAAAGCCTCAAAGCATTTTGCTCGGCGTCTTCTTTAATCTTTTTCTTGCTTGTCTGCAATTCGGGTACGGGCAGTTTTTTGTCTTTGCTTTTAAACAAATTTAAAAATTTAATTTTAAAAATCTGCCGTTTGGTTTTGTTGAGTTCTTTGAGCCCGATATGAACGGGTGCGAGGGTGATGTTTTTTAAAACGTTCATATTGTTGAACAGATTGAATTGCTGAAAAACCATTCCCATATGCCTGCGCTGAAAGTTTATGTCCACTTTCAAATCGCAAAGGTTGTTTCCCTCAAAAAACACGTATCCGTCGGTGGGGTCTTCCAAAACGTTCAAACAGCGCAAAAACGTGGATTTTCCGCTGCCGGAAGGACCTATAACCGCAATCTTTTCACCCTGATAAATTTTGTCCGATATGTCGTTCAAGACCTTTAAACTGCCGTATTTTTTTGTCAGGTGCTGCACTTCTATCAAGGCTTCGGGGTCGAAAGGTTCAACGGGCGTGAGTCTTTTGTTTTGAAATTTGGGCTTATATTCCTTTTTGGATTTAGAAGCGTTGTTCTCTTCGCCCGATTCAACGTTTTTCACTCTTACGCAACCTCCTTTCGATAAGTTTGATTATTACGGTTATAATTAGAACTAAAACAAAATAAATGAGAGCAAGGGCGATATAGGGGATAAAGTACTCAAAAGTCGAATCTGCTATCGCTTTGAACGCCCTCGTTAAATCTGCAAGCCCTATTACGCTTACTATTGACGTTTCTTTAAGCAGAGAAATAAATTCGTTTCCTATGGTGGGGACAACGTTTTTAACCGCCTGCGGAAGCACTATTCTGACCATAGTCACGGGGAAGCTCAAACCTAGCGAACGCCCCGCTTCGAATTGTCCTTTGTCAACCGCGTTAATGCCGCCGCGCATAATTTCCGCCATATAAGCAGAGCTGTTGAGTCCGAAAATAAGCGAAACTTCCGCAACGGGAGGGATTTTGACTCCCGCAAATACCGCAAAATGCAGTAAAAGAAGTTGAACCATCATGGGCGTACCGCGGAAAACGGCGATGTATACGTCGGTGACGCGTTTAAGCGCCGTAACTAATAAGTTATTAAAAGGTAAAATTTGTACGGTTGCAAAAAAACTGCCGATTATGAACCCGAGTAAAAGACCGAACACGGCAATAATTGCCGTGTTCTGTAATCCTGTTAAAACGCTTTGTAGCGTACCCGGTGTGGTGAATCTGTTCCAAAAAATTTGAAAATCGCTCATAATAATATTTATTTATTAAGACTTTCCACAATCATTAAAGAGGGTTGCTTATCAAGTATAACCGCGTTGATCTTTCCGTTAGCCAAATCCATAAGCGCAAGCGCTCCCGTGTTGTAAGCTTTTGTAGTGAGGTTGGTGAAACCGTCGTAATCGAAATCCGCGTCGCCGTTGGAATACATATAGCCAGTAGTGCCCGCCTGCGTACCGATAACGTAGTTTTTGTCTTTTGCATTTAAAATCGCTTCAACTTCTTCGGCTGATTTGCATTCGTCAAACGTAGTGTCGCTCTCCAAAACCGTAATAACCTGCGCGGAAGTGTAATAGCCCGTTGCAAACGCAACCTGTTCTTCGCGGATGGGGGTTTTGGTTATTCCCGCCATGCCGATATGCGCCGAGCCGTTCTTGACTTCGGGGATTATGGCGTCGAAATCCATATCGTGAATAAAAAGGTTTTTATTGAGTTTTTGAGCGATTTTATGCGCTATCTCAATATCTACTCCGGCAAAAGCGCTGTTGTCGTTGTAATATTCGAAGGGAGGGAAATATGCGTTCGTAGCCACTATAAAGTCGTTTGCCTGTGCGGAATCCGTTTTGTTGGTGTAGCTGAACGTAGCCTCGCCGTTGAAGTATGAGGCGATTAATTTGTCAAGCGAGCCGTCCGCTTTCCATTCCGCAATATATCCGTTGATTTGCGTAAGTAATTCTGTGTTTTCTTTTTTAATTGCGAAGGCGTACTCTTCGCTCGTAAGTTCTATATTTTTAACTTTTAGAGGCTGTGTGTCGGAGCATGCCGCCATTGAGATAGCGCAAGTTGCGGTTACCGCCGCAGTAGCAAGTGCAATAAATATCTTTTTCATAATATACCTCGTAAAATTTGTTTTTTTGTTTATGTGATAAAATATAGCACTTGCATAAAAATAAATCAACCATTTTTATATGAAAATTATTTTTATTCATTTTTATGTATAATTTTTCAATATTAACATAATTCTGTTACTTTCTAACATTTGTGCGGAATTTGGCGGTTTTTTGAAATTCTTGTAAAAAACCCAACAAAATTTATTAACCGCTTGCAAGAATTCCCAAAATATGGTAATATATTAAGCGTACGGGAGGATTCTTATGGAAGACATAATTCAAAGCATAACCGAAGCGGAAGCCCGCGCGGCTGGAATTAAGGCGCAGGCTGATGTAAAGGCTTCGGAAATAGTTGCTTTTGCCGAAAAGGAAGCTCTCGAAATTTCGAAACGTAACGAAGCGGAGTGTAAATCTTTGCGCGAGCGCGAAATAAGGAATGCGGAAGTCGCGGCGGAAAAAGATTACGCCGCCGCACTCGATAAAAAGCGTGCGGAATGTGCCGCAAGCTCGGCGGCGGCTTTAAAAAACGCTAAAAACGCCGCTTTGGAAGTAGTGAGGAGAATTACGCGTGGCTGTTGCTGAAATGCGAAAACTCAATCTCGTTGCCATGTCGTACGATAAAGACAGGATATTGAACGCGTTGCAACGAACAGGCGCGGCGGAGATAAAGAGCGCGGAAGAGAAAGAAAACACTTTACCCGCCGAGGACGGAGGAGACGAACTCCGCGCCGAACTTTCGCGCCTTACTGGCGCGCTCGATTTGCTGTGCGCGGAAGTAGAGGAATATAATAAAGAGAATAAAATAAAATCCGACGAACTGAAAGACGGGTTCGTCGTTTCTTATAACGATTTTATGTCCGCCGAAAATTTAAAAGCGGAAGTAACCGCCCTTGCGGAGCGAGTCTATGCGCTCGCCGCGGAGAGGAAATCTCTTTTCAACGAAATTTCCAAAACCGAACGTGAGGCGGCTGCGGCGGGGATATATTCCGAACTTACCGAGCCGTTTGAAAAATTCCGCGACACCGCGCGCGTTGCCGTCAGGCTGGGGACCGTACCCGCTACGTCGACGGACGGACTTATAAATACAGCGGAGGGCGATTCCCCTTTCTGTTTTAACGTACTCGGGCGGGGCGGCGAAGATCTTCTTGCGGTATTCGCGTGGCACAAGTCTTTTAACGGCGACGTTTTGCTTGCGGAAGCGGGCTTTTCGGCATGCCCCTACAAAGACGGAACGGGCGTAGGTCTCTGTAACAGGCTGATCGCCAAAAAGTCGGAATCCGCTGCGCGCGTCGAGGAGATAAACAGCGAAATACGCTCTTTTTCCCGATATATCAAAACGTTTAAAATTTATTGCGACCGTATAGCTTTCGAACTTGAAAAGCGGGAAGCCGCGGCAAAAACAAGGCGCACGCAAACCACGTTTATTTTGGAAGCGTACGTTCCGAAGGAGTCGGAAGAGGCTGTGGGACAAGCGCTTGAAGAAGTATCTTCGGCGATATACTACGGGTTTACCGAGCCCGCCGAGGACGAGATGCCCCCCACGCTCTACAAGAATAACGAAGTCGTAAAAAACTTTGAAACTATAACTAATATGTACTCGCCCGTGAACGCGAAGGAGTTCGACCCCAACACGGTTATGGCGTTTTTTTACAGTCTGTTTTTGGGCTTTATTATGGGCGACGTCGGTTACGGGCTTTTAATGCTTTTGGGCGGCGGATTTATTTACCTTAAAAAACGGGCAGAAGACGGCGGGCTCAAAAGACTTTCGGGCGTGTTTGCAATAGGCGGTATTTTCGCCATAGTATGGGGTCTGTTATTTAATTCGGTATTCGGGTTGCCGGTTTTTGCCGTATCGGTATTGCCGGACGCGCAAGAGGCGCGGTGGAGTTTGATGGGTATACAGGTACCGTCGGTATTGCTTATAAGCCTCGAAATAGGCGTTTTTCACCTTATGGTCGGCTATATATGCAAGGCAATACAGTGTATGCGCCGCGGATATTTTTGGGACGGAATACTCGACGGGCTTGTTTGGACGGTCTTTTCTCTCGGCGTTGGGCTCGCGATTGCGGGGCTTATAGACGAGGCGCAAATGCCTTTACTCGCATATATAGGCGGGGGAACTGCCGGCGCAATGCTGCTTGTGGCAATTTTGACCGCAGGCAGAAAGGAAAAACTTTTAGGCAAATTCACAAAGGGCTTCGGCGCGGCTTACGGAATAATTAACTACGCTTCCGATATTTTGAGTTACGCGAGACTTTACGGACTAATGCTCTCTGGCGCTGTAATAGCGGGAATAGTTTCGGACTATTCCGTTCGGTTTATCGAAAGCGGCAACGTGGCGCTGATAATACTCGCCGTTATTTTGATGGCGGTAGGTCACGGGTTCAATCTCGCCATAGGGCTTTTGGGCGCATATATCCACGACGCAAGGTTGCAATACGTGGAATTCTACGGCAGATTTTACGAGGGCGAAGGCGAGTTGTTTGCTCCCCTCGGTTCAAGCAGGAAGTTTATAAAACTTGAAAACTCCGCTTTAAAACAGGACGGTCTGGCTAATAAATTTTAACGGAATCCGCGGACGTAAGGGCGCGTTTTTCGTCAAATATATATTTTAAGGAGAAATTTTTTATGAATATGGGATCCGCAATAGGGATTTTGGGAATCGCACTCTGCGTGCTTTTGTGCGGAATCGGTTCCGCGGTCGGGCTTTATAAAACGGGCAGCGCCGCGGCGGGCGTTTTGGGAGAAAACCCCAAAAAGTTCGGCAAGGTGCTCGTTCTCGTGCTTCTGCCCGCAACGCAGGGTATATACGGATTTATTATCGGCATCATAGCTTCGGGCAATATCGCCGCAATACAGACGGTTGAGCAGGGCTGGGCGCTCTTCGGCGCGGTTATGCCTATGGCGGTTTCCGGTCTTATAACCGGTATTTTTCAGGGCAAATCCGCCGTTAACTGCATTTACGCGGTGGGCAAGCAGGATTCGCTCGGCGGAAAGCTGATAATTTATCCCGCGATGATAGAGTTTTACGCCATTTTAGGGCTCATTATTTCGATAATGGTTGTGCCTCTCGTTTTCTGATTTTGAGTTATGAGTAAAGAAAGTATTATACAAAGAATAATATCGGACGCCGAAGAAGAGGCTGCCCGAATTATCGCCGAAGCGGATAAAATCGCAAAAAAAGCGGTTTTTGAAGCGGAGGAACGTGCGCGGCGCAATCTTGCGGGTACGGCGGCGGAAGCGGCTCAACGCGCAAAAGCCGTTATCGACGGCAAAGCGGCGACCGCCCGTTTGGATTGCGCAAAAATAGCGCTTGCCGAAAAGAGGCGCGTAATAGACGGCGTGTACGCCGAAGCGTTGAAATCTTTGAACGCGTTGGGCGAAAAACAGGCGTTGGACCTCGCCGCTTACATTTTGGAAACGTACGCGGAAGAGGGCGACGAAATAGTGTTCGCGTCAGGTTATAAGTATGCCGCGGCCGTTGCGCAGCTTACCGTAGTAAAGGATAAGGGGCTTAAAATCTCGAAGTCGGCCGGTAAGTTTGCGGGCGGATTTATTCTTAATGGTAAAGTCAGCGATAAAGACGTCTCTTATACCGCTTTGCTCGCCGCAGACAGGGAACAAAACGTTTCCGCAATTGCGGAAAAACTTTTTTCCGCGGGTTGATTTATGGCAAAAGACGTTACTTATATAAACGGCGTAATAGCCGTTAAAGAAACCGCCCTTTTAGGCGGCAAACTTATAAAGATGTGTTCGGCTACCGCCGAAGAAGCGTTCCGCACGCTAACCGAAAGCGGATTCGGCAGGGGTTCTGCGGCGCGCTCGGCGTTCGAATACGAAAAACTGCTTGAAGAGGATTTGGACGAAATTAACTCGTTCGTACGGGAATATGCGCCGTCCGAGGCTGAAAAAGCTTACTTTTTGGCGCCGTTTGATTTTCATAACGCAAAGGCTCTTTTAAAATCTAAATATACCGGAGCCAATCCCCAGCCCATGCTTGCGCCGGACGGACTTATCCCTTGCGCAACTATCGCGCGGTGCGTGGAAAACGCAGACTATTCCCCCCTTTACGGCAGGTTGAAAGAGGCGTGCGAGAGTGCGGAAAAACTCTTTTCTAACGAAGAAAAATACGTATCCGGCGCGGAGATCGGAATAGAGTTTTCAAGGGCGGAATACGCCTGTCTTGCAGAATCATGCAAGAGCAATTCCACGCTCAAAAAGTTTGTTGCAAGAAAAGCCGATATGACCGATATTTTATCTGCGTTTCGGTCAAAGACCGCGGAATATGCTTTAAATAACGCGCTTTTTTGCGGCAAACTCACTAAAAAACACATAGAAGTTTTATTTGAAGACAACGCGCAAAAGATTTTGGATTTTTATGAAAATTCGCCCTATCTCGGGTTTGTTAAAATCTGCCTCGAAGCGCGTGAAAACGGCGTAAAACTTACCCGTGCGGAACTCGAGCGCGACAACGCCGAAACGGCGGAGCTGTCGTTGCGCAGGCACGAATTAAAGAGTAAAGAGCCGTTTATTTATTACGTGTTGCGCCGCCGTGCGGAAAACGCGGATTTAAGAATAATTTTCGTTTGCCTTGCGGCAGGTTTGGGAGAAGCCGAAATAATTTCCCGCCTGCGTGGAATTGTCAAGTGAGGCAAAAGGAGGCGTTAATGGGTATGTCGGGTAAAATAGCCATAGTCGGCGACGGCGAAAGCATAACCGTTTTTAAAGCGGCCGGAATAGACGCGTTCCCCGCGGAGAACGACGAGAGCGCAAAAGAAATTTTGCGAAAAGCCGCAAAGGAATACAAAATAATCTTTTTAACCGAAGAGTTTGCAAGACCTCTCGCTTCGTTTTTGAAGAGATTCGACGAAGAGCCTTTCCCCGTAATTCTGCCCGTTCCATCCAAAAACGGCGCAACGGGCTACGGCGAAGAGTTGTTAAAAAACGCAATGGAACGCGCGCTGGGCGTAGACATATTGTATAACGAATAAAAACCGCGCGTTGCGGTATTTAAAGAAAATTAAAATTTAGGTTTATTTTATGGGTAAAACTGTTAAAATTTCGGGACCTCTGATTATTGCCGAGGGCATGGCGGACAGCAAGATGTACGATGTGGTGCGGGTTTCTGATAAAGGACTGATCGGCGAAATAATAGAGCTCCGCGGAGACAAAGCGTCGATTCAGGTCTACGAAGAAACTTCCGGATTAGGTCCCGGCGAAGAGGTAATTTCCACGGGCGAGCCGCTTTCGGCGGAGCTTGCCCCCGGTCTTATTTCGGGCATATTCGACGGTATTCAGCGCCCGCTTACGACGCTGTATTTCAAATACGGCTCGCGCATATCCCGCGGCGGTTCGGTGAACAATCTCGACAGGGAAAAGAAGTGGAAGTTTATTCCCCGCGTAAAGGCGGGCGATAACGTGAGCGAGGGTGATATCCTCGGTACGGTAGCCGAAACGGAGCTTGTAGAGCATAGGATTCTCGTTCCTAACGGAATGTGCGGACAGGTCGTTTCAGTTGAAGAGGGCGAATTCACCATAGAGGACACTGTGGCGGTTATCCGCACGGCAAGCGGCAAAAAGCCCGTGTGCATGTTGCGCAAGTGGCCGGTGCGTAAGGGCAGACCTTATACAGAGAAGCTTTCTCCCGCGACGCCAATGGTGACGGGGCAAAGAGTAATAGACACTCTCTTCCCCATAGCTCGCGGAGGCGTCGCCGCAGTTCCCGGACCTTTCGGCAGCGGTAAAACCGTGGTTCAGCACCAGCTCGCAAAGTGGGCGGAGGCGGACATAATAGTTTACGTGGGCTGCGGAGAGCGCGGTAACGAAATGACAGACGTTTTAAATGAGTTCCCCGCCTTGAAAGACCCTAAATCGGACGAGCCGATAATGAAGCGCACGGTGCTTATTGCAAACACTTCGGACATGCCCGTAGCGGCGCGCGAGGCTTCGATTTATACGGGTATAACCATAGCCGAGTATTTCCGCGACCAAGGTTATAACGTCGCGGTTATGGCGGACAGTACTTCCCGTTGGGCGGAGGCCCTGCGCGAAATGAGCGGGCGCCTCGAAGAGATGCCCGGCGACGAGGGCTATCCCGCATATCTTTCAAGCCGACTTGCCGAGTTTTACGAACGTGCGGGAATAGTTAAAATTTTAGGCGCAGGCAACAAAACGGGGTCTGTCACGGCGATAGGCGCGGTATCTCCGCCCGGAGGAGATTTGTCGGAGCCCGTTTCGCAGGCGACGCTTCGCATAGTAAAGGTGTTCTGGGGGCTTTCGGCTTCGCTCGCTTATAAGCGCCACTTCCCCGCAATCGACTGGCTTATAAGCTACTCGCTTTACGCCGACAAAATGAAAAACTGGTTCAACGAAAACGCGGGCGCGGATTTTTACGGTTATCGCGGATTTATTATGAGAGTATTGCAGGAAGAGGCGGCTTTGGATGAAATAGTCAGGCTGGTGGGAATGGACGCGCTGTCCGCCAAAGACAGACTTACTATGGAAACGGCTAAAATGATAAGGGAAGACTATCTTCACCAGAACGCGTTCGACGACGTCGATACCTATACCTCGCTCAAAAAACAGTATTATATGTTAAAGCTCATATGCGAGTTCGACGCTCTTGCCCGCGAAGCGATAGAAAATTACGCCGATACGTCCGCCGTGCTTTCATGCTCATGTAAAGAGAGGATAGGTCGCGCAAAGTATATTAAAGAAGAAGATCTCTCCGAATTCGACGCTATACTCAATGATATGAGCGCCGAGTTAAAGGCGCTTGCAAAGGGGGACGGGGATGTTTAAGGAATATAAAACAATACGCGAAGTCGTAGGTCCTCTTATGCTCGTAGAGGGTGTTGAGGGGGTAAAGTACGACGAGCTCGTAGACGTCATTTGCTCCGACGGAGAAACCCGTCACGGCAAAGTTCTCGAAATTAACCGCGACAAGGCGGTGGTTCAGCTTTTCGAGAATACGCAGGGGCTGCATATAGCAAGCGCTAAAGCGCGTTTTACGGGTCATAGCCAGCAACTCGCCGTTTCCCGCGAGATGCTGGGCAGGGTTTTCGACGGAATGGGCAACCCGCGCGACGGCGGCGAACCGGTAATTCCCGAGAAAATGATGGATATCAACGGCGAGCCTATTAATCCCGCCGCCCGCGACTATCCCGACGAGTTTATACAAACTGGTGTTTCGGCAATAGACGGGCTCAACACGCTCGTGCGCGGGCAAAAGCTGCCCGTGTTTTCAATGAGCGGTTTGCCCCATGCGGAACTTGCCGCGCAGATAGCAAGACAGGCGAAAGTCAAAGATTCAGACGGTAAGTTCGCCGTCGTGTTCGCCGCGATAGGAATAACGTTCGAAGAGGCGCAGTATTTCGTTGACGACTTTAAACGCACGGGCGCGATCGAGCGGACGGTGCTGTTTACCAACCTCGCCAACGACCCCGCCGTAGAGCGCATAGCAACCCCGCGTATGGCTCTGACCTGCGCGGAATACCTCGCGTTCGAGTGCGGCATGCACGTACTTGTAATTATGACGGATATAACCAACTACGCCGAAGCGCTGCGCGAGGTCTCGGCGGCGCGCCGCGAAGTCCCCGGAAGGCGCGGCTACCCCGGTTATTTGTATACCAACCTTGCAACGCTTTACGAAAGAGCGGGCAGAATAAGAGGGTGCGCCGGTTCGATTACGCAGATACCTATATTGACAATGCCCGAAGACGATAAGACCCACCCGATCCCCGACCTTACGGGCTATATTACGGAGGGGCAGATAATTCTGTCGCGCGATCTCTATAAAAAGGGAATAAATCCGCCCATAGACGTTTTGCCGTCACTTTCCCGCCTTAAAGACAAGGGGATAGGCAAGGGTAAAACACGCGAGGATCACGCCGACACGATGAATCAGCTGTTTTCGGCATATGCAAGCGGTAAAGAGAGCAAAGAACTTTCTGCAATTTTAGGCGAGGCGGCGCTTTCCGATACCGATAAACTCTATGCAAAGTTTGCCGAACAGTTTGAAAAACTGTATATAAACCAAGGTTTCGAGGCGGACAGAACGGTGGAAGAAACGCTCGATTTAGGTTGGGAGCTGTTAAAAATACTCCCCCGCTCCGAACTTAAAAGAATTAAACAAGTTTATATAGATAAGTACCTTAAAGAGGATTAATTTTATTAATGGCAAGGCTTAACGTAAATCCCACGCGTATGGAGATGAAAAAGCTGAAAGCGAGACTCGATACGGCAAAGCGCGGGCACAAACTGTTAAAAGACAAATCGGACGAAATGATTCGTCGGTTTTCGGTAATAATAAAAGAGGATAAAGCCCTCCGCGAGGAAGTCGAAAAAGAACTTGCCGAAACGTTAAAACAGTTTTCGGTCGCGCGGTCGGTAACGTCTTCTTATCAGGCGGAGGCGGCTTTTGCAATGCCGTCGGTTTCAATTCGCGCGGAGTGCTCCACGCAGAGCGTAATGGGGGTGGAAGTGCCCGCGGTTTCGGTGAGCGATAACCGTCGGACGGAAGAATTGCCCTACGCATATGCCGAAGTTACGAGCGAAGCGGACTATTCCGTAGAGCGCGCTTCACAGCTTATCCCGAAGATGCTGCGCCTTGCCGAAGTCGAAAAAACCGTTCGTATGCTCGCAAACGAGATAGAGCGCAACAAAAGGCGCGTAAACGCGCTGGAATACGTTATGATTCCGCAACTCGAAGAGACTATAAAGTATATAAAATCCAAACTTGACGAAAACGAGCGCGCCGCGGTTATTCGGCTTATGAAGGTAAAATCCAAGGCTTAAAATTAAATAAACTCCGCTATATATGCGGGGCAATTAAAAAACGGACTGTATTACAGTCCGTTTTTTATTTAGTATGTTTCAGTTTTGGCTTTTAGTTTCTTCCGCTTCGGCGGCGGGCAGCTTTGTCGTTTCCTCTTTTTGAGAGGAAGCGGCGAGCCCCACAACGTCGTCTACGGGAACCGAAAAGGCTATGCCCTGCCCTTCGGTTTTAAGTCCCGCGTGCTGATAAAGGGCGTGCAACACCTTGTCTTTTATATCCTGCGGAACGAGAATCATAACTATTTCTTTATCTGGCTGAATAGTTATATGGAAGAACTGTTCGGCTTCCTTGTTCGCGGTGCCGCGCGCGTGTATAACCGTGCCGCCGCGCGCGCCCACTTCTTTGGCGGCGTCCATAACCGTATCTGAAAAGCCTGTGTTAACTATGCACAAAACCATCTCGTATTTAATATCTGCCATTATTTTTTGTCCTCCCTGACCACAGTTCTGTTGTTGCTTAAAAAGCCGTAAATCAGCGTGCCTATCACGCTTGAAAGGGGTACGGTAAAGGCAATTCCCTTGCCGTCTTTTATAGAGTTGAATTTCTGTTCGAGAAGATGCGCCGCGTCGGGAACTTTATTCTCCTGAATAACGCTGAAAATAACCGCCTTTTCGTTATCGGTCAACCCGAGGTAGCTCATCATCTTTTCGTTTGCGGTGCCGTTTGCAAGCGTTATAATCTGCATGTTTACGTCAAACGATTGCAACAGGTCGCAAAAATACTCGGCTTTTTTTCTGCCCACCACCGTAATGAGCAACTTTAATTTGTTGAAAGTAACGGCGTTTTGCGGTTTTTGCACGCGTTGAGAAACTTTCTTTTTTATTTCTTTTTTTACGGAGTCGATTTTTTCTTTGCGCTCCGTCAAACTCTTTTTTTCTGCCATATTTTCCGCCTATTTGAAGTATATGATTTGTTCGTCGTCTGCCGCAAGAATACGTTTCATTGCTATCTTTCCGCGCACTTTAGCCGACATTACGGCTTTGAAGCCCAGCGCCTGAATGGTTATAAGGGGCGTCATTGCAACCATCGCCACCACGCCGAACGCGTCGGTCATTATGTTATCGGCAGAGCCGCCGTTCAGCGCCACGCACGCGCCTACAACGAGGGGTAAAATAAAGCTCGAAGTGAGCGGTCCGCTCGCAACTCCGCCTGAGTCGAAAGCTATCGCCGTATAAATTTTAGGAACGAAAAAGGAGAGCCCCAGCGAAATCATATAGCCCGGAATGAGGTAGTACAGGAGTGAAAATTTGAAAATCATTCTCACTACCGAAAGGGCAATAGAAATGCCGACTGCGAGTGAGAGCGCAACGAGCATCTCTATTTTTTTAACGCCGCCGCCCGTTATCTCTTCGACCTGTTTGTTTAAAACGTGAACGGCGGGTTCTGCAAGCACTACCACCATACCGATAATCAGTCCGAAAACTATCAAAACGGCGGGGTGCAACTCCGCGATGCTCTTGCCTATCTTAAATCCTACGGGCATAAAGCCGACTTCGACCGCCGTTAAAAATATTATCAGCCCGAAAAACGTATAAACTATGCCTATGCCTATCTGGATAAGTTTCTGTTTGGGGAGTTTCAAAACCGTGAATTGCAGTATAAAAAAGAAAGCTACAACCAGCCCAAGCGCAAGCCCCACGTTTGTGATGTTATTTAAAATAATATGCCCTATTTCTCCCAGACTGCCCTCAACGGTGGTGTAATTTGCAAGTTCGTCCAGAACTTCGGGGGGCATTTCCCCGCTTGAAGTCATCGAAAGCGCCATTACGGCAATCATGGGGCCTATCGAACACATCGCAATCAGACCGAAGCTGTTTTCGTTTGCGTTTCGCCCGCCTATGGTGGTGGCTATGCCCACGCCCAGAGCCATTATAAACGGTACGGTAATGGGGCCGGTGGTCACGCCGCCCGAATCGAAAGACAGGGGCAAAAAGCTGAACTTGCCTTCCTGTATGAGTATCGCGCACATTGCGAACAGCAACATATAGAAGAACATCAGAAGCATCGAAAGATTCAGCCTGAAAACTATTTTGAGTACCGCTAAAACGAGAAAAATTCCAACGCCCACGCCTACGGTCACTATAAGAACAGTGCTGTTCATTACCGCTTCCACCTGCTCCGCAAGTACCGAAAGGTCGGGTTCGGCAACCGTTATCAACACGCCCATCAAAAAACAAACGGAGATGAGAACGAGTATTTTTTTGGATTTGGTAAGGCCGGAGCCCACGTGTTCGCCCATAGGGGTCATAGCAAGGTCGGCGCCGAGATTAAACAATCCTATACCCAGAATAAGGAGCACGGCGCACACGGCGAATGCGGCGGTTTCGGTAGCGTTAAGATCCACGAGAGGAGTAAAAGAAATTATTAAAACTATTACCGCCACGGGCAAAACAGAAATAAGTGCTTCTTTTAGTTTAAGTAACAGCGCTTTGCCCATAAAATAAATTTTCTCCTTAAAGCCGAAAAAACGTCAGGTATTTTTACGGCAAAATAAATATAGTATATTTTATCATAAATATATAATAAATACAATTGAAAATATGAAATTTATCCGTTTTTGCGGTAAAAAATTTATAAAAATAAAAAACGGCGGAGTGGATCCGTCGTAATTTCAGCTGTCGAAATAAATAGAATTTACTATTGTTTCCGCAACGCTTTCGGCAGGTTCGGCACAGCCTCCGTCCAGCCACGCTATTGAAACGTTATAAAGCATGCCCGCGTAGCAATACGCTGCGTAAGGATTTACTTCGGGATATTCGTTTTTAAAAGTTTCGTAAAAGTTTTTGTTGAGATAGTCGAGGTAAATATATTCGAGGCGGGCTTTTCTCAAAAGTTTAAACCGCTCTATTTCTGCTATGAATTTGTCCAGCACGCGTTTGGCTATCAAAATGTGGTCGGCTTTGCATCGTTTTGGTGCACCGTAAGGAATTTTGCGCCAAAATATTATAATTTTTAAAATAAGGTGCGCAAAGCGTCGTCGCAAGCTCCTCGCGCGAATCCCGTAGGGCTTCTCACCCTTACCGCGCACACAAAAAAACACCCCGAGAATACTCGGGGTGTTTTGGTGCACCGTAAGGAATTCGAATCCCTAGCCTTTGGTTCCGTAGACCAACGCTCTATCCAGTTGAGCTAACGGTGCGTTATTTAAACAGCTCAATTATTATATAAAATTAATTTTTTTTTGTCAAACGATTTATTTGAGTGACTTTATATTTTTTTGCGGATTTGTAAATCCGCAAAATAGTGAGAGGATAACGCTTATTTCCAGAGTTTATCTTTATCGAAGCCGAAAACCTGAACAAGTTCAAGGTGTTCGGAGTTGCAAATATCGTAAGGCGTAACAAGTAATCCGCCGTTGCTGTCCAAATCAATCCCGAATTGTTTGAAAGCATACCAAACTATGTGCGCGCACTGTGTCTTTTTAATTTCGTTTTTGTTTGTCAAAAGACCGGCAAGCCCCTCGTAAGGCACGCCCAAAAGATTATTTTCGGCAAACTCTACTATTTGGTTCACCTTTTCTGCGTCGGCAGAGCTGTCTTTAACCCGCAAAACCATAAAATTCACGCGTTTTGTGAATTCGGAAGCGCTGTCTATTCTGCTGTAAGTTCCGTATGCGTTCGCTTGCAGAACGCTACCGTAAGCGTTTGTAACGAGCCCCGCGTGACCAATGCGCACGCCCGAAATATGGGTGGAAGAAGTTATAAGTATATCCCCGCGTTCCAGATAAATGCTTGCAACGTTTTTTTCTATGTAATCCGTACACACGAACGGAGCAAAAGGCGCGCTTATCTTTTTGTGTTCTTCGAAAAAGTCGTTTTGAATTTGTAAAATCCTGTTTTTGCCCGAAGTCCCCTGTGCGAGCGCGCGGTCTATACCGACTTTGGTCAAACCGGTCTGGTCGTATAAAAACGAATAATCTTCGTCGGTCAATTCGGATTTGTTTAAAGTCGCTGATATATCCTCTTTTTCGTAAGAGGGGCGCAGACACTCTATTTTTTCAGCTTGTAAAAAGCCAAGTTCAAGCCCCAACCCCGTAACAAAAATTATCCCCGACAGCACGGCTACGACAATTGCCGATATAACGCTCTTTGCGAGCTTTTTCTTTTTAACTTTACTCATTTTTCCGTAAGTTTTTTTATTGCGAGTTTATAAATTTTAAAACACTTTTCTATCTTTTCAAATGTGATATATTCGTCGGGCTGGTGAATCGTGCTTTCTTCGCCCGCTTCTTCGGGCCCGAACGCCGCGCCGCATTTCAACGCCCGCGCATAAGTACCGCCGCCTATCGCAACGGGTTGTAAATTTTTGCCCGTTACCTCGTTATAAACGCCGTTGAGCGTTTTAATCAAAAAGCAGTTTTTATCGTTGAACAGGGGCGCCTGCTCGGACAGAATTTTATATGGAACGGTAATTGCCCCCGTAATATCACTCGGTTTAAAAGTGGCGGGGTAACGGATATCGCAAATAACTTTCAAAATATTGCCGTCTTGCTCTATAACGTCGGGGGAGAAGGTGAGGCTTCCCGTTTCGTCTTTGAGCGCCTTTAATCCAAAACATGTTTCAAACAGGATATCGTGAATATCGTCCAGTCCCAGATATTTCAAAACGGGCGCTATCGCGTTTATTCCTTCGTCGGGGGTGGACCCGTGCGCCGACTTGCCCAAGGAAATTACTTTTCCGTTTTCGTATTTTAATCCTGATTTTTTTATTTTAGCTTTATCTTCGGGGGCGTACGCTTCACATCTGCCGCAAACCATATTGGGGCGGTCGCCGCCCTTTAAACCGTGAAAATTCCCGTTCGCTTCTAATCTCAATTCGGCGTGTAAAATGCCCTTTTCCGCATAAATAACGGGGAAGTCGGCGTCGGGGGAAAATCCCTCGTCGGGCATGTGCGCGTGCTTTTTATAATAATCAATACAGCCCCAGCCCGATTCTTCGTTACAGCCGACTATAAGTTTTATTTTTCTGTTCGGACGGAATCCTTCGTCTTTAAGCGCCTTCATTGCGTAAAGAGTGATAATTGCGGGACCCTTGTCGTCCATAGTTCCTCTGCCCCAGATTTTGCGCGATATCTCGTCTATTTCGCCGCCGAACGGGTCGCGCGTCCAGCCGTTTCCCGCGGGGACGACGTCAAGGTGCGCAAGGATAGCAAACTCTTCGCCCTGCCCGAAAATAACCTCGCCCGCATAGCCGTCGTAATCTTTGACTTCGAACCCCAAAGAAGAGGCAAGGTCCAAAAACAAGTCAAGAGCCTCTTTTGCGCCTCTGCCGAAGGGCGCACCCACTTCCGCGCGAGCTTGCGCCGAGTCGATTTTTACTATTTCGGATATGGATTTTTTAATCTGTTCAATCATTTTAACGCCGCCGTAAAAAACTTTGTAAAATCATTATACACTTTTTTTTAAATATGTTACAATAAATTAAAGGTGAAATTAAATTAAAATTTACAAGGCGGGTTATGCAGGAAAAATTAAAAATCGACATCACCACTCGCAAGATTTTCGAGTATATAAAAATAACGCTCATCGCTCTGCTTGCCGTGGTCGAAATTATAATCTGCGCCGATTCTTATTGGAAGGTCGTTCCGCACTACTGTTTCTGGATTGCGTTCGCGCTCTGTCTCGTGCTGTTGATTTTGGAATCGCTTAACGCTTTCGTATTCAAAAATTTTGCGGCGAAAATGACGTTTTACGGCATAGACTCGGCGATTATTCTGACAATATGCCTTTTAACGGGCAACTCGCTTATGTCCGCAATTTATTGTATAGTGCTTACGCAGTGCTATATATCGGTTGAAAAGTTCAGGGATAAAACTATCATTTTCGGCGTAAGTTGCGGCATATTCGTAATTTCTTTTATTGCGGGCGGCATCTTGAGCAACCCTTCCAGCGACGGGCTCGACCTCGTTTCGGGCGTATTGTTCGGGTTGCTCGGTATAGTGCTGGACTATCTGATAACCTTGTTTTTGCTGAAATTCTACCGCACCAATCTCGAACTGCGCGAGGCTTTAAAAGAAGCGGACGAGAGCCGTGCACGGCTCGAAGAGGCAAACGAACAACTCACGCAGACCAAAATTTTCGAAGAGCGCAACCGCATAGCAAAGGACATACACGACACGGCAGGTCACTCTATGACTACCGTGATTATGCAGACGGAGGCGGCTAAACTTTTGATAGACGATAATCCCGCCGAAGCCAAAAACCGCATAATATCCGCCAACGTACAGGCAAGAAACGCGCTCGAACAGATGCGCGAAAGCGTTCACCTTCTGGCGGGGCGCGGCAAAGTCAAGCCTTTAAAAGAGGAGCTTGAAGAGGTTATAGCCCAGACGATAGACGGCACCGACATAAAGGCGAGATACGACCTCGACGTAATACAGCCGCCCGACGAAGTTTACCGCTTTATCGTAAACAGCGTAAAAGAGTTGCTCGCCAACGGCATAAGGCACGGCAAGGCTACTGCGTTTTACGTAGAGCTTAAACAAACGGAACGCAACGTGACTTTGCTCGTATCCGATAACGGTTGCGGAGTCAAGGGGGAAATAAAAGAGGGCTTCGGGCTCAAAGGCCTGCGCGAAAAAGCCGAAAAGATGGGCGGCAAATGTTGCTTTTCGAGCGAAGAAGGCGAGGGGTTCGAAGTGAAAATCGTTCTTAAAAAGGAGAAAAACGGAAATGATTAAAGTTTTACTCGTAGACGACCAGCAGATACTTGCGGAGGGCATTAAATCCGTGCTCACCACGTCTAGCGAGGTTTCGGTGGTAGGCATAGCTTCCGACGGATTGCGAGCGGTGGACATGTGCGCGAGGTTAAAACCCGACGTCGTGTTAATGGATATCCGTATGCCGAATATGAACGGCGTTGTCGCAACAAAGCGAATAAAAGAAATTGACGACGGCATAAAGATTATAATATTGACAACGTTTGATGACAGCGACTATATATTGAGCGCCATAAATAACGGCGCGAGCGGCTATTTGTTAAAGGATATCGGCGCGACCGCGCTGATCGACGCAATTAAAAACGCTTACGCGGGCGACACGATTCTTCCCGCAAAAATCGCAAAAAAAATAACCGACGCGGCGGCTATGGTTTCGTCGGATAAAGAATACAAACTTAAAAAGGCGTTTAACCTTTCGGAGAGGGAGGTTGAAATAGCGCTTATGCTTTACGACGGGTTTACCAACCGCCAGATAGCTACGGCGCTCAAACTTTCAGACGGCACGGCAAGGAATTACATAAGCTCGATATATCTCAAACTCGGCGTAGACAACAGGACTGCCGCCTCTGAAAAAATCAAGCAAATATTTTAATTGCCCCCTGTATATGTTTGAATAATTTTACAAATCAAAGCCCCCGCCGCCGCGGATATCCGCGGCGGCGGGGGCGCTATTTACAGGTCGAACGCTATTGCCGTTATATCGTCGTTGAGGTTTTTGCAAAAATTTCTCAAATTGTTTTCAAGCGATTTTATAAAATCGTCCGCCGTGCGCGCCGTGGACAGGGTGCGCACCACTTTGTCCACGCCGAACATCTCGCCCCGTTCGTTTTTACATTCGGTTACTCCGTCGGTTAAAAGTACGAGAATATCCCCCTTTTTATATGGCAGGGTATCGTCGAAATAAGCCGGATTGTCAAACCAGGTGGAAACGGGAGGGGAGTTAGACATAACCCGCGTAATTCCGTTTTCCGATTTCAACAATATGGGCACGTTGTGCCCCGCCATGGAATAAGTTATGCTTTCGCCGTCTATTTTGACCGCCGCGACCGTAACGTAGTTTCTTTCGTCAAGATTGAGTTCCGAAAATTTAGCGCTCAAACTCTTTATTGCCTGCGACGGAGTGGGGGCGGTTTTATCGTAAGCCGCCTTTACGAAGGCGGAAAGCATTCCCGCGGAAATCCCCTTGCCGGACACGTCCGCAATAACGCCGCAGGCGCTGCCGTTTTGCGTGTAAACGTCGGGCAAGTCACCGCCTATATCGCGGCAGGGTATATACATATAAGAGTATTTTTTGCCGCCCGCCCATTTACCTGCCGGCAAAAGCCTTTGCTGAATATTTTTAGCCGTTTGCAATTCGCGGGATATTTCCAGCTCGAAAGCGTCGTCCACGGCGCCCATGCATAACCCGCCGCCGAGCGGCGTAACTGTTATCGAATAGGCAACCTCGTGCACGTTCTCGCCGTTTTTAACCCGCTGAACTACCCTGCGGCTTATTTCTTTGTTGGATAAAAAGGCGTCTTCGAACGCTCCCGCAAGCGCGCACCCGCGGCAACCGCCGTCTTCGCCGCACTTTAAGGTGTTTTCGGCGCAACGCGTAGCCCCGCCCAGCTTCCCCCTGTAAGTTCCTTCTGGAAACAGGGTTTTGAAAGCGCGGTTGCAAAATCTCGTTTTTAAATTTTGGTCGGCGACCACGACAGCCGTCTTAACGTTGTCTACTATCCGCCTTAAATATTTTTCGGTCATTATTCGGGTAAATACAGCTTTAATTTTCCTTCTACTATATGTGCTTCGAGCGGAACGTTATCATAGAGTTCGCCCTCCGCCTGAATGGTGTAATTTTTTTCGTCGGGGATAAAAGAAACTTCTTTTGCCCTGAACGTCACTGCTTTTTTGATTTTATCCACTTTGCCCGCCATAAGTTTCGCAAAAGCGGCGGGGATTCTCGCTTTTGATATGTAATCCACTATAATTACGTCTAACAGTCCGTCGTCAATCTTTGCGTGTGGGAAGATTTTTATTCCCCCGCCGAACAGCCCGCCGTTGCCTACGGCGGCTATCAACCCGTGGTGCTTTTCTGTTTTTCCGTCGTAAATCGCGGTGAAGTCGTACGCCTGAAAATTTTTGAGCGCGGAAATAAGCGCGGCTATATATTTGCCTTTGCCCTTATCGCCGGAAGCGTAAGTGCGTTTTAATACGTCGACGTCTATTCCCATACCCACGGAATTAATCGAACGCAATCCCGAAGACAGTTCTATAAAATCTATCGGGCGGGGCTTTCCGTAAGCTATTATTTTTGCCGCTTCTTTTACGTCTAACGGAATTTTCGCGCCTTCCGCAAAGTCGTTGCCCGTGCCGAACGGTATAATGCCCATACAACAGTCGTCAAAGTTTTTAAATCCGTTTATAACGTCGTGCAGGGTGCCGTCGCCGCCCATAGCGACTACGGTGCACTTTTCGCCCGAGGAGGTAACCTCTTCCGTGAAGCGTTTCGCGTCGCCACGCCTGTGCGTGATTAACTTTTTGAATTGTATTCCGGCGGAGGTAAAAATCTCTTCGACGGCTTCGGTCTTTTTGCCGTCTTTGCCTGTTAAATGCGTTCCGTTCAGAATTATGTAATGCAACTTTTTTTCTCCCGCTCGTAAATATCGCTTTATATTATATATCAATCCGATAAGAATTGCAATAGTTTTGAAAAAGTGCTATAATTAAATTGTATAGACAAAATACATTCAAGGCGGAAAATTCGTATGCAAGACGGCGTATTGACATATAAATTGAATGACGCGGCAAGCGGCTATGTTGTGCGCGCCAAACGCAAAAACGTGACTGAAACGGTGACCGTGCCGGAAACGCGCCGCGGTTTGCCCGTGCTTGAAGTAGTAGGAGGAGCGCGCGTGCTTTATTCCCGCGGGAGTGGAGGAGATTGCGGACTAAGCCTTTTCGTGTTGTTTTTCCCAATAAAAATCATTCCGGCGGTAAAAGTTGATTATCAATCCTGCCGAACAAAAAGACCGATATGAAAGATTCTCTGCCTCAAAACTTAATCAACCTTGCCAACGCCTGCCCTTATCCGCTGTATATAGTGGGGGGAAGGGTACGCGATTTTTTAGCGGGCTTGTCCGCCGAAAAGCCTGACAACGACATTTGCGCGCCCGCCTCGGCTGAAGATTTTACCGTCCGCGCGCAAAAAACGGGATTTACCGTAGACGCCGTTTATAAAAATACGGGCACGGTAAAACTGCGGTACGGTTCCGACGAATACGAATTCACCTCTTTCCGTTCCGACGAGTACGTGCGAGGCAAACACGTGCCCGAGAATGTGTATTTTACCGACGATATATCGCTGGACGCAAGACGGCGTGATTTTAAGTGTAACGCCGTTTATTACGATATATCCGCGGGGCAATTCGTCGATCCTTTGGGCGGAACAGAAGATATAAAAGCTAAAAAGCTCGAAACCGTCGCGGACGCGAACAAAGTTTTCGGCGAAGACGGGCTGCGCCTGATGCGTCTTGCGAGAATTGCCGCGCAGACGGGTTTTGTTCCGTCCGAAGGGTGTTTTTGCGGCGCGGCAAAGAACGCGGCGCTTATATCCGATATATCTCCGGAAAGAGTATATGCCGAGCTCGACAGCATTTTACACGCCGACTTAAAGTACGGCAACTCGGGCGGACAGTACGACGGGCTTGAAATTCTGCAAAAAACGGGCGTGCTCGGATATATTCTGCCGGAACTTTCCGCGGGCGACGGTATGAAACAGCCTCCGCGATATCATGACCACGACGTTTTGGAGCACAGTTTAAGGTGCGTTAAATACGCGCACCCGATTATAAGGCTTGCGGCGCTTTTGCACGACGTAGGCAAGCCGTACCGTATGCAACATTTCGGTAATTACCATACGCACGAAATATGCGGCGCCGAAATTGCCCGCGATATATGCCTGCGTTTCCGCGTTTCATCAAAACTTACCGAGTCCGTTTGCAAACTCGTTGCCCTGCATATGTACGATTTGGATTGCGCCGCGAGAGAAAGCAAGGTGCGCAGGTTTATAATCAGAAACTACGGCTGTTTGAACGAACTGTTGCTTTTGAAGCAAGCCGACTATTCGGCGTGCAAAGACGATTTGTCCGTCGCGCCGTCGGTTGAGAAGATAAACTCGATAGTTACAAAAATGCGTGAAGACGGCGCGCCTTTCACCCTGAAAGAGCTCGCTGTAAACGGTGAAGACGTTATCGGCGCGGGCGTAAAAAAGGAACTTACGGGCAAAGTTTTAAACAGACTTTTGGAGGATTGCGCCGTCGGACTGGTAAAAAACGACAGGACCAATCTTTTAAATTACGCCTTAAAGGTTGCAAATTCCCTTTAAACGTTATATAATAGTGTAAACAAATTCAAAAATAACGCGTGACCCGCGAGGGTTAGTGAGGTTAAATATGAACAATAACGCGTCCGGAAGAAGGGGTTTTTCTTTTCTTTCTTTTATTCTGGGAATACTTATCGGCATTATTCTCGTAATCGGTTCGGTTGCCGGTGCGGCTTATTACGTATTGAGCGGTAAAATCGACGACGTTATGAACACCGTGGGCATGCCCAACAAAGACGAAGACGGCAACAACGTCTACATAAATACGGATAAGGAGAACGGCGGCGTCGAAACGCTTCTCGAGCTCGTAACAAAGGTGGGCGAGCTTATGTCCGATACGGGCAGTTTGAGCGTTGGCAAGGTTGAAAAGCTCGTGCCGGCGGTAAGCGGCTTTGTTGACGGGATTCATGAAACTCTCGCCGGTTTTGTGGAAATCGATCGGGAAGAATTCGCCGCGGTAGAATTTTCCGCGTTGGGCGAATTCGTTCAGGAAAAAGTCCTCGATATAGAGCCCGCCAAACTTTTAGACGGTTTCGGTATGGGCGGCGCGCTCGACAATAAAATCGTTTCGCTCATATTCAACGGCTCAGAAGCGGAGTATGTCGTAGACGAAAGCACGGGCGTTAAATACCCCGCTTATTACGACGTTTATAATCTTTCCGAAGGCAAATATTTGCGCGAGGGCGACGGAGACGTTCTCGATCAAAACAGAGAGAGTAATCTTGTGCCGAAAAACGGAGCTTATAGACTTTATTACTATACGGCGAACGGAAAAAATTACCTTACCGACGGTGATTTTACTTTTACCGCGCCCGAGGCAAGACTTGCCAACGGCGAGGAGTACGTTCCGTCGCAGAACGCTAAACTTTCAGGCAACTACTATTTCGACGCTGAAAACAACAAGGTTACGGTAACGCCCGTAACTTTGCGCGCTCTTTCTGACGGCGGGTTCGAGGTTTTAAACGGCGTTTATCTTACCGAGCTCTTGGGTGAAGACGGAAACGATCTTGCCGCTACCGTGCTGGGCGGTATTTCGCTCGGCGACATAATGAACGGCGAAGTCAACTTCGACGAGGTGCTTTCAAATCTTCCTTTGACCGACCTTTTAGGCTCGGTAAAAGTCGACGATACCATTATGGTCAGCCTCGTTTACCGTGTAAGCGGGGTAACTGCGGTTTCGGGTCAAACCTATACTCATACCGGCATTTACAAGAACGAAGGGCTAGAAAAGGGCGTTTTGATAGAAACCGAAGAGTCGGACGGTGTAGCCGTTATAAAAAGTATTTATGTTGACGACGCGGACAAAGCCGAAATTACTTCGATAACCGTTGCGGATCTTATGGACGGGTTCAGCGTAGAAGATTTGATGAACGACTTTACGGTAGCTGAATTTATGGACGCAAAACCGGAGGACGGAATAATCTGTTATCTGGCGTACGGAATTTACGGAATAGACGCAAATAATAAAACTTGTAAAGCAGACGTCGGCGGCGCGGATAAAAATTGTACTTACTAAGTCGACGCGGACGGAAAAATAACTTCGGTTATTATAGTCGAAACCGGCGAAAAGGTGCCCGCGACTCCAATCAACGAAATAAGCGGAAAAATAAACGGGCTTTCAAACAAATTAACGATAAGGGAGCTTATAACCAATATCGAAGAGGGTTCGCTCCTCGACACTCTCGGCGATTACACCGTAAATAACATAGAGCAGGGCATAAACGAGCTCACTATAGGTCAGATAGTAAAAAACACAAGCGGAAACAGCCTCATGGAAGCGCTTAAAGATGTTAAAATTTCGGAACTTTCTTCCAAGATGAACGACCTTACCGTGAGCGACGTTATGGGCAAGGACGCGGTCGAGGGTAACTTCCTTTTAAAGAGCCTTAAAAACACCAAAATATCCTAATTGCCTAAAGAAATTTCAAAGCTTACGATTAACGAACTTTACGCAGAAGAGATTTATAAGGTGACCAAAGACGAAAACGGCAATGATTTGGCAACCCCTATCCCCGCAGAAATGAAGCTCGCAACAGAATACAAAGAGGAGTATATCTATTACGAGAAGAAGGGCGACAGGTTCGTTATGGTAAATATCGACGGCAACGAACAGGGTAAACTTACCCAACAGCAATTCGACGGAACATATTACACCTACGGCAAAGCGCAGGGTATGTGGGAGATGCTTTTATACAATAACGGAACCGAAAACGCTTATGCGCTCGAAAATTTGACGGATATGGTTGCAAACGTTTCACAAAATATGAGCAGTTCCACTTTGAACGACTTGCATAACGCGGGGCTTTTGAAGTTCAGCGACCCTAAAGACCTTGAAAAACCCGTAAAATATCTCGACGGCAAACCCGATACGACTTTGGGTAAGCTCGAGCTTACCGAAGCGCTTTCATATCTTGCAAGTTTGCTCGGTAATGTTCCCGAAACAAATTAAACGGGTCAACGCGGTAAATTGAGTTGACAAGTTTTATAAAATAAAGTATTATATAAAGGCGTGCTATCAGGCGCGCAATGCCTTGCATACCGCAAGTGGTATGCCGATTAAGTCCGGGAGGTGAAAAACATGAAAACTTACGAGATGATTTACGTTCTTGACAGCGCTCTTGCCGACGAAGCTAAAGAAGCGTTTTCAAAGAAGTTCGAGGACATAGTTACGTCCAAGGGCGGTAAGGTTGTTTCCGTAGACAAATGGGGAGTCAAAAAACTCGCTTATCCCATTAACTACAAGACGGAAGGCGATTACTCTGTAATGACTTTTGAAGCCGACGGTTCGGTCGTTAAAGAAATCGAAAGAATTTCCGACTTGTCCGTTGAAGTTTTGAGAAGAATGATAACGGTAAAAGCGTAAAACTTTAGGAAGAAATTTATGAACAAAGTATTTTTAATTGGGAATTTAACCCGTGACCCCGAACTTACCGAAACTTCGGGCGGAATAAAAATCTGCCGTTTTTCAATAGCGGTAAACAGAAATTATTCCGGTTCCGACGGCGAAAGAAAGACCGACTTTTTCAATTGCGTGGCGTGGCGCAACCTTGCCGAAACGGTGGCGCGCTATACCAAAAAGGGCATAAAAGTGGCGGTAAGCGGTTCTATAGAACTCCGCAACTACGAAGATTCGCAGGGAGTAAAGCGCACGGGCGTTGATATCGTTGCACAGGACGTAGAGTTTTTGACCCCCAAGGGCGGCTTTAACGACGACTCTTACGATTCTCCCGCACCCGCGCAGAGAGGCGGGGCTAAACCCCAGCTTCAACCCTTCGACGACGACGGCGATATTCCCTTCTGATTTTTCAAGGAGATATAATTATGGAAGAAAATAAAACTGCCCCCGTAAAAAAGGCTTATAAAAGAGCACCCCGTAAAAAGGTTTGCGTATTCTGTCAGGAAAAGGTGGAAGTTATCGATTATAAGGATACGAACCGTTTGAAAAAGTTCGTAACCGAAAGCGGTAAAATGCTCCCCCGCCGTATGAGCGGAACGTGCGCAAAGCACCAGAGGGAACTTTCAAAGGCAATCAAACGCGCGCGCGTTGCGGCGTTGCTTCCTTTCAAAGGCGAATAATTTTAAATTTAAAAGCGTTGCCGCAAGGCAACGCTTTTTTTTACGTTTAAACAAATTTAATTATAATTGCGAGTTCCGAATATCGCCGTACCCAATCTTATCGTATTGCTTCCGGCTTGTAAACAAAGTTTATAATCGCCGCTCATTCCCATAGACAGGTATTTGAAGTTTGCGTCGGTTTTACGCAGTTTGTCGTAGAGCCCGCGCATATTAGCCGCAAGAGTTTCAAGCAAAGCATAATCGTCGGTATCGGGCAACATACACATCAGCCCCTCGATTTTTAACGCGGGCATGGCTTTTATTTTTTCATACGCATTTTCGGCTTCTTCAAAATCAAAACCGCCCTTCGTTTCCTCGTTGCCTATATTTATCTGTATGAGTATATTTGAAATCACGCCCGCGTTCGAGCTCTTTTTAGAAAGTTCCTCGGCAAGGTTCATTCTGTCGACCGAGTGATACAAATCTACCTTTCCCAAAAGATATTTGATTTTATTCGTCTGCAAACGCCCTATAAAATGTCGCTTCGGGTTGCCTTCGATAAGCGAAAATTTGTCGCGGAATTCCTGAACATGGTTGTCGCCTATATCGGTCAGTCCCGCCGTTATAGCCTCGTTAATATCCTGTGGCGACTGCAGTTTAACCGCGCCAACAAGCGTAATTTTTTCGCCGAACGCATTTTTTTCGGGCAGAGATTCCAGCAGTTTTTTTACATTTTGGCTTACCGTCATATTATTGCCTCGTTTGCTTTTTTATTTGATTTTAGCCTGTAATCGGGTCGCTGTCAACGTTTTTGAATATTTAACCTTTAAACAATTTGTTTTTGCGGCGATATGTGTTATAATATGCCAAAGGATTATAATTATGAAAAATACCGATATATTGCAAATTATTATTTATACGGTTTGCGGGCTTGCCTGCGCTGGGCTCGGGATTTATTATTTTCTCACTGAAAACTCCACCAACGGCGCTATCTTTTTGGTGGTGGGGGCTGTGAGCGTTGTGCTCGCCGTGAGAATGCTTATAAAGTTTTTAAAAAACAGGAAGAACGGCGGCGATAAAGAGGAATAATTTTTTTTCGGGCGAATAGTATATAATTATGAATTGCCCCGATAATATGCTTGATTTAAAGCATACTCTCGCTAAAAATTATTTCGACGGACTGCAATTTTACTGGCAGGTTTTCAAAGAACTTAAAATTTTTATAAATGCTCTGGGCGAAACTTTGGGTTCGGACTTCGTATCCGCGGGCAATAACGTCTGGGTGCATAAGAGCGCGATAATCGCGCCGTCCGCTTATTTGGGCGAGAGCGTCATAATAGGGGCGCGTACCGAGGTTCGCCACTGCGCTTTCATACGCGGTTCGACGTTGATAGGTGAAGGTTGCGTAGTCGGTAATTCGACCGAAATTAAAAATTCCGTCCTCTTCGACGGGGTGCAGGCGCCACATTTTAATTATGTGGGAGACAGTATTTTAGGCTATAAATCGCACCTTGGCGCGGGAGCCGTTACCTCGAACGTCAAGTCTGATAAAAGCGCGATAACGGCGCATATGTGCGTGGTAAAGGCGGTAACGGGCTTAAAAAAGCTTGGCGCGCTCGTCGGTGACTATGCGGAAATAGGTTGCGGCAGCGTACTTAACCCCGGTTCGGTAATAGGCAAGGGTGCGTCGGTTTATCCGCTTTGTTCGGTGCGGGGATACGTTCCGCCCGACAGTATTTTCAAATCGCAAACTTCTATAAACAAAAAGACAGGTTGAGTTTCAACCTGTCTTATTTTTTATAAAATTTAATTTTTTTGCTTTCCCGTAGCGAACGGAAGCGTCGCTCCGTAAACGGCGGTAGGCAGGATATAGAACAAATAGTTGTCGAAAAGGCAAATGATGATAAACGTCAAAAGGCACGTTGCCATAAAAAATTTGTCGGCGGAAGGCTTTTTGAAAAATCCGATAACGGTGGTTATTCTGTGCGCGGCGTAACCGACGATGCCGAGTATTCCGCAGGTGCCTAAAACTTCGAAAACCGTGTTGTGCGCAAAAGTGGGGATAATCCCGCCCATACCCGCAAGTTCGAAAGATTCGAAAGGAGCATAAAATCCGCAGCCCGTCGCGGGGTTGGATTTAAAGTAATTTATAGCCAGTTTTATTAGCCTCATTCTACCGTTGCCGTTGTAACCGTCTTCGCTGAATATGTTCTTCAAAAGACGGTTGATTATTTCAATCAGGTGGTTCCACGTACACGCGACTGTCACCACAACGCCTATCAGAATCGCGCCCAGAATTATCGCGTTGCCGGAACGGTTTTTACTCTTTACAAGCAACGCTATTGCCGAAGCGGCAAATGCAAACGACGAGCCGAGCATTGCCTGACGGCTCCCCGTAAGGAACGCGCAACAAACGAGAATGGCGGCGTAAAGCGTAAACAAAAATCCGTATTTGTATTTGGAGGCGAGCAGACATACGGGCGGAACGCATATAGCAAAAAACATACCTATATTGTTCCATACGCCCCAGCCCATAATAATATGCTCGCGATTTATTTGCCCGCCCGCCGTGAGTTCTTCGAAATTGACGGCGTACTTTATTGCCAGTTCGAAAACGAGCAGAGCGGAAAAAGCGACAAACCCGTAAGCAACTGATTTATAGTTTTTCTCGCAAAGTTCCGTGTTCATGGAAACTACGGCAAAACTTCCTGAAATAACGAATATCCAAAGCGCCGCAAAGCCGAGATTTTTTATTTCGTAGCCTTCGCTGCCGACTCCGTTAAATAAAAACGCAACGCACATCGCGCAAATGCCGAAAAAGACAGGGGAGGGCTTGAATTTTTTGTTTTTTACCGAAACGGCTATTCTTGCAATAATCGCAATCGCCAGAATCCCTATTAAAATCCCGAGTTGAATGGTATTTTCAAGTCTCAAATAATAATCGGATCCGCCGCCCCCCTTTACAAGCGGCGTATTTTCGCAGGAAACAATGACGTTGAAAAACAGAAAATGAGGAACGAGAGGGGTCAAATCGCCGAGAAGCAAAAGCATTGCAACGGCAACCGCAACGCAAAAATAAATTGCCGTAAGGTCCAGACCGAGATAGTAGCACGCAATTACCCACGCCGCCGTAATAAACGGAAAAAACTTCCACGCAAGCAGTTCTTTAAACGTTTTCAGCGCGTTTTGCGGCGCAATTTTTTTTGTGTTACCTTTCATGATTTCTCTCGCTCGTGTGTAAAAATTTTTTTAATTATATACCCGCGGTTCGTCAATGTCAAGCGGTGCGACTTTTTTATGAACGCTTTTTGCGCCCGTGACACAATATGCCCATTGTCACTTAAAACTATGACAAAAACAGTTAAAAAATTGTTAATTTAAAACATTCTATCCAAAAATTACAAGAAATGCACGATTTTTTACAAAAAAATATCATATTTTGATATTACAAACTTGACATTTTGTCATAAACAGTATAAACTGTGCTCATATATATAATTGCGGATAAACGGGTTTTCCCGTTTTAAGGATAGATATGAAAAAAAATATTTCGGCTGACGTACAGCTAAAAGAGGTAAAAACCGCGGGCTACAAATTCAGCAAACGTGAGAAAAATACCAACCGCAGTGCGGGGCTGCATGATAAAAAGAATGACCTTGCCGAGGGAGAAGCGCGCGTAAAAAGGCGCAAGCCCCTCGCGTTAAAACACGTTCGCCGTATGCGTAAGGCTGCGGCGGCTTTGGCATGCGTTACGGTTGTGGCGTCGGTAGGCGCGATAGGCGCCGGCGCTTTCCTCGGGGACGAGGGTACGAGCTACACCGGCTATAAAACCGTATGTTACGAGCTCCCCGATAATGCGGGTAGTCCTATGGATTACACAATCGTTCAGAACGTAGGGTTTATGAACTATGTGCTTCAACGCCAGTCTCACTGGTCGTCGGAGATGTCCTCGGACGTAAACGCAATGGGATTCGACCAGCACGTTGAAACTTACAAACAGTACTATAACGGTATTCTCATTTCCTGCGACATTGCCGACGGCTTTTCGCATAAGGCTACCCAATACTGCGTAAATTCGGATAAGGGCGTAATTATGTGGCGCCCCGCCGTAGGCAAGTTCGACAAGATGAACAGCGAATGGTCCACCGATAAGGCGTCTAAAACCGACGTCGAAAAATTTATCGAGTGGCGCGGCTTCCCGCCTTCGGAATTCTCCGTTTACGTTTTAAACGAAAAAACCATTAAAAACGCAGAAGAATACTCCGTTACGCAAAACTCCGAAGGCAACTTCGAGATGACGTTGGAGCTAAACGTTGGATTGAGTTCCGCGGAGGCGGAGTTCGCCGCAGACTGCTATTACGTAAAGCAAATGAAGGCAACCGGCGATTTGCCCTCGCTTCCGTCCATAAAAAAGACTAGCTTAACCTACGTTTTCGATAAAGACTGGCGCGTGCTGTCTTTCGAAATCAACGACGAATACACCGCTATGGGCGCAATACCCTGCTCGTCTAAAACCAACGTCACTTACGACTACGGCGAGGAGAACGCCAAAAACAGCTTTTACGAAGACTATTTCAAGAAATATGAAGATATCGCTTCTTCCGGCATAGTGGAAGAAGCTCCTTCCGCGGCAACCTATCTCGGCGCGGCGTTCGGTTCCGTTCTTACCGACGGAGGCGTTTTCAAAGTCGATTTGACTATAGACAATCTTGAACTTAACGGCGTGGCTTACGTGGGGATGAAGAATAAAAAACTTACCGACCTGCGCGTTAGGCTCGGAGATATATCCGTCTTTATGGACTCGGAAAACGTTCTCTATGTTTCGGACGGTTCCGCAAAATACAAACTGAATGCGGGCGCGCTGTTTGCGCCTGCGGAGCAGACCAAAGCGGCGGGGGGAAGTTTCAGCCTCGATACCGACGCGTTGATGCAACAGATTATGAACGGCAAGTTCACCGTGGGCGAAAACTCCACTCTGCTCGAAACCGTTCTCGATATATTAGGATTAAAAATCAATCTTTCGTTCAATTTTATTCCGGGCGAAGGCACGGTGGCGCTCGATTATTGCGCGGCTGAAATTCCCGTAGGCGACAAGTTGATAAAAGCCGAACTCCGCTTCGGTACGGAGGGGGATATCCCCGCAAAACCCGCAGACATATCGGGATATACCGATATTCTCAACGACGGGCTTACCGTAGATATAGACGCGTCGCTCGGCGGGCTTAAACTCGACGGCTTCGCGCATATAGCTATGCGTGCCGGCGAATTTAAAGGCATATACGCCGAACTCGGAGATTTAAGCGTTTATTACGATTATTCCGCCGATATGCTGGGATTGAGCGACGGAAAAGTAAACTACAAATTCGGATTGTCAGCACTTAAAAACGGCGGCGCAGACCTCTCTTCGTTTTTCGTCGGGGCTGATATAAACGGAGTTATATCGCAGATAATACATAACCTTTCCGCAGGCGACGGAAAAATTAATACGCAGGCTGGGCTCGAAGTTCTGGGTCAAACGGTAACGGCGGCGCTCGGCGTTCGTCTCGCGGACGGTATAAAGATAGACGCGTCCGTTAACGCTTTCGGTCAGGATATTAACGTAAGTCTCGCGCTTGTCAACGCCGACGTGACTCTCCCCGATTTGTCAAAGTATACCGACGTCCTCAACGAGGGCTTAACCCTCGGTTTGAATATTAAACTCGATAAACTTGATTTGAACGGCGTTGCGCATATTGTGCTTAAAGACGGCAAGTTCGACGGTTTGCGCGCCGAATTCGGCGGTTTCGGAATTTATTATTACGAAGGGAATCTTTACGTTACGGACGGAACCGTAAAATATATGATTCCGTCTTCGGTATTCGGCGGTGCAAACGGCGCTTCGACGGCGGATTCCGGACTCGGTAATATTATAGAAGAAATCGTATCGGCTCTCACGTTCGTCAACGACGGCGTTTCAACCAAAATCAGTTCCGAACTTTTCGGCAAAGCTATTACGGCGGAAATAAAAGTCAACCTCTTCGGCGGGTTTTCCGTGGACGCGGATATTAACGTAAAAGACTTCGTTGAATCAGGCAACGCAAGCAATCCCTCGGATCTGAAAATAAAACTCGTCGCAGGCTTCACTAACGAAAAGGTAGACCTTCCCGCCGACCTCGGCGAATACGTGGATATACTCAACGGAGAAATTACCGTTGACGCGTCGCTTACTTTAGATAAAGCCGATTTGAACGGTAAAATCACCATTGCTCTCAATCGGGGCAAACTCAAATCTGTCCGCGCTGTATTCGGCGATTTAAGGGTGGACTTCGAGTCAGATTCGCAAATCCTCTATATTGCGGTCGGCTCGACGAAAGCATTTGTAAATATGAGCCAAATACCGTTCGGTACCGCGGATATGTCCGCTGCTTTCGGCGGCAGTCTTGTTGAAATATTCGGCGGAGACGCGGCTAAACTCGTTTGCGAGCTTTTGTCAAACCTTTCGGCGGGGCTTCGTGAAATTTCCACGAGCGCGAATATTAACGTTTTAAACAGCGTAATTCCCGCAAACCTGACTTTGGTTCTTCCTGCCGAAGGCGAATCAACAAAAATAAAGGCGGACGTAATGCTGTTCGGCGTCAGCATAAAGGCGGCGGTCAACCTTACCGCGGACTCGTTGCCCGAGCTGTCGGTCGGTGAAAAAGAAGGTTATTACGACGCGCTCAAACAGCCGTTCGAAGTTTTTAACGCGGCGGTGGGCGGGCGCATAACCGCCAACGTCACGGGTACGCTTTACGATTACTCAAACGATTATCTCTCGTCGTCGCGCTTGAAATACGAGTTCGAGGCTTCTCTCGAATACGATTCCGGCAAAAATTATATAAACGACGGCGAAACTGCGGTAAATCCTTTATATCTTCGGTTCAATCTCGCGCTTACGGCAAAGAACGTTAAAGACGACAGCCTTTATTTGGATTTGCTCGTAATGGACGCCAACCCCGTTTCAACCGACGGCAACGGCAAAACGCAGGGCGGATATTTTACCGACGGGGTTATGGACGTCTACGTTTCGCTCTCGAACAGAGCGGGAGGAACGCCCCTTAAGCTGTACGCGGATATGAACGAAATTTTAACTCTCGTTTCCATGGTGGGCGCGGCGGCTAATCTCGATAGTATCTCATTTGAAAACAACGCGCAACTTACCGAGGCGGTTAACAAAATTTCGCAGCTTATAGACGAGCATTTAATAGATAAGTACATATCTCATACCAAAGATCAGTTCTCGTCTTTGGGCGACAGCCTTATCCCCCAGATACTCGGCAAGTCGTTAAACGAATTTATCAACGAACTGTTCTCCGGTTTTGCGACGGTAAAAGAAGACGGCGGCGAAAAGTTAGACCTGTCAAAAACTTATATAGACAGCGTAACATACGGCGACAATACTCTCAATATAGTTTTAAATTCTTCCGCGGTTTACAATACGCCTTTTGAAAAAGAAGATTATCTTAACGTCGTCATTTCCAAAGACGTTCTCGAAAACGGCGTAAACCGTTTGGGCGGTATAGAGTTGAATAACGTCTATTTCGGCAAAAACAACGTAAACAGCCTCGATATGAATATGTTGCTTAATTACGGCGAAATAGAAAAACCCGATAATTCAAGCGGGCTTTCGGGTTATCTCAACGCATACGGCGCAGACACGCTTTTAAAGGCGCTTGTAAACTCCGCCTCTCACGAAACGGGATTAAACGACGACGGCAGCAAGAATTACGAGCTCAACCATACTTATCTTTTGAGCGGAAACATAGGCGCCGACATAAAGGTTTCCTGGCTGTTTAACGCAAGTCTCGTAAACTTGAATCTCGATGTAAAAACGCTCAAAGTCGTAATTAAAGAAGACAATTCCGTTTACGCCGACGCGCATATAGTATATAACTATAACGCGACGGTCAAAAAGGGCAACGGCGAACTGTATTTGTCTATTATGAACGATATGGCGTTCATTAAAAGGGTTATAGGCGGGGCGGAAGAAACACGCGTTATGCCTGTGAGCGCGTTCCTCGGCGATTTACTCAACCAGATAGACTGGATGTTCAAATTCGACGGCTTGCTCGAACAGATTTCGGGGCTCATACCCGAAGGGAGCGGCGGTGCGAATTTAGAAAACAAGGACTACGGCGAATTGCTCGATTACGTTCTGCCCGTATATAAGTTTACGGAAAGCGGCAACTCCGCTTGCTGGGAAATAAAAATCGGTGGAACAAACAGAATTTTAGGCGATATCATAGGTAAAGAAATAGACGATATTCCGGTAAAATTCAACGCCGTTAAAAACGACGGTTTGTATACCGTTACCGGACTCGAAGTGCCTAAATCAATGTTGAATTTGGGCGGAGGAGCAAAAGTCTACCTTAACGCAAACTTTACTTACGATAACCCTCACGAAGTTCTTGCAGACGGCAAAGAGGATACCTCTGAAGATTTAATCAACGGCGCTCTGCCCGAACTTAAAAACAACGGCTGGCATCAGGTTCTGGGCGGCGAAAGTTTCCAAGAAATAAAAGCCAAAACAGATTGGGATTTGCTCTTAAAAGAAACGGGCAAAACTTATCTCGATTTCAACAATTCGCCCCTTGCTATAGCTTACATAAACTTCGAGTATGCGGCGGATACCGATAACTCGTCGTTTATCGGATTCGGAGAAAGACAACTCGTTTTATACAACACAAGCACTAATACCGTTTACACAAAAATCAGCGTGCCCGAACTCCCCAAAGGGCTCGATACCGAAAACAGAAAACTCGACTGGAATTACGGGCTCATAGTCAGGGACGAAGACAACGTTGTTTGCCGCGCCGAGTTTATGAACACTTATAAAGTTACTGTAGAAAGCTCCGTAAAAATAAACGGCGACTACTCGGAAGGCGAAGACGGAATTTTCCGTAAAACGGAAGAAAAGGCTTATAAAGTAATTTACCTTAAAAAGGATATACTTTTCACTGACGAAAACGGCGTAACTTACGGCTTGCTGGGTTATACCTTGAAGGGAAGCGACGCTCTCGTTAACTTCGATTATACGGGAACGGACGCCGACGGCGACGCTTGTTTCGCTGCGATAGTAGACAAAGACGAAACTTACGTTGCGGTGTGGGATATATTCTACGAAGTCAGATTTTTGATTCCCGAACGCGACGGTTTGCCCGAAGAGGAAATCACCGTTCATTACTACGCGGGTGAAAAACTTTCAGACAGGCTTCCCGAAATTCCCGAATTCAAGGGACATACGGGCAGATGGGTATATACCGACGTTACGGTAAATCCCGATATGACCGCCGAACAAAGAGTTATCCGCGCGGAATATACGGTAAACAACTATACGGTTACGGTCTGCGGTTCGCAAAACGCCGAAGGTTTCGTCGAGGACGGAAGCGGTGCGTTCGTAAACGCTTTTACGGCGGACTATGGCGCTCAAATAACTTTGGAACCTGTAAAACCCGTTTCTAACGGATTTATCTTCGGCGGATATTACGACAATCCCGAATTCAAGGGCGAACCTATAACGGCATTTACGCTTGAAAACGACGTTACGTATTATATAAACTGGATAGGCAAAACGGTAAATGTTACTTATAAGAGCGATTTGCCGTTTGCGAGCGGAAAAACCGAAAACGGATTATGCACGTTAAACGCGTCTTACCGTTACGGAGTGGAAGAAAATCTTCTCGGCTTCTCCGATTCTCAAAATATTTTGCTCGGCTGGTTTATGGAATCGACTGGGGAAGACGGCTCTGTATCCTATATTTATATTAAGGATATAGCGGCGCTTAAAGAAGTCTTGCTTTCGTCTCTTGACGATAAAGACGGTGTTTCCGTAACGCTCTGCGCGGTATGGATTGATTCTCTCGAGGTCGAAATTACAAAAGCGGAACGCAAGTTCCAGCTCATACAACAGAGTTGGACTATAGAAGGTAATTATTCCGGCGCACAGTACGCAAGCGCTATGAGCGAGAGAGTGGCGGTTGCCGCAGGCGTTCGGCGCGTTGCTGAATACCGCATAGAACTTTCTAAAAAATTAACTGGCAGCGGTGTCGACGCGTTGACTGGTTTTGCGGAGCTCAACGGCAACACCTTCGGTATAAAAAACAAGGGTTGCGCCAACTCGTGCACCGAGGGCGGAGCAAGGGTAAAAGTATCGTTCAACCTCGGTAACGAAAACATAATTCTGCTCGAAAAAGCCAATTACAAACAAATATAATAATGCGTTTACGGCGGGTTTTGTTAAACCCGCCGTTTTCCTGGTGTAAAACGCTTGTATTTTAGTCGTCGCTTTGATATAATTATTTCGCGCACAATGTGCATGCGCGCGGAGAATTACTTATGAAAGAGAAAAAGCAAACGGCGGAATCCGCCGGTATTGAAAATGATATACAGGCTACCGAGCCTGCCGAGGAGCAAAAGCCCAAAAAAAGCAGGTTTAAAACGGGTTGCTATCTGTTTTTCAAACGGGTTTTCGATATAGTATCCGCAACGTTGTTGCTTATATTGATAAGCTGGTTTATTTTAATATGTATTCTTGTAAAATGGCTCGAAGATTTTCATAATCCTGTGTATCTTTGCGAGCGCGTCGGCAAAAACGGAAAAACTTTCAAATTCGTTAAAATCCGTACCATGTGCCCGCATGCTGACGAGCTCAAACAGCAGCTCATAGACGCGGGGCTCAACGAGGCGGACCCTCCCGCGTTTAAAATGACCAACGACCCCAGAATTACGCGCGTGGGCAAATTTTTCCGTAAATTTTCTATTGACGAACTGTTACAGCTCTTTAATATCATCACCGGACAAATGAGCGTAATAGGTCCCCGCCCTCCCGAACCGCAGGAAGTGGAGGTGTATACCGAAGAGCAGAAAAAAAGGCTCTCGGTCAAAGGCGGGCTTTTGTGCCTTTGGCAAATTCAAAAAAACAGAAATTCAATCAGCTTCGACGATTGGGTAAAGCTCGATTTGGAATATATAGAAAAGCGTTCGCTTTGGCTCGACGCAAAAATACTTTTCAAAGGTATGTATATGGTGCTGTTCGACCACAGCGGAAAATAAAACATAATAAAAGGCAGGATTTGATTCCTGCCTTGTTTTTTATTCTGATTTAAACAGATTCTTTATCATTGTGTTAACGTATAGCACGGGGACTATCTTAACTTTATCCGCATACTTTGCAACCGACTTCATATTTTTTGCCGGTACCAGCACCTTTTTGAAACCCATTTTAACGCACTCGGCAACGCGCTTTTCGCAATACGATACCGCGCGAACCTCGCCCGTAAGCCCCACTTCGCCGAAAACCGCAGTATATTTGTCTACGGGTTTGCCGAAGTAAGCCGAAGCAAGCGCTGCGCAGACCGCTAAATCGCAGGCAGGCTCGCCCAGCTTTATGCCGCCCATTGCGTTCACATAAACGTCCTGCCCGCCCAGCGACAGGCCGCAACGTTTTTCAAGCACGGCTATGAGCAGAACAAGTTTGTTATAATCTATTCCCAGCGGCATTCTGCGCGGCAATCCGAACGCGGTTTTTGCAACCAGCGTCTGAATTTCAACATTCATACACCTTGCGCCCGTCTGCGTAGGGGTAACGCATGAACCCGCCTCCTCGCCGCGACTTTCGGAGAGGAACACTCCCGAATAATCGGTAACCGCTATAATTCCTTCGCCCGTCATCTCGAACACGCCTACTTCGGCAACGTTGCCGAATCTGTTTTTAACGGCGCGCAGAATTCTGAAATTTTCCTGATTTTCCCCCTCGAAGTAGAGCACGGTATCCATAATGTGCTCCAAAACTTTGGGTCCCGCCAGCGCGCCCTCTTTGGTTACGTGCCCGACGATAAAAAACGTAATTCCGCGGCTCTTTGCTATGCGCATAAGTTTTGCGGCGCATTCCCGCACTTGCCCAACCGAACCGGCGGAGGAGGAGAGGTCGTCGGTATAAACGGCCTGAATGGAGTCTATTATGCAAAACTCCACGCCGTCGAGTTCGTCCTCGACGTTGTCTATGCAGGTTTCGTTGATTATGAGCATCTCGTCGGAAGCGAGGTTAAGCCTCTGCGCGCGCATCTTCACCTGCGAGCAACTCTCTTCGGCGGAAACGTATAAAACTTTAGAGCTTTGCGAAAGGTGCGCCGAAATCTGCGTAAGCAGGGTTGATTTACCTATGCCGGGGTCGCCGCCCAAAAGCACTAAAGAACCTTTTACTATGCCGCCGCCCAAAACGTTATCGAACTCGCTTATGCCCGACGGCGTGCGGTTAAACCTTTCGTAAGTAATTTCCTTTAACGGCTTGGCTCTCGGCGCCGAAGATTGTCTTTTAACGGCTTTAGAAGAATTGTCCGCAGTCGCCGTAATTTCTTCAACCATCGTGTTGAATTTTCCGCACGAGGGGCAACGCCCCAGCCACCTCGGGCTTGAAGCCCCGCACTCCGAGCAAACGAACTCGGTCGCGGCTTTATTTTTAGCCATTATTAACTCCTTTCAAAGAAACGGCGGCGTATGCCGTAACGCCCAGCCCTTCGCCTATAAATCCCAACCCCTCGCATGTTCCCGCGGCAATTGCAATACAGCTTGCGGGAATGTTGCAAAGTTCCGATAATATCTTTTTCATTATATCTATATAAGGGGCAAGTCGGGGCTTTTCCGCCTGTACGGTAATCGAAACGTTCGCGGGCGCGTAACCTACGTTGCGGATTATGGAAACAACCTGTTTCAAAAGCTCGCGGCTGTCGGCGCCCTCGTAACGCTCGTCGTCTACGGGGAAGTAGTGCCCTATGTCTTTGAGACCGGCGGCGGAGAGCAGTGCGTCTGTAAGCGCGTGAATTATTACGTCGCCGTCGCTATGCGCCGCAAACGCTTTGTTAAAGGGAATGTTCACGCCTCCGAGCGTTATGCCGTTGCCCTCGCAAAATGCGTGAACGTCAACGCCCATACCTATGCGGTCGCCCGAAACAAAAGGGGGCAAATCGCGCGTAAAATCGCTCTTATAAGTCAACTTGACGTTTTCTTCGTTTCCCTGAACGAGTCTTGCAAGCGCAATATATTCGCAATAAACCGAGCAGTCGTCCGTATAAACCTTAGTGCCCGAAAGTTCGTACGCCCGCCTAATGTCCTCTGTCATGAATCCTTGCGGAGTCTGAACGCGGAACGTATTTTCTCTGTCGAGAGTATCGCATACAAGCCCGAAAGAAGCGCTCACCGCGCTGTCTGTGAGTTTAACCGCGGCAACTCCGCTGCCGAATTTTTCAACCGACTCTATGCAGTCGAGAATCAGCTGTTTATCAACGAACGGTCTCGCCCCGTCGTGAATTAAAACTATATCTCCCGTAACGCTTTTAAGCGCCTTTTTAACGCTTTCCGTGCGCGTCTTACCGCCCTGCACGACTTTGTAGCCGAAAGGCTTGCAAAGCGCGGTTATTTCTTTTATGTCGGTTTTAGACGAGGTTACTATAACTTCGTCTATTTCTTTTTCGTCAAATTTTTTAAGCGTATGCCATAGCGCCGGAACGCCGTAGAGTGGGGCGAGAAGTTTGTTTATGCCGAATCCCGCACGCTCTCCTTTGCCCGCCGCGCAAATTATAACGCTGACTTTATGTCCGTTCATTTATCACCTCGTAAAGGGACTGCGCTTCGTCCTTTTTAACCGTTTCTTTTATTTTCAGTATTCTGAATTTGAGTGAACCGCCCGTAAAAACAAGTTCTACTTCGTCGCCCTCCTTAATCCGGCGGGCGGGCTTTACTTCTTTTCCGTTGACTATAACTTTGCCCTTGTCGCAAGCCTGTTGCGCGAGGGTGCGCCGTTTCAATATTCTGGATACTTTTAAAAACTTATCGATTCTCATAAAAAATAAATTTTACAACCCGTCGCAAATCGGTTGACACCTTGAATGCGTTGTTGTACAATAATAAACTGTACTAAAATGCGATTTTTGCACGCTGGTGCAAAAAAATAAGCGCTTTTACCCCTAAAAATCGACTTTTTGCGGGGGCAAAACAGCCGTAATTTACAGATTAAGTATAATACTTATTTATCGAATTGTAAAGTAAGCGGCGCACAAAAAAATATTTTTTGAATTTTAATTTGCAAAGGCGGATAAAAGTAAATCCGCGCTGCGTTTCAAATCTTGTAACATTCGATTTTTTGCGGTGAAAAGATATATACGCAAAATCGCCTAAAATGTGAAAATATAAGAGCGGTAAACCCGCAACAAGGAGTTCGTTTTAATGAATTTACCTCTTCACAAGTACGGCAAAACGGAAAGAAGAAAGTTCGGCAAAATAAACGAAGTTATAGACATTCCCGACCTCGTGGAAATACAAAAGTCAAGTTATAACGCGTTTATGCAGGAAGGCATAACCGAAGTTTTTGAAGACTTCATGCCCATAACCGACTATTCTGACCACTACGAGCTTTATTTCCTCGAACATTGGTTTGACGAAAAGCCCAAATATAGCGAGCAGGAGTGCCGCAACCGCGACGCTACCTATGCGCTCCCCATGCACGTTAAAATCAGGCTCGTAAACAAGGTCAAAGACGAAGTTATAGACCAGCCCGTGTTCATGGGCGAGTTCCCGCTTATGACGGATTCCGGCTCGTTCATAATCAACGGCGCCGAGCGCGTAATCGTGTCGCAGCTCGTGCGTTCGCCCGGTTCTTACAACGCTTCTACGCGCGATAAGACGGGTAAAGAAATTTTCGGCACCACCGTAATCCCCAACCGCGGCGCATGGCTCGAATTCGAGCAGGACGCGCAGGGCGTTTTGTGGGTGCACGTAGACCGTAAGCGCAAACTCTGCGCAACGGTGCTTTTGCGCGCGCTCGGTTTCGGTTCGGACAGAGCTCTTCTCGACCTGTTTGCAAACGAACCCATGATAGAGAGCACCATAGCAAAAGATACCACCAAATCGGAATCGGACGGTCTTATCGAACTTTACCGCCGTTTGCGCCCCGGCGAAGTCCCCACCGAGGCTTCCGTAAGACAGCATCTCAACAATCTGTTCTTCGACCCGCGCCGTTACGACGTGGTCAAGGTAGGCAGATACAAGTTCAATAAAAAGCTCAACCTCGCATACAGGCTCCCCGGTTGCAAACTCGCGGAAGATATCTTCAACCCCGAAACGGGAGAAGTAATAGCGCACGCGGGTGAAATCGTAACCGAAGCGCAGGCTTACGAAATGCAGAATTGCGGAGTGAACGAGGTGTTCGTTCTCGTTTCGGACCCCGCGCAGGGCGAGCTGAAACACAAGATAATAGCCAACAACACCTGTTTCTTCTCGGCGGTATCGGACAAGCCGCACAAAAAATTCGGGTTGCTCCCCACGATTTATTTGCCTAACTTCAAATTCATGCAAAAAATCGCGGAGGAATGCGAAAACGCCAAAGAAGAGGAAGTTGCAGAAAAATACATTGACGAAATCAACGCTATTTTCTATACCGCGGAAACTCCCGAAACCGACGACGAAAAGCCCGAGGACAAGAAAAACAGAGAAAAGAGAAGAGAATCCCGCATAAAATTCGTTGCGGCGTGCAAGCGTTTTATTTATCTGCTCAATTCCGACAAAGAACTCGACGACGACGATAAAAAGACGATAAAGCCCGCAATAGAAAAGCTCAACCACAAGCACATTACGGTTGACGATATCGTCGCGGCAATATCCTCGAACCTCGACTTGCAATACGGCATAGGCACCATAGACAACATCGACCACCTCGGCAACCGCCGCGTGCGCTCGGTGGGCGAACTGCTCCAAAACCAGCTTCGCATAGGTATAGCAAGGCTCGAAAAACTCATAAAAGAGCGTATGGCTACGCAGGACGCGATGGAAGTAACCCCTTCCGGGCTTGTCAACGTGCGCCCCGTAACCGCGGTTATACGCGAATTCTTCGGGTCTTCACAGCTCTCGCAATTCATGGACCAGACCAACCCCGCGGCGGAACTTACCCACAAGCGTAAACTTTCCGCGCTCGGCCCCGGCGGTCTTAACAGAGAACGTGCTACGTTCGACGTCCGCGACGTTCACCACTCGCATTACGGCAGACTCTGCCCCATAGAGACGCCCGAAGGTCAGAACATAGGTCTTATTTCCTCGCTCGCAACCTTTTCAAAGGTCAACGAATACGGCTTTATAATGAGCCCTTACAGAAAGGTGGAACACACCTTCGACGCCGAGGGAAAGGTTATTGATACAATAGTAACCGACCGCGTGGATTATCTCACCGCGGACGAAGAAGACAGATATGTAGTTGCGCAGGCAAACGAACCTCTCGACGAAAACAGCCGCTTTATCAACGCGCACATCGGTTGCCGTCACCGTGATTTGATAACGCAGTATACTCCCGATAAAATGGACTATATGGACGTTTCGCCCAAACAGCTCGTTTCGGTTGCAACCGCGCTTATTCCCTTCCTTGAAAACGACGATACCAACCGCGCGCTCATGGGTTCCAACATGCAGCGACAGGCGGTTCCTCTCATGAAGACGGAAAGCGCGATAGTCGCAACGGGTATCGAGCACGCCATCGCGCGCGACAGCGGCGTTATGGTTCGCGCAAAACGTGCGGGCGTTGCCGTGGGAGTATCTTCCGACTGTATCAAAATTCAGGAAGATAACGGTCTTATCACCGAATATCCCGTTAAAAAATTCCAGCGTTCCAATCAGGGAACCTGTCTCAACCAGCGCCCCATAATCAACACTGGCGACAGAGTGGAAGAGGGCGAAATAATAGCCGACGGTCCCGCAACCAACAACGGCGAGCTTGCGCTCGGTAAAAACATTTTAATAGGTTATATGGAGTGGGAAGGCTACAACTACGAAGACGCTATCCTCATTTCCGAAAAACTCGTTCAGGACGACGTGTTCACTTCCATTCACATAGAAGAACACGAAACCGAAGCGCGCGACACTAAGCTCGGTGCCGAAGAGATTACCCGCGACATTCCCAACGTTTCGGAAGACGCGCTTAAAGACCTCGACGCAGACGGTATTATCCGCGTCGGCGCCGAAGTGCAAACGGGCGACATACTCGTAGGTAAGGTAACGCCCAAGGGCGAAACCGAGCTCACCCCCGAAGAGAGACTTCTCCGCGCTATATTCGGCGAAAAGTCCAGAGAAGTAAGGGATACGTCCCTCAAAGTTCCTCACGGCGAGGGCGGTATAGTCGTTGACGTTAAGGTGTTCACCCGTGAAAATAAAGACGAACTTTCCCCCGGCGTTTCCAAATTGGTACGCGTATATATCGCGCAGAAACGTAAAATCCAGATAGGCGACAAGATGGCGGGACGTCACGGTAACAAGGGCGTTATTTCCCGCGTGTTGCCGCAGGCCGATATGCCTTTCCTTGCGGACGGCACCCCCTTGCAAATAGTGCTGAACCCTCTCGGCGTTCCCTCGCGTATGAATATCGGGCAGGTGCTCGAAGTTCACCTCGGTCTCGTCTGCAAACAGCTGGGCTGGAAGATTGCAACCCCCGTATTCGACGGCGCTACCGAGCAGGATATAAAGAGACTTTTCGAAGAGAACAACCTTCTTAACCCCGAAGGCAAGGTAGACGGTAAAATTCAGGTCTACGACGGCAGAACGGGCGAACCTTTCGAAAACAGGGTTACGGTCGGCGTTCAGTATATGATTAAGCTCAACCACCTCGTAGACGATAAAATTCACGCGCGTTCCATAGGACCTTACAGTCTCGTAACGCAGCAGCCCCTCGGCGGTAAAGCGCAGTTCGGCGGTCAACGTTTCGGCGAAATGGAAGTTTGGGCGCTCGAAGCATACGGCGCGGCACACATCTTGCAGGAAATTCTTACCGTTAAGTCGGACGATATCGTTGGACGTGTAAAGACTTACGAGAGCATAGTTAAGGGCAACAATATTTCGGAGCCCGGCATTCCGGAAGCGTTCAAAGTGCTTTTGAAGGAATTGCAGTCGCTCGCCCTCGATATTAAAGTGCTTACCGAAAACGGCGAAGAACTCGTTATCCGCGAACTCGACGACGATGACGACGTTATTCCCACCGCAAAGGCGCGTGAAGCGCAGGAGCGCGACGACGCTATACCCGTTACCGAATTCGACATTACCGAAGCGGACGAAGACGAAGAGGATATCGAACTCGAACCCATATCCATTTTCGATAACGACGAAGACGATTTCACGAGCAAAGAGCTGTTCGACGGCGACGATCTCGACGACTTCGGCGACGACGATGATTTGGGCGACAAGTTTACGCTTTTCGACGAGGACGAAGACGACGATGACGATATAGACCTCGGTCTCGGCGACGACGGCGAAGAAGAGTAAAGGGAGGTAACAGATGTTTGAATTAAACGATTTCAATTCAATTAAAATTAGCGTGGCTTCTCCCGAAAAAATAAGGGAACTTTCCAAGGGCGAGGTAACCAAGCCCGAAACCATAAATTACAGAACGCAAAAGCCGGAAAAAGACGGGCTTTTCTGCGAGCGCATCTTCGGACCGATGAAGGACTGGGAGTGCCACTGCGGAAAGTATAAAAGAATACGTTACAAGGGAATCACCTGCGAAAAGTGCGGCGTAGAAGTTACCCGCTCGAAGGTAAGGCGCGAAAGAATGGGGCACATAGAGCTTGCAGCTCCCGTCTCCCATATCTGGTATTTCCGCGGCGTTCCGTCGAGAATAGGTCTTATCCTCGACATGAGTCCCAAAGCGTTGGAGCAGATTATCTATTTCGCGGCTTACGTTGTAATAGATCCCGGCACAGTTCCCATTCTCGAATACAAGCAGGTTATAAACGATAAAGAACTGCGCGAAATCGAAGAAAAGTACGGCGCAAGCGAAGTAACGGGTCTCAAAGTCGGCATGGGCGCCGAAGCTATCCGCGAACTTTTGATGGCTGTAGACCTCGACAAAGAATGTGAAGAAACCAAAAAGATTATAGACACCGGCACCGCAAGCCAAAAACGCGTAAAAGCCGTTAAGAGAATAGAAGTTTTAGAGGCGTTCCGCAAGAGCGGCAACCGCCCCGAATGGATGGTTTTAACGGTGCTTCCCGTGCTTCCCCCCGATATCCGTCCCATGGTTCAGCTCGACGGCGGAAGATTCGCTTCCTCCGACCTTAACGATTTGTACCGCAGGGTTATAAACCGCAACAACCGTTTGAAGCGTATGATGGAGCTCGGCGCTCCCGATATGATCGTTAAAAACGAAAAGCGTATGTTGCAGGAGGCGGTCGACGCCCTCATAGACAACGGCAGGCGCGGCAAGGCGCTTTCGGGTCCTTCCAACCGCGAACTTAAATCCCTTTCGGGTATGCTCCGCGGCAAGCAGGGGCGTTTCCGTCAGAACCTCCTCGGCAAACGTGTAGACTATTCGGGACGTTCGGTTATCGTCGTAGGCCCCGAACTCAAACTCTATCAGTGCGGACTTCCCAAAGAAATGGCGATAGAGCTCTTTAAGCCTTTCGTAATGAAAAAACTTGTAGAGAGCGGTCAGTGCCACAATATCAAGAGCGCGAAGCGCACCGTAGAAAAGGCTAAACCTTTCGTTTGGGACGTATTGGAAGATGTAATTAAGGAACACCCCGTTCTTTTGAACCGTGCTCCCACCCTTCACCGTCTCTCCATACAGGCATTCGAGCCCGTGCTCATAGAGGGACGCGCGATAAAAATTCACCCCCTCGTTTGTACGGCGTTTAACGCAGACTTCGACGGCGACCAGATGGCGGTTCACGTGCCCCTTTCTATAGAGGCGCAGGCCGAAGCCCGTTATTTGATGCTTTCGTCCAACAATATTTTAAAACTTTCCGACGGTAAGCCCGTTATGCAACCTTCGCAGGATATGGTTATGGGCGCTTATTACCTCACCATTTTGAGGCGCGAGGAAAACAAGTTCTACCGTTGGAGCGGCGACAGATATTACGAGTGCGCCGAAACGGAAGAGGGGGCGGAGAAGTACGTACCCAACGCATATATCTCGGAAGACGAGGCAATGATTGCCTACCAGCTCAAACTTATCCATATGCAGGACGAAATTTACGTCCGCAGAACGGTTATCGTAGACAACGAAAATTCTCCTTACGACGGCGAGAGTGTAACAGGGCTTGTAAAGACCTCGGTCGGCAGAATTATTTTCAACAACGAAATGCCGCAGGATTTGGGCTTTGTAAACAGGGTAAACAAAGAAGATTATCTCAAATACGAAATTTCGTATGAGTTCCTCGGCTCGGCTGTTGCCGTTGGCAAAAAGCAGCTCGGTAAAATAGTAGAGCGTTGCTTCAAGACGGGCGGCGCGCCCAAAGCGGCGGACGTTCTCGATAAAATCAAAACTTTGGGTTATAAATATTCTACTGTCGGCGCAATCACTACCTCTGTATTCGATATGCACATACCCGACGCAAAGAAGAAGATAGTCGAAGATACGGAAGAAACCGTTTTAAAAATCGAAAAGAAATACCAGCGCGGACTCTTGCGCGAGGACGAAAGATACAACGCGGTTATCAATGCGTGGGACGACGCTACCGACAAGGTTACCGACGCACTCAAAAAATCGCTCGATAAGTTCAACCCTATATGGATGATGGCAAACTCGGGTGCCCGCGGATCTATCGACCAGATGAAACAGCTTTCCGGTATGCGCGGACTGATGGTTAACCCGCAGGGACGCAAGATAGAAGTTCCCGTTAAGTCGTGTTTCAGACAGGGACTTTCCGTTCTCGAATACTTCATTTCGTCGCACGGCGGACGTAAAGGTCTTGCCGACACCGCGTTAAAGACAGCGGACTCCGGTTACCTTACCCGTCGTCTCGTAGACGTTTCGCAGGACGTTATCGTTCGTGAAGACGACTGTATGGCGGGCAGCAAAAAGCCCCGCGGCATGGTTGTAAGGGCATTAATAGGACCCAACGGCGAGGTTATCGAAGGGCTCGAAGACAGAATTCAGGGCAGATTCGTTGCCGAAGACGTAAAAGATAAAAACGGCAATGTAATAGTGGAGCAAAACGGCTTCGTTACCGACGCTCTCGCAAAAGAAATTATAGCCGCAGGCATAGAAGAGGTGGCAATCCGTTCGGTATTCACCTGTAACTCTCGCTACGGCGTTTGCGCAAAGTGTTACGGTAAAAACATGGCTACCAACACTCCGGTTCAGGCAGGCGAAGCGGTCGGCGTTATCGCGGCGCAGTCCATCGGCGAGCCCGGTACCCAGCTTACCATGCGTACATTCCATACGGGCGGTATCGCGGCAACGGGCGACATCACGCAAGGTCTTCCCCGTGTAGAAGAACTTTTCGAAGCGCGTAAGCCCAAAGGGTGCTCGACTCTGTGCGAAGTTTCCGGCACCGTATTTATCGACGATAAAGACAACCTCAAACACATTATCGTGCGCGATCCCGTGACCAAAGAGGTTAAAAAGGAATACACCCTTCCGTTCAATGCCGAACTTCTCGTAAAAGAGGGCGAAACGGTTCAACCCGGCACTATACTGAACGCAGGTTCCGTATACCCGCAGGATATTTTGAGAATTTCGGGCGTAAAGGGCGTTCAGGACTATATCCTTGAACAGGTTCAGTCCGTTTACCGTTCGCAAGGCGTTGATATCAACGATAAACACGTAGAAATTATCGTTCGCCAGATGCTCCGCAAGGTAAGAATAGAGAGCGCGGGTTCAACCAACCTGCTCCCCGGCGAAACTGTGGATATGTTCACCGTAGAAGAGGAGAACAGGCAGGCTATCGAAAACGGCGGAACTCCCGCCCTCCAGAAGCGCGTGCTCCTCGGCATCACCAAAGCGGCGCTCTCCACCGACAGCTTCCTGTCTGCGGCTTCCTTCCAGGAAACGGCAAGAGTTCTCACCGACGCGGCAATCAAAAACAAAGTTGACCCGCTCATCGGCTTGAAAGAAAACGTAATAATAGGTAAGCTCATACCCGCGGGAACGGGAGTAAAAGAATATAAAAATATGTCACCCGTAATAAACGCAGGCTATAACAGCATAACAGACGTTTCCGAAAAATAAAAAGGTAAAAGCCCCGCGCTGTAAAGCGCGGGGCTTATTTTATAAGACAAGCGGCGCACATTTGTGCGCCGCTTCACTTTTATTTACTCCGATATGTCTTTGTTTTCATCTGTTTCCTTCTGCAATTCTTCGGTTGCGTTTTGCCGCGCTTCGTTCTTTCGCGTGCGCGCCTCGGCATATGCGGTCAAAGCAAAACTTGCAATAATCCCGGCAAGACACAAAACAACGCCTATTCCGATATGGAGGGGGGTAATCTCCGGCACGCCCTCTTTCGCCCATTCGAACGAGAGGAATATCGCGGGCACCGAACCCACCACAAACCCGATAATCGCCCAGCCCGTGCCGCGCGGAAACTTGTTCAAAAGCAGTTTCATCAGCTTCGCTATACTGAAAAACCCTACTATCAGCCCTACCGCAAAAAGAGCAAGCACCAGAATAGAATGTCCGGGGTCCGTTTTCAGCGCCGAAACCGTACCCAGAATAGAGGTGTAATAGCCCAAAATCAGCAACAGTCCCGAGCCGCTCACCCCCGGCACTACCAGTGCGCACGAAGCCAGCGCACCCACGGCAATTACCAAAAAATATCCGTAAACGGGCATATCCGCGCCCAGATTCACGTCGCCCATAGATGGAATAAAGCAGACCCCGATAAGCAAGGAAAGCGGTATAACCGTTGCAATAATATCCGTCGCGGGTTTAAAACCCGTTTTAACCGCGTCTTTGAACATTTTCGGAAACGACCCGACCATCAGCCCCGCAAACAACAGCAGAGTGGGCAACGGCGCGCGTTCTATAAAAAATTTCAGGGGGAAATACGCCGCAATCACGGCAACCGCCGCGCCCAGCGCCACGGGCAACAAAAACGCAAAGCTGTTTTTAAAGTCTTTGCGCAAATCGCTTATCGCGTTTATGAGTTTGTCATAAACCTTCAAAAGCACCGCAAGCGTTCCGCCGCTCACCCCGGGTATAATCATTGCAACGCCTATAACGGCGCCTATACCCGCGTTTTTAAAAAACTCTTTTACTTTCATTTATACTTATTTTACGCATAACCGCGCCCGCATATTATATATAGTCGTTAATATCCAGCCCCGCCGCGCATAAAAGCCTGTCTGCGTTGCGGTAATAGCTTTTATAAAGGCGATAAATCCCCCTTGCCTCGCCGCTAGGTGTAAAGGGGAAGGGTATGCTTTGGTCCCGCGCGAGTTCGTTTAAGCGGTAACTTCCGTTAACCTTCCAAAATTTAAAAACCCCTACCGAAATAGCGTCCTGCGGGCAACCGAACGAGCATCCCATGCACAAAACGCAGTCGTGACCGAACGTGTATTTCCCGTCAATTATTTTAATGTTACCCTGCGGGCATACGTTCACGCACTTGTTGCAACGCACACATTTATCGGCGTCCACCTTAAAAGCAGGTCCGTGTATGTGCGCGAATTTCTGTTCCAAAAACCGCACCACCGGGCAATAAAATGTTTTATAAAACGGCTGTTTTACGTTTTCGCGCTTGCCTTCCGTAATCTCCTTGCAGTTCAAATCCACAAGCGCATGGGCATAAATCCACATCTGTTTCGCCATTTCGTCGCGGTGACGGTAAATCATATTATACGGCATAACTATGTGCCGCTCCATAACCACGTCATAACCTTTTTTTTCAAGGATTTTAATGCACTTTTGCGACGAGCAGTCGTTAATGTGCAACCCCTCGCCCGAAGACTTGAATATAAAAGTGCGCTTGTTTTCGACTTCCGGCAATTTATTGCAAAAGTTAATCGCTGGTTCGGGTGCGGAAAATCCGTGAATAGGATACCCCAGCCCAACCAAATCGTAGCCGCTCGGGTCGGGAATTTCTCCGCTTTTTGTCGATATCCTGTAAATATCCACCGAATTCCCGTCGTAGCTTTCCAAATATTTTTTATAGAGTGCGGCAACTTTCAGCGTGTTGCCCGTGCCCGAAAATACATAAAGAATAGTTTTCATAACAAATCGATTTTAAAATATTTATGGATAAAATTATTTTTTTATGATAAAGTCTTCCTCGTGGTCAAACACGGGATAAACGTCGTTCAATTCGTTCTTGTCGTGCGAGTCGAAGTACACTTGTCCGTAAAAAGGAATATCAGCCACAGCGCCGTATTTCCACGGTTTGGGCTCGCAGCAGTGGGGGCACCAGTAGCCGCCCTTCAATACCGTGTATGGCGTCAGTGCAAATTCGTGTCCTTCGCGGCACTTCCACATGACTTTTTCATAAAGTTCGCCCCCGTACGCGGGCGCAAGGCATCTGCCGCCTCGGAACGCGGCGGCAGACTGTAAATCGCTTAAAGTAATCTCTTCAAGCGGTTTTTTGTCGTCGTAACCGTGTTCCAAAAGGTGCTTTTCGCAGTTTTTTATATCCCTGAACGCCTCATAATCTATTTCGGTGCCGTCCTCGAGCTTGCCCTCGCACAGCAGATTATAATTATTCCACTTATCGGGAATCTTGTCATAAGCCTCTTTCCCGCCGAAAAACGCCTTAATTCTTCCCGATTTATCGTGTTTCAGCCAATACTTCGGCGCGTTCGTGTTCTTGAACAACGGTTTTATAACCAATGCGGAAATAATCGAAGGGTGCACCAGTCTGCCTAACTTGTAATAGGAGTATTTTTTTTGCATTCTCGCCCAAAAATCCGCATTCGTCTCCGTGCGGTAGTGCAAAATCTCTTCAAGCTCGTCGCTGTCGTAAAACCACCCGCCGTGAAAGTTCCTCGCTATGTTCCAGTTGGGTTTAAAAATCTTTTTTGTTCCCCCGCCTATAATAGAAAATGCTTCTTCAAATGTGTCGAATCCGGTTATACGGCAGTCGTGCCCGCCGCCTATATTATAAATTTTATTCCAAAATCCGCCCAATTCCCCGTTCAAATCCTTTTCAACCAGCTTTTTTAAAAGGTTTCCGCTGTCTTTATCGGTCACCCATTCCAAAGCCCCGTTATAAACGGTGTGGAACATAAGCCCGTCTTTAAGGTTGTTTTTAAACATGTATTTGTGCAACACGGCGGTTTGTCTCAACGAAACAAACTTTTTAATTCCGCTTTCCAAAACATATTTTTCCGCTTTGAGTTTTTGTTTTGAATAAACGTCGTAATCGCTCGAAATCACGGGGTCGCCAACCCTTATCCACATATGCGGATAGGCACGGTGCCCGTACATTGCCACGGTCGCTATATGCACGTAACTTATTTCGTCCTCGCGCCCGCTCGCAATTATGGCGTCGACTATGTTTTTCGTTCCCAAAAAATTGCTGTTATAAGTTCCGGCGGGGTCGTGGTCCGACTTCGGAGGTATCAGCGAAGCGCAGTTAATAACGTAATCCGCGCCATCTATCAGGTGTTTGCAGTCGTCGTAACGCGAAATATCCCCCTTAAAGGCGTAAACTCTTTCACTGTACTTTTTCAAAGTCTTTTTTACAAAAGCGGGCAGCCTCTTTTCTGCCTCGAACAAAACGCACCTCACGCTCAAATTCAGCGGTGATTCCAAAATACTTTTTAAAACTTCCCCGCCCATAGCGCCCGAAGTGCCTGTAATAGCAACGGTTATACTCATAATATTAATAATTCCTTATTCATTCGTACTTTTTTTCATAACTCGTCGTCGGAGTGGTTTTTATACCCCTCGCCGTAAATTTCTTTCGCGGACGAAACTATTGTAAAAGCCGCGGGGTCAACCGAGCTGACGATATCCCTGATTTTCGGATACATAAAATTCTTCGCCGCGCACATTACAATTTGCCTCTGCGCGCCCGTGTAAGCGCCTTTACCGTCTAAAACGGTTGCGCCCGCGTCAACTTCTTTAAGCAGTCTGTCGCATATTGCTTGCGCGTGCTCTCCGTCCGTAATTATATATATAAGTTTAGCCGAACTCCCGCCGTAAAGCACCCAGTCGAAAACCGAGGTAAACACCACTATGGACAAAATGGTATAGCAAGCCAGCTCGAAGTCCTTGAACACGAATGCCGAGGCGGCTACAATAAACACGTCTATGGCCAAAGAAATAACGCCCGTGCGAATATAGCGGAATTTTTTCCGCAACATTTTAACTATTATGTCCGTTCCGCCCGTGGAACTTCCCTGTTTGAATATGAGCCCTAGCCCTGTTCCAAACAGCAATCCGCCCACCAACGCGGCTAAAAATATGTTGTCGGTAAAAGGTAAAAACTTTTCAAACGCGATATTCCACACCCAAATCAAAGCCGAAGACAAAACAGTGGAGTACACTGTGGAAATTATAAATTTTTTCCCTACGAAAAACGCGCCCAAAATAAACAGCGGAACGTTGAGTATAAGGATAATAATTCCCGTATCCAGCTCAAAGCCGTTAAAAATCTCTTTTACAATACTGTTTATTATTATGGCAATACCCGTAACTCCGCCCGAAGCCAACTTGTTTGCGTCTAAAAACAGCGAAACTCCAAACGAATAAATTACGCAGCCCAAAGTGATAAGCGCGTAGTTATAAATAAATTTTAAAACAGTTTTTTTGTCGGGTTTTTTAATGGATTTCATAATCGTATATAAATTATACAAAATACACGTAAAATAGTCAACAGATATAAAAGTGTAATATAAAACTATTACAAATTTTCCGGTAATTTTTTTAATAAATGTCCTAAAAAAAGTCCCCCGCCCTGCGGACTGCGTATTGCAGCCCGCAGGGCGGGGGTATACTTTTAAGCGCTGTTTTGCGGTGTGTTTTGTCATAGAATAATTATGCAAAAAATAATAAAAGTAAGGCGATTTTTAAAATAAAAAAGTACACCTATTACTATAATAGGTGAACTTTTGTGTGCTTATAATACTATAAAATCGACATAATGTCAAGATTATGCACCCGAAATTTCAAGATTTATGACATAATTTATTGAATTTTTATCACAAAATCGCCAAAAACGCAAAAAAAGGTTCACCTATTATAGTAATAGGCGAACTTTTGCAGGCGCCGCCGCGCGTTGAATTTTTTATAATAAATGAAATGGTGTGGTAACCTTCCAACACGCGGCGCGCCGCCCGTTTTTTGGTAAAAACGGGTAAAAAAGTGCAATTTTTAGGGCAAAAAGCAGTATATTCCCGCAAATTTGCGGTGTCAAGGGTCGGCAACGGCTCGTTTTGTCGTCTTAAAAAATGTACAAAAACGCGAGGTTTAACAGATTATGGAAAAATCAAAAATTACCAAAAAACCCAAAATATTCAATTATGCAATTTTAGCCCTCTGTGCAGCGCTCACGTGCTGCTCGGTTTTGGCGTTCACTACCCTGTTCGGCGGCGATAAAAACACCGCGCAAGCCGCAGGCAACGGCTTTACTTGGGATAATTCTGCCATCACAACCGACTTCAAAAAGGGCGGCACACAATACAACCTTTCAACGGGCGCCGTGGCAACGGGCACGTATGCTTCTAACGAGGCGGCGTGGAACGCGGCGGTTCAATACAGCATAAATACGGGCAAACGCGCCAAGTTCACCCTTGTGGAAAACTGGACGGCAACCGCCGCAACCATAGGCGGCGTTGCAACCACGCAGTTCGGCAACCCTTCGGGCGTGGGTATAGATGATGTATCAGGTGCGCTCCTTGTTCCCGCCAAGGCAAAAATTCAGCTCAACTTAAACGGTCACACAATCGACCGAAATTTATACCGTCCCTCGGCAAACGGTGCGGCAACGGCTAATCTGCCTTTGGCAACCTCAAAATTTCAATCCGTCGAGTACGGAGCGGTTATTTATGCTGTTGCCGGTACTTCGTCTGCGTCGGGTACTGCGGCTAACAGAGATAATCAAACAACCCGTCCCCAGCTCGAAGTTACAGACAGCACGGCAACTTCGGGCTATGACGTAAAAGATAACGGAATTTTCAAAAAAGGCACTACAACTCTGGCTACGGGTATGATTCGCGGCGGCTGTGTGTCAAATACAAGTATGGGCGGCGGCATACATGGTTGGGGGTCTGAAATCCGCATTACAAGCGGACTCATAGCTTATAATTATTGCGCCGCTCGTGGTGGAGCTATAGGCGTATTCAGTAAGAACAATGTTTATATGACCGGCGGCGCATTTGCTTATAACATAGCAGGAGATCAAAAAGGCTCAGGATTAGGCGGCGGAATCTATTTAACGGGCAGTTCTTTTTTCCCCGAAACCCAAGGCGGAGTTATATCTCATAATTTGTCCCGCAGTATTGGCGGTGGTATTTATCTCGCGCAGGACGGTAATGTTATCCTTAATTTGAATGCGTCGAGCGGCTCGGGTATGCAGATTTTAAACAATGTTGCATTGGATGAAGGCGGCGGCATTTATTGCAATAGAGGAAGCGGCGTTCAGCTCGGTTTATGTAAAATTTCTGGCAACATTGCGGGTAGGACCGGCGGAGGAATATGGTTACACGCAGATTCGTTTGTTCCCGAAGTTCGCGGCAACCCCTACGTTTTAGGCAACGCAACTACGGCGGGAGTAGCCAGCAACCTATATTTTGCAGGAACGAAAAAAATAAAAGTCACTTCAAAACTTACAAAAAACGCCTCGCCGCAAATAGGCGTGTTTATGGAAAATTTGGGAGTGTTTACCCAAAGTTTCGTGTCCGTTCAGGGCTCGGGTGAAACGGCGAGCGACTACTTTGTCAGCGACAACGCCAACTACACCGTTAACATAAACAAGGGCGTAGAGGGTTCTTTAATCCTTTTAAACAGTTATGAGGCGAAATGGAACGCCGCGGTCAACACCAGTATGAAAAACAGCGGCGCGGAAGTAGCCTTTGATATGAACTCAGTCTCCTCGCTTACAAACTGGGTAGCTTCAAACGGCAAGTTCGGCACGGGCATAGGCTTCGAATCCACGGGCTCGCTCTTGGTGCCCGCGGGCGCAAACATAAAAATCAACCTCAAAACATTTGCCATAAACCGCAATTTAACCGCGCCCACCGCAAACGGCTACGTTATCAAGGTTTTGGGCACGCTCACTGTAACGGGCTCTAATACCTGCAACGACTCAAACGGCACAATCACGGGCGGCATGATTACGGGCGGCTATTCGGGTAACGACGGTAGCGACTACACTAAATCTGTAACCGGCGGCGTGTGGGTAGGCTCGGGCGCAACCCTCAACTTACAGAGCGGCGCAATATACAACAATAAGGGCGACAGCGGACAATCGGATTCTCACGACGGCGGCGTCGGAATTTACGCCTATAAGGCAAATATCAACATGAGCGGCGGTTACGTCACCAAAAACGTTTTAATGCGAACGCCAAGTTCTATAGACTGCATGGGTATTATGGTGACCGATTCCGTTTTTACTATGACGGGCGGTGAAGTCAGCTGGAACGAAAGTAAAGCGAACACTAATCACAGCCATGGCGGCGGCATTCAGGTCAATCAGGGCTCTACCATGAATATGTCGGGAGGCGTAATCAAAAAGAATATAAGTCCTGCCACTGGCGGCGGCATCAGGTTGGGCGGCACGTTAAATATGACGGGCGGACAGATTATAGAAAATACCGCGGGAGCGGGCAATGTAGGCTCGGGCGGCGGTATAATCATATATTCCAACAATGCGGTAGTTAACCTTTCGGGTAATATAAAAATAGCCAATAACAAGGGCTTGGGCAGTGATAACAGCGACGATATTCAATGGCTGGCTAACGTTACAGTCCCTCTCAATATTACGGGCGCGCTCAACACAGCCAGCCGTATAGGTTTGGATATAAACAGGGTCACGGGCGCCGTTAACCCCGTCTATACCTCGGGACTTAAAACCAAGGGCGGAATAACCACCCCGAGCACCGTTTTCTACTCCAATAACCCCGAGTACGGCATAACGGCAAACAGCGCGGGCGAAGCAACGCTCGTCAAACTCACGGACTACGCAAGCATATGGAAAGCGGCGGTAACCACCTCTAAAAATACGGGCGGACTTCCCGTTGATTTCAGTCTGTCTTTAAATAAGAGCTGGGAGGCAACCTCGGGCAGCTTCGGCACGGATACAAGCTGTTTTGAAAACGGCGCGCTTCTCGTTCCCGCGGGCGCGAATATCAACATAAACCTCAACGGTTATAAAATAGACCGCAAACTCACCGCGGCAAAGGCAAACGGCTGCGTAATGTTTGTGCGCGGAACCTGCACTGTTTCGGACAGCGCTAACACCACCGTAAACAGCAGCGGCGCGCTTGTGCCTGCAAGCGGAAAGGCGGGCGGCGCCATAACTGGCGGCTTCAACAACTCGGTAAACGTTCCGGGCGGAGTGTTTGTGGCAGGTTCGGCAACCTTAAATTTAAAGAGCGGCTGCATATGGGGCAACAAGAGCGCCAACACGGGCAACCGCGGCGGCGTGGGTGTTTTTGTCAATACAAACGGCACGTTGAATATGACGGGCGGCTATATATCGAATAACGTAACGGTAGGCGCGCAGGGCACTGACGGCGGACTCGACGGCTTTGCGGTAGACCTTTTGGGAACGTTGAATATGTCCGGCGGCGAAATCAGCTACAACAAGTCCACGCAAGGACATTCGTCAAACGGCATAATAGCGGTAAACGCTAACTCAACGTTTAAAATGACGGGCGGTACTATAAAAAACAACAGTACTAACGGTAATAACGGCGGTGTTTACGGCGTTGGCGGCACAATTACTCTTTCCGGCAACGTAAACATATCGGGCAATATAGAAAAAGCGGCTTCTGATTCTACGGGTTGCGATATTCTCGTTGCAAACGCAAATTCCTTAATAAAAATCGCGGGCAAGGTTACAAGTTCAACGCCTATCGCAGTAAGATTCGGCGTGGATTCAAAGGAATACGGCGCGATAACTTCGGGCGCGGGCAAAGCGGGAATGACAATAACCGATATACGTAAAGCGTTCAAAGCGGTCGATGAAACGCAGATTATAGGCGGAACGGGTTCGGGCACCTCGCTTGAAGGATATATAGGCACGGCTGTAACCGCACTTGCCATCGCCAACAAAACTTATAACGGCGCTAATCAAACGCTTATTTCCAATTTCGACAGCGCAAAAGTCACCGCAACGCTCTCGTACGACGGCGGCGCCGCTTCGGCGGTTACCGTGGTTACGGGCAAAGACGCGGGTTCTTACAAGTACGTATTCACCCTCAAAGAGGGGTATGTGTGGAACGATTCCGCGCTCAACTATTCGGCGGACAGGTCCGTAACAAAAACGCTTACGGCAACAATGGCTAAAAAGACCATAACGGGCATAACGGACGTTGTGTTCAACGACAAAGTTTACGACGGCACCACAACCGCAACTATTGATAACACCACGGGCGCAACCTTTGCGGGCATAGTTTCGGGCGATAATCTCACCATAGCAAGCGCAACTTCTATAAACTTTGCAGATAAAAACTTTGGCAGATACAAAAACGTTGTCGCCACGGGCATAACGTTGGGCGGCACAAGCGCCAAAAACTACACCATAGCGGCCGCTACGCAGGCAACCGGCACGGGCGGTATTATGCAAAAGTCGATAACCGCTATAACGGGCATAACCGTAAACAACAAGGTTTATGACGGCAACGCAAACGCAACGCTTGGCAAAAAGACCAGCGCGTCGGGGGTTGTGTTTACTGGAATGGTCACGGGCGACTCGCTGGAAATAGCCTCTGCAAGCGTGACATTTGCGGATAAAAACGTAGCAAACGGCAAAGAGGTTACCGTCAAGAATATATCACTCGGCGGGACAGACGGGGGGAACTACTCCATACTCAACACCGTAAACGCGTATGCCACGGGCACCACCAAAGCGACGGCTAACATAACCAAAAAGGCGATTACCGGAATTACGGGCGTTTCGTATAACGACAAAACTTATGACGGAACAACTACCGCAACGTTTGACGGCGCGAATACCGCCGCAACTTTTGCGGGCAAAGTTTCGGGCGATTCGCTGGGCATAGCAAGCGCTACGAATATAGACTTCGACAATAAAAACGTTGGCGCGGGCAAGACTGTAACGGCAACTGGAATTACCTTAAACGGAACGGACGCGGGCAACTATTCCATAGCCGCAAGCGTTGCCGCAACGGGCACTGCGGACATTACCGCGCTCGCACTTACAAGCGGAACGACTATAACCGTTTCGGGCACGTACACGTACACGGGTTCGGCGTTGACCCCTACATATACCGTAACTAACAGCGGTTTGGCTACTACTTCTAAAAACCTTGCCGCAAATACGGACTTTACGGTAAGCTATTCCAACGCAACCAATTCAGGCACGACGACAGCGGGCGATCTCACTAATGCGGGTACGGTTACCGTCACCGTTACGGGCAAGGGGAATTTCTCGGGCACGGCTACGCAAACCTTTGTTATAAACAAGGCGGCGATAACCGCGTACACGTGGGATTCGACTTCCTTTAACTATGACGGCAACGCGAAACAGCCTAAAATCGCAACCGTTACCACTGCAGCGCAGAACGGATTGCCCGCCAATGTCGCCGATATGTTCGACTATACGGGCGGCACCGCGGAAAACGGAACTCACTCCGCAACCGCAGCTTTAAAATCGGACTATGCGGCGAATTACGAAATTTCGGGCGCAAGCGACAAAAAGACGGTAACTACGTCGTTCACTATTGCGCTTGCAACGCTTGCGGTTACCGCAACGGCGTACGTTGGCACTTACGACGGCAAAAAACACAAAATTTTGACCGCAATGCCTACGGCAACGGGCGAAAACCTTGAAAACAACAATCTTAAATGGTATTACAGCACCACCAATCTCGGCGCAAACGACGCGGGCTGGATTAACTTCGTAGCGGAAGCGGGCTTGCCGGATGTTATAAACGTTTCGGATTCGGCAACCTATTACTTTAAGGTTACCGCAGACAACCACACAACGGAACTCTTCTCGCGCGGGGCTACCGTAAACGCGAAGAGTCTGGGCAACGGCGGCGAAACCCCCGCAACGGGCATAACGATAGGCGCCATAGGTTCGTATACCTACGACGGCACGGAGCACGAGCCCACGCCCGCCGTATCGGACGCTAACGCTACCATAACCGCTAACGATTATACTTATTCGTACGTCAACAACAAGGTTGCGGGCGTTAAAACCGCAGTGCTCACTATAACGGGTAAGGGCAACTATACGGGTTCCGTTCAGGTGCTCTATTCGATAGACGAGCGCGATATCGGTCAATCCGATATAACCGTTACGGGAATAGCCGACAGCGTATTCAACAACGCGGCTCAAAAACTTTCTCCCGAATTGAACGACGGCGGCATAAGCCCCGCGGCGCAACTTGCGGAAAACACCGATTACACCGTAAGTTACTCGCGCGACGGCGGCTCCACAGCCACGGCGGACTTTAAAAACGCGGGAACGATAACCGTAACCATAACGGGTAAGGGCAACTATAAGGGAACCAGGACGCTCACCTACAAAATCAAACCCTATGATTTGAGCGGCGCGGGCGCGGTGACCTTTGCAACCATTGCAAACCTCACTTACAACGCAACCTCGCAGACACCCGAACCGGCTATTACCGTGATTTTGGGCGGAAGTACGGTTACGCTTGTAAAGGGAACGGATTTCGAATATTCCTATTCGGATAACCTCAACGCGGGCACCGCAACCGTAACGGTTACGGGTAAGGGGAACTATACCCTTTCCGCGTCGGAAAACTTCACAATCGAGCAAAAGCTGATAAGCTCAATAAGCGGAATAACCGCGGACGGAAAGGTTTATGACGGCACCGACGGTTATGAAAACGCCAAACAGCAAAACGGTAGCGACGCCGCGGCTGAAATTCACTTCGGCAATGCGGTGCTTTCGGGCAACCTTGACGGAAGCAACCTCACCGTCGCTACGGCTACGGGCAAATTCAGCGATAAGAACGCAGGCACGGGCAAGACGGTAACCGTTACCGTAACCGCGCTCGGCGGCTCGGCTGCGGGCAACTACAAACTGCCTTCGGGCGGGGTGCAGGTAACGGCAACCCCCGAAAACGGCGATTCTATAGATATAGTTGCGCGCGAAATAGAAATTTCGTGGGCGTGGACCACTTACCCCTACGACGGTAAACCGCACTATCCCACCGCAACGGTAGGCAACCTGTGCGAAGGCGATAACGTAACGCTTACAACGGGAGTAGTGGGCGAAGTAAGCCCCGTATTGCCCAACGTAACGTTCACCGCGGAAGTTACGGGCGTAAACAACAACGAGGCGGGCAACTATGTGCTCCCCGCGGTTAAGACCACCACGTTCCAGATTACTACCGAAAATACTTCGGCAAAGGTAGACCCCGACACGCTCACCGTAACTTTTGACGGAAGCGCAAAACAGCCCGACATGCTCGAACTCGGCGAGGACGGCAACTTCGTTAAAATCACGGGCAACGAGGACAACTCGAAGTATAAATTCACGTTTAAAGATTCTACCGGCGCCACACTTACGGGCGCGCCCGTCAACGCTGGAACGTATACGTTGACTATATGGATTTCGCCCGCGTACAGCTGGTCTGACGGATATCAGAACGCGGAAAGGGATTATACGTTCGTTATTTCCCCCGCAACCGTTACGGGAATGACCCTCGGCGGCGACACAGTAACTTATAACGGAAGCAACTTCTCGCTTGCGCTCGACTGGTCTAACGCAATGGTGGACGGAGTGCTTAAAGGAAGCCAGCCTGACGGCGTAACGGTCGTTTATCTCTACAACGGCGCGGCGGCTTCGGGAATTGCGGGCGCGGGTACCCACACGGTAACCGCAAGATTTACCGTAGACGGCAACTACAACGCGATTGCGGATATTACCGCAACTCTCGTAATAGAAAAGGCGGAGCTCGACCTCGACGCGCCCGAATACGGCGTATCGTTCGCCGACGGAAGCGCTTCGTTTACGGGCGACAAGCACAAACTCGAAATTACGGGAACTTTGCCTTCGGGAGTATCGGTGAGGTACTCTTACGTTAAAGACGGCGTGAACTTCGGGTCCGACGGCGTTTCGGCAGTCGGCGAGTACACGGTAACGGCTACGTTCTCGTTCGACAACGCGGCGGACGCGGATAACTACAAGATAGTAAAGGGCGGCAGTGAAATTTCTTCGCTCACCGCAAAACTTACGGTAAGACGGCAGAGCGCTACCGTTTCGGGCATAGTGTTCGAGGACGGAAGGGCAACGTACGACGGAAACGTGCACCGTTTGCAGGTTTCCGGCGATGCCGAAGGCGTGACGGGCGTTACTTACGAATACCGTAAAAACGGCGTGCTCGTCGGTACGGACGGAGTGAAGGAAGCGGGCGAATACACAGTAACCGCTAAATTCACCGTAGACCCCAACTACGACGCAAGCTCCGCGCCCGACATCACAAAAACTCTTGTAATTGAAAAGGCGCCTCTCACCGTAACCGCAAACGATAAAACCATAGTTTACGGCGACAACCCCGCTACGGCAGGTTACACCGCTACGTATTCGGGACTCGTTGCGGGCGATAAGGAGAGCGATCTCGGCTCTCTCACATTGAGAGTAAACGGAAGCGTTTATGCAATTTACGGCGACGCAGGCGTTTATTCGGGAGCAATAGAAGCAAGCGGGCTTTCGGGCGCCGCGGCTGCCAACTACGATATTACTTACGTAGCGGGCACGCTCACGGTTAAACAGCGCGTTATAACCGTAACGTGGTATAACGATAGCAACAGAACGTTGAGAGACCTCTCTTACACGTATGCGGCGGGCGTAACTCATACCCCTTACGCGGACGTTACCAACACGGTTAACGGCGACTCCGTAACCGTAACTGTAACGGGCGGACAGATTAACGCGGGAGTCAACTATGTGGCAAAGGCTACCGCCGTAAGCAACCCCAACTACACCCTGCCCGTAAACGGACTTGAAACTACGTTCGAAATTCTGCCCCAGCCTAAAAACGGCGTGATATTGTGGGATAACTCAACCCTGTATTACAACGGTAAAGAACAAAAACCCAAAGCCTATTATTACGAGAACGAAAACGACAACTCGCCCAAAGAACTCACCGTAACCGCGGACAGACGTTCTGTAAACGCAGGCAACTATGTAGCAACGGCTTCGTTCGACGGAAACTATACGCTCACGGGCGAAAAGACCAAAAACTTCACCATAGAGAAGAGAAAGGTATTTATAGAAATCGGCGATATGACGGCAAGCCTCGGCAACGTTGACGTGAGCGGCGTAAGCTGGCAGTACTTTGCGGGCAGCCTGCAATTTGCCGACGGCGAGGTTTATTCGCTCAACTTCACTTGCGGCAACGTGACGGAGGCGGGAACTTACCCTATTTTCGGCTCGTTCTCATCCAACAACGCGGCAAACTACGAGGTTACTTTTATCGGTAATTATACCTCCGCAGACGAAAACAACGGCAAGTGCGGCGTGCTCACCGTAACCGCGGGTGCGTACGATATGTCGGGCGTTAAGTTCGGCGGAACGGAAGTAACTTACGACGGCACGGCTCATAAAATCACCGTCAGCGGCTTGCCCGCGGGCGTAACGGCATCGTTAAACTACACGTTAAACGGTTGGAGCCTCGGCAACGTCGGCGCGGTCGACGCGGGCGAGTATAAGGTAATCGTATCTTTTACGGGTTCCGACGAGGGTTATAAAAACATACCCGACGTAACCGTAAGTCTCACGGTCAAAAAGGCTTCGCTCACCGTAAAGGCTAACGATAAAACCATAGTTTACGGCGACGCACCCGCAGACGGCGGAGTGGTTTATATGCTCGGCGGCGTAGAAGTAGCGGGCATAGAGTCCGAACTCGAAGGTTCGCTCACTCTCAATTCCGGTTACTCGCAGTACGACAACGCGGGCAAATACAAGATAGTCCCCGCAGGTCTCACGGCTAAAAACTACGAGATAGTTTACGTGCCCGGAAACCTTACGGTCAGCCCTCGTGAAATCACTGTAACGTGGTATTCTGATAATACGGCGTCGGCTTCGGGCACGAGCTTCGTGTACGACTATGACGGCGCGGTTCACACCCCTTACGCGGTTGCCACCGGCACGCTTAAAGGCGACGTTGTTACGCTTACGGTTGCTGTGGACGGCGGCGATAAGTCGCAGGCAGGTTTAAACTACACCGCGAGAATAACGGCGGTATCCAACGAAAATTATTGCGTGAAAGAGGCGGATTCTTCCGTTAAGTTCAGCATAATAGAAAAGAACGTTATCGTATGGGATAATTCTTCCCTCGAATACGACGGCACGGCTCAGGCTCCGGAAGCTAAATACTTCGACGCGGATGGCAACGAACACACGCTCACCGTGGAAGTTCGCAATGAAGCGGGCGGCGTAATCTCGGCGGTAAACGCCGGTAGCTACACCGCGTACGTAACCGACGCTCCCAACGGAGTTACGGGCGACGTAAGTCACTCGTTCGCCATTTCGCCCAAAGCGGTAACCGTTACCGTTGGCAACGGCACGCTTACATACGGCGAGGTAGAAGGCTCGTTCCTTGAAAATCTTCTTAACGGTCTCAAAGACAGTCTCGGCGGTAAAGATGGCTTTATCGCGGCGGACGGAATACCCGTAACGCTTGAATGTAACGTGACCAACGCGTCTAACGCGGGCGCTTACGTTATCACGGGTTATGCGGACGGCGCAAATAAAGACAACTACGTTATAACCGTAATTAGCGGCACGCTTACCATACAAAAGGCTGACGTAGATACGAGCGGAATAATATTCGACGGCGTTTCTCAAACCGTTGAATACGACGGTAGAGCCCACGCCGTAACGGTGCAGGGAACTCTCCCCGCAGGCATAACCGGCGTAACGTACACCTATACCAAAAACGGCAACCCCGTTTCCGAAAGCGAAGTAATAGCCGCAGGCAGATACGAAGTCACCGCGCACTTTACGGTCGACGCAAACCACAATCCCGTAACGGGAACGTTCAAGGCAACGCTCGAAATTACGGCTGCGGAGCTCGGTGTAAATATCAGTTTCGCGGGCGACGCCGTAACGTATGACGGAAAGCAACATTCGGTTTACGTAACGGGCGATATGACTGGAGTAACGGGTGTTACTTACGAATACCGCAACGCTTCCGGCGCTGTGGTAAGCAACACGGGCGTTAAAGACGCGGGCACTTATACGGTCAGCGTAACCGTTACCGTTGCGGAAAACTACAAACCCGTAACGCTCGCTTCCGTTCAGCTCGTTATAAACAAAGCAAAATTAACGGTAACCGCAAATAACGGCTCCGTTGTTTACGGCACTGCACCCTCGGCGGGCGGCTACGGCTATACCGTCTTCGGGCTGGCTCTCGGCGACGACGCCGACGCAGTTCTGGGCACGCTCAATTATACTTACGGCACCGTTGCCGGCGTAGGCGAGTATACCATCACGGTTACCGGCGCAACTTCGACCGACAACTACAACGTAACCTATAAAAACGGCAAGCTCACGGTAACGCCTTACACGCTCACGGCTGAAGATATCAGCTGGTTCGATAAGCAGGGCGGCACGGCTCTCGGCGAAAGCGGCAAATTTACTTACGTATACGCCGCGGGCACGGAACATAAACCCTATGCCGAAGCGGTCGGGCTCGTAAACGGAGAAACCGTTACGCTTACCGTAAGCGGCGGCAAAATCAACAGCGGATACGGATATGTAGCCGAAATAACCGGCATATCCGGCTCGGCGGCAGGCAACTACGTTCTTCCCGCAGAAGGGCTCAAAGTAACGTTTGATATCGTTCCCCGACCCCTCAACGGCAAAATAGTCTGGTCTGAAGAACCGCTCTATTACAACGGTACGGCACAGGCTCCCAGAGTGTTCTACTACGACGCCGACGGTAACGAATACGAGTTCACCAAAGTAACGGTAGACCGCGAGGCGGTGCATGCAGGCAAGTATGTTGCAAGCGTTTCCATAGACGATATCAACTTCACCCTCACGGGCGACACGACGAAAACGTTCGAAATTCTCGCCCGTCCCGTGATTATTGAAATAGGCGACGTAACATTACAGTACGGCGAAGCGTTCAATCCTTCTGCGGTGAGCTGGTCTTACCGCGCGGGCAGCCTTACTTTTGTAGGAACCGATACGTATTCCATAACTTTCTCGTGCGCGGCAGCGGCGGAAGTGGGCGAATACGCCATAGAAGGTCGCTTTACCTGCGGCAACCCCGACGACTATAAAGTAACGTTCACCGGAAGCTTTGCAAGCGCGGGCGCGGATAACGGCAGATACGGCACTCTCAAAGTAGTTAAAGCCGTATACGATACAAGCAAAATTACTTTCGCGGGCACTTCGGTGACCTACGACGGCACTAAACACAAGCTGGTTATAAACGGCTTGCCCGAAGGACTTACGGCCGTATGCACTTACGTGAAAGGCGGCTTCGGTTACGGCGTTGACGGAGTAAAAGATGCGGGAGAATATACCGTTACCGTTTCGTTCACAGGCGACGGCAACCACGAACCCGTTGAAAATATGACCGCTACGCTTACCGTAAAGAAAGCTTCGCTCACCGTAAAGGCAAACGATAACACGATAATTTACGGCGACGCGCCTTCGGCAAACGGAGTAACATATTCCGGCTTTGTGAACGGAGAAGACGAAAACACTCTCAACGCTTTAATCGGCGGTCTCACTTACACTTACGACTATCAGCAGGGCGGCAACGTGGGAGACTATACTATAATCCCCGCAGGACTCGACTCCGCTAATTACTCCATAACGTTTAAGGCAGGCACTCTCACGGTCGCGCCCCGCACCGTAACGGTCAGCTGGTACGACGACGAAACGATGGCTTCGCAAACGTTTATCTATATCAACGACGGACAGTATCACGCTCCTTACGCGGTAGCCGGCGGACTGGTAAACGGCGACGCGGTCGTTCTCAAAGTGGAGGGAGCAAAGCGTGCGCAGGGTATCAACTACGTTGCAACCGCAGTGCTCGAAGATCCCAATTACGCTTTGCCCACCGACGGAACCGCTACTCAAAAGTTCACCGTAACTGCAAAGGCGGGAAGCATCGTCTGGGATAACTCTCCGCTCTACTATAACGGCGCGGCGCAGACTCCCGGAGCTTACTACTTCGACGAGCAGGGCGTAATGCACGCAATAACGGGCGTAACCGTTCAGGGCGGCGACGCTATATCCGCAGGCGATTATACCGCGGTGGTATATTTCGACGGCGAAAACAGATATTGTCCTTTCACGATTCTTCCTCTCGAAGTAACGATAATAATAAAAAATCCTTCGGCGGCTATCGAATACGGCAACGCCATAGACCTTGACCAGAGCGGTTGGGACTATGCGGTCGGCAGCAACAGATTCGTATCCGGCAGTCCCGTAAGGCTCTCCACTTCGGCGGTTGCGGGATCTCCCGCGGGCAAATACGCTATTACGGGTATTTGCACCAGCGCAAACTATAAAGTTACGTTTGTTGAAGGAACGCTCACCGTATGCAAGGCTAATATCGATATAAGCGGACTCGATTACGGTATACTCGATACGGGCGCCGTATACGACGGCAATATTCACAGCGTTATAGTTTCCAACCTCCCCGCGGGCATTGCTTCCGTAACGGTAACCTATGAAAAGGACGGCGTAAGCTACGGCACCGAGGGCGTGAGAGAAGCGGGCGTTTACAGCCTTACAATCAGCTTCACCCTCTCCGACGGAACTAACTATAACCTCGTAGGCGACGTACACAAAACGTTTGTAATTACCGCTAAAACGGCAGATATGTCTGGGGTAACGTTTGACAATGTAACCGACGCCGTGTACGACGGAACGGCTAAACACGTTCTTGTTTCCGGCTCGGCGGAAGGCGTAACGGGCGTAACTTACACTTATTACGAGTCCGACGGCACAACTCTTGTAACGGGCAACGAGGCGGTAAACGCAGGAACATACAAGGTTAAAGCGGAATTTACTTTCAGCTCCAATTATAACGGCTCCGCGGTAGCTCCCATGTGGGCGGAACTCACGGTAAACAAAGCGACGCTTACCGTAACGGCAGGCGACGGAAGCGTGGCTTACGGCGAAACTTCCGTAAACGCAAACGCGTTCGGCTATAAGGTTGAAGGACTCGCCTCGCGCGATAGCGAAAGTTCCGTTCTCGGAACGGTAACGCTCGATTGCGCCGGTCACGCTCCTACGTTGTCGGTAGGCGTATACGCAGGATATATAGGGGTCAATTGCAATACTTCGCACGCAAACTACGTAATAAACGCTGTAAGCGGCGACCTTACCGTAACTCCTCGCGAGATAACCGTAACCGCTTGGCAAAAGAGCGAAACGGACGCAAGCGCAGATCTCGAATACGTTTACGCCGCAGGCGCCACGTACATACCTTACGCGGTAGCGGGCAACGTTGCTAACGGAGACGTTTTAAAACTTAAAGTAGAGACCGCAAAAGAGCCCGTCGGCGACGGATACGTTGCAACCGTTACGGGTATATACAATGCGGACGGAGTAACCGAAAATAAAAATTATACTCTTCCCGCGCAGGGTCTCACGGTTAATTTCAAAGTAAAATACGATAACCCCGTATCTTACGAAATTATCTGGAACTATGATTCTCTCTATTATAACGGCGGCGCGCAAAAGCCTTCGGCTTCGTATTACGACGACGTTGTAGGAGATTTCGTCAATATCGACGCAAGCAAGATAGAAACGTACGATATGAACGGCAACCCCGTTCAGGCGATAGCGGCAGGCACGTATAAGGCAAGAGTTACCGATACGTCTACGCCTTTCACCAACGCGGATCAGGAGATGACTTTCACCGTATCTCCCCGTAAGGTATACATAACCGTAGGCGACGCTTCGGGTAAATACGGCGAAGCTCATACTGTGAGCGGAGCTAACTGGACGTATGCTTCCGCTGACGAAGAACACCGTTTCCTCGACGGCGACTCGTATACTCTTACCCTTAAAACCGAGGCGAACTCCTCGTCGTCCGTTGGCGAGTACGCAATACGCGCCGAATTCGGCGACAATGCAAATTACGAGGTTGTCTTTACCGGCGGCAGCTGGGCTTCGGCGGATTCCGATAACGGCAAGTGCGGAACGTTCACCGTAGAAAAGGCGGTTCTCGACCTTTCGAAGGTAACGGTTAGCGGCACGACGGCAGTATACGACGGAACGGCTCATTTCGTAACAGTAGATAATCTCCCTGCGGGAGTTACGGCAAACGTAACTTATACCAAGGACGGCTGGAACTTCAACGGCGCGGTTCACGCGGGCGAATATCTCGTAACCGTATCGTTTAACGCGGGCGCAAATTACGAACCCGCGGCAGACAAAACGGTAACCTTATCGGTTGCAAAAGCGCAGTTGACGGTTACGGCAAATCCTTTTGAAATAGAGTACGGCGACGAGCCCTCTGCCAACGGCGTAAGCTATTCGGGCTTTGCCGCAGGCGACAGCGAATCCAAGGCAGGCGTGCTTAACGGCGCGGTAAGCTACGAATTCGGTTACGTCAAAGGCGGCGACGCGGGCGTTTACAAAATAACTCCCAAGGGTCTGACAGCCGACGACTACGAAATAACCTTTGTTCAGGGTAACCTCACGGTTAAAAAACGCGTCGTTTCCGTAATATGGTTCAACGACGAAAGAATGAATTCTCAAACGCTTAAATATAACTGCGACGGAGGCACGTATCTGCCTTACGCCGAAGTTACAAACGTGGTTGCAGGCGACAGCGTAACGCTCACAGTTACGGGCGCGCAGTCCGCGGCGGGCGTAAACTATCGCGCGGAAATCACCGCGGTAAGCAATCCCAATTACACGCTTCCTTCCGGCGGCATTTCGGTATCCTTCGATATAATCCCCGAAGCATACGTAATAGTATGGGAAACGGCGCCCTTCGTTTATGACGGCACAACGCAGAAGCCGCGCGCATATTACTTCACCGCGGACGGAGAACAGGTAGAACTCAATGTTTCGGTTAAACCCAACTTTGGCGCTTCCGACAGTTCAGGTTCGTCGGTATACGCGGGCAACTATATGGCTGTGGCTTCGCTCAAGGGCGGCAATGTAACTTTAACGGGAGAATTCGAACACTCTTATACCATACAAAAGAGAAAAGTAACCGTTGTTATCAAAGACTCCTCGTCTGCTTACGGCGAAGAAATCTCGCTTGCAGGCTGGGAAATCGCAGACGGTAGCGAAGGCTTCGTTTCGGGCGCGCCCGTATTCTTGAGCACGACGGCAACCAAGTCTTCAAACGTAGGAACTTATCCCATAACGGGCGTATACGCAGGCAGCGACAACAGTTATGACGTCACGTTCGTAAACGGCGTTTACACCGTAGAAAAGGCGTTGGCTCCCGTCCCCGTAATTACGTCAAAAGAATACACGGGCTCGCTTCTCAAAGCGGACGTATTCGATAACGCGGTTTACAGAGTTTATCAGAACGACGGCGGAATCAGAGCGGGCAAATACAAAGTTATTCTCGAACTCCGCGACTACGACAACTATAAGTGGAACGTAGACGGCGAAGACGTAAGAAGCGCAAACTACACGCTCGAGTTCGAAATTACCAAGGCTGAAAACTCGCTCACTACCGAGTTTGTGGCGCGTGAAATAAAGGCAGGCGGTCAAATAAACATTACCGCTCCCGTTTCTCGCTTCGGCACGGCTAAAGTCGAGTACTTCAAAGATGCCGACTGTACGGAAAAGGTTAATATAACCGGAAACGTCTGGGGAGAAGTAGAGGGTACTTACTACGCAAAAGTCACCGTTGCCGAAACTTCTAACTACGGCGGTATAGAAAAGATTTACACCTTTACCGTAACCGGCAAACTTTCGCTCGCGCTTTATTGGGGCGATCTCGACCACGAGTATGACGGAACAGTATGGATTCCTAAGGCGTACGTAATGCTTGACGGCAGACAGATAGAACTCAAAGTAACGGGCGGTCAGTCGCAGGCGGGTGTATATAACGCAACCGTAACTCTTGCGGCAGTCGACGGAACCGACCTTTCCAAGTATGAGTTCTCGACGGGCGCAGGTTCGGCGCAGACTACCGTTAAGTACACTATCAATCCCAAAGAGATAGTAGTGCGCATTGCGGACGTAGAGAGCGTTTACGGCTCGGCGTTAATAGACGTCGACGCATTCAACGCCGACAGGTTCGTAATAGACGGAACTCTTGTCGGAACCGATAACCGCAACAGCCTTAAAATAACGTTTACTTGCGACTTCGGTACTCTCGCGGTTACCCCCGCAGGCAAATACGCAATAAAGGGTTCGTGCGGCAACGCAAACTACAAGGTAGTGTTCGAAGGCTCCATGGGCACGGACGGCACTTACACCGTAAAAGAAGCGACTATAAAAGTTCTTAAAAACGAAACGACGTGGTTCGACGAACAGGGCGTTATAACCGAAAATCAGGATTACTTCATAACTCTCGGCGACAAGAACGAAGACGGAAGCTATAAGAACATAGCGTTGAAGGGCGGTCAGGAAGCAAAGATTACTTACAGCACGTTTATAACTAAATACGATCCCGACCTCCACGACGGAATTACGGAAGAGCGCATCAAGACGATTATGCTTTCCGACGGCGGCAGCGCAGACGCTCCCGATATTGAGCAGGGCGGTAGCTGGGTGATTTATTACAGCATTTCCGCAGACAGCCACGAAACGAAGTACGGCATATGGAAAGTTCTCATCGAGGACCCCGATAATTACATAATTATCAAGTTCGTAAAGGGTCTGCCCGTTCAGTACGGCGACGTTACAGGCAGAAACCTGTTGCCCGACCTCATCAAAAACGGTTGTATAGAGCTTTCCGGTAAAATTATCCCCAACCTCACCGCGCTTCTCGCGTATACGGAAGCATACGCTTACGAAGACGTTTCTGCAGAAGACGGAATAGTTAACGGCGGTACTTCGGTAGGCAGATACGCTATCCGCTTTATGTTCAACGAAGACGGAAAACGTCTCTACGGCGACGCTAAATTCAAGTACAGCAATACCAACGAGCCCGATTCGGATACCAACCTCGATAAATTCGAAGTTGAAAAGAGGGTAATCGATATAGAGCTCGGCGACGTTAAGTTCACTTACGACGGCGAAAGACATATTCCTACCATAACCCTCAAAAACTTCGTGGGCGGCGAAGACGTCGAACTCAAAGACTTCGAAATAGGCGTACCCGTAAGCGTTGTGCTTTCAAACGGCGACGTAATCAGCGTAACCGTGGCATATAACGGGGGCAACGAGGATATGACTTCGGGCAGTTACTCGCTCAAAGTAACTATTAACGACCCCAATTACAGGCTTGGAGAAAACTCCGATATATTCGTAACCATAGAGCGCCCCGATCCCGAAAATCCTTCCATAGACGGAAAAATCGCTCTTCCCGTATGGGCTATAATTCTCATAGCGGTCGGCGGCGTCGCGCTTGTAGCGGCGATAATTATCGCAATAGTGGTAATCAAAAAACGCAAGGCGCAGACGGAAGAGGACGACGAGGGCTTTAACGACGACTATACCGAAAACACCTGATAATTAAATACTCAAACGGTAAATAACCGCCTGAAAAGGCGGTTATTTTTTTAGTCGATTAATTTATAATAAAAAAGCGGACCGCTTTAACGGTCCGCTTTTGAGTTTAAAATCCAAAATCGGCAAGTTCGTTTAAAACTTGCAAATAAAACGAATAGATTTTTTCCTTTTTCTTTTTGCCCGCGGCATAGCCGAGTATCTGCAAGTGAGAAACCGATTCGTCTATGCAGTCTCCGCGGTAATTCCCGAATTTGGAAGAATCAACCGAAACGAGTCCGTCCGAAAAATCCTTTTCGAGCCGTTTTGAAAAAGTCAGCGGAATCCCCATAATAAAATCGTCTCTGCTCTTTTTCAGCGTTGAAGAATAACTCTGACAATAAACTCCTTCTATTCCGTCGAAATCCTGCGGCTTTTCGCCGTTTACTCTCTCAAGCTGTTTGCAAACCTTTAGCGCGTCGGGTTTTTCGTCGCCGAAAATACGGTACACGAGATTTATCCACAACGCAATAAAGCGTTTCAAAAAATCAGGCAGGCGCAACAGCATCGTAGCAATCTGTGACCCCTTGTGCGGCGTGCACAGTGTGGTGAGCGAAGCGGTTTTTTCGCGCATATTAAGGTTTTCTATCATATATTTGCCGTCCAGCCCGCCTTTGGAGTGCGCTATAATATTAATTTTTTCGGCGTTTTCCTCGTCAAGTATTTCTAAAATTTCTTTTTTCAGCTGTTCGGCGTTGTTTTCAATTGTGCCGAACCCGTCTGTCTGTGCGGTATAAACTTTAAAACCCGCTTCGTTCAGATTTTTTTCTATTCTCCCGAACGCTCTTAAAAATTTAAAATCTTTGAGCATAACGCCGTGAACAAGTATAAAGGGATATCTGCTTTTCATGTTTTCGCCTTTAATGTTTAAAATTCGTTTGCTTCGATTTAGTAATACGTTCTCCGTCCCGCGGGTTTCGGGCAAACGGGCTCTTTATATTTTGAGCGGTAACCGAAGGCTGGGTTAAATTTACTGTTTCTGCGGTTCCGTTATCGATTCCGTAACGCTTCACACAAGCGGAGAGTTGAGTTTGCCGTCAAGCATATTTTCCCAAAAAGGTTTATTACCTTATTTACTATTATAAATGTTTTTTATTAATTGTCAATATCGCCACACCAAACCTCCGAATAGACGTTTTCTGTGAGCGGAAAAGTTTTTTCGATTTGCATATCTGTTTAAAAACTGCAAAAAAGCCGAACTGCGGTTAAGCGTTCGGCTAAATGTCAATGATGAATGATAAGTAGCGTACTGAACCGCCGAAAAGGGTAGCACGCAGACACGGGATTTGAATATAGTCACGTTTAGCGTCGTAAAATAAGTAGTGGGTAAGCATTTCGCTTGAGTTGACAAACACGTTGTCAAGTGGTATTATATAGTCAATTAAACGGACAGTTCGTTTGCGCCATCCTGTCGTTAAACAAAACCAGGGCATCTGAATGGGAACAGTCTTTTTGGGTGCAGTCGTTTTGTTGCGGCTGCATTTTTTTGCGCAAAGGGAGAGAAATGTATTATTTAAAAACTTCGGCTTGTTTTGATAGTGCCCACTTTCTTCACGGATACAAGGGCAAGTGTGCAAATATTCACGGTCACCACTGGATTGTTGAAGTAAAGATAAGCGGCGGCAAGTTGCAGGGGAGCGGCGAAAAGCGCGGTATGCTTTTGGACTTCGGCGATTTTAAGAAAGCGGTAAAAGAGCTAGCAGAAGGCTTTGACCATACGCTTATTTACGAAAAAAACACCCTTAAGCCAGCGACCATTGCCGCGCTCAAAGAAGAAGGGTTTTCGTTGGTTGAAACTGATTTCAGACCCACTGCCGAAAACTTTGCCGCGTACATATACGCCTATCTTAATAAAAAGGGTATGCCCGTTTTCAGCGTGACAGTTTACGAATCGCCCGAAAACTGCGCGGTATACGGTGAGTGATATGTCTTGTTTTAAAGTTGCCGAAAAGTTTGTAAGCATAAACGGCGAAGGTCCGCGCGCGGGCGAGCTTGCCGTGTTTTTGCGGTTTTGCGGCTGCAATCTTAATTGCGGTTACTGTGACACGCGCTGGGCAAATACGGCCGACGTAAAATATGAACTTACTTCTGCGGAAGAGCTTGTTGAATACGTAAAATCGACGGGGGTAAAAAACGTTACACTGACGGGCGGCGAGCCGCTTTTACAGGCGGATATAGCGTTTCTTATAGAACTGCTTGGCATATCGGGAGTTGAAGTAGAAATAGAAACCAACGGAAGCGTGCCGTTGAAAAATATTGTTTCAATTTTGCCACGACCCGCCGTTACCGCTGATTATAAACTTCCTTCCAGCGGAATGGAAAAACATATGCTGACAGAAAACTTTTCTTACCTTACGCTACGGGACGCTGTCAAATTTGTGGTTGGGGATAAGGGCGATTTAGTTCGTGCGGAAGAAATTATAAACGGATACGGACTTACGGACAGATGCCGCGTGTATTTCAGCCCGGTGTTCGGAAAAATAAAGCCCGAAGAAATAGTAGAGTTTATGAAAGAGCGTAAGCTTAACGGCGTACGCCTGCAATTACAGTTGCATAAAATTATCTGGGAACCCGATTTGCGCGGGGTATAGGAGAAAGTATGGATATTAAAGAAATAGAAAAACATATCCGTGGGTTATTGGTCGCCATAGGTGAAGACCCCGACAGGGAAGGTCTGCGCGAAACGCCCGCCCGCGTGGCGCGAATGTACGAAGAAGCGTTTGAAGGAATTAAATATACCAACACTGAAATTGCGGAAATGTTTGGAAAAACTTTCGAAGTTCCGTCCGACCCGAATTCAGGCGGCGCTGTTGTTATAAAGGACATAAGCGTGTTCAGCTATTGCGAACATCATATGGCGCTTATGTACGATATGAAAGTAGACGTGGCGTACGTACCGCGCGGGAGAGTTTTGGGGCTTAGCAAAATTGCGCGCATTTGCGATATGGCGGCAAAGCGGTTGCAATTACAGGAGCGTCTGGGACGGGACGTTGCCGAGATAATTTCGCTTGCGGCTTTATCGCCTGACGTCGGCGTTAGGATAGAAGGCTGTCACAGCTGTATGACTTCGCGCGGGATAAAAAACGTATCGTCAAAAACTGTTACCAAAACTTATTTGGGTGCGTTTAAAGACGACGTTACCCTGCAAAATCTTTTGGGGGACAGAGTATGAAAGCGCTCGTTTTATTAAGCGGCGGCGTGGATAGCGCAACCTGTCTTGGACTGGCGGTTCAAAAATACGGCGCGGCGGAAGTTTCCGCCCTTTCAGTTTACTACGGGCAGACTCACAGTAAAGAACTCGCCGCAGCGCAAAAAGTTGCCGATTTTTACGGCGTTGCTTTAAAGCGGCTTGACCTTTCAGTCATATTTGAAGGTTCAGACTGCTCGCTCTTAGCGGATTCGCCAAATGATATACCTCTGCAAAGTTATGCAGAACAACTTTCCGTAACGGGCGGCAAGCCCGTTTCAACTTACGTCCCTTTCAGGAACGGGCTGTTTCTTTCGGCGGCGGCAAGTGTTGCTCTGTCGTGCGGGTGCGAGGTGATATATTACGGTGCACACAGCGACGACGCGGCAGGCAACGCCTATCCGGATTGCAGCGAAAAATTCAATTCCGCGATGGGCGAGGCTATTTATACGGGCAGCGGCGGACAGCTTAGAATTCTTGCGCCATTTGTAAACTTAAACAAATCTCAGGTTGTACAAATGGGGCTTAAACTCGGCGTTCCGTATAAATATACGTGGAGCTGTTATTCAGGCGGCGGAAAACCTTGCGGCGTATGCGCTACTTGCCGCGACCGCTCCGCGGCATTTAAAGCCAACGGGATAGAAGACCCTGCAATAAAAGGAGAATAATATGTCAAGAGAAAAACAGAACGAAGGTATTACCCTGCTCGGTAACAACAATACCAAATATCCGCAAACTTACGACCCGTCCGTTTTGGAAACATTTGCAAATAAACACCCTGAAAGGGACTATTTCGTAAAGTTCAACTGTCCCGAATTCACAAGCCTTTGCCCCATTACGGGGCAACCCGATTTTGCCACGGTTTATATTTCGTACGTACCGCGCGAAAAGATGGTTGAAAGTAAGTCTTTAAAGCTGTACCTTTTCGGGTTCAGAAACCGCGGTGATTTCCACGAAGATTGCGTGAACATAATTATGAACGACCTTGTTGATTTGATGGACCCTGCATACATCGAAGTATGGGGAAAGTTTTTACCTCGCGGCGGAATTTCCATAGACCCTTATTGCAACTACGGAAAAAAAGGAACCAGGTGGGAACAGGTAGCTTGGGACAGGCTTTCGCACCACGATATGTATCCCGAAAAAATTGACAACAGATAATAAAAAAGCGGACGGAGGTCCGCTTTTATTTAAAGTACGTTCCTTTTCGTTCAACGAGGGTTAAATTACTTTTTGTTGCGTCTTATTGAAAATAGTGAAAAGACAATAATAAGAAAATCAAATGCTGTCGTGGCAAGCGTCATGATGCACGAAAATGGTAACTAACCGAAAAACTCCCGAAATTGGGCATTTTTGCATAGAAAAAGACACACGCGACGGAGTTTTGTACGCTCCTTTTGCGTGTGTCTTGGTGGTGCGGATAACAGGGGTTGAACCTGCACGGTTGCCCACAGGATTCTAAGTCCTGCGCGTCTGCCAATTCCGCCATATCCGCATAAATATATTTAAGTAACGGAATTTTGTTACATATGATATTTTAGTGAAAGTTTATTAAAAAGTCAAGCTATACCTTTACAATTAAAAGTTTAAATGATTAAATATTATCGTAAAGTAATATAAAAAATTCGTTTTCGGGGTGATAAAATGTCGTATCTTCAGCTTTCCGGCGTCGGTAAAGAATATAAAACTGGCGCTTTGAGCGTGCACGCGCTCGAAGACGTGTCTTTCAGTCTCGAAAACGGCGAATTCGTAGTCGTTTTAGGCAGTTCGGGCGCGGGCAAAACCACGCTTTTAAATCTGTTGGGCGGTATGGATAACGCCACCTCCGGAGAGATAATTCTCGACGGAAAAACAGTAACCTCGCTCGACCGAAGAGGACTCACCGAATACCGCCGCAGCGACGTTGGTTTCGTGTTTCAGTTCTATAATCTTATGCCTAACCTCACCGCGCTCGAAAACGTGGAAATCGCGGTTGAAATCTGCAAAGACCATCTCAACCCCAAAGAAGTTTTGTGTGAAGTGGGGCTTGAAGAGCGGCTTCAAAATTTTCCCGCGCAGCTTTCGGGCGGGGAGCAACAGCGCGTGTCTATTGCTCGCGCAATAGCTAAAAATCCAAAACTTCTACTCTGCGACGAACCTACGGGCGCGCTCGACTACAATACGGGCAAAAAGATTTTAAAGTTGTTGCACGACGTCTGCAAAAACAGCGGCAGGCTGGTTATAATAGTTACCCACAACTCCGCGCTCAAAGATATGGCGGACAAAGTAGTTTATATAAAGAGCGGTAAAATAGAAAAGATAGTTAAAAACGAGCGCCCTAAACCCATAGAGGAGATAGAGTGGTAATGAAAACTTATCTAAAAACTCTGCTCCGCGCCTTTAAAAAGCATATAACGCGGTTCGTTTCAATAGTTTTTATAGTGCTTGTTTCGGTCGGATTTGTTTCGGGTATAGGCACTTCAACCGAAAAACTCAAATTCTCTCTTTCAGAGTATTACGAGAAACAGAACGTAAGCGACCTCATTGTCAAGAGCACTGCAAGCGACGGGCTTTCAATGGGCTTTTCCGCTGAAGAAATAACCGCCGCCAAAGAATTTTACGGTGAAGAAAATTTGGAAACAGGCGCGTCAATCGACGTATATGTCGGGGTCAACGGCGAAAAACAGCTTATAAGACTGTACTTTCTCGACAACTTCGAAAACCCCTCGGTTAACAAATACGAGGTGCTCGAACGCGCGGAGTTGGCAAAAGAGGAGGATTTTAATATCGCCTACGCCGAAGTTTCAGACAATATGTTAAAGGGCTTTGAACTTCGTTCCGGAATCGAGCTTGATTTCAAAGATATTTTAGAACAGCTTGCAAAGCAGGGCGGGCAGGAAATCCCTTCGTATTTGCAAAGTTTTCTTAACAGGCTCACCCCCGTAAAAGTCACAGTCGGCGCAACAATAAAGAGCCCGCTCACTTTCGCAAACGACGGGGAACCGAGCTGGCTCAATCCCGAAGATACCAAAATCCCCGACACAATTAACGAAGTAAACAATCTTATAACTCTCGATAACGTTCTGTTTTTACCTTCTTCGTTAATTCCCGAAATTTTCGGCGTAAAGGTGTTGCAGACCACCGACGTCTACCTGTCTTTCCCCGATCGCACTCAATTCAAGGCTTTGAATGACGAATATAAAACTTACGTCGAAAGTCAAAAAGCGCTGTTTTCTGAAAAGTCGGGCGCCGATGCCGAAACTTTGCGGTTTATAACCTTAAACGATAACTATTCGTTCGTCTCTCTCATAAGCTACGCAAACAAGGTCTCGGGCATAGGTCTGGTGCTTATGGTCGCGTTTCTGTTCGTTACCGCGCTCGTTGTGCTGTCAAATATGACCAGACTTATGGAAGAAGAGCGCAGTCAGGTCGCGTGTCTCAAAACTTTGGGCTATTCTTCGTTCAAAATAATATTCAAATATGTTCTTTTCGTCGCGCTCGCAACGGGAGTCGGAGGCGCTGGGGCTTACTTCGTGGGGCTGGGACTTGCGTATCTCATATGCTACGTGTTCAACTATTCTTTCAATATGCCCCCTATATCCTCGCAGGTTGCGTTGCCGTTTTTCCTTATAGTTTTTTGGGTTATAGTTGCGGTTACGCTCGCCGCCACTTTAATAGCGGGTTTAAAGCTCACGCGTGAAGCTCCCGCCGAACTTCTCCGCCCCAAGCCTCCCAAGGCGGGCAAAAAGGTGTTTTTGGAACGAATCCCGTTCATATGGAATTTGCTTTCGTTCAAATATAAATCAACCATGCGCAACGTTTTGCGTTACCTCTCGCGGTTTATAATGACGGTGGTTTCCGTCGCCGTTTCAACGGCGCTCGTGCTTGCGGGTTTCGCTCTTCTGGACGTATGTATTTTCGGCGGCATAGATTCCCCTTCGGTTATGGGGATCGCCGCGGTAATAATAGTTTTCGCCGGGCTTCTTACCGCGGTGGTAATTTACACGCTCACAAACATAAACGTAAGCGAACGCAACCGCGAACTCGCAACGCTCAAAGTTCTGGGCTATCACGAGCGCGAAGTTTCCGGCTATATCTACCGCGAAGTGTATATAGACACAGTGGTGGGCATACTCTTCGGTTATCCTCTGTCAACTCTGATTATGTTGTTGTTGTTCGATATTCTGGGTATGGGTTCGCTCGCTTCCGTAACATGGTTCTGGTGGCTTGCCGCTCCCGTAGTCGTGTTATTGTTTACTTTTATAGTCACGCTCATGTTAAAGCCTAAAATCAAAAAGATAGATATGAACGAAAGTCTCAAAGCAATAGAATAGCGCGTTGCGATAACCGTAAAAATTATCTTAACCGGCGTCAAATTCGTTTGACAATCCGCCCGTACGTTTGATATACTTAAAAAGTCGTGTGTTCACGGCAAATAATGCAGATGCGAGGGCAGGTGAAAAAGATGTCGACTATAAAGGTAGGAGAAAACGAATCCGTCGAGAGCGCGCTTCGTCGCTTTAAAAGAAAGTGCTCGCGCGACGGCATTATCGGCGACCTTCGTAAAAAAGAGTTTTACGAATCCCCCTCGGTTAAACGCCGTAAAAAGGCGGAAGCTGCAAGAAAGAGAAACAAAAACTAAAAATGAAGTCTGCCAAAGAAAGTTTCAGGCAGACTTTTTTTTGCGGAAAAGTCGAAAATAGGAGAATTAAGTAGTTATGGACGACATTATCAAAATGGCGCGCGCAGCCAAAAGCCGCCTTAAAAGCAACTACTGGGCAGATTGTAAGAAGAATATAGACGAAAACACCAACGAAGCAAAGAAAAAGGGTCTTAACGAAGCAAAAGTAAAAACTACTCTGTCTCGCCGCGTAAAAAACGAAATCAAAGGCGAAAAGCCCGACGAATTTTATTTAAAAGTCAAAAAGCTTTTAGACGAGGAAGGCGAAGTTTCCGACGCAATCGGCAGACTTACAGATAAAGAGTATTACGATACACTCTCATACGAAGAAAAACAGCGTTATTCTCTTGAAATATCGGGCAAGTACCTGCAAGCTTTAAAACGCTACCGCAAAGAAAAGGAAATGGAAATTTAAATATCCCGCGGGCGCGCTTGCGCATTTTTTTTCACGGTGATATAATACGGTTATGGACGAATTGCTTGACATACTTAACGAAGAACAAATTAAGCCCGTGCGCGATACCGACGGCGCCGTTCTGGTGCTTGCGGGGGCGGGCAGCGGAAAAACCCGCGTTTTAACTTCGCGCATAGCGTACATATTGAGGGAGGGCAAGGCAAAGCTCTCCCAGATTCTTGCAATAACGTTTACCAACAAAGCCGCGGGGGAAATGAAAGAGCGGCTTACTTCGGTGATAGGCGAGGGCGACACGCGCTGGATTTGTACAATTCACTCCATGTGCGTAAAAATTCTGCGCGAATTTTCAGACAGGGCGGGGTTAAAGCCCAACTTTTCGATTTATTCGGAAACGGAGCGTGCGAACGTAATCAAAAAAACCTTTCACGAGCTCGACTTCGACGACGAAAAGCTGTTAAAGAGCGCAAAATACCATATAGCCAACGCAAAAATGCTCGGGCTCGACCCCGACCAATACGCCCGCAAATACCGTGCCGAGCGCGGAATAGACGACGTTGCGGCTATTTACGAAAGGTACGATAAACATTTGCGCGAGAACAACGCTCTCGATTTCGACGATTTGCTTTTGGAAACGTTGCGGCTTTTAAAGCGCGACGAAGAAACCCGCGACTACCTTGCCGATAAATTTAAATACATTCTCGTAGACGAATTTCAGGACACGAACGCCGTTCAGTTCGACATAATAAAATATCTTTCGTCTAAACACGGTAACCTTTTTGCCGTCGGCGACGACGACCAGTCGATTTACGGCTGGCGCGGAGCCGAAATAGAAAATATCCTCTCTTTCGACAAGGCCTTTCCGCAAGCTAAAATTTACAAGCTCGAAAGAAATTACCGCTCTACGGGCAGCATCTTAAAACTTGCGAACTGCATAATCAAAAATAACGCGGTGCGCCGTGGCAAGGAGCTCTGGACTGAAGCGGGCGAAGGGGACAAGCCCGTGTATTATCAGGCGGAAGAAGAGGCGGGAGAAGCTCTCTATACCGCAAGGCAGATATCCGACGCGGTTGCAAAGGGAGCAAAATATTCCGATTTCGCCGTACTTATGCGCATAAACGCGCTTACACGTTCATACGAGCAGGAGTTCACCAAATACGGAATACCTTACAAAGTATTCGGCGGTTTCCGTTTCTTCGAAAGAAAAGAAATCAAGGATATTCTGGCGTACCTTCGCATAATTTCCAACCCTTACGACAATGAAGCGCTTGAAAGGATAATAAACGTTCCGCGCCGCGGCATAGGGGCGCGCACCGTCGACATTATGTATGCGTATGCGCAGGAAGAGGGGCTGTCTTTATACGACGCCGCCATAGACTGCGAGAGTCTGCCTCTCACCAAGTCCGCAAAGGATAAAATAAAGGATTTTGCAAATCTGATAAAAGAATTTGTTCTGTCCGCGCTTGAAACGCCCGTGGCGCAGTTAGTGCGCAACGTCATCAACCTTGCCGACCTGCGTTCGGCATACGACGACGGAACGGACGAGGGCGACGGCAAGCTGGCAAACCTTGACGAATTTATCGCCTCGGTGGATGATTTTTCTCGGCTCAATCCGTCGGCGACTCTCGACGAATATCTAAATCAGGTTACGCTCTCGTCCGACCTCGACGATATGGATGAGGGCGACTACGTAACCGTCGCAACAATTCACGCGGTCAAAGGTCTTGAATTTTCCAATGTATTTATCTGCGGGCTCGAAGACGGCATAATGCCTTCGTCGCGCTCCAACGAAGACGGCAGAAGCGAAGAGGAGGAAAGGCGGCTTATGTACGTCGCCATAACCCGCGCGAAGGACAAACTGTATTTAACAAGGTCAAAATCCCGCTATCTTTACGGGCGGCGCGATCTCACAAAACCCTCGCGTTTTATAATCGAACTCGCTCCCGAACTCGGCTCCGTAGTTGAAAAGACTCCCTACTATTATGCGGGTAACGGCAAAAAATACGTCGGCTCGTATAAAGGTAATTACGGCGGTGAAGAGCGTTCGCAGGGCAGAGCGCTATATTCTTCCGCGGACGGCGCCGAAAGCGACTTGCCGGCGCAAAATACCGGTTTCAAACCCTTTTGGGGCGGGCAAAAAAAAGCCGTGCCTTCAAAACCGGCGGAGGGCGGCAAATACAAGGTCGGCATGCGCGTAACCCATCCCAAATTCGGCGCGGGAATGATAGTCGCGCTTAAAAACGACGGCAAAATAATAAACGTAGCGTTCGAAGGGCAGGGCGTAAAAGAGCTGGCGGCAGCCCTCGCTCCGTTAACGGTAATTTAAGCGCATGTGCGCAAAAAAGCATATATTAAACGGCACATATGCAGGGGTTAAACGCTATGGACAGAATGAGAGAACTCATCGAAAAACTTAATAAATGGGCGTACGAATACTACGTGTTGGATAATCCGTCGGTGGAGGACCGCGAATACGATAAGTATTACGACGAGCTCAAAGCGCTTGAAGAGGAAACGGGGAGGGTTGATTTTGACAGCCCAACCAAGCGCGTCGGCGGCGAGCCCGTAAAGGGATTCGAAAAGCATAAACATATTTCACGCCTGTATTCCTTGGATAAAGCGGTCACGTTTGACGAGTTGGAAGCGTTTTTTACCCGCGTTCAAAAAGTCGCGCGCAATCCCGAATATACCGTAGAGTACAAATTCGACGGACTCACAATGTGTTTGACTTATGTAAACGGAAAGTTCGTCCGCGCCACAACCCGCGGCAACGGCGTGGAGGGCGAAGACGTAACGGCGCAGTGCCTCACGATAAAGTCGTTTCCGCTTTCGATACCGTATCGTGGCACGCTCGAAGCGCAGGGCGAGGCGGTTATACGTCTCTCCGTTCTCGAAGAATACAATAAAACCGCCAAAGAACAGCTCAAAAACGCGCGCAACGCAGTGGCGGGAGCAATCCGTAATTTAGACCCTAAAATCACAGCGGAGCGCAAGCCTGAAATTTTGTTCTATAACGTGAATTATATGAGCGAAGGCACACTTGCAAGCCAGCGCGAACATTTTGAATTTTTAAAGGAACAGGGTTTTAAAGTTTTCCCCTTCTTAAAATTTTGCAAAGACGGCGACGAGGTCAAGGCGGCTGTGGACGAAATCGAGACGGAGCGCAAAAAACTCGACGTTTTGACGGACGGCGCGGTAATAAAGCTGAACTCCACGCCCGAACGGGACGCGCTCGGGTATACGGATAAATTCCCGCGCTGGGCAATCGCCTACAAATTCGAGGCGGAAGAGAGCGAAACGGTTGTAAAAGAAGTCGTCTGGCAGGTTGGCAGAACGGGCAAACTCACGCCGCTTGCAATAGTCGAGCCTGTCGAACTCGCCGGCGCAACCGTGCGCAAAGCCACGCTCAACAATTTCGGCGATCTCACCCGTAAAGACGTAAAAGTCGGTAGCCGCGTACTCATACGGCGCAGTAACGAAGTAATACCGGAAATTCTATCCGCAGTAGAACACGTAGAGGGCAGCGTCGACGTGGTTAAGCCCGATATATGTCCCTTTTGCGGCAGTAAAATAATTGAAACGGGCGCAAATTTATTTTGCTCCAACAAGTATTGCCCCCCTCGCATAACGGCAAAAATCGAACATTTCGCCTCTAAAGACGCTATGGATATAGAGGGGCTTTCAGAAAAAACCGCCGCGCAGATGTGCGCCGTTCTGGGGCTTAAAGAGTGCTCGCAACTCTACGGCTATACCGCTGCGGATTTAGGCAGATTAGAGGGCTTTAAAAGTAAGAAAATCGACAATATTCTGGGGGCAATAGAAAAGAGTAAAAAAATTCCGCTTGACAGGTTTCTGCTCGCCCTCGGCATAGACGGGGTGGGCAAGGTCGCCGCAAAAGACCTTGCAAAAGTTTTTAAATCTGTAGAAAATTTAATAAACGCCACTCGGGAACAACTTCTCGAGCTCGAAAACGTCGGCGAAATCACGGCCGACGCCATAACGGGCTGGTTTAAAGACGAAAAAAACCTCGAAGAACTCTCCGCGCTGTTGAGCGCCGTAACTCCGCAAATGCAGGAAAGGCCCGTTGCTTCGGGCATATTCGCGGGGCAATCCGTTGTTTTGACGGGCACGCTTCAAAGTTTCAAGCGCAGTGAGGCGCAAAAACTCATCGAGCAAAACGGCGGCGAGTGTCAAAGCTCGGTAACTTCCAAAACTACTTTGGTCGTTGCGGGCGAGGCGGCGGGCAGTAAGCTCGAAAAAGCGCAAAAGCTCGGAATCAATATTATAGACGAAGAACAATTCAAACGTATGCTCGGCTGACCATGCGTAAAAAACACCGCGGCGTGTATTTTGCACGCCGCGGTGTTTTTGTTTCGCCTATTTTCGCGCGGCTTTCAAATGCGTTGATAAACATATGCGCGAATGTTATAATAAGAGTAATACAAGGAGGATGTTCTTATGAAAAAATTATTGCTTCTTTTTACTCTTTTCACCGCGTTTGTCGCGGCAATTTTTACAGTTACGGGTTGTGTAACGCAACCTTCGGGCGCTCCGCCCGAAGGTGACGCAAACAGAGTTTGCGTCACCTTCGTAAAAGATAATAAAACAATCTTAACTGTTGAAACGGACTACGGCAACGCCGTAGACGAACCCGACGGACTTTCCGACGCAATGTTCATAATCTGGTTGTACAACGGCGCCGAATACGATTTCGAAAAACCGGTTACCAATGATATAACGCTTACCGCGTCGCTTACTAAAAGTTATACGATAAGCTTCGTTGCCGACGGCGTTACGTTGAAATCCATGCGATACTACTACGATACGGAGGAAATAGAAAAACCCGAAATTCCGGAAAAGATCGGCTATAAGGCGACATGGGAAGACTTCAATCTGACGGGCGGAGATATTACGGTAAACGCAATATATACCCCCGTCATTTATTTTGTAAGTTTTTTTAACGGCGGAACGCTTGCGCACGAGTGCACTTGCACCTATGAAGAAATTAAATCCAACGCTCCCGAGGCGGAACCCAAACGTGGCTATACTTCCGAATGGGTCTATACGTTCAGCGGTGAAACGTGTATAGCCGAACTCGTATACACTCCCGTAGTCTATACCGTCAATTTCATTGTCGACGGCAAAATTATAGCCGTGTTTACTCTTACGGTTCTGGACGAAAATCACGGCGTTGAATTCCCCGCCGTGCCCGAAAAAGAGCATTACTCCGCGGAATGGATACTCGATAAAACCGAGGGCGCAAAGGTGGAGTTCGTGCCGCGATATACACCTTTAAAATATTCTGTCGGTTTTTACGACGGCGATAAAAAGGTGTACGAAACGCAGTACGATATAGAAAACGCTTTCGTCGTTCCTCCCGAAGTTCCGCAACGCGAACATTACGTATGCAGTTGGGATAATTACGTTTTGGACGGCGGAGACAAAACGGTCAATCTCATTGCAACGCCCGTAGTTTATACCGTGGAATTCGTCGCGGGAGGCAAAACCGTCGCCCGTGTAAATTATACTGTGGAGGACAATAATGTCGCACCGCCCGCCGTCCCCGAACTGTTCGGTTATTACGGCGAGTGGGAAAGTTTCGCCTTAAACGGAGGCAATATAACTGTAAACGCCGTATACGTTCAAATCGAGGGCACCGCAGGTTTGCTCTATGAAAAGAAGCCGGACGGCTTTACGGTAACGGGCTACGTCGGCAATGAAACAGTCGTTATAATACCCAATACTTACCGTCAGGAAAAAATCGTCGCAATTTCCGACAACGCTTTTAACGGAGCCGAAAACGAAAACGCATGCAAAATAGAGGAGGTGCGCATATACGCAGATTTGCAGTCGATAGGTCAAAACGCCTTTTTGTATTGTGAAAAGCTCCAAAATATAAACTTCCCCGACAGCTTGAAACAAATCGGCGAATGTGCTTTCCAGAACTGCGTTTCGCTCGAAAGCGCTATAATGCCAGACGGGCTTTCCGTTCTGGGGATAAGCGCATTTTCAGGTTGCACGGAACTAAAAACGCTAAAACTGTCAAAAAGCCTGACCGAAATCCCCGTTCACGCGTTTTCGTCATGTTTGCAGCTTGTTGAGGTAGCGGTTCCGGACGGAGTAACCTCGATTTGTTCCTATGCCTTTGCAAACTGCTTATCTCTTGAAAAAATAACGTTGGGCGAAAATCTCGAAAAGATAGACGTCGGCGTGTTTTTCAAGTGCGAAAGTATTTCTTACGCGCAGTTTAAAGACCCTGCCGACTGGTGGTATTTATTAAACGGCGAGTTTATGGATAACGTTTCACAAGATTTTTCAAACCCAGAATCCGCGGCAAAATATCTTGTTTGGCGCGCTTCTACGCTTACGGGCGTATATTACGAAAAACGGGCGGATAACTCCGCCCGTAAACCCGCCGCGCCGTTTGCGGCTTAAAAACTTAAAATTTAATCTGCATACCGCTGTCCGAATAGTCGGATTTGTACTTCATAGCGGTTACCTTTATAACTTCGCCCAAACCTTTTACGGGTTTACCTTTGAATATCCTGCTCTCGATAGTGATGTCTTCGGTGTCTATTTCGGTTACGGTCTTATCCGCGCAGGTAACGGCAAGCTTATAGGGCATAGTCACGTAATTCGCAAACAACACTTCGCCTTTGCCCTTTATGTCGGCTATCATAACGCCCTTCGCGCCTCGGTTATAAGTTTCGAACAGAGAGGAAATTACCCGCTTAAACCCGCCTAACGTAGTCACTATTATAATTTCGCCCTCGCCGTTCTGCTGGGTGGCGAACACTACCTCGTCGCCCGTATTCAGCCCTATGCCTTTAACGCCGCCGGCGACTCTGCCCTGAACGGGCACGTCCTCTTTCGCCGCCGAGAGGCACATAGCCTTTTTGGTGACGAACAGTATGGTCGAAAACTCGTCGTCGTCAAAATTTTCAACCGTCAAAAGCTCGTCGCCGTCTTTCAGCTTAATGGCGGAAGTAAGTTTTTTCACGCTCTCGAATTCGCTCCATTCCGTGCGCTTTACCGCGCCGAGCTTGGTTATGAACAACAATTCGCCCGCGGGCTTTTCTTCGGTCGCAAACAGTTTAACTACATATTCGTTCTTCTGCGCGCCGTCGCATATATTTTCAAGTTTTATGCCCGTAGCGCGCCAGTCCACGGGTTCGCGCTCGTTCAAATCTATTTTAAGACAGTTGCCCAGGTTTGTAAACGCGTATAGGTTTGCCTCGTTTGAGCATATGAGCGATTGTTTGTAAATTACCGCGGAAGAAGAAGAGGGGGCAAGTTTCTTTTTATAGTGCCCGTCAAAGTCGTCGAACACCATAAATTTGATGTTGTCCGCCGCCGTGAGGCAAACTGCCCACTTGTTTACGACCACTTTGATATCCGAACGGCGAACAACTATTTTATCCTCGGTTTCGACTATCTTCGTGCGGCGGTCGCTCTTATATTTTTCTTTAATTTCGCGCATCTCGTCTTTTACTATTTTCCATTGTAAAGACTTGTCGTTCAAAACTTTTTCAAGCCACGCAATGCGCTTTTTGAGTTCTTCGAGTTCCTTTTCGAGCTTGTAAATTTCTAGTTTGGCAAGGCGTGCAAGTCTCAAATCGAGTATAGCCTGCGCCTGCTTTTCAGATAGCTCGAACCTTTCCATCAGCTTCTTTCTCGCGTCGCCCGTGTTCTCGGCGTTCTTTATAATTTTAACCACCTCGTCAACGTTGTGCACGCCTATTATAAGCCCCTCTAAAATATGGCAACGAGCTTTGGCTTCTTTCAGCTCGAACTTGCACCTGCGCACAACCAAGGTGCGCTGATAGTTGGTGTAGTACCTTATAATCTCCAATAACCCCAGTTGTTTGGGTTTGCCGCCGGCAATCGCCACCATGTTTATGCCGAAGGTACACTCGAGGTCTGTGTATTTGAACAGTATTTTTAAAATTGCGTCTACGTCGGCTTCCTTTTTAACCGCTATAACCGCTCGCATACCCGTGCGGTCGGATTCGTCGACTATTTCGGAAATTCCGGATAAAAGTTCCTTTTTATCCTCGCGCAACAGCATAATTTTGCGCAGAAGCTCCGCCTTGTTGGTCTGATAGGGGAGCTCTGTTATAACTATCAGCTTTTTGCCGTATTCGCCCTGTTCCACGGCGTACTTGGCGCGCATGGTTATTTTTCCCTTGCCCGTTTCGTAAGCCTGTTTCAGCTCGTTGGCAATAACGTATCCGCCTGTGGAAAAATCGGGTCCGGGGATTATCTTCATCATTTCGGAAAGCGAAATTCGGTTGTCGTCTATAAACGCGCAACAGCCGTCAATCACTTCTCCTAAATTGTGGGTGGGGATATTGGTCGCAAGCCCCACGGCAATGCCGTTCGCGCCGTTTACCAAAAGATTGGGGTATTTCGCGGGCAACAGATCGGGCTCTAAAAGCGAATCGTCAAAGTTGAAAGAAAAGGGAACGGTCTCCTTGTCCAAATCTTTCAAAAGCTCGATAGCAAGCGGCTCTAACCGCGCTTCGGTATACCTCATAGCCGCGGCGGGGTCACCGTCGACCGAGCCGAAGTTTCCGTGTCCGTTAACAAGGGTCAGGCGCATATTGAAAGGTTGCGCCATTCTAACCATGGCGTCGTAAACCGAACTGTCGCCGTGGGGGTGGTATTTACCCATGCAGTCGCCGACTATGCGTGCCGATTTTTTGTGCGGCTTGTCGGGCGTAAGCCCCATTTCGTACATGGTGTAAAGTATTCGCCTCTGTACGGGTTTGAGTCCGTCCTCTACGCGCGGCAAAGCTCTGTCCAAAATTACGAACTCGGCGTAGGGGAGCATAGATCCGGGCATAACTTCTTCTATCGGCTGTATATAAACGTTGCCCTGCGGTATCGAAGTCTGAATTCCGTTAGTCTTTTTAGCCATCAGTCAGCCTCCTCCGCGGTCTCTTTGTTAAAATGAACCTTTTCTATAAATCCGTCCACTTTGTTAAAATTCGCGTTTTTGTTGAGGAATTCTTTTCTGCCGTCGACTTTATCACCCATAAGCATATCTATAACGTCGGCGGCTTCGGCTGCGTTTTCTATCGTGACTTGAATGAGGTTGCGGGTGGCGGGGTCCATAGTCGTTTCCCAAAGCTGGTCCGCAGACATTTCTCCCAGCCCCTTATAGCGTTGGAGCGAATAGCCCTTGCCTACCTTTTTAATCTTTTCGTCGAGTTCCGCGTCGTCGTAAGCGTACTCGACTACGTCATTTTTATAAACTTTATAAAGCGGAGGCATACCTATATAAACGCAACCCGCGTTTACGAGGTCACGCATATATTTGAAAAAGAAAGTCAACAGTATACAGCGTATGTGCATACCGTCCTGATCCGCGTCGGAAAGTATTATTACTTTTTTATACTTCGTTTTTTCAACGTCGAAAGAGCGGTTGAATCCCGCGCCTATCGCCGAAATCAGTGTTTTTATTTCTTCGTTCTGCAACGCCTGCAAGGCGGTCTTTTTCTGAACGTTCAAAGGCTTACCGCGCAGGGGGAGTATGGATTGGTACTGCCTTACGCGCGCCTGTTTCGCCGTGCCTCCCGCAGAATCGCCCTCGACTATGAACAGTTCGTTCATTTCTGGGTTCCTGCCGGAACATGCGGCAAGTTTGCCCACAAGGTTCAGTCCGTCGTTTTCGGAGGCGGCTTTCGCAACGTCGCGTTCGGCGCGGTGCTTTATTCTGTCGTCGGCGGCAAATTTTGCTTTTTGCGCAATCTTGTCGAAAACGGCCTTGCTTCCGCGCTCCGCTATAAGCTGTTGCAAACCCTCGCAAACTACCTGTTCAACGGGCGCCTTAACTTCGGGGTTGCCTAATTTTGTTTTGGTCTGTCCCTCGAACTGCACGTTGTTCATCTTTACTGTGAGCACCGCACAAAGCCCTTCTTTAATATCGTCCGCAATAAAGGCGCCGTCCTTGGCCTTTAAAAAACCGTTGGAGCGGGCGTAATCGTTTACTATCTTCAATAGCCCGTTATGAAAGCCCGTTTCGTGATAACCGCCTTCTACGGTGGAAATATTGTTGACGAAAGAGAACAAACTCTCGTTGTCGTCTTTTGTGTGGCACAGTGCAAATTCAACTTTTATCTTTCCGGCGGGCGCGCCTTTTATCTGCACGTCTTTTATCGCGGAGTAATAGAGGGGTTGGGGGTAGAGTGCGATTTTATCCTCGCACATATGCCTTGCAAAATCGGTGATACCCCCGTCGTATTTAAAACTAACGGGCTCTCTTTCGGGCAGTCTGACTTTTACGGGCACGGTGTTTCCGTCTTCGTCCTCGCCTTCTTCGACGGAGTAGAGCTCGCGCTCGTCTATCAGGTTGATTCTTACGCCCTTATTCAAATACGCGAGTTCGCGCAAACGTTTCGCCACGGTGTCGTAATTCCATTCCACCGTTTCAAAAACTTCTTTATCGGGCATAAATCTTACAAACGTGCCTTTTTCTTCCGTTTTCTGTCTTGTGTTTTCAAGCGGAGCGACCGGTATGCCGCAGAGCCACTTTTTGCGTTCTTTATCGTATGAGCTTTTAAAACTCATTTTATAGACGTTGCCGCGGTAAACTTCAACGTCCAGCCATGCGGAAAGGGCGTTTGTAACCGAAGCGCCCACGCCGTGCAGTCCGCCCGAAAACGCATAATTCGCGCTGTCGAATTTGCCGCCCGCGTGAAGTTTTGTGAATATTATTTCAACGCCGCTCATCTTTACTTTCGTGTTTACGTCGGTGGGCATGCCTCGCCCGTTGTCGCGCACGGAGGCGGAGCCGTCTTTCCACAGCTTTACGGTAATTTCGTCCGCGTAGCCGTTAGCCGCCTCGTCGACGGAGTTGTCCACAATCTCCCAAAGAATATGGTGCAGACCCTTAACGCCGGTTGACCCGATATACATACCGGGGCGCACGCGCACCGCTTCGAGTCCCTCTAAAATTTTTAAATCGTCCGCATTATAACTTTTTTCCGCCATAAACACCCTGCATTGTATAAATTAACCGTTTAATTATACCATATATTGTACATTTTGTAAAGTGTTAATAAAAAAAATTTGCCTTGCCCAACCTTTCGCCGAATTTCGGTTAGTGTAAAATTTAGGTGAACAAGTCAATACGGCTTTTCACCAATGAAACTCAGAAGATGAGTGTGTGTTGGCTTGTTCAACACACACTTTTATTTTTTTTAAGGAGTGTGTGGTTAAATAAGTGTGTGTGTTAGTCAATGTAAATAATGGTTTCCGTATGGGTAATGTTGTCATATTGGCTTCATTACCCATTTTTGTTTGTACGTACATTTTGTACGGACAAACAGTATAAGAAAACACAAAAAGAAGGTGCACAAAATGGCAGACGAAGTAGCAGAGCTTAGCCCCTTACAAGAGCCGGGCGAGATTACCGTTCCAGAAGGCGGTAGTAAATATGAAAGTTATAAATCGGACAGTGTTTATGAATATGCGTTGCTTCCGAACGGGCGGCGCCCGGACAAGTCCAGAGCAAAGATAACTTATAAATACGGCGATGTCTACGACGGCAGCCTTAAGAAAGGAAAATTTAACGGCACCGGCAAATATACATGGCAAGGCGGAGATGTCTTCGAAGGTAATTTTAAATCCGGTAAAATAACGGGCAAAGGCAAGTTTTCTGCAACGAACGGTGACGTCTACGAAGGAAACTTTAAAGACAACAAATACGACGGTGACGGTAAATATACATGGGCGGATGGCAGAGTCTTTGAAGGAACGTTTAAAAACGGCCAAGTTTCAAGTGGCAGATATATAGATGCGAATGGAAACGTTTATTCTTGCAAATTCACCTATCATAGAAACGGTGAGCGCAAGAGTAGCACGATCCGGTTAGTGCGCTTTGCGGAAAATGGTAAAAATGGCAAGCCGACAGAAAAGAAGAAAGCCGAGACAAAGGGTAAGCCCAAAGCAACCACGAATAAGGATGGGTTGCTTAGTAAAGATACCAAGCTCATAGCAGCCATTAAAAAATCAAAGCGTGGCGCTGAATTTAAAAATTTCTATTCCGGCGCTGCAGGAAAAACCGAGAAAGCAGAAAAAGGCTTGATAGCAATACTCAATTTCTTTTCCAACTCGGATGCAGATCAGATAGCGAGGATTTTTAAATCATCAGCTATCTACGACAAGACAAAAGGCGATGAGCACGTAACAGATATGATAACCGGTGTAATAAAACGCAGTAGAGATTTTACGAGCAATATGAGATCCGCTCAAAAGCCTAAGCAAAAAGGAAATAGCGCTAACAAAGGCGCAGCCAAGTAAGAGGGCACGAAATGAAAAAAGTAACTAAAAAACTTGCAAAAGAAATAGCAACCAAGTTCTTTGGAAAAGCTGTGAAGTTGGTTGAAGATATTGACCCTACTAAACAACGTGTTTTTTATAATGACGGTTATCTGTTTGAGAATGGCGCCGTTCAATTAAATGTGTTCCCTTGTTTCGGCGGTAAAGGTAAAGGCTTTGAATATCCAAATGAATATCCTCGCGGACAGGTTTTAGTAAATAGGGTTGTCACATGCCACTTAAGATACGTTGACGGAGAATTTGAAACCGAAAATTGCATACACAATGAGTATGAAGAATTGAGAAATGTTTTATTTACTATCCACGGTTTAATTGGAGATGCTATTGACGAAGAAAAAATCGATACCACTTTTGATTGGAATGATAGGTGGATTGTAAAGGATAAATCTAAGCTACTTAAAGCTTTAAAAGCATTAAAAGATACAGAGCATTTATTATAGAGAAAACATTATGCGAGTTGAGACTTTAATCAGACACAGAACGCAAGAAAAAGAAATTCGGCTATCTGGCGAACTGGTAATGACAAAAGAAGCTTGGGAACAGCGCGGCGGTATTTATCACGATTCGTTGGGCGACGCCGCCAAAGAAGGCTGGTACACAGTTAGAAACTGCGAAATTATGGGCGTTCCTGTTACCGATGAAGAATTTCAGAATTGTAAAAACTTTGCAATGTTTAAAGACTGTTATGCAGAGAATTTACTTGTCATAGACGGTAAGAATAGAGTTCCCTGTTTGCCTGTCTTTTATCGGGATAAAAAAGATATCTGGGTGTACATCAAGAGAAAGCGTGATGACGGTACTTGGGGCGAGCCCTTCGAGTGTGGCCCGCTTGCTACAGCCGAATTAATGATGAAAACAGAGCCGGGCAAGTTTAAAATTGCAGGCTATGTAAAATAAAACGTCCGTACAAAATGTACGTACAAATAAACAATAGAGGTGACTTATGCAAACGTTCAGCAAAAAGTTATTTCTACAAAAGATAAAAGAAGAATTACCGAGCTTATCAAAAGTAAAGCTTTACGACTGTAAGTACACGGTTTGCCGGTTCAGCGAATGGCTGGAGTTCGAATACGGAAATTATTATTACGTATTCTATCACGCTAAACGTTGGGATGATGACAAGATTACATATCGGAAACGTTACTTCAATGCATTCAAAGGTAAACAGTGTGGCCCGATTATAATCGGTGATTTATATTCAGGCACAATCGAGGCAAGAGCAGTATAAAAAACGTCCGTACATTTTGTACGGACAACCATCCCGGCGCTGGAAGCTATGAGAGCGGTTCGATTCCGTTCGTTGGGAACACAACACACAATGATTTGGCGGAAGCACCGCGTTTCCGTCAGATTATGTCGGAACCATAGGAATGCAGTCCGTTCGAGTCGGACTTTCGGCACACAGGTACCCCATACCTGGCTGCCGGCGATAGCGTCGGCAGCGAATACGGGGTACTTGAATATGGGGTACATGTATGACAACTTTAAAAAAAGCGACGGTTAAAGCATATTTGACCGCTGCGGAAGAACGAAGCGAATTTGTTAATCGCCATCACGGAATGAACGCGCTCGAGTCAGAGCCGTTCAGAAGTACGTACGATGACCTTTGCAAAAAAGAAGAAGAGAAAGCGCTTGACCTTTATGCTGAAAGTGGAGAGAATATTTCGCATTTTACTTTTATGTCTTTGGCAAGTGTTTGTTATGACGTGTTACAAGTGCTGATGTTGCGGAGAAATTAAAGATTTTGGACGAACTCGCGGAAACTGCGACGCTACGCGGCAATTTCTTTTTAGCAATGCAGATAGAGAAAATTATCACTTTAATTAAACAAAGTTTAAATTTTTCAGGGAAGGAGACTTAATATATGAAAAAAATTAGAAACAGTATTACGGGCTTTTTGTTAGCGCTTATAACCTTGCTTATTGTGAGTGCGGCGGGCTTGTTACTTGTGCCGCAATCTACGCGAACGGCATCAGCGGCAAGTATAAATGATTTAAAGTTTACGCAAAAAAGTGACGGTACGTATTCAGTGGCGCCAGTCTCACGTAATATATCTGGAGAACTAAATATTCCCGCCACTTATAACGGCAAGAGTGTAACGGCTGTTGGCGGGTTTGAGGAATGTGTTAATCTAACGAGCGTGATAATACCTAATAGCGTCACAACAATCTATAATTTTGCTTTTAAGCTTTGTAGTGGATTAACACATGTTGTGATACCCGATAATGTGGATGGTATAGCATGGTATGCGTTTAGCGGTTGTAGCGGATTAAAGGGGGAAATAATAATACCGAGCGGCGTAACGTTCATAGGGGTATATGCTTTTAATGATTGTAATCAGTTAACAAGCGTAACTATTCCAAATAGTGTGACGAAGCTTTACGAGGGTGCATTTAAAAACTGCACTTCTCTCGCTGAAATAAAATTCCTTGGAACAAGTGCAGAATGGGCAAATGTAAAATTAGAGAAGAACGCTATCCCCGATACAGCTAAAGTGATATGCGTTTATGATAAGCCAAATGAAATTTTCGCAGACATAGAAGATTACGGTATTACCAATGGCAGTGTGACTGTTACTTATTCGGGATATTCTGTTAAAGGTTACTATAGTAAAAACAGTAGTAGTGCGCCATCTTCAGCAAGCACGACGTTCAGTTCAGGCACTACTTTTACACAAGAAGGTTATTACAGAGTAGAAGCTCGGAACGCATATGCTGAAACGGCTATATTGCGCTTCCAAATTGACAAAACCCCGCCGACGGGAACTCTAACGGGCGTTGCAAACGGCGGCTATACAAACGGAAATGTTTCCTTTAATTGGACGGAAAACGGATGCACGGCAACGCTTGACGGCTCAAGCTATACCGCAGGCAAAACTGTTACTGCTGAAGGTTCTCATACCATAGTGCTAACCGATAAGGCGGGGAATAGTTCTTCATATACATTTACGATAGACAGACAACCGCCGACGGGAACACTGACGGGCGTTACAAACGGCGGCTATACGAACGGGAACGTTTCCTTTAATTGGACGGAAAACGGATGCACGGCAACGCTTGACGGCTCAAGCTATACCGCAGGTAGAACGATTTCCGCTGAAGGTATGCATACCGTTGTGCTTATCGATAAAGCTGGAAATAGCACTACGTACACATTCGTAATCGATAAGACTGCGCCCGAAATTGGAAACTTTGAAAACTATATTAATAAAGAGTTTACTTTAACAGCGCAGGATAAATACAGCCGCGTTGAATATTGGGAATATCGTCTTAATTCCGGAGAGATTCAAAGAAAAAACGGCGAAACACTTACGCTCGGTGGAAGCGAATCTGCCAACGGCATATGGTCGGTGCGAGTAGTAGATAGTTGCGGGAATGTTTCAAATTGGGTAACCGTTAATTATGCTTACAGAGAAAGTTTCGGGAACTCTGAAAATATCCGTAATTCTTATTTTATACCGTCTTACTACGTTGTGACATTATCTCAAAAGAATTACAACAGTTGTTATGGAATGTATACCTTTGCGGAGTATTCTTCGGCGCTCAGCTTTGCAACGGCTAAAGAATGGGAGTGTCGTGTTATTACTTTAGATGGCGGCAGTTCCTGGAACTACGTAACGGCAACGAATGAAAACACAAGACAAATATATACGGATTTAAACGAGCTTAACGTTGTTATAGACAAGTATGCCCGTAAAAATATTGGCGATAGAAAAGTAATGGGTAAGAACGGCGCCGTACTCAATAACCCTACTGACGAGAACGGCGTAACCAGGGCGGACGCTCTGACAGAGCAAATCGTCGAATTGCCGGCTTTGCTTTCGGCTTATTCAGACGTTGCTTTTATGCTCGCGCCGTTCAGCTACGTGTTATCGATGCCGCAGAGCTTTATAGACGGAAATAAATCTACCGCCAAAATACAGTTTATATCAGATGGTATTTCTTTGCGTGAAGGTGAAGAAAAAGCGCTTGAATACGGAGTGCAACTTCAGAGTTTTATAAACGAGCAGGGCTGGTACCTTGTTACTGAAAGCGATGTTTGCGGCAATGTTGAGCGCTATCTGATATTTATTGATTTACAGCAGCCAGAATGCTATGCGAACGTTCAATACGGAAACGGCTCAAGCGAAACTATTGAATTTAATCAGGATTACATAGACGGCAACACGGGGGCGATGAGATATACGGAATTTGCTTTTAATTCGCTTTCAGACAACATGGATAACTTTGTAATGGTTTCAGTTGAAGGACGCAATTTAAGTAATTCGTTCGTATGGGGCGATGATTTGCCCATATTAAATTACTCTAACGGTTATTATGGCGCTTACACGATAACTGTTTACGATAGGTCTCACAATTATTTGTCTTTCGTGGTTTACATTGCCGGCGAAGCGCCTTCGTTAAAGAATACGTCTTTAACGAGCGAGACGGCTTGCACGTTTACGGTGCAGATAAATGATAGCTATAACGAAATAACGGATATTAAGTTTTTCAAGGTACTGTTTGAAGGCACCGAAGAACGAATTTGGGCGGACTCGTACGAAACCGAAGTTTGTGCGCAAAACCTTGTATATAAAATGACCGTTGGCGGTAAATACGTATTCGAATTTACTGATTTGTACGGACGAACTGTCCGTACAAAACCGCTGTTTTATATGAAAGGTTTACCGTCTGCAACGTTGCGAGGAGTTAAAGATGGCGGGCTTACGAAAAACGACGTGAGTATACTGTATGACACGAACGCTACCTTAGAGCTTTATGTTCTGCGTAACGGTGAGTGGGTAAATGCCGAGCTATACGAAGTGGCACAAGGTGTTACTGGCAATACTTTAAGTATTACTGCCGGTGTAGATACAACAGCAGTATATAAAGCATTGCTGTATGTAACTAACGACAGGAATCTGTTTACAGAATATACTTTCGAAATAGACGGCATCTTGCCTATGGTCGAAATTAAATCCGAGAATGGCGACGTTCTCGTTCCGGGCACGGTTACAACACAAAGCTTTTTTATAACCTGGCTTGAGAGCGGTTATTCGGCATTTTACAAAAAGCAAGGTGCAGTCTCGGATGCGAAGTATACAAAAGATACTTTAATTACCGCACCCGGCACATACGTATTTACGATTTATGATTCGGCTCGGAACGAATTGTCGTTGACTATGACTCTTGATAACGTTGTAAGTTATACGCTTGCGGGAAATTATATCTTGCTTGAAGACGGAAGTTATATCACGCGTAGCAGCTTTACTTTTACGATGGCGGAGCCGTGGGCAGCATTCGACATTGAAACGTCTAACGGGTTGACTGTTGTAAACGGGCAAAAAATCGATACCGACGGCGTTTATCGTATTAAGGTTAAGGACATGTACGGCAACGCTCTGTCACTTACCTTGATAATCGATAAATTACCGCCCGTGCCGGTAATAATGACATCGGATGGGGAGTTGCTTACTGCAGGGGCTCGCACCGCAAAAAGTTTCCGTATTTATTGCAATGAAGAAAATGTCAATATTTCCGTTGCCGTAAACAATGGCGGATACACGGCTTATGACGGTTCCATAATTGATGACGCGGCAACTTATACGTTCAAGTTAACGGACAGAGTGGGCAATGATGCGGTTATCGTTGTAACCATTGACAGAGAAGTTAAATACCGTATAGACGGTAATTACGTTGTGAGGGATGACGTTTATCATTCAAGGTTATGGCTACAGGTTGTAGCGCTTGAAGATACGTCAAGATTTGAAATTTTATCCGAAGACGGGCTTTTGATAGATACCACGAAAAGAATAACAAACGAGGGGTTGTACCACGTTTTAATTTCCGATATGGCAGGCAATGTTGCCGAGATAGCGCTTTTAATCGATAAGACTGCCCCAGAAGCAAGTTTTCAAACTCAAAGCGGACAAGCCCTTAAAAACAATGCTACAACGAACGAGCCGTTCAGAGTAATTTGTAAAGAACAAGACGTAAAAATTACGTATACATTCAATGGCGGAGCTACTGTCAATTATACGGGAGAATTGCTTTCGGAAAGCGGTAACTATGTATTTACTGTTACAGATTTTCTCGGAACGTCCGCAGAATTGCGTATAGTCGTTGATACAGGCGTTAAGCTGACTGTCAACGGAACTTATATTATTGATGACCGAGGAAAGTACGTCTCGAAAAATTGGTTGTCCGTAACGCTCGGTGAAGAAATGCAGGAGTTTTATATTCAGGCGGAAGACGGTACTGTTTTGGAATCTGACAGCCGAATTACGAAAGAAGGCGAATACGTTGTGTATGCAAAAGACGAAAGTCAGAACGAGCGGGAGTTAATTCTGGTAATCGATAAAACCCCGCCGACTATCGTTCTTGAGGGCGTTTCTGAAAACGGAGCAACCAAAGAGCTTGTAGCAGTAAAAGCAGAGAATTATAGCCAACTTTATTACCGTTATAATAACGGCGATAAAATTGCGGCGTCAAGTGGGGTGCAGTTCGCTACCGAAGGTGCTTACACTATAATTGCTCTCGACCTTGTCGGCAATTCGGTAAGCATAACGTTTACCATAGACAAGCACGTCGATGTTACGCCGAGCTTTGCGTTCGTAAACGGTCAGATTATGACTGATGCAATTTCATTTGTATTTGGCGAAACCGTAACGGCGGTATTAAACCACGATGGGGTAGAAAACCCTTATAACGGCGGTAAAATTGCTGCACTCGGGAACTACGCTTTGACCGTTATGGATGGGTGCAAAAATGTTATATCTTTTAGCTGGAGCATTATTCCATCCAAAGCTCAAAGCTTTTCGATAGATATGCCGAATGGGTATACCGTTTCCGCTGAGCTCAACGGACAAGTTATTGATGTGGTAATCGAGGACAACAATCTTTTGCTTGATACAAACGGTAATTATAAATTGCAGTTTGTAAGAGATGCCGAAAACTGGACGCTTGACCTTGCCGTTGACAATGTAAAGCCTTCTGTACAGTTTGAAAACACAAGAAAAAGCGTCATAATTTCTCAGCCAAATAAAGACGGTATAACTTATACGCTCTATTATAACGGCACGCAGACAGCTTTTAATTTAAGAAATTCTGTAGAGCTTACAAAGGTAGGCAGTTATCGGCTTGTATGCGAAGACGAAGTCGGTAACGTTACGGAGTATATATTCGAGCTTAACTATCTTAGCGATATTTCAATAGCTTTTATCTGTGTGGTTTCTGCTCTGGCAGTTGTAGGTATAGTTGCGATTGTAGTATTCAGATTTAAACGTAAGATTTACTAAAAAAACGGTAATGGCCCATTTTCATTTGTACATACACTTTGTACTGACAAATGAGCCGAAGCCGATTAGATATAAAAAACAAAAATTATTTTAAGGAGATATTTTTATGAACCAAACTCTTATTATCAACCTTCTTGCCGGTAATTTTGATAACGTCGGCAAAATACTTGAATCGTTCCTTGGTCAGTGGTGGGGGCCCTTGCTCGGCGTAATTGCCGCCGCAGCCGCCATACTCGGTATTGCTGCAGGACTCAAATACATACTTGCATCGCAGTCCGGAGATGAGCAGAAGCTTAAGCAAGCGAAGAATTTTGCAATAGGCATTTTCGTCGGTATTATAATAGTTTTTTTGATTGCCGCACTGGTTCCCGTTATTGTAGCAAGCTTCCAATCCTGGTTTGATAATGACGTGCCGGAGTATATGTCGCTGATTAGTAGCGTCTTATAAGACTATGGGTATTCTGATAGAAAAACTGTTTGCGCAGCTTCTGTTTTGGCTTTATGACTTTATAGACACAATCGGCGCTATATTTAATATTTTGACCGGAACTCAAAAAGCGGATGAAACCAGGACGCTTTTAGAGGTGTTTTTGGATAGCGCTATTTCGACGAAAGTTTTACTCGGTTTGTGTATGATAAGCGTTGTAATAGCCGGAGCCTGCGTGGGCGTTAAAACAGTTAAAAACGTAATTAAATTTAAAGCCGGCGGCGAGCCGACGTCTCATGCAACGACGATAAAACAGGGGGTGCTCGGTATAGGTGCATCCGTTGTGTGTATCTTTTTTGTGTTTATGTTTATTGCGTTCTCGAGTATGCTCTTGAACATGGTAAATGACGTCATTGCACCGGCAGATAATTTAACGTTGTCGCAAAATCTTTTTAATCTGTCGGTGGAGCAATCATACGTAATCGACGAAAGCCGATGGGAAGAACGTGAAGTCGGAGATTATCTTGACGAGAGCGGGCATCGAGTTCAGGAAAAAGATATTGCAAGTGAGGACGGGTTAGCTTGGGAGAAGGACGCCGAAGGGAATTATATGCTCGATGATAACGGCAATAAAATTCCTATATGGGTTCAGCGTATAGAACGTTATCATCCGTATTTGACTGATGCCGAAGGCAATCTTGTCGTTGTGACGGGTTGGGTAAACGGTTCGCCGTCAGAGATAAAATGGTCTATGTCGCCAGACCAAGTTTTTGGAGTACATAATAAAGATTGGATAGGTTTATTCGAACAGGCAGACCAAGGATACAGTAGACGGCCTATGGTGCGATTAGATGCTTTTAATATGTTCACTGCATATTTGGTTGCCGTAATAATGCTTATATCGATGTTTATGCTTTCCGTTGGGCTTGTAAAGCGTATTTATGATATTATCGTTCTTGTGATTTGTATGCCACTTGTATGCGGTACGATACCGCTTGACGATGGTGCCCGATTCCGAGCATGGCGAGAAACCTTTATGTCAAAGGTATTAATTGCGTTTGGTGCCGTTATTTCTTTAAACGTTTTCTTTATGATAGCGGGGTTCATAACGGGACCGGCGTTTGATTTAACATACCTTATAAATGAAGGGGTGTTAAGCGCTTTCGCTGTTTCGGTGTTTAAGATGCTTTTGCTTCTCGGTGGCGCTTTATGTATGAACAGCAGCCAAACGCTTATAGCTCGAATTCTCGGAACGTCGGCGGATGAAGGTCGTGAAGCGATGCAGTCCTTTGCTCTTATAACAAGCGGTGTAAGGATGGCAGCAGTCGGAGCGCTAGGCGTTGGACGTGTAGCTGCAGGAATGGGGCGCGGTCTGTTCGGCGGTACCAACCGTTATGGACGCGAACGCACCGGTATATTTAATTATGCTGCACGTGGCGCCAATGCGATTGGAGAACGTGTCGGCGGTGACAAATATTCCGGGAGCAAAGGCGCAGCCTTTGTAAGAGCGCTTGGACGTATGGGCGGTAAGTCGTCGCCTTATGGCGGTAGTAGAGCAGGCGCCAATGCAGGAGCAGCTGTAGGCGGGAAATCATCGGGGCTTACGGCGCCTAAGGTGCTAAACGGCGTAAGAGGAACGGCAGGGAAAGTCGCCGGCACGGCGTTAAGCGGTGGCTTGCGAACCGGGAACAACGAAAGCAAGTCGGGAGCTTTTAAAAATAATCCTACGGCAAGGAAATAAAATATGGAGCGTATTATACCTAAAAACAGCAAAATTAAAGCAGCATTATTTAAGCACTTATCGTTGCTCGATATGCTTATAATAAGCGTAATGTTGCTCGTTGCGATATTATTGTTTTTTTCAAATTTTTCACAACGTTGGATAATGCTTGCGGTGTACCTTCTGATATGCGTTGTAATGTTTATCGGCGACGATGAAGACAGAACTTATCTGCAGTTTGCGTATTTGATAAAATTCTATGTTTCCCGTCGCACGTTTACGAAGGGCGCAAAAAAAGGGAACACTGACGAACTGATTCCGTTTAAAAATATTCGGGCAGACGGGCTTGTTGAATATGAAGGATACCTCGGCGCAATTATCGAAGTTGGAAGTATGGATTTCGGTTTATTGGATGAAGACGAGCAGGACAGACGAATATCGGCTTTTGCCCGTGTGTTAAACGGGCTTAGCCAATCATCTGTTATCCAGCTCGTTAAAATTGACCGCCCGATTAAATATGATGAAGTAGCCGCCGGTATATTTGAAAAACTTAATATCGCGAAAGAAGAAGGCGATAAGGCGAAAGAGGTTATACTGCAGAGTCGTTTGGAGCAAATCGATAACGTCAACAACGTTATGCCGCTTTATAGACCGTATTATTATTTAGCTTTGTATGAAGACGGCGAGGATGCTTTATTTAATCAAATCGATGCTTGCCGTGACGGGCTTGACGACGCGGGACTCGATTCCACACTCTTGGATGCGCGGGAAGTAGCGGTATTTTTTAAATACTGCTACACTCGCAATTTCGACGAGCGTGAAATTGACGAGCAAGATATTTCACATCTTGCCGATTACGTAAAGCCGGACAAGGTTAAGTTTGGGCTTGCCGGATACAGTGTTGACGATGTTTACGCGTTTACTTTAGCAATTAAAGATTATCCTTTGTATGTGTCTAATGCTTGGGGTTCAAATATTTTCAATATAGATAACACGAAAGCAGTATTGACGATAAAGCCCGTAGATAAGGGTAAGGCTATTAAGCGTATAGACAGAGCCGTAGTGGAAAGCGCAACCCGAACGGCAGGCAAGCTGTCTGAAATGCGGAGCCAGGATACGCACATTCAAACGATGAACGAGCTTCAAGCTCGCATCCAGAACGAGAACGAACTGCTCTTTGACTGCACGTTGACGATAACGGGAATTAATAACACAGATAAAAATAATTCAACTTTCCGTAAAGATATACGCCGTGAGATTACAACTAACGGTTTCAGAGTAAGTTATTTGCTTGGCAGACAGATAGACGGGTTTGCCAAGTCTACCGTTGCAAGGCGCCCGAAATTGAAAGGCTTCGAGCGTGGAATCAATTCGGACTCGCTTGCTGCCGTTTTTCCTTTTGTGTTTTCTTCTATAATCGATGTTGACGGTTATAATCTCGGATGGGATTATTACCCTGTCATACTCGATATTTGGAAACGTGGACGGGACTTTATAAACAGTAACGGAATAGCTTACGGTAAGTCGGGGAGCGGGAAGAGCACTTTTGCAAAGATTCTAATTTCGATGGTTTATTCCGATAATTCCAGAATATTTATTTTGGACCCCGAGAATGAGTATCAGACTCTTGCAAAAAATCTTGACGGACTTTTTATCGATATCGGGAGCGCAACGCAGGGGCGTATTAATCCGTTACACATTTATCCCGTCTTGACGGATGAGGGCGAAATTGCATCGCCTGAGATTGTTTTTAATGCGCATCTGCAGTTCCTTGAAGACTTCTTCAAGATAACTTTGAAGGGAATCGCACAAGACGCATTCGAAGAGCTGAATAACCTTATTAAGCTAACTTACGAAAGCGTTGGGATTAATCACGATACGGATTGTACGGAATTTAAGCCCGAACAATATCCGACTTTCGATACGCTGAAAGCTATCGTTGAAAAGGAAATGAAACGGACGGACTTGACACCCATGCGCAGAACTAATCTTGAGCGTGTAAATACCTACGTTCAGAAGTTTGCAGCGGGGGGCATGTATTCATCGCTTTGGAACGGTTCGTCTACACTCGAAGTAGATTCGAGATTTGTCGTGTTCAATTTTCAGTCGTTGTTCGGTGCCAAGAACCAGACCGTTGCGAACGCTCAGATACTTGTAGTTATGCGTTATCTTGATATGCAGATAATTAACATCCGCGAACTGAACCGTAACAGCTACGGCGACGTCGTGCATCCGTTCATTATGCTCGACGAAGGCTACAATTTTATCGACCCGGATTATCCGGTTGCGTTGCAATTTGCTTATCTATGGTATAAACGTATACGTAAGTATGAAGGCAGTATCTTCTTTTTGACTCAGAACCTGAGCGATATTTTCGGAAATGAAAAGGTTATACAAAAGACGTCGGCTATTGTAAACAATGCGCAGTACTCGTTTGTATTCGGCTTGGCACCTGCCGACCTTGAAATCTTGACGGATTTATATAAGAATGTCGGCGGACTTAATCCCACCGAGCGAGCGTTTATTTCCGATGCTGGGCGCGGCGACTGCTTTGCTATCTGTTCGGCGCGACAACGTACACGCTTTCATGTCGAAGCTCACGATACGGTTTGGTCGCTTTTCGAACAAGTGGGTAAGCCTTGGGAAGAAAGAGAATAGAAATCACAAAGAAAAATGTCCGTACATTTTGTACGGACAAAATGGTAAATATTGAAAATTTAAATTGACAATTTTATGTATGAATTGTATAATAATTTTAATAGTATGAGGTTAAAAATGAAAAGGTTTAAAGTAATAAGTTTGATTTCTCTTTTATGTGTAGTTGTTATGCTTTCTATTACTGCTTGTACTGATAATTTTGCACCAAATGGAAAAGAAGATGTACCGAGTGCCTCAACAATAGAGGGCGATTTAAAGTTTACGCAAAAAAGTGACGGTACGTATTCGGTGGCGCCAGTCTCACGTAATATATCTGGAGAACTAAATATTCCCGCCACTTATAACGGCAAGAGTGTAACGGCTGTTGGCGGGTTTGAGGAATGTGTTAATCTAACGAGCGTGATAATACCTAATAGCGTCACAACAATCTATAATTTTGCTTTTAAGCTTTGTAGTGGATTAACACATGTTGTGATACCCGATAATGTGGATGGTATAGCATGGTATGCGTTTAGCGGTTGTAGCGGATTAAAGGGGGAAGTAATAATACCGAGCGGCGTAACGTTCATAGGGGTATATGCTTTTAATGATTGTAATCAGTTAACAAGCGTAACTATTCCAAATAGTGTGACGAAGCTTTACGAGGGTGCATTTAAAAACTGCACTTCTCTCGCTGAAATAAAATTCCTTGGAACAAGTGCAGAATGGGCAAATGTAAAATTAGAGAAGAACGCTATCCCGTCTTCTACTACCATTGTTTGTGTGGCAGATTAATAAAAGTACTTTTGGAAGCTCTCTGATTAAGAGAGCTTTCTTTTTTACGTTCTTTGTAGTTTCACTTTAATACATTTTTGCTGTAAAATTTTGTACGGACAAATTTTGTACGTACATTTTCGTCCGCACAAGGATGTCCGTACACTTTTGTACGGACATTTTTATTTTACAGGAGAATTCTTTTATGGAAAACACGAAAGAAAAATTACAGTTGCTTATAAGTGAAGCCGTTGAAAAATTAATGCTGGTGGTTTCGGACAATCTTCAGAATATTGATTTTAGCGGTATAGTCAAAACGACGCAGGATGCCGTTAATAAGCTGGGTGTTCAGATTATAGAGCAAATCGTTGGTATTGCGGATAACGTTTACAATGCCCAGAGAGACAAACACGCTATAATTTTGCGGCATACTAAAACACGTAAAATGGTTTCTGCAATGGGCGATATTAACCTTAAACGCAGGCTCTATTATGATAAGGCTCAAAGCAGGTATTTTTTTGCCGTTGACGAACTGCTTGATATCGAAAAGCACAGCCGTATTGAAAGTGGCTTAAAAAGCAAGCTCATCAACGATGCAACATTGACGAGCTACGGCAAAGCAAGTAAGCTTTCTTCAAATAGTGTTTCTCGACAAACGGTTTTTAATTTAGTTAAAAACGTGAGAAAACAAGAGGTTGCGCCGCAGGTGAACGGTTATAAAAAAATAGACGAGCTTTACATTGAAGCAGACGAAGACCATATTCATTTGAATAACGGTAAAAGTGCTGAAGTGAAGCTTGTCTATGTGCATGAGGGGCGGAAGAAAGTAAGTAAAGGAAGAACCGAACTCGTCAATGCCAAATATTTTGCAGCAGTAAGCGGCGGAACTGATATTTGGAATGACGTTGCTGATTACGTCTGTTTTCAATACGATGTGCCGAGACAGTCTATTCGCATTTCCGGCGACGGTGCGCAGTGGATTAAATGCGGGTTGGATGCCTTTCCTGGTGCGCAGTATATTCTTGATAAATTTCACGTTTATAAGAGCGTTACAGACGCAAGCAGCGGCAATATGAAATTCCGTCGGCAAGTTTTAGAGAGCATTAAAAACGATGATAAGGATAGCGTTTTAAAGCTCTATGCGACGAAGTGGTTGAACGAGTCAGGGCTGTCGCAGCGTAAACGTATGGCAGACAGTTTGTTTTATTTGCAAAATAATTTTGATGAAATTAATTTGCTTTCTGAGTATGCGTGTTCTGCCGAGGGACACGTTTCGCACGTTCTTTCGGAACGTATGTCTTCTCGTCCAATGGGCTGGAGTATTGCCGGTGCCGATAAAATGGCAAGGCTGAGAGCCTTTTATTTTAACGGTGGGGACTTTTTAAGCCTTACAGGAAGGAGGGAAAGCACAAAAGAAAATAATAAACGATATAATTGTTTTGCTATGCGGAAAAGTAGCGTTGACGGTTCTATTCCGTTCGGACATTTTCTTGCGGAAGATAATTTTCTTAACGCTATTAGAAAAATCTTGATTTTTAAAGGCTGATAGGTTAAAATTTAAAAAAATTCAAGTTTTTAAAAAAATGTGCGGAAAAAACTTGACACCATCCGAATTTCGCGCGGGATTGACATTATTTAAAAAATTGTATATAATATAAGAGATTGGAGCGCGTAACCGTATGCGCATATGGTAAAGTGTAAAGGAGTAAAAATGAAAGTTTGTATTTTCGGCGCCGCGAGCGCCCACATAGACGATATTTATATTAAAAAGGTTGAAGAGCTGGGTAAGCTCCTTGCGGAGCGCGGTCATTCGCTCGTTTTCGGTGCGGGGGCTACGGGGCTCATGGGCGCGGCGGCTCGCGGCTTTAAAGAGGGGAACGGGTATATCCACGGTGTAATTCCCGAATTTTTCCGCGAAGAAGGTGTGGAGGTAATCTACGGCGAGTGCGATAATATTACTTATACCGAGACTATGTCGCAGCGCAAAGCCATAATGGAAGACGACTGCGACGCGTTTGTTATAACGCCGGGCGGCATAGGCACTTTCGAAGAGTTTTTCGAGGTGCTCACGTTGAAACAGCTCGGCAGGCACCAAAAAGCGATTATAATTTACGATATAGAAAATTATTACTGCGAACTCGAAAAGTTTATGAAGGTCGCCTACGAGCGTAAGTTCATAACTTTCAAGTGCTACGAAATGTATTCTTACGCAAATTCCGCAAAGGAAGTTATAGACTTGCTCGAAAATTATAAGCCTGACGGCACCCCTTGGCAAAAGCTCAAAATAGGTGACTGATGATACGCGTTTGTTTCGTTTGCCTCGGCAATATATGCCGTTCACCCATGGGCGAACTCATTTTGAAAAAGCTGGTCAAAGACAGGGGAACGGAGCTCTCCTTTGAGATAACTTCCCGCGGAACGGAAGCGGAAGAGGGGTGTTCCGTCTATCACAAGGCGAAGCGCAAGCTCGAAGAGCAAGGCATAGAGGGCAACCATATCGCAAAACAGCTGACCCGCGCCGATATTTTGAATAACGACTATATCCTTGTAATGGATTCTTCTAATCTATTCGACGTTCTGCGCGTTTCATCTGGCGCGGCGGGTGATAAAGTTTACAAACTTTGCGCCTTTACCAACCGCCCTCGTGACATTGCCGATCCGTGGTATACGGGCGACTTCGATAAAGCGTATAACGATATCTACGAGGGTTGCGAACGGTTCCTCGATTTTATATCGCTCGAACGGTCGGAAGCACTCGACTACGACAAAAGACATTAAAAACATATTAAAAACCCCTCCGCAACCGCGGAGGGGTTAATTTTTCAATTATTCAGATTTTCTGTACGGCGGGGTTTGAAAGAGTTTTTTTTTCCGCCTCAACCGCGTCGCCTCTGCGGTCTTTTCCAAAGAAGAACAGCGCAACCGTTCCGGGCCCCGCATGGCACCCCGTGCAAAGGTCGTAATATTCTATAATAACGTCGGTAGCGCCGCGCTCTTTGACCATTTGTGCAAGTTCTTCGGCGTCTTCTATGCAGTCGGCGTGAGTTATTGCAACCGTCTGGTGAAGATCCTCCGCGTTTTTAACGAACGAATCCGCAAGGGAAGAAAGAGCCTTTTTCCTGCCGCGCTCTTTTCCGAAGAAAGATAACTTCGCGGGGCTTCCGCCGTCCGCCCATAAAACGGGTTTAATGTTCAAAAGAGTGCCCGCAATTGCAAGGGTGGTCGAAATCCTGCCTCCCTTTCTCAAATATTTCAAATCGCCTACCGTAACATAGCTGTTTATTTTATAAACGTTTTCTTCCGCCCACTTCGCGCAGGTTTCAGCGCTTTCGCCCATATCGCGCAAATCGGCAATCTTCAAAGCAAGCATGCCCGAACCCATCGACGCGTTCGCCGTGTCGCAAACATAAACCTTGTTTGCCGCGTATTTTTCTTCAAGTTCTTTTTTTGCGTTAACGGCTTGGTTGTAAGTGCCGCTTATTCCCGAAGAAATGGTGAATATAATGGCGTCGCGTCCTTCTTTTAAAGATGTTTCGGCGTATTCTATAAATCTCTCTTTGGGCACGAGCGAAGTTTTTATTTCCGCGCCCTCGCGCATAAGCTTATAAAATTCCCGCGCCGTCTCTTTGAACGGGCGCTCTTTTTCGTAACAAAGTTTCTCTTCGCCGTTGATTATGCATGAAAAGGGTACTACGGTTATACCGTGTTTTTTTAAAAGTTCGTCGGGAATGTTTGCTCCCGAATCCACGTAAATATCGAAATTATTCATAATGCTTCCTTCTGAAATCGGAAATTATGCCGATAAATTTTATTTATAATACTATTATTACACAAAACCGTAAAATTACAACCTATTTTAACGTTTATCCGTTCCACACTTGACTCTACCGGGTAAACTGTCGTTTTTTTCAATTCTACCGCAAAAATTTCACACTCTACTCACAGTAGAGTTGCATTTTTTTTATACTTGTGCTAAAATACGGCTATGAACGATTTGAAGGATATAATTTCAAAAAATCTCGTAACGTTGCGCACCAAGGCTCGCCTCACGCAGTTGCAACTTGCCGAGCTGTTAAACTATTCCGATAAAGCCGTATCCAAATGGGAGAGGGGGGAAGCCGTTCCCGACGTTCGCGTTCTCGTGCGTATTGCCGCAATTTACGGGGTTACGCTCGACGATATAGTCAACGACGGCAGCGTTACGCCGCAGATATTGCCCCGTAAAAAGATAAACGGCAGGCGCATATTTATTACCGCGCTATCCGCCATACTCGTGTGGTTTATAGCCACGGGGCTCTTTACTATGTTTTATTTTATCGAGCCAACCGCGCCTTACGCTTATCTTGTTTTCGTCGTCGCGCCATTGCCTACGTCTGTCGTTTTAACCGTATTTTCCGCAAAATGGGGCAACCGCGTAACCAACGCGATAACGTCGTCGCTCATCTTGTGGTCGTGCGTGCTCATATTCCATATTTTCGTGCTCGCGTTCAGCGAGTTTACCCAAATATATCTTTTATACGCCGTTGCCGCCGTATTCGAAATTTTGATAATACTGTGGTTCGTATTCAGGTGGTATTCGTCAACCAAAGTCAAAAAACGCATACCCGACTCGGTTTCAACGGGCGCGCACGGAGAAGAAACGGACAAAGGAGAGAATTGAAAATGGACTTTAAAAAACTTGCAAACGCATTGATTCCGGATAAAAATTTAAAAGAGCCGGAAGAGTACGAAAATATCTACTCGCCCCGCAACGTTCCGCAGGGCGCCGAAGTAACCCGCCTTGCCCCGTCGCCCACGGGATTTATTCACCTCGGAAACCTCTATTCCGCGCTTGCGGACGAAAGAACGGCGCACACTACCGGCGGAGTGTTTTATTTGAGAATAGAGGATACCGACGAAAAGAGGAAGGTAGAGGGCGCGGTAGAGAGCGTTATACGCTCGTTAAAGTATTTCGGAATCAAATTCGACGAGGGCGCCGAAATCGACAGCCCGCTCAATGTTTACGGACCTTATTATCAAAGGCAACGCGCCGAAATTTACCGCACTTACGCAAAACGCTTGATAGAACAGGGGCTGGCATATCCTTGTTTCTGCACTGCCGAAGAGCTTGACGCAACCCGTGCAAAGCAGACCGAAAACAAAGAAACTACGGGATATTACGGTGCGTACGCAAAGTGCCGCAATCTTTCCGAAGAAGAAATTTATAAAAACCTCGCGGAGAAAAAACCTTTTGTTATCAGGCTCAAATCGCAGGGCAGTATAGAAAATAAAATTACTTTCCGCGACGCGATTAAAGGCGATATAACCGTTACGGAAAACGATCAGGACGTCGTAATTTTAAAGTCGGACGGAATACCCACTTATCATTTCGCCCATGCGATAGACGATCACTTTATGCGCACTACGCTTGTAATTCGCGGCGAAGAGTGGCTCTCCAGCCTGCCCGTGCATATCGAGCTTTTCAAAGTGCTGGGTTTCAAACCTCCGAGATACGCTCACACTTCTTCGCTAATGAAGATGGACGGCGGCACAAAACGCAAGCTCTCAAAAAGAAAAGACCCCGAACTATCCCTCGACTATTACCGTAGGGCGGGCTATTATCCGCTCGCCGTGGTCAAATATCTTATGACCGTTTTAAACTCCGGTTTCGAGGAATGGACGCTCAAAAATCCCGACGGCGACTGGCGCGATTTCAAATTCAAAATCGATAAAATGGGCAAGAGCGGCGCGCTTTTCGACCTCGATAAGCTCAACGACGTTTCAAAAACCGAAATTTCCAGACTTTCCTCAAAAGAGTGTTTCGAATTCCTTAAAAGTTGGGTTGAAGAATTCGGCTCGGATAAAGATAAAAAGCATTTCAAAGACGAATCTTACATAATTTCCGTTCTCGACCTTGTTATGGGTACCGGCGGGAAGAAGAGAAGAAAGGACATAGAACGTGCCGAGCAGGGCGTAAGGCTTATAGATTATTTCTTTGACGATACTTTCGCGCCGACATACGCATACCGCTTCGATAAAGAAACCGTAAACGCGGTTTTGGACGGATTCGCAAAGGTTTATGACGAAGCCGACGACAATTCCGCATGGTTTGCAAAGGTTAAACAAGTGGCGGCGTCGGCAGGGTTCGCCGCGGAAATGCAGGATTATAAAGTTCACCCCGAAAATTATAAAGGCAGCGTTTCAGACGCAGCCGAAATCCTCCGCATAGCGGTTACGGGCGGGTCCAATTCACCCGACCTCTGTACTATAATGAAAATTCTGGGTAAAGACAGAGCGGTTTCAAGACTTTTAAAAGCAAAAATTTAAAACAGGGCGAATATTATGAACGTAGTGGACGGATTGTTAGTCGCGGCGTTTCTGTTTTTTGCGGGCAGCATGCTCGGCTGGTGCGTAGAAGTAATTTTCCGCAGACTATTCACGGCAAAAAAATGGATTAATCCCGGCTTTCTTACGGGGCCTTATCTGCCGCTTTACGGATTCGGCGTGGCGGGGCTGTTCGGTATTTCTCTTATTCCCGTAAACACAGGAAGCGCCGCGTGGGACGCTGTTATCATAATCGCAATTATGGGCGTCGCAATGACGTTAATCGAATATATTGCGGGGTTAATTTTTATAAAGGGCATGAAAATACGGTTGTGGGACTACACTAACCGTTGGGGCAATATTCAGGGAATTATCTGCCCGTTGTTCTCGTTTTTCTGGCTAGTTGTTTCGGCGGCGTTTTACTTTGTGTTGTCGCCGATTGTGCTCGAAGCCGTCGTGTGGTTCGTCAGACACATAGCTTTCGCTTTTGTCGTGGGTCTCTTCTTCGGCGTGTTTGCGGTGGATTTCGGTCATGCGGTCAATCTCTCCGCAAAGATACGCGCGTTTGCTAAAAAGCGCCAAACGGTAATATCTTTCGAAAAGCTCAAAGAAAGTATTAAAGACGCAAAAGAAAAAATAGAAAAAAGAAAGGCGAGTTTCGTATTCCCGTTCAAATCCTCTCAAGGACTGAACGCCGAACTCGAACGTTACGCCGACAAAAATAACGTAGAAAATTCTGTTTCAGAGGAATAATATATGTTGGAATTAGTTGACATTAAAAAAGATTATCAGGTTGCGGGCGGAGCGGTGCACGCACTCAAAGGCGTGAGCATTAAGTTCCGCAAAAACGAGTTTGTTTCCATTCTCGGCGCGTCGGGTTGCGGTAAAACCACGCTTTTGAATATAATAGGCGGGCTCGACAAATACACCTCCGGCGACCTTATAATCGAAGGTAAATCCACAAAAGAATACGACGACGGCGACTGGGATACATACCGCAACCACTCCATAGGCTTTATATTCCAGAGTTATCATCTGATACCCCATCAAACGATATTGCAAAACGTTGAACTCGCGCTCACCGTTGCGGGAGTCGATAAAGAAGAGCGGCGCAAACGCGCTATAGACGCGCTTGAAAAAGTGGGGCTGGGCGATAAGATAGGCGTGCGACCCAATCAGCTTTCGGGCGGTCAGGCTCAAAGGGTTGCAATAGCCCGCGCGCTTATAAACGACCCCGAAATAGTGCTTGCCGACGAGCCCACGGGCGCGCTTGACAGCAAGACGAGCGTTCAGATAATGGAGCTGTTAAAAGAAATTTCTAAAGACAGGCTCATTATCATGGTTACGCACAACCCCGAACTTGCCGACGAATATTCGACCCGTATCATAAGACTTCTGGACGGCGAAGTGGTTGACGACTCCATGCCGTACGACGGCGAAGAAGGGCCCGCCGATCAAACGGGCGCAGAATCCGCCGACGGTCAATCTATTGAAGTAAAAAAGACCAACAAGGGCAAGAAGAAAAAGACTTCCATGTCCCCCGCAATGGCATTTTCGCTTTCGCTAAAAAACCTGTTGTCAAAGCGCAAGCGCACGGCAATGGTGTCGGTTGCGGGCAGTATAGGCATAGTGGGCGTCTCTATGGTTCTTGCAATATCCTCTGGCGTACAATCCTATATTGCGAATATGGAAAACGATATGCTTTCCGGTTTCCCGCTTTCCGTAACGGAGTCGGCGGTGGATTACAACGCGCTCATGGATTTTGCCGCAAGCGCGGGAACCAAGGTCGATTTGGACCGCCTCGACGATAAGGTTTATATAGACAGCCTTATAGAAACGCTCATGGGCATGGGCGACGTTATGAAAACAAACGTTGTCACCGCGGAATATATAGACTACGTAAATAAAATGCCTTCCGAATATTACAACGCGTTGCAATACCGCTACGGTTTCGAGCCCGCTCACAATATTTACGCCAACTTCAAACTCGACAAAAACGACGCCGGCGAAGAAGTTTCGGTCACGGGTATACGCACCATGTACACGGCGGTTTTGGGCGAAGTGGGCAAAAAGGAAGGCAACGAAAAATATACGCAGTTTTCAAAGATTATCCCTTCGGTAACCACGTTTGAAGAGATTCCCGACAATTATAATTACATACTTTCCCAATACGACATTCTCGCGGTCTATAACGACAAGAGCGTAAAAGAACTCACCGAAGAAGACTATAAAGACGTTTTCGAAAGTAAAGACAGTATCGTCATGGTAATAGACGATAACGCCACCACTGATTTGGTGCTGGGTCAGTTCGGATATTTCACGCAGGAAGAATTCCTCGCCTATGCAGAGCGCGCCGACGACATTTCAAAGGGAGAAGAGGTCGGCGACTACGGCGGAATTCTCGACGGCTATCTGCAGGGTAAAGATTTTGATTTCTTCCTCGATAAAAACGGAGAAAGCACGTTCAAGTGGTACCCCAACGACACGGTCTATAAAAAGGCTGCGCCGGCAGATATGCTTTTCGTGCCTCCCGCACAGGCAAACGAACAGCCTTCTCTTGCAGAATACAAATATTTGCCCTATTCCGCGGATTTCGACGCAACCCGCGACAAGTCGGACGACGTCGATTTAAAGGTCAAAGTAATTTTGCAAAAGAAAAGCGGAGTTTCTTACGGTTGCCTTACAACGGGTATGTATTATACAAAAGCGCTCACCGACCACACTCTTACCACCTCGAGAGAGAGCGAAGTTGTTAAATTCATAAACGAAAAACAAGACAAACAGCTCGGTGCAATGCCGTTTCATTATCATTACACTTACGAGGGCGTAAGGCACGATAAGGGCGAAAACGGAATGAAACTCTTCTATTATTTAATGGATTCGAGTAAAGACATGATGTCAAGCATGATGTCGAGCATGATGGGCGGAGGCGGCGACGAATACTCGTCTATTCGTGTTAAGCCTTATATGGTCGGCGGCGCCGAAATTCCCCTTTCGTTCTATATTTACCCGCTCGATTTCGAAAACAAATCGCTTGTAACCGAATACCTCGACGGCTGGAACAAACTCTGTTCTGACGGCGCCACTTATAAATGGACGGATTCTAACGGCGTCGAACAGTCGGTAGTGCTTTCCGAAGGCGATAAAATCAACTATAACGATCAGGTCGGGCTCATAATAACTATGGTTAACACCATGATAAATATGATAACCATTGCACTCGTAGCGTTTACCGCGCTGTCGCTCGTTGTTTCCACCGTAATGGTAGGAATTATTACTTACGTTTCCGTAGTCGAAAGAATTAAAGAAATAGGAATTCTCCGCGCGGTCGGCGCAAGAAAGAGGGATATAAAGCAGCTCTTCAATGCCGAAACTTTCATAATAGGACTCGCCGCGGGTATCGTAGGCATAGCGGTCACGTATATACTTTCGCTCATACTAAACCTCGTTCTCGGCGCGCTTTACGGCATATTCACAATAGCCGCGCTCCCTTGGTGGCAGGCGCTTGTTATGATTGCCATAAGCGTGGTGCTCACTCTCGTTTCGGGTCTTATCCCCGCCGCGGCGGCAGCTAAAAAGGATCCCGTCGTCGCCCTCCGCACCGAGTGATAATTCGTGCATAAAACCCGCTTTAAATATAAATTAAGTAACAAAATACTCAAAAATATGTTGACACGTTTACCTTAATATGGTAAACTTATTGAGTAATAAATCTTTACGAGGTAAATTATGAAGAAGATTTTCAAAGCATTGGCTATTTCGGCGGCTTCCGTGGCAATGGTTGCGGGTATCGCAACGGCAACGGCTTGCTCGGGCGGATATAACGGAGTGTATGAAGGTAGTTATCACTATACGAATGAATACGGCGCAACGTACGGAATGAGAGTTGAAGTAACCGTAGAAAATAATATTATAACGAAGGTAAAAGATATTACCAATCTTGACCTTGATAAGCAGGGCGGCATTGCTAAAAAATGGGACGCAACCGTTAATGCAAACGTATACGAACTTAAAGACAGCGGTGTTACGTGGACAACCGTCAGTGAAGGTTGGAGCAAATATTTCTTAAAAAGTCCTTGGGTTCTTTATACTGCTGAAGAAGCAGGTACAACCGGAACCGGCTTGTATTATAAAGAAACCGACAAAAACGGTACAGTAACGTATCAGGAGTGGGATGGCAAAACTGTTGTTCCCATTGAAAAAACCAAAGGCGGTTACGGCTGGACCGATTCCAACGAAAAAACTTGGAATGATCATATTTCTTGGCTTCTTCAACAATATGAAGGCTGGTCGGTTGCAGATGTGCTTGATATAAGCGTTTATACTAAATACGGATATTCTGTTAATTCCGAAGATGCGACTAAACTTGTAATAGACAACAATGTTACAGGGGAGCCTTACGGTAAAGATTATAACGGTGCTCTTGCTTCAAGCAACCTTCTTATTACCGGTTCTACGCAAGGTAGCGGCAGACTTATCCTTGCTATTCAGGATGCGCTTAAATAATTTACAAATTAATAACCCGCCTTTAAAGGCGGGTTTTTTGTTGCCAAAAATTGCGTTTTAAGTTATAATACGGTTATGAAAAAATTTATAAAATTTACTTTTCTTTCCGCGTCTTGCCTTGCCGTCTTGTTTTCGGCTGGCTGCGCAAAAGGCAAGTATACTATATACACCAATATCCCCCAAAATATGTTTGAAATTTCCGATTCGAATTATACGCTCGGCGGATTAATAGAAGGATATGAAGAGGGTGGGTACGGCGACGTAATAGTCGATCATACCGGATTTACCACCAAATCGCGCACTTACTATTCTATGAACGCAGACGCCCGTCTGCTCGTCTCGGGTGATTTCACAAGCGAAGAAGGACTTAAAAAGTACGAAGCGTTTTCAATGGCGGTCGGCACCGTTTTGACTGCTGTAGACGCCGCTCTGTCTCCCTCGTTCGAAACTTCGGATATCGGCAAGTTTAACGCCGCGGCGGCGGGTGAAGAGGTGCCTGTTTCTGAAATAACTTATAACGTTTTAAAAATCGCAAAAGACGTTTACGAACTTACGGAAGGTTATTATAACCCCGCCTTATATTATAACGTTCTGGCTTACGGTTTTTCAACGGCGCATGATTATCCCAAAACAAGCGCGGATTTGCCCGCGGACGAAGATATCGAAAAATATACCCTACTTTCAAAACAGTTCGGCAACATAACTCTGCGCGAAGACGAGGGGCTGTATTACGCAACCAAACCGATGGAAACGGTAGAAGTCGGCGGTGAAACGTTAACGCTTAAACTCGACCTTGGCGGCATAGGCAAGGGATACGCCGTTGATTTGGTTGACGAACTTTTTAATACGTATGATTATCATTACGGCTATTTTAACTTTGCGTCGTCGAGTATGCTCGTTAAAATGAATATGCCGGATATCTATTACAATATCGGTTTTGCCGGCGCGCGTTCGCCTGCAAGGGCTCCGTATCTCACAACAAAAGTGCGCAATGCCAAGCTTTCCACCAGCGGCGATAACGAGCAGTTTTATATCATAGACGGCGTGCGTTATAGCCACATAATCGACGCGACAACGGGCAAACCTGTGCAAACGGGTATAATGACCGCAACCGTAATTTATGGTAGCGCCGCAGAAAACGACGCGCTTACCACGGCAATTATGGCAATGGGTAAAGAGCGCGCCTGCGAATTTATACAAACTAAACTTACCGAAAAGGCGGTTGCGTTTGCCGTAGAATAATTATGTCGCTAAAAAAGATACAACAGGTAAAAAAGGACAAGGGTTTTAAAATCTTTGACCTCATAATTTACGGAATAATAATTTTGACCGTTGCGGTGCTTTTTATAGCAATTTTCGCAACGAGAAATACCGACCCTATAACGGGGGTGCAAATAACCGTTAAGGCGCAAACCGTTTTCGAGTACGAATTCGGTGGCAAACTTGTGCATACCGAGGAAGTAGAGGTAAAAGAAGACGCGTCCGGACTTACGATAACCGTTCACACCGAAGGCGACGGTATAAACGTAATTTATATTGATAAAACCGCGAAATCGGTAAAGGTAACCGAGGCAAACTGCAAAGGTAAACAGTGCGTTTATTTTTCTCCGATAGTAAACAATTCGCAACTTATTTATTGCAATCCTCACGGGCTAAAAATCGAGCCGTTAAAAGAAGTTAAAGACGACCCCGACATTATAATGTAATAATAAAACGCGCCCCGCATCTTGAGATGCGGGGCGCGTTGTTTTTATAAATTAAGAAATTTCATTTGTAGATTCTTCTTCCGTATTTGCGGGAGTTTCCTCCGCCACAACTTTACGGCTGATTATAATGTGTCTGGGGCACTTTGCAACGCACGTAAGGCAGCCCGTGCACTTTGAATAATCTATTTCGGGCAGATTATCTTTCATCGTAATCGCGCCGTGCGGGCAAGATTTTGCGCATATTCCGCAAGCTATACAGCCCACCTTGCAAGCGCTCGTAACCTCTTTGCCCTTGCATTTTGAAGAGCAGGCAACGAATACGGGAGCGGAAGAGGGAATGCGTTCTATAATACCTTTGGGGCACGCGCTTATGCAAGCCCCGCACGATATACATCTGTCCGGATCTACCTGCGCAAGTCTGCCTGTAACCTCTATGGCGTTTTCGGGACAAACCGCTTTGCAGTCACCGCAACCGAGGCAGGCGTAAGAACAAGCCTTATTTCCGCCTAAAAGCGAGTTGCACGCCGCGCAGGTGGGGTTGCCCTTATATTCGAATTTGTCCGCGCAGTTTTCTATGCCGCCGTGGCACTTTACAATCGCCACGGTAGGTTCTTCGTCAGAAAGTTCTATTCCCAAAAGTTTGGCAATTTCCGCCTTCTTTTCGGGGGAAGTTACGTGACAGTCGGCAAGGTTTCCGCTGCCGTCGGCAAGTTTCGAAGCGAATCCGCTACAACCCGAGCAGCCGCAGCCTCCGCAATTTGCACCGGCGAGGTTTTCAAGTATTTTCGTTATCTTCTCGTCAACGTTTACTTTAAACACCTTGCCTACTATGAGTATGAGCGCGCCTATTAACAGCGCAGACCCCGCGAAAATTCCCGCCACTATACCTACGGTAATCCACGTTTGATTTGTTACTTCGAGTAAATGCATCTTTTGCCTCCCTTATATGCTGATATAGCTGAACACCGTAAACGCCATACAAATGAAGCAGGCGGTTACCATGGCGATGGGGAAGCCCGAAATCGCCTTGGGCGTCTTGTAGCAGTTAAGTTTCTCGCGCATACCGCTCATTATTATCATAACGAGTGTAAACCCGAGCCCCGCAAACAGAGCGTAGAGTGCAGCCCAGCCGATATTCATAGCGACGCCCTCTCCGATTATTGCGGACATATCTCCTATAACGAGTTCGGTCACGCCTAAAACCGCGCAGTTGGTGGTAATCAAAGGGAGATAAATTCCCATCGCGCCGTAAAGGGAGGGAGAAACTTTCTGAATAATCTTTTCAAGCATCTGCACCAGCGAAGCTATTATAAAGATAAAGAAGATTATTTCAAGGAAGCCTATTCCCAGCGGAACCATTACGTACGTGTAAATAGGGTAAGTAACCAAGGTCGCCAAAAGCATAACCAACGTTACAGCAATTCCCATACCCGCCGCGCTCGAAGTCTTTTTGGAAACGCCGAGGAAGGGGCAAATTCCGTAAGTTTTTGCGGTTATAAAGTTATTCGTAAGCACCGCAGAAAGAACTATAGCGATAAAAGTACCCATAATTTACGCAGCCTCCTTCAAAAGATTTTCGCGTGCGAGCTTATTGGCTTTAACGCGCCTTGCGCGTTCGAAATTGTCTATTATATAAACGAACACTGCAATGCAGATACCGTATACAAGGAACGCGCCCGCGGGCGTCGCAAGCATACCCACTTTAAAGTTCATAATCTGATAACCGAACAAAGAACCTTTGCCGAGGAATTCGCAGATAATTCCCATTATCGTGAGAGCAACGGTAAAGCCGAGTCCGTTCGAAATACCGTCAACCGCGGATTCGAGCACGGTGTGCTTGTTCGCAAACGCTTCCGCTCTGCCCAGTATTATGCAGTTAACAACTATCAGTGCAAGAAATCCGCCCAGACTCTCGTACAAATCGGGTACGAACTTATCGAGGAACATTCTCGCAAAAGTAACTAACGTAGCTATAACGACTATATAGCAGGGGATACGTACCGCGTCGGGAATAAGTTTTCTCAACGCAGAAATTATTATGTTTGAAAGCGTTAATATTACAAGAACGGTCAAACCCATACCCATAGAAGAGAACGCCGAAGATATAAGTCCAAGCGTGGGGCAGGTTCCCAAAACCAGCATAAACGTGGGGTTCTGGTAAATAAGTCCGTCTAAAGTGATTTTTTTGTACTTATTCATTAATTTGCACCTCCTTCGTCGGTTTCGGGAGCTTCTTCCTCTTCCGCGGGGGGGAGAGTGGCAAGATAATCGTCAATCGCCTTTTGATAGTTTGCCGCCGCAAATACAGCCGCGTTATATAACGAATAGGTCGAATTGGTTGCGCCCGTTGTGGGGAATATCCCTCCGGGATATGTGATTTCGTCTTCTATTCCGAGTTTAAGAATGGCTAAAAGTCCCTCAAGATTTTGATTGAGAAATTTAGAATTTACGTTCTCCATAGCCTTGTCTGTGTAAGATTGGTCGGTCGACCCTGCGGTAACTATTTCAAACGATTGGATTATGCCGTTTTTATCTACGGTTATCTTGCTCGTGAATGCGGCGGCCATGCCGTATCCGTTGGAAACTACCGTAAATTCAACCGCTTCAACGCTTCTCAAATTGTCGGGGTCTGTCAGCTTCATAACGTGACTCGACCGCGTGGTTTGAATGTTTGAGATATATTTATATTCGGTGTAAATATCTTCGGCAACGTTTCCGCACAGTGCGTTCACGTAAGCCAGCGCGCCGTTTACCGAGTTGCATATAGCGTTTTTGGTTGCGTTAACCGTCGCGGCGGTGATGAGGTCGGGGGAGTAATAGATTCCCGTCTCATAAAGTTCGCCGAATTGTTTTAACGCCGCTTCGCTTACACGGTTTATATAGCTTTGTCCAACGTTGGAGTCTATAACTACTTTGCCCACGCCCGAAACGCTTCCGCTCGAAACTTCAACTACTACCCAGCAGGTAACCGTTCCGTTGTCAAAACCTCCTTTACCCGTTGATTTCACTAAATAATTTCCGTCGTCTTTAATTTTATAAGCTTCGTTTATGGTTGCGTTTTGGTCGTAATCCGTAACGGCAACCGCTTCGGTTTTAACCGATTTGCCGTAAATTTTATTTATTGCGCGTTCTAACCTTTCCGCGTCGGAGACGTATAACAGGCTGTTCATTATCGTGAGGAACACGCCGCTTATCAAAAGCACGCACAAAAGGGCGATTATGCACTTAAACGATTTACCTTTAAAAAATTCTTTGGCAGACATTTATTTACCCTCCTTTTGCGTTTTCTCTTTTTTATAACCGAAGGGTCTTTGTATTACGTACCTGTCTATAAGGGGCACAAACAGGTTCATAAGCATTATTACGAAGGAGGTAACTTCGAGTTTGGTGAAGTATCTCAAAACGGCAACCAGAACGGCGGCTATAACGTAATAAACTATTTGCCCGTAATTGCCTTTGGGCGAGGTAACGTAGTCGGGGAACATAAAAATCGCGCCGAAGAGCACGCCGCCGGAGAAGACGTGAGGCAGGAACAAATCCATATTGAAGATGTAGCCGCCCGTTGATATGTAAGCAAAACCGGACATAAACACCGCGGTAAACCCGAAAACTCCTATAAAGAGGAGAGGTTGCCACCATTTAATAACTTTTCTTATCGAAAGATATACATATCCCAGAAGAATAGCCGCTTTGCAGGTTTCGCCTATACAGCCCGCTACGCCTGTTCCGAGAAAGAGGTCCAAAACGGTAACTTTCGTTTCGGGATAGGCGGAAAGCAACCACGAAAGGTTAGTCGAGCCGGTGAATATTCCGCTCGTAAAGTTGAGCGCGGGTATGTTTGCGGCGGTATATGTTGTTATGGCAAAGCTGATAAACATAAATACTCTGCCTGCCGCGGCGGGGTTCACAAGGTTTTTACCCGTTCCGCCGAAAAGCATCTTAACAACCGCAATAGCGAAAATACTTCCTATGAGCACTTCGTACCATTTTGCCGTCGCGGGGAGAATAAGGGCGAGTATAAGCCCCGTCACTACCGAGGTAAAATCAAACTGTTTCCACCAGCGTTTGCAAACCTTTCCCGCGTCTTTGCACTTTTTTGCAAAGCCCTTGTTCGCTATGAAGAAATAAACGAACTCCGTCGCCGTGCACGCTGCCATAGCCACGAGTTCAATCATCAGAGCGAGCCAACCGAAAAAGACTATGCCCGCAATAGCGGCAGGTGCAAGCGCGATTAACACGTCTAACATAATGCCGCGGGTGGTCCTCTTCGATTTTACGTGGGGAGGAGTGGAAATTACTACCGTATTATCCATTATTTAGCTCCTTTTTTACGTATTTCAGCCTTCGTTTTGCGTATCGCCTGTATCAGGGGGCGTTTCGCGGGGCAAATGTATTCGCACGCTCCGCACTCTATGCAATAGGCCACGTTGCCCATTTTTGCCGCCGCCTCGAAGTCTCCCGCCGCCGAATAGAACGCAGTGTTCATCGGCATCAGGTGCATAGGGCAAACGTCGGCGCACTTTCCGCAGTTGAGGCAGGGGGTAGGCTCGTCCGCCGCAGCCTCTTTTTCGTCGAGAAGAAGAATTCCCGAAGTCGTCTTGTGCGTATAGCCGTCATAATCTGCTATCGCAGTTCCCGTCATCGGTCCGCCCAGAACGGCTTTTTTGGGAGAAGAGGTTTCTCCGCCGCAGTATTCCACAACGTCTTTAACGCTCGTTCCCACTTTCACCCAAAGATTTTTGGGTTCTTTGACGGCCCCGCCGGAAACGGTCACAACTCTCTCATAAAGAGGTTTGCCAAGTTCTACGGCCTCGCAAACCGCGTAGCAGGTTGCAACGTTCTGAACGATAACGCCAACGTCGGCGGGCAACTTGCCCAAACCCACTTTGCGCCCCGTAGTAACGTAAATCAGCTGTTTTTCTCCGCCCATGGGGTATTGCTTACGCAAAACAACGGGTTTTATGTCGTCGTATTTCTCAAAGCACTTAATTGCGTCGGGCTTGTTTGACTCGATTCCTATAATTATCGCCGTAACGCCCAGCGCCTGCGCTATGTATCTCGCGCCCCGCGCGATTTCGTCTGCTTTTTCAACCATCAAACGGTGGTCGCAGGTGAGATACGGTTCGCACTCCGCGCCGTTTACAATCAACGTGTCAACGGGGGTTTTAGGGCTCGCTTTAACGGCGGTGGGGAAGCCCGCGCCGCCCAAACCGACTATTCCGCATTCCGCAATTCTCTCTTTAATCTGCTCGGGAGAAGGGTTTTCGAGAGCGGGGAACAAAAATTTCCCGCCGTCGCTTTCCGCGGCTTTAATGGAAATAAAGGTTTCTTTCGCGCCGCCGGCGCCTTCGGCTTCGTAAATCTCTTCAACCGTTCCCGAAATACTCGCAAACACGTTCGAAGAAATCGCGCCGTCCGCTTTGGCTATAAGTTCGCCCTCTTTTACGGACTGTCCCGCCGAAACGCACGCAACGGCGGGCTTGCCGAGCGACTGCGACAGCGAAACAGCTACTTTTTGCGGCGTAGGCATAACTTCAAGTGGAGCGGAAGAGGCTAACTCTTTCTTTCCCTTGGGATGTATCCCGCCGAAGTAGTATTTTCCTTTAACTGCTTTCAAATTTTACCTCCGTTTCAATAACGTTTATTTTTGAAAATTTTAAAAATATTTCAAAACGACGAATTCTGTGCTTCGCCGTCTTTAACCTTTTTCTTTCTTTCGGCAATCACCTTTTCAAACGCCGTCTGCGGCACGCCCCTGAAAACCAAAAGCGTAATTCCGCCTACGACCGCGCCGGATACTATTCCCAAAAGTATGAGGTAGGGCATATAGCCGAACATCAAAACCGAACCCGACAATATCACAAAAACCGCGTTTTGCGTAATATTGTGCGCAACCGCCGCCGCTATAGATACCGCCATAACCGAAATCCTCGGGTAAACGACGTATGTCAGCACGGAAGAAACCGCCATGGAAATTACTCCGCCCGTAAACGAGTAAAGCAGTGCGGAAACGTTTCCCGCATAAACGGCTCCAAGCCCCGTGCGCAGAGCAACGACTATAAAAGCTTCGATCGGCGAATACATAATAAGCGCGGCAAAAGAAAATACGTTTGCTATCCCCGGTTTCGCCCCCGGTATAAGCATGGGGGGCAAAAGACTTTCGATAATAAACGCAATGAGGCTCAACCCTGTGAGCATCGCCAGCACAGCTATTTTCTTTGCCGTTTTCATATAGGGATATTATACACTAAATTATATAATTAGTAAATAGTAATAACGCGGTTTTTCGAACTTTTTTAAACAAATTTATATTTTTTTACTTAATAGCCGTGCTCTTTTGGCGCGAGTTGGGCGCAGTTCTAAAATTTTGCCTTATCCCCGCCGCGATTTTTTGCGCTTGAAGATGGGATATATAAAAAAAGAGTATAAAAAAAGCCTGCAAACGCAGGTAATCTCAAAAAAAGTTGTGGTCGGCTTGACTGTGGACGGTAAATAAAGGGTGTGGTAACCTTCTCGAATCAACGGTCGCTCTGTATAGTTAAAATTTGCAGTATTCAGTTTCTGATATAAGGGATTTCGTTTACAATTTCCGTAACGGATGTTCTTATCCTTTCCGGCAATTTTCTGAAATTGCGCATAAAAGCTATCTCCTGCGGGGTAAGCTCCATGTGTTCCTCATCTTGCGTAAAGAATTGGGCCAAAGTAACGCCCAAAACCTCACAAATAGCCTGTAAATGAGTTATGGAAGGCACCGTCCCGCGGGAAAAAGTGTTTGCCAGCGTCGATTGATTTAGCCCCGACAGCTCGGCAAGACGGTATACGCTTAAGTTCCGTTCAAGCCGTAAACGGTTCAGCTTTTCGATAACGTCCATTCCCGCCACCTCCTTTTCATATTTAATTATATACCAAAATTTAACTATAAAACATACAAAATTGAGTTGACAAACAAGTTAGATTTAACTATAATGAAACTACAAGCTCCGGTTTTCAGTGCTTTTATCGGTCGAATTTTATCATAATTCCGCATAATTTGCTACAAATTTGAGCGCGGAACTGACTAACTTTTCACAATTTTCATAAAAATAAACGGACCGATACTTATATTTAGATTATTTCCGCGTATTCAAGCGAAATAATGTGGTACGGAGGCGGGCGGGGCTCATCCCGCCCGTTTCTTTTTTTGACAATAATCCGCCCGTTTATACACGGGCGCATAAAACGGTTACCACACCCTTATGGGTGAAACGATATTATTAACTCTTTGATTGACAGGAGGAAGAATTATGTTCAATAAAAAGTATGGTACGAAAGGCGGTGTACTGCTGTCTTTCATTATTGTCTTTTTAATTTGTCTTATTACGTCGCTTTGCGGCGTATTTGGCATATGTAAAAATGATCACGCGCGCGCGGAAACAGAAGGGGGTGAAGCGGTTGCCGCTGTTGACGACGGCGCTTCCGACTCGGCGCCTGCCGACCCCGGAAACGGAACGCAGGCTCGCCCTTACATCCTCTGGGGCGACACAATGAACAAGGCGCGCATATGGTCGGAAGTAGTTGCACAGAGCGTAACATCCGGTAAAAAGGTATATGCAAAACTCGCTTCCGACTGGGTTGCAATAGAGAGCAAGCAAGCTTGGTTAACAAGTTTTTGCGGCGATGCGGATACAGATATTTCTAGCGGCACTTATTCGGCATTCCGTTACGGCGGTATAGCGGTTTCTCCCGGCGCCGACATATCTTTTAATTTAAGCGGTCACAATATTGACCGCGGGCTTTACAATCATGAAAATGGAGGAGCCGTAGCCCGTGTTTTATATTTGAACAACTCTAAACTTGAACTTACGGGTTCGGGTAAAATTATGGGCGGCAACACTTTGGCTTCTTCGGGCGGCAGCATACTTTGTGATGACCGTTCTGTGCTCACGTTGAAAGATAATGTGGAAATATGTTATAATAAAGCGTTAACTCATACGGGCGGAGGTGTATACGTTACCAACGGTTCTCATTTCATTATGGAAGGCGGATCTATTCACCATAATGAGTCTGAAATGGGCGGCGCTATCGGCGTGACGGGTTCAAATATCGCTAACCACGACTCAATGGTAACTATAAACGGCGGCGATATTTATGCAAATACTGTTAATAATCTGGGCGGCGCCGTTTACGGCGGTGGCGCGTACAATGCCGTAATTACTATGAACGGGGGTATTATCCGCGGTAATACGGCTAATGCGTCAGGCGGTGGTTTATGCGGTTCCAATGTTGCATTTAATCTGTTCGGAGGAGAGATATACGGGAATAACACGCCCGTAGGCGATACAGCCGGCATGTACTTTGTGTCCTGTGAGGTAAACTTAAAGGGCGCTTTTAAAGTTTATGAAAACTATGGCAGAGTTATAGGTGTCTATAATGAAACCACGCACACTATTTCGCCCGACGGCGGCGGTTATTTGGCTAATTTTTTTGTTTCGCCGGGGTCGACTTCTTTTGGGTTGAATATTGTAGGTAAACTCACCGAAACGGCGAATAAAATAGGTCTTTTTTTGCGTGATGCGCCTTTAACTTTTATTTCAAACGGCTGGGGGACTTATCACGGTTCCGAAGACGTTAACAAATATTTTTCTTGCGACAGAAAGGATCAGACGATAAACGTAGATTCCAATGGTGTGCAAAAAGAGTTTTATATTACAACAGGCGGTTATGGTGATCCGGTGCGTTATCCTGCCTTTGAAGGTGAAACAAATTTAAAATATGACGGCAAGCCGCATACGTTTATTTTTAATTACGATACGGAAAGGAGCCAAATAGTAAAGTTTGAGCGGCAGACAGGCGCAGATTCTTCGCCTGTAATAACTTCGCTTACAGTTCCGTCAGGCAAGGAATTTACACAGACACTTGCGGGTAAATATACGATATACGTAAAACCTAAAAGCGGCTGTTCTTGGGTAAATGCGAGCAGTGAGGAGCGAACTTATACTTTTTATATAAGAAACGAACTCTCCGTCCCTACATGGACTAACGGAAGAACAAACGATAAAATTATAATAGACGGTATTCACAGCGACAAAAACGCGAGATTTATAAACCCTATGCCGTCTGTTGTAACAGTTTCCTGCGATCGACAGGAAATAGCGGGCAATGCAACGCAAATTACCCCGTCATCTTACGGTGTTTACAACCTTACGTTTAAGCTCAACAATACCAGCGAATACGTCTGGAACGGAGTTTCTTCCGATAAAACGTTGACTTTAAGATATCAGCAAAGGGAAATGACCGAACCCACCTGGGCGGACGGAACAAAAGTCGATAAAATTTTATCTCTTGACAAGGTTATGGGTGGAGTGTCTTTCGTGCGCCCTGCAAGTGCGTCGGTTGCTTTAAATGGCAAACCTTTTGAAGGCAATATGCTCAACATAACAGAACATGGCAAGTACGTACTTACTTTTTCTTTGCCAGACTATAATACGTATTGCTGGGGCGGCGATTTGAGTCATTCCGATAAAACGCTTGTTCTCAATGTGAAAAATATTGTAGATTTGCCTGTCTGGTCGGATTGCTCTTCGGAATTTAAGCGTTTTGATTTCGACGGCAAGGAACACAGCGTCAGTTTCATTAAACCGGAAGGCGTTGCGGTTGAGTTGAGAGGTGACACAGAGGGTCTTTATACAGATGGTGCAACCACGTTCAGAACGGATAAACCCGGAGTATACGTATTTGAATTCACTTTAAAAGATCCCGATTCGGGGGTTTGGGCAGACGGAACCACCGATGTTAAAACGTTGGAATTAAGAATAGAAAACGTTATTTCTCCAATAACCTGGGCAGACGGAACCACCGGCAATAAACTTATTAATTATACGGGTGCCGAACAGTATGTCGATTTGAGTGATTTGCCTGTCGGGGTATTGGTAACCGTCGGCAATGTAAGCGCAAGGGTAGAAGGTAACAGAATTTATTTTAAAAACCCCGGAGTCTACAACGTTAATGTTGCTTGTAAAGAGGGGTATAATATACTGTTATCTCAAAAGGCGTTAAGCATTACCGTAAAAAATTATGTAACAAAACCTGTTTGGGAAGACGGCAGCAGTAGTGTAAAATATTTGCCGTATAATGCTTCCGGCAACACATTGCGTTTTAGTTTATCTCAATTTTCTGAAGTGCTTGGTTATACGGACGGCTGTGAAGTAAACGAACTAAACCATACGATAACGGCAACTCAACCGGGAAGTTATGAAATTGTTTTCAGATTGAACAACGAGTTGCTTTATGCCTGGGAAGACGGAACTTTAGGCTACATTGTTTTGAATTTTGTTATAACCGAGACCATTGTGGCGCTTCCTACCTGGGCAGACGGTAGCTCTGGCAATATATTTTTTGTCAGCGATCCCGATTTGGATAAGTATGTTAGAGGCTTTAACGTTCAATTAGATTACGTAAAAGTAACTGCTTCCGGAAACAACGGTAACTGGTCTTACGGTGCGCAGGTTGATTTGGATTTCATTAACAGAACTGTGACTGTTTATAATAGCGGATATTACGGAATTTATTTCAGCCTTAAAGATCCGACCAAATATGTTTGGGCGGACGGCACCACAGGAGATAAATCTTTTAATTTCGGATATTACGACGTTTTAGAAAAACCTTATTGGTCGGATGCGGAAACCGAATGGAACGGAACCAACACCGTAAACAGGCATTTAATCTGGTCGCCTGAGTCTTCTGGAATGATGAGAATTCCCTTAAACTACATTGGAGACTGCTTAAAAGTTTCATGCACTAATCCCAATCTGGTGATAGACGGAAACGGCGTGTTTGTCAAGTCTACGGGCGAATATCAACTTGTTTTTGCGTGTATTAATGAGTTTAAAAATAAATTTAATTTATCTTCAAGTAATATTGTTCATAATTTAGTTAATTATGTTTATGTGGATTTTAATGTTACAGGTTCTCAAGAAGTCGCCGTTCCTCTTTGGGATGACAACTCAACCGTTTTAAGCTATGATTTTAGCGGGCATAGGGCTTCCAATCCGCTTGTAGTAACGGCGAAAATACCGGTAGGCGCTACTATCATAGCGGTGTATAATACCGATGGTTTAAATCCAGAATATACCGTAAACGGCGACACAGTCACAATAAATGCCGTATATGCGGGTTATTATCAAATAAAATATATCATTAACAGTGAAACTTCTTACTGGGCAGACGGAGACACCAACAATATAAAAATTATTGCGTTCCGCGCAAGGTATTTAAGAAACGTTCCCACCTGGGCGGACGGATCGGTACAGGATAAAATTATAAATTACAGCGTTTCAGGCAACAGTGCTTCGTTTGTTTTGGACGACAACGTTATTGCCGGCTGCACGGATCCGAATGCGGTAATCTCTGGCAATACAATTACTGTTTCTAAACCCGGTACGTATGTAATCTGCTTTAATTTTAAAACATCAGCCATATTGTACGGTTGGAAAGATAATTATCTCTATACGGAAAGAACTCTTACGTTACATGTTACCGGCGGGGAGAAGGTAGAGCTTCCCGCTTGGAGTGACGGAACTACTGCGGATAAGTACGTATCCATGGGCGCCGCGAACAAGTCGGTTGTAACCTATAAACTGCCCGAGGGAGTGACGGTAAGCGTTGCGAGCACATCGACTCCCGCAACCGTTTCGATATCGGGCGGAGTGGCTACGGTTACGGCTTCGGCGGTAGGCCATTATACCGTAAACTTTAAAATCGACACCACAAAATACGTATGGGCGGATAACTCCGTATCCGAAGTAAAGACGCTCAAATTCCATGTTACGGCCAAACAGATAATCGATTATCCGACCTGGGCGGACGGCGGTATCGACATAAAATATTTTGACAGCAACGCCGTCGGGTCGAGCAACGTTGAGCTCGGCATTAAATACGATGCGAACAAGGTTGTTGCGGAGTTGACGGATAAGGACGGCAACGTGATAGCGGGTGCGGTTAACGGTCAGACCGTTTCCATTCCTGCGGTCAGCGGGCTGTATACCCTTAATTTCACACTTAAAGACCCTGCAAACAACGTCTGGGAAAACGGCTCCACGGGTCCACGTACGTTGCAGGCGGGAATTATGAACCGCTACCCCGTGCCCGTATGGGAGGACAGCGAGGACGGCACAATTTATGCGCCTTATAACAAAGACGGCAATTCCGCGGCGTTCACGTTGCAGAGCGGTTTGCAGTTTACGTTGACCTATAAGGACGAAAACGGCATAAACCGCGGAGCGATGACGAAAACTGCGGACGGAAAGACATACGTTATAACCGTAAACGGCAAGGAAATAAAGGCTGTCGTAGAACGGGTTGCAAGTCGCAGCGGAGTATCTAACTATACTCTAACTGCGACATATGCGGGCACGTACGTGCTTACGTTTACTGTAAACGACGCTAATGCGGAAGATTTATGGGCGTGGGAGGGCGGCAATTCCAATGCGGCTAAAACCCTTACGCTCACCATAAACGGCGAGCAGGTGGAAGAGGTTCCCCTCCCCGTATGGGCGGACGGCACTTCCGACGACAAATACTTCGAGTACACGGGCGCAAGCCAGACCGTAGAAGTCAACGGCGAAGAAAATTACGTTATTTCCGCCGTTACAGCACCCGCAAGTTTCAGCGGAAACGTGATTACTTTTAACGGCGTAGGCAAGTACACGGTTACATTAAAGCTCGCAAATGCCAAAAACTATTGCTGGCTCGGCGGCGAAGGCGGAACAAAGACGCTTACGTTTTACGTAACGGGTTCGACCGAGGTTGAAATCCCGCAGTGGAGCGACGGAACGGTTTCGGACAAAGCTTTCACATACGACGGAACGCAGAAGTCCGTTACTGTAAACGTGCTCGGCGAGGGGGCAGAAGTGCTCACCGTTTCCGCGGGTGTGACGCAGAGCGGAAACACGTTCTCGGCAAGGGGCTCGGCGACGAGTACGGTTACTTACACGATAACTTTCCGCCTGACGGACGCAACTACGTACAAGTGGTCGGATAACACCGTAGGAAATAAAACTCTGGTGTTCCGCATTATAGGCGGAAAAACGGTCGTTACAATACCCGAAGACGTCGAAACTTTAATATATAGCGGGGTCAATCAGACTTACGCGCTCGACTTCGGCGTGCTTGACGGCGCGGTTGAAATAGTTTCGGTTTCCGGCGGAGGTACGTTCCTCGGCAAAAATATAAGCGTGCTTAACGCGGGCTCTTACGTGGTTACGTTGAGACTCAAACAGACCGCGGAAACAAGTTATATATGGTCCAACAATAGCGACGCGGACGTTAAATTCACCATTAACGTGGCGCAGAAAGAAATTGAAACCGACGGGTTCAAACTCAACGTTTTCAGCGGCGCATACGACGGCAAAGCTCACCCCGCAACGGTTACGGGCGCGCCCTCTTGGCTCACGGCGAAAATCGAATACGTTCTCAACGGTAAAACGGTTACCGAGGTCAAAGGCGCGGGCGAATATGCCGTAAAGGTGACTTTCACTCACGAAAATTCCAACTATGTGCAGACTGCGTTTACGCTGACGGGTAAAATAGTTATAGAAAAGGCGGTTCTTTCCGTGCGCTGGACGGGCGAAAAAGTATATAACTACGACCACGGCAATCCCGTTGAACTCAAAGCCGAAGTGTTCGGCTTGATAAGCGGCGATACGGCGCCCTATACCGTATACCTCGACGGTGCAAACGCAGCCGCCGCAGGCACGATTGGCGTACATACCGCAAAGGTCGTACTTGGCGACGGCACGCAAAATTACAAGTTTGCGGGTGACAAAACGGAAATTACTTTCGTTTACGAAATTAAAAACCTTTCCGAAACCGTAACGCAACTCAACGTTACGTTCTCGCAGAACGGCATAACGCTCTCAAACACCGATTCAATCGATAAGGTTAAGAGCGGAATTTCGGAAGTTATCGCAACTTACGATAACGGCTATACCGAAACGGTCACCGACTATAAACTTACGGGCGACTTCGGCGCGGCTAATCCTTACTTTGCGGTGGAATTCGGCGGCAAGCAGTCGGAAAGAATATCCGTAACGCTTTCAAAAGTTGTAGACCTCGATTCCATTGCTACCGACGGTGTTGAAACGGCAACGGTAAAAACTACGGTTAAACAAATCAAAGAACAAATAGAGGTTATCGCAACCTATACTGACGGCGCGACTAAAAAGTTGAGCGGCTCGGCGTTCGGGCTGTTCGAAAACGGAGCCGAACTGGCCGATACGGCAACCCTTACCGAAGGCAAGCACGTTTTAACCGTTTCTTACACGCAAGGCGCCGTTACCGCGACGGCGGAATTCACCGTTACCGTGGAGGGAGTCAAACTCCTTTCGATAACGGCGCAGCTTGCCGACGGCGTAAAAATATACGCTGGCACTACCGAAGCGGAACTTAAAACCGCTCTCACCGTAACCGCCGTTTATTCGGACGGAAGCAAGGCGCCCGCAATCGGCTACACCCTCGAATATGCCGCGTTTACCGCCGGTTCACACTTTGAAATTACGGTAAATTACAACGGCAAAACCGCAACCGTTTCCGGTATGGTGGAATCAGACGAAATAACTTCGCTCACCGCGGAATGGCTCGGCGGCGGGCAGACAGATTCCGGTATGCCCAATATATTCGTGTATACGGATGTAGAAGAAATCAGGGATTATATCATAGTCAAAGCCAACGGCGTTCCCGTAACAGGTTATCTCCTTTCAGGCGGACTTGTCGCTGGAGACGAGTGCGAAATTACGGTTACTTACGCAAACCGCACTGCGGTTATCAAAGTGACCGTTTCCGAAACGCCTTCCACGGTAACGTTTAAAGAAACCCGCGCAACGTTTGCGCAGGGTGCGGCGGTTATATTCCCCGATACTCCTATCGACTCCCTTAAAAATATGTTGACCGTTTCGGAAGTTTACGAAGAAAACGGCAAGGAAATTATAAAGGAAATCAAAGACTATACTTTAAGCGGCACGCTTACCGCGGGCGTCGCTACCGTTACCGCAAGATGGACGGCAGAAGGCTCCGCGCGCACGGCAACTTTTAAGGTTAACGTTACTGCGGTTGCGCTCGAAACTCTTACCGTAGAGTGGAAGGCGGGCAGTCAACCTGAAATTTTCAACGACGCGAAGCTCGACGACATCAAAGCTTTAATAAACGTGAGCGGCGTAAACAATAACGGCACCGCGTACGGCGCGATAGCCGCGGGCGATTACACCCTTTCGGGCACGCTGTCCGCCGGTAGCAACGTGATTACGCTTACGCTCACTGGTACGGGCAAGTGTGTTGAATTCACAGTGGAAGTTTCCGCGCTTAAAATAGACGGGCTGACCGTGGACTTCGACCTCGGCGCAAACAAGGTGTTCAGTACAACCGACCTTGACGAACTCAAAAAATTCATTACGGTAACGGTTAACTACAATCACGGCGAACCCAGAGTTCTGCTTGCGGACGAGTATACGCTCTCGGGAACGCTCGCCGCTAATTCATCCTGCGTGATAACGGTAACCTATAACGGAAAAAACCAAACGTTTACCGTAAACGTTGAAGAAAAGGTTATTTCTCGCGTGGAAGCAAGTTACGCGCAGAGCGGAACGCTTTACAGTAGCAATTCGTTGACAGATATTGCAGGCAAAGGCGCGCTTACCGTAACCGTATTCTATAACGACGGCACGAGCGAGGCGGTGAACTCGGGCTATACGCTTTCCGGTCAGCTCACTACGGGTAAATGTCTCATAACGGTTGATTACGGCGGTGTAAGAGATACGTTCGAAGTAAACGTTACGGCGGTAACGCTTATAGGAGTGAGCGCGAACCTTGACGGCAAAGCGCCTCAATTCTACACGACTACTTCAAAGGACGTAATTAAGTCCTATATCACCGTAACCGCTTATTACAGTAACGGCACGAATAAGATCCTGCTTGTCGGTGATTACGGGCTTACGGGCGAACTCACCGCAGGCGATTGCGACCTTACCGTAGAGTATGACGGAAAATCCTGTACGGTAACCGTTCCCCTTACGGGCGTTAAACTGGAAAGTATTGCGGTTGAACATACCGCGTTTCCCGCCATTTTCGAAAATACCGATATAGAAACTTTGAAGCAATACCTCAAAGTAACCGCGTACTATACCGACGGTAAAATGGCAGAAGTTTCCGGCTATGCGCTTTCGGCAACATTGAAGGCGGGCAAGACCTGTTCCATTACGGTAAGCTACGGCGGGCAGTCGGCAACGTTCTCCGTCGCGGTTGAACAAAGACTCCCCGTTTCCGTTTCGGCAACGTATAACGGCGGCGAAGTAACCGCTTCCGCGTCGCTTGACGATATAGCAAAAGATATCGTTCTCACGGTGACTTATGCGGGCGGCGCGACCGATACGGTAACTTCCGGCTTCACTCTTTCGGGAGATTTGAAGGCGCCCTCCGCAACCCTCACGGTTACGTACGGCGGCAAAACCTGCACCGTTTCGGTGCCCGTATCCGCAAGCGTTACGCTCACGGGCATTACGGCGGAGCTTGCTCCCAGCGCGCAGATTTACGCTTCAACGGACGTTCAGAGCCTTAAAAACCTTATAACGGTGACCGCGCATTATTCCGACGGGACAGAAAAGGCAATAACCGCCGACGGCTACGTTTTGAGCGGAACTCTCAACCCTGCGGGCGGCGTGAGCACTCTTGATATTTCGCTCAAATCCGACTCTTCCGTCAAGACACAGCTTACGGTAACGGCGATAAGGGTAGAGTTCGAAAGCATAACGGCGGTATTCGACGCGGCAAGCGCGGGCAAAATACTTATTTCCGACAAACTTTCTTCGCTGGAAGCCTTCTTAAAGGTTACGGGCGTAAATAACGACGGCTCGCTCTACAACGGCGGCGCAAATATCACGGGCTACAACCTTTTCGGCGAACTCGTCGCGGGAGAGTGCGTGATAACCGTCGAGTACCTCGGCAAAAAAACTACGTTCAAGATAAATGTTTTTGAAGAGGATGAAGAGGGTGTCCCCGTAATACTTACAAAGGCGGAGGCTGCGTGGACTTCGGGAAGTCAGCCCGAAGAGGCTAAATTATTCGCAACCGAGGACGAAACAAAGTTGCTCGGATATGCGGAAGAGCTTAAAAAATACCTAACGGTAACGGCGACCTATTCCAACGGCGAAAGCAAGGAAGTTTCGAATTATGAAACGGTAAGCGCTTCCGTTAATTCCGACGGCAAGTTGGAAATAGTTTACGCTTATCCCGATAAAACTTCTTCGGCAACATTTACGGTAACCGCCGATATGACGGAAATCGCGCTCGAATCGATAAGCGCGGACTTTGACCGGAGCGGTAAAACAATTTATGCCTCGGCTTCGCTTTCGAGCCTAGAAAGTATGCTCACCGTTACGGGTATCAATAACGACGGTTCGCTCTATAACGGAGGCAACGCCATAACTTCGGGTTACGTTCTTTCCGGCGAACTTTCCGCGGGCAAGTGCGTTATAACCGTAACTTACCGCGGCAAAACCGCTACGTTCACGGTGGAAGTCACCGCCGTAAAAGTGGTTGCGCTTAACGTAACGGTTACGGGAACTCTCCCCGAAATTTACAGCACTACCGATATCCGCACGCTCAAAAATTATATTAAGGTTGTAGCGGAGTATAACGACGGCAGCCCCGCAAAAGTTGTAGCTCCCGCAGATTACGAAATTTCGGGAACGCTTCTTGCAGGCAGAGAATGCGCGCTCACGGTAACCTATAACGGAGTGGAACAGACCTTCTCCGTCACGGTAAAGGCGGGCGTGCTCAAATCCTTGAAGGCGGAGTACGACAATGACGGTAATGCTCCCGCGGTGTACAGCTCCACCGATCTGGATTCGCTCAAACAGCACCTCAAAGTTACCGCGGAATTTACGGGCGGAACGCAGGATAAACTGCTCTCTGCAAGCGAGTACACGCTTTCGGGCAACCTCACTTCGGGGGCATGCACCGTTACGGTAAGCTACAACGGCAAAACGACTTCTTTCATAGTCAACGTAACCGAAGTGGCTCTCGTGTCTATCAATGCGGAGTTTGACCAGGCGAACGCTCCCGAAATTTTCGCAACAGCAGATCTCGACGATTTGCGCCGATACGTTACGGTAACGGCAAACTATTCGGATGGTAAGTCAAAAGTAATTACGGGTTATGATTTTGACACAAGCGTTAAACTTGCCGAGGGCGAAAACATAATAACCGTTTTGTACGGCGAGCAGGCGGCTACATTCAAAATCAATGTTACGGGCGTAAGGCTCGGAGGCATTTCGGCGGAATTCGATTTGGCAAACGCCCCCGCAATTTTTGCGGCAACGGACATAACAAGCCTTAAAAACTGGCTTAAAGTATTTGCCGCCTATACCGACGGCAAAGCGGCGCGAGTTTACGATTACACCCTTACGGGCACGCTTTCTGCCGGCAAGACCTGTACGCTTACCGTAAGTTATGGCGGAAAGAGCGCTACGTTTGACGTAACGGTTGAGAAAAAATCCGTTGTTTCAATTGAAGTAAGCGACATTCCTTCAAGTATCCCCGTGACTCAAACCCATGAGGAGCTTGCAAACGCCATAACGGTAACCGTAAATTATTCCGACGGCACGAGCGAACGGATAATTAAGGGCTTTACTCTCACGGGGTCGATAACTCCCGGAACGCATACCTTTACGGTAAGCTACGGCGGAAAGAGCGCGCAGTTCAACGTAACGGTTGAAAACTCCTATACCCTCGACAAAATCACGGCGGTATTCGCGCAGGGCAATACCCGCGTTTATCAGGGCGCTTCTGTCGAGCCGCTTAAAAATATGCTCACGGTGACGGCGCACTATGTCGACGCGCTGGGCTACTCGGCGGGTGCTCGCGTGCTCGACGGCGGAGAGTATTCCATAACGGGCAACCTCGGCGCGGCGGGCAACGTAACGCTCACGGCGTCGTTCAGTCAGATGCACGCGCAGTTTACCGTTGCGGTTACGGGTATAGAACTTGACAGTATAACGGCGGCGTTCAATGCGGGAAATGTTTCCGTGACGGCGTCGACTCCCCTCGATACTTTAAAACAATATCTCAAAGTGACCGGTCTCAATAACGACGGTACGCTCTACAATAACGGAAACGCCGTTCCCGCCAACGAGTACATGATTTACGGCGACCTTGTAGCAGGGCAGATTTGCACTCTTACGGTGCGTTGCAACAACGTTTCTACTACGTTCAGCGTGGCGGTTGCGGCGGACGTGACTCTTTCGGGAGTAACCGCAACGTTTGACCAAAGCAAAATAGGCGCGGTTTACTCCTCGTCGGATAAGAGCATGCTTGCGGGCGGACTCGTGGTAACGGCAAGTTACAGCGACGGTTCGTCGAGAGTTATAGCTTATCCTAACTACTCGATAATATGCGATATTCCCGGCGGAACAAATCCCGTTATAAAAATCGATTACGCGCCCTGGGGCTCGCAGATAACCGCAACGGGAGCGCTCGCGGTAACGCCCGTAGATGTGGATAAGATAATCGCGGCCTTCAACCAGAACGGAAAGCCTGTAACCACCGCTACTACGCAGCCGGAATTCGAGCAGATGCTCAAAGACGGAAGCATGCTTTTAACCGTTGTCGGCATAAATAACGACGGCAGTTTTGCGGGAGTGATTAACGGTTACACGCTTTCTTGCAACTTTGCAAGCTCGGGCGAAGTGACGGTAACTTACAACGGCAAGACGGCAACGTTCAACGTGATAGTGCTCAACCGCGAGCTTTCTATGATTTCCGTCAGCTATTCCGCGGGCGACATTTTCGAGAGCGGAAACTTCGAAACCGAGCTCAAAAAACAGCTCGTAGTGGAGGCTGTATACACCTCGGGCGACCCCGAAACGGTTGACGCAAAGGATTACACCCTCACATATACCGAAGTTTCGCGCGATAGCGAAAGGGTAGGATACACCGTAACCGTGCACTATTTCGGCAAAGATAAGGTTATACCTCAAACAGTTTACGTAACGCTTTTAAAACTCACGGGCGTTTCGGCGGCTGTAGATCCGGCGTACGGCGCAAGCGTGGTTATTTACGACTCCATGTCGGCGCAGGAAGCCGCAACGCTGGTTGAAGATTATCTCACGATAACGGGAACTTATAACGACGGCGACTCGAGAGAGTTAAACCTTTCGGAGTTTGTTGTTTCGGGAGATCTCTCGGTTGCGGATTCCGACGGAAAATCGCAATTGACCCTGATATATACCGCAAATAACGCGCTTTCGTGCACGTTTAAAGTCGAGGTAACAAAAGTTGCGCTCGCGGAAATAGAAGTGACTTACTTCCTGCAACACACCACGGCGGTGTTTGCTTCTAACACGCTTGCCGACCTCGAAAACCTGATAAGTTCAAATAGAATACTTCTCGATATTACGGCTAAATTCAATAACGGCAGTTTGCGCGTGCTCGGGTTCTCCGATTACACGTTAAGCGCTGATGCAAGTGAATTCAACGCCGACGGCGAAACGTTTAAACAGGGCGAGCGCACTATAAAAGTGACGTATGCCCACGGGGCAATCACAAAAACAACGCAGTTTAAAATTAAAGTCGACCCCGTAAACGTGGGAACGCTCACGGCTACCGTAAACAATAAAAACATATATACGGTAACTACGTTAAAAGAGTTTACCGACGATATTCTAACCGTAACCGCGTTCTTTAACGACGGCACGCCTTATAATCCCACCAAAGAAGAATATAGTTTGAATATTACGGACGAAAAACCGTTCATAACTTTCGGCGGACAAAAAGCTTCGGTAGAAATCACCTACGGCGGCAAGACTGTAACCATCGAATTCAACGTTAAAAAGGCCGAAGTCGAAATAGACGTAAGCGGAATGGGAACTTACGAATTTAATCCTTCGCTCACGATGCAGATTGTGGACGGCGGCGCAAAACTTACCCTTAACGGGGTGGAAGTAACCGACGCGGCGGCAAGCCTCGTTTATTCAAACAATACTTTCGCTTCGCTTGCAGACCTTACGTTGACAGGCGGTAAGTACGTTATCAAAGTCAGAATAGATTTTGCCGGAGATAACGTTTACGCCGCCGCAACCAAGGAAGTTACGGTAGAAGTAAGCAAAGCACAAGTGGATATGTCGGGTTACGGATTCGTCCTCGACGGCGGTGCGTTTACCGACGGCTCCGAAGTTACGTACGACCCTTCGAAGACGTATACTCTCGAACTCGACGCAAACAATAAGCCTTCGGCTATAACCGGCGTAAGTTACTCCGTAGAGCTTGAATACAACGGTTCTACCAATACGGCTTCGTCGATACACGATTCCGGCGTATACAAGGTTACGGCAACGTTTACGGTAAGTTCGGATTACGAGCAGCCTAAACCCGTATCGGTTACGTTCACAATCAACAAGGCGCAGGCGGAGCTCGATTTGTCGGGCGTTACGACAAGGTTCACCTATACGGGCTTGCCTCAAACTGTGGACGGCGCTACGGTCAAAACAGGTAGCCAGCAGGCGAGCGATATCTCTTATATGGTTGACGGAACGCCTTGCGCGGGAGGATTTACGTTCACAAACGTTGCGGACGGCAACGGTAAAACGGTTGTAATATCCATACCCGAACAGAGAAACTATCTCGGCGATACCAGAAACGTAAGCATAATAGTAACAAAAGCTCAACTGGAAATCACCGCTAACGACAAGACGATAGACTACGGCGACAAGCCCGCAAACGACGGCGTTACCGCAGTAGGGTTAGTAAACGGCGAAACTCTCGACGCTCTCGGGGTGACCTTCGAATATTCGTATAATTACGAGGGAACGGACGGCAAGCTCGGCGACGTGGGTAAATACCACATAAGACTTTCTATAAAGACGGGCAGTCTGGACAACTACGAAGCGGATCTTGTAGACGGAACGCTTACCGTTGTTGAAAAGGAAGTTAATATTATCTGGACTATGACCGACGTGACTTACGACGGCAAACCCCATAAACCTCTTGCTTCTTACGTCAATGTAAACGGAGTGATTGTGATTCCTACCGTGACTCTTGCCGACGGCTCTGCGCAACTTACGGGCGGCGAAGCGATAAACGCGGGCAAATACGTTGCTACTGCGGTTAAATCGGATAAAAACTATGTGTTCGACGCTTCGACTGCAACGCTTGATTTCGAAATTAAAAAAGCGGCGTTCAGCGTAACAAAGGCGGGCGACAGCTGGTATGCCGACGGACTTGACTACGATATCGACAAGCTTGTAACTCTCGACTCACAGGAAAGCGGCAAATATTCCTTCATTAACTTTGTCGGGGAAAACGCGGATATAGAAATCCGTTACAGCACTAACGCATACGTAAAAGGAACGAGCGTGCCTTCCTCAAAAGACGACGGTACGGTAATATCTACCACGAAACCGCTCAACGTAATAAGTTCGGGCAGCTACATAATCAATTACCGTATAATAGATAAAAACGGCAATCACGAAACGTATTACGGTCAATGGTCGTTGGATATCCTCAACGATACGGATCCCGACGCCAAATTCATACAGGTGATATTCAATAAACCTTATGCGTTTACTTACGGGTCTGTTCCCGAGTCCGAAGCCGAGCTCGAAGCTCTTGCCGCAAAACTCTGGGATGAGGAGTATATCGACACGTCGCTCATTAAATTGAGCAGAGATGTGTTTCTCGATAACGTAAAACTTGTGCTCAAAACGGATAACGACAACCTTGCGGATAAGAACACGCCGTTCGGCTTGTACACAATCCGTTTCGAGTGGAAAGACGGTTCCGCGTATTCCGACTGGCTCATAACTTACAAAAAGAACAACGCGGCGAGCGATTCCAATGTGGGCAAGCTTCAAATCGATAAAAAACAGCTGTTCGCAGTATGGAGCCAAACGAGCTTTATAGCTAACGGCAACGTTCATTTGCCTAAACTTACGGTTAGCGGCTTCGACGACGGCAGCGTTTACGAGCTTGAACTTACTTCTGCGGACGGCGGAAACTTCGTAATAGAAAAAGACGGCAGAATTCTCAACCTTAATGTAGCGGTAAACGGCAACCTCACTTCTGCGGGCGCGCACGTCATAACGCTTTCGCTCGACAATGTCAACTACGATCTCGACGGAGCGGTAACGGCTATTTCCGTAACGGCGCCCACCGTGATAACCGTAAGCTGGGATAACGTAACGTTTACTTCAAACGGCACGGTTCACCTGCCTAACGCAACGGTAAGCGACGGAACTCATTCGGCAACCTTCACGTTGACGCAAACTATGATTGCGAACGGCGGCGGAGAGGTGGAAATAGAACTCGGCGGAGTGACCGTTAAACTTAAAATAACCTTAACCGGAAGCGGAAACATTCTCACGGATATAGGTAAATATACCGTTCTCGTAACTGTAGAAGACGAGCGCTTTACGTTGCCTTCGGGCTCCGTAACTATGACGGTAGAAGCTCCCGCGGTTGCGGCGCAAGACGGACTTTCACCCCTTATGATAGGTATAATTTCCGCTGTTGCCGTGCTTGCGGTACTCATAGTAATAGTAATAATAGTCGTTATCAAACGTAAACCCGTGGAGTCGGGTTCGAGCGATGGTTTCGACGATTACGTAGAATAATTTTTATCCAAACGAAAAGCCCGCGCTGCATAGCGCGTGCTTTTAATTTGTTGACAATAAAATAATCGGAGGTTATAATATAATACGGAAAAACTAAAGGAGAATTAACAAATGGACGATTTGAAATATAAGAGAAAAAACGTTTTTAAAGAAGCGGACGGCAAAGAACTTGAAAAGATTTATAAATTTGCCGAAGGCTACAAAAAGTTTTTAGATAATTCCAAAACCGAGCGCGACGCCGCGGTTACCGCTAAAAAACTTGCCGAAGAAAAGGGTTTTAAACCGTTTTCTTTTTCCGAAAAATTAAAGGCGGGCGACAAGCGTTATTTTATCAACCGTCATAAAAACGTATTTTTAATCAGCGTCGGCACCGAAGACGTTGCCAAAGACGGCGTAAGAATTATGGTGGCTCACGTGGATTCGCCCCGCCTCGACTTAAAACCCAACCCTATGTTCGAAGAAGCGGGGTTGTGCTATCTTAAAACGCATTACTACGGCGGCATCAAAAAATATCAGTGGACGGCAACGCCGCTTGCATTGCACGGCGTCGTTATGCTCCGCGGCGGAGAAAGAAAAGAAATCTGCATAGGCGAAGACGAGAACGACCCCGTATTTTATATAACCGATCTTTTACCTCACCTCGGCGGCGAACAGAGCACTAAACCTTTGGGCAAAGCAATAGACGGCGAGAGTTTAAACGCCGTAATCGGCGGACTCCCCGCAGTCGAAGACGAAGAGGATAAAGAGGCGGTAAAAACCGCGGTTTTAAAACTCCTCAATAAAAAATACGGACTTACCGAAGTCGACCTTCAATGTTCGGAGCTTTGTTTCGTTCCCGCGGGCAGAGCTCGCGACGTAGGGTTCGACGGCTCTCTGATCTCCGCTTACGGTCACGACGACAAGGTTTGCGCTTACCCCGAAATGTGCGCCATATTCGAAAGCAATTCCCCTCATACTCTCGTGGCGGTGTTCGCCGATAAAGAGGAAGTGGGCAGCGACGGCACCACGGGCATGCAGTCCAAAGTAATTTCGGACGTAATAGAAACTATTTCCTCTTCGCTTGGAGCCAACCCCATAGAGGTGAGATACAATTCAAAGTGTATTTCCGCGGACGTTACTGCGGCTTTCGACCCCGCTTATTCGTCCGTTTACGAAAAAAGAAATTCAACCTTTATCAATTGCGGCGCCGCGGTCAGCAAATACACGGGCGCGCGAGGCAAGAGCTCGACAAACGACGCCGACGCGGAGTTCATGGGCTGGATACGCGACATATTCGACGATAACGGAGTGTATTGGCAGACGGGCGAGCTCGGCGCGGTAGACGCGGGCGGCGGCGGCACAGTGGCAAAGTTTATTGCAAACTTGGGCATAGACACCGTTGACGTGGGCGTTCCCGTGCTTTCAATGCACGCACCATACGAACTTATTTCCAAGGCGGACGTGTATTCTTTATACAAGGCGTGCCTTGCGTTTTGTAAATAATAATAAATAAAATCGCCCTGCGGATAACCGCAGGGCGATTTTTTTATAAGTCGTTAACTTTTTGTTCTGGGTATAAAGCTGTAAACGTTTTTAAGTTCCTGTCTTACGAACGGGCGGTATTTCTTTGCCGCTGATTCGAAAAGCACATAAACACGGTTGCCTTTTAAACACAGCCCTTCCGACATAGAGGGAATGGAATATTTGTTGAGCATCTTCTCGTTGTCTATATAATAAACGTAAAGACTTGTGTCCTTATAGGGTGCGCCGCCCGCGTTGTTCATCACTGCGTCCGCGTATTCGAAACCGCCGTAAGAAATTTCTTTACCTTCTTCGTTGGTGTATTTCAAATCTACGTATCGGGTTCTGTTTTCCGTTTTTGTTATGGCGTCCCAATCGTAATAGTAAAGCACGGAGTTTTTGAGCCCGTAGCTCTGCGAGAGTACAAGTCCGCTCTTTGTGCGGGTAAAGCCCTGAATTTCGTCCGTTATGGAATAGATATTCTGAATTCTGGGTACTCGCGTCTGGGGCGAAACGTCGGTCGAACTCAACGTTTCGAGACCGTAATCGTCGTTTGAAACCGAAATTCTGTATTCGTATACGAACGCCGTGTTTTTATCTCCGCTCTTCGTCGTGAGGCGGTGTTTTTTATCCGTTTCGTAATTTCCGCCGCGGTAAAACTCGCCTATATAGAATCTGTCTTCATAATAACTCGAATTCGTGGAATCGCCGTCCGCATTATAGAAGTAACAGAACGAAGCTCTGCAATTCGCCGCGAACGTAGCGGTGAATTTGAGTTCGCCGTTGTTTTCGGCGGATTTTATTATATCGTAAGCTATATTGTCTTTGGGTTGCATCTTGTTTTTTGCAACGTAAACGGTTTCGTCCGAAACGACCCAAAGGGTGTAGCCGTTGGTCGCAACGCCGCCCGCATGTCCGTAAAAATCGCTTCCGTCGGTATTTTTAAGCGTAACATATCCTACGAGTCCGGTCGTTTCGCCTACAACGTAAATACGCGAGGGCGCGCCGTTGAAATAAGCGCTTATAAAAAAGTACTCTTGCGTGGCTGTTATTTCTTTACCTTCGGCGTCGAGTTTGGGGTTGCCGTTTTCGTCCTTTACGGTATAGGTCGCCTTATAGTTTCCCATACCTTGCGGACATGCGCCGTCTTCGACGCCGGGGATTTTGAATTCTTTTTTGAAATCGCCGAATCCGTCAAACTCCGCGTTGCCGTTATAGCTGTCGCCCCAGAACCAAATGGTTATAAAGATGCACAAAGATATAAAAACGGAAAAAACCGCCGTTAAAGTTATAAAAAGTTTCTTATGCTTCATATCGTTCACCGCAACTTGTTTAAAGACTTTATGTAATTTCGATTTTAGCAAAAAATCAAAAAAAAAGCAAATAATAATAGCGTGTAATAGTTTTATTTTTATAAATAGCGGTATAAACGGGTATTATTAAAGTTTTCAATTATTGACAATTGTGTTAAATAATGTTAAAATAATAAACGGGTTTGTCGTCACGAGGATTTAGGGCGCGCATGATAAACTCGCGAAAATACGGTGAATATGAATGATAGAAGTTAAGCAGATTCGGTCGAAAAAGGACAAAAAAAAGTTTTTTAAATTTCTTATAGATTTGTATAAGGGCAATCCGTACGCCGCTCCGAATCTTTACTCCGACGAGTTCGCCGAGTTCGATCCGAAAACAAACGACGCTTTTCGCTTTTGTGACTGCAAAATGTTTTTGGCGTATAAAGACGGTAAACTCGCCGGCAGAATAGCCGGCATCTGGCACCGCGGTGCCAACGAAAAATTCGGCTATAAGCAACTGCGCTTTACCCGCTTTGACGTTATAGACGATTTCGAAGTAACAAAAGCACTTTTCGATGAGCTCTACAAATGGGCGCGTGAAATAGGAATGGAAGAAATTATCGGACCAATGAGCTTTTCTGACCTCAACGAAGAGGGTATGCTCGTAGAGGGATTCGATAAAGACAGCACTTATATAGAAATTTACAATTACCCTTATTACGTTGAGCATATGGAAAAACTCGGCGCGTATAAAGTGGTGGACTGGCATTGCCTGCGCATAGCCGTGCCCCCCGTGGACGAAAAGCTTGACAGGCTTGCCGACTTAATTGCAAAGAGAAACGGCTATACCGTGCTTGACGTAAAGTGGTATTTGAAGCACGATAAAAAGAAGTTGAGCGAATACATTATGCAGTGCCTCGACGTTCTGGACGAAGCTTATGCTCCGCTTTTCGGGTTTAGCCCCATAAACGAAAAACAGAAGAGACGCGAGATGAACACCATTTTTCAGGTGCTCATTCCCGAGCTTGCGGCGGTAATTTTAAAGGACGACAAGGTCATCGCGTACGGATTTATGATGCCCGATATTAACGAGGTTTTGAGAAAGGGTAAAGGCAATGTGTTCCCTTGCGGAATTATACCTTATATAAAAGCTATGCGTCACGTGGAAGTTGCCGATATGATGAGTATAGGCATAACCAAAGAGCACAACAATAAGGGCGCAGTGGCTATGATTTTAAGCGCTTGCCTGCAAGGGCTCAATAAGCTCGGCGTAAAGTATGTCGAAACGGGACCGATGCTCGAATACAACACCCATATTCTAAATTTATGGAAAAAATACGACCCCGAGCTCGTTAAAAAGAAACGTTGCTGGGGACTCAAAGTGGAAGAACAAGAATAAATTTGTTTTTACCTTAAAGGATAAATTAATGATAGAGATTCGTCAGGTATCTACAAAAAAGGAACAAAAGGATTTTTTACGCTTTCCTTTAAATTTATATAAGAATAACCCCTATTTCGTTCCGCCTCTCTACGGGGACGAAAAGGCAATTTTCAATAAAAACTATATGTATTACGACCAGGCCGAAGCCGTTTATTTCAACGCATACGACAACGGTAAAATGGTCGGCAGGATATCGGGTATACTTCAAAGGGCCTCCAACGCAAAGTGGGGGCAGAACAGAGTAAGATTTACCCGTTTCGATTCGATAAACGACCAAAAAGTTGCAAGCGCTCTGTTCGGCGCGGTGGAAAATTGGGCTAAAAGCAAAAATGCGGAAGAGATAGTGGGACCTCTCGGGTTTTCCGACCTTGAACGCGAAGGCTTGCTTATAGAAGGATTCGACCAACTCTCCACGTTCGAAGAGCAGTATAATTTCGAATATTATCAGGAGCTTATCGAAAATTGCGGTTATGAAAAGGATGTGGATTGGCTCGAAAGAAAGGTTCGCGTGCCGAACGGTGGAATAGACCCCCGCATCGCCGTAGTTACCGCGGAGCTGATGAAAAAGTACGGGCTTCGTTTTGCGAGCGCTAAAAACACGCGCGACTTTCTTAAAAAATACGTTGACCAGATTTTCGACATCTGGGACGAAACTTACGGAAAAATTTACGGAACCGTTCCCTTTACCGAAAACGTAAAAAGGTCGATGCTGGCTAATTTCAAACTCGTAATAGACCTGCGCTTCATTGCGGCGATCGTGGATGAAAACGACAGAATAGTAGCGTTCGGCGTAGTGTTCCCTTCTATGTCAAAAGCCGTGCAAAAGTCCGGCGGCAGGCTTACGCCCGCTTGCCTTATAAGATTGTTGCGCGATATAAAAAAGCCTAAAATAGTAGATATGGCGCTTATCGGCGTTTTGGACGAATACAAGAACAGGGGTGTCGCAATGGCGCTCGTTTCGGTGTTCGGCGACAGGCTGGCAAGGTATAACGTGGATTATGCCGAAACCAATTTAATGCTCGAAAACAACAGCCCCATACAGAATTTGTGGAAGAGGTTCGAAACCGAGCAACACAAGCGCCGCCGTTGCTTTATTAAAAAAATTCGATAAACAGCTTAAAACGTATAAAAATTTAAGCGCCCCCGCGGGGAAAAATTGCCCGCGGGGGCGCGTTTTTTAATTGAACAGGCTCTTTAATATTAAACCGAAAATAAAGGTTGCCAGTGCGCCTACGAACGCAAGAAAAATTTTGAACGTGACGTCCCGCCTGCGTTGAGCCGCCGTCCGTTTATAAGCAAACCCGCTGTCTTTGAGGTTTATTACGTACATTTTTTCGCCCTTTCTTTCGGATTCGATTAAATCGAAATATCCGTCGCACTTCAATGCATTGAGTATGTCGTCGAGAACGTCGGGCGTAATTTTGTGTCTTGACGGCAGCAGGGACAGAATTTCATACGGAGAAACGAGACAGCCCTCGGTGCCGTCGCAAAGACTGAACACTGCGGACATTACCATATTTTCGTTTCTGTCAAGCATAACCTAAAAGCGCGAAAATCAAAGTCACCAAAAGGCTGCCAAACGCCCCGCCGAAAAACGCGGGGAAGAACGGCGACCGCGCTCCCTCTTTTTCTCTCATTTTTTCGGGAACGGGAGGGGGGGACTGGATTTCGGGTTCCACGTATTTTTTAAGCGGCGCAATGCAAAACAAATTTCCGCTCGAATATTTAATGTCTATATATCCCGCGGTTAACAGGTTTTTAAGCGCCGTTTTAAGGTCGGCGGAATTATACTCTCCGCCTTCGGGAAGAGCTTCTTCCAACTCGTCTTCCGAAAACACCACGTATCGCCCCGGAGAGGCAAGCGAGCAAATTTTTTCAAGCACCGCAACGTTAATTCTGTCCATCATATATAATAATGGACTTATTTTTCACCGTTTATACTACCGCGGAATAAATTAATCCGCCGATAAAAAGCAGAGCGGCAATCCCCGTAACACAATAAGCGCCTATCTTTACGTATAAAACCGCTTTAAAATTATTTTTCTTTTTCTGCGCGTTGCAGAAGGCGAGCGAGCACAGCCCCAGCAATATGCTTGAAATAAGCGCGTATATGCCCATAAACGTAAAGCACAGTCCAAAGGCGGCGGCGCTCAAAACGCAAGCGGCTATCGCAATATAAAAATAAATTTTAAAGCCGTCGTTCGTCGCGGGCAATTCTTCTTTATTATCTTCTTTTCTTTTCATTTTCAGTCCTTTCTCAATTCCGCGTGCGGCGCGGGATCGGCAAGTATCGTCTTGAAATCGTTGTAAATCACAAATCCTGCGGCCGCTTTCGGAGGTTTTTTTACCGACGCGCGCAAAGCGTAGTCGACGGGTATTTTGCTCCCGCCGCGCCCGTCTGAATAATATGCGCAAATTTCCGCCGCAGCAAGCAAAACCGCGTCCGGCACGGGTTTGCCCTCGGTGATTATTACCACGTGCGAAGAGTGGTATTTCTGCGTATGCAGCCATATATCCCGCGGCGAAACGCTCTTTAAAAGCCTGTCGTTCTGCAAATTGCTTCGCCCCGCAAAGATTTTGAATCCGTCTTTTATAAAAGTTCTGAAAGGGGTTTCAACAACCGTCTTTTTCTTTTCCGCCTGTTCTTTAATGAGTCCTTCGGCTTTGAGTTCTTCACGTATTTCCTTAAAGTCGTCAAGCGATTCCCCCGCATATATATGCGAAACAACGCTGTTTAAATATTTTAGAGCGTTTTCGGTTTCAACCTTCTGCGCCGCAACATTTACAGCGGTGCGTTTGAGTTTTGCGTATTTTTTATAATATTTTTGCGCGTTGTCGGCGGGCGAGAGCGATTTGTCAAGCTCTATTTTTACCGTGCCGCCGCTTTCGTCGTAATAATTCACCGCTTCGAATCCCGCCCAACCGCGTTTTACGGCGTATATGTTGGCGGTAAGCAGTTCGCCCTTTAATTTAACGGTTTCCATATCCTCGCAGTCGGCGAGTTTCTGTCTTTCCGTCGCGAGCCGTTTTTCCAGCTTTTTGACTGCCGAACTCGTTGCCGAAATCAACTTTCTTTTTTCGTTTTCAAACGCCTGTCTGTGAGTTGCCGCGGCGTAAAACGCAGTCTGCGCCTCCAAAAGAGAGGGGTACCGTTTTGCGGTAGGGTCTGCGGAGCGCACTTTAAAGTCTGATTCTTTCCCGTCGCGGTAAGTTACGCACGGCGCGTAGACTTCACCCGAAAGATACGCGCAAACGTCTTGCGCCGTGACGCGCTCGCCGTAAGTTTCCGCAATTTCTACCGCGGTAGCGTAAGACACGCCGCGTATTTTTTCGCTTACGAACTCCGCCGCGCCGCCTTCACGGTTTTCAAACGCCGCGGCGATTCCCCGAACGTCGTCGGGCGCGAGTTTGTCCTGCGCCTCGGGCAGTACATATTCGGCTCCGGGTAACAGTATGCGTTTAGTGCTCTCTCCTATGGAAGAGGTTTTCAGCGCGCCTGAAATTACTCCGTCCTTTACTAATATGCAGTTGGAGTACTTACCCATAAGCTCCGCGTACAGCGTCATTTCCGTCCGCTCGAACTCGTTTGTACATTCTAAATCGATAAAAACTATTCTCTCTCCGTCAATCTGCCCTACTTTCAAGACTTTTGCGTTTTGCAGGTGCTTTCTCAAAAGCATACAAAAAGCGGGCGCCGTTTTGGGCGAAATTACCTCGCCCTTTGCAAGACTTATACGGCTGTATTTTGCCGAAAGACAAATTTCGAGTTTAACCGAGCCTTTTTCGGTGTATATAATAAGAGTGAGCAAGTCCTTTTCGGGTTGGGCTATTTTAGAAATTTTTCCGCCCTTGAGAACTTCGTGCAGTTCTTTCGCCACATATTTAATTGTAAAAGCGTCCTGCGGCATAAAAATTACCTGTTTCCGGCGTATTTTATAAATATTATAAACCAAAAAATTTAAAAAGTAAATTAAAACGCTTTTCAAAACAAGGGCGTTGTGATAGAATATATTTTACGAAAAAATCAATTCAGGAGCATAAAATGAAATACACTCACCAAACCGGAGAAAAAAGCACGGTAAAACTCACTATCGAATTTTCCGAAGAGGAATGGCAGGACGCTATCAATAAAGCGTACGTTAAAACGCGCGGCAAATACGCCGTGCCCGGGTTCAGAAAGGGCAAGGCGCCCAAACCCGTGCTTGAAAATTATTACGGCAAGGCGGTATTTTACGACGAGGCTTTCAATAATCTTTACGCTTCGCACTACTATGAAATCCTTGAAAAAGAAAAGGCTAATTTTACGGCTGTCGGCGACCCCGAGCTTTCGGTCGAGAGCATGGAAGAGGGCAAGGGCGTAACTCTTGGCGCGGTGGTTCCCGTTAAACCCGACGTGCAAATCGATACGTACAAGGGTTTAAAAATCAAAAAGTATGAGTATAATGTTACCGATGCGGACGTTGACGCCGACATAAAGAAACTTTTGGAGCGCAAAGCCGAAGAAGTAGAAGTTAGCGGCAGACCCTGCAAAAACGGAGACAAGGTCAATATAGACTTTTCCGGCGCTGTCGACGGAGTTAAATTCGCAGGCGGCACGGCCGAAGAATACGACCTCGTTTTAGGCAGCGGCAGTTTTATTCCCGGTTTCGAGGCTCAGGTCGAGGGCATGTCCGTAGGCGAAAACAGAGATATAAAGGTGACTTTCCCCGAAGATTATCAGTCCGATAATTTAAAGGGCAAAGAGGCTGTTTTTGCAATCAAACTCAATAAAATTACCGAAAAGAAGCTCCCCGAACTCACCGACGAATACGTTAAAGCAAACGCGGGTGTAGATACGGTTGAAGAGTACAGAAAAAAGGCTTACGACAAACTTTTGAAGCAGGCCGAGAACCGTTCCCGCGACGAGACGGAAAACAGCATAGTCGAAGAAATCTGCAAGCACGCTACGGTTGAAATTCCCGACGCAATGATAGAAAGCGAAATCGACAGACTCGTTCAGGATTTCTCATACAGACTGATGTATCAGGGAATAAAACTCGAAGAATACGTCAAATATACGGGTCAGACCATGCAGGAGTTTCGTTCGCAGTTCGTTTCACAGGCTAAACCCCGCGTGCTTTCACAGCTCGTAATAGATAAAATCGTACGCGAAGAAAAACTTTCGGCTTCCGACGAGGAGGTCGAGGCAAAAATCGCGGAACAGGCGGCTTCGGTTGAAAAGAGCACGGAAGATTATAAAAAATCTATGGATCCCCGTCAGCTCGATTATATAAGAAACGACGTTATCATAACCAAACTTTTCGACCTGTTAAAGGCAAATAACGAGCTTTACACCGAGGGGGAAACGCCTGCTGAAAAGCCCGCAAAAAAACCCGCGGCGGCTAAATCAAACGCGGCAAAAAAGCCCGCGTCTAAAAAGAAGACTGAAAAGGAGTAAAAAATGGAAAAAAGCGCGCTCATTCCCTATATCGTTGAGCAGACTTCGCGCGGCGAACGTTCTTACGATATTTACAGTAGACTTTTAGAGGACAGAATTATATTTTTGAGCGGAGAAATCGACGACGCGGTTGCAAACACCGTAGTCGCACAACTCATATATCTCGAAGCGAAAGACCCTTCGAAGGATATTTCCCTCTATATCAACAGCCCCGGCGGTTCGGTTTCCGCGGGACTTGCCATATACGATACGATGAACTACGTCAAGTGCGACGTGAGCACTATTTGTATAGGAATGGCTGCTTCAATGGGGGCGTTCCTTCTTTCCAGCGGTCAAAAGGGTAAAAGATTTGCTCTTCCGAACAGTGAAATTATGATTCACCAGCCCTTGGGCGGTGCGCAGGGGCAGGCAAGCGACATCAAAATCGCCGCCGAGCACATTTTAAAAACAAAAAGAAAGCTCAACCAGATTCTTGCGCATAATTCGGGCAAACCCGTAGAGCAGGTTGAAAGAGATACCGACAGGGATAATTATCTTTCCGCGCAGGAGGCTCTCGAATACGGGCTTATAGATAAAGTTTTTACCAAAAGATAATTTAGAAGCATAAAAGCATAGCTTTGTGCGTTTAACGATTTTGCTTCATTGTTACTTATCGGGTTTTGGAGGTTTATTTTTGAAAGAGCAAAAACACTGTTCCTTTTGCGGAAAGAACGAAGAGGCGGTTAAAAGATTGATAAAGGGGCAGGACGGCACGTGTATCTGCGACGAATGCGTTCTGATTTGCGGCGACATGATAAAACAGTCGGAAACAGACGAAACGAAGCCCGTGCCCTTAAAGACGCCCGCGGAAATAAAAGAAGAACTCGACAAATATATCGTCGGGCAGAACGAAGCCAAAAAAGTACTGTCCGTAGCCGTGTACAACCATTATAAACGGATTAACAATCTTTGTTCCGAAGGCGAAGACGTCGAAATAGAAAAGAGCAACGTTCTCTTGCTCGGTCCTACGGGCAGCGGAAAAACTTTGCTTGCCCGCACGCTTGCAAAAATACTCAATGTGCCTTTCGCAACCGCGGACGCAACCACGTTGACGGAAGCGGGTTACGTAGGCGAAGACGTTGAAAATATTTTGTTGAAACTCATTCAGAACGCAGACTACGATATCCAGAAGGCGCAACGCGGCATAATCTATATCGACGAAATAGACAAAATAGCCAGAAAGAGCGAAAACGTTTCTATCACCCGCGACGTTTCGGGCGAGGGAGTACAGCAGGCTCTGTTGAAAATTATAGAAAGCACGGTGGCGAGCGTTCCTCCGCAGGGCGGCAGAAAGCACCCCCAGCAGGAATTTATACGCCTTGACACCACAAACATTTTGTTTATATGCGGCGGCGCGTTCGTCGGTCTCGATAAAATAGTGCAAAAACGTCGTGACAACACTTCGCTCGGTTTCGGCGGAACGGTTAAGGACACGGAGGAAAACGTTTACGAAATGCTCTCCGACGTCAAGCCGCAGGATTTGACCAAATTCGGGCTTATCCCCGAGTTTGTAGGGCGTATTCCCATAGTCGTCAGTCTGCACCCGTTGAGCGAAGACGCGCTTGTAAACATTCTCACCCAGCCCCGCAACGCGATAATAAAACAGTATCAGAAGCTCGTCGCCATGGACGGAGTAAAACTCACCGTGGAAGATTCGGCGGTGCGCGAAATAGCCAATACGGCTATCCGCTTAAAGACGGGCGCGCGAGGGTTGAGAACTATAATAGAGAGTTTTATGACTTCGGTAATGTATAAACTGCCTTCGGAAAAGAACGTTAAAGAAGTTATAGTTACCAAGGAGTGCGTAACGGACAAAGCCGAGCCCAGAATAGTTTATTCCGAATCGGCGTAAATAAAAAAACCGCGCAATTTCAGTTGAATACGGAATTGCGCTTTATTTTAATTTTAACCGTTCGTTTACGCAGGTTGTGGCAAGCGTTTCGCGTTTTTGCGCGTTATGTTTGCATGGAGGTATAAAAATGTCAAGAACGAAAACGGAAAATTACCCCGTACTCGTTTTACGCGGCAGGGTTATTTTTCCCGATACGTCGGTTAGCCTGGACGTTGGCAGGGTGGAAACTCTGACAGCCGTCAAGTGCGCGGCTGACAGGGATTCTATGCTGTTTGCCGTCACGCAAAAAGACGCGGAAAAATCAGAAATTAATCCCGACGAAATCTATACCGTCGGCACCGTGGTCAGGCTCAAACAGGTGAGCCGTCTCCCCGGCAACAGTATAAGAATAACCGTTCAGGGCTTGTACAGAGCGGCTGCGCGTTCTTACACTCTCGATAACGGCGCGTATTTCGCCGAGACCGACGAGCTCAAATCCGTGCACGGCGAGCCCGAACTCGAAGAGGCTTATTTTCGCACGGTAAAGGGCGTAATGCGCGACATATCTTCGTCCGATTCCAGAATTTCAAAGGACGTGCAGTCCGCGCTCGACCGCTCGGGCGACCCCGACGAATTCGTAAATATCGCGGGGCACAACCTGCAAATTAAAACCGAAGTAAAGCAGGAGCTGTTGGAACAGACCCGCTTGGTTGAAAGATTGCAGCGCGTAAACGAGATTTTAAACGACGAACTCGAAATTTCGCGGCTGGAACGTAAAATCAACTCTATGGTGCGCCAGAGCATAGAAAAGAATCAGCGCGAATACTATCTGCGCGAACAGCTCAAAGCCATTCACACCGAACTCGGCGACGACGCCGAAGAACAGGAAGAGCTTGAAAAGAAAATAAAGGACAAGCATATGTCTGCGGAAGCGGAAGAAAAGGCTTTAAAAGAGCTCGCCCGTATAGACAAGATGCAAACTTCCTCCCCCGAGGCGAACGTTTTGCGGCTTTATATCGAGTGGCTTCTCGATATTCCGTGGTCGGAAGCTACAACCGACACCGAAAAACTTGCCGACGCGGTGAAAATACTTAACGAAGACCATTACGGTCTTGAAAAAATTAAGGAAAGAATAACCGAATATCTCGCGGTGTTAAAACTTACGGGCGGGCTCAACGCACCTATTTTGTGCTTTGTGGGGCCTCCCGGCGTAGGTAAAACGTCTATAGCGCAATCGGTCGCTCGCGCGCTGGGCAGAAAGTTCGTCAGAATGAGCCTCGGCGGAGTTAAGGACGAAAGCGAAATAAGAGGGCACCGTAAAACGTATATAGGTTCGATGCCCGGCAGAATAATTTCCGGTATGAAGCAGGCGGGCACTGTTAATCCCGTGTTTTTACTTGACGAAATAGACAAGCTCTCTTCGGACATGCGCGGCGACCCCGCCAGCGCCCTTTTAGAAGTTTTGGACCCTGCGCAGAACTCTACTTTCCGCGACAGATATCTGGAAGTGTCATATGATTTGAGCAAGGTACTGTTTATAACCACGGCCAACGGGCTGGATACAATACCCCGCCCGCTTTTGGACAGAATGGAAGTAATCGAGCTCAACGGTTATACGCAGGAAGAAAAGCGAGAAATCGCCAAACGCTACCTCGTCCCCAAAAAGAGAACCGCCAACGGCATAGAAGAAGGCTCTCTCTCGTTTGACGACGGAGCGATAGACGAAATTATTTCGGGCTATACCCTTGAAGCGGGCGTGAGAAATCTCGAAAGAAATATAGACGCCGTTTGCCGCAAAGTTGCGGTTAAATACGCCGACGGGGAAAAGAAAAAGCTCAAACTTACGGCAAAAGATATCCAAACATACCTCGGCGCGCCGCGTTTCGACAAGGACAAACCTCTCGACGGCGACGAGGTCGGCGCCGCTACGGGGCTTGCGTGGACGTCGGTGGGAGGAACTACTCTCACAATAGAGGTTTCGGCAATGCACGGCAAGGGCGAAATTCTGCTCACCGGCAAACTTGGCGACGTAATGAAAGAGAGCGCTCGCGCGGCGATAAGTTATATACGTTCCAATAGTGAAAGCTACGGGCTCGAAACGAAACTTTTCGAAACGACCGATATACACATACACGTGCCGGAGGGGGCTACTCCGAAAGACGGACCCAGCGCGGGTATAACCATGGCGACGGCGATACTTTCGGCGTTTACCAAAAAGCCCGTTAAAAAATCGGTTGCCATGACTGGCGAAATTACCCTCCGCGGCAAGGTTCTGCCAATAGGCGGACTCAAAGAAAAGGCGCTCGCTGCCTACCGCATAGGGGTAAAGGACGTAATAATTCCAGCCGACAATAAAAAGGATTTGGAAGAAATCCCCGAAGCCGTACGTGAAAAACTCAACTTTATACCCGTAACCGACGTGGACGCCGTGTTCAAAACCGCGATAATAGGCATATAAATCAGATAAAGATGAAAAGCAGGAAAATTTTCTGCGGCTTGGAAGGCTGGACCGGTTTGGTCGGGCTTATAATCGGTTTGGGCTTGACAGCGTTTTCGGTGTGGTTTTTATACGATACCGTACTTAAAGATTTTAATTACGTGCGAATCGAAGCCGAAGTTGTGGATATAGCCGAAGTCCGCGTGCGTGATTCGAACGGTCACGGCTATCATACGGCGTTTGCCGAAATAGTCGAGTACGAAGTTTCGGGTAAAAAGTACAGGGCGCAGAATACTACGTTATCGAGTATTCCGCCGAAAAATTTAGGCGGTGAAATTACCGTTGCCTACGACCCGGACAACTCCGAAGTTTGCTTTTTTCCGTCGTCGTATTATTCGTTCGTGCCCGTCGCGTTTGTTATCGCTATTGGCTTTTTGGCGACGGGAGGGGTTTTATTGCGGTTGGATTACAAGGAAAGAAAAATGGAAAAGTTGCTTTCAGGCGTGCCCAACGCCGAGTTTGTTTTAAGCGCGGCGTCAAAAGAACAGTTTATTAAAACGGATAAGCCAATAATTGCCGTCAGCGGCAAATCCAACGTGGGCAAATCGAGTTTTATAAATATGATAACCCACCGCAAAAAGCTTGCAAAAGTTTCTAAAGACCCCGGCAGAACGCGGCTTATAAATTACTTCGACTGCGGAAAGTTTATCCTTGCGGATTTACCCGGTTACGGTTATGCCAAGGTTTCACGCGGCGAAAAAGAAAAATGGGCTAAACTTTTAGACGACTTTTTTGCGGACCAAAACAACGTAACTCACGTTTTTTCTCTTGCCGATATCCGACACGAACCTACGGCGGACGATAAGCAGATGATAGAGTTTATGTATTACCGCCAAATACCGTTTACGGTAATTGCAACAAAGGCGGACAAACTGTCCCGAGCAGGAGTAAACAAGGGTAAAATCACCATAGCGCAAACCTTTAAGTGCGGCGCGGATAACGTTATAGCCACTTCCGCGCAGACGGGTCAGGGGCTTGAAGAAGTGTTCAAAAGAATAGAAAGTATAATAAATACGGGAGAAGAAGATGCCTGAATTTTTTGCATCGCCTGCGGGACGAGCGGTAGCGGGAGTGCTTATCGCGTTGCTGGCAACGGTAATAATTGATTTGAATTACAAGTGGTTTTTTAAGCGGGTTTTCGATTTTTTGTTTGCCTTTATCGTCATGCTGGTTTTGTCTCCGCTTATCGCTACCTGTTCGGTGGTTTCGGCTATGAATGCGGAAAAAGTTTTCGAAAAAACTCCCTACCTCGGCAAAAACGGCAAAATTATTTATTTGCTTTCGTTTGCGGGCTTAAACGGCAAACTTAAAAATTTGCCCGCACTGTTCGATATAATGGCCGGCAGGTTGAGCTTTGTAGGCGTAAAACTTATGGATATAGGCGACGCGGCTTTGATGGACGATAAATTCATGGACCGTTTCAATGCAAGACCCGGTCTCGTTTGTCATCTCGCTCTGACCGTTTACGAAAACCTTACTTATGAGCAGATGTTCACGCTCGACGCGCGTTATGCCCGCCGCCGCGAGCTCTTTACCGATATTTTTATAGTAATAAAAAGCGCTGTTCTTGCAATAAGGGGCGAAGGGGAAAGCTGTTTCGGCGAAACGCTTAACGCAACTTACGCAAAGACTCTTTTGTCCGGCGGAACTATAACCGAAGAAACAGCTTCCCGCGCGTTAAACGCAGCAAAAGAGGCAATTGAAGAGGAAGAAAAGAAAAAAGAGTTCAAAAAACAAAAGTATAATTAACTTGCGGTTACCCATACTCCTTAACGGAGGAACAACTATGGTAATTGCAAACATAATTTCTTACGTTCTCGTACTCGTTGGCGCACTCAACTGGGGGCTCTACGGAATATTCGATTTCAACCTCGTAGGTTGGGTATTTATGGGGGACCGCTCGGTCGGCGCAATAATAGTTTACGTGCTCGTTACCCTTGCGGCGATATGGCTTATAGTTTCGCCCATACTTTCCGTCGGAGTATTGAAGCTCGGCGGCGAAAAAAAAGAGCGCGAAACCCCCGAAGCAAGCAAAAATCACGGTTAAACACCGTAAAATAATTCAAATAAAAAAGCTCGGTAAAGCGCAATTCCCATAGGGATTAAAAAACAAAAATTTTATAAGAGTTGCACTTTCAAGCGATGAAAAAGAACAGGATTTCAAATCGAAGTCCTGTTTCTTTTTACAAATTTATTGCAACTGACTGACTAACTTTGTTACTTCTTCTTGCTATTCTATACTTGTCAAACGACAAAAATAAAAAATTCAAGGAGAAACAAAATGAAAAAAGTAGGCAAAATTTTGGCAAGTGCGCTTTGCGTTGCCACGTTGGTATGCGGAACACTCGGTGCAATGACGGGTTGCGGCAGTAAAAAGGAAAGCATTACCGTTTCGGGTTCGTCTTCCGTTACCCCCATAATGGAAAAACTTGCGGCGGAATACGAAAAGACGCACGACGTAAGAATTACGGTAAATATGTCTTCGTCCGGCGCGGGTATAAGTGATACGCAAAACGGCTTAAACGATTTCGGTATGTCTTCGCGTGAATTGAAATCGAGCGAAACGGGTGTGAAAGGCTATACGCTTTGTATGGACGGTATTGCCCTTATCGTCAACAAAGACTGTTCTGTTACGGACGTGAGCAAAACCGACGTGAAAGCACTCTATGAAAGCGGTACGGCAATTCCCGACACTTCGATAACGGCGGCAATCGGCAGGGATGCGTCAAGCGGAACGCGCACGGCGTTCGACGAGCTTTTGAAAATCGAAAACGGTTACGCTACGAGCGTTGCCACGCTTGCCGAAACGGGTAACGTAATCGAAGCGATACAAGGCTCGACAAACAGCATAGGCTACATATCTTACGGTAGTCTGAAAAGTACGGTTAAAGCGGTAAGTTTAGACGGTGTTGCTTGCACGGTGGAAAACATTATGAATAACACTTATGCTCTGCAACGTCCGTTCGTTATCGTACTCAAAGAAAACGGAACGCTGTCGGCGGCGGCACAAGGCTTTTACGATTATATTATGAGTGCGGAAGCTCAAACGGTTATAACGGGCGCGGGTTATATTTCGGTAAAGTGATATGACTACGCTAACAAAGATAAAAACGGCAAAGTTTTTTTCAAAGGAAAATATCGCAAAGGCAATATTTATAGCCCTTGCGGCATTTTCCATTCTTGCCGTGTTTACGATTATCGGTTATTTGCTTTATGCAAGCATACCCGCTTTTCGTGATATAGGTTTTTTCAAGTTTATTTTCGGCTCTGAATGGTCGGCAAAATCGGAAACTTTCGGAATATGGCGAATGATTGTCGGCACGTTCTTTCTTACCGTATGCGCCGTACTGCTCGGCGGTACGCTTGCTGTATTTACGGCGATTTGGCTTGTATTTTATTGCCCTAAACGACTGAAAAAGATATATACGCAGATAGTAAATTTGCTTGCGGGTATTCCGTCTATCGTGTACGGTCTGTTCGGGTATAAATTTTTAATGCCGCTACTCGTCGATATATTCCACCCGAATAATGCGGGTTTCGGACTTTTGGCGTGTACGCTTATTCTCTCGGTTATGATATTACCGACAATAACTTCCATAACCAAAAACAGTTTGGAAGCAGTACCCATGCACTACTACGAAGGCGCGCTTGCGCTCGGCTGTTCAAAAAATCAAGCGGTATGGAAAGTTTTGCTGCCCGCCGCAAAGAGCGGAATTATATCGGCAATCATACTCGGCATAGGTCGGGCAATCGGCGAAACAATGGCTGTTCAGATGATAGTGGGTAACGGTTCGGGTTATCCGTTCGGTGCGTTCGTGCCGTTTACCACGCTCACAAGCAATATCGTACAGAATTGGGGTTATGCAACGCCGTCCGAACAGTCTGCGCTTATTGCCGACGGGTTCGTATTGCTTATCTTTATACTCATACTTAATCTTTGCCTTATGGCTGTAAAAAAGGACAGCAAGGGCGGCAATAAATTCTTCTCTCGTAGATTGAGAGAAAGCGATCAGAAAGATACGTTAAAAAGCTATCGTCGCACGGGTAGCGCTTGCGACGCGCTATGGATAGTTTCTTGGGTTATTTCTTTGCTGGTTGCGTTCGTTCTCGCATTTATCGTAATATTCGTTTTCGTAAAAGGCTTTCCGCATTTGAGTATTGATTTTATGTTCGGGGAAAGCGGTAACGCACACACGACGCTTGCGCCCGCTTTTGTATCAACTACAATGCTTATAGGTCTTGCGCTGTTGCTTGCTTTGCCGCTCGGTGTAGGCGCGGCAATCTTTTTGAACGAGTATGCAAAGAAAGGAAGCATTTTCGTTAAAGTGATACGCCTGTTCGTCGATACGCTTGCCGGTATTCCGTCGATAATATTCGGGCTGTTCGGAATGGTATTCTTTGTAATCGGTATGAATATGGGCTATTCTCTATGGGCGGGCTGTATTACTTTGGCTCTTATCATTTTGCCGACGATTATACGCAGCACCGAACAAAGTTTATCGGAAGTGCCCGACAGTATGCGTGAAGCAAGTTACGCTCTCGGCGCGGGAAAACTGCGGACGATTTTCGTCGTCGTTCTGCCGCAGGCAATTACGGGAATTATAACGTCGATTATCCTTTCTATCGGGCGAATCGTAAACGAAAGCGCGGCTCTCATATTTACGGTGGGCTCGGCATCTACTTTTATTCCGCAAGGTTACGGTGATAGCGCGGCAAGTTTCGCCGTTCTCGTATGGAAGTTTATGAGTAACGGCTTGCAAGTAAACGAAGCCTACGCTACGGCAAGCATATTGCTTATATTCGTCATCATACTTAACTTACTCGTTTCACTTTTGGAATGGTTATTTAATCGGAGAAAAAAGATATGAAAAAACACATTATAGAGCAATTTGATTTGAGCGGCGATATTGCCGTTTCGGTCAAGGAAATGAATTTATACTACGGCTCGTTTCACGCGTTAAAAAGCATTTATATGGATTTTCCGAAAAATAAACTCACTGCTTTAATCGGTCCGAGCGGTTGCGGCAAATCCACGCTCATAAAATCGCTTAATAGAATGAACGATTTAATCGAAGGCTGTAAAATCACGGGCGAAATCAAAATCGGCAACACCGATGTTTACGCAAGGAAAACAGATTTGTCGCGCCTTCGGAAAAACGTGGGTATGGTATTCCAACGCCCCAACCCGCTTGCTATGAGCGTTTACGATAATATTGCATACGGACCGCGCACGTTTGGAATACGCTCTAAAAGCGAATTGGACGGGATAGTCGAAAGCTCGCTCAAAGGCGCGGCTATGTGGGACGAAGTAAAAGATAGGTTAAATAAATCCGCTCTCGGTCTTTCGGGCGGTCAACAGCAAAGGCTCTGTATTGCCCGTGCGCTGTCCGTTGAGCCGCAAATTCTTTTAATGGACGAACCGACGAGTGCGCTCGATCCCATTTCTACCGGAAAAATAGAAGAACTCTGTCTTGAACTCAAAAAGAATATGACTATTATTATGGTAACGCACAATATGCAGCAGGCGTTCAGAATAGCCGACTATACGGCGTACTTCCTTTTGGGCGAAATGATTGAAATGGACGAAACGAAAAAGCTGTTTGCTCATCCGCAGAACAAAAAAACAGACGATTATATCAACGGCAGATTTGGTTGATATTACAATTTTATTACAAGCGGCATATTCTCAACACTTTATTTATCTGATGTAAAATGATATAATATAGGTAAGGTGATTTTATGAAAGGCAAAGTATTTATTTTAGAAGACGATACAAGCATTTGCGGACTAATCAAGGTCGCATTAGAGATGAACGGCTTGGATTTCAAGGCGTTTTCAACCTTGAAATCTTTTACCGCCGCACTTTTGGGCGAACAGCCGGACGTTGCATTGCTTGATATAATGTTACCCGACGGAAGCGGTTTAGACGCTCTGCGTTTTATCAAAGAGAAATTTCCTGCCGTAAGCTGTATTATGCTCTCCGCACTATCAAAGGAAGAAGATAAGGTAAACGGTTTGAATATGGGCGCGGACGATTATATAGCAAAGCCCTTTTCCGTATTGGAACTTACGGCAAGAGTAAACGCAAGATTGCGCGGAAAACAGCGACAAAGCGTTTTGTCGGTTGGTAATGTTACGCTGAACTCTGAAACTTTCGTCTGCGAAATCGACGGCAAAGAAGTATCGCTCAATCATAAGGAATTTGAACTATTACAATATTTTATGGAAAATCACGGAAAAGTTTTATCCCGTGAAAAACTTTTATGCGAAGTTTGGGGGTACGACGTAGGCGAAACGCGAACGCTCGACAATCACGTTGCCCGTCTTCGCAAGCTCGGCGTAAAGATTGAAACGATATTCGGTGTGGGGTACAAACTTTAATTCACGAATTTTTATTTCTATTCTGCGAAATAAAAATTCCGTGAGTTTTAGCGGCTCTGCCGCTCTGCCCGCAATTTTCAGGGCAAACAATTATATAATTGCGGGCATTCACACCGCTGAGGTCGCAAGCGACAAATTGAGTGCGCTAGCGCAAAAGCGCGGTTTTGCTTGCGCCGTAATAAGAAGGAGCAATTTTATGAAATGGAGAATTTGGATTTTATCACTCGGAATCATGCTCTTTTGCGTTTTGACCTTCGGGATATTATCTTCTACGATCTATTACAATTCCTCGGTCAACAACGGCTTTAAGTATCTCTACGTGTATATGAACGAATTCGACGAGAGCGCATATCCGTTGAACGCAGACGGTGCAAAAGACTATTCGGAACGGCTGAACGGCGCAAGAGTTACGTTTATGGACGCGCAGGGCAACGTTATAGCCGACAGTCATGCCGAAAATCCAGAGAAAAATCACGCCGACCGAACGGAAGTAATCGACGCGATCGTTAGCGGAAAGAGCGGCTACGGCGTGCGTTCGAGTTCCACGCTCGGGCAAAATATGATCTATTATTGTAGAAATTTCGACGGGAAGTATCTCGTTCGCGTTGCCGTTTTTACCGACAGCGATTGGATGATCTTTGTAAAGACCTTGCCGATTATTGCCTCCTTTGCAGGCGTTATGCTGTTTCTGTGCGCGGTAACCGCGTTCGTTTCCATGCATATCATCATAACGCCCGTAAAAAAACTTGCAAGCGATGCCGCGAACAATCCGCAGGTTACAAGCAAGTATTCCGAACTCAAACCCGTAGCCGATATTCTCAACGAGCGCAATCGCAACATTCAAAGGCAAATGAGCGAGATACAAGCGGAAAAAGAGCTTGTTGAAAAAGCGCGTGTTTCAAAGGACGAATTTATTTCTAACGTAACGCACGAGATGAATACGCCGCTTACGTCGATTCACGGCTACGCCGAATTGTTACAGGCGGGCGGTATGAGCGAAAGCCAAACGAAAACAGCGTATAAAACAATACTCACGCAGAGCGAACGCCTTACAAATTTGATTGCTTGTATCATCAATTACAGCGAAATCGACAATGACGATTTACCCCCTTACGAAGTGGACTTTTCCGCGCTTGCAAAAGAAACGATTGCCGCATTGAAACCCGAAGCGGACAAAAGGAATATTACGATAACGGAAAAAATAGACGATAACGTAATCGTAATGAGCAGACACGAACGATTAAGCGAAATCTTCGGAAATCTCGTGCGAAACGCCATTAAATACAATAAGGACGGCGGCAGTATAACGGTTACGCTTAACTATCAAGGCTTGACTGTTGAAGATACGGGAATAGGCATTGCGGAAGAAAATATGAGCAAGGTATTTTCTCGCTTTTTCACGGTTGACAAATCGCACAACGGTAAAAACGGCGGCTTTGGTTTGGGGCTTGCCGTTGCCAAAAAGATATGCCAAAAGTCGGGATGGAAAATAAGCGTCGAAAGCACGCTTGGCGAGGGCAGTAAGTTTACCGTTGAATTTTAGAAAATCGCTTTTCGACAAAACTTTCCAAAAATCGCAAACATTTGTTTTGAAAATCTATTGACTTTATACTGTCATAGTGATAAAATACATAGAATACCACAGTAGTGTAATGAGTGGTATTGTACCCTTTTGAAAGGGTGTGCCGAACGGATAACGGTTATGAGTTCGGCAGATTCCGCAATGAGCGACAGCTCATAGGGCGCGGAAGGTTTGGGCAGTATAGCCGCCCGTGCCTTAGCTTACGGAAAGGGCGTAAGTTTTTTAGTTGTACGCTTTTAGGGTTCCCGAAAAGTATCGAAGAACTTTTTGGGAAGAGGAACGGCAACGGCGCAAAGTTGCCTCCGCTTTTAAGCGTGTGGCATAGAGCGCAAGTTTGCCGCGTCGTACCGAAGCTTCGCTTACGACGTAAGCCGTGATAGACTTTTATGAGTGTACGATTTTTTCGGAAAACGGCACTAAAATCAATTCTCTAACTTAATAGAATGACCAACCATCATAGAGCACATTATGTTGCTAAACACGGTTAGAAGTCGGTGATACAAGAAGTTATCAGCGGCTTTTTTGTCGTCTTTTTTACGGTATCTATCCCGCTTTTTCTTGCGTGGACGAAGATATAAATACTAACAATACGGAGGTAAACCCAATGACAATAAGACCACCCTAATATGGTAAGCAAACGGTAAGCAAAAGCACAACACAAGGCAAAATCGAAGTCTACCGCTCGGACGGACAAACAGGATATTCGGAGTATATCCATATCTCACTTGGCTACAAGTAGCCAAGTTCGCCCTTGCAGGGGGCAATTATTACAGGAGGGAACAAAATTATAAGTTATCTGGACTATAGTCAAGGAGCGGGTTAAGACTTTGAAAGCTGAAATAGAGAAAGCCAAAGCGCAAGACGATAAAATTCTCGACTTTATGCTACTCATCTACAAGTACAGCAATTTTGAAGAACTCACGCCCGAAATTCTGCGTTCGTTCATTGACAAGGTAATCGTCCACGAGAAAACAAAAGCAAACGGACACTACAAGCAAACCGTAGAAATCGTCTATAATTTCGTGGGCACAATCGAGCCGCAGTTCTTCGACGATGACGAAGCCTACAACTGACACAAGCAACTAAACCAAGACAAGAGAAAAGGCACGGCTTGACGCTATGCCTAAATTTTTTTATTTGCGTTTTATTAAATTCCCTATGGGAATTACGGTAATCAGCCGCGCTTTTTTTGTCTGTCAAAAAGCTTGAATAAAATCTTTTGCGGTGTTACAATATTTTCAACCGCAGGAGGGGGTAATGGCTAAAAAGCTTTTTAAAACTTTAATCGTCGTCGTTTTGATTTTTGCGACTTGCATAACTTCCTCTTGCTCGTTTTTACGTTGGTTGGGAGACGATTGGCTGACAAAGGACCAGAAAGAAATTACTGACGCGGCTATGGGGCGGCTCTGCGGCGCGATAATCGACCGTGACGGGGAAGCGGTGAAAGCCGAATTCAGTTATTACGAAATATCCAACGTCAAAGGCTTTGAAGAGGAAGCCCGAAAACTATTGAATTATATAAAGGGCGAAAACGTTTCGTTTATACGCAGGGCAAGCGGAAGCGAAAGCGCGGCTATGGGTAGCTATCCGAAGGAACGCGAGTTCAACGGCATCCGCTACGATATAGAAACCTCCACCGACAGTTATAAAGTTGTTTTCGGCTATCGTTCGTATTACAGCGAAGGCGTAAACAGAATAACCGAAGAAAAAATAGGCTTTACTTATTTCGATATTATAAACGTAAAAAACGACAGAATTTGCCCCGACAGATTATATAGCGGTTGTCCGTTCAATTATATGGGCATCAATTTCGACTATAAAACAAACTACATATTCTGCCCGGAAGAATACGGCTTTAATATCGCATACTGCGGCGATTCGTGCGCGTTCGAGCCCTTAATAATAAACGGCGTCGCCGACCTTAACGCCTTTTACGAAGACAAAAAGGACGAATATTTTCTCGATTCCCGCGTAGACGGTAAGGGGTTTATTCAGGTCATGGAAAATTACGACGAAGCGTTTTTTGAGGAATGCAGTCTGTATATCGCGGGCGTAAGCGGCGACGGGATAAAATACAATTACGTGCCGCAATTTATATACGTTGGCGATTTCGTTCTCGCCAATGTAGTCGGCTTCGCTTACGACGGGGGCGACAGTGGCAATTATACGCAAAGCGGCGTAATTCTGTTTGTCGAATTGCCGGAAAAGGTAGAGAATTCCGTTCACGCAATTCTCGATTTGTCGCACCATAACTAAAATATAAAGCGCGGAAAGACATTCCGCGTTTTTTTGCGTTTGACTTGCAATAAAATAAAAAAAGTAGTATAATTACAATTATGAAAAATTATCCTCTCCTTACAACGCGTCAAAAAGCAATGCTCGTATCGGGCAAAAATTTTTGGCGCACTCACGGTTTTAAGGAGGAGGGCGTTAAAAGTATAAGATTTTCTGACGGCCCCGCGGGTCTACGTTTTCAGTTCGAGTCCAAATCAGACAGCATGGGTCTCAACAAGTCCGTGCCCGCCACGTGCTTCCCCGCACATTCCGCGCTTGCCTGCTCGTTCAACCGCGACCTTGCGCGCGGGGTCGGTAAACGCATAGGCGAAGAAGGCGCGCACTTCGGAACGGACGTAATCCTCGCGCCCGCCGTCAATATCAAGCGCAGTCCTCTCTGCGGGAGAAATTTCGAATATTTTTCCGAAGACCCTTATTTGAGCGGCATACTGGGGGGAGAATATATTTGCGGCGTACAGTCGTCGGGCGTCGGCGCCTGTATCAAGCATTATTGCGCAAACAATAAGGAACTGGGCAGAACGGTTTCCGATTCCGTCGTAGACGAAAGAACCCTGCGCGAAATTTATTTGACTTCTTTCGAAATAGCCGTAAAATCCGCTAAACCTAATGCTGTGATGTCCGCGTATAACAGGCTGAACGGCGTTTTCTGTAACGAAAACAAGCGTCTTATTACCGATATCCTTCGCGGCGAATGGGGTTTTGAAGGAGTTGTGGTTTCCGACTGGGGCGGCACTCACGACAGGGTGAGCGCGATAAAGGCGGGAGCCGACCTCGAAATGCCGGGGTGTAAATTTTCGGTTGACGAAATCGATTTTGCGGTAAAAAGCGGAAATCTTTCCGAAGAAGAGCTGTCTTTATGTGCCGACAGAATAATAAAGCTGTCGCAAGAACAAACTGTAAAAGCCGCCTGCGATTTTAACGAACACTCGGATTATGCCGTAAAGTGCGCGGAAGAATGTGCGGTACTCTTAAAAAACGACGGGGCGTTGCCTTTAAAACAGGGCGAAAAAATTGCTCTTTTCGGCGAATTTGCAAAAAATCCCGTCTATCAGGGCGGCGGCTCATCGCACGTTTGTCCCACTGAAATAACGCGTCTTTTAGATTGCGCCGCGCAAGATTTGCGTTTTTGCGGTTACGCTCGCGGTTTTAAAGGCGAAAAGAAAGACGGCAGACTGATAAAAAAAGCGGTAAAGCTCGCCCGCGGGGCCGACGTATTAATAGTATCTGTCGGACTTTCCGCGGGTGACGCGGAGGGGCTTGACAGAGAAAGCGCAACCCTGCCCGAAAGCCAGACGGAACTTTTGAAAGCTCTCCGCGCGACCGGCAAAAAAATAATAGCAGTGCTCTCGTGCGGGGGAGCGGTCGAAACAGACTGGGACGCGGGAGTAAACGCCTTGCTGTTCGCCGGTTTGAGCGGGCAGGGCGGCGCCGCGGCAGTCTGGAATATTCTCGTCGGAAAAGCCAATCCCTCGGGAAGGCTTGCCGAAACTTTCCCTTTAAAAATCGAAGATTCTCCCGCCGCGGAATATTTTAACAAAGACCCGTATTATACAGTGTACGGCGAGGGTATGAACGTGGGTTACCGCTATTTCCGTGCCAAAAACAAAAAATATCCTTTCGGCTTCGGACTGTCGTATACCGAATTTGAATATTCGGATCTCGTTTTAAACGGTACGGGCGCGCAATTCACTTTGACAAACGTCGGCGGCAAAGACGGCGCGGAAGCCGTTCAAATGTATATAGAATACCCTCGAGCGGCAAACTCGCGTTTTCAACTTAAAGGATTTAACAAAATTTATTTAAAAGCGGGGGAGAGCAGGCGGATAGAAATTCCGTTTGACGAATATTCATTCCGCTCGTTCGACGTTTCGTCGGGTAAGTGGTTGGTCGTTTCGGGCGAATACAAAATTTTTGTAGGATCTTCGTCTGAAAATTTGCCTCTTTGCGCCGTAACCGAAAAATCGGGGGACTGCGAATTTCTTCCCGAAGCGGACGTCTCCGGATTAATGCCCGCGCCTTATCCGTTTGAAACGGATAAAAACGGAAGAATCACGGTTAACGCGCACACACCGATTGCGGCTATAGTAAATTCGCGCGCGGTACTCGTGCGGCTTTTTGTTCGGCTAATGCTGCGGTTTGCAAAAAAACACCCTACCGTTTACGGAACAATGCGCTACGCGCATGTCCGCACCTGCGCGCAGTTCGTCAAATTCGATTCCGCACGAGCGGAGGGGCTTTACGACTTTTTTAACGGTAAATATTTTAAAGGAATATGGAAGATGCTTTTCGGAAGGAGGCAAAAAAGTGAATAAATGGGTTACTGTCTGGGGAAACGCAACGTCGGTTGCCGAGCGCAGAGTGGAAAATTACGCTAAAAACGTAACTTTAAGGTACCCCGTAACCTGCGCTTTCGGCGGCGATAAAGTCAGGCTTCATTTTTCAAACTTTTGCGGCACGGAATCCGTTACGTTATCGCAGGTAACGGTGGCTCCCGCCATTTCCGACAGAGAGATAAATTTAAAAGACGCTCGCCTCGTAACTTTCGGTGGCAACGAAAGCGTGACGTTAGCGGCAGGTGAAGAGATTTTTTCGGACGAGATTTCTTTCCGTGTAAAGCCTCTCGGCAAAGTTTCGGTAAGCGTATATTTAAAAGACTTTACGTTAATGCGTTCGGCGGTAGTAATAAAAGGTCCGCTGTCAAAGGGATTTTTTTCGGTAGGAAACTGCGCTCTTACTTCGGTTTTGCCGCTCGAAAACACGCGCACGACCGACACGTTCTATTTTTTGACGGGGCTCGACGTATGGACGGAAAAAGGCAAACGCTCCGTAATATGTTACGGCGATTCGATAACGGCTCAAAGCTGGGCGGATTATTTCGCTTTAAAATGTATGGATAACGCTTACAATTCCACCGCGGTAGTTCGCAGGGCGGCAAGCGGCACGCGCGTTTTGCGCGAGTATACGTGCGTAACTTACGAAAGTTACGGGCTCAAAGGCGAAAACCGCTTCGAGAGGGAAGTGTCTTCTGTGAGCGGTGCGGATTCGGTAATAATCCAGCAGGGAATAAACGATATAATTCACCCCGTCGGCACCGAAATAAATCCGTTCCGCCCCATGTCTGATTTGCCTTCGGTCGAAGAGTTGTGTCGCGGTATAGATTATTATATAAATAAAGCGAAAGCGCGAGGGCTTAAAGTTTACCTCGGCACGCTTTTGCCGATTTACGGCTGGCGTACATACGCGCCTTTCCGCGAGGAAATGAGAAACGCTTTCAACGAATGGATAAGAGGTCGCAAAGATTGTACTCTCATAGATTTCGACGCGTTGTTGCGCGATAAACGCAACCCTTCCGCGTTTGCGCAAGGTTATGACAGCGGCGACCATCTACATCCAAGCGAAGAGGCGTATAAAAAAATGGCGGAACTCGCCTACGGTATCGCCTGTTCGCAGGATTAATAACAAACAGAGGTTCTATTATGCAGGATTTATATTACGCTTCAAAAGACGGTAAAAACACTATACACGCATGCCTATGGAAGCCGGAGGGCGAAGTCAAAGGGGTTATTCAGATAATTCACGGCATGTGCGAATACGCCGCAAGGTATGCGCCGTTTGCAAAGTTTTTAAACGAAAACGGCTATATCGTTTGCGCCGAGGACCATCTCGGACACGGACAGTCTGTAAAATCCAAACGGGATTTGGGCTATTTTAACGACGAGCACGACTATTCTGTAGTGGTAGAGGATATTCACGAACTAAAAAAACAGGTTGAGAGTCAAACGGGCAATTTGCCTTGGTTCGTACTGGGGCATAGCATGGGTTCGTTTTTCTGCCGCAAATATATTTCGCTTTACGGTAACGAATTTAGGGGCGCCGTAATAATGGGAAGCGGCTTTAAGAACAAAGCAACATTAAACACCGCTCTTTTCGCCGTAAAACTCAACGCGCTTTTCTGCGGCTGGCGCAACAGAAGCAAAGTTATAAAAAATCTTGCTTTCGGTTCTTATAACAAAAAATTCAAGCCCGCTCGCACCGGTAACGACTGGTTGTCGAAAGACCCTCAAAACGTGGATAATTACGAAGCCGATAAACTTTGCGGATTCTCTTTTACCAACAACGGTTATTACGTTTTGTTTTCGGTTATAAAGCAGGCTTGCTCCAAAAAGGTAATAGCCGCCGTTCCCAAAGATTTGCCCGTTTACTTCGTCGCGGGTGAAAAAGACCCCGTCGGCGACTACGGTAAGGGCGTAATACGGGCGGTTAACAAGTTCCACAATGCAGGTATTAAGGACGTTTCGGTAACTCTCTACGACGACTGCCGTCACGAAATTTTAAACGACGTCTGCAAAGATCAGGTGCAAAACGACGTTCTCGATTTTTATAACGGTGTTTTAAATGGTAGAGAGGTTTGAAGTAACAATTCCCCCGCTCACGGGCAAAAAACCGCGCAGGGCTTTCGTGTATCTTCCGACGGGCTATAACGAAAACGAGCGATATCCCGTAATGTATATGTTCGACGGGCACAATCTTTTCGATGACGGCGAGGCTACGTTCGGCAAAAGCTGGGGACTTGAAGACTATCTCGATTATACGGATACGCAAATTATCGTGGCGGCGGTGGAATGTAATCACGAGGGCGATAAGCGTTTAGAAGAGTATTCTCCGGTCAATTTTATTTGCGACGGCAAAAAAATAAACGGCAAGGGCTCAAAATATATGAAGTGGCTCGTGTCAAAATTCAAGCCGATTATAGATAAAAACTATTCGACTTTGCCGGACAGAGCCAACACCGCCATAGGCGGCAGTTCTATGGGCGGGCTTATGACGCTTTACGCTCTGTCCGCTTTCGGTAAGTATTTTTCAAAGGGCGCGGCGCTCTCGCCCAGCGTTTGGGCATGCGGCGGCGTTCCCGATTTTGTAAAAAGCGCGAAATTCGGCAAAGATACCGTACTATATACCGATTACGGCAGTTGCGAGTTCAAAAATCACGGCGGAATGAAAAAACTTTTTGCCGAAACTTCCGCCGCGCTTGTGGAAAAGGGAGTATTCGTCACCTCTCGCGTGGTGCCTCACGGCACACATTCGGAAGCAAGCTGGCAAACCTGCATACCTTATTTTATGGACGTATTGTTTCCCGACCGTTGATTACGGCGGTCAACCGCATAAGAAAAACAGAATTTATATAAGGATTTTTAACTATGAAAAACTTTATTTTTATTTCTCCCAACTTCCCCGCAAACTACTGGAAGTTTTGCCGCGAGCTTAAAAACAACGGCGTAAACGTGCTGGGTATAGGTGATTGCCCCTATTACAACCTTTCGGTAGAGCTTAAAACTTCGCTTAACGAGTATTATAAGGTCAACAGTCTTGAAAACTACGACGAAGTGTTCCGCGCGGTTGCGTTCTTCTCTTTCAAATACGGAAAAATCGACTACATAGAGAGCAACAACGAGTATTGGCTTTCGCGCGACGCAATGCTCCGCACCGAATTCAACGTTACCACGGGCTTCAATGCAAAAGAGATAAAGCGCGTAACGTACAAGTCGGAAATGAAAAAGTTTTATAAAAAGGCGGGCGTAAAGGTTGCGCGCCACCGTCTTGTAAAGAGTCTTAAAGGCTGTACCGACTTCATAAAGCAGGTCGGCTATCCCGTAATAGTAAAGCCGGATAACGGAATGGGCGCAAACGATACGTTCAAACTCAACAACGAGGAAGAGCTCAAAGCCTTTTTAAAGACCAAACCCAAAAATTACATAATGGAAGAGTATATACATGCGCTCGTCAATTCTTACGACGCAATCGTAGACGGCAAGGGCAATCCTATATTCGAAACGGGACTGGTTGAAATGGGCGATTTGATGGAAATAGTAAACACCAACGGCGACAGCTTGTATTATTATCTTAACGAGCCGCTCGAAGACGTTAAAAATCTCGGCAGAAAGGTTTTGAAGGCGTTCAAGGTTAAAAGCCGTTTCGTGCATTTCGAGTTTTTCCGCCTTTTGTCGGATCAGCACATAGGCAAAAAAGGAGAACTCGTTGCTCTGGAAGTGAATGTGCGCCCCGCCGGCGGAATTTCTCCCGATATGATGAACTACGCCAACAGTACGGACGTTTATAAGATATGGGCGGATATGATTACGTACGATTCAACTCTTGTCGGGCTCGGTAAAAAGTATTACTGCGCGTTTGCGGGCAGGCGCGACGGCAAAAATTATTATTATTCCGAGCAGGATATAGCCGACAGGTTCAGGAATAACCTAAAAGCGGTTGAGCGCGTTCCGCAGGCTCTTTCGGGCTGTATGGGTAATTTGAGTTTCCTTGCCAACTTCGAAACGAAGGAAGAGATGCAGGAATTCTTTGACGACGTTATAAAATATAATTAAAATTTTCATTCAAACAAATATAAAAAGCTCACGTTAAATCAATGCGTGAGCTTTTATTAATATTTTATCCCGTTTTCATTATTCTATATTATAATATACATATTATGGTGTTAATATAAAAGCATAAATTTGGTCCGCAACCGTTCTAAAACACAAAACCCGTAAATAAATTATTATACACATAGATTTTGCGGAGGCGGATATGCTTGAATACAACGTTTACGAGGACATAGCTCAACGGAGCAACGGAGATATTTACGTGGGAGTGGTGGGGCCGGTTCGAACGGGCAAATCCACTCTTATAAAAAAGTTTATGACCGAACTGGTCATTCCAAACGTAGAGGACGGCAATCTTAAAAATTTAATGACCGACGAACTGCCTCAATCGGCGTCGGGCAAGTCGGTAATGACTACCGAACCTAAATTCGTTCCGTCGAAGGCGGCTTCCGTAAAAATAGAAAACGCAACCGCGAACGTGCGGTTCGCCGACTGCGTAGGTTTTATTACCAAGGGCGCGAGCGGCTTCGAAGAAGACGGAAAACCCCGTTTGGTAAACACCCCGTGGAGTAAAACACCGCTTCCATTTGCCGAAGCGGCGGAACTTGGCACCGAGAGGGTCATCAACGAACACTCCACCATAGGCATATGCGTCACGACCGACGGAAGTATATCCGACATTAAACGCGACGGCTACGTCGAAGCGGAAGAAAAGACGGTTTCCCGTTTAAAAGCGCTGGGCAAACCTTTCGTTATAGTTTTAAACTGCGCCGAGCCGGAAAAGGCTTCCGCAAAAAAACTTTGCGCCGAGCTCGAAGCCAAATACGGCGTGACGGTAATATGCACCAACTGCGAAAAACTTGACGCGAACGGACTTATGGGCATTTTGAAAGCCGTATTGTTCGAGTTCCCGGTTACCGGATTTAACGTGGATATACCCAAGTGGATGCGCTTTTTGCCCGCCGACGGTTCGGCAATAGGCGAACTTTTGGAAAGAATAAAAAGCGTGTCGTCGTCTGTTTGCAAAATGAAAGACTGCGCAGCGTTCGATACGATGCTCGCGGACTGCAAGTTCTGGAAAGGTGAAATAACTTCCGATCTCAATCTTGCAGACGGTAGGGCGGATTTAACCGTATACGTGCGCGACGGAGTATTTTTCGATATGCTGTCCGAAATTGCAGGCGACGAAATCTCGGACGAATACACTCTTATGCGTTACGTTCGAGGCAGTTCGGAAGCAAAACGCGGCTACGATAAAATCAAAGACGCGCTCGAATGTGCGAGGGTGAACGGCTACGGCATAGTCAGTCCTGACGACGGCGACATGAGTTTGGAAGCTCCCAAAGTCGTGCGCAAAAACGGAAGCGTCGGCATAAAACTACGCGCAACGGCGCCCAGCTACCATATTGTAAAAATCGACGTTACGGGCGAAGTCAGTCCCATAATGGGTAACGAAGGGCAGAGCGAAAGCATAGTTCAGGGTATGATGGCCGGCTTTGAAAACAATCCCGACGACATGTGGGACACCAACGTTTTCGGTAAATCTCTGCGCGGAATGGTGAAGGAAGGGCTATCCGTCAAAGTCGGCGGAATGCACGACGAAACAAAAACGAAGATGCGCCGCGCCATAACGCGTATAGTCAACGAGGGAAAGGGCGGAGTTATCTGCATAATACTTTAAAGTAACTTTAAATTAAAAAAAATCATATAAATAGAACAGCAACGGACATTATCCGCAGTGCGGGGCGCACTCCGAAAAAAAGCGGTGTGGGTGATGATTTGCGAAAAATATGAAGGCGGGAGAATTTTTCTCCCGCCTTCAACAATTATAGCCATTATTCGCTTTTGCCGTCTTTTTCCTTTTGATTAAATGGTTGCGGAACCAAAAGTTTGCCGTCCGCAGCGAACAGAGCGGCGTCGTTTTTTAACCCTGCGACGTAAGCGAAGTATTCTTCTTCGGTAATTTTAAGTACCTTGTTTTTCTTTTTGCCCATAGCGAAAAAACGCTCCTTTTTTTATTATTATGAACGGCAAAACTGGGTTTTATACCGCTTTTTCGGCGCAATTTGGGCGTTAATCGCCGCACGGCGTTTTAAATATGTAAAAGGGAAAATTTACCTTAAAAATCCGATTGGTGCCCACATATATGCCGACAAATGCAAAAAAAAATAAAATTCCTTTAAAAATAAGCATATAATTATTTACTTTTTATAAAAAAAGGTGTAAACTAATGTAAAATACGTCCTGAAAGGACGTTGATTTTGATTGAAAAAACTCAAATGAGGTGGATTATGGCTGACAACAGAAATGAGAACTCGTCACAGCAGACGCGTCCGATGAAAAAGGCGGACGTGATTCTCGAATACGAGAAGAAACTCTCCGCCAAAACCGACGAACTTTTAAAAAATTCCGGCACCGCTAACGATAGTTTGCAGTCGGTTCTCGAACAGCTTGCCCAGAGCAAGGAGAATATGGACCGGTTGGGAGAAAGCATTCTCAAATCGGTAGACGACGATTGCGGTTCCATAAAGCAGGAACTCAAATATCTCGCTATGCAGAACGCAAGCATCTTCGAGGCGGTATCGCAAAAGGTTCAGGAGCTCCGTGAAATAGTCGACAAAGCCAAAACCGCCGCTCCCGTAGAAGAAAAAGAAGAGGCGCAAGTAGAAGAAGTTCAACCTGCAAAGGCGCAGGCGGAACCCGAACTCGACTACGACCTCCTTGCGGATAAAATTGCACAGCGCATACCTGCTCCGCAGGTTGTAACAGAAAGCGGCGAATATGTTCAACCGGTAAGAGAAGAGCTCGATTACGATTTGCTCGTAGACAAACTCGTAGCCCGTATGCCCGTTCAGGAAGTTGCGGTGGCAAACGCTTCCCCCGTACAGTACGCCGAGCCCGTTATAGACTACGACGTTCTTGCCGATAAGCTCGCGTCGCGTATGCCCTCGCAGGAAATTGCGGTTGCAAGCGCCGCACCCGTTCAGTACGAACCGGTTATCGATTACGACGTTCTTGCCGAAAAGGTGGCGGGGCTTGTTCCTTCGAACAACAACGCGGTTATAGTTCCTTCGGCTCGCGTTGACGTAGACGCGGACGAACTCGCAGACAAAGTGGTTTCCCGTATTCCTGTTCAGGAATCGGTTTCCCCCGATTACATCGCTGCGCGCGTTGCCGAACAGCTCGTTCTGCCCAAAGCGCAGGCGGAAGTCGAAATCGACTATGAGGCTCTTGCCGAAAAGGTTGCCGAAAAGCTTCATATTCCCGAAACAAAAATCGACGTCGACAGCGAATATGTTGCCGAAAAGGTTGCGGAGAAAATCAACGCAACCGGATTCGATAATGAATACATCGCCGAAAAGATTGCCGAAAAGGTCAATATGGCGGGCGTCGACAGCGATTATATAGCTACCAAAGTTGCAGAGAGCATCGTAATCCCCGAGCACGAAGCGCAGGAATTCGACTATGAGGAACTCGCTTCTAAAGTAGCAGAAAAAATCGAAATCCCCGAGTCCGGCAACAGCGCCGTATTCGCCAGTGCTCCCGCCGACGTAAACGTAACCCTCAACGAAGACGAACTTGCCGACGCCATAGCGTTAAAGGTCGGTTCGCTCAAAGCCGAAAACTTCGAAATCCTCGTGGACGACGACGGTTGCAAATCCATTTCGGAAGAAATCACAAACAAACTCAATTATGAGATTATAGCCAACGCAGTAGCCGACAAGCTTCGTGAAGTGTTCGTGGAAGAGAATTCGGACGAACCCGACTATGAAGAAATGGCTGCCCGCATAAGCGAAAAAATCACCGTTGCGGGAATTAACGAAGACGCTATTGCCGATAAAGCGGCGGCGGTGCTTTCGAACTATCTGCCCGAATACGACGGCGACGAAATCGCCGACAAGGTTGCCGAGCAGGTAATAAGCGCACTCCCCTCCGTGGATCATGACGCGCTTACCGAATCTATTTCGGCAAGACTTATCGAGTCGCAGCAGGACAACGATTACGAAATAGTTCTCGACGAAGACGGTATAGACAAAGTATCGGAAACGGTTTCCGAAAAAGTCTATATGACTGCGGACGAACGTTTTAACGCGATAGACAGAGAAATCGCAGAAATCAAGGCTATGCTCGAAAAGGGCGTGGTTGCAGTTCGCGAAGAGACCGCAACCGCAACGGCCGTTTACGAAGAACCCTATGTGGTGGAAGAAACGCTTGTAACAGTTTCCGACCTCATTAAGGATGAGGAACCCGTTGAAGAGGCGGTTGAAGAAGAGGTTATAGAAGAGTATTCGGAAGAGCCCGAAGAAGTTGTAGAAGAAACGGTTGAAGAACCGGCGGAAGAGATTGAAGAAGAGCTTTTGGAAGAACCCGTAGAAGAAGAGGTTATAGAAGAGCCCGTTGAAGAATCCGAAGAGCAGGTTGAAGAACCCGTAGAAGAAGTATACGAAGAACCCGCTACCGAAGCAGAGGAGAAGGATACAATCCTCCCAACGCAGGTAATCGTCGCGGTTGAAAACGAAGCCGACGACGATTCAGACGATTCCGACGACGAAGAGGAATCGGAAGAAAGCGAAGGCGGCGTAGACTTTGCGAACATGATGCGTTATAACCGCAGCTTTATCGCAAGAATTATTCAGAGTACCGACGAACAGAAAAAGTATTACGGCGCGGTCAGAAATGCTCTGTTGAGTTACAGAAAAGTAAACTCCAACATTGCTTGGGGCGCTGAACGTTTCCATAAAGGAAGAGAAACAATCGCCCGCTTCAAAATCCGCGGCAAGACGCTTGTTTTATATCTTGCGCTCGACCCCGTAACTCACGAGTATTCGGTTTATCATCACAAAGACGTTTCGTCCAATAAATCGCTTCACGGCACGCCGATGATGATTAAAGTAAAGAGTCCTCTCGGTGTTAAAAAGGCGGTAAGGCTTATTGACGAGATGCTCGAAGCGCGCGACGGCGTAAAAAGAAACGTTCCCGAGCGTGATTACGCGGCTATGTATCCTTACGAGAGCATAGAAGAATTAATAGAAGACGGACTTGTAAAGGACGTAAATAAAAAGTAATTGAAAAACGCGGGGGTTGATTTACTCAACCCCCATTTCAATATTATATATAGTTTAATAAAAAATCGGAGAAAAATTTTGGAGCAAGAAAAGAAGAGGCCCTCCGCAAAACTTCCCGCAAGGCGCAGGTCGCAGGCGGAAGGGGCAAAGAAGACTAATCGTACGCAAGATAACGCTAATTATGCGGATAACGGAGAAAAACGCAAGCAACGGTTAAACCGTCAAAACGGCGGACACGGCGGTGGCAAAGAAGCAGAACGCAATAAAAAGCTGCAAAAAGTAAAGCAACCCGCAGTAGAAACAAAAGAAGCGGCGTTCAAAGGCAAAAAGCCGCAAAGAGGAGCTAAACCCGTAAAAATCGTATTTTTGGGCGGCGTCGGAGAAATAGGAAAAAATATGACTGCCGTGGAGTGCGGCGACGATATAATTATTATCGACGCGGGCGCGATATTTCCCACTGAAGAGACGCCAGGATTCGACCTGATCGTGCCCGACATTACTTATCTTTTAGATAACGCAAAAAAAATAAAGGGCTTGATTTTAACGCACGGACACGAAGACCATATAGGCGGAGTTCCTTATCTTTTAAAGGAACTCAAAGTGCCCGTAATAGGTACCAAACTTACGTTGGCGCTTGTAGACAACAAATTGCGCGAACATCGCCTAAACGACGTAAAGGAGATAACAGTAACCCCGGGACAGACCATACAGCTCGGCTGTTTTAAAGTTCGCGCCGTTAACGTAAACCATTCCATAGCGGGTTCGCTTGCGTTTGCCATAAACACGCCGCAGGGAGTAATATTCCACAGCGGCGACTACAAAATAGATTTGACTCCCGTTGCGGGTCAGCCTATAGACCTTGAAACGATTTCGCAGATAGGCACGCAGGGTGTGCTGTTGTATATGGGTGAAAGCACCAATATAGAGCGCGCGGGCTTCACTATGAGCGAAACCACGGTGGGCACTACGCTCGACAGGCTTTTTAACGACAATTTGAAGCGCAGATTGATTATTGCTACTTTCGCCTCCAACGTACACAGACTGCAACAGATAATAGATTTGGCGGTACGCTATAAAAGAAAGGTTGCGCTTTCCGGCAGAAGTATGCTCAACGTAGTTGAAGCCGCCGAAAAGATTGGCGAAATAAAAATTCCGGAAAACGTAGTTGTAGACGTTTCGAAAATTAAAAACATGCGCGACAGCGAAATAGTGGTGGTTTCAACCGGCAGTCAGGGCGAGCCTATGAGCGCGCTCACCCGTATGGCTAACGGCGATAATCCGGCCGTAACGGTTGGCAGTAACGATACGGTAATAATTTCCGCGTCGCCGATACCGGGCAACGAAAAGCTCGTTTACAGAGTAATAAACAACCTCTATCGCAAAGGCGCCGACGTCGTTTACGAAAGTCTGGAACACGTCCATGTTTCCGGACACGCGTGCCGTGAAGAACATAAAATAATGCACGCGCTTTTAAAACCCAAATTTTTTATTCCCGTTCACGGCGAATACCGTCATCTTAAAAAGCACGGTCAACTTGCCGAAGAGTTGGGTATGCCGGACGGAAGGATATATATACCGGATATCGGCGACTGCGTCGAGATAACCTCCAAAGGTATGAAAAAGTGCGCGAGCGTTCCTTCGGGTTCCCGCCTTATTGACGGCGAGGGCATAGAAGACGAAAAGGCGAGCGTTGTTATAGAAGACAGAAGGCAACTTTCGGAAGAAGGTTTGTTCATAGTTTCGGTAGCCGTATCCAACGGCGAAGTGGTCGGCGAGCCCGCCATCAATTCGCGCGGCTTCGTGTTCGATTTTCACCGCGATTACAACAGGGAAATGCGCGAAGTTATTTACAGAGCCATAGAGGGCGTGGACGTAGGACGTTCGGGTACTGACGAGCTCAAGCGCGCCATAAAGCGCTCGCTTCGCAACTACCTTTTAAAGAAAACAAAGCAATCCCCTATGGTAGTGCCCGTAGTGGTGGAACTTTAAAATATGGAATTTTCTTACGCCCATAAAAATACGGAAAACGGAGAAAGAACTACGCGCACCGCGCAGTTCAATAAGCCGCGAATAAGCGAAGAAATACAAAAAATAAGAGAACTCGCGTTTGCGAACGAAATACCCGTTTCAAACGGAGAAACGCTCAATTTTCTTGTTACCGTTTTAAGCGCCGTAAAGCCTAAAAATATTTTAGAGCTCGGAACCGCCGTCGGCGTTTCGGGTGCGGTAATGCTTCAAACCTGTCCCGTCGCAAGATTGACTACGATTGAGCGCGATAAAGGATTTTACGAAAGCGCGGCACACAATTTCAATGCGCTGGGACTTGCCGACAGGGTAACGGCTGTTCTTGGCGACGCGGGCGAAGTGATCGGGAACTTAAAAGAGGAATACGACTTTATTTTTCTCGACTGCGCAAAAGTGCAGTATATAAAATATCTGCCTCGTTTAAAAGAACTCCTTAAAAAGGGCGGCGTGCTCGTCGCCGACGACGTGCTTTTGTTCGGCTACGTAACTGGCGAGGAAGAAGTTCCCAAAAAGCGCAAAATGCTCGTGGAGCATATAAAAGAATACGTTCAAGCCGCAACGCACGACAACGAGTTACAAACTACGGTGTTCGATATAGGCGACGGCGTTGCGTTGAGCGTTAAATTGTGAGAATTATAGCCTAAAAATATTTAAAAAATTATGAAATGCGAACTTTTAGCCCCCGCGGGTAATTTTTCAAAATTGAAAACGGCGCTTTACTTCGGCGCGGACGCGGTTTATATAGGCGGAAAGGACTTTTCTCTGCGTTCCTTTGCCGATAATTTTACGCGCGATGAGATAACCGAAGCGGTAAAATACGCGCACTCGCGCGGCAAAAAAGTTTACGTAACAGTAAATATTTTTGCTAAAAATTCCGATTCGGAGTTGCTTGAAGATTATTTTGCTTTTTTGCAGTCGACCGAAGTCGACGCGGCGATAATTTCGGACGCGGGAGTGTTTTATGCTTGCCGTAAGTCTGCGCCTAATCTCGCGATACATATATCCACGCAAGCCAATTTAACAAATAAATACGCGGTTAAATTCTGGGCGGAACAGGGTGCTTCCCGCGCTATACTCGCCCGCGAACTTTCGATAAAAGAAATAGAAGAAATTCACTCTTTCGTGCCCGAAATCGAACTCGAAGCATTCGTGCACGGCGCAATGTGCATATCTTATTCGGGCAGATGCCTGTTGTCAAATTATCTTGCCGGTAGGGAGAGCAACCGAGGCGAATGTGTGCAGGCGTGCAGGTGGAAGTATCAGATACGCAAAAAAGACGAACTTTCGGATAGCGGTTGGCTCGATATTGAAGAGGATTCCCGCGGAGCGTATATTCTTAACTCAAAAGATTTGAATATGAGCGCACGCCTCGCCGAATTGGAACGCGCAGGAGTGTGCTCGTTTAAAATCGAAGGCAGAATGAAATCAGAATACTATCTCGCCACGGTAATAAACGCATACCGCCGCCGAATGAACGGAGAAAGCGCGGAGGTCTGCTCGCGCGAGCTGACAACCGCCGCCCACAGAGACTATACCGAAGCATACGCTTCGGGAGAAAACGGCAAAACGGTAAATTATTCCGACAGTCAGGCAAAGGGCGATTGCGACTATATCGGCAACGTTCTCGGCTTTAAAGACGGTTTTTTAACGGTTGAAATGCGCAGTCGTTTCAAAACGGGCGACATTTTGGAAGTTTTGTCCCCGAACGCGTATTTCGGTAAAAGTTTTAAAGTCGAAAAAGCGTTCACAAGCCTCGGCGAAGAAGTAAACGACTGTAAATTAGTTCAGGAAAAGTATAAAATTAACTGTCCTTTCGCGCTTTCGGAGGGGGATATTTTGAGAAGAAGAAAACCGCAAGGGGATTAAACCCGTACGGTTTGCGGCGGGGGAATTTATGGACTATTCGGTAAAAAACGTATACGGAAAAACCAACTGTAAAAAGGCGGTTGTCAGCGTGCCCGGTTCTAAAAGTATAACGGCGCGCGCGTTGCTTATAGCCGCTGTAGCGGACGGAGTAAGCACTCTTTACGGAGTACAGTTTTCCGACGACTGCAAAACTTTTATAAATTGTTTAACCGCCTTGGGTATTCCCGTAGATGTTGACGGCGCCACTGTAAAAATCAGCGGTTGCGGCGGCAGGTTGAGAGTAAGTCAAGCCGAAATAAACGTTGGTAGCGCGGGCACCGCGGCAAGGTTTCTGCCGGCTTTTTTGGCTTTTCAAAAGGGTAAATTTACGGTAAACAGTTCGGATCAAATGAAGACCCGCCCTGTGAAGCCTCTTATAGACTCGCTCAAAAGTTTAGGCGCAAAGTTTACTTTTTTGGAAAAAGAGAATTCTTTCCCGTTCATTATAGAGGGCACGACTTCGCCTTCCGCCGAAGTTAAAACCGACGTCACGAAGAGTAGTCAGTTCTTGTCCGCTCTCCTTATTTCCGCGGTATGCGCGGATAAGTCCGTAACTGTTATTCCCGTAGGCAACCACGGTATGGACTATGTTAATATGACGCTTAATATAATGTGGTCGTTCGGAGTAAACGTGGAAGAGGACGGCGGAAAGTATAAAGTTTTCGGCTCTTATTCGCCTAAAAGGTACGAAATAGAGCCCGACGTTTCGGCGGCGTGTTATTTTTATGCGATAAATAAAATTCTCGGCACGAATATCGCCGTAAGGGGCGTAATGCCTCACAGTATGCAGGGCGATATAAAATTCGTTAATCTTTTAAAAAATTTTAACGGCGGAAAGGTTGATATGTCCGCCTTTTCGGATCAGGCTTTAACGCTTGCCGCAATAGCTCCGTATCTTGAAAATCCTACAGAAATCCGAGGAGTTAAGCATATCCGCGGACAGGAGTGCGACAGGATAAAGGCGATTTGTACTAATCTTGCCGCAATGGGTGTTAAGTGCGAAGAATTCGAAGACGGGGTTAAAATTTATCCCTCGCAGCCCAAGCCCGCACAAATAGAGACGTTTGGCGACCACCGCGTGGCGATGAGTTTTGCCATAACCGGATTGCGCGCCGACGGTATAGTTATTAAAAACGCCGAAGTCTGTTCAAAAACGTTTAAAGAATATTTCGGCGTGTTGGACGGGCTTATCAGCGAACTTACCGTATAATACATATGGAACGCATAATAATTCACTCCGATTTGAATAACTTTTACGCCTCGGTAGAAAAAAAGCTCCGTCCCGAACTTGTCGGCAAGCCCGTGGCTGTGTGCGGAAGCAAAGAAGAGCGGCGCGGAATAGTCCTTGCCAAGAGCGAAGAGGCTAAAAAATTCGGCGTAAAAACGGGTGATACTGTCTGGCAGGCGCAAAAAAAGTGTCCGGACATAATTATCGTGCCTCCGCGTTTTAAAGAATATATGGACTATTCTCGCAAAGTCAAAGCTATTTATGCGCGGTATACGGACCTTATCGAAAGCTACGGCATCGACGAGTGCTGGCTCGATATTTCCCGTTCCACCAAAATTTTTCCTCCGTTTGCAAATATGTTCGTCGAATCGGGCGAAACAAAATATTATTCCGAAGAATATCTGCGCTTTCTCGGCGATGTTATCCGCAATGAAGTAAAAAACGAACTCGGCATAACAGTTTCTTGCGGTGTATCTTTCAATAAGGTGTTCGCAAAACTCGGTTCCGATTTAAAAAAACCGGACGGCACCACCGTTATTTCAAAACTTAATTACAGGTCCGTGGTAAACGGTTTGCCCGTTTCGGACCTGCTTTTCGTGGGTAAAGCCACGTGCAAAAAACTCAATGCGATGGGGTTGGATACCATAGGTAAACTCGCCGACGTCGAAGATAAAAAGATTACGTCGGTTTTCGGTAAAGTAGGCGAAACGCTTTTGCGTTACGCTCGCGGTCGTGACGAAGACGAAGTGGCGTCCGTAGACGAAAAAAGAGTTTACAAATCCATAGGCAATTCCTGCACGTATCGCGAAGATATCACAACGTTCGAGCGTGTGGAAAGGCTTTTATATGTACTGGCGGAAAGCGTTGCGGCGCGCACGCGCGAAGCGGAGCAGGGGTTAGCCGACACCGTTCACCTGTGGGTAAGATATTCCGACCTGTCCGATTTTTCGGTACAGAAAAAGGTGCGTCACACTTGTCTTTGCGGAGAAATAGCTTCGGCGGCGTTCAACCTTTTCAAAACCCACGTAAAGCAGCCTTTTGCCGTGCGGGCTATGGGAGTTACTGTTTCGGGATTTGAGAACGGGGTTTCCCAGGTCACTTTGGACGAGAGCGCGGGAGATTATCAAAAAAGAGAAAAGCTCGAAAGGTGCGTGGACGAAATAAGGAAGAAACACGGCTACGATAAGGTTCAGCGCGGCGTCGTTGCGGAAGAGCCGTCGCAGATGAAAAACGATATAAAAAATTCGCATCTCATTAAGCCCGCCAATTTCGAGGATAAGGGTTGACCGCTTATATATAAGCAAAACTTATACAGCCGTTAAAAAAGGACTTACGGCTAAAACCTTTCAATTAATTTGACATAAATCACCCGAATTAATATAATCAATACGTAATATATTTAAGGAGTTATTCACAATGGGGCTTCCCGAAACGTTCGGCGTAAACGTCTTTAACGATTCCGTTCAAAAAGAAACTTTGCCCAAAGAGGTATACAAGGCTCTGCGCGCAACTATAGAGGCGGGCAAAACTCTCGACACGTCCATTGCGGGCGCGGTTGCCGCGGCTATGAAGGACTGGGCCGTTTCAAAGGGTGCGACGCACTACACGCATTGGTTTCAGCCTTTGACCGGACTAACCGCGGAAAAGCACGACAGCTTTATAGAACCCGACGGCGATAAAGTTATTATGCGCCTCACCGGCAAAAGCCTCATAGTCGGCGAATCCGACGCGTCCAGCTTTCCTAACGGCGGTTCGCGCGCAACTTACCTTGCCCGCGGCTACACTGCGTGGGACCCCACTTCTCCCGCGTTCGTGAAGGAAGGAACGCTTTACATACCCACGGTTTTCGTGTCTTACACAGGTGAAACGCTCGATAAAAAATCCCCGTTGCTCCGCTCTATGACCGCGCTTGATAAACAGGCAAAAAGGGTACTTAAATGCTTCGGCATAGACTGTAAAAAAGTTTCCTGCGAGGCGGGACCCGAACAGGAGTACTTTCTCATTTCCGAAGAGGAGTACTTAAAGCGCAAGGATTTGCGCCTTACCGGCAGAACGCTTTTCGGTTCCCCCGTAACCCGCGGACAGGAGCTCGAAGATCACTATTTCGGAGTAATCAAACCCAAAATAGGCGAATATATGCGCGATTTGGACGAGGAACTATGGAGTTACGGAGTGCTTTCGAAAACAAAACACAACGAAGTCGCGCCCGCCCAACACGAAATGGCGCCCGTGTATTCTACTACGAACGTTGCGGTAGATACCAATATGCTTACAATGGAAATCATGAAAAAGGTAGCGCACCGCCACGGGCTTGCGTGTCTTTTGCATGAAAAACCTTTTAAAGGCATCAACGGAAGCGGCAAGCACAATAACTGGTCTATATCCACCGATACGGGCTTGAATCTCTTAAAACCGGGCGACACTCCCGAATCAAACACCCTGTTTATGCTCGTGCTCACCGCAGTAATAAAAGCTGTGGACGACTATCAGGGCATTTTGCGCGCGTTCGTAGCTTCGGCGGGTAACGACCACCGTCTGGGCGCGGACGAAGCTCCCCCCGCGATAATTTCCGTATACCTCGGCGACCAACTGGGCGCATTGGTAGACAGTATAGTAAAGGGAAGCAACTACGTTTCGGGCGGCAAATCGCAGGGGTCCATAGGCGTGCCGGAATCACCCATTTTTCCCAAAGACGCAACCGACAGAAACAGAACTTCGCCGTTCGCGTTTACAGGCAGTAAATTCGAATTTCGTATGCTCGGTTCGCAGGCTAACGTCGCCGATGCCAATATCAGCCTCAACGCGATAGTTGCCGACGCTTTCGAACAGTTTGCCGACGAACTCGAAGGTAAAAAGGACGTTGAAAAGGCGGCAAACGCGATTATTACGCGCGAACTCAAAAAACATTACAGAATTATCTTCAACCTCGACGGATACGGACCCGAATGGGAGCCCGAAGCCGCAAAACGCGGACTTTTAAACCATAAAAACACCGCGGACGCCGTTCCCGTTCTTTACGAAGATAAAAATATAGAAGTTTTCGTAAGGCAGGGGGTATACACAAGGGAAGAAGCGATTGCCCGCGCGGATATCCGCTTGGAAAACTATACTAAAATTATCAACATAGAGGCGCTGACTATGCTCGAAATGGCAAAACGCGACGTTATTCCCGCCGTTTCCGATTTCATTGCCGACCTATGTCAAAACGTCGCTTCAAAGCAGGCCGTTTGCGAAGATATACCCTTTAATACGGAAAAGAATCTTATAAAAAGGCTTTCCGCTCTCAACGACGAGGCAAGCGCGCTAATAGATAAATTAGAAAGCGATTTAAAAGCCGTCGATAAAGGGCAAATAGTTTCCGCGGCTAAATCTATGGCGCACGTAATAATTCCCGATATGGAGAATTTGAGAAAAGCGGTAGACGAAATGGAAACTTTAACTTCTTCCGACTACTGGCCGTATCCCAGCTACTTCGATTTGCTTTACAGCGTAAAATAAGGTTTAAACAAAGCCCCCCTCCCGACCGCATTACGCGGTCGGGAGGGGGTATATTTATAAGCGGATTTTTTATCGGCGTAATTCAAGTATTTATTGTCAAACAAATTCCCGTTTGAGTTTACTTTTCGGTATCGCCGTGATATAATTTAGCGGTGATGAACAAGAATTTGAAACTGTTTGCGGATAACGCGTTGAATCTGTTTTGCGTAAGCGTAATTACAGGGCTTTTTGCCGGAGTTGTAATTACGTTTTATAACGTGCTCATGAATATAGGCGAGCACACTTCCGAACAGCTCTACTCACTGCTTTTAGCTAATCCCGCGTTTATTCCGTTGCTTTTCATAGGGCTTGCGGCGGGCGCAGTTGCTATAGGCACGTTAGTGCGGTTCGTTCCCATGATACGCGGCAGCGGTATTCCGCAAATCGAAGGGGCGGCAAGGGGAGAAGTTCGCTTTAAGTGGTACGTTACAATGTGTTCCATGTTCGCCGCTTCCCTTGCGTGCGTGTTTATGGGTTATCCAGCGGGCGGCGAGGGGCCTTCGCTCGAAATGGGCGGCTGTTGCGGCGCGGCATCGAGTGCGCTGTTGCGGCGCAATATGATGATAAAAAGGTTGCAAATAGCGGGAGGCGCTTCCGCCGGACTTGCGGTAGCCTTCAACGCGCCTATAACGGGCGTAGTTTTTGCAATGGAAGAGGCTTTCCGTTCCTTTTCTCCGCAGGTGTTCATATGCGCAACGGTCAGCGTTTTAACCGCTCTCGTCACCCGTAACGCTATTCGCCCCGCCATAGGTTACGGCGTCGGTTTTGCGTTTAACGATTGTTTTGTGTTTAATAATTTCGACGCGCTCTCTTATCTCTATCTTGTAATAGGCGCGCTCGCAACCTCGCTTGTCGGCGTAGGATTTTATTATTCCGTGTTCGCGTTCAAAAAGGTATTTAAAAAAATAACGTTTTTCAAAGGCGCGGGCAAATATATAATTCCGTTCACCGTTGCGGGGGCGTTCGGACTTATTACGCTCTACTCGCTCGGCGGCGGACATCATTTTATAGAATCTCTTGCAACTCACGGCGGCGAAAAACAGATAGATATAAGCGTTTTCGGGTTGAGCCTTATAGTCAGCCTTGTAATTATAGTAATTATCCGCTTTATCACCGCGGTAATGTCAATGTCGTGCGGTGTGCCCTGCGGCGTGTTTATCCCTATGCTCGCAATCGGCGCGGGGTGCGGAGCTGTTATGTCGGCTCTCTTCCAACAGGCGGGCATGCCCGCCGAACTCGGCGACTATTTCGTAATTATATGTATGTCCGCGTTCTTTACCAGCATAGTCAAAGCGCCTGTAACGGGTATAGTTATGGTTTTCGAATTGACGGGCAGTTTCGTAAACTTTTTGCCCGCACTGTTGGGTGTGGCGATAGGCTACGCCGTTGGCTTCCTGTTTAAGACGGAAGCCATATACGAAAAAAATCTCGAAGGCTTTATCGCCGACGAGGGAATACGCAAAAACTTTAAAAAAGTTCGTCTTGCGCTCAATATCGGCGACCATGCGAGTATTGCGGGCAAAGCAGTACGTCAGATTATTTGGCCCGTAAACGGATTAGTAGTTTCCCGTACCGGCATTGACGGAGTTCAAAGCGTTCCCGACGGCGAAACCGTTCTTTCTTCGGGCGAAACTATTATTTTCGAGTGCGAAACGGACGATGAAAAGGAATTGATTCAATATCTCGAAACGCTTGTAGGAAAGCAAAAATTTATCAATGATCAGGGTGAACAAAACCCGCCCGAAAACTTAAATAACGGTTAGTCCGACTGACGAATGGGCTTGACTATACGCACCGTTTATTATATAATATATTACGGAATTTAAATGTACGGAGGGTACTATGTTAACAAGTATCTGCGGAATTAACTGGGGCGACGAAGGAAAGGGTAGAATGGTAGACCTTCTTTCCGAAAAATACGACGTCGTATGTCGTTATCAGGGCGGCAACAATGCGGGACATACCGTTATCAACGAGAGAGGTAAGTTCATTTTAAACTTGCTTCCTTCCGGAATTCTCCGTGAAGACGTCGTGAACGTTCTCGGTTGCGGAATGGTTATCGATTTAAAACATCTTTGCGGCGAAATGGAAAGATTGCGTGAAGGCGGAATAAAAATCACGCCCGAAAACCTCAAAATAAGCGATAAAGCGATAATAACCATGCCATACAACGTTTTGCAGGACGAAATGGAAGAAGACCGCCTTACCAAGACTACCGGCAAACCCTACGGTTCCACACGCAGAGGCATTGCGCCCGTTTACGCCGATAAATATATGAAAAAGGCGTTCCGTATGGGCGAACTTCTTAACACTGAACTTCTCTATAAACGCGTCCCCGATATCGTTGCGTGGAAAAATATGACTATCCGCGCATACGGTTTTAAACCCGTAACCGTTGACGAGGTAAAAGAATACTTCGAAACTTACGGCAAGCCCTTGGCGCAGTTTGTTACCGATACCGGACTTTATCTAAACGAAGCCAACAAATCGGGCAAAAATATTATGTTCGAGGCTCAACTCGGCGCTTTGAGAGATATCGATTACGGCATAGTGCCCTATACTTCGTCGTCTTCGACCATAGCGGCTTACGCGCCTATTGGCGCGGGAGTGCCCAACCTCAAGCTCGACAGTTCGATAGGCATTATGAAGGCGTATTCGAGTTGCGTAGGCGCGGGTCCTTTCACGTGCGAATACTTCGGCAAAAAGGCAGAAAAACTGCGCGAGCTCGGCGGCGAGTACGGCGCGGCTACGGGAAGGCCGAGAAGAGTGGGTCCTTTCGACGCCGTTGCTTCGCGTTACGGAATACGCTGTCAGGGAGCCGACGAAATAGCTCTTACCAAACTCGACGTTTTAGACGGTTACGAAGAGTTGGAAATTTGCACTCATTACAGTCTGCACGGAAAGATTATTGACGAATTCCCTTTTACGGACGTACTCGACGATTGCAAGCCGGTTTTCGAAAAAGTTAAAGGTTGGCACTGCGACATTACCGCGTGCAGAAAAAAAGAAGATTTGCCCAAAGAAGCTCTCGACTACATTGCCCTGCTGGAAAAACTTTGCGGCTGCAAAATTAAATACGTATCAGTGGGAGCCGAGCGCGAGGCCTGCATAGAAATGTATTAATATATCAAAAAAAGTCAATAAACAGCGGAGGATAATTCCGCTGTTTTTTTGTATCTAATCGCACTTTTATCCGCGTTTTATTGAACATACGCCCCTTTTAAACTTAAACCGGCAACGCCTGACCGCCTGCAGTCGGTGCGGCGTTTTGTCAAATATAAATATTAAGAGGCAAAAAATGTATTTTTACCAATGGCTTGACAACTGGCTTGACAACTTCATTAAACCTACCTGCAAGGCAAGCACATACGAGCTGTATAAACGTCTTACAGCTTCAAAAATCGCGCCGGATCTCGGCGGCAGGGAATTAGGCGACCTGTCCGCTTCGGTCTTGCAGGAGTTTACGGCAAAACTTTCCAAGACTTATTCGCCCAACACCGTGCATAACGTGTTGAGTATAGTAAAATCTTCGTTACGTTGCGCCGAAGCGGAGGGTATAGCGGATGCGCGCCCTGCTTCGCGCATAAGGTTGCCACGCGCGACCGAAAAGCAGGTGAGCTGTTTTACGGGATTGGAGCAAACCCGTCTTGAATGGTATGCGGGCGCAAAGGGAGATGTTAAGCATTTCGGCATAACTTTGAGCCTTTATACGGGGCTGCGAATAGGCGAACTGCTTGCGTTAAAGTGGTCGGACGTGGATTTTGCCGCAGGCTGCATTTCGGTAAACCGTACTTGTCGTGACAGTTGGGAAAACGGTAACTATGTCAAACTGTTCAGCACTCCTAAAACAGCCTCGTCCGTGCGCGTTATTCCCGTTCCGCGCAAACTTTTGGCTGATTTGAAAAAGTTTTCTAAAAAAGGTAGAAGCGTATTCGTAATCAGCGGCGCCGACGGTGAAGACGTATCCGTAAGGTCATATCAGCGCACTTTCGAGCTTCTGCTTCGTCGCGCGGGTATAAAACAGCGAGGGTTTCACGCATTGCGCCATACCTTTGCAACTCGTGCCGCCGAATTGGGTATGGACGTAAAAACATTGTCCGAAATTATGGGGCACACCAATCCGACGCTAACGCTCAAACGTTACACGCACTCGCTTTCGGCGCACAAAGCCGAAATGATGGATAAACTCGGAAAAGCTTTTTACCGTATAGGCGGGGAGGAAACCGCGCTTTAAACAAAAAAAAGTCCACGGTAAAAAAACCGTGGAACTTTTAAAATCCGTCGATCCGCGCTATTTATTTTTAAACGGTGTGGTAATCTTCCGCGGACCGGCGCAAATTTTAAATTACTTTTTTTCGTTGAGGCAAGCGATACCGGGTAGAACTTTGCCTTCGAAAAGTTCCAAAGAAGCGCCGCCGCCCGTAGAAATGTGGGTAACTTTATCTGCAAATCCGAGTTGCTGAACAGCCGCAGCGCTGTCTCCGCCGCCTATAATCGTTGTGCATTTGCCGTAAACGTCGGCAAGAGCCTGTGCAACCGCAATAGTTCCCTTTGCAAGCACGGGGTTTTCGAACACGCCCATAGGTCCGTTCCAGATAACCGCCTTTGCGGAAGAAATTTTGTCGGCATAAAGCTTTCTCGTCTTTTCGCCTATATCCATACCCATCATATCCGCGGGTATTGCGTTTGCGGGTACGGTTTTAACTTCTATTGCTTCGTCAATGGGTTCGGGGAAGTGCGTGGTTACAACCGTATCGACGGGGAGAAGAAGCTCTTTGCCCGCTTTTTCGGCTTTTGCCATCATTTCTTTGCAATAATCTATTTTTTCTTCGTCAAGAAGGGAAGTGCCTACTTCGTACCCCTTTGCTTTGAGGAAGGTATAAGCCATTCCTCCGCCGATTATGAGCGTGTCGCATTTTTCCAAAAGGTTGGAAATAACGTTAAGCTTATCGGCAACTTTTGCGCCGCCCAAAATCGCAACGAAGGGGCGCTGGGGGTTTTCCAATGTGTCCGCCATAACTTCGAGTTCTTTTTCAATCAGGAATCCGCAAACGGCGGTTTTTACTATGCCGTATTCGACTATGGCTGCGGTGGAAGCATGCGAACGGTGCGCCGTTCCGAACGCGTCGTTTACGTATATGTCGGCGTTATAGGCAAGTTCTTTGCAAAAACTTTCGTCCTTTTTCTCCTCTTCCCAGTGGAAGCGGAGGTTTTCCAAAAGTACGGCTTCGCCGTCTTTGAGCGCGTCGCGTTTAGCCTTTGCGTCGGGTCCTATTACGTCGGAAGCAAAAACAACTTTTCCGTTCAAAAGCTCGTTGAGTCTTTTAGCCACGGGCGCGAGGGTGAGCTTTTTGGGCTCGTCCTTTTTTGCTTTTTCTATAAGCGCTTCTTTGGTGGTTTCGCCCGCGTCGACTTTTTTCAAATCTTTTTTATTCAGTTTGACTTCTGCGGAAAAAATAGAGTGGGGCTTGCCCATATGCGAACAAAGGGTCACGCGCGCGCCCGCTTCGAGCAAGTATTTTATAGTGGGGAGAGCGCCTTGAATTCTGTTTTCGTCGGTTATAACGCCGTCCTTCATAGGTACGTTAAAGTCACAGCGCACCAGCACGTTTTTGCCTTTAAGATTTTTTAAATCTTTAACGGACATTTTGTTCATTGTTTTTGCTCCTTGAAATAAATATTTTTATACTTAAACATTATAAGCCGAACGCGCAAAAAAGTCAATGAAATAAAAGCGTAAAATGATTTTTAAACGGCGACTAAAAGTGTTGAATTAATCCCTGCGCCGTGGTATAATAAAATAGAATATTTGTCGTTTTAAGGTGTGTTACATGAAAATTTGCGTTGCCGGTTTGGGTATAATAGGCGGTTCCGTCTGTCTTGCGTTAAAACGCGCTGGGCACATCGTAGACGGTTGGAACAGATCGCCGTTGCCCCTCGAATATGCCTTAAATAACGGAATTATAGACGGCAAGGCGGAAAGTTTTTGCGGTTACGATATCGTGTTCGTCGCGCTTCCGCCCGAAGCTGCGGTTAAGTTCATTGAAGAAACGGAGTTCAAAAACGGTGCTTTCGTGTACGATATATGCGGGGTAAAATCTTACATTGAGACGGCAGCATGCCGCAAATCGCGCAATTTCCACTATGTGGGCACTCACCCTATGGCGGGTAAAGAAGTTTCGGGCATATGCTCCGCCTGCGCCGACCTTTTCGACGGAGCGAGCATGGTTATTACCGTAAACGCAAATACCGACGCAAACGCGCTCGGCGCAATAGAGAGACTTACCGAAGAAATGGGCTTTAAAAAAATAGTGCGCTGTTCGGCGGCGGTGCACGATAAAAAAATAGCTTATACTTCGCAACTCGCGCACATTGTTTCTAATGCTTATATAAAGGACGAAGATGCCGACTGTTGTCTGGGCTTTACCGGCGGGAGCTTTCAGGATATGACGAGAATAGCGGGCGTTGACGAAGAGGTATGGTCGTCGCTCTATCTTTTAAACGCGGAAAACGTTTCCGCTAAAATATCCTCGCTCGTAACTTCACTTGAAGAAATAAAATCGGCAATCGACGCGCGCGACGGCGATATGCTGAAAAAAATTCTCGCGCAAGGCAGAAAAACTTTTGAAGAAAGTAAAAAAACGTATGAAAACGCCGATATTTTCGTACGAAATTTAAAGTAATTTTTTATCTTTCGTGTTATAATATTTACGTTAGAGCAAAGGGAGAGACAATTTTGAAGTGTAACGTCACTATCAACAACGGCAAAGCGGGCATGTTTATCTCCCGCGGCGAGCTCAATTTGGGCGTAAAGGGTTTCGGGCTGTTTTACGAAACCGACGGCGACAAGTGCGTGCTTACATACGCAAACGGTGTGTTAACGCAAGAGCGTTTCGGGCGCGTGCGGCTCAAAATGATTTTTGCGCAGGGTAAAGAAACGGAGTGTACTCTTGGCGAAGGCGGGCTTTCGGGCACGTTCAATGTGTATACTGATAAAATTTATATAGTCAACGACGACAGGTCGGTAAACGTCACGCTTACTTACGTATGCGCGGGCGAAAGCGTAACGTTGCAGATTATCGCGGATTCCCGCAAGTAAAAGTCGGGCAAAAGATAAGCCTATAAAAGGCTGGGGGAAGTTTTAAATGAAAATAGAATATCTCGGTCACTCATGTTTCAAACTTACCGAAAGTACGGGCACGTCCATAGTGTGCGACCCGTATTCGGAAGAAGTCGGCTTTCATATGCCGGCAATTTCCGCCGATGCGGTAACGGTGTCTCACGGTCACTACGACCATAACGCTATTGAAAAAGTTGGCGGTAATCCGAAAATTATAGATAAAGAGAGCAGTATAGATTTATCTGGAGTGGAAATAAATTCCGTAAAGTCCTTTCACGACGGAAACAGGGGCAAAAAGCGCGGCGAAAATATAATTTTCAAATTCCGTATGGACGGTATCGACGTTTGCCACCTCGGCGATTTGGGCGAAGATTGTTCCTCGGATTTAATCGAAACGGTGCTTCCCGTAAACGTCCTGTTGATTCCCGTGGGCGGAAATTATACGCTTGACGCCGAAATGGCTAAAGAGTACGTGGACAGGATTATGCCCGATATAGTAATCCCCATGCACTACCGTACTAAAGATTGCAAGTTGGATATAGACAAGGTAGACGAATTTTTAAACCTTTTCGACAGCGAATGTATAGAAGAAACCGAAGGGAACTCGGTCGAACTTTCGCGTAGCGATTTGGGCGGCGAAACCAAGATAATAGTTTTGAGGAAATCTTAATGGAAGAAAAACTTAAATCCATATACGGTAAACTCGACGGAATGACTATTTACGAAGTTCGTCAGATTGCGCGCGAGGTGCGGGCACAGGTCGTCAGCGGCAAAAAGGGTGATATAATCGATTCGATTATGAACTATGCGCGCGGCGAGGCGGAGGCAAAACCGCTCACTTCGCGTGGGGCTCCCCCAAAATCGGATAAATACGATGAAAAGCTTGTGGAAGAAATACGGGCATACAGGCGTTCGGTCTTGTCGGGTTCCGATTCATCTAAAATCGTTTTAACGGTATCGGACCGTGAGTCCGAATCGATGCGTAGCGACGTCACGGCTTGCGGTTATATTCAATGCGCGGGCGGCGAATACAATCTTGTTTCACAAGACCTAAACGCCACGGTCGCTCCGTTCTATTTAACGAGGTTTTCACTGCGCGAAGGGGATAAGATAACCGGCACCGTAAGATATTTAAACGACGGGACTTCCGCGCTGATAGGCGTAGACGCAATAAACGGAAAAACTCCGTCTGAAATAAAGGGACGCAAAACTTTTGCTTCACTTCCGCGGGAATATCCTTCCGAAAGAATAGTACTTTCAAAAGATTCTTCCGACGCGGCTTTAATAATTTGCGACTTGTTCGCTCCGATTGCGCTCGGTCAAAGAGTATATATTTGTTCGTCGCCAAACGGCGGTAAAACAAGCGCGCTTAAAAAAATTGCCCTTGGAATATGCGCGAAATATCCGCAGTTTTCAACCGTGTTACTTGTTATCGGCGGTAAGCCCGAAGAGCTCTCCGATTTAAACCGTTCGTTTCCTTCCTCTGAAAAGTTTTTAACTGATTTCGGCACCGAGTCGCTTAAAAACGCGCAGATTGCGGAACTTGCTTTCGAACACGCAAAACGCCGCGCAGAGCTTGGTGAAAAAGTAATACTGTTCGCCGACGGGCTGGTAGAGACGGTGGGTGCGGAGCTTGCAAAAAAACTTTTATGCAACGCTTGCAACGCGGAAGAGCTCGGCTCGCTTACGGTAATTTCGACACTCTCGCGTTCTTTGCCCGATTATGCTTCTATACTTTCTACGGCTAACGCCGTTTTAAGCCTTTCGCCGGAACTTGCGGCAATGCACGTTTATCCCTCTATAGACGCAAAATCGTCTTATTCTTCAAGAGAAGAAACTCTTTTAACCGCCGACGAACTTTCAGCGGCAAACGTCTTGCGCAGAAAATTCTCTACCGAAGAAATTCTGGAAATAGTTAAATCTTGCGGCGACGCGGGGCAGATTACGGAAAAATACAAAAATGGCTGATAAAAATTTATTTATAGATAAAGTTAAAATAACTATAAAATCGGGCGACGGCGGCGACGGTATGAATTCGTTCAAATCCTTCAAAGGCAAGCCCGCCTGCGGACCCGACGGCGGCGACGGCGGTAACGGCGGTAACGTCTATATTCAGGCTGACTCAAACGTAAACGATTTACTGGCTTTCAGGTATATCGCCAAATATTTTGCGGGCGACGGCGAACGGGGCGGTTCAAACAAATGCTTCGGCAAAAGCGGCGACGACGTTATAATAAAAGTCCCCGCGGGTACGGTAGTAAAGGATTTCGAAACGGGCGCGGTAATAGCCGATATGTTTGAAAACGGCGAAAAAAAGCTGGTAGCCGAAGGCGGCAGAGGCGGCAAGGGCAACGTAAGGTTCACAACTTCGCGCAGACACGCTCCCAATTTCGCGCAGAAGGGCGAAGTCACACAGCCTCACGTGCTTGCCCTCGAACTTAAAGTTATAGCGGACGTAGGCATTATAGGCTTCCCCAACGTGGGTAAATCAACGTTACTTTCAAAAATTTCGGCGGCAAAACCCAAAATTGCCAATTACCATTTCACTACGCTTTCGCCTAATCTAGGCGTGGTTAAATATTACGATAATTCTTTTGTCGCCGCGGATATCCCCGGACTTATCGAAGGCGCGTCGGATGGCGCCGGTCTCGGTCACGACTTTTTAAAGCATATCGAAAGAACGCGAATGCTTGTTCACGTAGTGGATATTTCCGGTGCCGAAGGGCGCGACCCCGTTGAAGACTTCAAAAAAATAAACGAGGAGTTAAAGGGGTATTCCAAAAAACTCGCCTCGCTTCCGCAGATAATAGCTTTAAACAAATGCGACGTTTACGGCGCGGCAGAAAACGTTAAAATTTTCAAAAAAAAGTATTGCAGGCGCTATAAAATATTTACGCTTACCGCGGTAGACGGCAGCGGTACCGACGAATTGGTTCAAGCCGTTTTCGAAAAACTTCAGACTTTGCCGCCGGTTTCTCGCGTTGAGGTTGACGAAGACTTCACTTACCGCAAGAGCGGTAATCTCGGCTTCGAAATTTATCTTGACGGCGGCGTATATTTTGTTGTGGGCGACCTCGTGGATATGCTTTGCCGCAACGTAGTGCTCAACGATCCCGATTCAATGGCGTATTTTCAAAAGATTTTGCGTGAAAAGGGCGTTATAACAAAACTTAAAGAAATGGGCATAAAAGAAAATGACACCGTCTCGATAGGGGAAGTGGAGTTCGATTTTGTGCCGTAAGCCTATATTAAATTGAAGGAAATTGATATGTTGACGTCTAAACAGCGCAGTAAATTAAAATCCCTTGCCGCAAATCTGCAACCGATAGGGCAGGTGGGCAAGGAAGGCATCGGCGAAAATATGCTTGCAAGTTTTTCAGACTGTCTGGAAAAACGCGAGTTGATAAAAATAAATATTCTTGAAAATGCGGACGGCGTTCCGCAGGAGCTTGGGCGCGAGCTTGCCGACAGACTCGGAGCCGAGTGTGTTATAGTAATAGGCAGAAAAGCGGTTTTATACCGTAAATCGAAGCGCAAGGACGTTGAGCATATAAGCCTTTGATTTAAGCGTTGACAACAAGTGAAACTGCGGAAAGTATCAGCATAATTCCTCCGCTGATAATATAATAAATCGGAAAAAACGTAAAATAACTCAACGCAAGCAGAGCCGCGCCCGACCAGAACAAAGGCGCACAGATTTTTTTCGAAAAACGCGATTTGACGCGTTTGAAAAACTTTTCTTTTTTTGCTTCTTCATAAACGTATTTTTCCGGTAACATATTATTTTCTTTCAATAATGCAAATACTTCGTCTATGCCGGTAAGTTTTATGGAAAAGTGATTTGCAAGCGCGGCGGCTTCTCCCGACGCGGTATTGCAATAAATTACTTTTTTATCTTCCGTTTTGAATTTTATAACGCGTGCTACGTCGTCCTCGTTCAAAGGGTCCATTTTAAAGTTAAAAAAACACGATTGCCCCTCGGATATAACGCGTTTACCGCGCATTTTTGCGGTTTCTCCCAATGCGTCTTTAAACAACTTCCGTATATACTCGTCGCGTGAAAGCGACAGGTGCAGCGCCAAAAGTTTTTTGTTTTTTTCGTCGCGGCTGAGTAAAATATGCTTGTTCTGCTTTCCGCTTATGTACAAAAACCCGAGCGCGCCGAACAACAGCCCCCCGCATATGCCGAAAATAAGCCCTAAAACGGCGCTTTTCGTATAGAACCGTATTGCGGTAAAAAACAGAAGAAACGCGCATGTTCCCGCAAACAGCGTGTCTAAAATCAAAGGTAAATTGAGTCTTTTCATACGCATGTTATTGACTTAAATATTAAATAATATTCAATGAAAATCGCACTGTACGGCGGGGCTTTCAATCCCGTCCATAACGAACATATAAATATAGTAAAATCCGCTATATCAGAACTCGGACTGGATAAAGTCGTTGTAATTCCCACGGCGGTTTCGCCGCATAAACGCACCTCGTTAACCGCCCGCCCTCGGGAAAGGCTCGAAATGTGCCGCGTCGCTTTTAAAGGCGTGGACGGGGTGGAGGTATCCGACTGCGAAATAAAGCGCGGTGGCATAAGTTATTCCTACGTAACATGTCGCCGCTTTAAAAAACTTTATAAAGACGACGAACTTTATTTTATCGTCGGCGCCGATATGCTTCGTTCGTTTCACCTCTGGCGCGAACCCGAAGAAATTTTAAAGTGCGTTACTCTTGCCGTTTGCGCACGCGAAGACGAAGCGGAACTTTCCGTCGATATTAAAAATTTCACTGCAAAATTCAAAACCGGCGTGGTTAGGTTCGGTTACGTGGGCAAAGCGGTCAGCTCTACCCGCATAAGAGTTTTGTCCGCCCTCGGCGAAGATACGGGCGCTTACGTTCCCGGAGCCGTTAAAAAATATCTTAAAGATAAAAACGTTTACGCCATGCCAAACTTGCGCGAGGTAAAAAAATATCTTACCGATGACAGGTGGGCGCATACCGTAAGGGTTGCCGTTTGCGCGGCGGAAAACGCCCGCGCGGCTCGCGTTTTCGAAGAGGACGCAATTGTTGCCGCCGCTTTGCACGACTGCGCAAAATATCTTTCTCCTTGCGCCGAAGAACTAAAAGGATTTACTCCGCCGCCCAAAACGCCGCCTACGGTAATACATCAGTATGCGGGCGCGTATGTAGCCGAACGGATTTTCGGGGTGACGGATACCGATATTTTAAATGCCGTGCGCTATCACACCACGGGGCGGGAAAATATGAGCAAACTCGAAAAACTCGTTTATCTCGCCGACCTGCTCGAAGAGGGACACGATTTTGAAGGAGTTGAAAAGTTGCGGGCAAAATTAAAGCGCGGAATAGACGAATGTTTTGTTTCCGCGCTCGAAAGACAGATTGATTATTTGAAGAGTACGGGCGCCGAAATAAGTCCTTTGACGGAGCGCGCCCTTAAATATATGAAGGAGACTTATGACAAGTAAAGAAAAAGTACTGTTAATTTGCAAATATCTTTCGTCGAAAAAGGCGAAGGGAATAGTTTATATAGCCGTTGAGCATAAAACCAGCCTTTGCGACTATTTTGTGGTGGCGGGCGGCACGTCAAAAACGCACGTAAAATCTTTGGGGGAAAATCTCGAAGAACTTTTGGATAAACAGCACGGGCTCGTTCCGCGCCGCAGTGAAGGCGTGAGAGAAGGCAGATGGGCTGTTTTGGACTACGCCGACGTAATAGTTCATATTTTCGGCGACGAAGAACGTGATTTTTATAATCTCGAACGTCTTTGGGAAGACGGCGAAAATCTCGTAAAATACGAGGACTGATTTTTTAACCTTCTTTTTTGAACTCGATTTCTTTGGGTTCTGAATAATTGGCCTTTTTGGCTCGCTTTTTTTCCACTATATAATACACCGGCTCCTTTGCGGGGGTCGGTTTTTCTTGTTTTTCAGGCGGTTTTTTAAGATAAGTTATTCCTAAAAAAGCAAGTTTTAGAAGATGAACGAGAATAAAACAAAATAAAAAGGTCAAAAACAAATACAAAATCCCGATAGCCATATTTTAAGCATAAAGGATTTATTAAGAAAAAATTTGTAACATTTTATATTTTAAGGTAATTTTTTATGGATACTACGTCAACGCAACCCGCATCGTTTTCACAGAGCGAAAAAATTTTGTATAAGCAGTTCCGTCGCAAAATCAACGCCGAGGCGGCGCGCTCGCAAATCAAAAAAATAGAATACGACCTCAACGACGTAAAAGCAGGTTTAAACTTTTTAAAAACCGCGTCGGGAGACGCAAATTCTCTCGGACTGGGCGGAATATGCGTTTTGCCTTGCTTCGTAAAGAGTTGCGCGCAATTTCTCGGCGCGGAGCGCAAGTCTTCGCTTGTAGCTTGTATAGGAGCCCCTCACGGCGGCGACGTTACCGAAATAAAGGTTAAAGCGGTAAAACGCGCCTTAAAAGACGGCGCCGACGAGGCGGAAGTAACTGCGCCAACCGCACACGTGCGTGAAAATAATTACGCTTACGTAAAAAAAGAATTTAAAAAACTGCGTTCCGCCTCTAAACACAAATCTTTGCGCATAAATCTCGAGTGCACTCTTCTCACCCGCGAGGAAATTATGCGCACTTGCACGATTGCCGCCGATTGCGGGATTAACTCGATAAAACTTTCCGGTGGAAATTGTTCCGAATGGCTCCCCGCCGTCAAAACTGCCGTTAAAGACAGATGCACAATCAAATCGGAGGGGATTGCCACCGTTCTCGAAATGAGCAGTTCTATAGATATGGGCGCAACTGTGGTAGGCAGTAAAAACGCCGCCGACGTTGCGCGCGCTATACTTACCGCTTCGGAATCTGAAGACATATAAAATTATATAACAAGCCCGCGCGGTTTATAAAAACCGCGCGGGCTTGTTATATATCCGTACTTAAAAACTTGATATTTTTGACAAAACGTGTTATACTCGTTATGCTCGATAATTTAATAGTGGAACGGTATAACATTTTTTGCGTTCGTCAATAATGGAGTGGGTACGGCATAGTTGTATCCTTATTTTCAGCATTCCGTTGTTGTGAACGTTGTTGCCAAAAGTTCCGGAAAAATGTTGAATTATCGAGCAAACTTTAAAGGGTACTTATGCGGGCGCTCTTTAAAGGGCGCTCTTATTTTTTGCCCGCAAAAAAATAATTTGGGAGGCAATAAATGCACAACAAAAAACTTTTGGCAACTTTTTTACTTTCCGCATTGATTCTCGCGCTCTGCGCGTTTACCTTTGCGGGCTGTTGCAGACACGGTCACGAATCAAAAAATATAGATGCAACATGTACGGAACCTGCTTATTATGAGGACGTCTGCTTTAAATGCGGTAACATAAACGAGCGTTACGAGTTGTCGCCTGCGTTAGGCCACGATTACGAGGGCGGTTTCTGCAACAGATGCGGCGAGCCCGATCCCGACGACACAACTCTTTCGGAAGGTCAAGCGGAAAAACTCAATCTTTCCGAGGATGGAGTTTTGAGCTGGAAAAAACTTAAAAACGCAACTAAGTACGAGTTTACCGTAACTCTCCCCGGCGAATCGGAAGAGCAGACGATTACTGTGGCTAAAAACAAAGGCTCGCTCGATCTCGAAACGCTGTTCAAATTAGATGAAAACACGGTTAAGTCTTTCCCCGTAGGAAGAACGTTCGCAAAATTCGTTCATTACGAGCTTTATAAAGAAACGATAGAGGGTGAAACAATCGAACAGGAAGTGCCTATGAACGAGTATGCTGACGAGTTCAGAATAATTAAACGCAACGGCAAATTCGAGATGGAAAGAATGGGCTATTCTGACGAAAATATAACGTTGAACGGATTCCATTCCTCCGTCAAAACAGATGAAAACGGTGAATATTATCTCTATGAACTTCTGCTTAACGAAGAAAACAAACCCGAAAAATTCAATCTTATCAAAAACGTAAAGCTTGCGTTTGGTTGCAATGCGTATTATTACCGAACCGAAAAAGACAAGGAAAACGGCACTAACGCAATAAGCTCATTCGACTGGCCGTATATGACCTTCCCCGCAGGCAGTACGGACATATTTATGAGAGTCAATGCTCCGGGCGGAAATAAAGATTATAAACTCAAAATTTACGGATTGAGAAATATGGAAGTTAAAAGGTATAAAATGGTCGATTCACAACGCCAGCCGTTCGGCAGTAAGATAGTTTGCCGCGAGGGCGACATAATCTCCTGTGAAAGACTCTTTGCAGACAGCGATTTTTATGGCGCTTACGAGGTTCGCGACAGCGCTTACAATTATATAGGTTCGGCGAAGGACGAGTATGTGCACCCTGATTTAGTGTATAAGGGCGACGCGGATTATACTGCGGAATACGTGCGCGGAGACGGCGCGGAGCTGTATTTTTACCCTTCATCTTCAGAAGATAATAACGTTAAAACGCTTTGCGATGAATATGCCCGTCACAATGAGAAATATATTATAACCGAACAGTGGGACGAATATAACATATTAAAAGGTTATAATCTCGTTTACCGCATTGCGTCGGCCGCAACCGAGGCGGTTATACCTTCGACAATTTGCGATAAGGAAGTGCTTTCTGCTGACTTTATGTACGCAAATTATCTTGACACCATAACGGTAGAAGAAATGCGGGCGTTGCCTAAACTTACTTTGCACGCGGGAATAACAACCGTGAATCTTGGAAGCATATTTAATATTCACAGGGGTGCGTTTGTAGGGGCTAATACAAATCTTGTAATCAATTGTGATTTCGACGAGTCCAGAGCCGGTTCTTTTGATAAAAAGTGGAACTATATAGATCCTAACAACCAGTACAGTACTGCAACCTTTAAGGTAGTATATAAGCAATATTAATTACCGACGTAATTACAGACCCCCCGCGGATTTTATCCGCGGGGGGTCTTTTTATCTTACTATAATCAAATTTTTTTTCGCCCGCGTAACAGCAGTGTAAAGCCACCTGTTTTTATCCTCTTTAAAGCAATAGCTTTCGTCAAAAATCACTATGCTTTCGAACTCGCTTCCTTGCGCTTTATGGCAAGAAATACAATAACCGAAATCAAACCTGTTTAAAACAAACGCTCCTACGGGCTCGCCGTTCTCGTCAAATTTTTCAAAATAATCGCCGCGTTTATAGCGGAAGTATCCGTCCGTAAAAATGCCCGTATCGAGCGGGAGAGCTTCGGGACAGATCTCGTCTAAAAATTCCGGTTTAAACTGAATAAAACCCAAATCTTTATATTCGTCGTAATACGGGTCGATAACTTCTCCGATTATTCCGTTAACGAGGTTGAATCTCATTTCGTCGTCTATATAAGTTTCCCAGTTGTTCTGCACGCAAATGAGTTTTTCGCCGTCTTTGGGCAATCCGTAAAAACCTTTTAATGCACGCACTTCTTCGTTTATGAGCGCGCGCGTTTTATTTGTTCCGCAAATTATCTGATCGGATTTCAAAAGTGCGTTTTTACGCTTCTCACCGGTAAAAATCCGCTTCGAAATAACCACGGCGTTGTTCCCGTATTTTCCGAAAGGTATATATTCGCCCTCGCGCGCCATTTGAGACAGCTTTATAACAGGATTGCCGAGATTTTGCCGCACGATAGTTTTTAACGTAAAATCGGGGTCGGTCATAAAAGCGTTTTCGCCTTCAACCGGCGGCAACTGCGCGTTGTCTCCGCAAGCGAGAATTTTTACTCCGTATTCGGCCAAATCGAGCAAAACCTCGTCCGATACCATAGACGCCTCGTCCAATACTATGAGTTTTATAGATTTGTCTATGCTTTCGCGCCGTTTAAAACTCAATTTCTCAACGGCAATCTTTTTTCCGTTGAGTTCTATTTCGACTTCTTCGGTAATCGATTGGTATATAAGTTTATGGAGAGTACATGCTTGCACTCCGGATCGTATCAGTACCGTTGCCGCTTTCCCCGTAGGCGTTACGAAGGCGGCGCTTTCGTCGGGTACGAGTTTCAGAGTGTCGGTAACCGTATGTCTCAAAAGAGTGGTTTTGCCCGTGCCCGCATATCCTGCCAGAACAAAAATCTGTTTCGCCGAGTTAAAAAACCAGTCCGCTATTAAATTGTCCGCCGTTTTTTGGTCGGCTGTCAATTCTTCGAGCATAACGGTATTATAACACACGAACAAAAGTTTTGCAAAGAATATAGTGCTTTTACGTAAAAATTTATTTTTCCGTTGACTAAACGGTTCGATTGTATTATAATTTAAAAGTAATAATTTTTTTCGGAGGAATTCGAATGGCGTACAAGACAAAAGAGTGGCGCAAGGCTATGCGCGTTACGGTTGACTATAATTACGTAATGGCTAAATCGCTCGGCGGCAAAGGTATAAAAGATTCGGAGCTTTCCGCAGTATCTTCGAAGGCGAAAGAGGCTTTCGAATACGTTGCGGCAAACCGCGGCAAAGATGAACTTTTTATGGGTTGGACTGAACTCCCCTACAATCAGGACGCGATAGTGGAGGATATACTCGCAACCGCAAAGCAAGTGCGTAAAAAGTTCAAATATTTCGTAGTGCTCGGCATAGGCGGCAGCGCGCTTGGACCCATTATGGCGTTCAACGCATTAAAACATCTTCACTATAACGAGCTCTCGCCAAAAAAACGCGGCGGTCCCAAATTTTACGTAGAGGACAACGTCGACCCCGTCAGAATGGAAGCTCTTCTCGACGTAATCGTACCGGAAGAAACTTGCTTTAACGTTATTTCCAAATCGGGCGCTACAAGCGAAACGATGACGCAGTTTCTCATTATAGCCGATATTCTCGAAAAACGCGGACTTTCTCTCCCCGAGCATATGATATTTACCACGGACGCGTGCCGCGGCAATCTCATAAAAATCGACGAAAAATACGGCGGCAAATTTAAAAAATACGTTCTGCCCGACGGCGTCGGCGGAAGATTTTCCGAACTCTGCCCCGTAGGGCTTCTCCCCGCGGCGGTTATCGGTATCGACATAAAGGGCTTGCTTGCGGGCGCGGCATATATGGACGGGCTTTGCAATAAACCCTCTATATCCAAAAACCCCGCTCTCGCTTGCGCGGTTATTCAGTATTTAACAATGAAGCAGGGCAAGAACATAAACGTTTTAATGCCGTATTCGGATAATCTCAAGCTCATTGCCGACTGGTATTGCCAGCTTTGGGCGGAAAGCCTCGGCAAAGCGGTGGACTACGACGGCAACGTCGTCAACGCGGGAACCACCCCCGTAAAATCTTTGGGCGTAACCGACCAGCACTCGCAGGTTCAGCTCTACATCGAAGGACCTTACGATAAGCTTATCACATTTATTTCCGTTGGAAAGTACAGTTGCGAAATGCCCATACCTCACGGTTGCGACGATATTCCGGACGTCGGCTTCCTCGGCGGGCATACTATGGAAGAGCTCATTCAGGCGGAAAACAAGGCTACCGCATACGCTTTAATGCGCGCCGGCAGAATGAATTACACCCTGAATATGCCCGAAGTAAACGCGTTTACGCTCGGTCAGCTCATGTTCCTTATGGAGTTGCAAACGGCGTATACAGGCGCACTCCTTAACATAAACACTTATAACCAGCCCGGCGTCGAAGACGGGAAAAAGGCGACTTTTGCGCTTCTCGGTAAGAAGGGTTACGAGGGACAGAAGAAAGAGATGGATTCCGCTCCCGCGCTTGAAGATAAATATACAGTTTAAAATATAAGGATTAGGGCGGGCACAATGCCCGTCCTTTTATTGTTATGCAATATTGGATTATAGTTTTAATAGTAATTGGTGCGTTAATATGCCTTTGTTTCGCGCTTTCGACGGCAAGCTATATTACGGCTTTCGGTACAAGGTATAATAAAAATCCATTGCTAAAATATTACTCCGCAAGCGATTTTGGTCTCACTGCGGAAGAATTATCGATAGGCGGGTTATGCGGCGCGATTTACGTTGACGAAAAAGCGCAACAAAAAAGCGCAGTCGTGGTTTTCGTTCACGGAATGGGACCGGGGCACTGCGCATATACCACCGAAATCGCCTATTTTTGCCGCCTCGGTTATACGGTAGTTGCCGTAGACAGTCTGGGTTGCGGCAACTCCGAGGGGAAAAGCATACGTGGAATGTATCAAGGCGTAAAAACGGCAGTAACTGCGGTAAAATATGTAAAAAAACGGTTTGAAAGTAAAAAAATCTATCTTGTCGGTCACAGTTGGGGCGGCTATTCCGCACTTTGCGCTTCATCGGAAATAAAAGTCGATAAGGTAGTGGCAATAAGCGCGCCGTCAACGCCGGTAAAAACTTTGCGCGAGGGCGCGGCGAAATTTATCGGCAAACCGCTCGCTTATATTCTATGCCCGTTCTGGTATGTTTTGAATTTTTTCGTTTTCGGCGGGAAAGGCAACGCGAACGCAATTAAACATGCACGTGTAAATAAAACGCCTACGCTTTTGGTTCACGGCGGTAAAGATACCGTAGTAACACCGCAAAAGGCGGTATATTACGGGGTCTACGGCGAAAACGTAACTAAATTTTTGGATGAAGCAAAGGCGCATAATCCTTATGTTACCGTAGAAGCCGAAACAAAACTTGCCGAGCTCAACGCGGCGCTTTTCCGTGCGAAAAAGATGACGGAAGAGGAGAAAAAAGAATTTTTCGATAAATTCGATTATTCCGCCGCAACAAGAGAGGATAACGCCGTTATGGACGTAATTAAAGAGTTTTTGGAAAATTGAGGCTTCTATCCGCTAAAGAATAGTCGGAGTAATGACGCCGATTACGCAATAATCGGTTTTGTTTTGTCGACGCACGGTTGGGCAGGCGTATTAAATTGAGTTATAATAATTATAATCGGCTGATTAACGGATAAAAAATAGAGTTTCCGGCGCCCGTATTCGCGTAATGCGGGTTAAAAATAATTGACAATATTTCATCTTTAAGTTATACTAACCGTATAGTATGGGCTTTCAGAAGCCATGCAAATATTTAAGCGGATTTTACCGCATTATTGATAGAGTTTTTAACTCGAACTTTTATAAGTTGATTACTTTATAATCGAAGCGTTTTAAGGCGTCAATTGTGGTCAATAAGAGTAGTAAAAGTATTTGCTATATAGACTCTGAAAGTTTTCAAAAGACATACGGCGGAAAAATTATAAATTTATAACCCCGTGACGGCTTACGTTTTAACAAGCCGTCTTTTTTATTTTGAGGTTTTATGAACGAACAGACGAAAGCGCCCCTTTATGAGGCGCTCGAAAATTTCAGAAAAAAGCGCATAGTTCCCTTTGACGTGCCGGGGCATAAACGCGGGCGCGGCAATCCCGAACTCGTGCAGCTTTTAGGCGAAAAGTGCGTCGGGCTTGACGTCAATTCACAAAAGCCCCTCGACGACCTGTGTCACCCTGCGTCGGTCATACGCGAGGCGGAAGATCTTGCCGCTTCCGCATTCGGCGCCGCGCACTCGTTTTTTATGGTCGGAGGCACGACTTCGTCCGTTCAGAATATGATTTTTTCCGTGTGCAAAGAAGGGGACAAGATTATTATGCCCCGCAACGTGCACAAAAGCGCGATTAACGCCCTGATTCTCTGCGGCGCTATACCCGTTTACGTCAATCCGGAAGTCGATAAAAAGCTCGGTATATCTTTAGGAATGGAGCCTAAAAAACTTTTGGAAGCGGTAGAAAACAATCCCGACGCGGTTGCCGTTTTGGTCAATAACCCCACTTATTACGGCATATGTTCGGATTTGAAATCCATAGTCGAAATCGCGCACGGTCACGGAATGAAAGTCCTTGTTGACGAAGCGCACGGCACTCACTTTTCTTTCAGTGAAAAACTTCCTTTGTCCGGAATGGCTGCCGGTGCGGATATGTCGGCGGTTTCCATGCATAAATCGGGCGGTAGCCTTACGCAGAGTTCTATTCTCCTTCTTAACGGAAGCATGAATGCGGATTACGTGAGGCAGATAGTAAATCTTACGCAGACCACCAGCGCGTCATATCTGTTGATGGCAAGTCTGGACGTTTCGCGCCGCAACCTTGCGCTCAACGGAAAAACTTCGTTTGAAAAAGTTATCGATATGTCGGATTACGCCAGAAAAGAAATCAACAATATAGGCGGTTATTACGCTTATGGCAGAGAGCTTATTAACGGTACGTCCGTATACGATTTCGACGTGACAAAACTCTCCGTGTATACCCGAGATATAGGTCTTGCGGGCATAGAAGTTTACGATATTCTGCGCGACGAATACGATATCCAAATAGAATTCGGCGATATTTCGAATATACTTGCTTATATCTCTATAGGCGACCGAAAGCAGGACATAGAGAGACTTGTCGGAGCTTTGGACGATACGCGCAGACTTTTCAAACGCGACAAGGCGGGTATGCTTTCGGCTGAATACGTAAACCCCAAAGTGGCGGTTCCGCCGCGCAAAGCATTCTATTCGGATAAGGTTTCGTTACCGTTACGCGCGTCGGAGGGCAAAATCTGCTCCGAGTTCGTTATGTGCTATCCTCCCGGAATTCCCATTCTCGCACCGGGCGAACTTATTACCAAAGAGATTATAGAATATATCGTTTACGCAAAGGCAAAGGGGTGCTCGATGCAGGGCACCGAAGACTTCGAAGTCGAGCGGCTCAACGTATTGAAATAAAGTGGCAAAGGAGAAACTTCCATGGAAATGTGGTTTTCAGACGTGCATACGCCCAACGTCAAACTTAATATCCGAGTAAAAAAGCAACTCTTTTCTGAAAAGAGCGATATTCAGCAGGTTGACGTTTTCGACAGCGAAGATCTTGGCAAATTCATTTCGCTTGACGGTGAAATAGTTTTTTCGGAAAAGGACGAATTCATTTACGACGAAATGGTCGCCCACGTGCCTATGGCGGTGCATCCGAACGTTAAAAAGGTGCTCGTTATCGGCGGCGGTGACGGCGGCGTTGCAAAAGAGCTTTGCCGATATCCGGAAATTGAGCGCATAGACGTTGTTGAAGAGGACGAGATGTTCGTTTACGTTTCAAGGGAATTTTTCCCCGAAACTGCCGAAGGACTCAACGACACGCGAGTAAACTTATATATTCAGGACGGGCTCAAATTCTTGCGTGGCAAAGAGGGTGAATACGATTTAATAATCAACGACAGTACCGATCCGTTCGGTCCTACCGAAGGACTTTTCACAAAAGAATTTTACGGCAGCTGTTTTAAAGCGCTCAACGAAACGGGCGTTATGGTTTATCAGCACGGCAGTCCTTTTTACGACGAGGATGAAGAAGAGTGCAAAAAAATGCACAAAAAAGTGTTCCGTTGTTTCCCCGTTTCAAAAGTCTATCAGGCGCATATTCCTACATGCTCTTCGGGGTACTGGCTTTTCGGTTTTGCAAGTAAAAAATATCATCCCGTAAAGGATTTTAAACCCAAAGAATGGAACGCCCGAAAAATAGAAACAAGCTATTATACAACTAATTTGCATCTGGGTTCTTTTATGCTTCCTAAATATGTAGAAGAAATTTTAATGGAAGCGGAAGAGGAATAATTCAGCGTTTGGAGGAAAATAAAATGAAAATACTTATAATCGGCTGCGGCGGCGTGGCGCAGGTTGCAATTCAAAAGTGCTGTCAGGCCGACGACGTCTTTACCGAGATTTTAATTGCCAGCCGTACAAAAAGCAAGTGTGACGATTTAGTCGCCAGAATAAAGGATAAAACCAAGGCAAAACTCACCACCGCAAAGGTGAATGCCGACAGCGTGGAAGAACTTGTTGCCCTCATAAATTCGTTTAAGCCTGCGGCGGTTTTAAACGTGGCGCTTCCCTATCAGGACTTGACTATTATGGAAGCGTGCCTCAAATGCAAAGTAGACTATATCGATACCGCCAACTACGAAAACGAAAACACCGACGACCCCGCATGGCGTGCCGCATATGAAAAACGCGTAAAAGAAAAGGGCTTTACCGCTTATTTCGATTATTCTTACCAGTGGGATTTTCATAAAAGATTCAAGGACGCGGGCGTTTGCGCTCTGCTCGGCACTGGATTTGACCCCGGCGTTACGCAGGTTTTTTGCGCTTACGCTCAAAAGCATTATTTCGACGAGATAGAAACAATAGATATACTCGACTGCAACGGCGGCGACCACGGTTACGCTTTTGCAACAAATTTCAATCCCGAAATAAACCTGCGCGAAGTTTCCGCCAACGGTTCTTATTGGGAGAACGGCAAATGGATAGAGACTAAACCGCTTGAAATCAAGCGCGAATATAATTTTGACGGCGTCGGCGAAAAGGATATGTATCTTTTGCACCACGAAGAAATTGAGAGCCTTGCAAAAAATATCAAGGGCGTAAAAAGAATCCGCTTCTTTATGACGTTCGGTCAAAGCTATATTCAGTATATGAACTGTCTTAAAAACGTCGGAATGCTGTCTACCACGCCCGTAAATTACGACGGGCAAGAGATAGTTCCCATTCAGTTTTTAAAAGCTCTCTTACCCGACCCTGCAACTTTGGGAGCAAGAACTAAAGGAAAGACCAATATCGGTTGTATTTTCACGGGTTATAAAAACGGAAAAAAGAAAACTCTGTATATCTATAATATCTGCGATCACGAAGAGTGTTATAAAGAAGTCGGCTCACAGGCAATATCATATACTACCGGCGTACCTGCAATGATAGGCGCAATGCTCGTTTGCAAAGGAATCTGGAATAAAGCGGGCGTATATAACTGCGAAGAATTTGACCCCGACCCCTATATGGAGGCGCTCAATAAATACGGTTTGCCTTGGATTATAGAAGAAAATCCCGTTTTGGTAAAGTAATCTGCGAATTATGAAGTTATCGGAACTGCCTACCCCCGTTTACGTGATAGACGAGGACAAGCTGAAAAAAAATCTTGAAATTCTGCACGGCGTAGAGGAGCGGACGGGCGCTAAAATTCTGCTCGCGCAAAAAGCGTTTTCGTGTTATGCTTTTTATCCGCTTATAGGCGAATATTTGAGCGGAACAACTTCCAGCGGGCTTTACGAGGCGAAACTCTCGCACGAAGAAATGGGGAAAGAAAATCACGTTTATTGCCCCGCGTATCTTGACTGCGAGTTTGACGAAATTGCTTCGGTTTGCGACCATATAATTTTTAATTCGTTTCGCCAGTTTGAAAAGTTTTCGCCTCGCGCAAAGAACACAAGTCTCGGCATACGCGTAAATCCGCAATTTTCAACGCAAAGCGGCGGTATTTACGACCCTTGCGCACCGAATTCGCGGTTGGGCGTTATTAAAAGCAACTTTCCCGAAGAGCTTCCGCATGGGGTTGAGGGGTTGCATATTCATACTCTCTGCGAACAGGGCGCCGAAGATATGCGCTCTACAGTGCGCGATTTTGAAAATAATTTTAAAAAATATTTTAAAAATTTAAAGTGGCTCAATCTCGGAGGCGGACACCATATCACGCGCGAGGGATATAATTTGAAATTGCTCGAAAGCGAAATAACCCGCCTTTCACAAAAATACGGGTTGCAGATATATCTCGAACCGGGCGAAGCGGTTGCGCTTAACGCCGGATATCTTCATACAAAGGTGCTCGAAATCGTAAACAACGGTATGGATATCGCGATTTTAGACAGCTCCGCCGAGTGCCATATGCCCGACGTGCTCGAAATGCCTTACAGACCGCCTCTTTGTGGGAGCGGAAAAGCCGGTGAGAAAGAATTCGTTTACAGATTGTCGTCGCGCACCTGCCTTGCGGGGGATATTACAGGGGATTATTCCTTTGACGAGCCGCTGAAAGAGGGTGATATCCTTACGTTTGAAGATATGGCAATATATTCAATCGTTAAAAATAATACTTTTAACGGTATGCCTTTGCCTGCTATAGCCGCAAAAAGCGGAAACAATTATAAAATAATCAAAACTTTCGGCTATGCCGATTTTAAAAACAGACTATGACTATTCCCAAACGAGACGGATTTTATATGCCTGCGGAATACGCTCCGCATGCCGCTACCGTAATGATATGGTGCGAGCGTGGGGGGAGTTTTCCTTACAGCGCAAAGCGGGTCCGCCCGATATTCGCAAATTTAATACGTGAAATTTCCCAAGGAGAAACGGTTTTTCTTGCCGTTTCAAAAGACGGTAAAACTTCCGCCGAAGAGTATCTGTGCGAGGAAATAAAGACTGGGTCGGTCAAACTTATCGAAATAAAAACAGACGACTGTTGGGCGCGCGACACGGCGCCTACGTTTGTAATGGACGGTAATGAGCTCCGCGGTGTGGATTGGGAATTCAACGCGTGGGGAGGAAGCTTCGACGGGCTTTATGCCGATTACGACAACGACAACGCTTTTGCGGCGGAACTGTGTTCGCAACTTGGAGTAAAATGTTATTCGGCAAAACCTTTCGTGCTCGAAGGCGGCTCGATTCACTCGAACGGAAAGGGCGTCGTGCTTACCACTGAAGAGTGCCTTTTATCCCAAGGACGAAATCCGCGTTTGAGCAAAGAGGAAATAGAGCAAAAGTTAAAAGATTATCTCGGTGCGCACAGGGTAATTTGGTTGCCGTACGGTGTTTGTTACGACGAGACTAACGGGCACGTAGATAATATTTGCACCTTTTTGAATGAAAACACGGTTGCGCTCGGTTGGACGGATAAAGACGGCGAACAGAAAAACAGGTGCGAAGCAAACTTTAAAGTGTTGCAAACCGCCGGATTGAATATCGTTAAAATACCATTTCCCGAAAACCCCGTAAAATATAACGAGGACGATTTGAACGGGTTGGATTACGCCGAGGGCGAAGCTCAAAGAAGTCTTGACGACGTTCTTGCCGCGTCGTATATTAATTATTACGTTTGCAATTCCGCAGTGCTCGTTCCGCAATTTTGCGATAAAAACGATACGGTTGCGGCGGATATTTTAAAAAAACATTTCCCCGACAGACGGATCGTTACGTTTGACGCGCGTGAAATTATCAAAGGCGGCGGTAATATCCATTGCCTTACTCAACAGATTCCAAAAGGAAAATTATGAAAAAAGTTAAAATAGCATGCGTACAGATGCGCTGCACCGACAAACGGGAAGAGAATTTAGAAAAGGCGGCAAAATACGTAACAGATGCGGCGCGTCAGGGAGCCGGTATTATCTTGTTGCCTGAACTTTTCGAGCGCCCTTATTTTTGTCAGGAGCGCAATTACGATTACTATTCTTTTGCCGAACCCGTCAATGAAAATGCGGCGGTAAAAAAATTTTTAGAACTTTCGAAAAAATTAAACGTAGTAATTCCCGTAAGTTTTTACGAGAGGGATAAAAACGTTTTATATAACTCGGTTGCGGTATTGGATTGCGGCAAAAATCTGGGCGTATACCGTAAAACGCATATACCGGACGACCATTACTATCAGGAAAAGTTTTATTTTACTCCCGGAAATACGGGGTTTAAAACGTTTAAAACTACTTTCGGCGTAATAGGCGTCGGTATTTGCTGGGATCAATGGTTCCCCGAAACTGCGCGTTCTCTTGCGCTGAACGGCGCCGAAATTCTATTATACCCTACCGCGATAGGAAGCGAGCCGATTCTCGGCGCCGACAGCGCAGGACACTGGCAAAGAGTAATGCAAGGGCATGCAGCCGCGAACCTCGTGCCCGTTGCGGCTGCAAACCGTATCGGCGAGGAGTTCGTGACTCCATCTAAAGATAACGGCGGGCAAAAATCATCGCTTTGCTTTTACGGCTCCTCGTTTATCGCCGATAATACGGGTGAAATTCTTAAAAAACTCGGTAGGGAAGAAGAGGGGATTATCTGCTCCGAGTTCGACCTGGACGAATTTGAACGCAACCGCTTCGAGTGGGGATTGTTCCGTGACCGACGCCCCGGACGTTATAAAGATATAACAGAAAAATAAATTAACCCCCGCAAGTTATACTTGCGGGGGTCTGTCTTTCCGGAATTAAAGTTATAAGTTCGGTTTTATTTCGTTTTCATACGCTTTTTCGTTCTTTTTCAAATTCTCGTTCGCTTTGGCAATTAAATTTTGTTTGTCCGTATCGCTTAAATTTTTGTCCGCGGCAACCGATTTTTTCAGGTTTTTAATAGCTTTTTGTTTGTTATAATATTCGTCTTTACTTTGATGCGCTTCATGTTGTTTTTTTGCGTCGGCTAAACTGCAAGAGGCTTCGTATTCTGAATAGTATTCGATAAATTCGTCAAATCCGCAGTTTTGCGGCATAACTACGCGAGGAAGTCCCAACATCTTTTGTCTGCGGAATGAATCCAGCAGCATAAAAATCATTTGCGAAATCATACCCCATAAACCGCCCAAAGGATAAGCTATGCGGTAAAGTATATGTATTATTACCGGCATTTTTATCAAACGCGTTCCGCCTAAAATTTCAAATCCGTCCAATACTCCGAAAAGCTTTTGCGTTACGAATGAGCCGGCAACAAAAATAATCATCGCTACAATTAAAAATTCTATGTTTTTTACGATCAATCCGCCGAATAGAATTATAGCCGCTAACGCTGTAACCATTCCCAAAATAAGAAAAATATTTCTTTTAAATGTGGGATAGGTAGAAAGGGCTATTAAAGTTTTGTCGTTATACGAAAAACTTTTTAAAACTTTTTTCTCCACAGGTATTTCTTTCAACCGCATACCGTGTGACGTGAACCATTTTGAATCGGGTAAATGTTTTGCCTTTTCGCCCTCTTTAAATCCGCATCGTCTTTTTTCTGGTGTCGCCGCGTTAACTTCTGTTTTTGCGTTTGCGTGGGCATTTTCATAAACTGTTTTGATTTTTGCAATCCGTTCTGCAATCTCCTTATCGGTTGCTCCCGTTTTTTTACCGTAATCGGTGTACACCCTCACAATCGTTTCAAAATCGGTTACGTTTTTCAGATATTGAGTTCCGTCGCTTGATTGAAAAACCCTTAAAAAATAAACCTTTTCGTCAAGTTCATTACATTCGGCGTCTGTGTAAAAGGATACTGCGGCAAACGTGTCCCTGTAGCCTTTTTCATCGTCATACCAAAGAGTCATTACTTGTTTTGCTTTGATTGAAATATCCTCGTCGGTTATGAGATTTAAATTTTCCTCGTTATCGGTGTTATATAAAATTTCCAAAATATCTCTTCCGTCGGCTTCCCTGAACGTAAATTCTTGATAAATTCCGCTTTCGCTTCCGATTTCGTTTGTTTGAGGCATTTCAGGTTTAATAACTTCCAAAACTTTTTTAGCCGTTAATTCTGCGGTGTCGTTGACAATTTTTTCTATCAACCGTTTGTTTCGTTTGTTGGCAAATATAATAAGAAAAATAAAAGCAACAACGCAAACGACTGATACTATAATTGTATATAAGCTGGACTCGTTCATTAGTGTTTCTCCTATAAAACGCTTATTTGACATTTAGTGAATGTCATTTTAAAAATATTAACATACTATAATTAATTTGTCAAGCAGTGAATGTCAAAACAGGTTAATTATGTTTAAAAATAAAGCGGATAGTAGCAGAAACAATCTTTGCGGCAGAAATGTTTATGAATTGAGGAAAAACAGCGTTCCTAAAATGTCGCAAAGGGCGTTGGCAGAACTCTTGCAGTTGAACGGTATGGACGTAGATAAAAACGCCGTCCAGCGCATAGAAAGCGGACAGCGTTTCGTTACCGATATAGAAATAGTTGCGTTAAGCAAAGTGTTTAAAGTGTCATTTGAAGAATTGTTGAAATAAAATAATAAGCCCCGCGGTGTTGCGGGGCTTCTATTATTCGGTTTAAAGCGATTATTCTTTACCGGCAAGTTTTTTGTAGCCTGCAAGTCTTGCTTTTGCCGATTCTTCTGTCTGCTTGAACAGTTCGCCGGCAACTTCGGCGCCCTGCGTTTTTACAAGCGAAGCGTATCTGGTTTCGCCTGCAAGGAACGCTTGATAGTCGCCAGTCGGGTCTTTAGAATCGAGGGTGAACACTTCGCCGTCGGGGTTGTATCTGTAAAGCGGCCAGTATCCGCAATCAACTGCGGCCTTTTCTTCAAGCTGACTCTTGGTCATGTTTATGCCGTGGTTGATGCAAGGAGCGTAGCAGATAATAATCGAAGGTCCGTGATAAGCTTCCGCCTCGGAAATAGCTTTAAGGAACTGTGCGGGGTTGGAGCCCATAGCGCATTGAGCAACGTAAACATAGCCGTAGCTCTTTGCAATCATTCCCAAATCCTTTTTCTTTACTCTCTTTCCTGCCGAAGCAAACTTCGCAACCGCGCCTATGTTGGTGGATTTCGAAGCCTGACCGCCGGTGTTGGAATAAACTTCGGTGTCGAGTACGAGAACGTTTACGTCCTCGCCCGAAGCAAGAACGTGGTCAAGTCCGCCGTAACCTATATCGTATGCCCAACCGTCGCCGCCGAAAATCCATACGGATTTCTTCGCAAGGCAGTCTTTGTCGGCAAGAATTTCTTTAACGAGCGCGTCGCATTCACAGCCGCAGTTTGCGCATTTTTCAAGCGCTTCAACAAGAGCAGCACCCGTCTTTTTAGAGCCTTCTCTGTCGTCGAACGATGCAAGATAATCTGCAACGGTCTTATCGCCCTTCCACATTTCGGCAAGTTTTTCAACCTTGCTCTTTATAGCGTTTCTTCTCGCGGTATACGCAAGGTTCATTCCGTAACCGAATTCCGCATTGTCCTCGAACAAGGAGTTAGCCCATGCGGGTCCGCGGCCCTGTTTGTTGGTGGTGTATGGGCACGTGGGGGAAGAACCGCCGTAAATCGACGAGCAACCCGTTGCGTTTGCAATAACCATATCTTCGCCGAAGAGCTGGGTTATTACCTTAACGTAAGGTGTTTCGCCGCAACCTGCGCACGCGCCGGAGAACTCGAAGAGAGGGGTGGCAAACTGACAGCCTTTAACGGTAGTTTTCTTGAATTTGGAAGTGTCGGCTTCGGGGAGGTCAACGGTGTATTCCCAATTTTCCGCTTCGCCCTTTTCAAGCGATTCGGCAAGAGGGATCATCTTAATAGCTCCGCCGTCTTTAACGGGGCATACAGTTGCGCATACGCCGCAACCCATACAGTCAAGGGGGGAAACCTGCATCTTGTATTCGTAGCCGGGTAAACCGGTTGCAGGTTTTAAAATAAGCGTATCGGGTTTAGCTTCGCCGCTCTTAACGAGCGCGGGTCTCAAACATGCGTGCGGGCAAACAAACGAGCAAGTTCCGCACTGGATACATTTATCCATATCGATTTCGGGAACAAGAACGGCAACTCCGCGCTTTTCGAACTTCGTCGTGCCCGTAGGAACGTGTCCGTCGGCGTTAAATTGCGAAGATTTAAGCTCGTCGCCTTTGAGGTAGAGAATGGGCTTTATAATTTCCTGATAATACTTGTCTGCGTGACCTTTCACCATTTCTGCGCCCGTAGTTGCGTTAGCCCAACTTGCGGGAACGTCTATTTTTATAAGGTTGTCCTTTGCGGAATCAATCGCGTCGTAGTTCATCTGAACTATTGCGTCGCCCTTTCTGCCGAACGACTTTTTAGCCATATACTTCATATATTCTACGGCTTTGTCGTAGGGCATAATCTGGGGATTGACTTTAAAGAATGCCGACTGCAAAATAGTGTTCGTTCTGCCTTTAAGCCCGAGTTTTCCCGCAATGGATATAGCGTCTATAACGTAAAGGTTGATTTTCTTTTTTGCAATATCCTGTTTAACTTTCGCAGGGAGGAATTCTTCCAGCGCTTCCACGGAAGTGGCGTCGGTGTTTATAAGGAAGGTGCCGCCCGTCTTTATATCGCCCGTCATATCGTAGCGGGTAACGTAAGAGGGATTGGAACACTGAACGAAGTCAGCGCTGTCAATCAGATATTCGGACTGAATAGGAGTGTCGCCGAAACGGAGGTGTGAAACGGTGATACCGCCCGACTTCTTACTGTCGTAGAAGAAGTATGCCTGCGCGTGCTTTTCGGTGTGGTCGCCTATAATTTTAATGGAGTTCTTGTTCGCGCCTACCGTACCGTCGGAACCGAGGCCGTAGAATTTGCAGCTCGTCGAGCCGGCGGGGGCGGCGTCGAATTTTTCCGAGAAGTCCAAAGACGAATTTGTAACGTCCTCGTAAATTCCTATAGTGAAGTGATTTTTGGATTCTTTCGCCTCAAGGTTTTTATAAACGGCAAGTACCATAGAGGGGGTGAACTCTTTCGAACCAAGTCCGTATCTTCCGCCTACTACCTGAACCTTCGTTACGCCCTTTTCCATAAGCGCCGAGCACACGTCGAGGTAAAGAGGTTCGCCGAGCGAGCCGGGCTCTTTCGTTCTGTCGAGAACCGCAATCTTTTTAACGGTTTTGGGCAGCGCCGCAACAAATGCGTCCGCAACGAAGGGGCGGTAAAGGCGTACTTTTACAAGTCCGTATTTTTTGCCTTGCGCGTTGAGCTTGTTTATGGATTCTTCTATGGTTTCGCAGCCCGAACCCATGCAGACGATAACTTCTTTAGCGTCTTTTGCGCCCACATAGTCGAACAGGTGATAATTTCTTCCGCACTTTTTGGATACGAGGTCCATCATCTGCTGAACTATCGCGGGGGTAGCCGCGTAATATCCGTTAGCCGTTTCTCTGTTCTGGAAGTAAGTGTCGCCGTTTTGCGCGGTGCCCTTCTGTATGGGGTGCTCGGGGTTAAGCGAACGCGATTTAAAGTCCGCAACATCGGCGGCTATGCCTGCTTCTTCGCAAATGGCGCGGATCTCGGCGTAATTGTCGGCGTCGTCCCAAACGTCTATTTTAGCAACTTCGTGGCTGGTTCTGAATCCGTCGAAGAAGTTGATGAAAGGAACTCTCGAACGGAGCGTGGAAAGGTGCGCAACAAGCGCAAGATCCATAACTTCCTGAACGGAGCCGTCGCAAAGCATCGCAAAGCCCGTCTGGCGGCAAGCCATAACGTCGGCATGGTCGCCGAAAATGTTCAGAGAGTGAGCCGCAAGAGCGCGAGCCGAAACATGCATAACCATAGGCATAAGTTCGCCCGAAATTTTATACATGTTGGGGATCATCAGCAAAAGTCCCTGCGAAGCGGTGTAAGTGCTCGTCAAAGCGCCCGCGCAAAGCGAACCGTGAACGGCGCCCGCAGCTCCGCCTTCAGACTGCATTTCAGCAATCTTAACTTTCTGACCCCACATGTTTGTCCTTCCCGCGGTAGCCCATTCGTCGGCGACTTCCGCCATAGGGGAAGAGGGAGTGATGGGGTAAATTGCCGCTACCTCCGAAAAGGCATACGCAACGTGACTCGCGGCGGTATTGCCGTCGATTGTCAATTTTTTCATCAAGAAACCTCCGATTGATATAAATTTCTGTTTTAAGTGGGTGCGGGTTGTCCGCACTTTCAATATTATAATATAAAGCCGCCTTATTGTCAATATCCGCCGCCGATTTTGTCACAAAAAATTCATATAAAAAAGCCCGTAATTTGTTGTAAAAACCACCTTTTTTTGTTATACTCTAAAATGAATAATTTTAATTGCGTGTAAATATGTCCGAAGAGTTTATTATAGAGTGCAAAAACGTTAAATTTTCTTACTCCGAAAGCTCCGCTCCGGCGCTTAACGGCGTTTCGTTCAGCGTAAAACGGGGCGAGTTCGTGTCCGTTATCGGTCATAACGGCAGCGGCAAATCCACTTTGGCGCGCCTTATAAACGGACTTTTGGAAGCGGACGAAGGAAAAATAACAGTGTTCGGCATGGACGTAGCCGAGTGCAAAAACGCGATAGAAATAAGAAAACGCGTCGGGATAGTTTTTCAGAATCCCGACAACCAGATGGTTGCCTCTATTGTTGAAGACGACGTGGCTTTCGGCCCCGAAAACATAGGAATCGAGCGCGAAGAAATCGGCAGACGTATAGACTGGGCTTTAAACGCCGTGGGTATGGAAAAGTACCGCACGGCAACGCCTTCTAGGCTTTCCGGCGGACAAAAGCAGCGCATAGCCGTGGCCGGCGTGCTTGCAATCCGTCCAGACGTTCTCATTCTGGACGAGTCTACCGCCATGCTCGACCCCAAAGGCAGGCGCGAAGTTATCAACGTCGTAAAACGCCTTAACGAAGAAGAGGGCATGACTATTATTCTCATAACCCACTTTATGGAAGAAGCGCTGCTTGCGGACAGAACGGTGGTTATGAACAAGGGTGAAATAGTTCTTTCCGGTTCGCCCGAAGCGATATTCGAAAACGGCGAAGAGCTTGAAACTTTCAATCTTTCGCTCCCCAGAATAAGCGTTATATCGGATACTTTGCGTGCAGGCGGAATGCAGATAAACAATGTTTTGCACCCTGAAGAACTCTCCGCGGAAATTTTAAAAAACTTTGAAAACAAAGGCATATATAAGGGGCAATCTTTAAAATGCGAACCCGTTTTTGTCGGCTTTTCGGGCGAATGGGATATTGAAATTAAAGATTTATCATACACTTATTCAAAAAAATCGCCGTTTGCTTCCAAAGCGTTAAACGGAATAAATCTCCTAATAGAAGAAGGCGAGTTTTTCGGGGTTATAGGTCATACAGGCAGCGGGAAATCAACGCTCGTTCAGCATCTCAACGCTCTTATCAAGTTGCCCACGGCGGAAAAGAAATTCAGAAAAAAGAGAACTAAAAAGGGTTGTCCTCCGCCCGTTTATCCCACTATATCCGTGGGGCAATTTGATTTAAGCTCTAAAAAATGCGATTTTAAATCTCTGCGTGCAAGCGTGGGAATGGTGTTCCAGTATCCCGAATATCAGCTGTTTGCCGAAAGCGTTTTTGCCGACGTTGCGTTCGGACTTAAAAATTTCAATAAAAAGCTCTCCGCCGAAGAGGTGGAAAGCGCGGTTAAAAGCAGTCTCGAAATAGTCGGTCTCAATTACGAGGAAGTAAAGGACAAATCGCCCTTCGATTTGTCGGGCGGTCAGAAGAGGCGCGTTGCAATCGCGGGTGTAATAGTCACTAAACCCAGCGTTCTTATTTTGGACGAGCCCGCGGCAGGTCTCGATCCCAAGGGTAAAAACGAGATTATGGAACTTTTGCATAAGCTCCACCGCGAGTGGTGTAAAACCGTAATAATAGTTTCTCACGATATGGACGAGGTGGCGGATAACTGCACGAAAGCGTGCGTTATTTCAGAAGGTAAAGTATTTGCTTGCGGAACGCCGGCTCAAATTTTCAGCCGTGCGGACGAGCTGGAAGCGTTGGGCCTCGATATCCCGCTGACCGCAAAAATCGAGCGCGGGCTTGCTGAAAAAGGTATTATTATAAAAAGTAATCTAACTGCGGAAGATTTTGCCGTAAAGGTTTGCGAAGTTTACGCGGGAGGCGACAATGCTTAACGACGTAACTTTCGGTCAATATTACCCCGCGCAGTCGTTCGTTCACAGGCTCGACCCGCGCCTGAAAATTCTCGCGCTTATCGCGTTTATAGTTCTGTTGTTTGTGGCGGATAATTTCTATTCGCTGTTTGCGGTCGCGCTTTTGATAGCGTTGGCTATAGCTCTTTCGCGCGTGCCTTTCAAAAGCGTGTTGCGTTCGGTTAAAGGCGTAATGTTCATTCTCGTCTTTACCGCCGTTCTAAATTTGTTTTTCCAGAAGGGAGAGCATCTTTTAGCGGAGTGGTGGATTATTCATATTTACGCCGAGGGGATAGTGTTCACCGTCTTTTTCGTATTAAGGCTTTTCTTTTTGGTAATGGCTTCCTCGGTTTTGACTCTTACCACTACGCCCGTATCGCTCACCGACGGAATAGAAAGCCTTTTAAAACCGTTGACTTATATAAAATTCCCCGTGCACGAGCTCGCGCTCATTATGTCTATAGCTCTTCGTTTTATTCCCACTTTAATAGACGAAACAAACCGTATAATCTCCGCTCAAAAGGCAAGAGGCGCGGATTTCGAAAGCGGAAATATTTTCAAAAGGATAAAAGCGATAATTCCGATTTTGATTCCTCTTTTAATAAGTGCTTTCAGGCGTGCGGACGAACTCGGCGACGCAATGGACGCAAGATGTTATTCGGGTTCCAAAACGAGGACGAAATACAAAAAATTAAAATTCGGCTGGCGCGATCTCGTAACTTTGATAGCTTTGGCTATGCTTATCGCGGGAGTGGTATTATTCAATATATACGCCGTCGATATCTGGCCGCTGGTAGCCGAGTATATAAAAATAAGATGAGATACGTCATAAAAATCGCTTACGACGGCACTGAGTACGGCGGTTGGCAAATACAAAAAAACACTGTAACCGTTCAGCAAAAACTCGAAGAAGCCTGCTTTGAAACGTTTGGGAAAAAGACTTCGGTAACGGCGAGCGGGCGCACGGACAGCGGAGTACATGCCGCGGGACAAATTTGTCATTTCGACGCGGATACTACAATTCCCGCAGACAAGATAGCCGACGTTTTAAACGCGAAATTGCCGGAGGATATCGCCGTTATAAAATCGGCGCAGGCTCCCGCAAAATTCGACGCAAACAGAAGCGCGAAAAAAAAGACTTATTGTTACCGCGTTTATCTTTCGCCCCGTCGCAACCCTTTAAAAGACAGATACGCGCTGTGGATAAAAACCCCCGTCGATATAACTAAACTCAATGATATATCGGGGGCATTTGAGGGCGAACACGATTTTAAGGCCTATTGTAAAAGCGGTTCGCAAGTAAAAACCACTGTACGCAAAGTTTATTCCGTGCAGGTAACTTCGCAGGTTCAAACGGATAATACCCAAGTCGAAATCAGCGTGTGCGGCGCGGGATTTTTGTACAATATGGTGCGCACAATGGCGGGAACAATGCTTAACTATGCCGAAGGTTCTCTCACCCGCGAAGATATAGAAAAATCGCTTTTTGAAGGAGATAGGGAATCTGTCGGTAGAACGTTGCCGGCGAAGGGGCTTACGCTTGAAAGTGTGGATTACGACGAATTACTGTTTGTATAGTTTTGGCGTAATTTCTTGCAGTTTTCACAAAGCGATTTTATTTTAATCAACTTACACATATATAATTTATATATTGATAAAGGGGAAAAGGGACGAATATGGATTTTTTCGAATACGCTTCAATAGCTTTTCAGTTCGTTAATACAAACACATGGTACGTGCCGTTTATAGTCGGCGGCATATGCTTTTTGATTGTTTTTGTGTTTCAGTCGGCAGGGCTGTACGTTATAGCCGGTCACGAGGGTTATAAAAACAGATGGATGGCGTTCGTGCCTTTCTTAAATACGTACTATATCGGCGTTTGCGCTCAAAAGAACCGCACTTTCAAAAGCGTAGACACCCGCTATTTCGCTTTGGCAGCAGCTATACTGGAAGCGTTGCTTTTTGCAGGATATACAGTTTTGTACGTAGCGCAGTTCAAACTGTTATACGCGGGGTGCGTTGAAGATGTGGTGGTAGAGGGGATGTACGGTATTCAGAATATAGAATACAGACTCGTTAACCTCACGCCCGACCTTTATTGGGCGGCATGGTGCTTCGAGTGCCTCAATAAATATATTCTTACCTGGGTAGATCTAGCTTTCCTTGTTTTGCAGGTGTTTATACTTTCGGCGTTTTTCCAGACCTTTGCGGCAAGGCGCTACTTTCTTTTTACTATTACCAGCGTGTTGTTCCCCGTTCAGGGCATACTTATTTTTATCCTCCGCAACAACAAGGGCATGAATTACCGCGATTTTATACGCAAAGAGCAGGAGCGGCAGTATAAAATGTATCAGCAGTACGCCCGTCAGAATTTCGAAAGCAATCCTTACAATCAAAATCCCTATTCGCGCGGCGGTTACGGCGGCGACCCGTACGGCGGAGAGTTCGGCGGTCAAACTTCTAACGTCGGGCAAAATAATCAAACCGGCGCGTCTTCACCAGACGATCCTTTTTCGGGATTGGGACAGGATGGCGGCGACGATCCTTTTCAGAATTGATTTCTAATTTTTGGAATATAAAGAGTACTTATAAAAGTACTCTTTTTTCTTTACAAAACGCGCGTTCGGTGTTATAATTTTTTAAAAAGCATATAAGCTGAATTTATACCTTTGAGGCAATTATGTACGATTGTATTTCGGCGGTAGCTACCGCTTCGGGAACGGGCGGGGTAGCCGTAATAAGATTGAGCGGGGGAAACGCTTTAAAAATAGCCGAATCTATGTTTTCGCCGCTTAAAAGCGAAATTCAGCCCGGCAGAATGTACGCGGGCAATATAGAGGGAGACGGATTTACGGATTACGGCTTTTTCGTCTATTTTAAAGCGCCGCGCTCCTTTACTGGTGAAGACGTCGTGGAGTTTCATTGTCACGGCGGCGTTCAGATTGCTCGCGGTATTCTCAAAAAAACACTCTCACTGGGCGCGCGTCTTGCCGAAAAGGGCGAATTTACGCGCCGTGCGTTTTTGAACGGAAAACTTTCGCTTTCTTCTGCGGAAGGTATGATAGATATGATTAATGCGGAAAGTCTTGCTCTTGTGCGAGCGGGCTCTATGATGTACTCCGAAAAACTTGCCCGTAAAGTAAAAGAAATACAGGATAGCCTTAAAGACGTTCTCGCGATGACCGCGGTGGAAATCGATTATCCCGAAGAGGATTCCGACGGCGCCGATCTGTTGGCGATATCGCGAAAACTCGAAGATATTACGGGGGCAACGCAAAAACTTGCCGCAAGCTATTCAAGCGGAAAAAAAATAAAAAACGGCGTAACGGTAGTGTTGTGCGGCAAGCCCAACGCGGGTAAAAGTTCGCTTTTAAATAAACTTCTGGGCTACGATAAAGCTATAGTCTCCGATATCGCGGGAACCACTCGCGACGTGGTGGAAGGCACGTTGGAAATAGATGGAATTAAATTTAATCTTATGGATACCGCCGGTATACGCGACCATGCGGGGGAAATAGAGAGCGTAGGAATAGAACGAGCCCGCGCCGCGGTAAAATCTGCCGACGTTGTTTTATTTCTCACCGACGGGCGGGAAGAGTTTGACGAAGAGTCGTGCGGGAAGGTAATAACCGTTTTCAGCAAGTGCGATTGTTACAAGCCGTGCGGCAAATACGATATATGCGTTTCGGCTAAAACGGGCGAAGGAATCGAAGAGCTCAAAACGCTTTTGGCGCAAAACGGCGGAGGAGAAGTCGCGCTCGATAAGGCGTATATAGTTGAAGAAAGACATTATTCAGCATTAAACAAAGCGTTGATTTCGCTGTCGTCTGCGGCAAACGGAATAAAGACGCTTACTCTCGATTTGATTTCCGTTGATTTAAAGGACGCGTGGGACGCTTTGGGCGAAATCACGGGGGAGACCGCGTCCGAAGAAATTATTTCGACTGTATTCGAAAAATTCTGTGTGGGGAAATAAGGGATTATTATGGTTAATTTAGAGCTTTACAAAGTTTTTTACACCGTTGCGAGGTGCGGCAGTCTTACTAAAGCGGCGCAAGAACTGTTTATTTCGCAACCGGCGGTGTCGCAGGCGATAAAACAGTTTGAAGGTCAGCTCGGCGTAAGTCTCTTTAACCGTACTCATCGGGGAATGGAGCTTTCCGCTTCGGGCGGCAAAGTAATTTTCAAACAGGTGGAAGACGCTCTCAATCTTTTGGAAGACGCTGAAAACAAACTTACCGAAATAAAAAAGACCGCTTCGGGTCTCATAAGAATAGGCGCTACGGATTCGATTTTTGCGCACGTTCTTTCAGATAAAATTGCGGAGTATAATGAAAAATTCCCCGCGGTAAAACTCGAACTTATCTCGTCGACATCGCCGTATACGTTAAATCAACTCAAGGACGGGCGGTGCGACGTGGCTTTTATAAACTTGCCGGTAGAAGACGGCGACGTGCGTTTTTACGGTACGGTGGGCACTCTTTCCGACGCGTTTGTCGGCGGTAGTAAATACGCGAGTTTGAAAGACGAGGTCATACCGTTAAAATCTTTGCACGAATATCCCTTGCTTATGATAGAAGAAAACACTGTCGCGCGCAAGGCGCTTTCGGCCTATCTGGGTACGCTGGGCGTCAATCTTGCGCCTGATATAGAGGTCGCAAACTGGGATTTGATGAAAAAGCTCGTTGCCAAGGGTATGGGGCTGGGTTGCGTTCCGCGCGAATACTGTAAAGAGGAGTTCGCCTCGGGGGAACTTTTCGAAATAAAAACGGAGCCCGCCCTTCCCGTAAGGGGTATAGGCGTGGCGATAGCGAAACACGTAAATTTAACTTACGCAATGAAACAGTTTCTTGCAATGTTTAACGATTGATTTCAACGGGCGGTTATGAAATACACTGAACTTAAAAATTCAATAGAAGAAGGCGCAAAGTCCGTTTACTTGCTCCAAGGCGACGACGCGTATTTCCGTATGAAGGGCGAAGAGCAGATTAAGGCGGCGTTTCTGGAGATGCCGGAGTTGAACTTTACTTCGTTCGACGGCGAAAGTTTAAAGGGTGCAGGGTTGTCCGCACTAGTTGCGGCGGTAAAAAATTATCCGTTTATGGCGGAGAAGCGCGTTATAAAAGTAACCGAATTTTACCCGACAGACGCGGAATTCGAACGTTATCTTAAACCGTTGTTTGACGACTTTCCGCCGTCGTCAGTTTTGATAATTGTCAACACCGGCGCGGGGAAGGGAGCGGATTTAAAACGCAAACGCGCGGTAACTTTTATTGACTGCAATAAAGCGGACGTAATAACTGTTTCGAAATGGGTATACGTAACTATGAAGCGCGCGGGTGTCGGGATTTCCGCGGCTGCTAGCGAATGCGTTGCGGAATACTGTCTGTGCGACATGTCTCGAGTGGCGGTAGAAGTACAGAAGCTCATCGACTATAAAAGAGAAGGCGAAGTCGCGCAGGAAGAAGTGGACGCTCTTATTTACAAGGACGCCGATTACAGAATTTACGAACTTACAAATGCGGCGGCACGAAGGGATTATACCAAATTTTGCCTTATCGCAGACGAGCTTGTTTCAAAGGCGGGCGACGAAATGTATGTTCTTAACGGACTTTTCAATTATTTCAAAAACGTGCTTACGGCACTTACTGCCGAAGGGGGCGACGCCGAAATTGCTGCGCTTTTAAAAATGAAAGAATACGGAGTTAAAAAGAACAGGGAAGCGGGCGAATCTTTGGGCGAAAAAAGGCTTGTCGCGACGGTAGATTATATATACGGGCGCATATCCGGCGTTAAGCGGGGGCTCGTAACTCCGCAAAACGCGCTTTCGCTTGTCGAAAATTATATATTTTTTGACGGAGGGGCGAAATAACCCTGCCTAAACGCTTTATTTTTTTTACGATTAATTATATAATAGTTAATGAGCATACTAACGGAGCGAGGCGGCTTTTATGAGAACGTGGGAAAACGTTTTGGAAGGACTGCAAAAATTCTTTACGGAATTCGGAAACAATTTTGTAGAATATATTTTACAGTTCATTTTTTTAACGGTAATTTTATATTTTGTGTTTAAAATATTAAAGGTGAACAAAGGCGGTAAATTTATCGCCGTGGTCGTCTTGTTTCTCATTCTTACGGGCGTCACATTTGCGCTGTCGACAAACTTCTCCGCCGATATGTTGCTCCTCGTAATCGTTATGGTTGCGTTGCTGGTGTTTACTATGTTCAACACCGAAATAAAGCGTTCGCTTCTCGATTTGAACATGCGCAAAAACAAGAATAAAATGGATAACCTTACCGTTTCGGGTATAGACCTTATAATCGAAGAAACTGTTCGCGCCGTTCAGAATATGTCTAAAAAGGATATAGGCGCGCTTATAGTGCTTTCCAACGAAAATTTGCCGGAAGGTATCATAGAGAGCGGTACGGTCGTAAACGCGGCGATTACTTCGCAAATGATTGAGGCGGTTTTCTATCCCAAAGCTCCTTTACACGACGGCGCAATGGTTATAGAAGGAAATAAAATCTACGCCGCGGGTTGCTTTTTACCGCTTGCGCAGAGTGAAAATCTCCCCAAAGAGATGGGTAGCCGTCACCGTGCCGCACTGGGAGTTACGTCGGTTGCAAGCGTTACGGCGATAGTCGTTTCTGAAGAGACGGGTATTATTTCTATAGTTAAAAACGGAGTCGTTAAAAAGAAGTACGCCGACGCGGCGGATATTAAAAACGCGCTTACGGAGTACTATTGGTCTGATTTGACGGCGGAGGGTAAAATATGAAAAAGTTCGGAAAGTTTTTAGCCGATATGTTCACTAAAAATATCGGCATAAAAATACTTGCGGTAATTATCGCCGCGTTTCTTGTTTTGCTCTTGAACATTTGAGGATTTTATGAGTACGGTTAAAATACCCGAAATACTTCTTCCGGATTGTGCCGATTTGTCAAGATGGGCGGTCAACGCCTGCGATCAGTACACGTCTGATCCGTCATACTGGCGCAATGTGGAAAAAATAACGGCGGGGAGCCCGTCTGCGTACGAGCTTGTATTTCCCGAAATATATTTGAACGATAAGCCCGAAGAGCGTATAGCGCGCATAAATAAAAAAATGTGCGAATACCTTTCGGGCGGAATTTTTAAAAAGATAACGGGCGGTTTCGTTCTCGTTGAACGTAAAACCAAGTCGGGCACGCGTACGGGATTGGTAATTGCCGTGGATTTGGAAGATTATTCTTTCGAGCCGTTTGCAAAAACTCCTGTCCGCTCTACCGAAGCTACTATTTTGGAACGCATTCCGCCGCGCGTTAAAATCAGAGAAAACGCGCCTATAGAGCTCCCTCACGCGATGCTTTTGTATAACGATCCTGAAAATGCCGTATTGAATTGCGTTTGCTTGGGCGAAGTGCTTTACGACTTCGAACTTATGTGCGGAGGCGGCAGGGTAAAAGGTACTTATGTGACTGACGCGGAACGGGTGATCGACGCTTTTCAATCGCTTTTAAAAAACAGTGCAGACGGATTACTGTTCGCCGTGGGCGACGGCAATCATTCGCTTGCAACGGCTAAAACCTGTTGGGAGAAACTTAAACCGTATTTATCAAAAGAAGAGGCGGTTGCTCACCCCGCACGCTATGCTCTTGTCGAAGCGGTAAATATTTTCGATAGCGCGCTGAATTTCGAACCTATTCACCGAGCGGTAAAAGTTAAAGACGAAACAGGCTTTATAAAAGGTTTAAAAACTTCGGGCGGCGAAACGGCGTATATTGTTAGTAAAGGAAGAAAAACTCCTCTGCCGTTCTCTTCCGATATTTCGGAAGGTATTCGCTCGCTTGACGGCTATATTTCGCAATATTTAGGGGAACATGGCGGAGAGGTTGACTATATTCACGGCGAAACCGATCTGATTAATCTTACAGAAAGCGGCTTTACGGGAATTTTGCTTCCGTCGATTAAAAAAGAAGACTTTTTCAGTCTTATAGTGAAGGGCGGAAACCTTCCTAAAAAAACCTTTTCAATGGGCGAAGGATACGAAAAACGGTATTACGTGGAAGCTAAAAGAATTAAACGGGTATAAAAATGGCAGTTAAAGTTTGTAAGTTCGGCGGGACGTCAATGGCTGACGGCAACGTCATAAAAAACGTAAAGGGAATAATCGACGACGACCCTCAACGAAAATATATAGTGGTTTCGGCTCCCGGTAAAAGGTATTCGGCGGACGTAAAGGTTACCGACCTTTTATATAAGTGCCATCTTGAGCTTTTGCAAACTGGCGGCTGTAAAAAAAGTTTTTCCGCAGTGCGTGCGCGCTTTTCTTCGATAGTAAAGGAGTTGAACTCAACTTTCGATATAAATTCCGTTCTCGACGAAACCGAAAAGCGAATAGTGGCCGAAAAGAGCGAAGATTTTACTGCTTCACGCGGGGAGTACTTAAGCGCGCGCATAGCGGCGGAAGAGCTCGGCGCTGTGTTCGTGGACGCTGAAGACGTAATTTTTTTCAGAGAAAACGGCAGCCTCGACGGCGAAAGATCTTACCGTGAGATTTCAAAAGTACTCTCCGGAACGGAACGCGCCGTTTTACCCGGGTTTTACGGTAAGGGCGCAAACGGCAAAGTAAAAACTTTTTCGCGCGGGGGGTCGGATATATCCGGCGCGGTTGTGGCGCGCGCCGTAAACGCTTCCGTATACGAAAACTGGACCGACGTTTCAGGCTTTCTCGCTTGCGACCCGCGAATTGTAGACAGCCCGAAACACATAAAATGTATATCTTATAAAGAACTGCGCGAGTTGAGCTATATGGGCGCAAACGTCTTACACAGCGACAGTATATTTCCGGTGCGCAGGGCAAATATACCTATAAGAATAAAAAATACTTTCAATCCTTCGCACGAAGGCACTTTGATTTTGCCGAGTTCACGCTATACCCCCAGCGGAAGCGTTGTAACCGGTGTTGCGGGCAAAAAGAATTTTACCGTTATTTTTATAGAAAAATCGCACATGAATGCCGAAATCGGCTTTATATGCAAGGTTTTGGAAGTGCTTATGCGCGAGGGCGTCTCGGTAGAACATATTCCTTCCGGCATAGACACCATGTCATTGGTTATTGAAAGTAGTTGCCTTTCGGAAGATAAGCTCTCTAAAATTACTGAAGGCATCAAAGAAGCCGTTAATCCTGATTTAATTCGCATAATAGAAAATATTGCGCTAATAGCTACCGTCGGACACGGAATGTCGTCCTCCGTCGGTACCAGTGCAAGACTTTTTCAAGCAATTGCTTCCGCGGACATAAATATAAAAATGATTGATCAGGGATCAAGCGAAATGAATATAATAGTCGGAGTTAAAAACGACGACTACGAAAAGTGCATTCGCGCCATTTACGGCGAATTTTTTGCTTCGGAAAATTAAATTTTTATCATGTTACGAAAGAAAAGGTTAAAAAGAAGCGCGGTTATAACCGTTGTTATAGCGGCTTTATGTATTGCTGCGGCGGTTGCCATACTTATAACCAACTTTTTCATTCCGGTAAAATATTTAACGGCGTACTGCGTAAAACAAGATAAAAACGCGCGCGGAGTTATGCGCGTAAGTTTTATAGACGTCGGTTACGGGGATTGTACGCTGATTGAATTTCCGGACGGAAAAAATCTTTTAATCGACGGTGGAGACGGGACCTATTCTAATAACTTAAAAGTATTGTCCGCTTTGAATTCGCGCGGTGTGGACGAGCTGGATTTTATTATTTGCTCGTCCGTTTCAAAAGTGCGTTGCGGCGGACTTGCCGAAGTTGTAAAGTATAAGTCAGCGGGCAAGGTTTACTCTCCGCGGAGTTCGGCAACTTATTTTAACGACGCTTTCCGTAATTTTGCGGTTTCGGTTAAAAACGCGGGAATTCCCACGGAGCTTTGCGAGTACGGCGCGGGAGTTTTCAACGACGAATTCGGGTACAATTTTTGCGTGCTTTATCCCTCCGTATATATTCCGGATTTGGAAGAATCCGAAGAAGACATTTTGCGCGGACTGGGCAACGGGTCTGTAATCTGGGTTGAATACGGTGGCAAAGGATTTTTATTTACGGGCGATCTCACTGCCGAAGCGCAGTTAAAACTGTTTGAACGGAGCACGTTTGAAGTCAAAGGCAGAACTATAGACGTCGCAAACTGTTCGGTTTTAAAAATACCTAACAGAGGAGCGGAAGTTTCCGCCGCCGATATTTATAAGAACATAAATCCCGAATACGCCGTTTTGTCCGTAGGCAAAAACGGGACGGGGTGTCCGTCCGTTTCGGCGCTTGCGCTCGCGCAAGGTTCGGTTGGTAAAAATCTTTACCGCACGGACGCGGACGGAACCGTTGTTATAACGGTCCGTGATTCGGTGTTGAGCGTAAAAAAGGAGAAATAATGAAGCTTACTACAGCGGGCGAGTCGCACGGTAAAGCGCTCGTGGGAATTATCGAGGGATTGCCTTCCAATCTGTCAATAGACTCCGAAGAGATTAACTTATATCTCGCATTGCGCCAGAGCGGTTACGGAAGAGGCGCAAGGCAGAAGATAGAAAAGGATAAAATAGAAATTATCGGCGGCGTAAGAAACAAACTTACGCTCGGCAGCCCGCTTGCATTTTTGATAAAGAATGCGGATTACGAAAACTGGAGCGGTATAATGTCGCCGGACGAAGCCGATACTTCTCAAAAAAGACTTACAAGGGTGCGCCCCGGTCATGCCGACCTTACGGGCGTGATAAAGTACGGTCATACGGACGCGAGAAACGTTTTAGAACGCGCAAGCGCCCGTGAAACCGCCGTAAGAGTTGCCGCGGGCACTATCGCAAGACAGTATCTTCGTTGTCTCGGCGTAACGGTATCCGGTTACGTCAAGTCTGTTTGCGGTGTGGAAGATAACGACGAATATCTATTTGAAAGTCTCGATTCCGCAAAAAGTAATCCTCTTTTTATGCTTAACGCTAAAAAGGAGCGCGAAGCGGTCGCTCTATTGGACAAGCTCAAAAAAGACGGCGACACTGCCGGCGGAATAATAGAAGTCCGCGTTAAGGGGCTAAAAAGCGGTTTCGGCAGTTGTATGACTTACGATAAAAAACTTGACTCCAAACTCGCCTCCGCCGTAATGAGCGTTCAGGCGATTAAAGGCGTAGAAATAGGGCTCGGTTTTTCATGCGCCGCACTTTCAGGCGAAAACGTTCACGACGAAATTTATTTTAACGGCGCCTATCGCCGTAAAACCAACCGCGCGGGGGGTATAGAAGGCGGTATGTCAAACGGTGAAGAAATAATACTGCGCGCCGCGATGAAGCCTATTCCCACGCTTATGAAGGGATTGGGAACGGTGGACATTGCAACTGGTCAGCCTGCGGTTTCCGCCGGTGAGAGAAGCGACGTTTGCGCCGTTTGCGCGTGCGAAATTATTCTCGAAAGCGTGGTTGCATTCGCCATAGCCGAAGCCGTTTCCGAAAGATTGGGCGGCGACGATATGCGCGAAGTTACAGAACGCTACGGTGCATTGAGGCAGATATGAAAAGTTTGACCATAAAAACGTCTGCGGTTAAAAGCAAAATAGTCTGCGGTAACGGCGCGTTCGAGTCGTACGCGCCGAAGCTCAACGGCAGGCAACTTTACTTAATTACCGACAGTAACGTTTTTTTGCTTTACGGCAACCTGATAGAACGTACATTCAATGATATTGCGGTAAAAGTTATTGCCGCCGGTGAAGACAGTAAATCGCCCGAAATTCTTTTGGATATACTCGGCGATATGCTTGCCAAGGGTATGCGCCGTAACTGTACCGTTATAGCTTTCGGCGGCGGAGTAGTGGGAGATATTGCCGGACTTGCCGCGTCGCTCTATATGCGCGGTGTCGGGCTCGTTCAGATACCTACAACGTTGCTTGCGCAGGTTGACAGCTCCGTAGGAGGCAAAACCGCCGTTGATATGAACGGTATAAAAAACGTTGTGGGAGCTTTTTATCAGCCCGAACTTGTGATAGCCGATCCGCTGTTTTTTAAAACTTTGCCGTCGCGCGAGATAAATTGCGGGCTGGGTGAAATTATTAAATACGGCGCGTTAGATGGCGGGATTTACAAAAAATTGCTGACTGACGCAAACGATCTTTTCTCGGAAAAATTTCTCGAAAATATCGTATTCGACTGTATAAAACTTAAAGCGGCAGTCGTAAGGCGCGACGAGCGCGATTTGCTGGGAGTAAGAAAATCTTTAAATCTGGGGCATACCACGGGGCACGCGTTCGAGCTTTGCTACGGCGGAAAGTCTCACGGCGAATTTGTGCTTATAGGAGCGTATTACGAGCTTTATATTGCCGAAAAGTACGGTATATGCGGGGGGCAATATGCCGAAAGTTTAAAAATGCTGATTCAAAAAATCGTTTGCGTGCCCGCTTACGAAGATGTCGAAAAGGCGGCGGAACTTGCAGTGCACGATAAAAAGAACGAAGACGCTCAAATTTCTTTAATAGTCCCCAAAGATATAGGGCAATGGGCAGAAATTAACGTGGAACTCGGGGAATTTAAAAATTTGTTAAAAGAGTGTGCGGAAGGTTTGAGGCGAAAAATATGAAACTTGCGGTAATCGGTAAAGACGTGTCTAAATCCGTCAGTCCGGAAATTCACTCTTTTATAGCTGAAAAACTCGGTAAAAGTATTTCTTACGATAAAATATCCGTTCCCGAAGATGAGTTTGAGGATAGAATAAGCGGTTTATTAGGGGCATATGACGGGGTCAACGTCACTATTCCTTATAAACTCACTGTAATGCCGCACCTCAAAAAAATCTGCGGCGACGCAAAGGTTTTCGGCGCAGTCAATACAGTAAAAACAAGTGATTTATCCGGATATAATACCGACGGGCTTGGGTTTGCGCTAATGCTTAAAAATAACGGCGTAGAAGTGAAAGGCAAAAAGGTTCTTTTGCTCGGAGCCGGCGGCGCGGGCAGAAGCGCGGCGAAAAAATTGCTCGATTGCGGTGCGGAAGTTTATATTTACGATAAAAGTTCAACAAACGCAAAAACGGTTGCAGGCGAATTTGAAGGCGTTAAAAATCTTGAAAATATTAATTTGACCCCGTATTATGCCGTAATTAACGCTACAGGCGTGGGTATGCATAAGACGGAGGGTATTTCACCCGTCGGTAAAGAATTGATATTGCAGTGTGAAATCGCAGTCGACCTGATTTACGTTCCGGAAACGAGCGAATTTTTGAGAATTGCGAAAGAACTCGGCAAAAAGACGGTAAACGGTGAGGCAATGCTGTTTTATCAGGCGTATTATGCTGACTGCGTCTTTTTCGGCTTAACGCCGTCCGCCGATACGGCAAAAGCGTTGTTTGAAGAATTTTTGAAGGTGAGGAAATGAAACTGCTATTTATAAACGGAGTTAACCTCGGTATGACGGGCGAGAGAGAAAAAGGCGTTTACGGTTCGCAAAGTTTAAACGAAATAAACGCCGAAATCAAAGCGCACTTTAAAGGCGACGAGTGCGAATTTTTTCAAAGCGATATCGAAGGGGAAATTTGTAAAAAATTGCACTCGGCAAATTGCGACGGGATTATACTGAATGCCGGCGCTTATACACATTACAGCATAGCCATACGCGACGCGATTTCTTCCATAAAAATCCCCGTGATTGAAGTGCATATGTCAAACGTTCATGCGCGTGAAGAGTTCAGGCATACGTCTGTTCTATCCGCGGTATGCAAGGGCGTTATTCTGGGGTTCGGTAAAAACAGTTATATTCTCGCCGGCGAGAGTTTTAAATTATGAGCGTAATTTTGATAGGTATGCCGGGTAGCGGAAAAACTACCGTTATGAATACGTTTGAAAGAATATACGGTTACAGTACAGCCGACGTCGACGCTTGGATAGAGCGCGAGTACGGAACTATATCTGAAATTTTTTCCGACTACGGAGAAGTGTATTTCCGTGATATCGAAACGGAAACGATCAAAAAAATATTTAATGACGGAGTAAACGCCGCCGTCGTTTCAACGGGCGGAGGAAGCGTTTTGAGGGAAGAAAACGTCCGTATTTTTAAAAAGAACGGGAAAATAGTTTATTTAAGAGCGACGCTCGATACTCTTATAGCAAGGCTCGAAGGCGACCGGACCCGTCCCTTATTAAAAGGCGATATTAATGAGCGGCTTGCAAAACTGATGAATGAAAGAAGTGAACTTTACGAACGGGTTGCCGACATCATTATCGATACCGACGACTTGACTCCCGAACAAATTCTTGCAAAAATTTTCTAATAATGGGTTTTAAAACTACGCTTTGGAGAATCGCAAAATGAAAATAGCGCTCGTTACCGGCGGAACTAAAGGAATAGGCAAGGCAATTGCGCTTGCCTTTTTGCAACACGGCTACGAAGTCATTTTGAACTATCGTAGCGACCAGCAAACTGCGGTAGCCACGCAGGAAGAATTTAATATGCTCGGCTATTGCCCTATACTTATGCGCGCCGACGTATCCGACGAACTGCAAGTAAAAAATATGTTTAAAGAGCTGTTTTCGGTATACGGCAGGCTCGACGTGCTTGTGAACAACGCCGGGATATCCAAAATAAAAGTAATTCAGGATACCACCGTTGCAGACTGGAACAGAGTTTTCGATACAAACGTAAAATCTGCGTTTTTGTGCTCGCGTGAGGTCGTAAACAAGATGATAGCCGACGGCGGCGGTTCTATAATAAACATATCCTCTATCTGGGGCGAAGTGGGCGCAAGTTGCGAGGTTGCGTATTCTGCTTCAAAAGGCGCGTTGATTGCCTTTACAAAAGCGCTTGCAAAGGAATTAGCTCCGTCGAATATCCGTGTAAACTGCGTCGCCCCCGGCGTTATCGATACGCAGATGAACGACCACCTCACCGGCAACGAGATGGAAGAATTGATAGAGTCGATACCTCTCGGCAGAATAGGCGCTCCCGAAGAAGTGGGAGAAGCGGCGCTTATGCTTGCCGAAAGCTCTTATATCACCGGCGAGGTTTTATCCGTCGGCGGCGGTTTCGGCAAATAATATCAAAAAAAATCATTAAAAAAAGTAATATCGGAAAATTTTTCGTATTATTTAACGGATAGATATGAAAACGCTAAAAGAACGCACTTTTGAAATAGAGAACGCTTTTCTGTCTCCTTATGCGTGCAAGTCTGAAAATACGGCGGGTAGGGACAGAGCGGAAGAACCCTGCAAAATGCGCACTGAATTTCAGCGCGACAGAGACAGGATTATTTACTGTAAGGCGTTTCGCCGTCTTAAAAACAAGACTCAGGTGTTCTTTTCGCCGGAGGGAGATCATTATATAACGAGGCTTACGCACACGCTCGACGTTTCGCAAATAGCAAGGAGTATAGCCCGCGCGCTGTCTTTAAACGAGGATTTGGCTGAAGCAATAGCACTCGGTCACGACTTGGGGCATACGCCTTTCGGGCACAGCGGGGAAAGGATATTGAACAAACTTTCACCGTTCGGCTTCAAACATAGCGTTCAGTCTGTCAGGGTAGTGGAAGTGCTCGAAAAGGACGGCTGCGGGCTCAATCTTACAAAAGAAGTGCGCGACGGGATATTACATCATCCGAAGAGCGGAACGCCTTCGACGTTGGAAGGTAAATGCGTTTCGCTTGCAGACAGAATAGCTTATATAAATCACGATATAGACGACGCTATCCGTGCAGGATTGCTCACCGAAAAAGCTGTTCCGAAAGAGATTACTCAAGTGCTCGGCAACAGCTCGAGAGAGAGAATTAACACCGCAATATCCTCGATTTACCGAACTTCTGCGGGCAAAAATATTGTGAATATGGACAAGCGGGTAAGCGACGCGAGCGAGGCGTTGCGGTCGTTTATGTTCGAAAAAGTTTACTTTTCCGATTCAGCCAGAGGCGAAGAAGAAAAAGCGGAGCGCATGCTCACCGCTATGTACGACTACTTTATAAAAAACGTAGACTCTCTTCCGGAAAGCTACGTAAAACTTACGGATAAATATTGTAAAGAACAAGTTGTGTGCGACTATCTTTCGTCTATGACGGACAAGTATGCCGTTTACACTTTCAACAAAATTTTCGTGCCCAAAGGGTGGTCGTTTATAGACGAAACATAATAATATGGCAAGCGATTTAAAAGAGTTTTTGTCAACTCTCAAACAAAAACTTAATATAATAGAAGTTGCGGGAGGGTATATTTCTCTCGAACGTAAAGGCGGCACGTGGTGGGCATGTTGCCCGTTTCATCACGAAAAGACGCCGTCGTTTGCTATTAACGAAAGCGACCAGTACTTTCACTGTTTCGGTTGCGGGGAATCCGGCGACGTAATAAAGTTTGTCCAAAGCATGGAAAATATCGAGTTTATAGACGCGGTTAAACTGCTTGCCGAACGGGCGGGGCTCTCTATGCCGCATACGGCTTTTGATAACGGGCAGACTGTAGAACTCAAAAGGAAGAAAGACGCAGTGCTCGAAATTCTCGCCGCGTCGGCTCGTTTTTATCTCAATAATTTGAATTCCGGCAATGCCGATAGACATATCGAATACATATTAAAGAGGCAAATCCCGTCGAATATAGTTAGAAAGTTCGGTTTGGGCGCGAGTCTCAATTATAACGACCTTCCGAAATTTCTATTATCCAAAGGATTCGACAGGCGGGATATGCTCGAGAGCGGAGTCGTAAGCGAAGCGGAAGGCAGGCTTATTGATTCGCAAGGCGGCAGACTTATTTTCCCTATAATCAACGCCATGAACGAAGTTATTGCATTCGGTGGCAGACGGCTTGAAAAAACCGATTTCGGTAAGTATAAAAACACTAAAGACACGATAGTTTTCAACAAAAGCAAGTCGCTTTACAATATAAACCTTTTAAAAAAGCTAAAAAAGACTCAAAATATAAGTAATGTTATAATGGTAGAGGGTTATATGGATACGATTTCCCTTTATCAGGTTGGATTTACTAACGTCGTGGCAAGTATGGGAACTTCGCTCACGCAGGATCAGGCAAGGTTGCTTAAAAGGTATTCCGACAACGTTTTAATAAGTTACGACGGAGACTCCGCAGGACAAAAGGCTAACGCGCGCGGACTCGATATATTAAAAAGCAACGGTTTAAACGTTAAGGTGGTGCCGCTTAACGACGGACTTGATCCCGACGACGTAATCAAAAAACTCGGCGCGTCAGAATATCAAAAACGGCTCGACATGGCTATGCCGTTAATAGATTACAAGCTCAAAACGGCGGCACGCGGTTTTGACTTGTCTAAAACCGACGATAAAAGAAAATACGTTTCCGAGGCGGTTAAAATAATAAAAACCGCGGAAAGTTCCGCCGAGCAGGAGGACCTTATAAAACAACTTCGCGATACTACGGGTATAACTTACGAATCGTTGCGGCGCGACGTGGACGCCGTGCCGGTAGTCGAAGCTCCGGTTACGCAGAGAATCGAAAGAAAGGATGTGTCTTCCGTGTGGGAACGGGCGTCCCGCTTTGTAATAGCGGCGGCATTGTTCAGCCCAAAACTTGCGGAAACGGAGGATATATCAGGGATAACTTATGCAAGCGGAGTACACGAGATTATATCCAAATACGTGAATACTCAAAAACTTTTAGGTGAAAAAGTTCGTCCGGCGGAACTTTTGGATTTGTTTGACGAGGGTACCGAAGAATATGCCGAGGTCACAAGAATATTCGACTATTCCGACGGTGAAAGACTAAAAGGCGAGGTGGCTCAAAAGTATTACAGCGACTGTTTAAAGACGTTGCGGTTATACGGAATAGACGGTAAGATTGCGGCGTTGCAAGCGGAAATTTCCTCCGAAAGCGACGTTACGAAGCGCAAAAATCTTACGGGTGAACTTCAAAAATTAATAATACTAAAGAATCAAATTAAAAGCGGAGAGAAATTATGAATTTATCCGAACAAAAACTTGCCGAAATTTTAAAAGGTATAATAGATACGTACGGCGCTAAAGGCTCTATAAGCACAAACACGCTTTGCGACATTATGGAAAAGTATGAAACCACTCCCGCGCAGATGGATTTCGTTTATAAATCCATTGCCGAGGCAAGCATACAGATAATAGACGAAGCCGAAAGGGATAAAGAACTATACGAACAGGCGCTTTCCGATATCGGTCTCGACGACCCCGTAAAAATGTATCTTAAAGATATAGGCCGAGTTCCTCTTTTGTCCGGCGACGACGAAATCGAGCTTGCCCGCAGAATGCAGGAAGAGGGCGACGAGGAAGCGAAAAAACGCCTTTCCGAAGCCAATTTAAGGCTTGTTGTATCAATAGCAAAGAGATACGTTGGGCGCGGAATGCTTTTCCTCGACCTCATACAGGAAGGCAATCTGGGGCTTATGAAGGCGGTTGAAAAGTTCGATTATCAAAAAGGATTCAAATTCTCAACGTATGCAACGTGGTGGATAAGGCAGGCGATAACCAGAGCGATAGCCGATCAGGCGCGTACAATCCGTATACCCGTGCATATGGTTGAAACAATTAACAAACTTACCCGCGTATCGCGTATACTCTTGCAAAAGCTGGGGCGCGAACCGACCCCCGCGGAAATTGCCAAAGAGATGGGGATAAGCGAGGAACGCGTGTGCGAAATCCAGAAAATAGCGCAGGATCCTGTTTCTTTGGAAACGCCAATAGGCGAAGAAGAGGACAGTCATCTCGGCGACTTTATAGAAGACGTAACAACGGTTACCCCGTCGGAAAGCGTGTCTACAACTATGCTTAAAGAAACGCTTTTATCGGTGCTTAACAGTTTGACCCCGCGTGAAGAAAAGGTGTTAAGGCTCCGCTACGGCGTGGACGACGGCAGACCCCGCACTCTCGAAGAGGTCGGACGTGAATTCAACGTAACCCGCGAACGTATCCGTCAGATAGAGGCAAAGGCTCTTCGTAAGCTTCGCCATCCCTCGCGTTCGAAACATTTAAAAGACTTTTTGGATACCTGATGGACAGAATAAAAACTCTCTGTTCGTATTTGGATAAGTGTGAAACTTTTGCCGACGTGGGGTGCGATCACGGTTATTGTACGCTCTACATGTTAAAGAACGGATTGTGCAGGACTGCGGTAATTTCCGATATCAGCGCAAAATGTCTCGAAAAGGCGCAAAAGCTTCTTAAAGATTATATTTCAGAAAACAGAGTTACGGCGGTTTGTTGTAACGGACTTGAAAAAATAGAGTCGAATACAGAAGAAATACTTATTGCCGGTATGGGCGGCGACGAGATAGTCGCAATTTTAAAAAATTCTTTTATGCCTGAAAAATTCGTGTTTCAGCCTATGAAAAACGCCCGTGCGGTTCGTGAATACATTATCGCGGCGGGCGGTTCGATAGTAAAGGACGAGATTTTCGAAAGTTCCGGCAAATTTTATACGGTTATTAAAGGCTCGAGAACCGGAGCAGCGGCAAGTTACGGCGAAGCAGAGCTGGAATACGGGTTAAATTTATCATTACCTTCGGCGCAGGAGTTTTTAAAAAGCGAGCTCAAAAAAAAGCTGGATTATCTTGAAAGGCCGCTTAATGCGGAAACGCGTTCGGAAATAGAGGCGCAAGCAAATTTGATACGCGGAGTGATAAAAAAATGACAGTAGAAGATATTTTTTCGATTTTAGAGCGCGAGGTTGCGCCTGTAAAGCTATCCGACGACTTTTGCGCTAAATTTAAAATGTACGATAACAGCGGCATTATTATTAATTGCGGAGTTCCGGTAACAGGTGCGCTGTTTGCTCTCGATTTGTCGGAGAGTGCCGTAAGTAAGGCGGAAGAACTCGGTTTTAATCTAATAATAACGCATCACCCTGCAATTTACGGCGGAATAAGCCGTTTCGACATGAAGTCGAATTCACAGGCCCGCGCGCTTTCAAGGTGTTTTAAAAGCGGTATTTCCGTAATCAGTATGCACTTGAATTTCGACGCCGCGCCGCAAGGCATAGACTATCAACTGATGTGCGGACTCGGCGGGCGAGAATGTAAAATCGCGGCGTATATAGAAGGTGGGGGCTATGGCAGAGTTTATGAAATTGCCTCCGTAATATTAGCCGACTACGTAAAATCAATTAAAAAAGAATTCAACTCCGAAAGGGTGCTCGTTTACGGCGCGCCCGATAAAAAAATAAGCCGCGTAGCTTCGTTTTGCGGAGCGGGTTGCGACGATTATAATATGGCGTTCGCAATAAAAAACAGCGCCGACGCATTTGTGTCCGCAGATATGAAGCACCACGAAATTCTCGCATTGGTTCAAAGCGGATTGGCAGTAATTGTTCTTACTCATTACGCTTCGGAAAATTACGGGTTTAATAAAATTTATCTAAAAATCAAACAGGGGCTGGGCGTTCCGTCGCAGTATTATACTGACGGCAGTGTGCTTTAACCCCATAAGGAGATATATATGTCGCAGGTAGAAAAACTATTAAAGTATCAGGAAACGGATGAAAGACTGTTAAAGCTAGAACGTGAAACGTCCTCTTCCGAAGAGAGAAAAAACTACGTTCAAACAAAAAACTTTTTAACCAAAACCGCGCCGGAAAAGTTGGACGCGCTTGAAGCCCGTGCGGTCGAAGTGCAAACCGTTTTAAACAAGCTTGACAAAATGTACGGGGAGCTTGCCGAAACTTTGCAGGATTTCGACAATCTGGACAAGCTGGTAGACGGCGGTGCCGACGTAGCTTTTTATAAGAAAAAGGCTCTTCAGTTATCTGAAAAAATTAAAAAAATAAAAGCTGAAGTTTTCGCTCTCGAAAAATCGGCGAAAGACGCGGACGAAGAATACCGCGATATGAAGAAAAAGACGATAGCGGTTCAGAAGCAGTACGCTGAATATTCCGAAATTTATAAAAAGTACAAGGAAAGCAAGTTAGAAGAAGTTACCGCGCTTAAAAAGGAACTTGCTGTGCTTGCAAAGGGTATTGACGGGGAGCTCATGAAAAAATATGAGGAAAAGCGAAGCGAGCGCATTTTTCCGATTTTGTGCGCGGTAAAGGGCGGAAGATGTTCCAAATGCGGAAACGAACTTTCCCTTGCGGGCAAAGAACTTATTTCCGGCGGAAAGGTAACCGATTGCGAAAACTGCCACAGAATACTTTTCAGTGAATAAAATTGTGCTGTTTGCACAAAATTTGTAAAAAATTGTTGACAAATATCAAAATATGTGATATTTTATAATTCCTTCCTCGGAAGGAGCTATATTTAGCGGCGGTAAAGCTGTGAAATAATAGGGGAAAAGTCGGTTCGGCGCAATTATTTGCGCCGAACTTTCTTTTTGGTCGGAATTTGTTGACATATGCGTATAATGGTAGTAAAATACGTTTTGCATCTCCGAAGTTGAGCGCTAAACGCGTAAAAAATAAGGGGTATTCGGTGTAATATGGATAGATTTACCGGTAAAAAACTTTTGGTTTTCGGCGACAGCATAATGTTCGGTTCCGGCAACGACGGGTTCGGTGTCGGCGAATATTTAGTAAGAGAGTTCGGTTTCGATTTAAAAAAATACTGCGTTGGCGGAGCCCGAGTCGGATATTTCGAAGGAAAGAACTGGCTTGTTGAACAGGTTAAAACGGCTATAGAAAATTCGGAATTGCCGGATTACGTAATTTTCGACGGATTTACCAACGATTGTTGTAAGTCGGACGGAATAAGTTACGACGTGCCTTTGGGTGAAACGGTCGAAGGTTTTGAGAGCTTCGATATATTTTCCGTAAAAAAAGAAGGTTCTACTTTTACGAATTGTTTTGAAAATATTTTAAGCGCCTTTAAAAAGTATTTCCCGACGGCAAAGGTGATTTTTGTGCGTCCCCACAATATGGGCAGGCGGGGGGAAGAAATTCAAAAAATTTACGGCGAGCGCGCTATAGAACTGTGTAAAAAGTGGGGCGTGACGGTTGCGGATATTTATACGTGCAGTGATTTGAACACGTTTCTTCCCGATCATAGAGATTTATATACCGCCGATACTTACAACTGGGGCAGAGGGGACGGTACGCACCCTAACGACAGGGGGTATGTTGAAAAGTATTTGCCTGTAATTAAAGAAGTTTTATTAAGTCTATAAAAAATCCACCGCGGATATCCGCGGTGGGTTTTTGACTTTACGGTGAAACTCTGTTGATATCTCTGGGGAACATGGTGGCGTTTCGCACGTTTTTGAATCCCAAAAGGTGCATTGTCAGTCTTTCGAGTCCAAGTCCCAGTCCGCCGTGAGGAGGCGCGCCGTATTTATGGAGCATAAGATAGGTTTCGAATTCGTCTGGATTCATTCCCATCTTTTTCATTTTTTCTACTTGCATGCTGTAGTCGTGAATACGTTGTCCCCCGCTCGTAATTTCAAGCCCTCTGAACAAAAGGTCGAAAGAAAGCGTTACCTCGGGGTCTTCGGGGTCGTCCATAGTATAGAAAGGTCGCTTTTTTGAAAGATAGTGCGTTACGAAAAGGAAATCCGAATTAAATTGCTGTTTGGCCCATTTCCCCAAAAACGCTTCTTCTTCGGGTTCGAAGTCCTTCATATCGGTTATGTTTTTTAACTTTTTAACGCAAAGCTCTTTCGCTTCTTTAAATTTAACGCAAGGAATAGAGGTAATCTCTGGCACGTCAACTTTCAAAAGCTCTATTTCGGGCGCATACTCCGTTTTTAACAGATTGAATATATATTTGAGCGCTCCCGTTTCCATATTCATAATGTCGGTAAAACTGTCAATGAATCCCATTTCGAAGTCCATTGATATATACTCGTTGAGGTGGCGTGAAGTGTCGTGATGCTCCGCACGGAAAACGGGGGCAATTTCAAAAACCCTTTCATAAACGGGCACAAGCGCCTGCTTATAAAGTTGCGGACTTTGCGCCAGATAAACGGTTTTGCCGAAATAATCGAGTTTAAAAACGTTTGTGCCGCCTTCAGCGCCGGCAAAATTTATTTTAGGCGTATGGATTTCAGTGAAATTCTGGCTCTGCAAATATTCTCTGAATCCGCGTTGAATTCCTTCCTGAATTTTAAAAATAGCTCTTTCTTTGGGGTTGCGCAATGTAACGGGACGGTTATCGAGATTAACCGAAAGTTCACATGTAACCTGCTTTTTTGAAATAACTACGGGAGGAATAGCCGCAGGGGAAGACAAAATTTCTATATTATGGATTTGAAGTTCGAATCTTTCGCTTCCGTCGCGAGTCTCGCTCTTAACTACTTTTCCCGTAATTTTAGCGGACGCCTGTTCCACTATGCTTTCGTTTAAGCGGAAAGCTGAAAATTCGGGCGAATAAACGCACTGAATAAGCTCGCGCGCAGTACGCACGAGAATAAACGCAAAATCAGACATATCCCTTATATTGTGAATAACGCCCTTTATCGTAACTACTTTTTCAAGATTTTGCTTGAATTCGGAGTAGGGCGTGTAGCTCGAGGGAATAATACCCGTCATTTCTTCCATAAATTGCCTCTTAAAAATTCGTTTAGTGTTTAACCTAATTTTACGGCTTTTCCGGTAAAAAATCAAGCAAATTGTAACGCGGCTCATATATATTTTGGCGCTGTCAAAATTTTCCCCTTGCATTTTTTTAAAAATTATATATAATATATTAATGACAGGTCTGCGGTGTACGTAATATAAAAAATTCGTAATCCACAAAGTAATAAACGGGAGCGCTTGTCTGCGGAAATAGTGAAATTCCTTGATTTTAAGGAAGACGCGACGTTTCGCCGCGGCGCACCCACCTGCGAGAAGCGGGTTAATACTTTTTTGTACTACGGCACAGGCGGATTTGTTTTTTTTATGCCCCGAAACGGAGCGGCGCAGTCCAAGACGGTAGACGTTGAATATACGCTCACGGGAGCAAAAGCTATACCCGATATGGCTATATTAAACGCGGATACTCTCACTAAAACCGACGTTTCCATAGAAACCGAATTTGCAACTTTCGAGCTCATAAAAGGCAATATAAATACAAGTGTCAGCGCCAATATCACTTTAGTAGACGCTTCGGGTAACTACACGTTTAACCTTTCAGGACTAAACGATTTATATGCGAGCGGAACTTCCGGAGCATTAAATCCCAATCGCGTGCATAAAGTTTACCGTAACAGCGGCGATATGTCTATAAATATGAAAGATATTCTCGCAAAGCAAGACGGAGTAGACGATTCTAAACTTATTGCAGGCAAGGTTATCGGTTCGGAGCTGAATCTCGGTTCTTGGGATGCATATGATCATTTTTATGGTAACGACTATGTGGACGGCGGCGTTTCAAGCGTATATGCTGCCAATCTTGCCCGCGCGAAAGAAGTGTTAACTATAAACACCGATTCTTCGGCAGTTTATCAGGATTTCAACGTTCCCGTATTTATGAACGGATGCACTATAACTTGGGAGTCGTCTAATCCCGAAGTAGCTTCAATCGGCAGTGAAGAAGACGTATCCCTTTCACAGTCAAAATATGTTACGGTAGGCGTATACCGTCCTTTGGAAAAAGACGTAAAGGTTACGATTACGGCTACTATAAAGTGCGGATATAACGAAAACGCCGTTTATGATACTAAAGACTTTGAAATTACCGTAAAATGCGGTCAACCCTCTATCGGTACGATAAAGGTGCTGTCACAAAACGGTGAAATTATAAACGAGGGCGGTTCTTACGTCGTAGACTGGTTTGATATGTTTACAGAACCTACCATACTCGTAGAAAACGGACTGGATTATAACGGCAAATTGCTGAATAGCGATCAGTTTACTTACGAGACGACTTATCTCTACGCGGCCGATAAAAATTCGCCTTATATTGAAATTAAGGGCTTTACGCCGTCGAACGCAGGCGTTTACAAAGTTACGCAAACAGTGAAACTCGTAAGCGATCCCACGCAAAACAAGTCCATGTCTTACACGATGTATGTTGCGAGCAAGGGCGCAAAAGTTGAATTTATCGATTCGGCGGTAGTCGTTAACAGAGACGGTTACATGATATCGGGTAATCTTACCAACGCTACGGGTATTATTTACGCCGTATCGTCAAAAACCGATATCGATGTTACTTCTGAAAACATTAAGTCTGTGTCGGGCGTTAAATCTTACGTTTTCCGCGGCGATTCTATTGATTTTCAATTTGAAAATACTAACAGCGAAGCCTACAATATTTATTATGCTTTGGCTAATATCAACGGAAGGATTACAACTCCCATACAAAAAGCAAGAATAGAGTTGTGTGAAATCTCTACCGAAGCTGATTTTATGACTCTTGCCAATAAAGGTAAAATAGGTGAAGAGTCGCCCGCGACCACAATTTACAGCTTGACTAAAGACCTTGACTTTGCAACTGCGAATTGGAAAAACGAAAACGGCACGTTTAAAGGACTTTTGAACGGCAACGGTCACACGATAAAAAATCTTACCATGTCGGGAGACAGTAATAAATCCGGACTTGCGGTATTCTATAAGACAGAAGGCGCCACTATAGAAAATATTAAATTCGAGAATATAAAAATAACAGGCGGCAAACAGCAGGTTGGTATAATTGCAAGCGCTTATGGCGGTTACTATCACAATATCGAAGTAAACAACATTATGATAGCTAACGGCGGAACCCGTTCGGGCGGACTTATCGGACATATATTCGAATCGCCGTTACCTACCTATATCAGTCAGGTTTCCGTTGTGAACGACAACTCCGGCAATTATTATATCAATGCCGGAACGAACCACAGAGTAGGCGGAATAGTAGGTTTTATTCAAACCACGTCTTCGCCTTCGAATAACATAGAAGTTTACATTAAAGACTGTTATGTTATTGCGGATTTGACCGGTTCACAGCAAGTCGGCGGAATAGTAGGCGCACTTGACAATGCTAAAGCAGATATCGATTACAAGCTTGAAATAGACCGATGCTACTTTGGCTGAAGCTGTTCGTCAACATATTCTACGCCTAGAATAGGCGGCATGATTGGATACGAATCGGGCGCAATCGGCTGATTTGCTATTACAAGATGTATCTCCGTAGGAAGACTTTATCACAGCGCGGATCATCAGGAAGTTATAGTTGCCTTAAAAACCGCGTCTTTGATAGTCGGCGGCGCCAACAGCACTGCGAATAACGTGGTTAGAAAATGTATTGCTTCTATGGAAGAATATGATTCTGATTTCGATGTCGATTCTTATCCTTTGCTGAATATGGCAAGAATTCAAATGATTTTTGAAAACGTTTTAGGTGAAGGACACGAAGATATATGGGAATTTGTTATAGATGAAAACCGTCCTAACACAGGCAACAATAAAGATGAATATCCTTATTACCTTAAAGCGCCTTTCTTAACGCTTAAACACACTTACTAATCGCACACACTTATTCAATACTCCTTTGATAGACCGCCCCGCGCATAATTTAAGCGCGGGGCGGTTACCTTTAAATTTGGTTTATGCGGTTAATTTCGCTTGCCAACCGAAAATTTATGTGATATAATCACTACGCTAAATTAAATAAGGCCCTGTGGTCAAGCGGTTAAGACGGAGCCCTCTCAAGGCTCAATCCCGGGTTCGATTCCCGGCAGGGTCACCACTTGAAACCTAAATTGAACCACTATTAAATTAGTGGATGGCGGTTTAGGTTTTTTGCTATAAAAATCAGGAGGTTATTATGCTAAACGAAGAAAAAGAATATCAAGACTTTATGGCAAAAACTTTAAAAGCAAGCAGAGAACTTTTAGACGATTACGCTAAACTTTCGGATAATAATAAAGCACGTTTTCATCAAGATTTAAAAAATCAAGCAAAGTTTGATGTCCTTATGCAAGTTGTAAGATTTATACAAAGTTAAACGGCTACTTTATGCCGCAAAAAGCTATTTGACTGGAATTGCGGTGTGTTAGGCTTGGCTTGTCCTTGCATTATTCATAATTTTTTGGTGTACAACCAATATCATAAGTTGAACCAATTTTTGCTTATGTTATTTTTTACATTAAAAAAGTCGAATTACTTAAAAAAGTAGTTCGACTTTATTTTTAAAATCTAAAAACAACCTAAAACGAATTTTATAATTAAACTGCGCAGCAAAGTCAAAAAACTTTTTCTCATAAAAAATTCATTCAGTGCTTGTCTTATGCGCTGGTATTTGTCTTTAATATTATAAGCGCGCAATCTTTTTCAAAACGGAAATTCTTCCATTTTCTTCCCATTTGTCGTAGAAAATAGTTTTCATCGTTCGGAAATATCTGTTTCGTCATAAATATTAGCAGATTTAGCGCATCGGCAGATTCTTTCAACACGATTTCACGCGTACTCCATCCGTCTGTTACAGGCGAATATATTTCGTGAATCATATCATAAAACAAATCTTTTCCATTAATTGGAATTTTTCTTATTAAGTTTGCTCTCATGTCGCAATTCAGCATGCTCTTCAACAGGTCATATTGTTTGGCGTCAAGCGTTATTTCACATATTTCCATTTTACGCCCCTGAAATTATTTATTATTAATCTCATTATATCGTTTTCGATGCTGTTATGCAACTTTCCGTTCTATTAATTTGAATAAAGTCTTTTATTCAGCAAATATTTAGGAAACCCTTATTTGAACAAAAAACACTGCAAACAAGCGTGCTATCTTCACTCAAAAAAAGAACTATTTTCTCAAATTCTCGCACTTATCAAATAGCACGGAAGACAGCTGCATATAGTCAACACCGTTGAAATGTTCTTTAATTCAATAATTTTTTGGGTACATGCCCAATGTGAAGAATAGTGTCGTGACATTCAACAACCTGTATGTTACAATGGAAATGTTTCATGGAGGTACATTTATGACTTTTGGTCAAAAATTGAAGAAGTTAAGAAATGACAACAATTTAACACAAGAGCAGTTGGCGGATATGATTTATGTTACAAGAACTGCCATTTCAAAATGGGAAACGGACAACGGCTACCCAAGTATAGACAGTTTAAAAGCAATATCGAATCTTTTCAATATCAGTATTGACGAACTTATTTCCGACACGGATATTGAGAATAAGAAAATGCTTGACGAAAAAAATGCACGCACTATGTATTTTATTGCTATTGCATTTTTAGGCTTAACCGTACTTTTTACATTGTTGGCTTATTTTTTAAAAATATCTTATTTTAGTATTATAAGTATTGGCGGCTTAATCGGGTATTTGGTTTTTGGGCTACTTTCTAAACCCAAATACAAGCGGATACGGGCACGCAAAATAATAATACCTTATGTAATTTCGCGTGTTGTGGTTTTTGCGGTTGTTTTAGGCGTAATTATTTATACAATTGCAACACTTTAAAGTTGAATTCATGCTTATAGTTACACAATTATAACCGCATATAAGAAAAGATAATTTCACACAGGATACGAAACTTATCAATTTTCAAAATTGACAAAACATCGTTTTTCGGCTATAATTACTTAAAATTAACTCAGAGGATAAAATGCAAGAACTGAAAAGGATTGTAGGCGTAATACAAAATTCAGATAACTATAGGGAAAACGCATTGATATTGAGCGTGCTCATTTCAGCGTATAAGAGCGAAAAAAAGAAAATGACGGCGGAACACCGCGCTACAATAAAATCTTTTGTTTTAAATGAAGCAAAACGCCTTATAACTGCAATCCCTGCCGCAGATAATTACAGATTAAAAGACGAGATGCTGTCATACGGTACATATATACTTGAATTCTACGGTATGGCTGTTAGCGGGCAGGAAGAGAGTGATGAAGATAAACAAACCGTATTGAATTTGTTTGATCTTGCAAAATCGGAACGGGTAGTAGAAAACTCGGTAGATAGTCTTTTTAAACTTAAATCTATAGACCAAACCGCCGTAAAATGCGTTATTGATCGTGTGGAAGGTATTTCCGACGAATATCAGCGTTGCGGATTTTTTAATTGTATGTTACAGAATTCGGAAAATTTTTCTCTTTTGACGGAGAGTGCAAAAGGCGAGATTTCAGCATTTTTCGTGCGCGAATTGGAGCGGTTAAACAAAATCGAATTGAGTGTCGACGAAACGAGCACTCTTGAACTGATTGCCGACGTCGGCAAATATTTTATTACCGAAGAATTTTGCTTGAAGTTGCAAAACGCATTACAAACTGCGGATAACGGCGTGCGTTTATTTGCCATAGAAACACTTTTAAGTAGCGGGCGCGATGTTTCGCATAATATAGTTTCGGAAGTTGCGCATGATTTGCGGTACGCTTATATGTTATTTTGCTTACTTGCCGAGTTGAAACGTACTGACTTGTTTCCAACCGAACTGATTTCAGACGAATATATTGCTAAAAGCGAAATGGTACAGTGGCTCGTTTATCCTACGGAGCTCGGTAAGGCGCCAGACGAGTTGGAATTGATAGGTTGTACGGATGTGGAAAACGAAACTTATTACATATTCAAGTATAAGTCTGACAGTGATAATCTTGCCAAATTGAAAAACGAATGGCTAATAGGCTGGTCTTCCGGAGAAGGAGGAGCGTTCAGTAACTTTGATAAACTTTGCGATTATGAAAAGGATACTCCCGAAAAAACTCTTGAAAACATAGCGAAAAAATTATTGAAATAAATATGTTCGCCCCGTGCTTTAACAAAGCGCGGGGCGTTTTTTTTATAATTTCGTAACGGCAAAGTCGCGTTTTGCATAATATGTAATACTGCAAGAGGGTCTTTTATGTCTTTAAGCGTTTGTCTTATCGTTCGTGACGAAGAGGCGGTTATCGCTCGTTGTTTGAATTGCGTTTCGAAATTTGCCGACGAAATAATAGTTGTGGATACCGGCTCCACGGACAATACGGTAAGCGAAGCTGAAAAATTTACTGACGAAATTTACTTTTTTAAATGGTGCGGAGATTTTTCGGCAGCTCGCAATTTCTCTTTGGAAAAAGCTACGTGTGACTACGTTATGTGGCTTGATGCCGACGATGTAATAACCGACGAAAATTGTAAAAAAATTTGCAAACTTGTGAAAAACGGAGGGTTCGACATAGCTTTTTTGCCTTATGCTTCGGGGTTTGATAAAGATGCGCCTTCGTTTGTGTATTACAGAGAACGTATTTTTAAAAGAAGCGGAAACTTCCGTTTTTCGGGAGCGGTTCACGAGGCGGTAACGCCTTCGGGGGTAATAGTTTATAGCGATGCGGAAATACACCATCGGAAGGTAAAGGAAGGCGATCCTATGCGCAATTTAAAAATTTATCAAAACCAGATTGCCCGCGGGATATGCCTTGACGAACGCTCTTTATTCTATTACGGCAGGGAACTTATGTTCTGCGGTATGCTGCGCGAAAGTGTGGCCGTTTTAGAATATTTTTTAACGCTTAACGGTTGGGTTGAAAATAAAATAGAGGCTTGCGTAAACCTTTTCCGCGCTTATTATGCGCTTAATGATATCGACGGAGCGTACAGAGCGCTTTTAAAAGCGTTGCTCATTGCACCGCCAACCGGTGAATTGTGTTGTATTTTGGGCGAATGGTTTATTAATAAAAATGATTTTAATTCCGCTATATATTGGTACCAATCGGCTTTGAAATGCGACGATAGGGCAAAATCCGGCGGGTTTGTAAATGTTGATTACTACGGCTATATACCGTATATTCAACTGTGTGTTATTTATTATAAATTGGGCAGATACGACGAGGCTGAAATGTTTAACGAGAAGGCGGGCGAGATTAAGCCCGAAGGCAGTGAGTATTTATATAATAAAAATTACTTTAAATTGAAACAGAATAACGAGGTATAAACCTATATGAAGTTAATTAATATTTTTTTAGCGTGCGATCACGGTTGCAATAATTGCGGTTGCGGTCATGATAACGGCACGATAAAAAGAATTTATATCAATACCTTAACAGGTATTACAGGACCTACTGGCGCAACGGGGCCGACGGGGCCTGCCGGATCTGTCGGACCGCAAGGACCGACCGGTATAGCCGGCCCCACGGGTCCCACTGGTTCTACCGGAGCCACAGGCGTAACGGGATCTACCGGAGCAACCGGACCGACTGGCATAACTGGATCCACAGGACCAATCGGACCGCAGGGACCGACGGGTATAGCCGGCCCCACGGGTCCTACTGGCGCAACCGGAGCCACAGGCGTAACGGGATCTACCGGAGCAACCGGACCGACTGGCATAACTGGATCCACAGGACCAATCGGACCGCAAGGACCGACGGGTATAGCGGGCCCCACGGGAGCAACAGGAGTAACGGGTGCCGATGGTGAATCGGCTTCAATTGTGGTTGGAACTACGGAAACAGGCGAGCCTGAAACGGCGGCAGTCGTCACAAATAGCGGCACCGAGCAAAATGCAATTTTTAATTTTGTGATTCCCAGAGGAGCCACAGGTGTAACGGGAGCTACGGGAGCAACGGGTGCAGCAGGCGTGACCGGACCCACGGGTGCAACAGGAGCGGCAGGCGTTGCTGGTGTAACGGGACCTACCGGTGTAACCGGTCCAACAGGTGCAACCGGTGTTGCCGATTTAAACGCTTACGGCGGTTTGTATAACGCAACACCGCAAACTCTTAACTTGACGTTGGGCGGTACCACACAGTTGCCGCTTCCGGCAACAATGCCTTTAAAAAACGTTTCATATTCGCCTGCAAACAGTATAACGGCATCCGTTGCGGGTGTTTATGAAATAAATTACTACACCAACGTATCGGCGGCGTTGGGAACTACGGTTACTATGTCTGTGCGGAGGAACGGAACGGCAATTCCTCAAGCTACCATCTCGCGAGTTCTGTCAGTAGGCGTAGGGTCTCTTTATAACGGTAGTTTCATAATCTCTTTAAATGCGGGCGATGTAATAGATATGACGCTTTCGGCATTGCTCGCAGTAGGAATTACTTTGGGCGGCGGCGTGAATACGACTTTAACTTTAAAACAAATAAGCACGTAATGTTTAACGTAAATTAAGGCGGTATAGCGTTAAACGGTTTACGGGGAGTAAAATGTAATGTAAATGAATAGAGCCTATTGCGTATTGCAATAGGCTCTATTTTTATAATATTTAAACGGATGATAACATTTTAGTTATCTTTGATATTAATAGTTAACAATGTTTTTGATATATTTAATTGGTGGCAAATGGGGGGGGTAATACTTTGAAAACTTCTCAAAAATAGGCAAAACGGGAGGTTTTAATCAAAACCGCCCGTTTTTTGGTTGAGGCGACGGGATTTGAACCCACGACCTTATGGTCCCGAACCATACGCGCTACCAACTGCGCTACGCCTCAATTCTACGTATATTATATATATTTAAAGCGTCGCAGTCAAACGATTTTGACTCGCGCTCGAAAATTATAATAATAGAAACACGGCGTATAAAAAATTTAACAAAATCAAATTATTTTGTTTTTTTCAATACTTTTTCAAACAAAACTCCGTAAAAGTGTGCGTCGTCAGTCGCTTTAATACAATCCGCAACAAATTTCGCAGCAGTCTGGCAAGCATCGTGAACGCTGGTTCCGTTAAGAATACCTGCCGTAAATACTGACGCGTAAATATCACCCGTACCGTGTTTTTTAACGGGTAACAGCTCGTGTGTCAAAATCTCGACTTTTTTATTATAAATAAATTCACATATTTCTCCGCCGATTTCCGCTCCCGTAATAATTATTTTTGCATTGGTTAACTTCGCAAGTTTTTCTTCGAGCGATATAACGAATTTTGCGTCATAATCCGCTTTATAAGGCGTTTCTGTCAAATAGCATGCTTCCGTAACGTTCGGTAAAATAAAGTCGGCGCGTTTTATAAGTTTTCGCATTGCCTTTACGTAATCTAAATCAAAGCCGCTGTATAATTTGCCGTTGTCACCGAAAACCGGGTCGATAATTATTTGTGCTCCGTCTGCGGAGAATTCGTCAAAGCATTTTTCCGCTAAATCCATAAGAGCCGATTTGCCCAGGTACCCCAGAAGAAAGGCGTTGAATTTGAAGCCGTTATTTTTCCAATGTGCATAAATATTTTCGATTTCCGGCGTTAAATCCAAATAGCTCCAACTTTTGAACATAGTATGGTTAGAAAGTACTGCCGTAGGCAATACGCAGGTTTCCACACCGTAAGCCGATAAAATCGGCAACGCTACCGTTAAAGAACATTGTCCAACGCAAGATAAGTCCTGAATAGTGAGTATTTTTTTTGACATATCAAACTCCTTTTTTAAATTATAGCATTTAAAAAATCAAAATTCAAGCGTTCCGTTGCTGTCGTGATTTGAAATTATTTTGCAACCGTGTCGGTATTCGGCGATTAACTTGACTTTACGACGTTACTTATATTATAATAGACAAAAATTTACGGAGAACATAATGAGCAGAGCCGACGAGATTTTTATATCTAATATGAAAGAGATTTTGTGCGAAGGCGTTTGGGATACCGCCCTTGACGTCCGCCCCAGATGGCAAGACGGAACCCCCGCGCATACCGTTAAAAAATTCGGTATAGTTAACCGTTACAATCTTCAAGAAGAATTTCCCATTTTAACTATTCGCCGAACGGCTTTTCGCTCGTGCGTAGACGAGCTTTTATGGATATGGCAGAAAAAGAGTAATAACATAAAAGATTTAAACTCGCATATCTGGGATCAGTGGGCCGATAAAAACGGCTCTATAGGCAAGGCATACGGCTATCAACTTGGCGTTAAACATAAGTATAAAGAAGGCGATTTCGATCAGGTTGACCGTGTTTTGTACGATTTAAAGCACAATCCTGCCAGTCGCCGTATAATGACTAATATTTTCACTTTTGCCGATTTGCACGAAATGAACTTATATCCCTGCGCATACTCTATGACCTTTAATGTTTCAGGCGATACTTTGAACGGTATATTGAACCAGCGTTCTAACGATATGCTTACTGCAAATAACTGGAACGTGGTGCAATATGCAATTTTGCTTATAATGTTCGCGCAGGTTTCGGGATTAAAGGCAGGCGAGCTTGTTCACGTAATCGCAGACGCGCACATTTATGACAGGCACGTGCCCATAGTCGAAGAAATTATTAATATGCCGCGTCTTGTCGCGCCGAAGCTGGAAGTCGACGACTCGGTAAAGAATTTTTACGATTTTACAGTAGACAGTTTCAAGCTGATTGATTACAAATTCAACGAAAAAAAATACTCTATTCCCGTGGCGGAATGATAGGTAAACGGCATATATATCGGGGGTAATTTATATGAAAGCAATTTTGCACGCAGATAAAAATTGGGGTATAGGCAAGTCTAATGGACTTATGTTCAGAATCCCCGCTGATATGAAATTTTTTAAAGAAACGACTACCGGCAACGTGGTCGTTATGGGTAGTAACACGCTCAAATCTTTTCCCGGCGGCAAACCGCTTAAAGACAGGCATAATGTAGTTCTGTATCCCGACGGTGAGGACAGGGACGACTGCCGCATCGTCCGTTCCGTAGAAGAGCTTTTTGCCGAGATTAAAAAATACCCTGCCGAAAAAGTGTTCGTGATAGGCGGGGCAATGATGTATAAAACGTTACTTCCTTATTGTTCGGAAGTGCTCGTTACCAAAGTCGACGCTTGCGGCGAGGCGGACGCATTTTTCGAAAATCTTGACGAAAATCCCGATTTTACGCTTGTTTACGAGAGTGCGCCGGTGGAGACCAACGGTTATAACGTAAGATTTACTACTTACAAAAATAAATGTGTAAAAGCGTATTGAAATGAGTAAAAAAAGTAAAGCTGCGATATTTTCTGTAAATCTCGCTTTAAGCGTCGCAATAATTTTATTGACGGCATTTTTAATGAGCAGTTGGGGTTGGCTGGTGCGCACCGTCTTCTTTTGTATCGGTGCCGTCGGAATAGTCGTCGGTTTTATAACGTTCTTTCTTGATAAACAGGCGATTTTAAAAAGCGCGTTTATACTTCTTATTATAGCCGCGGTTGTTCTTTCGGCATTTATTGCAGTAAGCGAGTTTGCCCATCTTAACGAATACGAAACCGACGGCGAAAAAATTCAGGCTATAACGGCAATTATAGAGGGAACGGGAGCCTGGGGCATGCTCGTATTCTTTTTGATTCAGATATTGCAGATAGTAATTTTGCCTTTGCCCGCCGCTGTTTGCTATATTCCGGGTGCGGTAATATGGGGGCCGCTTATAGGTACTTTGCTGGCTTCTGCCGGCGTTTTGGTGGGGTCAGTAATCAATTATTTTATCGGCAGGATTTGGGGCAAAAAAGCCGTGGTGTGGATAGCCGGCAAAGAGACAACCGAAAAGTATTCTGCCTATTTTGCCAAACGCGGAAAGGTGCTTTTCGTTTTGATGCAAATTCTGCCTTTTTTCCCTGACGATATTTTATGTATGGTGGCTGGGTTAACCGCGATGAATTTCGTGTTTTATATCGCCACCATGATTTTGGTGAGACCGCTTATTATTGCCGCGTATTGCTATCTCGGCAGCGGGGATATAATTCCGTTCGAGGGCTGGGGCATAGCGGTATGGGTTGCGATATTCGCGGTATGTATAGCGCTTGCAGTGCTTTCTTTTAAATATCAGGATAGATTCGAAAACTGGCTTGTAAACAAAGTTTTACGCAGAAAAAAATCCGTGCAATCGGATGATTGCTCCGTTAATATGAGCGAAATAACGCAAAATAGTGTTCCGGATAATCAAGCTGAAAAAACCGATCTTTCTATCGTTAATAAAGAAAATTCCAAAGATTCGGACGAGCCACCGTCTTAAATGTAAAATTGAACTCGTGTAACATAAATCCCCGTCTTTCGTGAAACTTCACGCAATACGGGGATTTTTTCATACTATGTAGTAATTGAAATTTTTACACGGAGAAACACAAAAAGATGGATTGGGTGCATAATTTTACGGGTTGGCAACTTGCGCTTATGGGGACCGGTTTTACTTGGCTTATGACTGCGTTAGGAGCTTTGCTCGTTTTTGTATATAAAAAAGTAGGCCCCGGCACTTTCTCGTTTATGATGAGCAGTGCGGCGGGTATAATGCTTGCTTCAACATTTTTTTCTCTATTAATGCCCGCAATGGAAATGGTTCAGGATTATTCTTACTTGATTTTAACTTGCGGGTTCGTGCTTGGCGGTGCGCTGATAATCGTAACGGATATAGTAATTAATAAATTACATATGTTTTCAGGCAACGCACAAAAGCGCAGTTGCGCGGTTATGTGTATTGCCGTGACTATGCATAATATTCCGGAGGGCATGGCTGTCGGCGTGGCGTTCGGCGCTCTCGCTTCCGGTCAGACCGTTGAAGCGGTTGCCGCGGTAATGCTTGCCGTCGGCATAGGAATTCAAAATTTTCCCGAGGGCATGTGCGTGGCGTTCCCGTTAAGAGCTAACGGAATTTCCCGCGGCAAGTCTTTTTTGATAGGTCAGCTTTCAGGCGCAGTTGAAATAGTTGCCGGCGTTGTGGGGGCTCTTGCAGTTACTGCGGTTGAAGGGATACTTCCGTGGGCGCTCTCGTTTTCGGCGGGAGCTATGCTCGCCGTAGTTTGTTCGGAATTAATTCCCGAAAGCTTTGCGCAGGGCAAGGTTAAAGCTACAATAGGCGTTATATTCGGTTTTGCATTAATGATGATTTTGGATCTTGCGTTCGGTTGATAAACATATATAACTTTCATTCCAAGTAATAATAAAAAATAAATTTTGCTCAAATTTTAAATTATCCTTTGCGCTTTGAGTGTATTCGGCGTCAGTATATAAGAAAAACAGAGTATTGATTTTTTGCTATAAAAAGTTTTTAACCCGACTTCGGTCGGGTTTTTTGTATATTTTTTTATTTATTCCCGCAATATATGAGTATGGATAAAAACAGTAAAAAGACTGCCGTAATAGTAGGCGGAAGTTCGGGAATAGGGTTCGAAACTTGTTCTCGCCTTGTCAGTTGCGGTTGGAACGTAGTAAACGTTTCGAGAACGCCGTGTAAAAATTCCAAAGTCGAAAATATATCCGCAGACGTCGCTGCGGGTGCGGCTGTTTCTGCCGCAATAAAGGCTGCGTCCGAACGGCACGAAATAAACGCGCTTATTTATAGCGCAGGTTTCTCTATGGCGGCACCTTTGGAGTATGCAAAACCGGAAGACTATCGCTATTTGTTCGAAGTTAATTTTTTCGGCGCCTTGCAAAGTATGCAAGCGGTTATTCCTCTTTTTAAGAGCAAGGGCGGGAGAATAATTCTCGTCGGTTCGCTGGGCGGCGACGTCCCTATCAGTTTCGATTGTTTTTATTCCTCGTCTAAGGCCGCTTTGGAAATGCTCGCGCGGTCGGCCTATTCGGAACTCAAACCTTATAATATAAAAGTGACGGGGCTTCTTCCGGGCGGAACGGCTACGAATTTCACCAATAAAAGAAAAGTCTATTCAGATGAAGAAAATAAAGCGTATTCAGGCAACGTCCACCGCGCCGTAGCCGCACTCGCCAATATGGAGCAGAGTGGAATGTCGCCTTCCGCCGTAGCTGAAATTATATACAATCTGTTAATTGAAGACAAGCCTCCGGTAATAAAAACCTGCGGTGTCAAAAACACCGTTCTTCGGTTCGCTACGCGCATAATGCCGGAGAAAGTAACGCTTAAAATAAACGAGAGGTTATATCACCAATGAGGAAAGAGTTTGATTTGTCGCGAAGAGACGAACGCGAAAGTTTAATAAAATCCACTAAACAAGGCGGTGAAAGAAATGACAGGAAAAACCCGTGAAAATTATAATGAAAATTATTTACGCTACGTAAAAACGCAAGACCCGCCCACACAACATTTTAAAAATTGCGCGGCGGCGTTCGGTGTTGGCGGACTTATATGTTGTATAGGTCAATTTATACGCTATATGTTGGAATTTGCCGGACTTTCCGGTGACGAACTTGCGGGCGCCACTTCGGTAATACTCATTTTTCTCGGTTGTTTTTTAACCGGATTGGGTGTCTATGACCGCATAGGAAGATACGCCGGTGCAGGCTCAATAGTTCCGATAACGGGGTTTGCAAACAGTGTAACTTCACCTGCAATAGAATTTAAAACGGAGGGTTGGATATACGGCATGGCGGCAAAAATGTTCACCGTTGCCGGCGCTATAATCGTGTTCGGCGTATTTTCGGGCGTGCTCGTCGGACTTGTATATCTGTTTGTGTAATGAAAAAAGGAAATACGATTTTTTTTGAAAATCAACCCAGAATAACGTCTTTCGCCGCGATATGCGGGTCAAAAGAAAAAGAGGGTGTTTTAGGTTCGTTTGCCGACGTAACGCTTACCGACGATATGTACGGTGAGGATACGTTTGAAAAAGCGGAGTGCAAAATGCTTTCTAACGCTATTACTCTCGCAATAGAAAAGGGCGGCTATACGCAAAAAGATATCGACGTTTTGCTGTCAGGCGATTTGTTAAATCAGATAATATCCGCAAGTTTTGCGGCAAGAGACTTCAATTTTCCCTTTCTCGGTGTTTATTCGGCATGTTCTACCATGAGTGAAAGTATGTTGCTCGGTGCAATGATGATAAATGCAGGATACGTAAACAACGTGTGCGCGGCAACAGGAAGTCATTTCGCTTCGGCTGAAAGACAGTACCGCTATCCGCTTGAGCTCGGATGTACGCGTCCGCCGCAAGCCCAATGGACGGTGACGGGTGCGGGCTGTTGCGTAATATCAAACGGAGATAAAGGCGTAAAAATAGTAAACGGCACCATGGGCAGAGTGTGCGATTTCGGCGTAATCGACGTAAATAATATGGGCGCGGCAATGGCTCCCGCGGCGGCGGATACGATAATAGGTCATTTTAAAGATACGGGAACTCAACCGGAAGATTACGATTTGATTTTGACGGGTGATTTGGGTGCGCTCGGTAGCCGTATAGTCAAAGATTTAACGTGGGAAAAGGGCTATGATATATCGACCAATCATGTGGATTGCGGGGAAATCGTTTATAAAGTTATCGAAAAGGAATTTCAGGGCGGAAGCGGTGCAGGCTGTTCTGCTTCCGTGTTGAATTCTTATATTCTCACTAAAATGAATGCGGGGCTCTATAAACGGGTTTTGTTCGCCGCAACCGGTGCGTTGCTTTCTACGGTGTCGTCAGGGCAAGGCGAAAGTATTCCTTGCATAAGCCACGCTGTTCAACTGGAGGTGTAACGTGGAAAACGAAATGCTTGACATACTGTTTCAGTTTTTAAAGGCCTTTGCCGTGGGGGGAGGCATATGCCTTATAGCGCAGATTATAATTAATTTCACAGATTTGACTGCGGGTAAAATCCTCGTTTACTTTATGCTTGCCGGAGTGGTGCTCACGGCGGTTGGCGTTTATCAACCTTTGGTTGATTTTGCGGGAGCCGGAGCCACCGTGCCTATTTCGGGATTTGGTTATCTGCTTGCAAACGGGGCGATAAAAGGAGCCGAAAAAGGTTTTTTCTACGCCGTTACGGGGTCGCTTACGGCGGCAAGCGCAGGCGTTACAGCCGCCGTAGTGTTTGCTTTTATTATGGCTCTTATATTCAAATCGAGAACAAAAAGAAACTGATAATAAAAAAGGCGGAAATCAATTTTCCGCCTTTTCCGTTTTTATTACTTTTTTTCTTTTCTTCTTTTATCGTTTATTAGTGTTAAAGCCTGTTCGTCAATAACGGTAATTCCTTCATCTTTTGCTATTTGTACCATTTGCGTAAGCGCGGCTTTTAAAAACACACGCGGAATTTTCGTAAGTTTTGCGCATGCTTCGTTGGTGAAAGTAACGTCGGGATCAATGCGCTTTGCCGCATAAATAACCGAATTGACGTCGCCGTCTTTTGCCTGAATTTTTTCGGCAAACGGCTTTTTAAATGGAGAACACCAAAAATTCGTGCTGTCTCTGTAGCCGTAATCGACGGGTACGGCAGGGAAATTTTTCGGCGTCACTCCGTTTACGATTGAGTCGTAATACTTCTCCTTCATCAAAATTTTATCGATTTTTAAAATAAAGTGCGCGCCGAATTTGCTGGTAATTCCGTTAAAATTTCTGTATGGAGGGTCATAACCTTCCAATTTTCCCGCCTTGTCAAGGCGTGCGTCTTCAAGGCTGTCATCCCACGTGCATTCGAACACTTGATAAGCTTCTTTGACTACGAGCGGTCTGTCTCCGTCCGACATGCCCTTTTCAAGCGTAAAAATACAGTTTTTCATTTTTTCGTCCGTAGTATCTCCTGGGAAGCCGAGCCGCACCGCTTCGCGGAAAAACTTTTTCTCATCGGTAATAAAGTTTAACGAAATTTTACTCCCGCGTAAAATATTTTGCGCGGTGTTCGAGCTGTTTCTGCATTCCAGAATCATGGCGTAATAGTCTTTTCCGGCTATATAATAGGGGAAACAAAGCGAGTACGCGCCCAAATTGGTTTTACCGCTTTCCGCAATTGTGCCCACTAAAACGGTGGGCATGGGGAAGAATGCGGAAGTCTGATAAAAGTTGTCTACAACCCTTAAATCTTTAAAAGAACTCATAATACACCTATAAAATCATTATATTATAAAAAAGTTAATTGTCAATATCGGTTAGTAAACTATTTTGCCGTAAAATTAAATCAAAAACTTTAATTATGCGGCATACATTATTGTATGGCGCGCAAAAAGTTCAGGTTCAAACCGAATAAAAAATTCAGAAGATTCAAAGTTTTTTTAATAATCTTTTGTTTTTTGATAATCGGTACGCTCGTGTATTTTCAGCGCAACGTCACGCGTGTGCTTATATCAATTAGCGAGGCTACGATTCGCTCCATAACCACCGTAGCCGTAAACGACGCAATTTATTACACGTTAAACGATACTATGCGTTATGAAGACCTTATCGAAATAGAACGTAACGACGCGGGCGACGTCACGTCTATAACAACCGACAGCTTAAAAATTAACCGAATAGCTCGCGACACAGCGTATTTATCGCAAGAAAACCTGACGAAAATGAGCGCGGAAGGAATTATGGTTCCTATAGGCGCGTTAACGGGAGTGGAGGCTTTAGCGGGTTTCGGAACTAAAATAAATATCAAAATCATTCCGATATCGAATGTTGAATGTCGGTTTGTTTCAAAATTTGAAGAAGCCGGAATAAATCAGACCAAACATTCGCTTTATCTTGAAATTGTTTCCGATATTTCGATTATTTTGCCGTCTAAAAGTACTAATCTTGCGTCGACTATAGAAGTGCTCATATGTGAAAGCGTAATTGCGGGCAAAATTCCGGACACTTATTTACAGGCTTCTTTAGCGGGCAACGGCGCCGCATTGGTCCCGAAAAAGTAGAAAAGTAATAATCGACCCGCTTGGCAAAATTTTGTCAAGCGGGTCGATTAAGTTAAAAATTACCTTAAATCAATATTTAATTTAAATTTTAAATTATTTAAAATCTTTTTTACAAATCCGTCGATTTTATTTTCTATTGGTTCGTCTTTGGGGGTAAAAGTTATTTTAAACGCCATAGACTTTTTGCCGCTTTCAACCTGTTCGCCTATATAAACGTCGAAAAGTTTTACGTCCGTTACATATTTGCATGCGGAAAAAATTTCTTTTTCTATTTCGGCGCAAGTAGTCGAAACTGTGCAGGTTAAAGCAAGGTCGCGCGATAAAGGCGGGAATTTCGAAAGAGGAGTATATTTGAACGGTTTAGCGTGTGCAATCAGCTTTTCGTAATCTATTTCTCCGATGTAAGCCAGTCTTTCGAGCGCAAGCTCCTCTGAAATTTCAGGCGAAACCATTCCGAAATAACCGACTTCTTCGCCTTCGCAAATAATTTTAGCGGTAATTCCGGGGTGAAGGAAAGGCTTTTCACACCTTTCGAATTCAAATTTCGTATTTATAAATTCCGCAATATTTTCAATAATGCCCTTCATTTCAAAAAAGTCGCCTTTTCCCCAACTACCCAGTGCAAGCACTTTTTTCTCTTTGGGAAAGTCCGAAATCGGCAAACTCTTCGGAATGTAAATTTTACCGATTTCAAACAGCTTTCCTTCAAGGTTTCCGCGTCTCAAATTTCGTACGATAACGTTAAGCATAGAGGGGGCGAGGGTGGTGCGCATTATTGACAAATCTTCGCTTATAGGGTTTAAAATCCTAATAGCTTTTCTCTCCGCTGCATCAACGTCAAAGTGAAGAGTATCAAGATCTTTAACCGAATAAAACGAATATGTTGAAATTTCGAAAAGTCCTTTGCTTACTAATCTCCGTTTAAGATGTTCTTCTGCTTTTTGCTCGTCGTTGAGTCCGCCGTTGGTTACAAGCGCGGACGGCATAAACGTTCCGTTAATATTTTCATACCCGTAAAAACGGATAATTTCTTCGGCTATATCGGGATAGTCGTCTATGTCTTCGCGATAACGGGGTACGGTTAAGTCGAGTTTATCGCCCGCAAGTTTGCATTTGAAATTTAAATTCCGCAGTATCTTAACCATTTCTTCGGCGGGGATTTCTATTCCTAACAGTGCGTTTATTTTAGAAACGCTTGCGCACATTTTTTTCTCATTGGTGCGGGAATATGCCGTAGTTACGTCAATGTGCACGTCGGTAACCGTGCCGCATTTCAACTCGTTAATAAGGTGCAGCGCGCGGTTCATAGCCATTTCCGCCGTATATTCGTTAACGCCTTTTTCAAACAGCGCCGAAGAATCGGTGTGTTGCCCTAAAGCTCTCGCCGTTTTTCTTACGCTGTCGCGCGCAAATTTTGCCGATTCGAACAGAACTTCCGCGGTATCTTCTTTAATTTCGCTGTTAAGACCGCCCATCACGCCCGCAAGAGCAACAGGTTTTTTAGCGTCGCAGATAACAAGGTTTTCGTTCGTGAGATTAAACTCGTTGTTATCTAACGTGGTTATTTTTTCACCGTCGACTGCCCGCCTCACGATTATTTCACGCCCTTCTAACGTTCTTAAATCAAATGCATGCATGGGTTGACCGAGTTCAAGCATGATAAAATTAGTGATATCAACAACATTGCTTATCGAACGCAACCCGCAAAGCGCAAGACGTTTTTTGAGCCATTGAGGGGAGGAGCCGCAAGATACATTTTTAATGTAATGTCCTATATATCTGGGGCATATATCGGGGGCTAAATCCGTTATTTTTATTTTTTCATATTTGCCTGAAACCGAGGTGAAGTTGCAATCGGGTTGCTTTAAGGGCTTTTTCAAAACTGCGGCGACTTCGCGCGCAATACCGAAAATACTCTGACAGTCGGGTCTGTTTGCCGTAACGGATATATCAAAAACATAATCATCGAGCCCGAGCAAAGGCTTAACGTCGCTTCCGTTTTGTGCGTTTTCGGGTAGGAGTAAAAGCCCGCAATAACCGGCGCCTTCGTATAAATCTTCGTTAAGCCCCAGCTCCGCGCCGGAGCAAAGCATGCCCTCGGATTCTATTCCTCGGAGTTTTCCCTTTTTTATCGTCATAACTCCTTCAACGGTTACGTGGTCTTTTGCGGTAGCGTATACGGTAGCGCCGATAAGGGCGCAGGGGACTTTTATGCCCTTTGCCACGTTGTCGGCTCCGCAACATATCTGAAACGTACCCTTTTTTCCGCAATCGACTTTGCAAACGTGCAGGTGCGTGCCTTCAACGGGTTCGCATTCTGTAACTTCCCCAACAACGACGCCTGAAATATCCTTTCCTGTTTCAACTAATTCTTCTACTTCGAAACCGCAGGAGAACAACTTGTCCTGAAGTTCTTCAGCAGTTACATCTATATCAACGTAATCTTTTAACCAACTTAAAGGTGCTTTCATAGTTTATCTCCTTAACCTTTGAACTGCTTCAAAAAGCGCGTATCTCCCTCAAATAGAAGTTTCATATTGTTTATGCCGAATTTTAGCATGGCAATTCTTTCTATGCCCATACCGAACGCGAAACCGGTATATATGTCGGGGTCAATGCCGCAACCTTCGAGTACCCTGCGGTTTACCATGCCGGCACCCAGAACCTCTATCCAGCCTGTTCCTTTGCAAAGGCGGCACCCATTGCCGCCGCATTCGAAGCAACTGACGTCTACTTCAACGGAAGGTTCGGTAAAAGGAAAGTAAGAGGGGCGCAATCTCGTTTTTACGCTCTCTCCGAATACTTTGCGCGCAAATTCGTCAAGCATTCCTTTGAGGTCGCAAAGGGTGATTCCCTTATCGACAACCAGACCTTCCATTTGCGAAAACATAGGCGAGTGGGTGGCGTCGTCGTCGCTGCGGTAAACTTTGCCGGGGGAAAGGATTTTTATCGGCGGTTTTTTATTCTCCATTACCCTGATCTGTCCTGCCGAAGTCTGCGTGCGCAAAAGCAAATCTTTTGAAATGTAAAACGTATCCTGCATATCTCTTGCGGGGTGGTCGGCCGGCGTATTAAGCGCGGTAAAGTTATAGTAGTCGTTTTCAATTTCAGGTCCTTCGAACACTTCGAAACCCATTCCGGCAAATACAGAAATAAGTTCGTTTCTGATAAGCGTGTTGGGATGAAACGCTCCGTCTTCAGCAACTCTTCCCGGTAAAGTTACGTCTATTTTTTCGTCGGCATATTTCTTTTTAAGTTCAAACTCTTTCAGCCGCAGTTCTATTGCAGCAAACCGTTCTTCCGACCACTGCCTTAACGCATTTAAAAGTTTGCCCATTGAAGGTCGCTGTTCGGGGGGGACGTCGCGCATGTTTTTCATGAGGGAAGAAATTTCTCCCGTCTTGCCTAAAAAGCGCATTTTGATTTCTTGAAGAGTTTTGCTGGATTGCACGTCTTTAACGGCTTCGTCAATACTCTTTTCGATTTCGTCGATTTTTTTCTGCATAATAACTCCTTATAAAAATAAAAATCGCCCTATGAAAAACATAGGGCGAAAAATTCCGCGGTACCACCTAATTTCACGGCGAAAGCCGTCTTATTTAACTCCTTTACGCGGAGTAACGTGAAAAACTACTCGTAAATACTTTCGTAAATCCGGCTCGCGAGTGAATACCGTGCTTGCCCAATGGAAAATCTTTCAGCCGTTTTCGAATTTTCCTCTCTGAAAAGGGAGTTGTGCGCGTCTGTCTCGGTCGTTGCCTTTAATATTTTATAAAAATTATAAATTATCGAATCCGCGTTGTCAAACAATTTTGCGGACAATCAATAAATACTGCCGCCATGGCAGTCGTAAGCGACTATGACTGGGAAGTTTTCCACTTCCAGTTTATAGACCGCCTCCGATAAAAGATCGGGAAAAGCTATGCACTCGCTTTTTTTTATCGCGTTGCCGTACAGCGCGCCTGCTCCGCCGATTGCGGCAAAATATACCGCGTTATTCGTTTTTATTGCTTCGCGCACGTCTTCGCACATTTCGCCCTTGCCTATGATTCCGCTCAGTCCGTAATGTAAAAGTTGAGGAGCGTAAACGTCCATACGCGCCGACGTGGTAGGTCCGCAGCTGCCTGAAGCCTTGTCGGGTTTAGACGGGCAAGGTCCCGCATAGTAAATATATGAGCCTTTGATTTCGAAAGGCAGGGGGTGCCCGTTCTCAAGGCACTCTTTGATGCGTTTGTGCGCGCAGTCGCGCGCAGTTAAAATAGTGCCGGTGAGCAACACGCTTTCACCCGCGTGTAACTTTACGGTTTCGTCTTTTGTCAGGGGTAGTCGGAGTTCTTTCATATTTCCTCCTTAACGCATCGCACGCAATGACATTGAATATTTACGGCAACGGGTAAACCCGCTATGTGCGTGGGTGCGCATTCTATTGCAACACCAAGCGCCGTAGTGTCTCCGTGAAAACCCTGACAGCCGATATTCAAATTGTTTATCTTGTGATACAGCGCCATTTCTAATTTTGCAATTTCAGAGTTCGGATTCGGCGTTCCCACGTCGCGCGTAAGCGCTTTTTTTGCAAGGAAAGCGCACGTGTCGAACGTGCCGCCTATTCCGACTCCTACGTAAACGGGAGGGCAGGGGCGCGAACCGGCGCTTTTAACTGTTTCCACAATAGCGTCGGTAATACCTTCTAATCCTTGCGCAGGTTTTAACATATACAATTTAGACATGTTTTCACTGCCGAAGCCTTTGGGCATAAACGTGATTTTTATTTTATCGCCCGCTACGATTTCGGTATGAATAACGGCGGGGGTATTGTCGCCTGTGTTCTTGCGCGTCAAAGGGTCGCAAACAGACTTTCTGAAATAACCGTCCGCGTAAGCTCGGCGTACCGCGTTGTTTACCGCGTCGGTCAGGAGTTTGCCTTCGAGATACACATCCTGTCCTATTTCGATAATTACTATAGCCATACCGGTGTCCTGACAAACGGGCATGCCCTCGTTTACGGCAACGTCGCTGTTGTCAATCAGGGTTTTCAAAGCAAATTTAGCCGCTTCGCTTTTTTCGGCTTCGTATGCGCGGGACAACGCTTCCCTGCACGCAGGCGTTAAATTTATTCCCGCTTCCAAAGCCGCTTTATAAACTTTATCTTCGATAAGTTTCGTGTTTATCTTACGCATATCACAATTTTATAATATTTTTCTTTAAAAGTAAATTAAATATTTTACTAAAAATTTATTTTACGCTATAATCGGTATATGAACGAAAATTTTGAAACAAATCAACAGATACCGGATTCGGATTTCAAAACGGTAAATCAACCTCTTTCGCACGTCGGCGGACTCGCGTTCAGCTCGGCGGCGGTGCTGATGATGGCGTTCGGATTTGTAATAAGCATAATTATGCTTACTCTTAATATCGGTGAAAGAACGGACTTGTATGTCTATTTAAGCTATCTCGCTTCACCGTTGGCTATAACGGCTACTGCGATATTTGTGCTGAAATATAAAAAATTACCTTTTAAAAGCATTTATCCCGTAAAGTGCCATCCCAAATATTACGTTATCGGGTTGATGCTTATTTTCGGGCTTCTGTTTTTTGCGAGATTTGCAGATTATCCTTTTATGGAGCTTATGAAGCTGATGGGCTATACTCCAAGGGAATCGAGCTCATATTTCCCCACGCTTACCGGTGGGTGGATTGTTCTCGCGCTTCTTGTGATCGCCGTAATGCCTGCGTTTTTCGAAGAGCTTTTGTTCCGCGGTATTATATTGAATACGTGTGAAAAGAGTATAGGTACGGTGCGTACTATATTTGTCGTGGGTTTTTGCTTCGCGCTGTTTCACGGTTCGCCGGAACAGACCGTATATCAGTTTATCTCCGGTTGCGCGTTCGCGTTTATCGCAATAAGGGCAGGCTCGATATTGCCGTCGGTTATAATGCACTTTATAAACAACGCGCTCATAGTCATAGTCGGCGCATGCGGCCTTATAGACGACGCGGGCGAACTTATTATGAGCAATACGGCTTTTATAATCGTTACCGTTCTCGCGGGACTTTGTTTTGTCGGTGCGGTAATTTGGCTAATCTTTGATAAAAAACCTGTTGTCAAGTGTGAAAAGGGTGCGGTAAAACAGTTTTTCCTGTTCGCTTCGGTGGGGATAGCGCTGTTGGCGTTAAACTGGATTTTATCGTTTTTTATAAACTGATATGCAAAAAATAAATATAATCTGCGTGGGTAAAATAAAAGAGGAGTTTTTCCGCTCGGCTTTAAACGAATATTTAAAACGTTTATCGCGCTTTGCAAAGGTGGAAATTAAAGAGCTTGCCGAAGGCAAGGATTTGGAGGAAGAAGCCGAACAAATTTTACGCAATTTAAAGGGTTTTACTTTCGCGCTCTGTGTAGAGGGCAAAAAGATTTCAAGCGAAGTTCTGGCAGGCGAAATAAAAAAACTTTGTTCCCGCGGTGAAGAAATAACTTTTATAATCGGCTCGTCTTGCGGATTGTCGCAAAAAGTAAAAGATGCGGCGGACTTTCGATTATCTTTTTCCGATATGACTTTCCCTCATCAACTTATGCGTGTAATTCTTGCCGAACAGATTTACAGGGCTTTTATGATAAACAGCGGTTCCGTTTATCATAAGTGAATACAAATTTTTTCCAAATCATATAGTGTTATGTGATTTACGAAGAAGTTTCAGAGTTTTACAAGAGTTATCCGTATAAAAAATGTATTATCGGTTATTCGTGTCAAGGGCGTGAAATTTATGCTTTCCATATCGGAGCTGAAACCGGTAGGCAATTTATCGCCGTTTATGCCGTGCACGCAAGGGAATGGATTACTTCGCTTCTTGCTTTAAAGCACATTAAGCTCGGATCAAAAAACGGAGGCGGCTGGGTAATACCTTTGTTAAATCCGGACGGCGTGCTTATTTCTCAAACGACGTTGCCGTTGTGGAAAGCCAATGCCCGCGGGGTTGATTTGAATTGCAACTTCGACGCGGAGTGGGGGCAGGGACGGCTCAATACTACCCGTCGCGGAGGAGAAAATTGCATAGGCGATTTTCCGTTTTCCGAACCGGAAACTATAGCTTTGCGTGATTTTACTCTGAAAATCAGGCCGTTCGTTACATTGAGTTTTCATACGAAAGGCGAAGAAATTTATTGGGAGTTCTGCGGTCGGGGCGATATTCGCGGGGCGGAGATTATTTCTACGGTTACGGGTTACGAGGTTAAAAGAATATACGGTTCCGCGGGCGGTTATAAAGATTGGTGCATACAAAAGCTGAAAATTCCCGCATATACGATAGAATGCGGATCCGACGGCTTGACGCATCCGATAACAAAGATAAAAAATTTGAAAAAGTGTTATAAATTACTCGAAATTTTTATTAAAAACTATGGAAAATAAATTTATGAAATGCGCCTTAAAAGAGGCGCAAAAAGCGTTTGCCGACGGCGAAGTGCCGATAGGTGCCGTTGTGGTTCTTGACGGTAAGGTCGTTTCCCGCGGACATAACAGACGCACGAAAAAGCAAATAGCCACCGCCCACGCCGAAGTCGAAGCAATAGAAAAAGCGTGTAAAAAGCTTAAAAGCTGGCGTATTCCGGAATGTGAAATTTACGTAACGCTCGAGCCGTGCCCTATGTGTATGGGGGCAATGCTCAACGCTCGTATAAAAAAATGCTATTTCGGTGCGCCCGAAGCCAAGGGGAGAACTTTGACTGCGGAAATCGCCGGTGCCAATCTATTGAATCACGTTATAGAAGTCGAGGGCGGCGTTATGAAGGACGAGTGCGCGGAAATTTTGCAAAAGTTTTTCAGAGAAATGCGTTTGCGCACAAAAACCGAAGAGTCTGATTAATTGCCGTCAATCAGTTGACAACGCGGCAATATAATAATAAAATAGTTAAGGTGCAAAAAAAAGGAAGGTAAATTCCTTTTATAATTTTTACTTTGGGAGGAAACCTAATGATAAGCCACGGAACGGAAATAAAGATTTTTTCGGGTAATTCCAACAAACCCCTTGCCGAAAAAATTGCGGCAAAGCTCAACACGACTCTCGGCGAAATGGAGGTAACTCACTTTTCCGACGGCGAAATTTACGTTCGTTTCAACGAAACGGTTCGCGGAATGGACGTTTTCCTCGTTCAGTCTACGAGTTATCCCGTAAACACCAATCTTATGGAATTGCTCATAATGATTGACGCCGCAAAGAGGGCGAGCGCCGGAAGAATTACCGCCGTTATTCCCTATTTCGGTTATGCCCGTCAGGACAGAAAGGCGCGTTCGCGCGAACCGATAACCGCAAAGCTCGTCGCTAATCTTATAACCAGCGCGGGTGCAGACCGTGTGCTTACTATGGATTTGCACTGTATGCAGATTCAGGGTTTCTTTGATATTCCTCTTGATAATCTCGTAGGCGGACCTACGTTATACAATTATTTCAAACCCAAGGTGGACGACAATTTTGTGGTCGTTTCCCCCGATATCGGTTCAGTTGCAAGAGCAAGAAAAGTTGCTGCGAAAATGGACGCGAAAATGGCGATTATCGATAAACGCCGCCCCAAAGCCAACGTAATGGAAGTTATGAACATAATCGGCGAGGTAGAGGGCAAAAATTGCCTAATGGTGGACGATATGATAGATACCGCCGGCACGATAGTTCAGGGCGCTAAAGCCTTAAAAGAGGCGGGCGCGCGTGAAATTTACGCTTGTTGTTCTCACGGTGTTTTATCCGGACCGGCAATCGAAAGGCTTGCTTCGTCGCCTATAACGGAACTTGCAATGCTCGATACGATAAATATACCGCAGGAAAAAATGCTTCCGATATTCAAGATGATATCTACGGCGAATATTTTCGCTTCGGCAATAGAAAACGTTTATTTGGACAAGTCAATGTCGAAAATTTACGACTGAATTTCAAAAACCGCTTCGGCGGTTTTTTTAAAAGGTAAGAAAATATGTTTATAGTAGTCGGGCTCGGTAATCCCGAAGAAAAATATTTAAAAACATTTCATAATATGGGCTATATCGCAGTTGGCGACGTTGCCGATAAACTTGGGGTAAAATTCAAAAAAAAGGAATGTGAGGCGTTTGTAGCCGAGGCTAACGTTAAGGGCGAAAAGGTAATTTTAGCCCGCCCCGTGACTTATATGAATGCTAGCGGAAGAGCTGTTAAACAACTTCTTGCAAAGTATAAAACGGACGAAAGCAGGCTTATAGTAATTTACGACGATTACGATATTCCTAAAGGGAGCGTAAGAATCAGACCTTACGGCAGCGCGGGAACGCATAACGGCATGAGGTCCGTTATTGCAGAAATCGGCACGCAAAATTTTACAAGAATACGCATAGGTATACGCGACCCCGAAATAAACGTTCCTATAATTAATTACGTTTTATCGGAAGTGAAAAAAGAGGATTACGAACTTTTTATTTCAGCAAGCGGCAGGGCTGCCGACGCCGCAATTTCTATAATTAACGGCGACTCGGTGGAAAACGCTATGACGCGGTTCAACGGTTGACTTTGATAAATTTTCGTCAAGGAATAACGACTTGATTAAGGGCTTTTTCAGTTTTAAAAATCTGGCGGGGGAATATCCTTCGCTCGGGAACGACATCCGCCTCGGCACGCCGACGGCGGTTTTCGGCGTTGCCGATTATCATAAATATCTTTTGGCCGGTGTCATAGAACAACCGGTTTTGTATATCGCGCCCGATGCTCTTACGGCGCAACGCGCGTATGAAGCAATAAGCGTTTTATCCGGTAAAAACTGCGTGTTTCTCTCTGCTAAAGACGACGTGGTTTTATATAAAGACGCTCTTTCCAAAGATGCGCTTTTTCGCAGATTGTGCGCCGTTAACGGGCTATTGAACGGGGCGGATATAGCGGTGTGTGAAATCGATGCCATAATGCAGTTGTTCCCTGCAAAGGTTGATTCCGTCACCTTTAAAAAAGGGTGTGAATTTGACTATGCGTCGCTTCCGCAAACGTTGATAAAATTCGGTTATACCCGCGAATATGCCGCAGATAACAAGGGTTGCTTTGCCGTAAGAGGCGATATTCTCGATATATTCCCCATAAACTGCGATAATCCCGTACGTATAGATTTCTTCGGCGATACTGTGGAAAAAATACGCCCGTATGACGCCGTTACCGGCGAGAGACTTGAAGAAACGGACGAAATTACGATATTATCCGCCGTCGAAGCCGAAGTTCCCATCGGGGAAAAGGAACGCTTGCAAACAGTTCTTAATGCGGAATGTAAAAAAATGCCCAATGCAAAAGCGTATGAGCGCGCTCGCATAATTTGCGGCGAAATTATTGAAAAAGTCGCTCAAAACACTCCGTTTTCGGGCGCTTCGTTTTTAATGCCTTTGTTGAATTGCTCCCGTAGTATATTCGATTTATTAGATAAAAACACAGTAGTTGTTTTTGACGAGTGCAAAACTTTAAGCGACAAGATGGACGGTGTTTATAAAGAGCATATAGAACGCGTTAAAAACTTGTTTGAAGGAGGAGAGGCTTTTTCTTTTTCGGAAAAACAACTTTTGACGCCGAACACATTGATTGAAGGTTTTAAAAATTACCGCTGTCTTTCGGTGCAAGCATTTACTTCCAATCTGGCTTTTTTCAAGCCGCTTAAAACATATAATCTCCGTTCTACGCCGGTTCCTTCCTATCTTAACGGTATTTCGCAATTCGTGACGGATTTAAAAGGGTGGATAAATAACGGATATCGCGTGCTTGCTTTTGCCGGCAGTGTGGCAAGATATGAAAAACTTGCGGCGGCGTTGGCGGACGAATATCTTCCCGTTTATCCCGTGCCCGACAGGGCCGAGGCGTTGCGCGGGGTTGCGCTTACTTCGGAAGAATTGTCTCACGGCTTAATACTTCACGAGAGTAAAACGGTCATTATCGGTAGCGGAGACTTATATACCAAATCGGTTACCAAACGTATAAGAAAACGCCGCGGGGATATGTTTACCGCTCCCGAAATAGGGGACTTCTGCGTGCACGAAAAGCACGGCGTAGGAAAGATAACGGGCACTCAAAAAATTCAGACAACCGACGGTATAAAAGAATACCTGTCCATTGAGTACAAAGGCGGAGATGTTTTATACGTTCCCGTAGAGCAAATGGATATACTTTCAAAATACGTCGGTGAAAGCAGTCCCGCTCTTTCGCGTATCGGCGGAGCGGATTTCGAAAGGATAAAAGAACGAGTCAAGCAGTCTATTAAAAAGCTTGCTTTCGATTTGAAAGAACTGTATGCCGAGCGCAGTGCCAAAAAAGGTTTTTGCTTTCCGGAAAACGCGGTAATGATGGAAGAGTTTGAGAATTCTTTCGAATATGAAGAAACTCCGGATCAGCTCACTTCGATAGAAGAAATAAAAGCCGACATGTGTTCCGATAAAGTTATGGACAGGCTTCTGTGCGGCGACGTGGGGTTCGGCAAAACGGAGGTCGCTCTTCGCGCAGTGTATCTTTGCGTACTCGGGGGGAAACAGGCAGCGATAATGTGCCCGTCTACGGTATTGTCGGAACAACATTTTAACACCGCAATAGAACGGTTTAAAGATTTCGGTTTAAGAGTGGAAGCGCTTAACCGTTTTAAAACTCCACAAAAACAGCAAAAAATTTTAAAAGAACTTTCCGAGGGCAATATCGATTTAATAGTCGGTACGCACAGGCTTTTATCCGCAGACGTAAAATTCAGCGATTTGGGTTTGCTTGTCCTTGACGAAGAACAGCGTTTCGGCGTCGAACATAAAGAAAAGATAAAACACGTAAAAAAGAACGTGGACTGTCTCACAATGACGGCTACGCCCATTCCTCGCACGTTGCATATGTCTCTTGCGGGTATTCGCGACATTTCCACGATTAACACGCCGCCGTTAAAACGTTTACCTGTGCAAACTTATGTTGTGGAAGAGAGCGAAACGCTTATTCGCGACGCTTGTATACGGGAGATTTCGCGCGGCGGGCAGGTTTTTATACTCTATAACCGCGTGGAAAGCATTTCATCGTTTGCCGGCAGAATTGCGGAAATTATCCCAGAAGGTAAAGTGTGTTATGCGCACGGCAGAATGGACAGGGATACGCTCGAAAACGCAGTATTCGGTTTTTATCGCGGAGAAAAAAATATACTTGTGACAACGACTATAATCGAAAACGGTATAGATTTGCCAAACGCAAATACAATTATAATTATCGATTCCGACCGTCTCGGCATATCGCAGCTATATCAGCTTCGCGGCAGAGTGGGCAGAGGATCGCGCCTCGCTTCTGCTTACTTTACTTTTAAATCGTCGAAAGTTCTCACAAGCGACGCAACCGAAAGATTAAAGGCGATCATGCGTTTTACCGAGCTCGGTTCCGGCTTTAAAATCGCCATGCGCGATCTCGAAATTCGCGGCGCCGGCAACGTTTTGGGAGCCGAACAACACGGGCATATGGATAAAGTAGGGTACGAATTGTATTCAAAGCTTTTAAAAGAAGAACTCACTGGCGATAAACAGCTTTCCACCGAGCTTGATATAAAAGCGACGGCGTATATTCCCGAAACCTATGTCGAAAGCAGTGCTGGCAGGCTCGATTGCTATAAACAGATTGCCGAAATCCGTTCGGTTGAAGATTATAAGAGGGTTTGTCTCTCGATTGAAGATAATTACGGCCCTATGCCCGACGAGGTGCTCAATCTTTTGATTATAGCGGTTCTCAAATCGTTTGCTTCAAAATTTAACGTTAAAAAAATAAGCGTGGACGGTACGGAGGGGGCGCTCGAATTGCCTTCGGTGCATTCGCTTGAAGACGGAAGACTCGCCGGTGCCGTCGACAAATACGCGGGAAGAGTAAAACTTTCTATGGCAAAAGCTCCGTCGGTCATTTTTGCACCGCGTGCGACTCCCGCCAAAACCATACTCGACATGACCAAATTTTTAAAATTTGCGTTAAGTTTTAGCTAAAATTCACAAAAATGATTTGCTATACAGGCAAAAATATATTATAATGGTAAAAGGTAATTTATAGCATTTAATCTTTCGGAGCGTGAATAAATGAGAAAGAAAAAAATTATAGGCGCATTGCTCGCAACAACGGTTATGTCTGCCGCCATACTCGGCGGTTGTTCGCAGGTAACGCCGAATTATTCCGCCGACATGGCGCAGGTTATAGCCGAAGTCAACGTTTCTAAAGCGGCGGCGCTGGACGACGAACTTAAAAGCTACGCCGAAGCGGTTGGAACTTCAAAAGTAATAAAAAGGGATTTAATCGTATATTTTATTAGTGCGGGATCCAATTATATCAACAATTACGGTTGGACTTACGAGCAGACTTTTACTAAACTTGTAAACGATCTTACCGATAACGGCGTACTCGTTCAATACGCTACTTTGTATCTGCTTAAAGAAAAGTCGAAAGAAAACGGCAATTCCGAGCAGAAAGTAATAGAGACTTATACGGGTATTGAAAAGGACAGCGTGCTCGAAACGCAAATTGCGCAATATGAGTATCTTCTCGGTGAAAATTCCGACGACGTGAATATCGCTAAATATACGTTGATGAGCTCGATAAATAAGATTATCGACGGATATGAACGCGAAGACGATAATTCGTCTTCTTCCGGTACGGAAACGCGTACTACGCCTACGGGTGTAGATACGCAAAAAAAAGATTATTACCCCGTCAAGGTAGTAGACGGCAAAAATACCGTGGATTACAATATTTATACGGGTTACGAGGGATATTTGCTCGGGCAGAGCGGTCAGTATTATGAGAATAAAGACTATGTGGAAAACACCTCGCGCGTTTCCCGTATAGATGCTTATATCGAGTTTTTAAAGTCGCTCAAATCTTTGAGCTATAACCTTGTTGATACGGACAAGGAAAACACCCGTGACGTATGGTCTTTAACGTACGTCCTCGACGAATATTGTTCGCAACTCGAACAGCGTATTTTAAACAAATATTACGACTTGTACGAGGAGCAGCAAGAAGATAAAATCAAGGGGCTTGTAGCGGACTCTTACAGCAATTATCTTGACGAACAAAAAGACAATTACCGTACGGAAAGCGGAATAAGTTCCGCTCTCGGCGAAATGTCAGATTCAAACTTTATTCTCTACGCTCCCGATACCTCAAGCGAAGGCAAGTACGGTTTCGTTTATAACATTTTGCTTCCGTTCAGCGCGTCGCAGAACGCACAACTCAAGGCTCTTCAAACGCTTTATAAAGACGACGAACTTGACGGCGGTTATAAACCCGAATACTACGTAGAGAGGAAAAAACTTCTCGAAAATATCAAAACTACCGACCAGCGTTCGGCGTGGTTCAACGGCGAAACGGAATACGCTTTCGACGCCGGCGCCAAAGAAAATAATAATTATTACGGAAACAGTAACTGGCTTTTCTTTGAAAACAACGTAAAAAACACCGGCAGATATGAGCCGATTGAAAAATACGCCGGTAAATACGCGTATAACGGTTCGGTGGTTAAACAAGACGACGATTACGTTTTGACTCCCAACAAACTTGATATCAATCAAATGCTTGACGAATTCGTAAATTACGTTAACTTTGTTACGGGAAAAACGAACGGCGTTAGTAAGACCGAAAATCAGGCTTACAAAGATTTTAACGGTTCTAACCTTTATAAAACCGATGAAACCGATAAAATTAATTATAACAATTTCGTCTATGCGAGCGGACAAGTAAGTTTCGAGAATAATGGAGAAGCTTACAACCGTGCAAATTATCTTAAGAAAAATACCGACAATTATAAAGCTTTGTCTGCGGTGAACGAATTGCAGTACGCGTACACTACCGATACAAGCGTGTTGTCGCAATTTGTCGGTTACTCCGTAGAGGCGGGTGAAACAAGTTACGTTAAAGAATTCGAATTTGCTGCAAAACAGGCCATTGATAGCGGTGCGGGCAGTTGGGCGGTGTGCGCGGCCGATTACGGTTGGCACCTCATATACGTAACTTATACGTTTGATAATAACGGAGTGGAGCAGTATAACCCCGATTGGAATAAAATTAATGATGAAGGCACATTCGAAAACTTGTTCTATGAAATGACCAAGTCCACCAATATGCCAAACATTTCCACTAACAGAAGTACTAAAATTATTGCAGAGTTTAAATCCGACAGTACGGTAACGACTTATCAGTCCCGTTATCAGGATTTGCTCGATATGAAGACTGCGGAATAAGGAACGTTATGGAAATCTGGCAAGCGGTAATTTTGGGCTTTGTTCAGGGATTGACTGAATTTTTACCTGTTTCTTCATCGGGACACGTCGAGTTTTTCCGAAGCGTTTTGGACATTAAAGATTCCGGTATAGCTTTGTTCTTTACTATAATACTTCATCTCGGCACCCTAGTTGCCGTCATTGCGGTATTTTGGCGTGATATTTTGGCGCTGTTCAAAAAGCCTTTTAAAACGCTTGGATTGCTAATCCTCGCAACTATTCCGGCGGGAGTAACGGGTGTACTTGTAGTAATTTTCGATTTGGACGATTACCTTTTAAACCGTTCGGTTGTAGGTATAGTGCTTGCCGTTTTTTTCCTTGTGACGGCGTCGTTACTGTTTATAACCGAAATAGTTGCAAAAAAGCGGGCGAATCTGTTGCCGTTGTGTATAAAAACCACCTTGCCTATGGGCTGTGCGCAAGCTCTTGCGGTTTTGCCCGGAATTTCTCGTAGCGGTTCGACGATCTGTGCGGGGACCCTTGCGGGTTGCAATTCCGAAGACGTGGCAAAATTCTCGTTTATAATGAGTATTCCCGTAATTTTAGGTAGCTTTTTAGTGGAGCTCGCTCTGGGATTATATAAGGGGGAAATTCAAGCGGAATTTGCCGCGGGCGGGGCAACTCTCGGCTGGAGCGTGGCTCTCGGTTTTATAGTTTCGTCTTTGGCGGGGCTTTTTGCAATCAAGGTTATGCTTAAAATCATTAAAAAGGCTAATTACAAATGGTTCAGTTTGTATCTTGTTTTGCTTTCGATAACCTGCATAGTATTGCATTTTACATATTTTAATGTTTAAAAAACGGCGGGATATCCCGCCGTTTTAAATTAAAAATCCCGTCTGCCCAAAAGATAATCTATGCTTACGTTAAAATATTCTGAAATTGCGATAAGCGTATCGAAATTGCACTGTCGTTGCCCGTTTTCCCAATAGGCGATCAGCCTTACGGAAACATTAAGTTGTTCGGCGAGCTGTGACCGCGTGAGCATAGTCGCGCACCGCAACTCTTTTAGCCGTTCTCCAAACTTATTCATATTGATAATATTAGAACAATTTGTTCAAAAATACTTGACTTGGAACAATTAGTTCCTATATAATTTTATTATTCTCAATAATTTACGGAGTTATTGTATGGAAGAAATACTCGTAGTGCAAAACTTAACAAAAAGTTTCAAGCTCTCTAAAAAGCAACAAAGAATAGAGAGGACAAACTTACCTGTAAAGGTGGCGGTTAACGGTTTATCTTTTACTGCATACAAAGGGGAAATTTTCGGCTTGCTCGGTCCTAACGGCGCGGGTAAAACAACTACGTTGAGAATGCTTGCCACGCTGATAAAACCTGATAGCGGAAACGCTTTTATCGACGGAAAGAGTATAGTAAAAGAAGAGAACGAAGTAAGGCGTAAAATAGGTTTTTTAACAAGCGAACTTAAACTTGAAGATTTTTTTACGCCCGATTATCTTTTTGACTTTTTCAGCGAGCTTTACGGAATGGAAAAGTCGCAGGCGCAGGCTCGCAAGCGCGTGCTTTTTCAAAAATTCGGAATAGACCGCTTTGCGCAAGTAAAGTTTTCTAACCTTTCTACCGGTATGAAACAAAAAGTTTCGCTCGTTATTTCTATAGTGCACGATCCGGAGTTCATAATTTTTGACGAACCTACCAACGGGCTCGACGTGCTTACCGCAAAAGTCGTAACGGATTTTTTGCAGGAACTCCGCGCCGAGGGCAAAACGATAATATTGTCGACTCATATTTTCAGCTTGGTTGAAAAACTTTGCGACAGGGTCGGCATTATCATAGACGGAAAACTAATAGCGCAGGATACGCTTTCCGCTCTGACAAATGGCGCGGATCTTGAAGAAACTTTCTTTAAAATGTATGAAGAAGTTGCAGGTGGACGCATATGAAAAACGTTTTGACTATTGTAAAAAAGGAATTTTCACGTTTTTTTAAAGACAGAAGAATGGTAATCACCGTGTTTTTGCCGGGTATTCTCATTTATGTTTTATATTCGATTATGGGAAGCGCGTTTTCAAACATAAGCCAGGTAGATAAAGATTATAAACCTACGGCTTATCTTTCAGCGCCTGCGGCAATAGAGCAGACGCTTTCGCCCCTACTTGATGTGGATAAAAATATTTCGGAAAATGATGCGAAAACAAAAGTGGCTGATGGATCTTTGGATATAGCCGTAATATTCCCCGCAAATTTTGAAGAAACGTTTGATTCGCCCAATCCGCCGGAAGTAAAAATTTATTATAATTCCGCAAACGATAAATCGTATTTTGGCTATAATCTTGTTAACGCCGTGCTTGAACAGCTGAATAAGCCGGCATTTACCGTCAATTCGTCTGCGGAAAAGTTTGATTTGGCTGAAGAAAAGGCCATGGTCGCAAAGATAATGTCCACGTTGGTGCCGATGCTGATGTTTGCTCTTTTGGCTTCTGCATGTATGGCTGTCGCTCCGGAATCTATTGCCGGAGAAAAAGAGAGGGGAACGATGGCTACAATGCTCATAACTCCGATAAAAAGGGCGGAGCTTGCCATAGGTAAAATTTTGAGCTTGAGTTGTTTTGCGTTGTTGAGCGGAATTTCAAGTTTTCTCGGCGTTATTTTATCATTGCCGCAACTTATGAGCGGTATGGTATCTGCCGAAACTGCGGCGCTGTATTCGGTGGGCGACTATTTTTTGATATTCGGTATTATAATTTCAACGGTGCTCGTCATAATTTCGGCGTTTTCCGTACTCTCCGCATATGCAAAGAGCGTAAAAGAGGCAAGTTCTCTTATTACTCCCCTAATGATGGTTATCATACTGTTGGGCATGGTCTCTATGTTCTTCAATTCTGCGCCGCCCGTGGGATTATATCTTGTACCGTTACTCGGTAGCGGGCTCGCAATGTCGTCTATAATGTCGTTTACCGTCTCGCCACTCGGCGTCGGGCTTGCAATACTGTCTAATTTGATTGCCGCGGCGCTGTTTGTTGTTTTACTTGCGTTTATGTTTAAAAGCGAGAAGATAATGTTCAAAAAATAAAAAATGACCCTCCCGAAAGTTACGGGAGGGTATTTTTTAAAATAAAACTGTGCAGTCTTTTTTGCCGAAACAAGCCGAAGCGTAAACTTTACAGGTGGCTCCTACAAAGCAACCTTACATCACACCTGCCGGTCTGTTTAGTGCTGCTACATCCCTGTCCTGACACGGTTCGCAGTGGCAGGTTGCATAAGACCTTGTAATCAACACTCCTTATAAAGCGCAGCCTTCCACTTGTTCCGTCGGGAAAGACGTTCGGTCCTGCTATTGCGGATTGCAGGTTCAGGGCACCGCAAACTCCCCACTTAGCACAGCACAATAAGTCTAACAGATTTATGCGGAATTTGCAAGCATTTTTCAGGCGAGTAATATAGCTTGACTTTTTTTTGCGCATACTCTAAAATAAGGAAAAGAAAAAAAGAAGGGTTTTTATGTCGGATTGTAATCACGATTGTTCTTCGTGCGGAGAAAACTGCTCTTCGCGCGATAAAAAAAGTTTAATTAAAAAACCTCACGAAATGAGTACCGTCAAAAAAGTTATAGCGGTAGTCAGCGGAAAAGGAGGCGTGGGCAAATCCATGACTACGGCGCTTTTGGCGGCTGCTGCGCAGAGTAGCGGACTCGTAACCGCCGTAATGGACGCCGACGTAACCGGTCCGTCGATTCCCCGTATGTTCGGCGTGACTGAACGCGCGCAGGGAACCGAAAACGGAATTTTACCCGTAGTTACCGACGGTGGAATACAGATAATGTCCATGAATGTTTTGTTGGAAAACGAGTCGGAGCCCGTAGTATGGCGCGGTTCGCTTATTTCAGGAACGGTTTTACAATTTTGGACAGACGTAATCTGGACGGGCGTAGATATCATGTTCATTGATATGCCCCCCGGTACCGGAGACGTGCCTTTAACGGTATTCCAAAGTATTCCTATTGACGGCGTTATTGTGGTGACTACGCCGCAAGATTTAGTGGGAATGATCGTTCAAAAGGCTATAAATATGGCGCATATGATGAATGTGCCGGTGTTGGGTATAGTCGAAAATATGAGCTATATAGAGTGCCCCGACTGCAAAAAGAAAATTCCCGTTTTCGGTGAAAGCACGGTGGACGCGCTTGCGCTCGAATTCGGTATACCGGCAGTTGCAAAGCTCCCGCTTGACAGAAATCTGACGGTTGCCGCTGACTCCGGCAGAACGGAAGAGGTTAACAACAATTATTTAATAGAATTTTTCAATAAAATTAAAAAGAAGATAAAAGTATAATTAAAGCCCCTTGCAAACGGCAAGGGGCTTTATTAATTATCCCGTTTTTCGGGCAAGAACTTCCAGTATCGTACAGGCATAGAGCCTTTCATCTGCTTTTCATGCGGTCTTTCTTTTATATTAACCGCATTATAATATTTTTTCCAAAGAGTTTCAAAAGCTTTTTCATATTCGCTCAAATAGACTTCGGCTTCTCCCGCGTAACCTATAACCCAGTCGTTGCCGTCGTACATACCGGCGATTTTTCTTTTTAAATCGTGAATTACAAATCTTTCTGATTTAAATCTCTCGGCAAAGTGTTGCATTAAAAGTTCGGTTATATCGTTATCCGGCGAGTAAGGCGCGTAAAAAATTCCACTTGCGCTCTCCATAAACCGCAAAAGCCCTTTTAGCCTGTGCGTTTCACCCGTAACCTTATACAAAATGTCATTGAATTCTATAACTTGCGGATTATTATACGCCTTTTTAACGGGAGCTTTGTTTTTCATAAGAAGTTTAATGTATTCAAATGCCGTTTGCTCTTTTAGCGGTGAGCAACTCCTTAAAGCAAGTAAAACATCATAAACGGCTTCTTTATCGTATTTTTCTATGCCATTCAGCACCCGTAAACTTTTTTCTTCGTCCGTTTCGTTTTGAATAACTTCGCAACCGAGAGTGAGCTGAACTTCTTTATTCGAAGTTATAACGCAATTGTTTTCGTTATAGGCGTTGAAAACGGCGGTAAAAAAGCCGTCAGGCGTACCGTCGCATACAAAAATTTTCATATGTATCAGCGGATTTACACTTCACCTGTCAAGGCGGATATAGCCACGGACTTTTCTGAAAACATGCTTATCTGTTCGCTCACTTCGTTATTGCCCGCCAATAACAGAGAAGTTTTAACCTGCGCAAGGCTGTCAGAACCGCAAAATTTTCCTTTACAGGTAATAAAGTGTTTTGCTCTCTTTAATACTATGCGCATTTTTGCCAGAATATCGAAGTCTATTGCGGAATATTTTCTCGCTTCCGTAATTTTGTACGCGCTTTTTGCGCCTATGCCGGGTACGCGTAACAGAACGGAGAGAGGTGCAGTGTTTACTTCCACGGGGAAGAGTTGCATGTTTTTAAGCGCCCATGTGCACTTCGGGTCGTATTCTTGTGATAGATTTTCATTCTCGTCTAAAATTTCTGCAACGTCAAAGCCGTAATAGCGAATCAGCCAGTCGGCTTGATACAGTCTGTGTTCCCGCAAAAGCCCCGCGCCTACAGCGGGTAGCTTGCTGCTCTGCACTACGGGAATGTATGAAGAATAGTATACTCGCCTCAAATTCATATTGCGGTAAAGCGATTCTGTCAGCCTCAAAATCTGACCGTCGCTTTCAGGCGACGCGCCTATAATCATCTGTGTAGTTTGTCCAGCAGGCAAAACCCGGTTTTTGCGGACTTTGTTTTCTTTGTCGTAAATTATTGCGTCGCGCAAGCCTTTCATAGGTAAAAGAAGGCTCTGCTTCGTTTTTTGCGGCGCAAGAAGTTTTAGAGAATTTTCGCTGGGCAGTTCTATGTTGTAGCTCATTCTGTCAACAAGTCTAGCCGCTTTAAAAGTCATCGTTTCGTCGGCGTGCGGTATACCTTTTAAATGAATATAACCGTTAAAGTTATATACTTTTCTCAACTTCAAAACAGTTTCGTACAATAGCTCCATAGTTTTATTGGGGCTTTCAAACACGGCTGAAGACAAAAACAACCCTTCGATGTAATTACGTTTATAAAAGTTGACTACCAGATTGCAGATTTCGTCCGGAGTAACGCGTGCTCTGGGTACGTCGGCGCTCCGTCTGTTCGGGCAATATTCGCAATCGTACGTGCATTCGTTGCTCATAAGAATTTTCAGCAGAGAAATACACCTTCCGTCGGGGGTGAAGGAGTGGCATATTCCCCCAACGGAAGCATTGCCCAAACCACGGTTTCCGTTAACCCGAGTGGAACCCGAAGAAGAGCACGATACGTCGTATTTTGCACTTTCAGTCAAAATTTCAAGCCTTTCAGCTTCAAGCATGGCGTATTCCTCAATCTATTGCTACGCAAAACCCGAATTTTGCGTTAAGCAAACAAATGTTTGTTTTTATATAATACCATTCATAACGTCCGTTGTCAATAATTTTTTGCATATTGACTAAAAAATTTTTTTATGTTAAACTTGATTTATGATTGAATTGAAACCTTGCAAAGAAGGGTTCCTTATTTTTTCGGAAGGCAAAGAGATAGGGGTAATAGAATATAAAAGTTTCTGGAAGGGTATGCCGTATTTGAGTTTGATAAAACTTTTACCCGAATACCGTCGGCGCGGCTTCGGTAGCGGCGCTATGCGGCTTTTCGAACGTAAACTCCGTGACGAAGGCAACGTTGCGCTGCTCGTTTCTACCCGTGTTGACGAGTGCGCCCAACACTTTTACCGTAGACTCGGCTATCGTGAATGCGGTGCGCTTATTCTTGAAAACACTCCTTTTTCGCAACCTATGGAAATGTTTTTTATAAAAGAGCTTTAAATTTCACACACATTTCATTATTATATTAATTATATTTTAACGGTGGGGTTTATTATAAAAGTGAAATGGAAAAAGCGTTTTAACGGAGAAAAATTATGAAAGTTTTGATAGTCGACGACGAAGAGATGATAAGGGGCGTGCTTAAAGAGTACGTGGAATTCGAGGGCGGCACTGCATACGAGGCTTGCGACGGAATGCAGGCGGTTAAATTATGCAGAGAGAACGATTTCGATATAATTTTAATGGACGTAATGATGCCGCGTCTGGACGGATTTTCCGCTGTAAAAGAGATTAAAAAAATAAAGAATATACCAGTTATTATGCTTTCGGCGCGCGGCGAAGAGTACGACAAACTTTTCGGGTTTGAAATAGGCGTTGACGATTACGTTACAAAACCGTTTTCGCCAAAAGAAGTAATGGCGCGTATACACGCCGTTTTAAAGCGCGGGGCGCAACAGGAGAACTCGGGCGACGTTTTGACGTTCGAGGGGCTAACCATTGATATGGCGGGGCGCAACGTTTTTGTAGACGGAGAAAAGGCGGAACTAACTCCCAAAGAATACGAAATTTTATTTTATTTCGTAAAAAACAAGGGGATAGCTTTAACACGCGAAAAACTTCTTATGGACGTGTGGGGTTTTGACTTTTACGGCGACGACAGAACGGTTGACACGCATATAAAAATGTTGCGTTCCAATCTTAAGCAATACAGAAAATTTATAGTTACGCTTCGCGGTCTGGGGTACAAATTTGAAGTCTGACGGCGAAAAAAAGAGTGCAAAAAAAATAAAGAGAATCAAGAGCGTAAACAAGGCGATGTGGTGGTATTTCGTGCTGTTGGCAATACTTCTCACCTTGCTTATAGAGATTGTCTTTTTTATAATAGTTTCAAATACTTTCGAAAATCAGGCGCGCGAACGCATTAGCGGCATAGGGAAACAGGTGGAAGTGGACATGAAGACTCCGGGCGGGCTGGAAGCGAATATTCACCGAAACCGCCGCGAGGGTATAAACATTTTGCTCATTTCCCGTGATTGGGAGGTAGTTGCTCCGCGTGATTACGACGAGGCGCAGGGTGGCTTTGAAGAAGTAAAAGACAGGCTTATGCTTTTGGATAAAGTGGGGCAAAGCGAAGTTTTTCGTGCCGTTGGAAATATTTATTACATTTCCAAAGTGGACTATACGGGTCGCCCGCACTATTTACTCGTGAATTATTCGCTTGCAATCGTGCAGGATACGGTAGGAACGCTTCAACTTTATTTACTTATAGTCGGAGCAAGCGTAATTATTTTGGCATTTTTGGTTACGGGGCTGTTTTCTCGCAAACTCACTTCGGGGTTGCAGAGTATGTCAGATACCGCCGTAAGGCTTGCAAAGGGGGATTACGGCGTGGAATTTGTAAACGCCGATTATAAAGAACTTGCCCAACTTTCAGACACGCTGAACTACGTTAGGGACGAGGTGAAAAAGAGCGAAGATTTTCAGCGCGAAATTCTTGCTAATGTAACTCACGATTTAAAAACGCCTCTTACAATGATTAAGGCGTACGCCTCGATGATAAAAGAAATTTCCGGTGACGATAAAGTCAAACGAGAAAAACATTTACAGGTTATTATAGACGAAGCGGACAGGCTTACAGGGCTCGTGAACGACGTTTTAAGTGTTTCGAAATTGCAGTCGAATATCGCCGCGGTTAATACAAAAGTTTTCAACCTAACCGAACTTGTTTACGGTATAATCAATAAATTCGGATACTTGCAAGAGAGTCAGGGCTATACTTTGATGGTGGATATAGACGCAAACACCTATACTCGGGCGGATGCAGAGAAGATAAGTCAGGTGATATATAATCTTTTGGGTAACGCGGCAAATTATACGGGTCCCGATAAAACCGTTTATATAAGTTTAAAAACAAGTATGGACGGTAAAAGAGTGAAATTTTCCGTTCGGGATACGGGTAAAGGAATCGAAAAGAGTGAACTTTCAGAAATATGGAACAGATATTACAGGGTAAAAGAGAATCATACCAGACCTGTAAAAGGAACGGGACTCGGACTTAATATCGTAAAAGCCATTCTTGAAAATCATTCGTTCGACTACGGAGTGGAGAGTGAAGTCGGTAAGGGGTCTACGTTTTGGGTAGATTTTCCGTCTATCCCTCCTGAATTATAAAAATTATTAATTATATATGAATTATCTGCGCCCCCGAAGGCAATGCGCCTTCGGGGGCGTAATGCGTAAAAAAATTTATTAAAAAAACTAAACAATGGTTAATTTTTCTTGACAACGTAATTTGCAGTTGCTATAATTGAATACGAAAATAAGGGACCCGTATTCGCGGGTCAAAAAAATTATTAAAAAAATAAACCCAAGTTTATTTTATTTGGCAACGCAGAGCATATACATATATAAGGAGAAATCATGAATAAACTGTTAAGCGAGTTTGCTATAGGCGAAAGCGGAGTTATTGTTTGTGTCAAGGGTGAAGGCAAGGTGCGCAGAAGGCTTTTCGATATGGGGCTTACGCCGGGCGCGGAACTAACCATGCGTAAAAAGGCGCCGTTAGGCGACCCCATCGAAATCACGGTGAGGGGCTACGAACTTACATTAAGAAAAATTGAAGCGGCGTGTGTGGAGGTGGAGCTTAAATGAAAACTTTTGCTTTGGCAGGCAATCCAAACTGTGGAAAAACTACTCTGTTCAATGCTCTCACCGGTTCGACTGCACATGTGGGCAACTGGCCGGGCGTAACTGTTGACAAGCGCGATGGCGTTTATAAAAGCGGGCAAATAAAAATAAACGTTGTGGATTTGCCCGGAATTTATTCGCTTTCGCCGTATACGCCCGAAGAGGTGATTTCACGTAACTTTATTTTGGACGAAGCTCCCGACGGTATTATTAATATAGTTGACGCAACCAATTTAGAGCGCAATTTATACCTCACGACGCAACTTCTTGAAATGGACGTGCCGGTAATTATAGCTTTAAATATGGCGGACGAGGTTGAAAAATCGGGTGATAAACTCCGCCCCGAAATCATAGAAGAGAAACTGGGCGTTCCTGTGGTTTGCATATCCGCTTTACGCGGAACGGGAATAAAACTGCTTATGGAACGCGCCGACGCTCTTACTAACAAACGAAAGGGGGAAACGGTTCTTAATAACGCGCTCGGGGAAAAAATAAAATCCGCATACGACTATTTTGAAAAAGAACAAATAAAATCCCCGCTGTTTCATGCGATCAAATTGCTTGAAAGCGACGAAATAGAAATCGAACATAAAGGCGCGCGCGAGGTGCTTGAAAAAGTTGCAGACGGTGCGGACATGGAGGCTGTTATAGCCGACGAAAGATATAAATACATAACGGCAAATTTGTCTCCGGCAAAAACTAAAACAAAAAAAGCAGAATTTACAAAATCAGATAAAATCGACAGGGTTATGACTCACAGAGTCTGGGCTATACCGCTGTTTTTACTAATACTTTTTGCAATTTTTCATTTGACGTTTTCGGAAAACTTGCTGTTTTTGAACGGTTTTTCGGCGGAAATGGCTTGGATGCCCACGCTCGTGGACGTGGGGCTTGCCTCCAAGATTGACGGTGAAGTAGTATATAACAACTTCGGGGTCGAATTGTTGGCGGTGATTTACGACGGTGCGTTATTTTCTCCGGGCGTTATACTCACTAATTTCCTCAATCTGTTCCTTGATCATATTTCAAGCGGGATTGTAACTTTGATGGAAAACGCCGGCGCCGCCGAATGGGCGATAGGGCTTGTAGGCGACGGAATTCTAGGCGGGATATTCGCGGTTTTGGGATTCTTGCCGCAAATACTCGTGTTGTTCTTATTCTTTTCTATACTCGAAGATACCGGTTATATGGCCAGAATAGCTTTCGTATTAGACAGGATTTTTCGCCGTTTCGGATTATCGGGCAGGGCGTTTATGCCTATGATTATGGGCTTCGGCTGTTCGGTGCCGGCCGCAATCAACACCCGCACGCTCGCCGACGAAAAAGAAAGGACTGCAACGATACGCGTAATTCCGTTCTTCTCTTGCGGGGCAAAATTACCTATTTTAACAGCTATTTCGGGCGGTATAGTTATGGCGTTCGGCGTGGGTAACGCCGACTTGATAACTTACGGCATGTACGTTTTGGGCGTCGTAGCGGCAATTATTTGCGTATTGCTCATGCGTAGCACTACGTTGAAAGGAGAAATTCCTCCGTTTATAATGGAACTACCCGCGTATCATATGCCAGGATTCAAAAATTTAATGCTTCATCTTTGGGATAAGGCGAAGCACTTTATAAAAAAGGCGTTTACGGTTATATTCGCTTCGACTGTAATAATCTGGTTGTTTTCGCATTTGGGGTGGAAATGGAATTATCTTCCAGATACCGAAATGCAAAATTCTATACTTGCATCAATAGGAATGTTCTTGCAACCGGTATTCACGCCGCTGGGTTTCGGCTCGCAACTCGGTCAGTTCGGTTGGGTGTTTGCCGTTGCCGCCATTACGGGACTTGTGGCCAAAGAAAACGTTATCGCAACGTTTACTACTCTTGCGATTTGCATAGGCGCTTACGCCGGCGGCGGTACCGAAGAGGGAGTGGAAGAACTTACGGGGCTTATTAACGTAATTATGCAGGATAGCGGCATTTCACAAGGTCAGATAATTTCTGCTTTAATTGCATTTATAGCGTTCAATATGACCACTATTCCATGTTTTGCGGCATGCGCTACGGCAAAAGGGGAACTCCCCAAAGGTAAATTCAAGTGGACTTTGTTGTTCTGGCTAGCTTCAAGCTACGTTGTTTCGGCAATGGTTTACACGGTAGGCAGCTGGTGGTGGACGCTGTTTATATGGCTTGCGGTAATTTCGGTGGTAACTCTGTTTATCGTACTTCGTAACACGGGCAAATTTGATATTGTAGGTATTTTCAAACGTAAAAAGAATAGGAGGGACGAATAATGAATCCTGTTGATATAGCCGTAATCGTAATTATAGGCGTTGCCGTAATTTGTGTATCGGCATACTTGATTTACCGTAAAGTTAAAGGAAAGGGCGGCTGTTGCGATTGCTCCTCGTGCGGCGGGAACTGCAGTTGCTGTAACAAAGAGAATAAAGAAATTAAATAACAGAAAGCCCCCGCAGAAATATTACTGCGGGGGCTGAATTTATGTTAACTCAAATATATATGCGGGGCAATTACTTTTTTTCGGTATCGTCGGGTTTGTTTTCCTTTGATTTTACCGAATATTCGATTTTAGGGTTTGCCTTTAAAAGCTCGTCTATGAAATCTTCGTACCATTCTTCCTTGACTACTATTACTATAAAGGTGTTTTCGTCAAAGTAAACCGAAAGTTTACCCGTGGTTCTGTCGAGAATAATGCTCTGAATTTTGTTTACATCGTATTTGCTTTTAATAATACCGAAACTCGTTTTAAAAGTAGTTCCGTCGATAGCGTAATAAGAAGAAAGAAGCAGACTCAAAAGTATAATAAAAAGAAGTATCCCTACAACGTACATCAAAGTGTACTGTATTATAGGGTAAACGGGGTTAGCGGCGGATTTTATCCCTTCAGCTATAACGAGATAAGTATCCGCGGCAACCGCGGCGACCGATAAAGCCAAACCGAGATATATAAAAACCGTAATTGTTTTTGTAAATTTGTATTTAAAAACTTTCATATCCGTATTATAACCGCCGTTTGTGAAAATTGCAACAAAATTGAGTTAAATTGCTTATTCGAACAAAAACTGTTGAAATAATTTAATATTTGTTGTAAAATTAAATTATTAAAGTAAAGGACATTATCATGATAAAACTTATAAACGGCGGAGTTTATTATATGGAAGGCGCCATAATTAAAGAACACTCCGCTTTTATGGTCGAAAGCAAAAAACTTCAGGCTGTCAAAGGCACGATAACTTACGGCATTTTGTCGGCTCACAACTCCGGCGGAGAAGACGAACTTAAAATCAAGTTTGACAAGTTAGTTTCACACGATATAACTTACGTAAATATTATCCAGACTGCGAGGGCGGCGGGGCTTGAAAGTTTCCCAGTTCCGTATACTCTGACTAATTGCCACAATTCGTTATGTGCTGTGGGGGGTACGATTAATGCCGACGACCACGCTTTCGGCTTGTCCGCGGCAAAGAAGTACGGAGGAAATTACGTCCCCGCAAATGTTGCGGTAATACACGGATATATGCGCGAAACAGAGGCGCAGTGCGCGTCTATGATTTTAGGGTCTGACAGTCATACGCGTTACGGAGCGCTGGGCACTTTGGCTGTGGGCGAAGGCGGAGGCGAGCTTGTAAAGCAACTTTTAGGCAAGCCTTACCAAATTAAAAAACCTGCGGTAGTCGCGGTATATATGAGGGGTAAACCTAAAAAAGGCGTAGGTCCTCACGACGTGGCGTTGGCTCTTATAGGGGCTACATTCAAAAAAGGATTTTTAAAAAATAAAATTCTGGAATTTATCGGGCCGGGAATAAAAAATTTGTCTATGGATTTTCGTTGCGGAATAGACGTTATGACTACCGAAACGGCTTGCTTGTCCTCCGTGTGGGAAACGGACGAAATTACTCGTGAGTTTTATAAAATGCACGGTAGAGAGAGTTTTTTTAGGGAGCTTAAACCTGCGCAACCGGCTTATTACGACGGTGCGGTAATTATAGATCTATCTCGCATAGACCCCATGATATCCCTGCCTTTTCACCCTTCAAACGCATATAAGATATCCGAATTTTTGCAAAATGCGGGGGACATTTTATCTGAAACCGAAAAAGCGGGTAACGCTATAACGGGAGGAGGATTTAAACTTACCGACAAAATTAAAAACGGTAAGGTTTATGTGGGTCAGGGAATAATCGCAGGATGTGCGGGCGGTACTTACGAAAACATAGCCGAAGCTTCCGAAATTTTGAAAAGCGGCTCGTTCGGTGCGGATTTTGCTTTAAACGTTTATCCACAGAGTCAGCCGGTTTTTAAGTGTCTTACAGACAACGGTTACGTTTCTTCGCTTATAAGCTCGGGTGCGGTTATAAAACCTGCCTTTTGCGGACCCTGCTTCGGCGCGGGAGATACTCCTTCCGATAACGCGCTTTCGGTTCGTCACACAACCCGTAATTTTGAAAACAGAGAAGGTAGCAAGCCTGCGGAAGGGCAGTTGTCGGCGGTGGCTTTGATGGACGCCCGATCCATTGCGGCAACGGCGGCTAACGGCGGTGTGCTTACTCCTGCAACGGAAGTACAGTATATTAAAAAAGTAAAAAAATATTTCTTCGACGGGTCGGTTTACGATAGTAAAGTTTATCGCGGAGCAGGTCGCCCCGAATATGAAGAAGAACTCGTTTACGGTAAAAATATCACGGATTATCCCGAACAGATTCCCCTTGCGCGCAACGTGTTGTTAAAAGCAGTAAGCGTTCTATGCGACGACGTTACTACTACAGACGAACTCATACCTTCAGGGGAGACTTCGTCTTACCGTTCAAATCCGGTTCGTCTTGCCGATTTTGCGCTGTCCCGAAAAGACCCGCATTATGTAACTCGTGCCAAAGCCGTAAAAGCCGCCGAGGAAGAAAGAAGAGCGACAGGGTGTGTTCCTCAAAGCGTTTTAGACGAAGTTAAAATTTCTATTTCTCCGAATACTGCTTATGCAAGCGTTGTGATAGCGAAAAAAATAGGCGACGGTTCTGCACGTGAACAGGCGGCGTCGTGTCAACGGGTTTTGGGCGGGCTTGCGAATATTGCAGAAGAATACGCGACAAAACGTTATCGTTCAAATTTGATTAACTGGGGTATGTTGCCGTTTACGTGCCGAAAATTCGAGTTTAACGTCGGCGATTACATTTACATTGAAAATATTGACGAGCTTATTAAGGCGAGTTGCTCGGCAATACCGGCAAAGCATATTGCAAACGGTAAAGTGAAGAATATAATGTTGGAACTCGGAGAGATGACAGATGAGGAAAAAAACATAATTTTAAACGGGTGTTTAGTTAATTATTATAAAAATACGCGCGTGTAAAGCGCGTATTTTTATATGATTTGTAAAAAATCGGTTAATTCTGTTCGTCGGGTGACGGCGTTGGCAGCGGTTCGGGATATATTCCGAAATCGCCGCCGTTATCTCCGCCGAATTTGATTATAAAAAATTTGCCGTCTGAAAACGTGCCGAAAAATCCGACGGCGTTGCCGTGTTTCAAAATTACGCGAGGCATCTTTCTTTTGCAATCTTCGTCGCAATCCGGTTTTTGCTCGGGAGGATTCTCTTCCTGTGTTATTTCTCGGGTTTCGGGTTTATCTTCAAAAGTTTCGCTGCTGTTTTTAACTCCGCAACCTGCAAAAGTTCCAACGCATACGGCGGCAAGTCCCGCCAAAAACATAAATAACTTTTTCATATAAGCAGTATGTTTAACGCGAAAATCGTTATGCGTTTTACTTGAAAAAATTTCCTTTTTATGTTAAAATTTCAATATCTGAATCCGAAGAAATTCTGAGGGTAAAGGTGAAAACGAAATATTAGTATACGTTTATCGTATGCCGTTTTTGCGTTACCCCTCGAAAGAGAGGTTTTTTTATGCTTGAAAACAGACTTGCAGTAGTCAGCGTTATCGTTGAAAACAGGGCAAAGAGTGCGGAAATAAACGGGCTTTTGACTGAATTCGGCGATTTTATTATCGGCAGAATGGGAATACCGTATAAGGAAAAGGGGGTTTCCGTAATTTCGGTAGCAGTTGACGCGCCCGTTGAAATTATTAACAAACTTACCGGTAAAATAGGAATGCTTGAGGGTGTAAGCGCAAAAACGCTTATGCATAAAGCATAGAAGGAGTTTTTATGAAAAGGTTTGCTTTTTCCGCACTGTGTTTAATACTTATGACGATTTCTTCTTTTGTTTTGCCTGCCTGTGATATAAGCGGCAATAACGAGGTTGTTAAATTGGTTGCGGTTACCGCGCAGGAAGTAGGACTTCGCGGAGATATCGATTATTATGTGGTTCCGGAACCCGCCGCAAGCGTAAAGACGGCGGCTATGGACGGGCTTGAATTTTCTGGCAGCCTACAAGAGCTTTACGGCAATAAAAACAGATATCCTCAAGCCGTTGCCGTGGCAAAGACTGAACTTTTGGGGACTGCAGTTCTTGAAGAATTTTTAACAGCCCTGGATAAAAACAGGGAATGGCTTTTAAACGAGAACACCTCACCCGAAACGGTTTCAAACGCGGTAAAATCACATTTGAGCCAAGGTATGAGTCCGACGTTCACAGCTAAAAATCTGACTAAAACCGTGATAAAGAACTGTTCTGTCGCTTACGTTTCCGCGGATAGTTGCAAAGTGGAAATCACTTCGTTTATTCAAAAACTCAACGGCGTGAGCCCGAGCTCTTTCGGGGAACCTTCGGACGACTTTTTTTACTGTCCGGATTCGTTTGCCGGTGAATATACAGGCAAAATAAAAGTTTACGCTCCCGACGGAGCGCCGGCGCTCGCACTTGCAAATATGCTTGCCGGAAGCGAAACTCCTAACGGTGCCGAAATGGATTTCGAGGTGGTGGACGCGTCAATAATTCACACCTTTGTAACGGGTGCGAATCCACAGGCCGACATATGTATTTTGCCGGTTAATCTTGCTGTTAAACTTTTGGGCGGCGGGGAAAAGTATAAACTTTTGGGCACGCTTACTCACGGAAATTTATATCTTTTGTCAAACGGCAAAACAGGGATTACACCCGCTAATATACTTGAATTAAGAGGTAAAACGGTAGGAGTAATAAACCTTGCGCAAATTCCTGGACTTACGTTTAAACTTATATTAAAAAACAATTCGTTGGAGTATTCCGAATTAAAGTGAAAAAATATTTCTTAAAAAATAAAAACACCGTAATTTTATCGGTTGTCTCGCTTTGTATAATGTGGGCGGTTTGGATTATCGCATATTACGCCGTTGGTAACGATTATATTATCCCTTCTTTTAAGGATACTTTTTTAAGTTTTTTCAAATGTCTTACGGAAGGGGAGTTCTGGATAGCGTTCGCTTTTACCCTTTTAAGAACGCTTGGTTCGTTTTTAATATCTTTTTTGCTTGCCGCCGCGTGTTGCGCGTTATCGTCTTTAAGTAAAATTTTCAAAGGTCTGCTCAATCCTTTAATCGTGATTTTGCGTACGCTCCCGACTCTTGCGGTCATACTTATTTTGCTCATTTGGACTAACGTAACGGTTGCGCCGATTATAGTTACTATTCTTTTGTTGTTTCCCGTAACCTATTCGCAATTTCTCGCCGCAGTTGAAGGAATCGACGCCGACGTTCTGGAAATGGCAAAAATGTATAACGTATCGAAACGAGACAGGTTATTAAAAATTTATTTGCCTATGTCTGCTCCCGCGGTATTTTCTCAAATAGGCGCTAACGTTTCTCTCGGGCTTAAGGTAATGATTTCCGCGGAAGTGTTATCGAATACTTACAAAAGTTTGGGCGGAATGATGCAAAACGCCCGTGTGTTTTTAGAGATGCCGCGGTTGGCCGCTTTAACGCTTGTCGCCGTTTTCAGCGGCTTGTTGCTGGAATTTGCTTTTGCTCAATTTAAGCGTATAAACTCGAAGTGGAGAAAGACATCCGATGATATCGATTGAACGGTTAACTAAACGTTATGGCAACAAGACGGTTTATGAGAACTTTTCACTTGAAATAGCGGAAGGAGAACGTACTTGTATACTTGGTGAAAGCGGTAGCGGTAAAACCACGCTCTTAAACTGCATTGCGGGATTGACTGAATTTTCCGGTTCGGTTACGGCAAAAAAGTGTTCTTACGTATTTCAAACTCCCAGACTTGTGCCGTGCCTGACGGTACGCGGCAATCTTTCTCTCGTAAATTCATGTCAAAATAAAATAGACGCTGTTTTAAACGAATTGCAAATATTAGATAAGGCGGAAAGTTATCCGTGCGCCCTGTCCGGCGGACAGGCTCAAAGGGTGGCGTTAGCCCGCGCGATACTGTTCGGCGGCGAAATTATACTTATGGACGAGCCTTTTTCGTCGCTTGATTTGAAACTGAAGATTGAAATGAGGGAATTATATAAAAATTTTCAGAGAGAAACGGCGTCAACAGTGGTATTCGTTACTCACGACATAGACGACGCCCTATGTTTCGGAGAAAGAATTATAGTAATAAAAGACGGAAAAACGGTTTTCGACGAAAGAAACCGTGAAAATTTGCGCGAACGTCTAATATCGGCGTTGCTTGGGCTTGACAATAATTTTTAACGATTTTATAATAAGCATATTATATCGGTACGGAGTAAAGTATGAAAAAGTTTTTTAAAGAATTCAAACAATTCATTACGCGCGGCAATGTGTTGGATATGGCTGTCGGCGTAATCGTCGGTGGGGCGTTTACTGCAATAATCACCGCTTTAACCAATCAGATTTTGCAACCTCTTATAAATTGGTTGCTCGCCGGTACGGGTGCGGGGTTAGAAGCCGCTGTTACCGTGCTTAAACCCGTTTATGACGACGCGGGGGCGTTGGATCTTGCAAATTCGATATACATCAACTGGGGTGCGTTTATAACGGCGGTTATTAACTTTATTCTTGTAGCGTTTATTCTTTTCTGTGTGGTAAAAACTATTAACACCGTTCGCGAAGGCGGTAAAAAGGTCGTAGAAAAACAGAAAAAAGCGATCGATAAAAAACTTAAAAAGGGTCAGATTTCCGAAGAAGAGGCTCAAAAGGCAAGGGCGGAACTCGAAGCGCCTGTTGAAGAGCCCGCTCCCGCCGCACCCTCGGTTACAACGGAAGAACTTCTTACTGAAATCCGTGATCTTTTAAAAGAACAAAAGCAAAATAAAGAGTAATTTTTAAGCCGTGCGCAGTTTGCGCACGGCTTAACTTTTGCCGAATAATAAAAATTTTTATTTTGTCAAGTGTTTGAGAATAAAAAAAGTAAAATTTTTACGCTTAAATTTTAAAAAACGCCGTTTCAAACGTTTTATTTTATCAATATGTTGTGTTATAATTCTATCGTCGAATATAAATATTGTGGATTTGTTATCTTACAACGAAAAACGTAAATCCCGAACGGTAAGCAAGGAAGAAAAACCATATATTCAAAACGGCTATCACGGGCAATATAATCATTAAAAGCAGATTTTTCAAACGGTAACGCATAATAAACATGCTTATATAAATGGCGAGCGCGCCTCCCAATATTGCGGTCAAAATAAGTTTTCCGTCGCCTGCGGGCTTGTTGTTCGTTTCACCGTATTCGTCCTTTTGCGATTTCAACAGCATAACGGCGTAAAAATTTACGGCTAAAATATAGACGGAAAAAATTACGTAAAGAAGTACCATAAAAAAAGTATGGCTAAAAATAAGCAAATCAATACGGAGCGATAAAATGCCTAAAGTTGCGATTTTAATGGGTAGCAAATCTGATTTAAATGTTGTTAAACCTGCCGTTGCCGCGCTCAAAAATTTCGGCGTGGAAACGGAAGTAAGGGTTATTTCGGCTCACCGTACTCCCGAAGAGGCGCACGAGTTTTCGTCGGGAGCTCAAAAAAACGGATTCGAGGTCATAATTTGTGCAGCCGGTAAAGCGGCGCATCTCGGCGGCGTAATTGCGGCCAATACGGTGTTGCCCGTCATAGGTTTGCCCGTAAAAACCGATATGATGGGCGGGCTTGACAGCTTGTTGTCTATAGTGCAGATGCCTTCCGGTATACCGGTTGCAACCGTAGGGGTAAACGCCGGCGAAAACGCGGGGTTGCTTGCCGTACAGATTTTGGCGGTAAAATATCCTGAACTTTCAAAACGGCTTAACGATTACAAACGCCAGATGAGAGAAAAAATAAATTCCGACGATGTTGCTCTTCAAAAAGAAATCGAGCAAATTTAAACAGTACCCGCATACCTTGCGGGTATTTAATATTTATAAAACCCGTTACTAACGGAAGATATTAAGGAGAATTAATATGCAGAGAAAAGAACAGCTTTACGAAGGCAAGGCAAAAAAAGTTTACGCAACCGAAAATCCCGATTACGTTATAGTGTCTTATAAGGACGACGCAACGGCATTTAACGGGCTTAAAAAAGGTACGATTACGGGGAAAGGCGTAATCAACAACAAAATGAGCAACATGATGATGGCTATGCTTGAAAAGAAAGGCATTACTACCCACCTTGTCGAGCAGATAGACGACCGCAATACGGTAGTTAAAAAGGTGGAAATCGTTCCGCTCGAAGTAATTATCAGAAACGTGGCGGCGGGCAGTTTTTCTAAAAGATACGGCGTTGCCGAAGGAACAAAGTTTTCTGCGCCTACCATAGAGTTCTCTTACAAAAACGACGATCTCGGCGATCCGTTGATAAACGACTACCACGCTCTTGCTTTGAATCTTGCAACAAAAGAGGAGATTGAAACTATTAAAAATATGGCTTTTTCCGTTAACGCGGCAATGATAGAGTTTTTTAAAGCTCTCAATATCGACCTTATAGATTTCAAGCTCGAATTCGGTAGATTTAAAGGACAAATCGTTCTTGCCGACGAAATTTCTCCCGATACATGTCGTTTCTGGGAAGCGGGCAGTTGGGATACAACGAAACACGTCAGCCTTGATAAAGACAGATTCCGCCGCGATCTCGGCGGCGTGGAAGACGCGTATCAGGAAGTTTTCAAACGTTTGACCGGAGAATAATTAAATGGGCGGTTTTTTCGGTTCTGTAAAAAAGAGTAGCGCGGTATTCGACGTGTTTCTCGGCACCGATTATCATTCTCACCTCGGTACCAAGCGCGGCGGTATGGCGGCTTACGATTCAACTGTAGGTTTACAGCGCGAAATACATAATATTGAAAACGCTCCGTTCAGAACGAAGTTCGAACGTGTTTTGAGTGAAATGAAAGGTAACGCGGCTATAGGTTGTATAAGCGATACCGACCCGCAACCTCTCTTAATGGTTTCAAAGCTCGGAACATACGCTATATGTACCGTAGGTATAATCAACAATGCCGACGAGCTAAAAAAAGAGTTGCTTTTAAAAGGCGGATATTTCGACGCAATGACTGGAAGCAAGGTCAACTCTAACGAGCTGATCGCCGCGTTGATAAACAGCAAGGACAGTTATGTTGAAGGTTTACGTTACGTTCAGGAGAAAGTTGACGGAACGGCTTCGGTCTTACTGCTTACCGACAGGGGAACGCTGATTGCCGCAAGAGATAAAGTCGGCAGGTTACCTATACATGTCGGGCGTAGCGAAGAGGGTTATTGCGTTTCGTTTGAGAGCTTTGCATATAAAAAACTCGGGTATGTCGACAATCGCGAACTCGGACCCGGAGAAATTGTGGAAATATCCGCGGATAAAATAACGCAACTTTCGCCTGCAGGCAAAGAAATGAGAATTTGCGCGTTTTTATGGTCTTATTACGGTTATCCCACGTCGAATTACGAAGGGGTAAACGTGGAGATGATGCGCTGTAAAAACGGTGAGATTTTTGCGAGAAACGACGCTAAATCCCATAATACCGGTAAAATCGATTATGTGGGCGGAGTGCCCGATTCGGGGACGCCTCATGCTATAGGTTACTCTAACGCTTGCGGTGTGCCGTTCGCCCGTCCTTACATAAAATATACGCCGACGTGGTCTCGCAGTTTTATGCCGGTGAATCAGTCGGAGCGGAATAAAGTCGCAAAAATGAAACTCATCCCCGTCCATGAATTTATAGAGGGTAAGAGATTGCTTCTCGTTGACGATTCTATAGTTCGCGGTACGCAGTTGAAAGAAACGGTTGACTTTTTGTACTCGCACGGTGCAAAAGCTGTACATATGCGTTCGGCGTGCCCTCCCATAATGTACGGTTGCAAATACCTGAATTTTTCACGCTCTTCCGGAGATATGGATTTAATAACCCGCCGTACTATGGCGGAGCTCGAAGGCGAAGAGGCGGTTAAGCATATGGCTGAATACAGCGATTCAAATACGGAGCGCGGTAAAGCTATGCGCAAAGCAATTTGCGATAAGTTTCATTTCGAATCGTTGGAGTTTCAGTCTATCGAGGGACTCATAGAAGCTATCGGCATAGAGCCGTGTAAACTATGCACCTATTGTTGGACGGGTAAAGAATAACCGTCGGGGATTTTATGTTCGAAATTCATGAAGAATGCGGTGTTTTCGGCGTTTATTCGCAGGAGAACCGAAATGTTGCTCATACTGTATATTACGGGCTCTATGCTTTGCAGCACAGAGGGCAGGAATCTGCCGGTATAGCCGTGGCGTACGCCGATAAAATAACTTATTATAAAGGTATGGGGCTCGTAGCGGACGTCTTTGCGGGAGACAATCTCGAAAGACTTCCGGAAGGCGATATAGCCATAGGGCACGTAAGGTATTCCACTACGGGGGCAAGCCAGTTGCTAAACGCGCAACCGGTAGTTTTTACCGGAAAATGCGGTAAAATGGCTGTTGCTCATAACGGTAACCTAACAAACACTAAACAATTGCGCGACGAACTTATAGCTCAAAACGCAGTTTTTCAGACTACTATCGATTCCGAAGTCGTTGCAATTTTAATTAACAGTTTATCTGACGGCGACCTGCTTGAGGGTGTTAAGCGTGCTTGCTTGAAATTAAAAGGTTCTTACGCGCTCGTTATTATGACTTGCGATAAACTTATAGCCGTGCGCGATCCTTACGGTATACGTCCGCTCTGCATGGGAACGATTGAAGACGACGTGATTATAGCAAGCGAAACTTGCGCGTTAGACGCCGTTGGGGCAAACTTTTTACGCGATGTTAAGCCGGGAGAAATAGTTGTGGTCGATAACGGAGGTATACGTTCTTTTATGATGGAGAGCGTTCCTGCCGAATCGAAAATGTGTATTTTCGAGTATGTTTATTTTGCCAGACACGATTCCGTGCTAGACGGTTACAGCGTTTACGAAGCGAGAAAAAAAGCCGGTAAACTGCTTGCGAAACATTGCCCCGTTAAAGCGGACGTCGTTTCGGGCGTGCCGGATTCGGGTAACGTTGCCGCGCGCGGATATTCGGAAGAGAGCGGAATTCCGTTCGTGGAGGCTCTTGCCCGTAACAGATATGTAGGGCGCACGTTTATTCAACCGGACCAGAGACAGCGCGAAAGCAGTTTAAGCGTAAAACTGAACGCCTTGCGCGGCAACGTCAGAGGTAAGCGCGTAGTGCTTATAGACGATTCGATTGTTCGCGGGACTACTATGCGAAAAATCATAAAAATGTTGCGTGACGCGGGGGCAAAAGAAGTACATATAAGAATTTGTTCCCCGATAATAAAGCATCCTTGCCATCTGGGGATAGATATTCAGACATATTCTCAATTGATAGGCGCATACAAAAACGAAGACGAAATTTGCGAAAGCCTCGGTGCGGACAGCGTAAGATATCTTACGGTTGAGCAACTTTTAAAGACGTGCGAGGGAGCTAAAACAGGATTTTGTCTGGGCTGCTTTAACGGAGAATATCCTTATTCTCCCGACGATTACCAAGCAGATAAACTCAAACTTGAATAAGCGGGTTTAGCAAAATATATAAACTATTTGGAGGAAACAATGTCAATTTCTTATAAAGACAGCGGGGTGGACGTAGAGAGAGGTTACGAAGCCGTAAAACTTATGAAAGAGCACGTTAAATCTACCTATAATGAAGGTGTTTTGGGTGATTTAGGGTCATTCGGCGGCTTTTTTAGAATGCCCAAGGGCATGAAAGAACCCGTTCTGGTTGCCGGTACTGACGGCGTTGGAACAAAACTTAAATATGCAATACTTGCGGACAAGCATGATACTATAGGTATAGACGCGGTGGCAATGTGCGTCAACGACATAGTTTGTCAGGGCGCGCAACCGTTGTTTTTCCTCGATTATTTTGCTACGGGTAAACTTTCCCCCGAAAAGGTTGCTACCGTGGTATCCGGTATAGCGGACGGATGCCGTCAGTCGGGAGCAGCACTTATCGGCGGAGAAACTGCCGAAATGCCGGGGTTTTATCCCGACGGAGATTACGACGTCGCCGGATTTGCCGTAGGCGTAGTGGATAAAAAGAAAATAATCAACGGCAGTAAAATTAAATCAGGCGATATTTTAATCGGTATAAAATCGAGCGGTATCCACTCAAACGGCTATTCTCTCGTCAGAAAGCTTTTGGGCGAGGACATCGCCGAACTTGACAAGTACGACGCAGAGCTTGGCGCAAAGCCCATAGACGTTCTTTTAACTCCTACAAAAATTTATGTCAAGAGCATTTTGGAACTCATTAAGAACGTTAATGTAAAAGGTATTGCGCACATAACGGGAGGAGGTTTTATTGAAAACATTCCCAGAATATTCCCTGAAGGCGTCGGCTGTCGTATAGATACAAAATCTTATGAAATCCCCGCAGTATTTACCATTATGCAAAAGCGAGCGAAGCTCACCAAACAGCAAATTTACAATACTTTTAATATGGGTATAGGTATGGTTGTATGCGTAAGTAAGCGCGACGTAGAAAAGACCATATCCCAGCTTGAAAGCACGGGGGAAAGTTGCGTTATACTTGGAAAAACCTGTAAAGGAAGCGGAGTTATACTTAAATGAAACGCATAGCGGTTTTCGCTTCGGGCGGCGGTTCGGATTTCCAGTCCGTAATAGACGCAAATCAAAAAGATAAGTTTTGCGAGATAGCTTGTCTGGTCGCGTCCAAAGAAGGGATCGGTGTCATAGAAAGAGCGGTTAAATGCGGTATACCTACGGGTGTATTTGCAAAAAAGGATTATCCTGATTTAGAAAATCTATATATCGAACTTTCATATTTTCTTAATTTGCACCGTGTAGATTATATCGTTCTTGCCGGCTGGCTGAAAATAATACCGGAAAGTTTTATAAAGCAATATAAAAACAAAATAATCAACATTCACCCTTCGCTTATTCCTTCGTTTTGCGGAGAGGGATATTACGGGCTTAAAGTACATAAAGCGGTAATCGATTATGGGGCTAAAATTTCAGGTTGCACCGTACATTTCGTGAACGAAGTGGCGGACGGCGGCGAAATAATCGCCCAAACCGCCGTTAAAGTGGAAGAGAGCGATACTCCCGAAAGTTTACAGCTACGCATTTTGGAAGAGGAACACAAACTGTTGCCGTTTTGCGTTAAAAAGCTATGCGAAGGCAAGATATCGATTGACGGCAGACATGTTTTTATAAAAGATTGATTGCGCGTTCATAATCAAAAGAAGGCTGGAGTTTTATGCGTAAGGGAAAAATTGCTCCCGTGTCAATTTTACGCAGAATTTAAAAACGATAATAGAGAAAGAATAAAAATATAGAGGTTTATATATGAAAATGAAAAAGAGGGCGCTCGTAAGCGTTTCCGATAAGACCGGCATAGTTGATTTTTGTAAGGGCTTGGTTGAAAACGGTTTTGAAATTATTTCTACGGGCGGCACTGCAAAAGCGTTAAAAGAGGCGGGGCTTAAAGTCATCGGTATTTCGGAAATTACAGGCTTTCCCGAATGTCTTGACGGCAGAGTAAAAACTCTCCACCCTAACGTTCACGCCGGACTTTTGGCTATGCGGTCAAACAAAGACCATATGGCGCAACTGGAAAAGCTCAATATAAACACTATAGACGTCGTTTGCGTAAATTTATATCCTTTCAAGGCTACGCTTGCAAAGGGCGCCGATTTTGCAGAGTGCGTAGAAAATATAGACATCGGCGGGCCGACTATGATTCGTGCCGCGGCTAAAAATTATCAGGACGTTGCCGTTATAGTCGACCCTAAAGATTATATTAAAGTTCTTGAAGAACTTAAAAACGGCGGCGTTTCGCTTGAAACAAAAAAATACCTTCAATATAAAGTTTTTGCACATACTGCTGTATATGACAGCCTTATATCTAATTATCTTGCGTCGCAACTCGGAATTACGTTTCCGGACGAAGTAACGTTTGCATATGAAAAGGCACAAGATATGCGTTACGGCGAGAACCCCCAGCAGCAAGCGGTGTTTTATAACGAGCAGTTTATAAGAAAAGGCTCTTTGTCTTCCGCAAAGCAACTTTGGGGAAAAGAACTTTCTTATAACAATATAAACGACGCAAACGGGGCGCTGGAGTTGTTGAAGGAATTCGGAAGCACTCCTGCGGTCGTGGCCTGCAAACATGCAAATCCTTGCGGAGTAGGTACGGGCAAATCGGTTCACGAAGCTTATATGAGGGCTTATGAGAGCGATCCAGTTTCGGTATTCGGCGGTATATTGGCAATAAACGGTACGGTGGATAAAGAAACCGCAACTGAAATCAATAAAATTTTTATTGAGATTGTTATGGCGCCTGATTATACGTCCGATGCTCTTGAAATTCTTGAACAAAAGAAAAATATACGCCTTTTAAAAATAGACGATATTTCCGCAAAACGTGATAGTACCGCTTTCGACATGAAAAAGGTCTACGGCGGACTGCTTGTGCAGCAATACGACGAGAGTCTTTTAAAGGGAGAAGACACGGCTCTTTTTACAAAGAAGGCCGAAGTTGAAACCACCGTTCTTCCCAGCGGTAAAGAAAAAACGGTTTACGGATTGGGTGTAGTTACAAAACGCGTTCCTACCGCGGAAGAGATAGAAGCGTTGTTGTTTAACTGGAAAGTGGTAAAGCACACGAAATCCAACGCGATAGTTATCGGTAAAAGCGGAAGAACTACCGGTATTGGAATGGGGCAGACTAACCGTATATGGGCGGCCCAACAGGCAATAGCTCATGCGGGAAAAGAAGCGAAGGGGTCGGTTATGGCTTCGGATGCATTCTTCCCTTTCCCCGATTGTGTTGAGGAGTGCGTAAAAGCAGGAATAACGGCAATAATCCAACCGGGCGGTTCTATTCAGGATAAGGCTTCGGTGGAAGCGTGCGACGCCGCAGGTATTGCGATGGTCTTTGTCGGCGATCGTCATTTCAAACATTAAAAATTTAAATAATAAAAATGAGGGTAAAATAATGAGCAAATATTCGGGAACTCAAACCGAAAAGAATTTACACGCAGCTTTTTCGGGAGAATCACAGGCAAGAAACAAATACACGTATTTTGCTTCCGTAGCAAAAAAAGAGGGGTACGAACAGATTTCGGCTCTCTTCTTAAAAACTGCCGAAAACGAGAAAGAACACGCGAAAATGTGGTTTAAAGAGCTTAACGGAATTGGCGGAACCGCCGAAAATTTGAAAGCGGCAGCTGAAGGTGAGAATTACGAATGGACAGACATGTACGAAGAGTTCGCTAAAACTGCTGAAGCGGAAGGCTTTCATGAACTCGCCGTAAAGTTTCGTTTGGTTGCGGCCGTAGAAAAACATCACGAAGAGCGTTTTCGTGCTCTTCTCAAAAATGTCGAAACAGCCGCCGTGTTTGAAAAGAGTGAAATAAAGATTTGGGAGTGCAGAAATTGCGGACATATTGCTATCGGTACCACGGCACCGGAAGTATGCCCGACGTGCGCGCATCCTCGAAGCTTTTTTGAAATCTGTGCTGAAAATTATTAATCAATAAAAATACGGAAGTTACTTATGAACGTTCTTGTTATAGGAAACGGCGGGCGTGAACACGCTATTTTGCTGGCGCTGAAAAAGAGCAAGCGGGTCGAAAAGCTATATTGTATGAAAGGGAATGCAGGGACTGCGCAAATTGCCGAAAACGTTGACGTGGATTATATGAATACGGAAGCGGTTAAAAATTTTGCTCTAGCTCATCCTGAAATAGACTATTACGTAGTCGCTCCCGACGACCCTCTCGCTGTCGGACTCGTGGACGAACTGGAGAGTTTAGGGAAACGCTGTTTCGGTCCCCGAAAAAATGCCGCCATAATCGAGTCGAGTAAGGCCTTTGCGAAGAATCTTATGCAAAAATACGATATCCCTACCGCGGAGTCGCAGATTTTCGACAGTTACGATAAGGCTCTTGAATATGTGAGAAAGAAGGGTGCACCTATAGTTTTAAAAGCTGACGGGCTCGCTTTGGGGAAAGGCGTTCTTATTTGCGAAGATTTGAAGCAAGCAGAAGAAGGCTTGAAAGAGATAATGCTCGATAAGACTTTCGGCAGGGCAGGCAACATAGTAGTAATAGAAGAATGTATGCGTGGGTTGAAATATACACCCGGAGAGGAAGTTTCCGTTCTTGCCTTTACCGACGGAAAGACCATAGTGCCAATGATAACGTCTTGCGACCACAAAAGAGCCAACGACGGAGATAAAGGGCTCAATACGGGCGGTATGGGAACGTTTTCTCCTTGTCCGTTCTGGACGGAAGAACTTGAAAAAGAAGTCTTGAATAAGATAATGATTCCTACGATGAACGCAATGAATGCCGAAGGAAGGACTTTTAAAGGTTGCCTGTATTTCGGACTTATGCGCACGGATAAAGGAATGAGAGTCGTTGAATATAATTCACGTTTCGGCGACCCCGAAACACAGGTCGTGTTGCCTATGTTGAAAACCGACTTAATGGATATATTCGAGGCTGTTACCGACGGGCGCCTTTCCGACGTAAAAATCGAATGGGAAACCGGCGCGTGCGTTTGCGTTGTGCTTGCAAGCGGCGGTTATCCGCTTTCTTACGCTAAAGGTAAAGAAATATCAATAGGCGACACGGGCGATTGCCAAATCATTCACGCCGGTACGTCGATAAAAGATGGGAAACTCGTTACAAACGGCGGAAGAGTCTTGGGCGTTGTCGCAAAAGGTAAAACGATAGAAGAGGCCCGTAAAAAGGCATATCGTGCGGTTGGCAATATCAAATGGGAAGGAATGTTCTGGCGTAAGGATATTGGCGTAAAATACCGCGAAGGATAAAAAAGTATCTTACTTAATTTTTAAACGGACTATAAAATATGATTTACAGAATTTTCGTAGAAAAGAAAGACAATTTACAGGCAAAAAAAATAAAGGAAGACGTGCGTAATTTGCTTAAAATAGAGGTGAAAGACGTGCGTAAACTTATTCGTTACGACGTTGAAGGGCTTTCGGCGGAAGAATTTAAATCTGCGGTTCCTTGCGTATTTTCCGAGCCTCCCGTAGATAACGTATATTTCGAAACGGTAGAGTTTTCCAAAGAATACAGCGTTTTCGCAATTTCTTATTTGACGGGGCAATACGACCAGCGAGCGGACAGCGCCGCGCAGTGTGTACAGCTTCTTACTCAAAAAGAGCGCCCTATCGTAAAGTGTGCGAATCTCTATGCTGTTGCCGGTGTTGACAAAGAGCAACTTGAAAAAATTAAAAAACACCTTATCAACCCTGTTGAAAGCGAGGAGGTCGGACTTGAAAAGCCTGAATCTCTTGCGCATACGGCAACGGTCGCCGAAGATGTGAAGGAAGTAGAGGGCTTTATTGATTTTTCAGACGGGCAAATCGCATTGTATCATTCAAAGCTCGGGCTTGCTATGTCGGTTGCGGATCTTGTTTTCGTGAGGGATTATTTTAAAAAAGAAAAGCGTAATCCTACCGAAACAGAAATAAAAGTTATCGATACATATTGGTCCGATCATTGCCGTCATACGACTTTTGCTACTGAAATCAAAAATATAGAGATCAACGGCAACAATGCTCACGTCAAAAAAGCGCTTGAGCTTTATAAAAATTTATTCGCCGAACTTTATGTGGGGCGGAAAGATAAATATCCCTGTTTGATGGATATTGCTACTATTGCCGTAAAAAAACTGAAAAAAGAAGGCAAACTCAATAATCTGGACGAGTCCGACGAAATTAACGCATGTTCCGTTAAAATCGACGCGGAGCTTGACGGAAAGCCTTGCAAATACACGGTAATGTTTAAAAACGAAACGCACAACCATCCTACTGAAATTGAGCCGTTCGGCGGCGCCGCAACTTGTCTCGGCGGTGCTATACGCGATCCTCTTTCGGGGAGAACTTACGTATTGCAGTCCATGAGAGTAACGGGCAGTGCGGACCCTACAGAACCTATCGAAAACACAATCAACGGTAAACTTCCCCAAAGGGTAATTACTAAAACCGCTGCCGCTGGGTTCTCTTCCTACGGTAATCAAATAGGTCTTGCTACGGGACAGGTAGACGAAGTTTATCACCCCGGTTATAAGGCAAAAAGGCTTGAAACCGGATTTGTTGTTGGCGGTGCGCCCAGCGATATGATTTACCGTGAAAAACCTGCCGAGGAAGACGTTATTATCCTTTTAGGCGGCGAAACGGGGCGCGACGGTTGCGGTGGTGCAACGGGGTCTTCCAAAGCTCACGACAAAAAGTCCGTGCAAACTTGCGGAGCGGAGGTTCAGAAGGGTAACGCTCTTACGGAAAGAAAGTTGCAAAGGCTTTTCTTAAAGAAAGAAGCGACTACTTTAATTAAAAAATGCAACGACTTCGGCGCGGGCGGCGTTTCGGTCGCTATAGGCGAGCTTGCCGACGGGCTTATTATCGAACTTGATAAAGTACCAAAAAAGTACGAGGGCTTATCTGGTACGGAACTTGCTATTTCCGAATCGCAGGAGCGAATGGCGGTAGTCGTGGCAAAGCAAAATGTAAATAAATTTATCGCGCTTGCCGCTGAAGAAAACCTTACGGCTACGCCCGTTGCTACGGTAACAGGCGACAGAAGAATGAAGATGCTCCATCGTGGTAAAGCCATAGTGGACATATCGCGCGATTTCCTTGATACTAACGGCGTCAAGCAGGAAACGGACGCGGAGATAAACGAAAAAGTGACGGAGTTTTTCAATGCTCCGCAAGTCGGTAATTTTAATGAAAAATTTATCGAAGTCTTGTCGCAGTTAAATGTTTGCTCAAAAAAAGGATTAGCCGAAACGTTTGACAGCACTATAGGCGCCAAATCGATCTATATGCCTTTCGGAGGAAAGTATCAGCTTACCCCCGTAATATCAATGGCGGCAAAAATTACAGGAGGAGAAACAGACGATTGTACTGTTTCGGCATACGGTTATAACCCCGAACTTATGTCGTCGTCACCTTTTACAGGCGCCGTTTATTCTATAGTAGCGTCGGTTTCTAAAGTGGTGGCGAGCGGCGCCAAATATGAGGATATCAGGCTCACGTTGCAAGAATTTTTCATGCGTTTGCGCGACGATAAAAAGCGTTGGGGCGTTCCTCTTTCGGCGCTTTTAGGCGCGTTGTATGCGCAGATTAATCTCGGACTCGGAGCTATCGGCGGAAAGGACTCTATGAGCGGAACTTTCGAAGATATAGACGTGCCTCCGACGCTCATATCGTTTGCGCTTGCGCCTGCAAAGGCAAGCGGGCTTATTACCAACGTTTTGAAAAATAAAGGCGAGAAGCTCTATGTCATTCCCGTACCTAAAGACGAATACAGTATTCCCGACTTTAACGAACTTAAAAAGATATATTGTGCCGTTAATCGCGGTATATGCGGGGGGCAAATCAAATTTGCTACCGTCTGCGAGAAAGGCGGCGCCGTGGCTGCGGTTGCAAAATCGTGCTTTGGCAACGGTTTGGGATTTAAGTTCGAGTGCGGTTACGAAACGGCTTTTAAAGAAGGCTACGGTGATATAATAGTTTCCGTTAAAGACGAGAAAACGCTTAAAGGTTTAAATTACGAATACCTTGGAGTGACTACTGCAAAAGACTTCACCCTCGGCGGTAATTCGGTTGCAGGCGAAGACGCTTTAAATGCGTATACGGGAAGGCTGGAAAGTGTGTTCCCTACTACAGCGCCTGCGGAAGGCTTAATTCCCGTATGTGATTTCAAAAACAAGAAAACATATAAAAACGTCTCTATAAAAACTGCAAAACCTCGAGTGTTTATTCCTGCGTTCCCAGGTACTAACTGTGAGTTGGATACGGCTCGTGCGTTTGAGGCGGCAGGAGCAGAAGCGCGTGTTCTTGTAATTAAAAACCGTACTCCCGCAGACATTGAAGAAAGCGTCAAAGCTATAATAAAAGAGATAGACGCGGCAAATATAATAGCGTTCCCCGGCGGATTTTCAGGCGGCGACGAGCCCGACGGTTCAGGTAAGTTTATCGCGACAACGTTTAAAAATCCTGCCGTTTCCGAAAGGATTATGGAACTGTTGAACAACCGCGACGGGCTTGCTTTGGGTATATGTAACGGCTTTCAGGCTCTTATAAAATTGGGATTGGTGCCTTACGGAAAAGTTTGTCCTTTAACGGAGGGATCGCCCACATTGACATTCAACAACATTTCGCGTCACGTATCCACTATGGTAAACGTGCGTGTTGCGTCTAATATGAGCCCTTGGCTTTCAGGCTGTAAAGTCGGCGACGTATATTCGGTGCCGGTATCTCACGGCGAAGGAAAAATTGTCGCTCCGCTTGAAGAACTTGAAAAAATGCGTTTGAACGGACAAATAGCTACTCAATATTGCGATTTGTACGGAAAAGCTACTATGGTAAGCCCGTTTAATCCCAACGGTAGTATTTGGGCCATTGAAGGAATTACTTCTCCCGACGGAAGAGTATTCGGTAAAATGGGACATAGCGAGCGTAAGGGCGCTAATCTTTATAAAAATTTCGACGGCAATTTCGATATGAAGATATTCGAAAGCGGGGTTGGCTATTTCAAATAAGGTATTATTATGAAGTGTTTATTTTGCGGTTGTGAGGACAGTAAGGTTATCGACAGCCGATCTGCCGACGAGGGGCGGACGATAAGAAGACGCAGAGAGTGCACAAACTGCGGTAAAAGGTATACGACTTACGAAACTATAGAAGACACTCCCGTGCTCGTTGTTAAAACGAGCGGGCTTCGTCAGGCGTTTGATTCACGTAAAATCAAAAACGGAATAATAAAGTCGTGTGAAAAACGTCCTGTTTCTTTGGAAGCAATAGACGAAATGGTTTCTGCCGTCACAAAAAAGGTTTATAATTCTCTCGAACAGGAAATTTCTTCAAAAGAAATCGGCGAAATGGTCATGGAAGAACTTAAAAAGTATGACGAGGTTGCTTACGTTCGTTATGCAAGCGTATACCGCTCTTTTAAAGATGTTGAGAGTTTTATGTCCGAACTTCAAAAACTTATGGACAATAAAAAACTGTAATGGCTGAAATCACAAAAAAAATAAATATCGGGAACGTTACGATCGGTGGCGGTTCTGCCGTAAAAATTCAGTCTATGTGCACGACGAAAACCCAAGACGTTGGCGTAACGGTTAAGCAGATTTCAAAGTTGGAAAACGCTGGGTGCGAAATAATACGGGTTTCGGTGCTTGATAAAGAGGACGCTTACGCAATAAAATTAATTAAAAATCAAATTAAGATTCCTCTTGTTGCAGATATCCATTTTTCGGCTGAACTCGCTTGCCTTGCCATAGAAAACGGCGCTGATAAAGTCAGAGTAAATCCGGGTAACATAGGCGGTGAAAGCGGAGTAAAGCGCGTAGCCGACTGCATTAAGCTACATAAAATTCCCGTGCGCGTAGGTGCTAATACAGGCAGTATCGAAAAGGAGTTTTTACAAAAATATGGTAAAAACGAGTTTTCTCTTGTAGAGAGCGCGTTAAAAAGTGTTGCCGATTTTGAAAAATTCGGCGTTAACGAGCTTGTTGTATCGGTAAAAGCGTCTTCGGTACCGCTTACGGTTAAGGCTTACAGACTTTTGTCTTCCCGTACCGACTATCCTCTGCATATAGGGGTAACCGAAGCGGGCACGGAGGAGATGGCTGTTATTAAGTCAAGCGCCGCTTTGGGTTCGTTGCTTATCGATGGTATAGGAGATACTTTGCGCGTTTCGGTAACCGACGATCCCGTAAAAGAAATAAAAATTGCCCGTCGACTTTTGCGCGCGGTGGAATTGGATAAAAATTTTATAAACGTAATTTCTTGCCCGACTTGCGGGCGTTGCCGCTGGAATTCTATGGAATTGGCAAAACAGGTTACGGCATACGTCGAAAACATTCAAAAGCCTCTAAAAATTGCGGTAATGGGGTGCGTCGTGAACGGACCCGGAGAAGCTAAAGACTGCGATTTGGGAATTGCCGGAGCGGAAGATTATTGCGTTATTTTCAAGAACGGAAAAATAATAAGGCGAATTGACGCCAAAGATGCCGAAGCGGAGTTTTTCAAGGAGATAAACGATATATTAAATGTCTGATAATGTATTGTCAAAAATACGTGCGTGCGGAGCTAACTTCAAAAATGCAATACTGCGACCGCTTGCCGTTGACGGACTTTCTAAAACGGTAGAAGTAACCGTGATTACCGAAAAAGCCTTTACGCAAGAAGATAAGACGAAGGTATACAACGTAATAAGAAGAGCCGTTCCCGAATACTTTTCGTTGAACTTGCAAATTAATAAACTCACACCCGACTGCGAGATGGTGCGCCGAAAGATTTTCGACGGTGTTTGCGCATACTCGAAGGCGGTTTTTGCTACTTTGGGAGAGAATGACGTTTGCGTCGAAAAGTCTGAAAACGGTTTTAACTATACGGTAGCTGCATTAAAAGGGATTGCGCCGGAAGATTTATGTGAAAAAGTAAACGCATATTTAAAAGATAGTTTTTGCGGGGAATTTTGCGGAAAACTTGTTTTTTCGGAGAAAAATATTGTTGACATAGAAGTGGAAGAAACTGCGGACGAGCCTGAATTTGTAATTCCTGTTCGTATGTTTTCAATAAATAATTTCGAATTTCTCGAAGGGGATAAAATACAAAAAACTGCAGTGTATCTTGCAGACTTGAATTTGGTCCACGGCGAAGTTGTGCTCTGCGGAGAAATAACCGAACTGCGCGAGCGCTCGTACACAAACAAAAACGGGTTGGAAAAAGTTTATTACAATTTTACACTGAACGATAAAACCGCGTCGGTAACGGTAACTTATTTTCCGCGCTTAAAAACGCTGGAAAAGATAAAAACGTTAAAAGTTGGCGACAGCATTGTATGCACAGGTTTAAACGAAGACTTTAACGGAAATTTACGTTATACCGCCAAAATTTTAGACAGGGGCGGCGTGCCTGAAAATTTCGTTCCGGAAAAACGCGTTTCAAAACCCGTACCTTTGCATTACAAAACTGTGCGTCCGCAACCGTATGTCGATTTGGAACAGACGGATCTCTTTATCGAAAAAACATTGCCTGAATGTCTTAAAAGTGAAACGTTCGTTGTTTTCGATTTGGAAACTACGGGGTTGAATTCGTCTCCCGTTACGGGAACAATGGATAAAATTATTGAAATAGGGGCGTTTAAAATAGAGAACGGAGAAATAAAAGAAAGTTTTTCCACATTCATAAATCCGCAAAAAAAACTTTCCGAAGAAATCATATCTCTTACAGGCATTACGGAAGAAATGATCAAGGACGCGCCTACATATGAAGAAGTAATGCCGGATTTTTATAAATTTTGTGCGGGTTGCGTGCTGGTCGGCCATAACGCGGCTAATTTCGATTTTAAATTTATTGATTATTATTGTACGGCTCTCGGATATATTCCGGAACGCAAAATTATAGACACGATTCCGCTTTCTCAAGAATTGCTGTTTTTATCAAATTACAAACTTAACACCATAGCGGATAAGTTTAACATTAGTTTTAATCACCACAGAGCTATAGACGACGCGCTGGCTACAGCAAAAATATTTATTGAGCTTATAAGAATTAAAAAATCGCTTCCTAAATACTGAAAAACGTTTGCATAAGGGTAAAAATCGTTAATTTTTACTTGCATTTTAAAACTTGATATGTTAAAATAATCTCAACCTTAATATTATTGTTAAGATTGAGTGCCTTTCGGGGCACTCAATACTCATTTAAAGAGGATTTATGCAAGTTAAACCGATAAACGAACTAAAAGATTTTCTTAAAAAAATTTCCTTGCCTATGGGGGTGGAAATAGTTGATATCGAGTGGAACGATAAGACGTCGGCGCTCACTGTTTATATCGAAACGGAAAGCGGAGTTGATCTTGACACTTGCGAAAAGTTTCATAACGCAATAATGGAACCTATTGACGAGTTTGACCCTACTTATGATAAGCCGTATACGCTGAACGTATCGAGTCCTGGACTTGACCGCCCTTTTAAAACTCCGCGTGATTTTGAAAGAAACATCGGGCGTGAAGTTGAAGTTAAACTTTTTGCTCCATATAAAGGAAAAAAATTGATAGAAGGCGTTCTTACGGCGTTTGACGATAACACGGTAAGCGTAAAAACTTCGGCGGAAGAAATAAAGTTCAGCCGTAATAAAATAGCAAAAATAAACAAAGCAATAAAATTTGACTGATAACTTGGTCGGGAGAAGTAAAATGACTAACAAAATTTTCTTTGCAGCACTTCAGGATTTGGAAAAGGAAAAAGGTATTCCTAAAGAAGTATTTATAGAAGCGCTTGAAAATGCGCTTATTTCCGCTTGTAAAAAGCAGCGTGCAGGCGCAGGTTCCGTAGAAATCAAAATGAATCCCGAAAAGGAGACCATAGACTTTTTTACAGTAAAAACTGTTGTTGAAGAAGTTGCGGACGAAGATAACGAAATTTCTCTCGAAGACGCCCGCGCAATAAAAAAGAGTTATAAACTCGGGGATAAAGTTACAGAAAAGCTTGTTCCCAAAGATTTCAGCCGAATTGCCGCGCAGACTGCAAAGCAGGTTATTTTGCAAAAATTGCACGAAACCGAGCGCGATAGGGCGATGAACGAGTTTTCCGATAAAGAAGGTGAACTTATCGTAGGCGTCGTAAGAAAAATCGATGCCAAAAACGTTTATTTCGAAATAGGAAAGGGTCAGGTTGAAGGCGTTATGCTTCCCGGCGATCAGGTTCCCGGTGAAAAATATAACGTGAACGACAGAATAAAAATTTTTGTTAAGCGAGTGCAAGCTAACTCAAAATCGGCACAAGTACTCGTTTCGCGCGCGGCTCCCGGTCTTGTTAAAAAACTTTTTGAAGAAGAAGTTCCCGAAATAAAGCAAGGAACCGTTAAAATCAGAGAAATCAGCCGAGAAGCGGGTGCAAGGACGAAGATAGCCATCTATTCGGACGACGAAAGAGTAGATGCAATAGGCGCTTGCGTAGGAAATAAAGGCGCCAGAGTAAACGCTATAGTCGAAGAATTAAAAGGCGAAAAAATCGATATTATTCCTTGGAGCGAGAACCCTCTTGAATTTATTGCAAAATCGCTTTCGCCTGCAAAAGTTATATCGGTAACCCAACTTGAAGGCGAAAAAATGGCAATGGCTGTAGTACCCGACGATAAACTGTCCCTTGCGATAGGTAAGGATGGTCAGAACGCGCGTCTCGCTGTAAGGCTTACCGGTTGGAGAATAGACGTTAAGAGTCAATCTGCGGCGGCAAAACTCGGAATAGCGGTAGAGCCCGAAGAGGAAGAATCTGAAGATTAATCAAGGTGGTTTATGCCTGATAAAAAAATTCCGTTGAGAATGTGCATTGCGTGCAGAGAGCTCAAAGAAAAGCGCGCGATGTTGCGTATAGTTAAAAACAGCGAAAATAAAATTTTTATTGATTTTTCGTCTAAAGCGGCGGGGCGCGGCGCGTACATTTGCGACAATCCCGATTGTATAAAAAAACTCAAAGCAAAGCGGCTGTTAAATAAAACTTTTTCTTGTAGCGTGGACGATGACGTTTATACCGCCGTAGAAGAGGAGTATTTTGGCAAACGGCAAAATTGAAACATATATAGGTTTTTGTATTAAGTCAAGAAAAATAGCGTTGGGATCGGGAGCAATCGACATTTTAAAGAACGGTGTTTTTTTGATTTTGACGGATGGGACTTCTGCAAAAAATACTAAAAAACTTGCTTTAAAATTTAAAAACAGATTTTCTTGCCCTTTAGTGGTATGTAAATCGGGTTTTGAAAAAGCAGTAAACAAACAGGGCTGCAAAATAGCTGCAATAAGAGATAGCGAGCTGTCTAAAGCTATTCTTCAAAATCTTGACGGCAATTACGAATTATATTCCGGAGGCGACTTATAATATGGCAAAATATGAGAATATTGAAAATATAGGTAAATTAATAAAGGGTGGTGCGTTGGCTGAACTTACAAAAAAAGTTTTGTCTGCGGAAAAGTCTGCTTCCGAAATTCTTAAAAAGCTCGGTGAGCTTGAAGCTGTTGCAAAGCAGAAACGCGCTGACGAATTGGCACAAATAAAAGCTGCGGAAGCGGCTGAAGCCGAGGCGCAGCTCCGTGCGCAGGAAGAAGAGGCGGCGAAAGTTGTTAAACCCGTCGAGACTCTAAAAGAAGAAGTCGCGGTAAAAGTTTCCGAGGCAGAAAAACCGGTTGAGCCTGTAATAGAAGAGAAAAAGGAGACTCCCGCGGCGCAAGCAGAACCTGCGCCCGTTGCGGAGTCGAAGCCGGCAGAAAAGGCTACTCCTTCTTATATCGTCCGTCGTGCGGTTCCCATTAATCCTGTGAGACCTACCAAGCAGGAAAATAAAACGTTTATCAACCGCGATAATCGCTCGCAAAGGCCTCAACGTCCCGGGATGGCAGGGCAGTCTTCAAGACCTGCGGCCGGCGGTCAAAGGTACACTGCTCCGGCGGCGGTTCCTGCTCCGGCAGCAACAAAGGGCAAAAATTTCGGACCGGATAAAAAGAAGCAGAGCTTTGAAAAAACTTACGTCGAAAAGGACAGACATACTATAAACAAACGTGCCATTGTCAAGCAGCAGGGCGCAAGCGTAGAGGATTTTGACGAGAATAAGAGCGGTTACAGAAAGTTAAGAGTAAAAAAAGATAAGCAAAAAACCGTTCAAACAATAAAGATCGAGCACGCAGTAGTTACAACCGACGACATTCCTATTAAAACACTGTCTGAAAAGATAGGTATCACCGCAGCCGTTATTGTAAACCGTCTTTTTAAAGAGGGCGTTATGACAAACGTTAACGGTTCGATTGATTACGATACCGCAGCGTTGATTGCCGCAGATTTTGGCGTAGAGCTTGAATATAAGCCCGAAAAGACTGCTGAAGAGGTTCTTATCGAGCAACAAGCCGATACCGTTGAAGAAATCGAACAACTTGTTCCTCGTGCGCCGGTTGTGACCGTAATGGGACACGTTGACCATGGTAAAACTTCCCTTTTAGATTATATAAGAAAATCAAAAGTAACCGCAGGCGAGGCGGGTGGAATAACCCAGCATATAGGCGCTTACACCGTGAAGGCAGGCGACAGAGGAATAACGTTTATCGATACTCCTGGACACGAAGCGTTTACCGCGATGCGTGCGCGTGGAGCACAGGTTACGGATATAGTAATACTCGTAGTTGCAGCCGACGACGGAATAATGCCACAGACGGTTGAAGCTATCAGCCATGCTAAAGCCGCGGGAGTTGAGATTATTGTCGCTGTAAACAAGATCGACAAAACGGGCGCAAATGTGGAAAAAATCAAGCAAGATTTGATGCGTTATGAAATATTCCCCGAAGATTACGGCGGCAAGACCGTAGTTTGCCCTATTTCTTGTAAGACAGGCGAAGGAATTGATAACCTTTTGGAAAGTCTTTTGCTTATTGCAGATATGAAGGAACTTCTCGCCAATCCCGAAAAGGAAGCAAGAGGTATAATTATCGAGGCAAGACTTGATAAAGGTAAGGGTCCCGTTGCAACGGTGCTTGTGCAGAACGGTACTTTGCACACGGGCGACAATATAATTTCAGGGCTCACTATGGGTAAAGTCCGCGCCATGATTGACGACACCGGTAAAACCGTTAAAGAAGCGGGACCTTCTTGTGCCGTCAACGTGTTGGGCTTTGAAGACGTTCCCAATTCGGGCGACGTTATCAACGCCGTTTCACAGGCGCTTATGAAGCAGGTTTTGTCTGAACGTAAAGACAAAATCAGCATAGAAAAGCTTAAACTGCAAAAGAGCAAGTCGCTTGACGACGCTTTTGCCGCGTTGCCCGATTCCGAAATGAAGAATCTCAATCTTATTATAAAAGGCGACGTTCAGGGGTCGGTTGAAGCCGTTAAACAGTCAGTTTTAAAACTTTCTAACGAAGAAGTTCAAATTAAAGTCATACACAGCGCTGCGGGCGCCGTTACAGAAAGCGACGTAATGCTCGCCGAAAGTTCCGGAGCTATAATAGTATGTTTTAACGTTCGTCCGGACGCAAAAGCAAAAGTTTTGGCGGAGCGTAGCAAGGTGGACGTAAGAACATACCGCATAATATACGAGCTTTTAGACGATATGGAGTCCGCGCTCAAAGGTATGCGTACGCCCAAATATCAAGACGTTATGCTTGGCAAATGCGAAGTGCGTCAAACGTTTAAAATTACAGGCGCAGGTAATATTGCTGGTTGTTACGTGCTTGACGGAAAAATCGTCCGCGGCGGCAAGCTGCGTATTTACCGTGAAGATATTCTTATCGTTGAAGGCGGCGTCAGACAGCTTAAACGTTTTAAAGACGACGTAAAGGAAGTAGCCGCCGGTTATGAGTGCGGTTGCGCTATCGAAGGTTTTAACGATATAAAAATCGGCGATATTATAGAGTGCTATCAAGTTGAAGAAATAAAACAGGATTAATATGAAGGGAGTCAGAGGAGAACGCCTTGCCGGCGAATTTCAAAAAGAAATATACGGAGTAATATCGGGGAAACTTCGGTTTGAATTTCCCGAATTATCAAAGGTTATCAGCGTAACCGAAGTAGACGTCGCCCCGGATTTGAAGAGTGCAAAGGTGTATATCAGTATTTTTGATACAGACGAGGCTCGCGCGGAAAACAGTTTTAATATCATTAAAGAAAACGCCGGTCTTATACGCCATGAGTTAGCGCAAGTTATGCATTTGCGTACCGTTCCAGAGCTCCGTATAAAAAAAGACGGAAGTATGGAGTACGGTGAAAAGATAGATAAAATATTGTTAAATCTTGAAAAAGATGAAAAATAATTCAGTAGAAGCGATAACCGAAAAGTTAAAAAATACAAAAACGGCGGGAGTTTTTTGTCATATTCGTCCTGACGGTGACGCTTTGGGGAGCGGGTTGGCTTTAGTCCTTGCATTAAGGTCTGCAGGTAAAAATGCCTATTTATTCTGTGACGACCCGTCACCAGAAAAATTTTCTTTTCTCCCTGCTGTAAGAGAGTTGAAAAATTCTCTTACCGGCGACAAATTCGATACGCTTATAAGCGTGGACTGCGCCGACGTACAGCGCTTGGGTAGTTTTTCAAAGTATTTCCAGAAATTCAGCGGTATTACTTTGAATATCGATCATCATGTTTCAAACGACGGCTATGCAAATATTAATTATGTCGAAGTTTGCCCTGCAACGTGTGAAATAATGACGGAAATAATCAGGCGATCGGGATTTGAAGTTAATGATGAGATTGCAAATCTTCTTATGCTCGGATTGATAACCGACAGCGGTAACTTTACGCATAAAGACGTGACGCCTAAAACGTACGAAACTGCGGCATATCTGCGGGGTAAAGGCGCAGACGTACATCTTATAAATTATAATATGTACAGCAGGCAAACTAAAACGCGCGCCCTATTGTACGGGCGTGTAGTAAACAAATTGAAGTTCGCGCTTGAAGATAAATTTGCGTATATAGTAATTAACCGAGAAGATTTTGATTCAACAGGCGCGACCGGCGATTCAACAGAAGGATTCGTTGATTTCCCTCTTTCAGTTGACGGGGTCGAAGTTGCGGCTTCGGTAATGGAATTTAAAGAAAATCAATATAAAGTTTCTTTAAGAAGCAAAGGGAAGGTAAACGTGAGTTCGCTTGCGGCTGCGTTTGGCGGCGGCGGACACATTCTTGCAAGCGGTTGTATGATTTTCGGTACATTGGAAGAGGTGCTCGACAGACTGACTTACGCGGTATATCAAAATTTATGACGGGTTTTATTAACGTAAATAAGGCTTGCGGCGTGAGTTCCGCTCGAGAAGTGGCAATTATAAAAAAACTTACCGGTATGCCGTGCGGGCATATGGGTACGCTTGACCCTATGGCTTCGGGGGTGCTACCTATTGCAGTGGGTAATGCGTCAAGACTGTTCGACTATATGTTGGACAAGCGTAAAAAATATGTTGCGGAATTCCGTTTCGGGATAGATAGCGATACGTTGGATATTACTGGTTGCGTTACCGAAAATGCGGGATTCGTGCCGAAATATGCTCAAATTAAAGATGTTTTAGGCGAATTTGTCGGTGATATCTTTCAGGTGCCGCCGAAGTACAGCGCAAAAAATATCGCGGGCAGGCGCGGTTACGAATTGGCCCGTGCGGGAGTGGAATTCGAACTTGAACCAAAACTTGTAAAAATATATTCGATAGACATTTTGGGACAAGACGGCGATGTTTTTCAGTTTGAAATAGAATGTGGCGGCGGCACGTATATCAGATCGCTTGCGCGCGACATAGCAAAGCGGTTAGGAACCTGTGCGGTTATGAGTGCGCTTCAAAGAGTATCAAGCGGAGTTTTTACGGTTGATAATTCGGTTTGCACACATTCACTTAATAAAGAAAATATAGAAAGTTATATTATTCCTACGGACAGTATATTGCCGTTTGAGAGTATATTCCCAAACGATTCGGAATCGTTTAAACTTTTCAACGGTTTACCCGTTCCGTCATTAAAGGCGGACGGCGTTTATAAAATATATAAGAACGGCTCCTTTTACGGGCTTGCCGAGGTTAAACAATCATTATTAAAAGTGAGGACAAAATTATGTTAGAAATTGTCAGGTTCGGTGAAGACGAGTACGATTTCCCCTGTTTGCTTGTGCTGGGTTGTTTTGACGGATTGCACGTCGGACACGCCGAGCTATTGAAAAAAGCGAAACTTCAGGCAAAAATTAACGGGCTTGATTTGGGCGTAATGATGTTTTCGGAAGGTAAGGGTGGGAAACAGCTCTATTCATTTGAAGAAAGGATTGCGTTCCTTGAACAGTATAATGTTAAATTTGTTCTTAAAATCGATTTTAACGAAGATTTCAAAAAAATTAAACCTCTCGAATTTTTAGAGCAACTTGAAGACAAGCTCAACCTTAAAGCTTATATGAGCGGAAAAGATTTCAAATTCGGTCAAGGCAAAAAGGGTAAATCGTCTACGCTTAAGTCTTATGCCGACGACGAGGAAAATTCTGTATGGTATATGTCGGTTAAGGAAGTTACTTGCGGTGAGGAGAAAGTGAGCACTACGCGCATAAAGGAACTGCTTGACGCCGGTGACGTCAGAAGAGCGGGTGAATTGCTCGGAAGGAACTATTCTTTAAGCGGAAACGTAATTCACGGCGCAGACAGGGGCGGCAAGGTTGTCGGTTATCCTACAATGAATATTGATTTCCCTGCGGAAAAATATCCCGTGAAAGAGGGCGTTTATAAAGTAAAATGTAGGGTCGGTGAAAATATTTACGATGGTATAGCCAATTACGGCGCCCGCCCTACGTTTGACGAGAACTCTCCTGTTCTTGAGGTTTATTTGGAAAATTTCGAGGGAGAGCATTATGGCGAAACTGTCGGAGTTGAATTTGTCGATTATCTTCGTGATATTCAAAAATTTGACGGCGCCGAACAGCTTGGCGAACAACTTTCGAAAGATATTCTCTGCTTAATGGACGGCGAACTTGCTGTTACATTAGAAGAGCAAACAAAGCCAACTGATGAAGTTTCCTCGATAAGCGTAGAAGTTCCGGTAGAAACGTCGGAAACAGTAACTCAATCAGCGCCAACAGAAGAAACGGCTTTCGATGAGGATGAGTTTGAAGCTGAATTGAACGAAGTAACTGACATAGAATCGGTTGAAAATATTGGTGAATCTGAAGATATAAATACGCAGGAATTGGCGGAAAGCCCGGATGTTGCAACCCCTTTGGAAGAGTATGAACAAACTGAAAAAGTTTGTGATGAAAAAATAGAAATTTCTGAAGATACGGTTGAAGGTGTGTCGGCGTCGCAAGAAGAATTGATTAACTGCACCGACGATGCCATGACCGAAGAAATTCTTGAAACACAAGTTGAAACCGTCGAAGATTCGATTAATGAAGAAGAATGTTCTGTAGAGTCAAGTGAAGATGGCGGAGAGATTTTTGAAGAAATTCACGAAATACAAGTCGAAACTGCTGAAGATTTGCCTAATGAAGAAGAATGTTCAGTAGAGTCGAGTGAAGACGACGGAGAGGTTAATGATTAAGTTCGGCCCAAGCGGTAACTCGCAAGCCTTTTACGAGTCGGGGTTAAAGCATACCGAGCAGTCGGCAGAATTTTGTAAAAATTTAGGACTCGATTGTTTTGAATATTCATTCGGGCGCGGGGTTCTATTGTCGGAGGCGAAGGCCGTAAGCATAGGCGAGGCGTTTAAAAAACAAGGAATAGAAATCAGCGTTCACGCGCCTTATTTCATTAATTTTGCGAATCCGGACGACGACGCGGCGCAAAAATCATACAATTACGTGTTGCAAAGTGCAAAATTCGTAAAACTGATGGGGGGTGAAAGAATAGTTTTTCATCCTGCGGCGCAAGGCAAAGTTACCCGTTTTGAAGCGGTGGCTAAAACTGTTGAACGGCTAAAAATTTTGCGGGACTATATCTATTTAAACGGTTATGAAAGTTTAAAATTTTGTCCCGAGACTATGGGAAAAATCGCGCAAATAGGTACTCTTGAAGAGGTCGTTGAGTTTTGTAAAATAGACAACTGCTATATTCCCGCAATTGATTTCGGTCATATTAACGCAAGGGAACAAGGCAGTTTAAAAACGGTAAACGATTATAAAGAACGGCTTGAATTTATGGTTTCGGAACTCGGTTACGATAGGGTGAAGCACTTCCACGTTCATTTTTCAAAAATAATGTACGGTGCAAAAGGCGAGATTAAACATTTGACTTTTGAAGATGAAAAATACGGGCCTGAATTCGAACCGCTTGCAATCGCTTTAAAGGAACTTAAATTGGAACCTTATATAGTGAGTGAATCGGCGGGGACCCAATCAGACGACGCCGTAACGATGAAAGGTATTTATAATAGTCTTGACATATAGTCCGCAATTTGTTATAATATTTCGGATAAAGGTTTTTTATGATGCATACAAACGCTGAAAAAATTTATAAATTGGTCGGCGCCGAAGCGGTTTTGACGGAGCAATCCGATTTGCGGCAGTATCTGACCGGTTTGTCAACATCTTTCGGATACGTATTGAGCGATAAGAGCGGAAGCGTATTTTATACCGACGCTCGCTATTTGGAAGCATCTAAAAGCGCGCTTTGCGGTAGTGAAATCGAAGTAAAGCAGTTTAAAGGTAAACTTGAAGACATATTGAAGGGATATAAAGAAGTTGCCGTTCCGCTTGCTTATACGCCTTATCCAAACTATAAAAAGCTTATCGATTTAGGATTAAAAGTTGTAGACAGCGGAAACGCCTTTGAACGGGCAATGTCTTTGAAGCAATCTTATGAGATTGAAAATATAAAAAGAGCTTGCGAAATTACCGATAAAGCGTTTTGTGAATTGCTTCCCAGAATTAAAGAAGGAATGACCGAAACAAGAGTTGCTGCCGAACTTGAGTATTTGATGAGATTATACGGGGCGAGCGGAACAAGCTTCCCCACAATAGTGGCATTCGGTAAAAACACGAGCGTTCCTCATCACGAGACAGGCGAAGCGACGTTGAAGTTCGGAGACGCCGTGCTGATAGATTTCGGTTGCAGGTATAACGGTTATTGTTCGGATTGTACCAGAACCTTTCTTTTCGGTAACGACGGAAAACACGGCGAGTTTATTAATGCATACGATTCTGTGTTAAAAGCGCATATGCTCGTAAAAGAAAATGTTACTGCCGGAATGACGGGTAAAGAAGCCGACGCGGTTGCTCGTGATTATCTTGCCGATTGCGGTTTGGATAAATTTTTTACGCATTCTCTGGGGCACGGCATCGGTGTAAATATTCATGAATATCCTTTTCTTTCACCCAGAACCCCGCATGTTTTAGAGAACGGAATGGTTTTTTCTGATGAACCGGGAGTTTATTTTGAGGGAAAATTCGGCATCAGAATAGAGGACACCGTGTCGCTCGTAAACGGCAAAGTCGTAAGTCTTACCGATTCAGACAAAAAATTAATCGTCTTGTAAACAAGCGGGGTTCCGCACACATATAAATTACTTAATATTCAAGGAGAACATTACTATGGCATCTATTTTAGCAGGCGATATAAGAAAGGGCGCTACATTCGAATATAACGGTAAAGGCGTTTATACCGTTACCGAATTTCAGCACGTTAAACCCGGCAAAGGCGCCGCTTTCGTAAGGGCTACGCTCAAAAACGTCGTTACTGGACAAGTTCTTTCCGACGTAACTTTTAACCCTACGGCAAAGCTCGAAACCGCGCAGGTTGAAACGAAGAAGATGACCTATTCTTATACCGACGGCGAGTTCTATTATTTTATGGACCCCGATACGTTTGATATGATTACTTTAAATCTTTCGCAAGTAGAAGACGCGCTCAAATATATTAAAGAGAACGATACCGTAACAGTAAAATCCTTGAACGGAACCGCTTTTTCGGTTGAACCCGAAAATTTTGTTGAGCTCAAAATTACCGAGTGCGAACCCGGAGTTAAAGGAAACACCGCCACCAACGCAATGAAAAACGCCGTTGTCGAAACGGGAGCAACCATTCAGGTGCCTATGTTCGTTGAAGAAGGCGAAACAATCCGTATTGATACCCGCACCGGCGAGTATATGTCGCGCGTAGGAAAATAATGCGTGCCGTTATTCAACGGGTTACAGGCGCGGCGCTTTCCGTGGACGGAAAAGTTTACTCGTCCATAGGTTGCGGACTCGTCGTATTTTTAGGAATTGGTAAAGAAGATAAACAAGTAACCGCCGAAAAGTTTGCAAAAAAAATTGCGGCGTTGCGTATTTTTTCAGATTCAAACGATAAAATGAATTTGTCTGTCAAAGATATCGGCGGTGAGATTCTTTTGGTTCCTAATTTTACGTTATGCGGAGATTCTTCACACGGCAATCGCCCGAATTTTTCCGCAGCGGCTCCTGCAAATGCGGAAACCGCAAAATTATTCGATAGTTTTGCAAGTGAAACCAATCGTATCGTTAAAACGAAAACGGGCTGTTTCGGTGCGGATATGCATATAGAACAGCATAACGACGGTCCGGTTACAATTATATACGAAATTTAAAATCGGGGCGAATTTTTCGCCCCTTTCGGCTATTAAACTATGAATATCAAATTTTTGGGAACGGGAGCGGCAGAAGGATTTCCTTCGGTATTTTGCAAATGTGAATATTGTGTCCGTGCCAGAGAGTTGGGGGTCGGCGAATATCGTTCGCGTACGCAGGTTATTATAGACGGCAAAATGGGAATAGATTTTCCTCCCGACGCATATACAAACTCGTTAAAACACAAAGTGAATCTTGCGGATTTAGAATATTTGCTTATTACTCATTCGCATATGGATCATTTTTATGCACATGATTTCATTTTGCGCGGATATAAATATGCTAAATTTAACGGTCTGCCTCTTAAAATTTATGGCAATTCAGAGGTTAAAGCGGTATTCGACGAGTGTACTGCCCGCGAGATGAAGCCCGAGGTTTTGAAAAATTTTGAATTTAACGTAATTAAGTCTTATGAAACGTTTGTAATAGACGGTTACAGAATAATAACGATTCCCGCCAATCACTCAAAAACCGAAGATGCCTTATTGTTTTATATTGAAAAAGAGGGGAAAGGATACCTTCATTTACACGATAGCGGGTTAATCAGTGATGAAGCATTGCAATTTCTTGCGAATCAGTGCGCAAAAGCTGCCGCTGTTGCGTTTGACTGTACTTTTATTGAGCATTCCGCAGGAGCGACTGCACGTCATATGGGACTTGGTGATAATTTGGTTTTAAAGAAAAAATTACTGGATTTGGGCGTCGTTAATAATAAAACCAAAATTATCATTACTCATTTTTCACATAATTCAAATCCGTTACGCGAGCATTTGAACGGAATAGAACACGAATATTCGGTAACTGCCGCTTACGACGGAATGGTTGTAAATTTATAATGAAATTTTTTAAACATTTATCAACTGTTATCAGACATAGACATGCAGTTATGAAGTTATGTTTTAAGTGCGGGTTGATACGTCAGGGGTTAACGCACGATTTGTCAAAATTTTCCCATGCCGAATTTTTGTCAGGAGTTAAGTATTTTCAGGGGTTTCGTAGCCCACAGTCAAAAGAACGCGAGATATTTGGGTTTTCGGCGGCTTGGCTACATCATAAGGGAAGAAACAAACATCATTTTGAGTATTGGACTGATTTTTCCGACGGTAAAAAAGTTTACGTCAAAATGCCTGCAAAATATTTTGTCGAAATGATTTGCGATCGTGTTGCGGCAAGTAAGGTTTATTTAAAAGATAAGTATACTGATTCAAGTGCTCTCGATTATTTTCTAACTAAAACGGACCGTGATGGTATGCATAAGGAAACGGCGGCGGAACTTGAATATTATTTAACTATGCTGAAAGTTAAAGGTGAGAATTATACTTTTCAAGAGCTGAAAAAATTAGTTAAAAGCTCAAAGAGAAAATAAAAAATCCCGACGGATAGCGGTGTATTTCATAGGGATTAAAGCAAGGACGATAATCAGTCCTTGCTTTTTTATTGTGTTATGCTATAATGATTGTACGATAAACAGTAATTTAGCGTAAGGATACTATGATTGATAGCGAATATAATGAAACAATAAAATCCGATGTTTTGAACTTCGGAAATAGAATTGTAAACTGTTGGGGGTACCGAATTGATAACGGATATGTCATTATAGATACAGGCTATGAAAATAGTTATAGGAATTTCAAAAAGAAACTGAAAGCAAATAATATTAAAATCAATCAAATTAAATATTGCTTTATGACACACGCACACGACGACCACGCCGGATTTATAAATCAGCTTTTGTTCGATAATCAAGAAGTGAAAGTCATTATGAGCGATAAAGGGATTGACACTTTACGCAAAGGGCAAAACTCTTTTGTCGGCGGTTGTACAAGTAAACTTGCACTTGCATTTTGCAATGTGATGAAGTTGTTCGGGATGGGACAGCACAAATTTCCGCCTATACAAGCCGAATATGAAAGTAGGCTAATCATTATATCAAATGACAATAGGGCTTATTTGGAACAAGAGCTAAACGGCAAAATCGTAGAAACAGCAGGACATACTTCTGATTCTATTTCGTTGCTTTTGAATAATGGCTATCTGTTTTGCGGTGATGCGGCAATGAACGGATTTCCAAGCAAACACAACATAACGATTTGGGCGGAAGATAAGGTAGCATTTTTGCAGTCGTGGCAAAAGATTATTACATTACAGCCTACCAAAATTTTTTCGGGGCACGGAAAACCGTTTAATGTTCAAATTCTAAAAAGGAATATCGGATTTGTCGAAAACATAAAATTGCACGCTCTAAAACACAAATAAATTTCAATTTATCTTTATAATCTTGTATAAAGCATAGCGCACTATACTTCGCAAGCGAAGATAGTGCGCTATTTCTTTTCCCACAAGGATAATCCCTATAACAGATACCCTTACCCGTCGGGATTATTATTTTGTTCTCGCAATTTTTACGTTGTCGTTTTTACGGTTGCGAAGCTCTTTAATGGGGTGTTCGCTATCTTGGTAGCGATAATCCTGTCCTAATCGCGAAATCGCTCTTTCCACAACCAAATGCGAAGCGTTCTTCTGCGGATCTCCGGACATATACTTTTGATAGTCAAAATAACGGTGATTATCCGGAATTTTCTTTACGTCTTTATAATCGGGTTTCTTTTGAGTATTGTCGGCTGTAAGAGTTACAGTTTCCGCAAGTACTTTTCTGATATATTCCTTATTACCGCCGAGTTTCAAAAGCTGGGGGAATTCTCCGCTTCCGCAAACGCTTTCAAAAGATTTGTTTTCAAACTTTTTTAAAAGCTTTACAGCTGTTTTTAAGTGGCAGACTTCCATTTTGAAATGTTCTTCCCATATTTTTTTGATATGGTCAACGCTCTCGTCTTGCATGGCGGAATAATACAGCCAGCACTCGCAGTATTCGTGCATAACCCACTGTTCAAGCCACGTCATATTCGGGTCTTTTAAACTTTCATACTGTGAAACGTGAGCTTCTTCTATCATTGCAATTTCAGCATAAAGCTTTCTGCCTATATCGTTTTTGTACCATTGAGCAATATTCATATAGTAATTCATCGTTTGCTGTTCTGCGGCAGTAATGGTGCTTGCTACGAGTTTTGAATAAAGGTCTGCTTTTTCTGCGTTCATGTGCGGTTTAATATCGTCGGCAGGGTAGCGGTGTTCTGCTACCGTGGGACGTCCGGGCATAATTTCGGTGAATTTACCAACGAGCATATCGGCGTCTTCGTTTTTATCGGTTTTTAATAAATTTGCATAGCGGTAAAGATGATCAAAATCCTCTAACAAAGCAAAATTTAATGCTTTAATATTATTTTCGTCTTTATCGTGCTTTGCAAGCACAGCAGTGAGATCTATCGCGAGCTGTTCGTATGCAATAGTCGTTTCAAGAATACTCTCGTTTATCGGTTTAAGGCAGCTTATTCGCTTTTGCTGTTGTTGTTCCTGTCTGCGTACAACGGCAAGCGCAGATACTATTTCGGGCTCATCGCAGTGCCGCGCAAACTGATGCATAAACCATTGCGATTCGAATTCCGTACCGTTCATAAGTATTACTCTGGTTTTAGTGTAAGGGGAAGTAGTGAGTTTATTATAGCTTTTGGGGTACATTTTTTTCAAAGGTAAAAAGTTTTTTTCAAGTGATTTGCTTTTTTCGTTTATAGGGTTCATATTTTATTCCTCCGATTGGGTTTTTGACTTGTTGAGGCGTTTTTAATCAGCCACACGGTAAATATTAATCATTTTTTTACACAAATTCTTTGACACGCCGATGATTTTGTGGTATATTTTTATCGTAATTGCAGGTGTCGCCTAGCGGTATGGCGTCAGCTTCCCAAGCTGATTTCGGCGGGTCCGACTCCCGTCACCTGCTCCAAAAAAGCGAACCGTAATAAATACGGTTCGTTTTTTTATATTTATTTAATTTCAAAAATTTAAATTACGGTTATATAGTCTGAAAGATTTCTGCGCTGTCCGATATTAGTTCCGTAATCGTCAACGTAGCCTAATCGCAAAATTATTTGAACGTTCGAGAGCAGTGGGAAACGGTTGTACGTCAATATTATCTTTAATATAAAGTTTAATGTTTCACATTTGCGCATTATGATTAACAGATAGCGTTTGCACACACTTTTTTGACGAGTTTTAAATCAATGAAATAAGCAAGCACGACTGTTAAAAGCGGTTATCTACTACCCATTTTACTACCCAAAAAAATCAAAAAAGCCGTCGAACTTCAAAGTCGACGGCTAAACAATACACAAAAAAAGCCCGCTTTCTGGTGCAATTACTCGAAAACGGGTTAAAATGGTTGAGGCGACGGGACTTGAACCCACGACCTTCTGGTCCCTAACCAGACGCGCTACCAAACTGCGCTACGCCTCAATGCAAGCATAATTATTATACTTAAATTAATAAAAAAAGCAAACTGTTTTTAACCAATTTATAAAAAATTTTTTAAAATAAATCATTGTATCCAAAAGTTGTATATAAATTTTACATTGTTTTTTTATTATTAATTATTTTACTTTGATTAAAATCGTATGATATAATAATCATATGCTTTTCGGAATAATTTTTTCGGTGTTTCTTTCCGGTGTATCTCTGTCAATGGACGCGTTCGCAGTTTCTATTTGCGACGGAATGGTTTACCGTGAACTTAATAAGCGCAAGGCGTTTTTTATGCCTTTGACTTTCGGCTTATTTCAAGCTGTTATGCCCATAATTGGTTTTTATGTCAGTATGGCGTTTCAGCAAATTGACGCTTTCGATGCGGTTGATCATTGGATAGCCTTTGGCTTACTTGTGGTAATAGGCGGGAAAATGATTTTTGACGGTGTTAAAGAGATTCGTTCACCTGAAGAAGAGCTCAAACCTAAAAAATTTTCCGTTACGGAAGTGCTTTTGCAGGGAGTGGCAACGAGCATAGACGCTTTATTTGTAGGGTTCAGCCTTACGGCTATGTTAAACGGCGTTAATGACGTTCAGCTTTGGGCTTGGATAAGCGTTATAATAATAGGGGTAACAACATTTATAATTTCCCTTGTAGGCGTAGTAATCGGCGTCAGGGTCGGCAAGTTGTTCCGCAAAAAAGCAAGCGTTGCCGAAATAGTGGGGGGAGTGGTTTTAATGTTAATTGCCGTAAAAATAGTTTTGTCTGGTTACGGTCTCATCGGATTTTAGAGCTTTTTAAAGTAGAAAAAATTTCTTTTATTATTTTATCGTTCCCGCACTTGACGCAACTGTTGTCAAGTGCCTTTTTTAATTGATCGTCATTTATTAAAGCATAAATTTCTTGTATAAGTTTTTGCTCGTCAAGCTCGCCTTCTCTTAAAATACGGCAAAGACCGTTTTCAAAAAAATATTCGGCGTTTTTAATTTGGTCGCCGCGACTCCGTCTGTTTTCAAGCGGTATAAACAGCGTGGGAATTTTTAACGCAATTAGCTCGTTGGCGGTATTTGAGCCGCATCTGGACACAGCCGCGTCCGCGCAAGCGTAAACCGCGCCCATATCGTTTTCAAACTCAATTTGTTTGTAACCGTAAACGTCTGTTTTTATAGTTTTACCTTTACCGCATAAGTGTAAAATATTGAAATCTTTACAGACAGACGGAGCAATTTTTCTGACGTTTCGGTTTATTTTTTCAGAACCGCTGCCGCCTCCCGTCACGATAACCGTGGGGCGCATATCTAATCCAAACTTTTTTCTGGCTGCTGCTCTGTCTCGGTTAAACAAATTTTCCCTCATAGGGGTGCCGGTATAAATTCCGCGTATAAATTTTTTTGCCGTAGAGGGGAAAGAGGTTAAAACTTTTTCGCATTTTCCCGCAATGAATTTGTTTGCCAGACCTGCGCTTAAATCCGATTCGTGTGTGATTATGGGGATGCCGCGTTTGTATGCCGCAAGCGCAGGCGGAACGCATGCGTAGCCGCCTTTGCAAAAAACGAGATCAGGTTTTTCCTCATCTAAAATATTACCTGCGGATTTTATACTTTTAAACAATTTTATAGGCAGGGTCAAATTACAAAGAATTTTTCCGCGAACAAGCTTAACGGCTTCACATTCGTAAAATTCCACGCCGTTATTTTTACAGATGTCTTTCTCTATTCCATCGGTGCCTATATAAACGCAATTGTAAAGTTCTTTCAGATTTTCAATCAAAGACACGTTTGGAATCACGTGTCCGGCACTTCCGCCGCCACAAAACATAATTTTCTTCATAACAGTAATATATTATTTATTATAGGCGAAAAATATGTAAAATAAGCGGCGTGGGAGGCAGAGGTTTAAAATGTTTGACTTATTTGCTCCGTGGAAGTATAATACGGATATGCAAGCTGAACATATAGTAATGATAATTGTTGGCGCTTTGTTTATAGTGCTTTTTGTCGTATTCTTGATTTTATATTTTCGCAGAAAAAAAAGCGAAGCCGAGCGTAAAGCGGAAATGGAAAATATGTTTTCCGATAAAAACCTTGCAAAGATGGATTACGATTGCGCAGTGTACGACGAAGAAACGGAAAAACTTTTGGCACAACGCAAGCAGAGCGAGGGGCAAATGACTATTGACGACGTGATGAATGCTGTCGGTGAGGAAAGTATTGAAGAACCCGTATTCCAAACGGTAGCAAAAGAGGGAATGGAGGAGATAAAGGGTAACTATAAGCCCGATTAATCATAAATAAAATTAACGCTTCGGAAAAGGTCTCCGAAGCGTTTTGTTATTAAAGATTTATTTCATTTTAAACTTTAAGATTAAAGGCATAGATAAAATATTTTCGGTAATCGTAAATTCACCTTTTTCTATTTTAGTACTTTCTTTGAAGGTGTGCCCGAATATTCCCATTTCGGCAGAAAATTCTCTGGTTTCGGGATTGACTGTATAATTGCCTTTATAAGATTTTTTTTCGCCGTCTTTTTGTTTGAAACTTAATTCCATTTCCTCGGCGTCTAAAAACGTAATAGTTATGAATTCGTACTTATCTAGAAGATCTTGAGTGCCGAGCCTTGCTTCAACGCACTCGTATTGTGCTATATACGGTTTAGTGATGGATTTAATCGAGCCTGTTGCCGAAACAGAACATGCCGATAAGGTTGTAAGTATTGCGATTAACGAACAAATTATAATAGATATTAATAACTTCTTTTTCATATCCGTTAGTTTTTGCAAATAATAAAAAAATAAACCTTCTGTAAAATTAAAAAAGCAAGGACAACCAATTTCATCCTTGCTTTTTATTCTTATTAAATTATCCCGTAAAGGGAGACTTTTATTTTTACGCTTTGCCTATGCTGCCGAAGATTTCCATCTTTTCTTTAACAGTGTCTTTAATTGCCTGACAACCGGGAGCAAGCAACTTACGGGGGTCAAACCCTTTGCCAACCAAATCTTTGCCTTCTTCAATGTACTTTCTCGTAGCTTCTTGGAAAGCAAGCTGACATTCGGTATTTACATTGATTTTAGCAACGCCCAAAGAAATTGCTTTTTTAATCATTTCTGTAGGTATGCCTGTACCGCCGTGAAGAACGAGTGGCATTTTACCTACTTTATTTTTAACGGCTTCAAGCGTTTCAAAGCTTAAACCTGCCCAATCAGCAGGGTATTTTCCGTGAATATTACCTATCCCTGCGGCAAGCATAGTAACGCCCAAGTCGGCAATCTTTTTGCATTCGTCGGGGTCGGCGCATTCGCCTTTACCGATAACACCGTCTTCTTCGCCACCGATTGCGCCCACTTCGGCTTCAAGACTCAAGCCTTTTTTTGCGCAAACTTCTACAAGTTCTTTTGTTTTTGCAACGTTTTCTTCAATAGGGAAGTGCGAGCCGTCGAACATTATCGAAGAGAATCCCGCTTCGATACATTTGTAGCAGCCTTCGTATGTGCCGTGGTCAAGATGAAGAGCAACGGGAACGGTGATTTTAAGTTCTTCAATCATTGCTTTTACCATGTCGGCAACGGTTTTAAATCCGGTCATATATTTTCCGGCGCCCTCTGATACGCCGAGAATAACGGGAGATTTAAGTTCCTCCGCGGTCTGCAAAATAGATTTGGTCCATTCAAGATTATTGATGTTGAACTGACCTACGGCGTATTTGCCGTCTCTTGCCTTTTCAAGCATATTTTTTGCCGAAACAAGTGCCATATAAGCCTCCGAAAAATAATTATTTACTTATCTAATTATAAAACAAAGCGCGTAAAAACACAAGGAGATTTTAAATTTTTTTAAAATTTACGGTAAAAGAATTGCTATAAAAAAGCGTTTGATATATAATTGATTGAGGTAAACAAATGTGACGTTTAAATTCTTGACTTGAATGCAATAATCTGTTATAATTATTGCGTTTGATAAATTAGTATCGATTAAAAATTCGGAGGAATTTATTTTTTATGGCAAATGTAAAAGTTGCAATCAACGGTTTCGGCCGTATAGGACGCCTTGCTTTCAGACAAATGTTTGACGCCGAAGGTTATGAGATCGTAGCTATCAACGACCTGACAAGCCCCAAAATGCTTGCTCATCTTTTGAAATACGATTCGGCTCAAGGCAGATATAAGTATTGCGATTCCGTAGTTGCAGGCGAAGATTCCATTACGGTAAACGGAAAGACTATTAAAATTTACGCTGAAAAAGACGCCGCTAACCTTCCTTGGAAGAATCACAACGTAGACGTGGTTTTGGAGTGCACGGGCTTCTATTGCTCGAAAGAAAAAGCTTCCGCTCATATTACCGCCGGCGCTAAAAAGTGCGTAATTTCCGCACCTGCAGGCAACGATCTTCCTACCGTCGTATACAGCGTTAACGAAAAAGTTCTTAAAGCAAGCGATACCGTTATTTCGGCGGCAAGTTGCACCACGAACTGCCTTGCTCCTATGGCAGATACGCTCAACAAACTTTGCAAAATCAAAAAAGGTTATATGACTACCATTCACGCATACACCGGCGACCAGATGGTTCTTGACGGCCCTCACCGTAAAGGCGATTTGAGAAGAGCGAGAGCTGCTGCTTGCAATATCGTTCCCAACTCTACGGGCGCCGCTAAAGCTATCGGTTTGGTTATTCCCGAACTTTCCGGTTTACTTGACGGTTGCGCACAGCGCGTACCCGTGCCCACCGGTTCGCTTACTCAGCTTATAGCTGTTTGCCAGGGCGAAGTAGATGCAAAGGCTGTTAACGAAGCAATGAAGGCTGCTGCGTCGGCTTCTTACGGCTATACCGAAGAAGAGCTTGTTTCCAGCGACGTTATCGGTATGACCTACGGTTCGCTCTTTGATGCGACTCAAACAAAGTGTATGCCTCTCGGCGACGGCACGACCCTTGTAAAGGTTGTTAGCTGGTACGACAATGAAAATTCTTACACTTCCCAGATGGTAAGAACTATTAAATACTTTGCTGAATTAAAGTAATTTAATGATATTTGAAGCCCCGACGAAATGTCGGGGCTTTTATGATAAGGAAAAACTATAATGGCAGTACATATTTTGTACATAAAAATAGTGATAGGGGGCATACCACAGGCACCTTTTCAGCTGTAATGAAAAGCAAAAATAATGACATTAGCCTGTTCTGAACAAAAAGCTCTCCGGCAAATTGCCCGAGAGCTTTTTTAATTTTTGCTTAATTCAAACGTTGAATCGGAATAGTACCACGTCGCCGTCTTTTATAACGTAATCCTTTCCTTCAGAACGGACTTTACCCTTTTCACGTGCTCCGTTATATCCGTTGCAGTCAAGCAGTGTTTGCCATTCCACGACTTCTGCGCGTATAAAACCGCGTTCGAAATCGGTATGGATTTTTCCTGCCGCTTGCGGTGCCTTCGTCCCGTTAACTATCGTCCATGCGCGTGTTTCTTTTTCGCCTGCCGTAAGGTAAGAAATAAGTCCCAAAAGTGCGTAACTTTTCTTAATCAGTCTGTTCAGTCCGCTTTCTTTAAGTCCCAGTTCTTCTAAAAACACAGCGCTCTCTTCAGGGTCCATAAGTGAAAGTTCTTCTTCCGTTTTAGCGCATATAACCAAAACTTCACTGCCTTCGTTTTTTGCAAAATTCTTAACGTTTACAACTAACGGTATTTCGTTTTCGTCTTTGCCCATGTCGAATTCTGAAATGTTCGCCGCATAGATTACCGGTTTTGCCGTGAGAAGAAACAAATTGTCCAAAAGAGGTTTTTCTTCGTCGCTACATTCGAAAAGGCGAGCGGGTTTTTCTTCCGATAAAAATTTTTCAAGTCTTTCCAAAAAAGCGTATTCTGCGGCGGCTTCTTTATTTGCACCTCCGCGAGCAACATTTCTTATTCTGTCCTGTCGCTTGTTTATTGCTTCCACGTCGGATAATATGAGCTCGAGAGTTATAGTCTGGATGTCTGCTACGGGGTCTATTTTATTGCTTACGTGCGTGATATTTTCGTCTTCAAAACAGCGAACTACATGGACTATAGCGTCGCACTCACGTACGTGAGACAGAAACTTATTTCCCAATCCTTCACCCTTTGACGCACCTTTTACCAATCCCGCAATATCAACGAATTCTACGATAGCCGGCGTGATTTTTTTGCTTTGATAAAGTTCCGCAAGTTTATCCAATCTTTCGTCGGGAACGGCAACTACGCCAACGTTTGGTTCTATAGTACAGAACGGGTAGTTTGCGGCTTCTGCGCCTGCGTGCGTTATAGCGTTGAATAATGTGGATTTTCCTACGTTCGGCAGCCCCACGACACCTAATTTCATAGTTTCAGCCTCTTTACATTAATACACTTATTATATAATATCAATTAAAAAATTCAAAACGAATACGCGGTAAAGTTGCCAAAATTTCACGCTTGTGATAAAATAATTTCAGTTAAAGGAATAGTTGTTATGGATTATCGTAAATATATTGCAGAAAAACTTAACGTGGACGGAGTAGAGGCTACAGATGTAGCGCTTCCTCCTAATTCGGAAATGGGCGATTATGCGCTTCCCTGTTTTAAATTAGCAAAAGTATTGCGTAAAAGTCCCGTTCAGATAGCTGAAGAACTTAAAAACTCGTTTGTTTGCGACGGCGTTATAAGTGAAGTGTCGGCAGTCAACGGTTACCTCAATTTTAAGGTGAATAAGGCAGGACTCACTCAATCCGTAATAAGTGAAATTTTGAATAGCGGAGACGATTACGGTTCTTCGAGAACGGGTGAAGGCAAAACAATTTGCATTGACTATTCTTCGGTGAACATTGCAAAGCCTTTTCATATCGGACATTTATCTACTACGGTTATAGGCGGGGCGCTTTATAAAATTTATAATTTTCTCGGTTATAAAGTCGTTGGGATAAATCATTTGGGCGACTACGGAACGCAGTTCGGAAAACTTATTTGCGCATACAAAAATTGGGGAGACAAAGAAAAGGTTCAAAAGGGCGGTATACACGCGATTAACGAGCTTTATGTGCGTTTTAATAATGAGGCTGACGACAAGATGCAGGCGGAAGCAAGAGAATATTTCCGTATGATAGAGAGCGGCGATAAAGAGGCGAACGAGCTTTTCGACTGGTTTAAATCTTTGACCCTCGAATATGTTAAAGACATATATAAAAAACTGAATATAACTTTTGACAGCTATGCGGGCGAAAGGTTTTATATGGATAAAATGCAGCCTGTGATAGACGAATTGCAAACTAAAAAGTTGCTTAAAGAGAGCGAGGGTGCGCAAGTAGTCGATCTCGAAAAATTCGGCATGCCGCCTTGTCTCGTATTGCGTTCCGACGGAGCGTCGCTATATGTTACGCGTGACCTTGCGGCTGCAATTTATCGAAAAGAAGCATACGATTTTTATAAATCTTTATACGTGGTGGCATATCAGCAAAATCTTCATTTTAAACAGCTTTTTAAGGTGCTTGAACTTATGGGGAAGCCGTGGGCGAAAGATTTGGTTCATGTGGCTTACGGTATGGTTTCGCTTGAAGACGGTTCAATGTCTACTCGTAAGGGGAAAGTCGTTTGGCTTGAGGATGTTATAAACAAGTGTGTTGAAAAGGCGTACGGAGTTATAAACGACAAAAACCCCGATCTTGAAAATAAAGAGAAAACCGCGGAGACCGTAGGAATAGGCGCAGTAATATTCGGGGCGCTTTATAACAATAAAATTAAAGATATAACTTTTTCTTACGATAAGGTTTTAAGCTTTGAAGGCGAAACGAGCGTTTATGTTCAATACACTTGTGCCCGCGCCAATTCCGTGCTTGAAAAAAGCGGGCAAAATATTAAATTGCCCCCCGAATATGTGCCGAATAACGTAGAATTCGAAGTAATTAAAGCGCTGGAACTTTTCCCCCGTACGGTTCTTGATGCGGGAGAGAAATACGAGCCTTCGCTCGTGGCAAGATACGCCGTTGACCTGTCGCAAAAGTTCAACAAATTCTATATAGAATGTAAAATTCTTACCGCGGAAGGTGCAATAAAAGATTTCCGTCTTGCCTTAACAAAAGCAGTTCATACCGCATTAAAGAACGCGTTGTCTCTTCTCGGTATTGGCGTGCCCGAAAAAATGTAAAATGTACAAACTTATTATTTTTGATTTAGACGGAACTTTACTCGATACTTCCAAAACGATACAAAACGTTTTAAATGCAAGTTTGCTCAAATTTTCGCTTCCGCAGATTTCACTTAAAAAAACAATAGAATTTGTGGGTAACGGCGCAAAAAAACTTGTGGAGCGGGCAGTTGGTGCCCGCACGGAGCTTACAGAGAGCGTATATAAAGATTATTCGGAAAGGTTTGCCGAATGTGAGGACGATTTTACCGTGCCGTACAAGGGTGCCCGTGAAACTTTGCATAAATTCGGAGATGCCGGTATTTTGCTTGCTATAGTCACTAATAAGCCCAAACAAGCGACGCAGAGGGCTTATAATAAGTTTTTGTCCGACTGTCGTTTTTGTACAGTAAGAGGACAAGCTTCGAATTCGCCGTTGAAACCGAATCCCAAAACGACGTTGGACATAATTTGCGCATACGGATTAAAACCGGAAGAGTGCCTTTTTGTTGGTGACGGCGAAACCGACGTCCAAACCGCTTTTAATGCCGGCATAGACTGTGTTTCCGTATTGTGGGGATTCAGGACAAAAGAGCAACTCGAGTCTGCCGGGGCAGTTCGGTTTGCCTCGGATTTTAAAGAACTTGAAGCGATTGTTTTTGAAAAATAATTCTTTTAAAATTCACATAATTTTAATTGAAATTGTAAAAACTATGTGTTATATTAATATCAATAAAAAATAAACGAATCAGGAGTTTAATTATGAAAAAATGCGTAGTATGCGGTGAAATAGTTGAAGATGGAGTAGATGTTTGCCCCGTTTGCAAAGCAAAAAAGTTTGTACCCGTAACAGGCGAAGCAAAATATGCTTGCGAACACGTAGTAGGCGACGGTAAAGTTGATAACGAAGAAATTATGGAAGGGCTTCGCGCTCATTTTTCTGGCGAATGCACTGAAGTAGGTATGTATCTTGCAATGGCGAGAGTTGCCGAAAGAGAAGGATACCCCGAAATAGCCGAAGCATACAAGCGTTATGCTTATGAAGAGGCGGAACATGCCGCAAAATTTGCCGAGCTTCTCGGCGAAGTGGTTACGCCTTCCACAAAGAAAAACCTCGAACTTCGTGCGGCGGCCGAAGCCGGCGCTTGCGAAGGTAAGCTTGCTATCGCAAAACTTGCAAAACAGTGCGGTTTCGATGCAATTCACGATACCGTTCATGAAATGGCAAAGGACGAAGCCAGACACGGCGCAGGCTTTGCGGGAATGTTAAAAAGATATTTCGGTAAATAATAAAAAACTTAAAAGCCTTAAGCGTAAAATGCGCTTAAGGCTTTTTTAATTTTCCCATTTGCGGCAAAAGTAAAAACGTTTTTTGTGTCGAAATATGCCCGGGCGATATTTTTATTTTACAACGGGTGAACTTTTGACAGGTAGCGTTCATATTATGAAGTATAGGCAAGGGGGAAAACCTTTGCCTGTTACTTCAAGAAAAGGAAACGATATACGTATGTGTAATTGTAATTTCTGCCGCTGCGGACTTTTAAATTTATTTTGCAGCGCCTGCAACGACTGCGGTTGCCGCAGAAACGGCTGTGGTTGCCGTCAAAACGACTGTTGCAATCACAATTGCGGCTGTAGCCGCAATAACTGCGGTTGCGAACGCGATTGGGACGCATATTATGCAGCTCAATACGGTTTGAACAGAACCAATAACGGGTGTTGCCATTCGTGCAACAGATGCAATCGTTGCTGCGATTAAGCAAAGACTTTTGGGGTATTCCTTATGGAATACCCTTTTTTGTGTATAGAGTTATATTTCTTGCAAAAAATAAGCGTATGCGTAAGATAATTGAAACGATTAAATATTATTCTGACCGTCGTTTTTCAACTCTTGCAGGAACGCTCGTGTATTTTTTGCTTATGAGTATTGCGCCGTTTATGCTTTGGTTGACTTTGGTTTTCGGCGATTTACAAACGAACACGTTATTTTCCAACGAGTTGATTGAAAATGTAAGTCCGTTTTTACGTTATTTAAAAAATTCGGCTGAAAGTGCGGCAAGCGGTCCGGGAATAGTTTTGATTGTGTCCTCTCTGTATTCGTCCACAAATTTTTTTTATCATTTGCGAAGAAGCGGAGAAATCGTTTATAACAGCTCTGGAGTGAAAGGAGGATTTAAATTGCGATTGCTTTCACTCGTTTACATTGCCGTAGCAATTTTATTAGTTGCGTTTATAGGCGCGGTTTCGGTCGTTGGAACGGAAATATTAGACAGTTTTATGCCCTTTTACGTTTCCGACATAATATCTTCGGTATTTTTGACGGCGCTTGCTTTTGCTGTTGCGCTATTGCTGAATTTAATTGCTTGTCCCTATAAAATTAAAGTTGAAGAGGCGTTATGTGGAAGTTTGCTAACAACCGCGCTTTGGCTTGTTTTTCTTGTAGGGTTCGGTATTTATACCAAATTCGCCACTCCGGAAAAACTTTACGGTAAAATTGCGTCTTTAATAGTTTTTCTGCTTTGGTGTTACATTATGATGAGCTGTTTTGTAATCGGCATGATAAACAACGGAGCGCATATCGTGCGTAATAACGGAGTTCTCGCAGAGAACAGGTTGTCGTCTTTAGTTTAAAAGTATAAAATTAATAGAAGCCCGTACCGATATTTTTGGTACGGGCTCTATTTAATTAATATTTAACCGCGCAGGCAACGGCAAGTGCGCCGGGACCTATATGACAAGAAACGCTTAAAGAGAGGGGGTTAATATATGTGAATTCAACGTTGGGAAATTCTTGCAAAACTTCGTTTTTAAATTTTTCCGCTTCTTCAAAGTTTTCGGTGTGCGCAATAGCAAGCGTCATTTTTCCTGCAGCAACCAAATCTTTGAATCTTGTTTCAAAGTCGTGCTTAATTGCGTTAATCATCGTAATTTTTGCGTCGGATACTTTTCTTACTTTTGCAAACTGGTCAAGCTTTTCACCTTGAATTTGTAAAACGGGCTTTATCTTGAGTAACGTGCCGATTGCAGCAACGGCAGGAGTAAGCCTTCCGCCTTTTTTTAGATACTTTAGCGTGTCCACCATAATGTATATACTCGACTGCATTTTACTGCTCATAAGATAATCGTAAATTTCTTGAGCGGACTTTCCTTCATCGGCTAATTTTTTTGCGTCGATAACGCTTTGACGTTGAGTTATAGAAACTCTTTGATTATTTACTACGAAAACCTTTCCTTTAAACTGTTCTTCGGTCTCTGCGTAATGTGTCAATGTGTTGCACGTTTCCGAAAGACCGCTTGACATCGGAATATATATAACCGAGTCGTTTGTTTTTAACGCTTCAGCCCAAATTTCGCCTACGTCTATAGGATTAGGTTGAGAGGTTGAAACGTTTGCGTCGTTTTTGAGCTTTTCATAAAACTCTTCCTGAGTTAACGTTAAATCTTCATAATACTGCTCGCCGTCGATTAAAACGGGCATAGGCACAACCGAAACACCAAGCTCTTTAGCCTGCGTTTGAGTAATTCCGCTGTTGCTGTCTGTAATAATAGCTGTCGTCATTTTTCTCTCCGAAATATTACAATTTACAAAGATTATACGCCGTTTTGCGTTGACAAGTCAACAATTTTTATGTTTTAAATTATGTACAGTACACCGGACTCACAAAATTATTTAAAAACCGTAGTAAAAACGCTTGAAATTTACGGCGAATTAGTATAAAATTAACGGGCAAGCAGAGATGGCGGAGTGGTCGAACGCGCACGACTCGAAATCGTGTTACGGGCAACTGTACGGGGGTTCGAATCCCTCTCTCTGCGCCATAAAAAATAATCCGAATTTTAACCGTTTTTAAGGTTGAAATTCGGATTGTTTTTTAATTAAAATTTTATTATAGACTAGTTAATTAAATTTGAATTTATTAATGTTATTTTGTTTGGGTTAAAAAATTCGTTAAAAAACTGTGCATTTTAAATTACTTGACAAGAATACAATATGATAATATAATATATATAAATAAAAATATAGCGAATTTTTATATTTCTTGCAAGGGCGAGGGGTATAACTAGTTATGTGATTTTAAGCGTAACTTGCACGTATTTAAAAATTTGCCGACAAACGATAAGGAGAATATGTATGTTTTGTAAAAACTGTGGAAAAGAAGTTACCGAAGATGCAACTTTTTGCCCTAATTGCGGAACGGCTTTGGATAAAGAAGTCCCTAATGCGCCTATTTATGACGCTCCCGTCAACAATTATGCGCCCCAACCTGCTCCTAAAAAAGATACTTCAAATAATATAGCCGTAGTGGGGTTTGTGCTTTCGTTTTTTGTTGCGCTTGCAGGGCTTATTTGTAGCATTATGGGTTATAACAAGGCGAAAAACGAGGGGCTCGATAACAAAGGGCTTGCGCTTGCAGGTATAATTATAAGTATTGTTAACATGGTAGCCGGCAGTTTGCTGTACGGTTTGGTGGTATTGCCTATTCTTAATTTTCTATAAGTTTTTTTAGGAGGCAAAAATGTTTTGTAAAAATTGTGGTAAAGAAATCGCAAACGATGCGGCGTTTTGTCCTTATTGTGGCACAAAAATAAAATGTGAAAACTCTTATTCAAATACGATTAATGCGTCGCCTTATACTTACGCGCCTCAGCCTGCGCCTAAAGATACTTCCAATACAATAGCAATAGTAGGTTTTGTGCTTTCTTTCTTCTTTTGTCTGGCAGGACTTATTTGTAGTATTATCGGTTACAAAAAAGCAAAGGAAGAAGGATTGGATAATAAAGGGCTTGCAATAGCGGGTATTGTTATAAGCGTGATCGAGCTTGCTGTAGTAGTTCTTTATATTTTTATTTTTGTTATTACAATTGGTATAATAATCGGCGGTGCCGGTGCTTTGTATATTTAATACATAAAATAAAAACGGGTTTTAAAACCCGTTTTTTTATGCTCTATTTTAATGTTGAAATAAATTTTTTCAAACATGCGCAGGGAGCGCCCGTTTTATCGTAACCCGTATCTCCGCAAATTTCGCACGAGTAGTGCGGATTGAAATCACTTTTACTTATGCCTAATTCAGAAAGCCGTTTGTCGCCTTCTTTTTCAAGCTCTGAAATTTGTTTTGAAATTTCCGCCGCTTTGCGGTTGTCCCGTATTTCGGCAAATGCAAGGCTTATGGTGAGTTCGTTAAGCTGCTTTCTTATTCCGCCGTATATTTTGTCGGCTGTTGCTCCGGAAAGCGCCGTTTCTGCGCGCTCTTCCGCCGCATGGCGTAAATCATAATAGTGCCTTTCAATTTGATTTCGCATAGCTTTATCATCGGTTGTTGACGCCGTTGTGGCTCGGCGGGGCGCGGAGTCGGACTTGATTTTATCTGTACTGTAAATCCCGTCGGTTTTCCAACCGGAGAGCACACCGTTCATGTAAGCCAAAGGGTTGGATTTGCCCGCGGAAAGTTTGGCCGCTTCAAACAACATATCGTCTGAAAAATTCCAGCTACGCCATTTGTAAAGACTTTCTCTGTCCCAAGGAACTATTTTTCTGGTGAGTCCGCATGCTTTAAGAATTTCTTTCAAAAGCGCGTCTTCGGATTTAAGTTGTTCAATGTGTTCGTGTACGCTTCTATCGGCAACAATACCGTTGTCATAAAGTTTTTGCAAAAACGCGTCCATTTCTTCAAACGAATTTTTTCTCTGGAAAAATAAGTAACATGAAACTTCTTTTAAACATTCGAAAGAAAATCCGAAACTACACCATTTTATAGTATAATTTTCAACATACGGCGCAGGATTTTGAATATAGACTCCAAGATTTTTTGCAATTTCCAAAGTGAGAGTATAAATTGAATTTTTGGTTTTGCAATAGTCTTCTATTTCTTTTACGTCAAACTTTTTGTTTTTAAAAAGTTCCTCGATTGCTACGTCAAGCTTTTCAACTGTTTTTGCCTTGAAATACTTCGCCGCCGCTATGACGGCTTTGTCTTCAAATCCAAAAGTTTCGATCCATTTTTTATAAAGCCTGTCGTCGTCAACGTCTGGTTGCTTTTTAATGCCTGCAGCTTTAAACAATTCAAGAAGCGCAGGGGTTGAAGAAGTGTATGCGGATAATTTTTCGTCAACTTTTTTTGCGGTAACCGCGCCTTCTTCGGCAAAACTTTTAGCAACTTTTTTTATGTATTGGAATCTTATTGCGTCGCCATGCAGGTTTACGCAATAATTAATAATCATAATGAGAGCGTTCTGTTCAAATCCGTATTCTTCCATAAGTACGAAGTACTCTAAAAACTCGTTGGCGGAAACCATTCTGCCCTTTAATATGCTTTGTACCGTTTTTGTAAAATCGGAATATTTCTCGGGTTTGAATTTTTTCGGCGTGCCTGAAACGTTTTCAGCTTCAAGCATTTTAACTTCAAACGGATCGCGCGAAGTAATTGCAACGAGCTCGAACTCTTCTAAAAATTCAAAATAATTAACGGCTTCGTCCGTGCTTATGTTCAGCGCCGAGGATAGGTCTTCAAGCGAGTACGGGGCGCCGCTTTGGCATAAATACAGAGCGTAAATATAAACCTTTACCGCAACGGGATTTAAAACTGGTAAATATTTTGTTATGAACTTGTTTTCTACCGTTGTGGTCGATTTTCTAATCAACCCGTCCGAAGCCGAAATAAAGGCCATTTTTCGTTAGCTCCTGTTTTACGCTTGATTTATTGTTTAAAAAGGACTATAATCTTATAAGCGGTAATTAACATTATAAAGGTTAGCCGCGTAAAAATCAACGTTAAACGACGCATTTATTTCGTTTTTTTCAGGTCAACGAATGAAAATATTGCACACTTCCGATTTGCATATAGGAAAAAAACTGATAGTCAGAGAGCGGCTCGACGAATACAGGGCGGTTTTTAACGAGTTTAAAAATATTTGTGTGAACGAAGGCGTTGAACTCTTAATAATTGCCGGTGATGTTTTCGATACTTATACCCCGTCGGCTGAAGCCGAAGAGATATTTTACAAGGGTATAAAACTGTTATCTGAAGTTTGCGCCGTCCTGATAATCAGCGGTAATCATGACGATTACGTGCGGCTTACCGCTGCGGCGACCCTGGCTGAAGAGCACAACGTTTATATTATCGGTAACAGTTTAGTACCGGTTACATGCGCGAAGCGTGGCGATACATATCCAATAAAATCAGGTTGCGGGTGGGTGATTTTTCAAAACCGCATCGGGGAAAAGGTTCATATTAATGCTTTGCCGTATCCGAACGAGGCGAGGTTCAAAGAAGGCAGATCGGAAGAAACCTTCGAAGAAAAAATGTCGCGCTGGATTGGGTATGGCGAAGAAGGTAAAGAAAATATTCCTTCCGTTTTCGTTTCTCACATTTTTGTTGCAGGCGGTGCGGTAAGCGAAAGCGAGCGGGAAATAGATTTGGGCGGCGCGCGAGCCGTTTCGTTAAATCTTTTGCCCGTGTGCGATTACATTGCTTTGGGACATTTGCATAAACGTCAGGATTTGGGTAAAAACGTGCACTATTGCGGTGCCCCTATGCAGTTTTCTTTTGACGAAAGCGGTGCCGAAAAATCGGTTAACGTATTTGACCTTACGGCAAACGGAGTGGAGAATTTTAAGCGTATACCTGTTACGAGCCCCAGAAAACTGATAAAATTGCAAGTTAACGGCGTATCGGACGGTATCGCGCTACTTACAGCCAATCGTGATTGTTACGTTGAGCTCACTCTTAATTTGTCTGCTCCGATAACTCCGCAAGAGAGCGCGGCGCTTCATGAACAAGAAAATCTCGTCTCTTTAAAGGTGGAGATGCCGAACGCGGAGATGGGCGGAAAGAAAATTTCAAATAAACACAAGTCGTCTTCGCAGCTTTTTACCGATTATTATAAATTGAGATTTGGCGCGGACGTGCCCGAAGAGTTGCTTGCGCTCTTTCTTTCCATGACGGAGGAAGAATGAAACCTATAAAATTGGAATTTTCCGGCATAAACAGTTTTTCGGAGAATACAATAATAGACTTCGAGTCGTTGACTAAAGGCGGTATTTTCGGTATTTTCGGCGATACGGGCAGCGGTAAGAGTACCGTTTTGGATTGCATAAATTTTGCTTTGTACGGCAATGTGGAACGGAGCAAAGAAAAAACCGATATTATTAATTACCGTTCCGATTCGGCTAAAGTTAAATTTTGCTTTAATATTATTAACGACGGCAAAAGAAAAGATTATACTGTCGAACGTGTTTTAAAAAAAGATAAACACGGCACGCACAAAGCGTTTTTGTATGAAAACGATGGTGAAAAAGAAGTTTGTATTGCCGATAAAGCGTCGCAAGTAGAACAAAAGATAGTAGAAATTTTAGGTGTTGAAGCCGAAGATTTTCGCAAGTGTATAGCGTTGCCTCAAGGAGAGTTTGCGCAATTTGTCAAATCGGTACCCTCCGAAAGACTTAAATTGATGGAAAGGTTATTCAGCCTATCAAGGTACGGCGACAGGTTAAAATTTAAAATATCCGAAGCGGAAAAAGAAATAGACGGTAAATTCCAAAATTTAAGCGGAAGACTCGCCTCTTATCAGGATGTCAGCGAAGAAATAATTAAGGAAACGGAAACCCGATTAGCTGAAGATTTGAATCGCTTGAATGAGTTGAAAAAGCTTGAAGAGGACGTAAATTCAAAGTACGAAAAGTTGAAAGTTCTCCATGCAAAGAGGTGCGAACTTGAAGATGCTGAAACACGGCTTAAAGTGTTGCTGGAAAGAAAAAACGAAATAGACGAACTACGCGTTGGGTTTTCTTCTTTGACTTTGTGTCGTGAAGCGGTGAAAACCTCGGAAGATGCGGAAGAAAAGCAATCAAGTTTGCAATCACTTAAATCCGATAAAATCAAATTGGAAAATGAGATTTCAGGCGTTGTATCTTTAGTTGAAAATATTGAAAATAAGATTGCAGTCGCAAATTATGACGAGCGGATATCGGAATGTACTGCTCTTACAGCAAAATATGCAACTTGCGAAGGCAAAACGGAAAAGCTTGAAGAAGTAAACCGCAAGCTCACGGAAAGGAGGGCGGAATATAAAAGATTATGCGACGAACTTTTAAGGCTTGACGAAGAAAGGAATATAACGGAACGGGAAGAAAAAAAGCTTTCTTCGGAACTTGAACGGTTATCTTCCGGCGATATCGAAAAACTTATAAATGTAGAAATCAAAGGTACCTTTTTGAGAGAAGAATACGTTAAAAATCTCGATTGGTTGGCGAATTTAAACGGCAATATTAAAATCTATAAAGACGACGGTCCGCTTTATAAGTATGTAAAAAGCGAAACTGATAATAAAATAGCGGAATATACGCAGAGAATAGCCGATGTGCGCGGTGTTGGAAGAGAGCGCATAAACGAGTGCATACAGGTTTTTCAGAATTCGCAAAAGCGGAGAGAGAAATGTCAAAGAGAAGCTGACGTGCTGCGTGAGAAGTTGCATGCGATTAATGCGGAAATTGTAATAAAACAAAAAGAACTTGAAACTTATCAAAAAGACGGAACGGAGTTGCGTGGTCGTGCTGAAGAATTAAAATCGGAATTGATGGGCGCTTTTGGTAGCGAATGCGTAAATTATACGGAAGCGGTAGAAAACAATGCTAAACTTTTGTCTGAATTGAAGCGTGAAAAAGAGAGATGTCAATCCGATCTGGAAAATGCAAAGAATAAAAAACACGAACTTACGTTAAAGTATGAAAGACAGAATGCTCTAATATCGGCAACCGAAAGAGAAGTGGCTTCCGTTTTAAACAAATTGGAGGATTTGATTAAATCCAACGGCTTGAGCAGTATTGACAAGTGCAAAGAAAACGTTTTGAAATTCGGAAAATATCCGAACGGTGAAAAATCGATAACCGATTACGACGCCGCCGTACTTTCAACGAAATTACGTATTAAAGAACTTGAAAATATTGACGGAATAAACTCGGTAACAGACGAGGCGTTAGGTGAAGCGGAACGTGAAAAGTCCGACATATGTGCGGGTATAGCAGATATTACAGGAACTATTGCTGTACTCAATAACGAAATAAATTCACTTAAAAAACGGCTTTTGGAAAAGTATGAAACAAAGCGCGAATTTGAAGTTTGGGAGAAAAAGTCTAACCTTTGCGCAAGGCTTAAAGAGGTCACCAAAAATAATAAATTTTTGGAATTCATAGCAAACGAATATCTGGGAGATATTTCGTCGCTTGCTTCTTCAACGTTATTAAATTTAACCGGCGGAAGGTATTTTTTGACTTATAAGGATAACGGTTTTTTTGTCGGAGATAATTTTGATTGCGGTAATTTGCGAGGAGTCAACACTCTTTCGGGAGGAGAAACGTTTTTGGTTTCTTTATCGCTTGCGCTTGCGTTGTCGCAGACTATCTGCTCTAAATCACAAAAGTCAATAGAGTTTTTCTTTCTCGACGAGGGGTTCGGTACGCTTGATTCAAGTATGGTGGATACTGTTATGAGCGCGCTTGAAAAATTAAAGAGTTCGGCGTTTATTATAGGCGTTATAAGCCACGTTGACGAACTCAAACACAGAATAAGTAATAAAATAACGGTAAATAAAGCAACTGAAACGCACGGCTCTACTGTGAGCGTAAGTTGTTGAGGAGTATATTTTGCCTAATATTTTGACACCCGTTTCACTTTGGAATAATTTTGACGATTCGCTTGAACTCAATGCGGAAAAGGTATTCGAAGGAGTTTATAACGGCTTGCGTGTTGAGCGGGTCACATTTTTCGGGAGGGATACAGGATCAGGCAGAGTTAAGATAGCTGCTGCTTTTGCGGGAGACGTAAGCTCTCCAAACGGAACTGTACTGATTTTACCCGACAGCAGTGAAACTATAGACATCGAAACTGTTAAATTCTTCGTAAACCGAGGCTACTCCGCATTAATGGTGGATTACCGCGGAGAAAGTTCCGGATGTGAGTTTTATACTCTTTACCCTGAAAATATTTCTTACGCTAATTCCGAAAAGTGCGGGAGATATAAGGATTTTGTTGACGATAGTGCAGATAAAACAAGTTGGTATGAGTGGGTTGCCGTTGGACTCTATGCAAGAAAATATATTTTAGAGCGCACGGGTAAAGATAACGTTGCGGTAGTCGGCATTCGTGACGGCGGAGAACTGGCGTGGAAATTGGCGGTAGCGGCAGATTTCAAATGTATTATTCCCGTTTGCGCTGCAGGTTGGAAGGCTTACGGCAGCGTAAGCAAATATGCCCAAGAAGAAGTTACTATGGATGAGGAGCGGTACCGCTTTATTGCCGGAGTCGATTCGCAAGCGTATGCTCCGTACGTGAAGTGTCCCGTTCTTATGCTTTGTTCCACAAACGACGAAAAGTTTGATTATGACAGAGCTTACGATACTTTTTCCAGAATTAATCCGAATTTTGTAAAAGAAAGCGCAATAGCTTATTCTATGCAATGCCATGCGGTAATCGGCTCTACCGGCGTTAACGATATGTTTTTGTTTCTCGACAGGAATTTGAAAAACAGGCAGGTTTTTATTCCAAAACCTGTAGAAGTTTTCGTGGAACTTGACGATGATTCAAACCTGATTGCGCGAACAGCTTTTGACGAGCAAGGCGTAGTGGAAAAGTGTGATGTTTTCCTTGCGGAAGACAGTACGGATTCTGCAGTACGCGAGTGGGCGGCGTGTCCGGTAAAAGATGAAAGCAAGCACCAATACTTTTTAAATATATATGAAAAGGTTTCAACTATTTTCGTAATTTGCCGCGTAAAATATTTAAACGGTTTTACCGTTTGGTCAAAAGTGGCAGTAAAAAAAATAAGCGGCAAATTCCGCAATATGCAGACGAAATTCCGAGTTGTATATTCCGATAAAAACGGAACCGACGGTTTTTCCGTATCTGATTCGAAATCTAAAGCGGTAGGAGGAATTTTTCTTGCCGACGATACCGTTATGCCTAAACTTGTAACCAAAGCGAGAGGCATAGCGGGAATATATTCAAAACTGGGGCTTACAACTTATAGGATGAGCAATCCGCAGTATTCCGCTAATAGCACCAATTTGCTTTCCATTGATATGTATTGCGACACCGATTCAAAATTGACGCTTACGTTCAGAAACGTTTCAACAGGCGAAGATTATGTGTGTAATGTCGCGGTAGTGGGTGGCGTATGGCAAAGTTCGGTTTTCGAAAGTAAATCGTTTAAAACTTCCGGCGGGGCTCCTATGCCTGATTTTACAGGAGATTTGAAATTTACGGTAACGTGTTCAGCGAATTTTGCGGTCAATAATATTATGTGGCTTTAAGGAGAAAGATGACGGAAGACATCAACAGCCGAAATTTGAAAAGCACGGGAGCAAGTCTTTTAAATTACAGGCTTCCGCGAGTAACTAACGTTTTTTTAAACGTAATCATAATTGTTTTTTCCGTAATAATTGCAGGTGAATTGCTGTTTAACTGCTTTTTTACCGGAATTTACGTCGTAAATATTTCTATGCAGCCGACTTTTAACGGGGCAATAAGCGAAAATCGTCCGGGCGGTGACTTCATTTACGTAAACAAGTGGACGCAACCCGAATATGGAGACGTTGTCGTAGTTTATGCGGAAGTTAGTGGGTCAAGCGGAATTATTTCCCGTGGGAACCTGATTAAAAGAGTTTTGGCTTTCGGCGGAGATACGGTTGAAATTATAGAGGGGGTGCTTTACCGAAACGGTGAAGCGGTAGACGAAAGCGGTTACTTGGATTCGGATCGCAACTCTCCTTATTTAAACAATTTTCCGGAGCACAAGGTTAAAGAGGGTTGTATGTTTTTGCTGGGAGATAACCGTAATAAGAGTTCCGATAGCAGAGAATACGGTGATTTTCCGGTATCTTCGTTAGTGGGAGTCGTTCCTCAATGGTCGATAGACAATAAGGAGTTTACTACAGCTGTTTATACTTATTTCAATTTTACGCTGTTGGGAAAAAATTAAAATATAATTTAAAAATTTTAAGAGGTAAATATGCGAGCGGTTTTAACGGTTGTCGGTAAAGATAAGACCGGAATAATTGCAAAAGTAAGCGGTTTCCTTGCTGAAAGGGACATAAACGTTTTGGATATCAGTCAAACTATATTGGGCGAATATTTTGCAATGATAATGCTTGTGGATATTTCGTCGGCGACCGTTCCGCTTGCTAAACTGGCAGAAGAGTGTTCGGTTATGGGCGACAGTATTGGCATGTCGATTCATGTTCAGCATGAAGAAATTTTCAACGCTATGCACAGCGTTTAAGGATTACGATGTTTAATACTAACGAAGTTTTGGAAACAATCAATATGATTGAACGTGAGCACCTCGATATCAGAACGGTCACAATGGGTATTTCATTGTTGCCTTGTATGGGTGCGTCTGCAGAAAAAACAGCTAAATCCGTTTATGATCTAATCTGTAAAAGCGCGGAAAATATTGTAAAAGTAACGCAGGAACTATCATTGGAATACGGTATTCCAATTGTCAACAAGCGTGTTTCGGTAACTCCGGCAAGTTTTATTTGTGCGCCTTTCCCCGAAAAATCTTATTTGATAGGTAAAGCTCTTGACGAGGCGGCAAAAACCGTAGGCGTGGATTTCATAGGCGGTTATTCGGCGCTCGTTCATAAGGGAATGGCGGATTACGAAAAAACTTTTATATTGAGTATTCCGGAAGTTCTTGCCGGCACCGAAAGGCTTTGTTCGTCGGTAAACGTCGGGTCTTCAAAGTCCGGGATTAATATGGATGCGGTAAAACTGATGGGTGAAGTAATTAAAGCCACCGCAGAAAAAACTGCAGATAAAGACGGATTCGGTTGTGCTAAACTTGTGGTATTTTGTAATGCGGTTGAGGACAACCCTTTTATGGCTGGCGCGTTTCACGGTGTTGGTGAGAGTGGAAGAGTTATAAACGTTGGGGTCTCGGGACCCGGAGTAGTACAGCACGCGCTCGAAGCGGTGCCGGAGGCTAATTTAACAGAACTTGCCGAAACGGTAAAACGTACGGCGTTTAAAATTACGCGTGCCGGTCAGCTTATAGCAAGAGAGGCGGCAAAACGTCTTGGAGCCGAATTCGGAATAGTGGATTTGTCTTTAGCTCCGACGCCTGCAAGGGGGGATTCGGTTGCCGCTATTCTTGAAGAAATGGGGCTGGAACGTGTTGGTACTCACGGTACAACAGCATGCCTTGCAATGTTGAACGACGCGGTTAAAAAGGGCGGAGTTATGGCAAGTTCACGCGTGGGTGGGCTTTCCGGTGCGTTTATACCGGTTTCGGAAGACGCCGGCATGATAGAAGCCGCAGAGGCAGGCGGTTTGACAATTGATAAACTCGAGGCAATGACTTCGGTATGTTCCGTCGGACTCGATATGATAGCCGTGCAGGGGAATATCCCCGCTTCTACGTTGAGTGCAATTATTGCGGACGAGGCTGCAATTGGTATGATAAACAACAAAACGACGGCAGTCCGTATAATTCCGGCGCCAAACAAGAGCGTAGGCGAGGAAGTCAATTTCGGCGGACTTTTGGGTAGAGCTCCCGTGATGCCGGTACACGGCGAAAGTGCGGAAAAGTTTATATCACGCGGAGGTTTAATTCCCGCGCCGATACATTCAAATAAAAATTGAGGTGGAAGATGGATAGAAATCAAGTTAACGAGCGATATAAATGGAAAACGGAAGATATATTCGCTACAGACGAAGACTGGGAAAAAACTTTTGAAATGTTGCAAAATTCTGTGAATTTTTCAAAGTATTCGGGTAAGCTCAATAATAAAGAAACTTTGCTTGAATTTTTTATGGCAAACGATAAGTTCAATTTTGACCTTATTAGGGTTTACGTTTACGCGCATATGCGACACGATGAGGATGCCGGAATTTCCAAATATAATTCATATTATCTTAAAGCCTGCTCGCTGGAAACAAAATGTGCAACAGAGCTTTCGTTTTTCGAACCGGAAATGGCCGCAATGCCTGAAGAATACCTAAAATCGCTTTTAAGCGACAAGAGATTTTCTGATTACGATTACGATATCAAACGGTTAATAGCCCGCAAACCTCATGTTTTGACGCAGGAGGAAGAAAAAATTATAAGTATGTCGGGAGAAATACTCGATTCTTTTTACGACAGTTTTTCAATGATTGACAATCTTGATTTGCCTTTGCCTGAAATGGAGTGGGAAGGAGAAAAAACAAGACTCACTCACGGGCTTTACGGAATAATTCTTCATTCTCAAAACCGTGAAAAAAGAAAAGAATGCTACGAAAAATATTATTCGGCTTATACGGGATTGATTAACACGATAACTTCGGTTTATTACGGAAACGTAAAAAAAGACGTGTTTTTAAGTAAAGTATATAAATATAATTCTTGTCTTGAACATGCGCTATTTTTCGAAGACGTTCAAAGGTGTGTTTACGACAACCTTATAAAAGCCGTTGACAGCGGCTTGCCCTCAATGCACAGATATATTGCAGACAGAAAAAAGATTTTAGGTTACGACAAGCAATACTTTTACGATATTTACGCGCCCTTGGTAGACGGAGTAGACGTTAAATATACTTACGAAGAGGCTTATGATTTGGTAATAAAAGGTCTGACTCCTCTGGGGCAAGAATATCAAAGCCTTTTGGAGAAGGGGAGAAAAGAACGTTGGCTCGACGTTGAAGAAACTTCAGGAAAGCGTGGCGGGGCTTACAGTATCGGATGCCCCGGCACGCATCCCTACGTTCTGTTGAATTATCAACCGACTCTGCACGAAGTGTTTACTATTGCCCATGAAATGGGACATGCTCTTCATACGTATTTTTCACAGAAAAACCAGCCTTTCGCAAAGAGTCAATATAAAATATTCGTTGCGGAAGTAGCAAGCACCGTAAACGAAACTTTGTTGCTTAAATATATGCTTGCCGAAGCAAAAGATTTAAATCTGAAAAAGTATCTTTTAAATTATTATCTTGATAGTATACGGGCTACGTTGCACAGACAGACAATGTTTGCCGAATTCGAGAGTGAGGCGCATTCGTTGGTTGAGAAGGGAGAACCGCTCACAAAAGAGATTTTGTGCGGGCTTTACGCCGATATAAATAAAAAATACTACGGCAATGATATTGAACACGATTACAATATTTCTTGCGAATGGGCAAGGATTCCGCATTTTTACAACGCGTTTTATGTTTACAAATATGCAACGGGTTTGACTGCTGCGATTAACATAGTAAATAAAATTTTGCGCGAAGGCGCCGAAGCGGTAAAAGACTATTTCAAATTCCTTTCTGGTGGCGGGTCTGCCGATCCCGTAAGTTTGTTAAAACTTGCCGGTGTTGACTTGACAAAAACTCAACCTTTCGAGGTTGCAATGAAAGAATTTGATGAAACTCTCAAAGAATTTGAGCGGTTAATGAATATTTAACGGGTTTGCAAAGTACTATGTCAGACAAAAATAACGTAATGCCCAACAATCTGGACGCAGAGCAGGCGCTTTTGGGCTGTATGCTTATAGATAATGAAATATTGCCCGACGTTCTTGACGGGTTAAATGAAGACGATTTTTATCAGGATTCGCATAAATATATATTTTCTGCGGTAAAGTTAACTTTCAACGACAGAAAACCCGTAGATTTCGTAACCCTTTCGGACAGGTTGGAAAACGACGGCAATCTTGAAAAAGCAGGTGGAATTTCTTATCTTACGGAGCTCGTACAGGTAACTCCGTCTTCCGCGAATTATAAATATTATTTTGATATTGTTAAGCGTGACAGTACAAACAGAAAACTTATACGCGCGGCAAAAGAAATTATCGATTTTTCAAAATCAAGCGACGATTCCGTAAAAAGCACGCAGTTTGCCGAAGAAAGAGTTTATTCCGTTTCGCAGGTTAACGATACGTCGACCGTAAAAGATATAAGAACGAGCGAAGGGCTTTCTTCCGTAATGAAAAAGTTTGAAAGTCTTGCGCGCGATAAAGACGCTTTTCGCGGAATTCCCACGGGATTTACACGCTTTGATAAGTTGACTAACGGCTTACAGAAATCAGACTTGATTGTCCTTGCCGCTCGCCCCGGTATGGGTAAAACTTCGTTAGCAATGAATATTGTTGAACACGCTGCGGCTGTTGAAGATAAAGTCTGCGCCGTATTTTCTTTGGAAATGCCCGAAGTACAGATTGTTCAAAGGCTTTTATGTTCTTATGCGGAAGTGAGTATGTCGGCGGCGCTTTCTGGTAAGCTTAAAGATAACGATTGGAAAAAACTTGCCAAGGCCATGGACAGGCTTTCTAAATGTAAAATATTCATAGACGATTCGTCGAGGGTCACGCCTGCGGAAATACTTTCAAAGTGCCGTAGAATCAAAGCGAAAAACAACGGTGAACTCGACCTCGTTATGATAGACTATATTCAGCTTATGTCAAGCGGTAAAAAGGGTGGCGAGGAAAACCGTGTTCAGGAAGTTGCGACAATTACTCGTGAACTGAAAATTATGGCAAAGGAACTGAACGTTCCTATAATCGCGCTTTCGCAGTTGCGCCGTATACAATCAGGCGAACCGCAATTGTCAGACCTTCGTGAATCGGGCGCTATAGAGCAGGACGCCGATATGGTTATGTTTATTTCCCGTCCTGACGTTACGGCAAGCGACGCGGATATTGAAAAGGGGAAAATCATAAAGGGGCAGGCCTTTTTAAATATAGCAAAGCACCGTAACGGCGGGCTGGACAAAATTCCCCTTCGCTTTAAGGGCGAACTTACTAAATTCGTTAATCCGGAAATGAACGATTCTATGGCGGAACGCGCGGGAGATTCTTATGCTCCGAGAAGTAGTGACGAGGTGGCTCCTTTGACGGAAGACGACGCGCCGCCAGCTTTTGAAGACGAAAATCCGCCGTTTTAAAATATTATGGAAACACAGATATTAGAAATAGACGAGAATTCACTTGCAATTGCAAAGAGAATTATAGAGCGCGGCGGAGTTGTCGGTATGCCAACAGAAACGGTTTACGGTTTGGGTGCAAACGCGTTTGATACATCCGCCGTAAACGGCATTTTTAAAATTAAAGGCAGGCCAAACGATAATCCGCTGATAGTGCACCTTCATAAGGATTTTGATATTTCTACACTTGTAACAGACGTGCCGGATTTCGCCTTAAAACTTGCAAAGAGCTTTTTGCCCGGTCCGCTTACTATGGTGTACAAAAGCAAACGCACGGTAAGCCCTTCGGTTTCTTGCGGATTAAACACGCTTGCAATACGCATTCCGTCGCACGACGGGGCTCAAAAGTTTTTGAAATACGTTGATTTGCCGATAGCGGCTCCTTCGGCTAACATATCCAAACATGTCAGTCCTACTTCTGCAGAGCATGTTTTTCAGGATTTAAACGGTAAAATAGAACTTATTCTCGACGGCGGTAAGTGTTCGGGCGGAATAGAAAGTACTGTGTTGGACTGCACGGGGGATTTTCCTGTAATACTCCGTAGCGGATTGATTACGCGCAAAATGATAGAAAGCGTAGTTGGCAAGTGTGGAGAATATATTTTGAAGGACGGGGAAAAGGCAAAATCGCCCGGTATGAAGTACAAGCATTATTCGCCCGATTGTAAAACTAAACTATTTGCAAGCGGACAACTTGAAGAGGCGGTAGTTTATTGTAAAAACAGGATTAAAAGCGGTATAAACGCCGTGATTATGTGCGATGCAAATGTCGCAAAAAAAATCAACGGGATAACTGTATTGAATTTAGGTGATTCTGATATCGAAATTGCTAAAAACCTTTACGCAAAACTTCGCGAAGGCGAGTCTATTGCTGATGAAATCATTGCAATCGAACCTGATAATAAAAACGGAGTTATGGCAGGGGTTATGAACAGAATGAAAAAGGCTTTCGCTAACTGATATGAAAAGAAAAAAAGTGTTATTCGTTTGCACGGGCAATACTTGTCGAAGTCCTATGGCGGAGTTGTTGCTTAAAACGAAGATTAAACGAAATAAAATCAAGTGGTGGGATGTAGCTTCTTGCGGAATTCACGCGGAAGTTGGCGGAACTATAAGCCTCAACAGTAAAACGGCTTTGGAAGAAGTCGGAATTTTCGAAAGTAAATTTTCACCGCGTCAGCTAACGCAAAAATTAATTGAAAAAAGTACTATAGTCGTTTGTATGACGGAATTGCAGAAGAAAATGCTTGAAAGTTGTGGAAACGTATATTGTATAAAAGATTTATGCGGCTACGACGTGCCTGACCCTTTCGGGTGTAATCTCGATGCTTATCGAATAACGCGTGACGCGCTTTCTCGGGCGTGTGATATCATTATCAAAAATTATATAAAAACATATAAAGAGGATACTTAAATTATGAAAATTGCCGTTGCATGCGACCATGGCGGTCTCAATCTCAAAAACAAAATCGTTGCACATCTTAAAGAAATCGGACACGAAGCCGTGAATTTCGGAACCGATACGCTTGACAGTTGTGATTATCCAGATTTCGCTTTGCCTGCGGCGGAAGCTGTGGCAAAAGGCGAGTGTGACAGAGGCATAATAGTTTGTTCTACCGGTATTGGCGTATCGATAGTTGCAAATAAAGTGCCTGGGGTACGTTGCGCTCACTGTCACGACGCTTATTGTGCGGAATTTACTCGTTTGCATAACGATTCTAACGTTTTAGCTTTAGGCGAAAAGGTGGTGGGTGAAGGATATGCGCTTAAAATAGTGGATATTTTTCTTAACACCGAATTTGAAGGCGGAAGACATCAAAGAAGAGTGGATAAAATTACCGCCGTTGAAAAAAAATATTGCAAATAATGCGTAAGCGCCCGCTTGAGCGGGCGCTGTTATATTTTGTGAAAATTTTCTGGGATAATGACAATATTAGGTTTATAAGCAATCGGATAAATTGAACGTTTAAAAAAGTTTTTATATGAGAGTTTCGGCAGAATGATTATGACGAGAAAAGTTACAAAAATACGGCGTTGGAATTTTAATGTTTTATAGGGGGAGTAAAAAATAAAGCCCCGTTTGTCACTTTATACTGTAAATTTCCGTATTCGTAAACGTTATATATAGTGTATTTCAAATTAAAATACGCCGTATTTTCAGCGTTGCTAAAATTAACATTATTTTCGTTATCGAAATTTGAATAGCGTGAAACGAGTAAGTCGCATTCTGTTGCGGGAATATTTTTTCCTTCGCAAATACAAACTTTTATGCCGTCGCACTCCGCGAACAGTGTTTTTCCGTCGACAAACTGAAAGTTTATTCCGCCTGCACAAAATTCGTATTCATAACGGAAATCAACGTCTCTGAACGGTTGAACGGGTAAATAGTCGGCGCTTAAATAAACGGTATTGCAGTTTAAACTTTTATCATATTTTGCCGCACATTTTTCGCCGCCCAGCATAACGATGCCGTTTAAATTTAAAGAATAGTTTTCGTTAAGTGTTTCTATAACTTGTGTAACACTGTAATTTTCGGTTATTACGAGTATATTGCCCTGTGAGCTTTTAAATAGCACGCATCCGCCGTAAGCCGAAGCGGAAACGGTTATTTTAAATCCGTCTACGGGAGAAAAAGTTTGTATTAGCACATACGCGGTAATAGCTATGGCAGAGATAGAAAAGGCAATACTTCGTGGTAAGATTTTTAAATTGAATTTGTCTGACAGTATCAACAGTGCAACGTTATATAGTATTGCAAACCAGCCGGCGCCGAAGCCCGAAATAAGCGCGTTTTCAAATCCTGTCGAAAGTAAAAACGATAAAACCGCCTGTAACGGTAAAACAACATATTGCAGAATAACGCCGAGTTGAGGTATTATTGTCGCTAAAATCGTTGAAATAAAAACGAATTCAAACAGCAAAGAAATTACGGGAATAATTATTATATTCAACAGAATCCCCGCCCCGCTTACGTATCCGAATCCCGCCATCATTGCGGGGATAGTTCCTGCCGTTGCGCCGAAAGTAGTACCTACGTTGCTGCAAAATTTTTTTGGGAGCTTTAATTTTTGTAACAACTTGCTTATTTTTACCGAAAACAAGAGTATTCCGCCAACAGCGCATACGGAGAGCTGGAATCCGATCGAAAACAAATTAAGCGGAAAAATCAGTAGTATCAGCAATACTGCGAAAGCAAGCGAGTTCAACCCGTCGCGTTTTATATAAAATAGCTTCGTCAGCATAGTAACCGCGCACATAATTACCGCGCGTATTGACGAAACGGTAAATCCGCAAATTCCGGAGTAAAAGATAATCAATCCCAAGCAAACAATACAGGATACGTATTTGTTTGCGCGCATTTTATTGAAAACAAAACTGATAATTCCAAATATAATACCTATATGTAAGCCGGAAACTGCAAAAATATGGGCAACTCCACCGTAACGGAAGCTGTCAAGGGCCTCGCTGTCGACTCCGCTCGTGTCTCCGATTACCATAGCGTAGCATATTGAGGCAGTATCCCGGTCAAGGTTTTCGTAAAATACGTTTCGTATTCTTGAACGTATACTTCCGAAAAGAGAAAAGCCGTATTCGGATTTCAGTCCTTCGGTTACGGTACATGTATATTTTACGTTATCCTGCGCGCGGTAGTTAATCTTTCCGTAAGGGTATAAGTCGTTTAAAGATAGAGTGGAGGAGAATTCGACTTTATAGCCAACGTCGCAAAATTCACCATAGGTTTTTGATAAATTCACAAAAACTTTACCGCTTAATTTTATTCCGTTTGCCCTTACGTTATCAACAATAACATATTCGCCGTAATCGGTTTCGATCTTTTCTATGACAGTTCCGCTTACTTGGTAGTAAACGGAAGTTTCTATATCTGTTAGTCTGTAATTTTCAAGCCGAATGAAGCTGTTAAAAAAACCGCTAAAAAAAACGGCAATAGCTATTGCCGTAAAAATCAAAAATTTCTTTTTGCGCAACAATGAAAACGTTATTAAAAATACGGCGGCAACAGGAACTGTTGCAGTAAGCCAGATTAAATCGATATGATAAAAACTGAAAAGATATCCCGTAAATATACCGAGCGCCAGAGTACACGCTGCTATTACGGGAAGTCTTATGTTTACAAAACGTTTCATAAAAATATCATATCACGTAGCGCGAATTTTGTAAATTAATGTAGCCTATGGTTTTAACCTTATATTCAATTAAGCTCGTTAATTTGTTCGCGTATCAAGTTTATATCTGCTCCGCAGCTTAATTATAAGGCAAATAATGGATATAAATATTGATTTTTTGTACTGTTGTCTGTTTGATTGTGATAGTGGGAACTTTATAAGCTTATTAAGTTATAAAAGACTGCAAAGCAAAGTTACGACAATTCGGTGATGGAAAGTTTCTTTGCGTCTATGAAAAGAGAAGAATTATAAAGGCGGAAGTTCAAATCAGAAAATGAATTTTACAAATTGGTTGATGAGTATATGATTTTCTACAACGAAAAATATCCGCATTACCAAAACAGTTACAGAACACCATTAAAGAAAGAGCAAGACTATTATGCCTCCATAGAACAGCAATAAGACAAAGGGGTTCAGATATTAACTTTTCGACTGTTTGCATTGAAAAATTGCGCTTTTTAAGAAAAACTGTCTAAATTGCAATTATAGCGAAACACATAAAAAGCCCGTAAAACGGGCTAAAACTGACAAAAATAAAAGAACACTCTATTGATTTTGGACTCATAGGGTTCAAAACTTAATAGAGTGTTCATATGGTGCGGATGACAGGAGTTGAACCTGCACGGTCGCCCACAGGAACCTGAAACCTGCGCGTCTGCCAATTCCGCCACATCCGCAAAACAATAAAATTATAATAGAAATACTAATAATTGTCAAGCCAAACCACAAGAAATTTGCAGTGCAATGTTGTTATATTTTAACTATTTGTGGCAAGAAATTAACAAATATAAGTATTTTTAAAAATGTATTTCTAGGTCTTGCATAAATTTTAATTATTTGATAAACTTGTATCGATTAAAAAATATCTAATTAAACTGTTTAAAATTTACACAAATTTAAATAAAAGGAGAATGTAATGGAGTTTAAGTTCAAATACGGAATTTGCGACAGCGTTGAAAAACTCGAAGATGAAATCGCGCGTGTCCGCAAAGCCCAGGAACAGTTTGCGAAATTTTCGCAAGAACAGGTTGACAAAATTTTTCTTGCCTGTGCAACGGCGGCAAACAAGGAGAGAATATCTCTTGCAAAACTTGCCGTAGAAGAGACGGGCATGGGCGTTGTGGAAGATAAGGTTATAAAAAACCACTATGCCGCAGAATATATATACAATAAATACAGAGACGCAAAAACTTGCGGCATTATCGAAGAGGATAAAGCTTACGGCGTTGTTAAAATAGCCGAGCCTATTGGTATCATAGGTGCGGTTATTCCTACTACAAACCCTACTTCAACGGCTATTTTTAAAGCACTGTTATGTTTAAAAACGAGAAACGGCTGTATTTTCAGTCCGCATCCCCGTGCAAAAAATTCTACGATATCCGCGGCGAAAGTAATTTATGAAGCTGCGGTAAAGGCGGGCGCACCCGAGGGTATTATCAGCTGGATTGACGTGCCAAGCCTTGATATGACTAACCTTTTAATGAAGTCCGTTGATACTATTCTTGCAACGGGTGGTCCCGGAATGGTAAAAGCAGCTTATTCCAGCGGGAAACCGGCTCTCGGTGTCGGTGCCGGAAATACTCCTGCGATAATTGACGAAAGCGCCGATATTCTTGTAGCAGTAAACTCAATTATTCATTCGAAAACTTTCGATAACGGTATGATTTGCGCTTCCGAGCAATCGGTAATAGTTTCCGATAAAATTTATGCCAAAGTTAAAAAAGAATTTACCGTTCGCGGTTGTTATTTCCTTGAAGGCGACGAGCTTGATAAGGTAAGAAAAACTATAATAATAAACGGTGGGCTTAACGCCCGTATCGTAGGTCAATCCGCGTATAAAATTGCGCAGCTTGCAGGCGTGGAAGTGCCCGAAACGGCGAAGATACTTATTGGTGAAGTCGAAAGCGTAGAACTGTCTGAAGAGTTCGCTCATGAAAAACTTTCACCCGTACTTGCAATGTATAAAGCAAAAACTTTTGAAGAGGCGCTTGATAAAGCTGAAACGCTCGTTGCTGACGGCGGTTACGGTCACACGTCTTCGCTCTATATAAACACTGTTACGGAAAAGGATAAGATACACGAGTTTTCAGAGAGAATGAAAACTTGCCGTATTCTATTAAATACTCCTTCGTCTCAAGGCGGTATCGGCGATTTATATAATTTTAAGCTTGCACCGTCGCTTACTCTCGGTTGCGGAAGCTGGGGCGGAAACTCTGTTTCCGAAAACGTAGGAGTCAAACATTTAATTAATATAAAGACCGTAGCGGAGAGGAGAGAAAATATGTTGTGGTTCAGAGCGCCTGAAAAAGTATATTTGAAAAAAGGCTGTCTGCCCGTTGCGCTTGACGAGCTTAAGCACGTTATGGATAAGAAAAAGGCGTTTGTTGTAACGGATACATTCCTTTTCCAGAACGGTTTTACAAAATGCATCACCGATAAACTTGACGAATTGGGCATAGACCATAATATTTTCTTTGACGTTGCCCCCGATCCTACGCTCGCTTGCGCTATAGAGGGTGCAAAACAGATGACAAGCTTTAAACCCGACGTTATTATTGCTTTGGGTGGTGGTAGCGCAATGGACGCGGCGAAAATTATGTGGGTTATGTACGAGCACCCCGAAGTTAATTTCCACGACATGGCTATGCGCTTTGTTGATATCAGGAAGAGAATTTATACATTCCCTAAAATGGGTGAAAAAGCTTACTTCATAGCTATTCCTACTTCTGCCGGCACGGGTTCGGAAGTGACTCCGTTCGCCGTAATAACCGACGAGAAAACGGGGGTAAAATATCCTCTTGCCGATTACGAGCTGTTGCCCGATATGGCGGTTATAGATACCGATTTGCATATGTCGGCGCCCAAAGGATTGACGGCGGCGTCAGGAGTGGACGCAGTAACTCACGCACTTGAAGCTTATGTTTCCGTAATGGCAACGGGTTATACCGACGGACTTGCCAAAGAAGCGCTTAAAATTATTTTTGAAAATCTTCCCGCTGCATACGATAACGGTCAGACCGATATTCACGCAAGAGAACAAATGGCTAACGCGGCTACTATGGCGGGTATGGCGTTTGCAAATGCGTTCCTCGGCGTGTGCCACTCAATGGCGCATAAGCTTGGAGCATTCCATCACTTGCCGCACGGCGTTGCTAACGCTCTTATGATAGACGAGGTTATAAGATTCAATGCCGCCGAAGCTCCCGCAAAAATGGGAACGTTCAGTCAGTACGCATATCCCAAAACTCAAAGAAGATATGCCGAAATAGCAGAGTATCTCAATATCGGCGGTAAAAACGATGCGGACAAGGTAGAAAATCTTATAAAAGCAATTGATAAATTAAAGGAAAAGGTTGGGATCAAGAAAACTATAAAAGATTACGGTATAGACGAAAAAGACTTCCTTGACCGCCTTGACGATATGGTTGAACAGGCGTTCGACGACCAGTGTACTGGTGCAAATCCCAGATATCCTTTAATGAAAGAAATTAAACAAATGTATCTTAACGCATATTACGGCAAATAAGGAGGAAATTATGACGAACAACGCAAAATTGATTTTTTCAAGAGAAGACAAAAAGATCTATAAAACCGACGGTAGACTTGTAAAAGTTTTTGATTCGAGTTATTCAAAAGCAAATATTTTGAACGAAGCATTAAATCATGCAAGAGTAGAAGAAACCGATTTGAATGTTCCTAAAATTCAGGCTGTTCAGGTTGTGGATGGTAAATGGGCGATAGTGCTTGATTATATAGAAGGCGAAACTTTGCAATCTCTTATGGATGCACACCCCGAAAAAGAAGACGAGTATTTAAATCTTTTCGTCGATTTGCAAATGACTGTTCTTTCTAAAAATGCGCCGATGCTCAACAATCTTACCGAAAAAATGCAGCATAAAATTTCGGCAACGGATCTTGACGCTACTACGCGTTACGATTTGCACACTCGTCTTGATTCTATGCCCAAGCACAGACGCTTATGTCACGGCGACTTTAACCCTACGAATGTTATAATAACAAAAAACGGCACGCCGTATATCATAGACTGGTCGCATGCAACTCAAGGAAATTCTTCAGCAGATGTGGCAAGGAGCTATTTGTTGTTTTATTTGAACGGCAAAGGAGATCTGGGCGATAAGTATCTGAAGCTTTATTGCAAGAAGAGCGACACGGCTATCCAGTATGTGCAGCGCTGGATTCCTATAGTTGCGGCTTCGCGCCTTGTTAAAGCAAAATCCGAAGAAGTCGAATTCCTTCGAAACTGGATAGGCGTAGTAGATTATCAGTAAATGCAAAAAAAGAATATTTATAAAAAGGCTTGCTAAAAGCAAGCCTTTTTTATTTGCAAAAATTACGATTTGTTATATAATTAAAAAAATGAAAGATTTATCTTGTTTTGTTGCCATAGAGTTTACTAACGACCCTAACGTTGCGGGTTGGACTTATTGGTATTACTGTCCCTTTAAGGATGCCGTAGTCGGCGATAAGGCTGTTGCTCCGTTGGGTAGGCATAACCGAGAGCAAACTGGTGTCATACGTAAAATCAAGTTTGCGCATGACGGAGCCGCGCCGTTTCCCATCCAGAATATCAAGAGTGTAAGGCGTGTAATCAAGGAGAATAAAATGTATAAAATAGTTTGCAAAAAAGAACTTAATTCCACGGTGACGATGATGGATATTTATGCGCCTCTTGTAGCAAAAAAGGCACAGGCCGGGCAATTTATTATATTGAGAGTAAATGCGGACGGTGAGAGAATACCTTTGACTGTTGCCGGATTTGACAGAAATGCGGGCACAGTTAAAATAATTTTTCAGATAGTCGGTGCAACAACAACACTATTGAATGAAAAGCATGTTGGAGAATATTTAGAAGATTTTGTCGGCCCGTTGGGGTGCGCGACAAAGACGGAAGGGCTAAAAAGGGTTTGTATAGTCGGCGGTGGAGTAGGATGTGCAATAGCACTGCCGGTAGCTCAAAAATTGTATGCTCAAGGTTGTGAAGTTCATTCGATTATCGGATTCAGAAATAAAGATCTTGTAATTTTGGAGGACGAGTTTTCGAATTGTTCGGAAACGCTCACCGTAATGACCGACGACGGAAGTTACGGTCGTTGCGGGCTTGTTACTCAACCGTTGAAAGAGGCTCTGGACGGCGGTGAAAGATATGATGAAATTATTGCTATCGGTCCGCTTGTGATGATGAAATTCGTAGTTGCTACGGCAAAACCTTTTGGGGTGAAGACCACGGTGTCAATGAACCCGATAATGATTGACGGGACCGGAATGTGCGGGGGGTGTCGTCTTACGGTAGGCGGAAAAACTAAATTCGCTTGCGTTGACGGCCCCGATTTTGACGGTTACGACGTGGATTTTGACGAAGCGTTGGCACGTTCTTCTGCTTATGCTGAATTTGAATTAAAAGCAAGAGAAAGTGCATGTAACCTTTTAAAAAAGGAGTTGAAATAATGGCGATAAATCCTTATAAACACGAAATGCCCGTACAGGAGCCGCAAATCAGGGCAAAAAATTTTGAAGAAGTAGCTTTGGGATACGACTCAAAACTCGCCGTCGCGGAAGCGCAGCGTTGTTTAAATTGTAAAAACATGCCTTGTGTCGAGGGGTGTCCCGTTAATGTTCCGATTCCTGAATTTATCTCTAAAATAAAAGAGGGCAATTTTGAAGCGGCTTATGACGTAATTTCTATGTCGTCGTCGCTTCCCGCGGTATGCGGCAGGGTTTGCCCGCAAGAAACACAATGCGAAAGCAAGTGCACTTTAGGGATAAAGTTTGAACCCGTCGGGATAGGTAGGCTTGAACGGTTCGTTGCGGATTTCCATAATAAAAATTTTAACGGCGAGCCTGAACTTCCGGCGCAGAACGGACATAAAGTTGCGGTAGTAGGATCCGGTCCGGCGGGGTTGACGTGTGCGGGCGATTTGGCAAAAAAAGGTTATAAAGTTACCGTTTTTGAAGCTTTACACGTTGCCGGCGGGGTGCTCGTATACGGTATTCCGGAATTTAGATTGCCTAAAAATATTGTTGCAAAAGAAGTTGAAACTCTCAAAAAATACGGTGTGGACATCGAAACGAACGTTGTAATAGGTAAAACGGAAACTGTAGACGAATTGTTTGATAACGGGTATGAAGCCGTTTTTATAGGTTCTGGAGCCGGACTTCCCAGATTTATGAATATTAAAGGGGAGAGTTTAAAAGGCGTTTATTCCGCAAACGAGTTTTTAACGCGCGTTAATCTTATGAAAGCGTATAAGTCGGATGCTCAAACTCCCGTAATGCGTGCAAAAAACGTAGCAGTTGTAGGCGGCGGCAATGTTGCTATGGACGCCGCTCGCACGGCGTTACGCCTTGGCGCGGAAAACGTTTACATAGTTTATCGCCGTTCCATGGAGGAAATTCCCGCTCGCCGTGAAGAAGTAGAGCATGCAATAGAAGAAGGCGTTAAATTCGAAATTCTGCGAAATCCGGTTGAAATTACGGGTCATTTTAATTTTGAAAACAGTAAAGACCCGCTTAACGGGTTCGTGAACGGAATAAAGGTGAGAAAGTGTGAACTCGGTGAACCGGACGAAAAGGGGCGCAGGAAACCCGTAGAGATAGAAGGGAGCGAATACGTAATACCGGTTGATTGCGTAATAATGGCGATTGGAACAAGTCCAAATCCGCTTATAAAGAACACAACGGGCGGACTCTCTGTCAATTCCCGCGGGGGCATTGTTGTGGAAGAACGAACAGGAAAAACCTCAAGGCAGGCAGTTTTTGCCGGAGGAGATGCGGTGACAGGCGCCGCGACGGTAATTCTTGCAATGGGTGCCGGCAAAACTGCTGCGTCGGCTATCGACGAATATATAAAAGAAAAAGCAAAATAATATAAGTATGGTAAATATGGAAATATTTGAAGTTTTTGAAACAGCCGAAAAAATTACGGTTTATAATCAAGGTGATACAGTTCAATATACGGCAGGTAGTAAGCCCTACTCTGAAATTTTGCAATGTTGGTATTCAATGACGGAAGTAGCCCACGATATGCCCGCATACGGCGTCAGTCTGAACAGAGAAACGGTTAAAGCTTTAAAGTCGGGGCTTTGGGTGGAATTTGATTTCGGTAAACGGCTTGAGGTAAACGGTTTGCCTTTTGAAAAACTTTTGATAGGCGTGGAAAGAGAGTTTTACGGGTTTAATCTCGTGCGCTACAATGCGGAAAACGGCTATGACGGCAGGTGCTTCTATTTTGACTTAAACGGCAAAAATATGAGCGATTTATATAATTTATTGCTGAATTTCTGACAAATGCAAAGTACTATGTGACTCATAATAATTTAAAGATATTATTTAAAAGCTTTTGTTATTCGGAAAGCACACTAATGGTTAAATTTAAAACTGCGTTTTATACGGATAAAACAGCGGCAGTAAGAAACGCGTTTAAAAAACTATGTTTTTGTGCATCTCGAGAGCATATGTCGCGTAATAGATAAAGCTTCGCACATGTAAGGCTCGCTAATGGAGCTAAACGCTTATTTTTAAGCTAATCAGGATTGAAATTTTAAGCGTCAAGATAAATAAAATTCCCTTACCGAGAAAGGTAAGGGAATTATTGATTATAAGGTTTTTTTATACTCCTCTATGGCTTTGGCAAGCTGATCTGGGCACGATGTATTATTTCTGCATTGCACGCCCGCAAGCAAAGTTGCGACTTCGTTTATGTCTTTTCCTTCGGCAAGTCTTGCAACGCCTTGCGTATTTCCGTTACAGCCTCCAAAGAATTTTACGTTGTGTAGCTTTCCGTTTTCGTCGACTTCGAAAGTAATTTGTCTTGAACACGTTCCGATTGTCTTATATGTAAACATTATTAACCTCAATCACAAAGATTCTCATAAAGTACGGAATAAACGTCTGCCGCTTTTTCTTCCCACTTTTTATAAATTGCTTTTGCCGTTTTTTTATCAGGAACAACGAATTTCAGTTCCAAAAGGGGTTGGATGGGGGCGAGGATTTTCAGGGCTACGGTGAAAGTTCCGTCTTTGTTTTGGTAATAGTCGGAACGGCATTCCTGACGATTACGGTATCTCGTGCTGTTCTTTTTTACGAATTGAGATATTTCTTCCCGCACGCTTTTTGGAATATTTATATAAAAATTAGCAAGTGATTCTCTTCCGTCCGGAGTAATGGTGTAGAGCGTGTCTTCGTCTTCGCCGACGACGCATATAAAATTGTCGTCTTTCAGCTTATGAATAACGTTAACGCAGTCCATGTATCCCATCCAGTTGTTGGAAGTGGAACACATATCGACGATAGTCCGCTCCGACAGCGCGCTTTCCATTTTATCAAAAACGAAAAGTATTATTAATTTGTTTGTGGAGGTTTCGCCGATGTTTAACATAATCTTAAAAAATAGTAAAAGTTTTAATTATTATAACCAATAATTTTAACAAAAGCAAGATATTTACAAAAAAATAATGTAATTTTGAAAACAAGTGTGATATAATCTAATTATTAAAACTACCAAGGTGGAAAGATGCCGAACACAAAAGAACAGGTTTTGTCTTTTTTGGAAAAATGTGAAGAGCTTAAAAACTGTAAGTTTATTATGGCTACTACGAAAATTAAAGATTTGCTAAAGTGTATAGTGAACTGCCCCGAACTTTATCGGTTGTTTGAAACGGTTACTAAAAATTTTGATTATCCTGCGGCAAAATCTGAATGTCTTGTTTCAGTGAATGACGGCGTTTTACCTACGGATTGCGTGGTTTTGCCTGAAACTGTAGGCATGCGTCTTGCGTTTATATTTTGCCTATTGGTAGAGTTTGATAAAGATACCGTTAATTTTAACGATTTTTTGAGATTGTATTTTCCCGAAGACGGAAGCTATTTTGCAAGTTATCGTGCTTTTTGTAATATTATTATAAAAGGGCTTCAGGAATGCGTTTTGCAAGTGTTTAAAGACGAACTCGATGCGGTACCGTCAAGCGAGCCTAATTCCGATAAAGCGGAAATTCTTTCCGCACTTGAAATGTCTATTTCACAGGAAATGTATTTTATTGCCGATTACGCTATTTCTGCCGAGGACAAAGAAAACGGCATTAAAATACTTTCGGGATTATTAAGGGCGGTTCGTCTCGGCAATATAGATATAATCGACTCGCTTGTGTGCGGATACAATTATTTCGTGTTGCATTTGGGGTGCGTTTCCGATGCAATTACCGAGCTTATTCAATTAATAGAGGATTATGAAAAAACTTTATGAAGTCAGACGAGAAAAAATTGAGCGGGAAAATCATTTACGAAGGAAAAATTTTTAAACTGGAAGTTGATGAAGTTCTTTTGCCCGACGGAACGAAATCCGCTCGCGAGTGCGTTCGCCATCATGGTGGTGCCGCCGTGTTGTATGTCAAGAACGGTAAGGTTCTGCTCGTCAAGCAATTCCGTTATTTATACGGTAAAGAAATTTACGAAATTCCCGCAGGTAAACTTGAAGCGGGTGAAGAGCCTTCTGCCGCCGCAATGAGAGAACTTGAAGAAGAGGCAGGTTTAAAGGCAGGGGAAGTCACTGAATTTTTAAAGGTTTATCCTACACCGGGATATACCGACGAAATTATCTATATCTTTCTTGCGGAAAATTGCTTAAAAACCGCAAAACATCCGGACGAGGGAGAATTCGTCGAGTGTGTCTTTATACCTTTAGAAAAAGTAATGAGGATGATTGATAGTGGGGAAATTTGCGATTCGAAGACTGTTGCCGCCGTCTACAAATATTTGTTAACGAAAAAATAAAAGGGTTTGCCGTGAGGCAAACCCTTTTAAGGCTACAACAAATCAGTTGCATCCGCAACCGCAACTGCAACTGCATCCGCCGTTACCGCATAACAGGCTTGAAAGAGTGCCGTTTTTCCACATGCTGTATAAAAGCGCGATGAGTATGGGAGTGCAACTGCCGGAAAGAACGCCTTCAATGCCGTTACCGCTGCAGCTTGCCGCAAGCAATAAAAGTATCAGAATCCAAAGGCAACTGTTGTTTCCGCAACAAGAAAATAAATTCATAAGTATCCTCCTTACGTCCTGCACGCGTTATGTAAAATTTTATTGTTTCCGTGCAGGGTGCTCTGCAAAATTTACGGTTTTGCAGTTTTCGTATAGTAAATAATATTTAATTTTTCTTAAAAATGTTACACCGTATTCATTCGCTTGCAAACTTAAATAAAAATATGGTAAAATAACTTAAAATCATGGTACTTTCAGCCGATATAATATATTTAATCGGACTGGTTTAAGGTATAATATTTTTTAGCTGCGGATATTCTTAATGAAATCCGACGGAGGTTTTTATGAAAAGTGAAAAAAAACAGTTTTTTTCCGCCAGAAATATAACATATTTGGCAGTTTTAACGGCGCTGGTAATTGTGTTGCAAGTTTTCGGAGGTTACCTGAAAATAGGCGCTACTACTTTGAGCTTTGTTCTCGTTCCGATAGTTTTAAGCGGAATGATTATGGGGGTTATTCCGGCGCTTATTTTGGGGATAATATTCGGCTTGGTCGTGATTTTCGACGCATTGGGAGGGCTTGACCCGTTTACGTTGTATCTTATAAACGAACAGCCGTTTTTGACCGTTTTGCTTTGTTTGGTTAAAGGCGGTGCGGCGGGCGCGTGCTCGGCTTTGCTCTTTAAGCTCGTTGCAAAAAAGAATAAATATGTGGCGGCGTTCGTTGCTGCGGCAGCTGCTCCGATTATTAATACTGGCATATTCGTGTTGGGGGCGCTTTGTATGAGTGAACCTATTTCAGCGTTCCTTTCCGGTGCGGGGCTTGATTTGACGGGGCTTTCTCCGTTTTATATTATCCTCGTTTTGTGCGTAGGCGTTAATTTTTTTGTTGAACTTGCAATAAATCTTATTTGCGCGCCGGCGCTATATACGGTTGACGGGGTAGTAGGTAAGAGGTTAAAGGCTAAAAATAAATGATAATTTGTCTTGACGTTGGCAATACGAATATAAAATTTGCCGTGTATGACGGCGATAACTTTGTTATGAGTTTTCGCGTCGCCACGGAACATAAAAAGACTTCCGATGAGTACGGTGGTCAGCTTTTGAGTATTTTGCGCAACAACGGTGTAAATCCCGCATATATAAACGGCGGGATAATATCGTCGGTTGTCCCTCAACTCGATTACACGCTTGAAAGAATGTGTTTGACATATCTAAAAATAAAGCCGCTTTTACTTGCGCCCGGATTAAAAACGGGTTTGAATTTAAAAGTCGATAACGCGCGGGAAGTTGGGGCTGACAGAGTAGTCAATAACGTTTCCGCGGTTAAAAAATATGGGTTTCCTTTAATCATAATAGATTTCGGTACGGCTACGACATTCAATGTGATAAATGAAAAAGGCGATTTTATAGGCGGGGTTATAGCTCCCGGAATTAAAGGTTCGTTAGACAGTTTGGTTAATGGTACGGCGAAACTCCCCAGAGTTGAAATAGAAAGGCCGGATAGCGTTATAGGTAAAAATACCGTGACGAATATGCAGTCAGGTATTGTATACGGTTTTTCGGGATTAGTTGAATACCTCGTTAAAAAAATCAAGCGTGAAATGAAATGCGAAAACGTAACCGTAATTGCAACCGGTGGTTTTTCTGAAATAATCGCAAAAGAAATTAACTGCATAGATAAGGTTGATAAGTTGCTTACGCTTGAAGGGCTAAAATATTTGTATTATCTGAATACTTCGGAGGGCAGGGAATGAAAAAAATCGGCGTGGCAATTTTGGGGCTTGGCGTCGTAGGCGGCGGAACATATAAAATCCTTACCGAACACAGAGAGTTTTATAAGAAAAATCATTCTGTCGATATAGTTGTAGAGTGCGTTTTAGAACGAAACTTACAGCGCGCAACAGCTCTTGGAATAGATAAAAGTAAAATTTGTTCAAACATAGCCGAAATATGCTCTAACCCTGAAGTGGATATAGTAGTGGAAGTTATGGGGGGAGTAGAACCCGCAAAATCTTTTGTGCTTGCGGCGCTCAATTCCGGAAAATCTGTGGTTACTTCCAATAAAGAATTGTTTTGTAAATATAGTCACGAGCTTGAGAGTGTGGCAAAAAAGAATCGGGTCGGACTGTTTTATGAAGCCACTTGCGTAGGCGGCGTTCCGGTGATAAGGGCAATGCTCGATAATTTACAAGGCAACGAATTTACTACGTTAATCGGAATAATTAACGGCACGACCAACTATATTTTGACGCAGATGGATTTGAACGGTTCATCGTACAAGGCGGCTTTGGAAGAGGCGCAAAAACTGGGATATGCCGAGGCGGATTCTTCTTCCGACGTCGAAGGGTTTGATTCAGCTTATAAACTTTCAATTTTATCAAGCCTTGCTTTTCATACGAAGATTCCTTTTTCAAATATATACCGCGAAGGTATTTCCGATATAGAAACAGCCGATATTATTTACGGTAAACGGCTCGGGTATACTTTAAAGTTACTCGCCATAGGAAAAAATAGCGAAAACGGCATAGAGGTGCGCGTTCATCCGACGTTCATTAAATTGGCGCATCCATTGGCAAACGTTAACGACAGCTTTAATGCCGTATATTTAACAGGCGACAGTGTTGACGACATTATGCTTTACGGCAGAGGGGCGGGAGCGCTTCCCACCGGAAGCGCAATAGTGGGTGATATTTTATATTTTGCTGCTCATCCTAATCATAGTTATTCGACTTTTGAAAATACGGAAACGGCTGATCCTTCTGTCAAATTTATTAAAAATTTCGAAAGCGAGTATTACATAAGGCTTTCGGCGGAAGATAAGGCTGGCGTACTTTCTAAAGTAACTGCCTTTTTGAGTAAACACGCTATAAGCGTTTCGCAGTTTGTTCAGGAAAGCGGGCGCGACGGAGGGAAAGCGCCTTTGATAATAGTGACTCACGCAACAAGAGAACAGAATGTGAAAAAAGCAGTTGAAGATATTAACTCAACGGGAATTGCTTGCGTGGATTCCGTTATCAGAGTATTGTCTTGAATTAAATTTGCCGCTAAAAAGTCAATAACAATATAAAATTGCTTGATTTTTTCGTTTGAATTTTATATTATATCTATGTTATGCAGAGATGGCTGAGCGGTTTAAGGCGCACGATTGGAAATCGTGTGACGGCTAATACCCGTCCGGAGGTTCAAATCCTCTTCTCTGCGCCATAGAGGTCTGCGCTTGAACACATTTTCTGTGTTCAAGCGTTTTTACTGTTGAGGAGAATATAATGGCTACAAGCAAAGATTTTTTGAACTATTTATATGAAAGATTGGGCAATTCGGAATATGTTCGGTTTCGTCCCATGATGGGAGAATATCTCGTTTATTATAAGGATAAACTCGTGGGCGATGTGTGTGATAACAGATTGTTTTTAAAACCGGTTGCAAGCGTGTCCGCGGCGTTGCCGGAAGCCGAGTTGTTGCCCCCGTACGAAGGGGCGCGACCCCATATTCATGTGGAAAATATCGATGACGGTGAATTTCTGTTAAGTATTTTTGAAAATGCGTTTGTGGAATTACCCGATAAAAAGAAGAAAGGGGTTAAAAAATGAAAATAATAGACGCTCACGCGCACGTCGCGCAATATATAGCGGGATTTACTTCGCGCGGAGAATTGCGCTCTGTCGGTGGAGGAAAGGCGCAGTATTCAACGGGGGAAGTGTTTCAAATGTTTCCTTCAGAAATGGGAGATATAGGCGTTTCACCCGAAGCGCTTATCAAAATTATGGACGAATACGGCGTTGAAAAGGCAGTTCTGCTACAAGGAAATTGGTTAGGGTTTCAAAACGAATACACCGCAGAATCTGTAAAAAAATATCCGCGGCGCTTTGTCGGTGCCGGCACTTACGATCCGTTCTGTATAAAAGCGGACGAAATTCGTAATCACCTTTTTAAAGATTTAGGATTCAAAATTGTAAAATTCGAACTTTCCAACGGGTCGGGCTTGATGGCTAATCGCAATCCCGTCTATCTTGACGGTACGGTAATGAACGAGTGTTACGCTCATGCCCGTGAAAACGGACTTGTTGTCACGCTTGATATAGGAAGACCGAATAACCCGTGTTGGCAGGTAGATGCTGTTGCGGCTGCGGTTTCGAAATATCCGGAGGTAACTTTTGTTTTGTGTCACCTTTTGTCTCCGCAGAAGAGCGATGACGAGCTTTTAAAGGATGCGCTTGGTAAACTTGTTAAAGACAATGTATACTTTGATATAGCTTCGCTATCAAACAATCAAAAGCCGGAATGCTATCCTTATCCGTCTGCGGTAAAACATTTGCAGACGGCGAAAAAAGTTGTGGGGGCGGACAGGCTTATGTTTGGTACGGATATGCCGAGCGCGCTTGCGCGTGAATCTTACGGGAGACTTATAAGCTATATAACCGAGAGCGGGGTGTTTTCTGAAAATGAATTAGAAGACATTTTTTATAATACCGCAAGCAAAGTATATTTTTGACAATAATTAAACCGCTCTTTAAAGAGCGGTTTAATTATAATTTGCACTTATATCGATAATAATATTTTTTAATTGATATTGTATATTTATTCGTCAAATATAATTTGAAAATGTATAAATTGTATGATACAATATAAATATACAAAATCGTTAAGGAGTATTTATGACTTACGTTGAAAGAGTATTAAAAGAATTAAAAGACCGTAATCCCAACGAGCCCGAGTTTCATCAGGCTGCAACCGAAATTTTGACTACGCTTGAGCCGGTCGTTGAAAAACATCCCGAATATGAAAAATGGGGGCTGTTGGAAAGATTTGTCGAACCCGAGCGAGTAATTATGTTTCGTGTGCCGTGGACGGACGATTGCGGAAAAGTTCACGTAAATAAAGGATATCGCGTGCAATTTAACAGTGCGATAGGCCCTTATAAAGGCGGTTTGCGCTTTCATCCGTCGGTAAACCTTTCGATAATAAAATTTTTAGGGCTTGAACAGATTTTAAAAAACAGTTTAACCGGACTTCCTATCGGCGGCGGTAAGGGCGGTTCGGATTTTGACCCCAAAGGCAAATCAGACAGAGAGATAATGGCTTTTTGTCAAAGTTTTATGACTGAACTGTTTCGTCATATCGGGGCGGATACGGACGTCCCTGCCGGAGATATCGGTGTAGGGGGCAGAGAAATAGGGTATCTTTTCGGTCAGTATAAGCGGATTCGCGACGAACATGTGGGGGTGCTTACCGGAAGAGGATTGTCTTACGGCGGAAGTCTTGTCAGAACGGAAGCTACGGGCTACGGTCTCGTTTATATAACTGCCGAGGCGATGAAGGCTCGCGGTGACAGCTTTAAAAATAAAACCGTAATTATTTCCGGTTCCGGAAACGTGGCAATTTACGCGTGTCAAAAGGCGCAAAGTTTAGGCGCTAAAGTTGTTGCAATGTATGATTCAAACGGTTATGTTTACGATTCTGCCGGGATAAAACTTGATGTTATAAAGGATATAAAAGAGGTTAAGCGCGGAAGAATTAAGGAATACGCCGAAAGAGTTAAAGGAGCAATATATAAAGACGGCTGTAAAGGAATTTGGTCTATCCCTTGCGACGTGGCGCTGCCTTGTGCTACGCAAAATGAAATCGACGCGGAATCAGCGGCGCTTCTGGTTAAAAACGGTGTTAAATACGTAGCCGAAGGCGCAAATATGCCGTCTTCTTTGGAGGCGATTGATGTTTTTATGAAGAGCGGCGTGGTGTTCCTTCCTGCGAAGGCGGCAAATGCCGGCGGCGTAGCTACATCTGCATTAGAAATGGCGCAGTCGTCAGGCAGAATGTTTTGGTCGTTCGAGGAAGTGGATGATAAACTTAAAGGTATTATGATAAACATTTATCATAATATAGACAAGGCGGCGAAAGATTACGGGTATGACGGTAATTACGTTATGGGAGCAAATATCGCAGGATTTATTAAAGTTGCCGAGGCGATGCTTTTGCACGGTATCGTTTAATTAGTACAAATTTGTTGAAGCGTTTTTGCGTTGCAAAAACGCTTTTTTCTATTGATAGCGAATACACTGTTTGATAAACTTTATTCGATAAGGCAGGTTAATATGTGGGATGTGTTTTTTACATCGGTAAACGCGGTAATACCTATAATTTTGCTCATTTTACTTGGTTATTTACTTAAAAGAATTAAGTTTATAAATGAATTCTTCGTAAAAATCGGTAATAAATTTGTATTTAATGTTTGTTTGCCGTGTATGCTGTTTATTAATATTTACGATAAAATGGACAGTTTTGCAGATATTCGCTGGGACGTAGTAGCGTATGCCGTGACGGTCATATGCGTTATTTTTCGGATTGGGTTTGCTTACTGCGGTGCTTACAACTAAAAAAGCAAAGAGGAGAGGGGTAATTCTGCAATGTACTTTCAGAAGCAATTTTGCAATAATCGGGCTTACTTTGGTAGATCGCCTTGGCGGAGATTTGGGGCTTGCGGGTATGATTTCCGCTTTTTCTATTCCGATTTTTAATATTCTTGCAGTGATTGCGCTTTCTGTTTCTACAGACAAAGAACTGCCTTTATCTCAAAAAGCTGATCAAACTCATACGTTTGACAGGGTGGAGTTGTCGTGGGCGATTGCCGTAAAATCGATAAAATCCAAACGCAGCGTAAAATATGTATTATTGAATATTGTAAAAAACCCATTGATTATAGGCGTTGCCGCAGGTTTGCTGTGCGTGGCTATACGTGAAATCGAACGTGCAATTTGCGGTGAAGTGGTGTTTGCTTTAAGCAATCAACTCAAATTTTTATATGTTGCCGTTAACGACCTCAAAGTCATAGCCTCGCCGCTTGCTCTAATAGTTTTAGGCGCACAGTTTGAATTTTCAGCAGTGAAAGGAATGACAAAAGAAATACTCGTCGGTACAGCGTGGCGGATTATTATAGCTCCGGTTATCGGTATCGGCGCGGCGTATTTATTGAGCAGTTATACTGATATTATTTCATTCGGATTTTATAACGGTATTTGTATTAATGGCGTTTGGACTTTTAACAATGTAGTCGGCTTATATGCAGGCGTTAATTGCGGTATATCTGTGAGTCAATTAAAAAAACTTGCCCGCAAAATCGGTTTAACAGCTAAAAAATCGCAATGTGGCGAGTTGTTTATTGCAAGTTAAAAATAATAATATAAAGCACTGCATTTATTGCCGTGCTTTTATTTATTTTTGTTTGACAGTTACGCCGAGTACTGCTAAAATATGTATGATATATAGTTAGATAAAACTTTAATTTACGGTACCACACAAATGATAGAACAAAAATTTGAAGAGGTTTTCACTTTTGAAAATCTCTTTCAAGGACATATGCGCGGGCGTATGTCAAAGCGAGACAAAAAGCCGTTGGTTCGGTTTGAAATGTCCATGCTCGAAAACGTATACAATATTTATAGGGATCTTAACAACGGAACGTTCAAATTTAAAGGTTACAGCAGTTTTGTCGTCTACGAACCCAAACGCCGCCAAATTCAAACATTGCACTACGGCGATAGAGTGGTACAGCACGTTCTTTGCGACGATGTTCTAATGCCGTATTTTTCTCGCAGGGCTATAACAGACAACGCCGTGTGTCAGGAGGGCAAGGGCACCCATTTCGCACTTCGCCGATTTGAAGAAAAAGTGCGAGCCTTTATAAGAAAACACGGCGTTAACGGATACATATTAAAGTGCGACGTTTTAAAGTACTTTCCTACAATCCCACACGAAAAGCTCAAAGAGATTTTTTGCACGCAAATTCGCGACGAAAAAATTAAAAAACTCGTGACGGGGGTAATTGACAGTTATCACACCGAAATTAAATTTTTAGATAACTATGGAATCAGTCCGATAGGTTGCGATCCTAAAAATACAGGTCGCGGTGTGCCGATCGGCAACCAGACGAGCCAGATTTTCGGAATGTATTATCTCAACTCAATAGACAGGCTCATAAAAGAAAAACACCGTATAAAAATTTACTCTCGCTATATGGACGATTTCGTGATAGTTCACGAAGATAAAGAATATTTGCGCAAACTGCTTGCCGAGATAAGGGTTGCGGTAAGCGCTCTGGGTCTCACGCTCAACGATAAAACGCAGATCGCGCCGTTAAAAAACGGATTTACTTACCTTGGATTCCGATACTTTGTAACTCCTACTGGCAAACTTGTCAAAACGGTAAAAAAGCAGTCTAAACGTCGTATAAGGTGGAGAGCGCGTTTGCTTAAAAAGGCATATATAGAGGGGTTAATCGAGAGTGAGAGGATAAGGCAGTCGCTTGCCGCATTTCACGGACATTTAAAACATGCTAAAAACGTAAAACTTGAACGAGAAGTAACAAAAAAACTTTCCGCTTACGCTAACGTTGATTTAACAAAGGATAAAGTATGACAGAAGGTATTCACCAGTATTCTATCGACGATATAGAAGCGGAAATAGATAAAGAACTCGGTATTCCCGAATCTCAAGGTTTTGTCGCGCCCGTATATTTGGAAGGACAGGAGCACGCGTCCCGCAAGCCGTTCAGAATAAACGATTTCGACAGCCCGCGCGACAGAGAAATGGCGGTTTTCACTCACGCTAAAAAATTGAGCGAATATATTTTTATCATTACCGAAAAGTCTCCCAAAAAATACCGATGGAGCATAGTTACAAGAATACAAAACGTTTCCGTCGAAGTGGTAGAAAATTTATACAGAGCAAACTTCGAGCGAGAAGACGAGCAAACCCGGGTTTCTTATCAAAAGAATGCTGCGGTTGCTCTTCATTTGCTCGATTTTTATACCGAAACCGCCCGCCGCAAGCAGGCGATTAACAACCATCAAATGGAGGTGATTTCAAAGCAGATAGCCGAAACGCATAAATTGCTTAAAGGCTGGGTGCGTGCAACAAAAAGAAAACAACAACAATAAGGTCGGCTGTATTGCCGTAACTTTATGTGGGCGGGCGCCCGTATTATCTCTTGGCTGCGGTCCGGCAACAACAATAATACTAACAATTCGTATTTGCTGTCCTCCGACGGTTCTATCAATGGTAACAATGTGTGCTGGTCTTACGCCGTGCGCCCCGCGATTCAACTTAATAACTTGCAAAAAGATAAAGCACGGCGCAAGCCGTAACTTTATAAGGGTGCAAATCCTGTATCAGGGCTTGGCTGCGGTCCGGCAATAACAATGACACCATTAATTCAAATGTGCTGTCCTCCGACGGTTCCAATGAATGGAGGTGGGTTCACGAGTCCCGCGCCGTGCGCCCCGCGATTCAACTTAATAACTTGCAAAAAGATAAAGCACGGCGCAAGCCGTAACTTTATAAGGGCGCAAATCCTTTATCGGGACTTGGCTGCGGTCCGGCAATAACAATGAACCTAACAATTCAAGTTCGCTGTCCTCCGACGGCTCTATTGGGTGGCATTGGGTTTCCGACTCCCGCGCCGTGCGCCCCGCGATTCAACTTAATAACCTGCAAAAAGATAAAGCACGGCGCAAAAGCCGTAACTTTATAAGGGCGAAAGCTCGGTATTCGGGTTGGCTGCGGTCCGGCGACAACAATAATCCTAATAATTCTTATATGCTGTCCTCCGACGGTTCCATGAATTGGAGCAATGCCTGCTGGGAGCGCGCCGTGCACCCCGCGATTCAACTTAATAACCTGCAAAAAAGATAAAGCACGGCGTAAGCTGTAACTTTATAAGGGCGCAAATCCTGTATCAGGGCTTGGCTGCGGTCCGGCAATAACAATGAACCTAATAATTCGATTGTGCTGGACTCCGACGGTTGGGCGACCGGTAGTTGGGTTTCCGACTCCCGCGCCGTGCGCCCCGCGATTCAACTAAATAACTTGCAAAGAGCGGAAACTTTTATTTTTACGGCTGCGGTCCGGCGCCGACACAGTTCCGGATAATTCTTCTGTGCTGAACTACGACGGTTCCGTCAATTGGCATTACGTGTGCTGGTCTTACGCCGTGCGCCCCGCGATTCAACTGAATAACTTGCAAAATTAGAAAAAGCTCGGCATATATGCCGTTCTTTCAGGGCGGTTTCCCTTTTATTGGTTGGCTGCGGTCCGGCAATGAGAATAATCCTAACAATTCCATTATGCTGTCCTCCGACGGTTCCGTCAACTGGAATAATGTGTGCTGGTCTAACGCCGTGCGCCCCGCGATTCAACTTAATAACTTGCAAAGAGCGGAAACTTTTATTTTTACGGCTGCGGTCCGGCGACACTCACGATCCACACCATTCTGTTGTGCTGTCCTCCGACGGTTCCGTCTACTGGCACTGGGTTTCTGGTACCCTCGCCGTGCGCCCCGCGATTCAACTGAATAACTTGCAAAGAGCGGAAACTTTTATTTTTACGGCTGCGGTCCGGCGATGAGGCTTCTCCTAACGGTTCCATTCTGCTGTCCTCCGACGGTTCCGTTGGCTGGAATAGCGTTTGCTGGTCTTACGCCGTGCGCCCCGTGCTTCATCGTAAATTTGCAAAGAGCGGAAACTTTTATTTTTACGGCTGCGGTCCGGCGTTGACGGTGACGCCGTTACTTCAAGTGTGCTGTCCTCCGACGGTTCCCTTGAATGGAAGTGGGGTCACGAGTCCCGCGCCGTGCGCCCCGCGCTTCATCTTTTATAGCTTGCAAAAAGTTTTTAAAGCTCGGCATATATGCCGTACTTTATAGGGCGAGAACCCGAATGTAAATCTGGCTGCGGTCCGGCAACAATAACAATCCACACAATTCTAATGTGCTGGACTCCGACGGTTCCGTCAACTGGCACTGGGTTTCTAATACCCTCGCCGTGCGCCCCGCGATTCACTCGCTTGCAAGTTTAAGTGCAAGTTTTTCCCGTATTCGGTACACACTGTTTACCGAACTGATGAACAGAGTTGAAGGGGGTTTCCGTCCTGCCTCTTTGAGGCGAAACAGACTCAACCTTGACGTTACGGAACTGAATTAAGTTCTTTTTCGTCACGAGCTGATTTCAGCGGTTGAGTCCTCATTAACAGCGTTCTCCCGACTCCGCACGGCGTCGGGAGTTTTTGTATATCAGGCGCGGGCTTCGCTTTTGCGTACTTCGCCGACAACACGCACAAAACAATAAATGGCAATATAATTTTTAAAAAGTCAAACGCAATATATCTTGGGGGCAATTAAAAATTTTTAAATTTTTTAAAAAAATACTGTCAAAATCGCGCGCTGATTTGTTATAATATAGGAAATTAACACTTTTTTCCGAGTCAAAAATCTCAAAAATGTTAAAATCTAACATTTCGCGGTTTAAGTGTATAAAAAGTGCCCTAAAACGGCTTTTTTAGCGGTTTGAGGGCACAATATGCTTGATTTACGGTGAAAAAAATTTTCATTTAAAACAAAAAAATGTTCATGAGTTAATATAACTCATGAACAAAAATGTCGAAAAAAAATGGAAATTAACAAAAAAAATGTTAATTTTCATTCACGAAAGAAAATTAGTGAAAAATTTGTACAAATATGTTGACTAAAATAACACACAGTGATATAATACGGGTGCAATCATAAAAAAAATGTTCATGAGTTATATTAATACATGAACATCTTAAAATTTAAGTCTGTTAAAAACTCACAAAAATTTTAAGTATAAATTAATTAACAGAGAGGAGTGCGCCCCACTCCGTTTTGTTAATCCTTGCCGCCGAAAAACACTTTATTTCGTGCTCCTAAAAAACTGAATTATATGGCCGTAAACGTCTTCCTTATTTTTTCAGCGGTTATATTATGGAGGTTTATCCTTGGAGTCAATAAAGGTTTTTCGGGTAAGGCGGGGAGTAGTGCAGATATTCTTGTTTAAGAGTATTCCGCAATGGTAATGAGAGGGCGGTCAATCAATTTATCAGGACAAAGTGTTAGCGTTACTTAAACGTAACGCCCGCAAAACCCACGGGCGCAACTATCACTTTAACAATATAACTCTTTATTGGAGGAAACAGTTATGAAAAAATTTCAAACTTCAAAACTCCGACTCATAGGTTTGGCGCTTGCATGCGCGCTTCTTATGTTGTGCGGAGCCTTGTTTGGAACTTTGGAAAACAAGTCGGCTTCGGCAACAATGACCAACACCAGTACAACCACTGTTGGCGGTGGCGATTTGTTTAACGATACTTCAAACAAGTTCAACGCCACGGTTTTGAATAACCTTGTGACAAAGTTGGGCGGCACTACAAGCGGAACGCCTACCGCCAACGTCAACAGCCTTAAAAATAAAGTTCTCACTTCTCAAGCGATAAGAAGCAAGAACTCCGGCAACGACGTTTTGGTAAACTTCGGCGAAAAGCTCTGGAACGTAACCTACGTTTCGCAGTCCAAAACGGGGGACGTTATAGCAACCCTTTGGTATGCGGGTGCGACGGAAAACAGCACGTTCTCGAGCGGTTGGCTTACGCAATATTATAACGACCCCGCCAAAGGCTATAACATGGCTGATTTCCCGTACTATTCCAACCAGTACGGTTCGAGCTTTATCCGTTCGGTAACGCTCAACGCGGGTTCTCCTTACACCAAAGGTACAAACTATACCGACGGTAACCACTGGACTACGGACCCTACCGAGGTTTCTATTGTTCAGCCCAAACAGTCCGCGGGCAATCCTTGGTCTCGTTTCACTATGTCTGCTAAAGATTTAAAAGCGGCAGGAAAGACCGGCAAAGAGGCTAACAGCTTAACCGCTTATATTGCTACGCCTTCCGAAATTTCTTGGCAGGAAGACCAGACCAACATAGTGCATATGAGCCCTAATCATACCTATAACTACCAGAACGAGCATTACGGTGTTCCCGCAAAAGAAAACTGGTATGTTAACCTTACGGCAACCCAAAAGGAAGAAAACCGCGATATGTCGCAGGCTCGTTTTAAAAAGTATTATAACGATTGGGCTAACGACTATATCTGGTTGCCTTCCTTGACCGAAACGGGCTACTATGATAAAAATCCCGACGGCACAAGAGGCAGAGATTGTATCGGTATCTGGGCAACGAGCGATCAACAGCGCTCTAACAGCTCGGACGTAACCTATACTTGGCTGCGGTCCGGCAGTGGTTATAGTCCTCACGATTCCATTATGCTGTCCTCCGACGGTTCCGTCTACTGGAATAATGTGTGCTGGTCTAACGCCGTGCGCCCCGCGCTTCACCTCAATCTGTCATCTGCCGCGCTGAGCGCGGCGGCCACCGGAACGACCACGGGTAAAGAAATAGTCAAAAAGCCCGTTATGGTGAACACGACGGCGGTATACACAAACGATAAAATCGCATTCGACGTAACTAATATAGATACCGAATTCGTAAAGATGCCCACGTCTTTAACTTCCGCGCCCACAGGCGCGGTCGCGGCAAAAATTCAAAATACGCAGGTATTGGTACAAACGGCGGGCAATTACTCGATAACTCTGACGCTGAAAGATACTGCCACAAGCGTATGGCAAGACGGCACAACGGGCGCGATTGTTATTAATTTCAAGGTAACCAAAGCCCCGATAACGCTGGATTGGGGTACGGACAGGCGGTACGAATACGACGGCGCGGAGCATAAACCGACGGGTACGGGGTATTTGATAGGCTCGACCTCGGCGGTGCAGCTGGATTACTCTTATAAATACAGAAAGGTAGGCGCAACCGGCACGTTGACTGCGTTGGCGTCCGGCGAAACGCCTAAAAATGCCGGTGATTACCAAATTACGGCGCAATTTAAAAATGCTGCCGACGGCGTAAACTATGAAATTAAAAATCCGAGCGTAGATTTTACAATTGCGCAACAGATTATAGAAGTAGACTGGTCGTCCGGCACGGCTTTCACCTACAACAAAACCGCGCAGGCACCCGCGCCCACGGTTAAAAACGCAAAGAATGCGGCGGTGGCTTGCACGCTGACGTACTTCAAACAGCAGTCGGACGGCACGTTCCCCACGACGGGTTCGACTACTAAACCTTCGGCGGCGGGCAACTATAATATGACCGTTGTTGCGACTGCCGACGCGGATAAAAACAACTATAAATTGGTAAACGCTTCGCGTAAGTTCGATATAGCGCAAAAGACCGTTACGCTGAAAGGGCTTGCCGCGGGTGATAAGTATTACGATGGCACAAAAACGGTAGTCTGGACGGGTACCGCCGCGCTCGACGGTATAATAACGGGAGACGCGGTTACTCTTAAAAATTCGGGAACGGATGCGTTTGACAGCGCCGAGGTAGGTTTGAGATACGTAACCGTGAGCGGTTACAGCCTTGACGGTACGGATAAAGACAACTATAAATTAGTTACTTCCGACATAAAACTTTATGCCAATATACTCAAAACGCCCGTTTACGTGAGCGGCATTTCGGTAGACGGCGGCAAAAAGCCTTATGACGGAACAACGAAGGCAACGCTTAAATACACCGGAATTTCACTTGTGCCTTCTACCGACGTTGCTATCACGTCGATAGGCTACGCTAACGATATGGCTACGAAACTCGCAACCGAAATTGCGGGATTGAAGGCAACCCTTTCGGGACGTTTTGCAACCGCAGACGCAGGCACTGATATTGCGGTAAGTATAGACAATATTATAATAAGCAACAGCGGCACCGACGATTTTGCAAAGCATTTTGACCTGTATTTCGATTATACCGTGTCCAAAAATACGGTTAAAGCGGATATAGAGGCAAATACCGTAACGGTAACTTTGAATATCGCCGACTTCTTCTACGGCGAAAACGTTAAAGTAACGTACACCGTAGCGGGCGTGCCCGCTACGGAAACCGTAACGGTTACGCTCAAATACAAGGGTCGCGGAACTACCGTCTATGCGGAGAGCGCCACGGCGCCCACAAAGGCGGGAACTTATACCGTTACCGCAAGCATTGCAAACGGTAACTACGACCTCGGTGCAACCACCAAGGATTACGAAATAAAGAAAAAGGCGCTCACCATTACCGCGGACAATAAGACGGTAACTTACGGCGACGCAGCGCCTGCTTATACTGCAAGCTATGACGGCTTTATCGACGGCGAAGACCAGGCCACCGCGGGACTTTTCAGCGGCACGCTTACTTACACCGCACAGTTGAACTCCACCGAGTACGCGGCGGGCGAGGGCGTAGGTTCTTACGTTATAACCCCTTCGGGACTGACTGCCGATAACTATGATATAACTTTTGCCACGGGCACTTTGACCGTAGAAAAGAAAGCGGTAGTTATTCAGCTTAACAGCATATCGCAGACGTACAGCGGCAAACTTGACGTCGAGCTCGACCCCGACGCTACCGATTACACTGCAAACGACGTTTATTCGTTTATCAACGGTACGGGCGTTTACGGCAGCGACGTTCTCAAAATAAAAGTGGGTGCGCCCGCTAATGCCAACGTAGGCAAAACTATATTGAAGGCGGCTTCTTCGCTTGCAAGCGATAACCCCAACTACGATATAACCTGCCTTGACGGTTTGTATGAAATAACCAAAGCTACGCTCACCGTAACTGCCGCAGATAAGACGGTAGAATACGGAAAGGAGGGCAAGGACTGCTCGCCCGGCGTAACTTACAGCGGATTTGTAACCGGCGAAAACGAGAGCACGATTTCGGGCTTCGGAACGCCTTCTTACCGCTACACTTATACGCAGTACGGCGACGTGTTCGAAGCCGACGGCACTACGAAAATAGAATACGCCATAATCCCCGGCGGACTTACGGCGGCAAACTACGACATAGTTTACAAGAACGGTAAACTCACCATTAACCCCAAAGCCGTTACGGTTGAAATCAACCACGTAACGGAAACTTACGGCGATACGCCCGCAAGACTCACATACGGGGTGAAGTCAGGGTCTTCGGTTGTGAACGGCGACGACCTCGGCGTTAAACTCGAAGTTCAGAAAGCTGACGGAACGAAAGTTACCACGTTTGACGCGGGAACTTACAAAATCGTTGCAACGAGCTGGACAAACAAGAACTACGCCGTTACTTTTGAAGGCGCAAGCAAACCCGCCCAGACTCACGGCGATTACACGGTAAACAAAGCTACGCTTAAAGTCACGGCAAACGACCATAGCATCGTCTACGGCGACGCGGCGGCAAACAACGGCTATGAGATTACGGGATTTGTAAACGGAGATACCAACTCGGTAGTAACGTCTACTTCGGCGGTAACTTACACATACACCTACGACACCTCTGTTGCCGGTAGCCGTGAAGTTGGGACTTATAATATTATCCCCGACGTTTCGGGTTTGAGCGCGCTAAACTACAATATTACGGCAGTTAACGGCAAACTCAAAGTAGAAAAGAAGCAAATCGAAATAGATATTAAAAACCAGTCGGTAAGCTACACGGGCACCAAACCCGCGGGCGGCTGGTTTGACGGAATGACGAACACGTGGGCTCTGCATACGGGCAGCACTCTTGCGACATGGGATGCGTTAACCGACATCGGCGTAACGCTTACGCGCGGAAGAGATACCGAAACGGGAGTAGGCGCTTATATCATAACTGGTTCCACGACGGCAAATTCCAATTACGACATTATCGTAAATAACGGAACTTATACCATCACCCCGTTTGAAATCACGGTTTATTGGACGGAAAATTTTGACAACGCTCTCAATGAAACGAGTTATGTAAAACCTTCGTTCAGCTTCACTTACAACGGCAAATCGCAGATTCCCGTAGCGCAATATAAGGGCGCTAACGGAAACTGGTCTCAACTTTCGACTTCGGGAGCGCGCACTAACGCGGGAACTACCTATCAGGCGGAAGCTTATCTGCCCGATACGGTGAACTACACGTTTGCGGCAACTACCGATTCGACTTGCAAATTTACCATCGATAAGCGCGAGCTTACCATAGCTTGGCTTGACAAGAGCGGCACTACGCATACGGATCTCACGAGCGGTAACGACTTTGTATTCGACTTCCTTGCGGGCACGCCGCAGGCTCCTACCGTAAACCTTACAAATACCGCGGCAGGCGATACGCTTGTTGCCGGAACGGATTATTACGTAGAAGGAAAGAACAGCAGTACGGGTACGTGGACGGCAACGCTCATAATAATCAACCCCAACTACAAAATCGCAACTTCCGGTGCGACCTGCGTATATAAAGTACAAAAAGCGGCTCCTTCGGGCTTCGGCTGGTATGAGAGCGAAAGCGTTACTCCTACGGCGGGCAATAAGCTCAACGCGGCGGTTGATTATACTTTCAACGGCAACGCGCAACACCCCGTAGTTAAGTCGGGACCTTCGAACAGCGACAAGTACGTATATACGTTCTATGCGTTCAACAGCGCTACGAACGGCTGGGATAAATTAGGCAACGACGCTCCTGTAAACGCAGGCAAGTATAAGGTGGAAGCAACTCCCGTTAGTGGAGACTACACCGTGGACGTAACCGTTGCATATACAGGCGGTTATGCTGAATTTACAATTAAACCCAAAGAAATCACTCTTAACTGGAACTTTGGCGGCAACGCAACCGACGGCTATACGTTAGAATATAACGGCGCGGTTCAAAACCCCGTTGTTAAATTCGAAGTAAGCACGGGAACATTCCTCGAACTTGCGGTTCAGGTTTATTCCGACTCGGCTTGCACAACCGTTGCAACCTCCAAAGACGCGGGTACTTATTACGTTAAGACAACTTTGCCTTCAAACGGTAACTACGCGTTCAGCGGAAATAAATTCGAACTTGTTCAGGAATATAAAATTACCGCAAAGGTAATAGAAGTAGAGTGGGATTTCGACAGCAGCGAATGGACCGAAGCGAGCGGCGAAGTGAGCACGACTTACAGCGCAAAAGCTCTTGAAAGCTTTGTTTCCAAGACCGCTACAATGAACAACCTCGTAGGCGCGGACAACGTTAAACTCGTTTATAAAATTTACCGCGTAGACGGTGGCAAAAAGACCGAAGTAACCCAAATCAAGGACGCAGGAATTTATACCCTTGCGGTAGAATTCGACGGCACGAACAGCGCTTATAAAAACTATAAACTTGCAGGCGCGGAACAACAGTGTACTGTTGATAAAATCGACCTTACCATAACCCCCAGCAATATGACCGTGAATTACGGCGATACGCTTAAAGGTTATGAAGTGACGGACGGTTCGTTCAGCGGATTGCTTTCAAGCGAAGAAAGCAATATTATTGCTGCTCTTACCAACACTGTGGACGGTAAGAAGTATGCTAACGGTTGGCTTTCGAGCCCTTACACTACAAGCACTACCCCCGGCTCGGTTAGTATCGTAAAGACTACCAGCGCGAGCGAGTTGGAAAAGCTCAACCAGATTCTTCGTAACTACAATTTCAATATTCTTGCGGCAACGCTTGTTATTGACGCAAAAACGGGCGACGTTAAGCTTATAGGCGAAACCACGGCAAACGGCGACTTCGTTTACGACGGAAAGGCGCACGTTCCTACGGCTTCGTATAAGATTGTTGACGGTTCGACCGAACAGTGGATTGCGCTTGACGTTATTCTTATAACCGACCCCGCTGTGAATGCAGGACTGACGGACGGCGAAGCGATTAACGCGGGCAAATACAAGATTAGGGTTGAAAGAAAAGACGGCGATAATCATACCGGTGTTACTCTCACTAAAACGGAATTCGAATTCGACATTCTTAAACGTGAAATTACCGTTGAACTTGCAGACAGAGAATTCTACTACGGTGAAGTAAGTACCTCAAACTATCAAAGCAAATTGAGCGTTGAATACGCAAGACAGAGCTTGAGACCACTTGCCGGAGACGACCTCAAAATAAAGGCAACCGTAAACTTTGCTACGACCGACATCGACGCGGGTAACTTCATTACCGCAAACTTCAACAGCAAAACCGAGAAGTATTCTAAAGATTATCGTATTCAGGGTAGCTGGGACAGCGCAACCTACGGCAGTAACTACAACGTAGTGTTTGTAGGCTCGCAGGAAGACGCCGACGGTGCTCATACGGAAGGTTTGTTCACAGTAAAAACTTCTACCATTACGGTGCTTAAACGCGGAACGGAACTCTTCAACGAAGAAGGCGTTCTTGACAGCTACAGCAGTTTCTTTATCAATCTCGATACGCAGAGAGACGGCAAGTACGTATTTATCAACTTTGACGGTTACGCCGACGCGGACGTTAAGATTTTGTATAGCAATCCTTATCCCGTTGCGGATGACTTCAACCGCAATCCCGAGATAAATCTGACTACAAAACCTGCAATAGTAACGGCAGGCGAGTGGATAGTAAATTATAAGATTTCTATTGCAAACCACGACGACCTCGAAGGTAAATGGTACGTTCGTATTCTTGACAGAGATAAGTATATAATCGTCGTATTCCAGAAAGATTTCGAAATTTCTTACGGCGACGAGTTGCCTGAAAATCTTGCAGAGAAGCTCGTTGACGAAGGATATGTAACCGTTAACGGCGCTATGCAGGCGGCAGACTTCAAAAAGTCGGCAAAAGCTTATGCGTTCAACGGTTCGCAATCTAATGTTGACAGCACTACCAACGTAGGCAAATATACGATTTACTTCGAACTCAACGAAGACGTTCCTTCTAACAACCAGATTATTTACAAGCAAAGCAACGCAGATGCAGACAGCAATGTAGGCAGATACGTTATCAATAAGCGTCAGCTTTCGATAACTTGGGGCGACACTGAATTTACGGCAGACGGAAACGTTCATATGCCCGTTCCTGTAATCAGCGGCTGGATAGGCGACGATTTATCGCTTGAAGGCATACAACCCAACGAAACGAAGCATTATAACGACTTTACCGACGGAGGTAAAACTATACGCGTAAGCGTAACCGCGGAAGGCGACTTCGTAAGGATAGGCGGACACGAATTAACGGTAACCGTTGATAACGATAATTACGAAATCAGCGGCAAGTCGGCAAAAGCTATATCTATAGTAGCGCCCGACGATATAGTCGGCGGAACCAGTATTCCCATGTGGGTTTGGTACGTTGTAGGTGCTGTGGCGGCAGTTGCGATCTTGTTGATAGTAGTATTGGCGGTTAAACTGAAGAAACGCAGAGCAGTAGAAGATTTAGACGGCTTCAACGATATCGTAGATTCGGAATAATAAATTATTACTCAATCAGGTGGGCTCTCTTTTAAGGAGTTCAAATAAAAGCATAAAGCCGTTACCGTCGCGTGCAATCAAAAGTTGTATCAATTCAAATGAAACGGTGTGGTAACCTTCTTTCGACGGTAACGGCGGCATGCTGAAACCAAAAATGCGGAAGCAAATTTGCTTCCGCATTTTTGGTTTAATAAAAAAGACTTCCTCTTTATAAGGGAAGTCGTTGGTGCCGGTGGTGGGGGTCGAACCCACACGGTATCGCTACCACGGGATTTTGAGGAGCAAAAAACGGATAAAATCCCGCGATTTGTCCGCAAAAACCCCGTATTTGCGGTATTTTTAAGTAAAAGTGTCTTTATGTGCACGTTTTTCACGCTGGGCGTAAATTGGGCTTAATCCTTTAATCTATTATAATAGTCGATTTTTTGCCCCTCGTGCAGCATAAATTCCGGTGAAAAATGCGTGTATACGGTCGACGTCATCGTGTTGTCGGAAGCGTGCCCCGCCCAGACTGAAACGACTTCCCGCGGAACTCCGCATTCCTGACAACGTGTTACGAACGTATGCCGCAGCTCGTGCAGGTGGTGGAGCGGACACAGCGCCTTAAAAGCTCGTGACAGCTTGTCACACGTTAAGCTCACCGCCTCGCATAGCTCTTCGGCTGTCGCGTTCTCCAAATACGGCCGAAGCATAGGAGTTATTGGAATCCTTCTTCGGGTTTCTTCCTGCGAGATCCTCAACTTCCCGTTTTTAACACTCAAAAATTCGCCTTCGACTTTCAGACTTGCAAGCTCGCCGCGCCTCATTCCGCCGAAGAGCATAATTGCAAAAGTAAGTTTATACTTGCTGTCGTTCAGCTTCCGAAGAAATTCGGCTTCTTCCTCGTAGGAAAGCGCCGTTCCCCTTTTATTGTGGTGCTTTAAAACCTTGACGTTGGCCATTGGATTAAACGTTATTAGTCGTTCGGCGACGGCGCCCTCGAATATCTGATTTAAAATTACTTTGATATTCTGCGCAACACGTGATTGCTTCCGTTCCGCAAAACCGTTAAATAGCGGCTGTATCTGCATAGCCGTAATATCGTCTATGTACTTGCCGTTAAAAAACGGCTTAACGTGCGCGTTGTAATTTATGACGAACGAAGTATAGGTGCACTCTTTAACGGTCGGCTTTTTAACAAGTGAAACCCACTGCTCGGCGAAGTCATTAAACAAAACCCGTTTAACTTCGGGCTTTTTGTCCGGCTTCTTTGGCGTAGGGCGCGTTTTATCAATGAGTGAATTTATAAAATTTTCACATGCCGTTTCAATGCTCTTTCCTGACCCGGTAATAGGTATTTTATTTATGCTACACCGGATTTCATATAATCCGTTAGTTCTGATTCTTGTATGGTCTTTTAACCATTGCTCGTTTATAATTTCCCTAAATTTCATAGGTATTTGTTTCCTCCTCTTTAAAAGAATTAATTCAAATACCCGTTCATTCTTTAAAAATTTTAAAATTTTTTCAGCTTGCCGTTCTTGTTCCTCCTCGATTTCAGACATTACCGCATTTTTGCAAATGGTCTGCAAAATAGCAATGGCTTTTAACAGCCCTTCATAGTCCTCTTTTAGTAAAAGCAATTTGTTAGCCCCCTTCAAAGTAGTAGGGGGCTATTTTATTACTTTTTTTGCGGTTTAGAAAGCAATTCGCCCGGTGCGGTATAAATTTCAAGTTGCTGGCGAACTAACACTTTGAGTTTATCGGGAATACTGCGGTATTGCTCAATAATTTTGCGCTCGTCAGCGGTGTAGTTGTCGCCCATGGGGACGGGTGCAGTCGCCGGTCTTGTTCCAAAATCGTCCTCTAACCCGAGAAGATAATCGGCTGAAACGTCGAAAAACGCCGCTAATTTTCTAATCGTGGATAAGCTGGGTTCGCTTCTACCTTTTTCCCATTCACAGACACAATTAGCCGATAAGCCCAAATATTCTGCTAACTGTTTTTGCGTGTATTGTATTGAATTTCTCAAATCTTTAAGCTGTTTTGCAAATTCCATATAAAAATTTTACAGAATTTCTGTGTTGAAATCTTGCAAACTCAAAAACTCTGTGTTATAGTATTGTGGATAATACAGATTCTCTGTGTTTTTGTGTGCAAACAGACGAGACTATAAAAACCCCGCTTTCGGAAGAGATTCCAAAAGCGGGACAATTAAGGCAATACACTGCATTTTGTCCTTTAAGCTCCTGCGCCTCAAAAAATGGGGCGCGGGGGTAAGGGCGAGCGGCGAGAACACGCACCGGCGCGTGGAGGGGTGAAATTATGGAACATAAAAAGTTAAATCTAACAAGAAGTCAGTTAATGGTATATGCCTTTATTTATCACTTAACCAAACAAAAAAGCCTCTCAAAATGCGAGAGGCTAAAAAAACTGACAATTATTTAAATGTTTCCCAATCTTTCATTACTGATATTCTAACGATACACATCTCTAAATCTAAATCAGCTGTTCCGCCGGCGTCGTTTTCTGCCAATGCTTTTAATGCAGGATAATCTTTTTTTATTTGTTGGAACTCGTCATATATCTCTTTATAGTTAGAGCTTACGCAATTTATTCTTGTTGCTAAATCTTCTATTTCTTGTGGGGTTAATGTCGAAAGTTCTTCTTCGTTAATAGTTTCCATGTTGAAATCAGCACGTCTCATCAAAATTGCATAATATTGTTTTTCCATATTGAATTTACCGCCTTGTAGATTTTTGTCTTCCAATCAAATTTTACCATATGAAGGGGGGTAAAGTCAATAATACAAAATACACTGCATTTTGTCCTTTAAGCTCCTGCGCCCGCCGTAGACGTGCGCAGGGGTTAGGACGGAACAGCAACACGCACCCGCGCGGGGGAATCCGCAAAGGTGCTTGCAAATCTCGGCTCCTGCACCGCCATAAACGGCGCGGGGGTTGAGATTAAGGAAACAACAGCCCGCAAGGGCGTTGAAATATATTTTTTAGGAGATTTGCAAAAATGAACAAAAAGGACTACGAAGAGCTTAAAACAAAAATCGACACTGCACGCGTTGAAGAGCTTCGCTACTATTGGAACCAAGAAACCGAAGACGAAGACACGCAGGAATGGCGCGAAGAAGTAACCGACGTTACAGAACAGCTTTTAATCGAAGCGTGGGACGACAACTACAACGCGGGACTTTTTAAACTTTGCGAAAGCATACTCGAAGCCGAGAAAAAATTCAACGAGGCGCGCAAGCTCGGCGGGGTGACGGAATGAAAAATAATGATTTGTTGCCTTGCGAAGTCAATGCGCGGGCTACTTGCGCGATGTGTGACTTACATAATAACGGTTGCCCCATTGAAACAATGTGCGGAGTTAATGGAGCTTACGACATAGTAAAAGCGTTTAATCCCATAAAGACGACCCCCAACGCGGGCGTAAACGTGCAGGAACTTATAAAAGAAAAGTTTCCGAAACTCTATAAAGATTTACAGCTTAATATTTTTGATTGGGCTAACGACCTTGACGGAATACTTGATTTTCTATACGGCGAGCGAGAACTCGGCTTTATGATTTCGTTATATGCAATTTCAAAAACTGAAATAAGCGAGCTAATCAAGGTTATTGAAAGCAATTGTAAGGTGTGCCGTGGTTAAAATCAGGTTATGGGGAACACCCGAAGAAATAGCGGAAATGAAAGACTATTTGAAAAGCCTATTGCGTTTGCGGGTCAATTCTTGTTCAGAGCCTTGCTCTGACCGTGGGGAAAGCATATACAAGCGTGTGTATATGGAAGTCGAGTTGAAAGAGCTTAAAGATATATAATCGTAAATAAACGCGGGGCGCAACGTTCCCGCGAGGAGGAAATAAAAAAATGACAAAGAAATTAACAAATTTTATCGGGGGATTTATAGCTTTTATAATGTTGGTGCTGTCTGTCTCTTATGTAAGCGTTTCAGTTGCGTTTGGTAATTGGAACCCTATGCAGTGGCAAGACTTGCGCCAGAACCTGCAAAAGCCAAACGACGACAACGCAGGCAATAATGAGAACGGCAGCAATATGGACGTAATCGAAAATAACGGGATATTGCTTTGTGCGGCACAGATACCGCAGGAAGAATTTGCGGCATACAACGTTTCGGAAACTGCGGACACGGCATATCACATAACGGCAACGGTAAACGAGGACGCCGTAGACAAAAGCATAATCGGCAATATCAGTTGGGCGAACAGTTCAAGCGCCTGGGCAAGCGGCA